>DHHM01000008.1:0-105877 GCA_002403305.1 Bacteroidales bacterium UBA4772
TTGTTTATGTTAACGGATAATCATTATTTATTATATGCTTTACAATCCGCTTTTCACAATGGGACTGACCGGACCGAAGGTATATTTTTTACATTTCAACGCTGGTTGCTATTATTCTTATATTCAATTATTAACATATAAAATTAACAACAATGAAGGATTTAATTAATAATAATACTTGCAATTTTTTAAGTATTACTATTGGGGTAATTGGACTAATATTAGCCATTGTATTTTTTATTAAATCCAAGAAAACAAAAAGGCCTTTCTATTCAAAAATCAGTATTAATCTTTTAAAGCGTGAATTAAAGAGAATTGGAAATATTGAAGTAAAATACTTAAATCAAAACGTTGACGATTTCACCATTACAAAATTAGCTATCTGGAATGGTGGTCACGATACAATTAATATATCTGACGTTCCTGAAAACTCATCGTTGAGAATTGAACCCCAAGAAGAAATTATTATATACGGTGCAGAACTGTTATATCAAACAGATGAATCAAATAATTTTAATATAATTCATGATAAAGAAAATAATACTGTGTTAATTGATTTCGATTATATGGACTATAATCAAGGTAGTATTATAAAAATATTACACTCCGGGGATTCTTCTGCAAATCTTAATCTAGCTGGTAAAATAAAAGGAGTTGGGAACGTCAAATACATTCCTGATGATAGGTTAGATACTACCTCAATGTTTTTTATAGGAAAGTTGGTATTTTTCCTAATAGGTTTTCTTTTTATTGGATTAGTTGTATATGCAGTAATTATGAAATCGGCAATTGGAAGTGTAATATACTCTGCTTTATTTGTTTTTTTAATATTGATTGGAGGACGTGATATATTTCTTTCAATAAAACTACCCGAAAATATTGCCAAACAATATAGTGATTAATGCAACATTTTAACTTGTCTTACATACCGCCGAATGTATTAGCCCCAATTAAACCAAACTAAAGATGAATTTTTATTGCTACCTTTAGAATACTGATTCGTGGCTTCAACGATATGGTAATAGTTTCTTAGTATATTGTCTTAGTTAATTCATTAATTCAAAGGACTTATCAGCATGAAACAGATTATGCAAAAACTTCTGGTACTGATTTCGGTATTCATTGTTCTCCCGGTGCCACTTTTGTCACAATCATCAAGATATTGTGCAGAAACTGTCATGAAAGTGGTTAATGGCAAGTCAACTATTGAAGTTGACCACTCATTAATTATCATTTACGCCCATGAGTCGAAAGCTGAGATTCAGACAAAAAGTGGAATAAAAAGGTATTATTTCTATGGCCTTCCAGAGAAACAAACATTACCAGACGGTGAGGAGATTGGAGTTTTCCCAGCTAAAGATCAAGATGGTAAAGAATGTAAGTTCATCATGGGGGGTATTGAACAACCAATATTCCGTATTTGGTACGATAAAAACAATAGGATAACTTACACTGCCAATATTATTTTATGAAGTAATTTATAGTTGTTCTATTCTTTACTTACTTTATAAGATGAAATAGTGATTTAAGAATGTCTATAAATTGAAGATAAGGCTGTTACAAAAATACAATCTAACAATAAACATCGATTATAAACAATGGATATTGTTTGTAATTATACTACTCATATATGTTCTTTTTCGACAATATAGAATTGCCGGTGGGAACCTCAATTCAGAGAAAGAGTCAGAGAAACAGGAGATTAGCAGGCCTCAATCTGGCGAAATTGATTTCAATAAAGAATGAAATTATGAAATACCTTATAACCATTTTATTTGCGGTTGTAATAATTCCTGAAATTCATGGGCAATCTGATAACCAATTTATTGTTGCATCTACGACTTTGAACGTACGCAGTGGCCCTGGTACGAACTATGACATTGTTGCTACCCTTAGTAGCGGTGACGCTGTTTCTCTAATTGAAAAAAAGCAAAGCGGCTGGTGGCTGGTTGAATACGCAAACAACGTTGGGTATGTTTTCTCGCAGTACTTGGAAATTGATCCTTTAGCAGGTTGGGAAAGCAAGGATTATAGAACGGGTGTTACCCCGGAGTGTGAAAATGTAAGTCCGCAGTATGATTTTAATATTGATAATTTTTTAAGGGTAACCGTTGGATCAAATACGGATGTAGTTGTCAGGCTTATGCAAATTAACAACTGGGGAGACTTATGTATAAGAGTTGTTTATGTCCGGAGCGGTGATACGTTTTCAATCAAAAATATTCCGGAGGGAAGATACTATTTGAAAATTGCCTATGGCAAGGATTATAGACAGAAAAAGTTGGATAACCAGTGTTACATCAAGTTTATGAAAAATGCGCACTACGAGAAAGGTACGGATATCCTTGATTATTACAAAGTGAAGCAACCTGACAAGAGAATTGGAAATGAGGTTTACGAAAACTGGATCGTACCTTCATTTGAATTAATATTGGACGTATTATCATCGGATAATCGTGATGACACCTTTAAGTCAAAAAATATATCTGAAAAAGAGTTTAATAAGTAGCAAATTTCGCATTAATCGAGTAGAAATGAGTATTTTATCCTTAATTCATTCCATCATGAACCCAAGAGTAATTTTACTTTGCATATCAATTATATTCTTATGTAATACGATAGGAGCCCAAGAGAGTTACTCTAATTCTCAGATAATTACGTTTGTTAGATATTATGAGAAAGAGTATGGAAAAGAAGAAGTGGAGTATTATGAAGCCGAGATTAAAGAGTTGGAAAGTGATACATTGTTGAAGCTTTTAAAGGATCTCAGCGGCGCAATATCTTTTTATAGTTCATCGGCACATCGTACTAATAGTCTCATTAGTCAAGTGGATTTTGATTATGGAGCTCTTCGTGGTCTCTTATCTTACAGCGAGCTTGTCAGGAGAAATGAATGCGGCAAGGATGCATACTATTTCAGTGCCTATCTCAAAAATGCACTAGGACTATATAAAGAAGCTGTGATAGATTATACGCATTCAATAAATTCCAATACGAAATCAGATATAAAGAACAGTGACATATATGGTGATAGAGGATCTGCAAAATTAGAGCTAGAAGATTTCGATGGTGCTATTGATGATTTTACATATGCAATTGATCATTCCATTAATGAAGTGATTTCCGAGGGCGGAAATCTTAATGCTCTCAAAAACAACATTAGTTTGTGCCAAAACTACATCGAACGAGGAAAGGCTTATTTTATGTTAGAAGAATATGACGAAGCAATAAACGACTTCACCTCAGGTATTAGAATATCATATGAATGCAGCCAGTGTTATTTTTTAAGAGGACTGGCAAACATCCAAATTGAAATGATGGACCTTGGATGTAAGGACTTAAAAACTGCTCGTGATCTGGGTTACGAGAAAGCAAATGATGAGATATTAAGATTTTGCTCTACCAAATGAATGATTAATAAATATTCAATAATGAAGAAATATGTACTTGTTATCCTTTGGGGGCTTCTTGTTACTCAAACAAACTTTTCGCAAGAACTGCACATTTATGGAGGTAGCGATCATGATGTTTATCTGGGCTGCCTAAATTGTAACAAGTTCAATTCAAACTCTATTTGGAATGCCTATGGCACCTATGGATCAAAATACAATTTAAAATCTATATGGAATGCCTATGGCACCTATGGTTCTGAATATAATACCATGTCGCCTTGGAATAAATATTCCAATGACCCACCAGTAATTGTCGACAAAGCAGGAGATTTTTACGGATATTTTACCCTAAATGAAAACAAAAGCAAGAGGGCTGAATTTGACTTGGTGAAAATAATCTACGAGTATCATGAGTTTATAATGGAAGATGTTACAAAATGGTACGATAAGATATTTCAATAGTTTGGTAGTTATGGACTTCTATTGAACCCTGGTAAATTTTTGTGTGAAATGAATTTATGCAGTAGAAAGTTTGTGGAAATTGGCTTTCAAATAAACCGCCCTATAACGGGTCAGTAGATTCAATTGCTCTTGGGCCAAAGGGAAATTTTTCAGTGGTATTGACTTGTATAAATATTCTTCCGATATTTGTTACTGCAGGGTCGCAACATGCAGCGACTAACCTCCCATGAGGCAATGCAGCGAGACACTTTGGCCCCGAGTGTGCAGACAGGCTCGGGGCTTTTTCTTGATGGCATATGAGTACAATCTTTGGGACACCCCCCAGCGGCAAAACATTTAAAGGGAATGCTGCATTTTGATTAACCACCTTCAGAACCATTGCTATTTAGAGCTTTATGATTACCTTTCTTACCATATAAGCAAGTTGGCAGCAATGGCACAAAGACAGAAACTAACGACGAAACTTAAACCGCATAAAATATGTGTAACGAACAGACAGATAGCATAATATTTATTCAGGAACTAATTGAAAATTTCATATTTCCATTCCTAGTTGCTGTTACTTCCTTTATTTTATTGACAAGACTAACAGTTTGGCGAGATAGAAGAGATAAAAGTAGGCTTGGAGTTGCAATTATCGAATCATTAATAGAAGAAGTTTACAATGGAATAACAATTATGGAAGAATCAATTAATCTTCAACAACAACCGACTAAGCTTCTACCGAGAAAAAGTTGGAATGGAATGACTACAATTCCTGATGACGTTTTGCTTATTTTGCTGAAAATATCTCAAAACATTGAACCCAAAGGATTTAAGATTAAGGAAATTCGAATTCATTGTAAAAATTATTTTGACCATATGACTAGCACTTGGGATAATAGTGTTAATAAAAATCAAAATTGGAAAACAAATGCTAACAGCCTAATTAATAATAGCAAATTTGTTGAAGCGGCTCAAGGTGTTTTAAGAATGTTGGAACAAGCAAAGGAATTACTTGAAAAGAATTCAAAAAAAAAATGTCCAAAATAAATAATATGCCAAAAACTAAAACAGAAAAACTAAAAAGTGATTTTGAAAAAATGAAAAATACGTATGGGATTAATATGTATGATAAAATATTTGAACTTAGAAAATTCGAAATTGAAAATTTTTGGAAAAGAACTCTATTCTTTTGGGGAACAATTACGATAATCTATGCTGGGTATTTTAGTGCATCATTAGACCATTTCCAAATTGTTATCCCATTAATTGGAGTGTTGTTTAATATCATTTTTTCATTAAGTACAAGAGGAAGTAAATATTGGCAAGAACACTGGGAATCTATTGCTATTGTATATGAAAACGAACTTGATTTTAAGCTTTTTAGAACTGAAACAAGTAAATTAATTGACACACATAATAAATCAATATTCACTAAACCGTATAGATTCTCTGTTTCAAAATTGACTATGCTGTTAAGTGATTTATCCGTTTTGACTTGGATAATATTATGGATTAAAGAATTAATTGATTTGTATTCAAAAAACATATTAAAATTTGAGTTTTCTTTTTATAATTCGTCAATTCATTGGTTGACAGTTGAAATTATTGTTATACATATTATTTTATTAGCATATTTTATACTTTTTCTTATAAATGGAAATGTGTATCACAAATTTAAAGGAGAAAAATAACAATATGCTGCCAACAAAGGCTATATGCAATAAGGGTTTCAGTAGTAATTCAAGCATTCTGCCCCGCATAAAATTTCGTGTCGGCGGACAGAATAGTACCCCGCAATCCCTTCCTGCACATACCGCCGAACGTTAGCCGTAATATGTAGGTATTAATTTTTTTTATCATTTTGATCCACCTCACTTGGTAATCACGAAAATATACTATGAAGCAGTTCGACACAATATTCGATCCAATTCTAAAAGACCCAAGATGGTTAGCAAAAAGAGAAGAGATATTTAAACGAGATAACCATCATTGCCTATACTGTAATGCGGAAGCCAATCTAGAGGTTCATCATATTTACTACATAATAAAAAAACAACCGTGGGAATACCCCAACAATTTATTAGTCACTTTTTGCCGTGACTGTCATAAACATTGGCATGACCTTTATGGGATAGAGTATTGTACTGAAAAGGGAATGCCATTAACATTGTTCCTAAAAGGTCCTTGCAGGTGGCTTGAAAACAATTCCAGCCGTTATGTAATACCATTTGAACTCAGGGATGATGAAGGCAATGTAGTGTACTATGGAGAAACGGCCACTTGGGAATTAGACAATATATTAATCGATCGTTTTGGTACTCCGCTTAATTACAATTTATCGCACAAACAAAATGGAGCATGGTTAGTTCCCAACCCAGCGTGTGATGGTTATCGCTTTAAAAAAGATATATTCAACCAACTGAACCTGAAAATATGACATAAATAGGCTGATCATTTCAGGATCTATTGTTATCGTATATATTATTTGATAGCCACCGAGTAACAGGCCGGCATATTCAATTGCTTTCCAATCACCAGGAAAATTTTTCCAGAGGTCTTGACTTGTATATTAATTCTTCCGATATTTGATGTTGCAGGGTCGCAACATGCAGCGACTAACCTCACACGAGGTACTTGCAGCGAGACACCTTAGCCCCGAGTGTGCAGACAGGCTCGGGGCTTTTTCTTGATGGCATATGAGACCAATCTTTGGGATACCCCACCAACGGCGAGACATTTAAAGGGAACGCTGCTATCTATATTCATCAGGCTTTGTATCTTAACTTAATGAACAGCCAACGCACAAAACAGCATTTGCAAGTCGCACCTGTTGATTTGCAGATCAAAACCAGCAAAAGAGCTCTATTCTTGTCTCCACACCCCCGAAAATTGATACATTTATGATGAAAAATAAGATAGAACAAAATATTATGACATTAACAGAGATTCTTAAGGATACCAGCTACAAGCTGACACAGTTTAGCCTAGATAAAATTGAAGCACTTGAAGAAAGCATTGTACTTCGTGAGGCCAAAGAGAAAGATGTGCCTTACATTAATTGCCTAGTGAGGAAAAAGGAAATTAAGCTCACACCCGAAGAAGTTATCCGACAGCTTTATTTAATGGTATTAACGAAGGATTTTGGTTATCCTGTTTCTCAAATGGAGCTTGAATATGCTGTTTCATTTGGAAGAGAGAAAAAGCGAGCTGATATTATAATATTCGACAAAGACCAGACTACCACGCCTTTCATAATAGTTGAACTTAAGAAGCCAAAACTAAAAGACGGGAAAGAACAATTAAAATCATACTGTAACGCAACGGGTGCACCAATTGGGATTTGGAGCAATGGAGATTCAATTTCGTATTATTACCGAAAAGACCCAAATTATTTTGAAGATATACCAAACATACCTAGATCCGACCAAAAACTTTCGGACATTCTAGAGGAAAGGTGGACAATTGATGATCTAATTGCAAAAGATAAGTTAGTTACAGAACGTAAATCGCTTAAAGGCCTAATCCTCGAAATGGAAGACGAAGTTTTGGCAAATGCTGGGGTTGATGTTTTTGAGGAACTTTTCAAACTAATATTCACAAAACTTTATGACGAAATGGAGAGTGGACGCAGTCGCTCTCGTCATTTAGAGTTTAGAAATTATGGAGATACCGAAACTGAATTAAAAAATAAACTTCAAAGACTTTTCGATCAAACCAAAAGGAAATGGCAAGGCGTATTTACAGATGATGCAAAAATAATGCTTACACCTTCTCATCTTTCAGTTTGTGTTTCATCACTTCAAGATGTTAAATTGTTCAACTCGAATCTTGATGTGGTTGACGAAGCCTTTGAATATTTAATAAACAAGAGTAGCAAAGGCGAAAAGGGACAATATTTTACACCTCGCTACGTGATTGATATGGCAGTGAAAATGCTGAACCCCAAACCACACGAAACCATGATTGATACAGCCGCCGGTAGTTGCGGTTTTCCTGTACACACGATTTTCCATGTTTGGGAGCAAATAATGAAAGAAGAAGGCTTGGATAAAAGTCATTTGTTTACCCTTGAAACCAAACCACCACGCTGTATTGACTATGTACAGGAAAAAGTATTTGCCATTGACTTTGACGAAAAAGCGGTAAGGGTTGGACGTACTCTAAACCTGATAGCAGGTGACGGGCAAACAAATGTTTTACATTTAAATACACTAGATTGGGAACGTTGGGACGAGAAAACCAAATACGATGAAGATTGGCTTGATGTTTACAATGAAGGTTGGAAAAAACTTAAAAGGTTAAGACATGATAAAAACAACAACCAAGATTTTGAATTTGATATTTTAATGGCAAATCCGCCATTTGCTGGTGACATAAAAGAAAGCCGAATCCTTTCTAAATATGAACTTGGTAAAAACTCAAATGGTAAATATCAGACCAAAGTAGGCAGAGATATTTTGTTTATTGAGCGTAACCTCGATTTTCTAAAGCCTGGCGGACGTATGGCAATTGTATTGCCACAAGGACGTTTTAATAACAGCAGTGATAAACAAATTAGAGAGTTTATTGCAGAGCATTGCCGAATACTTGCGGTAGTAGGGTTACATGGCAACGTTTTTAAACCTCATACTGGCACAAAGACAAGTGTTTTATTCGTTCAAAAATGGGACGACATTCTTTGCCCCAAAGTAGAGGATTATCCAATCTTCTTTGCGACCATGCAGGAGCGAAGTAAAGATAACAGCGGCGAAAAAATATTTGTTCGCAAGAAAGATTTCCTAAAAGCAATTGCTCCTTTTGCTGCCGGCAATATAAGAAATGGTCCTGATACCGATGCACCCGAAGCAGAAAAGCAATACGAAACCATGCCAGACGATTTGGACGATTACTTGTTAGATACCCATGGGCATTTAATAGTAAAACACGACCTTTTTAACCATGACGGATTAACTAAGGATGGCATTGCAGAAGCCTTTGCGGAATTTGCTAAAAAGGAGAAACTAAGTTTTTTTCTCTGAGCCCTTTTAATGAAGCAAAGTACAATGCTTTGTTAGAAGGGCTGGAAATAACAATTTTAAAATCAACTGAATTTTTAAAAGATAACTTTGATTTTAGATTAGATGCCGAATATTTTGTGAAATCCAGCTTAGTAAACTTAAAAACACTTAATAGAGTTGGTTATAAAAAAGTATCAGATTTTGGATATGTTACAGACGGCATACACACTTCTATTGATTATTCTGATGATAGTAACGTAAATCTATTTTCAGCAACTACACCTAGGGAAAATTATTTTGATTTAACTAGACAAGTTTTCATTTCAAAAAAAACCCATGAACTAAATCCAAGAACCGCACTAAAAGAAAATGATATTATTATTTCTACTGTTGGTACTATTGGAAATTGTGCAGTTGTGAACAAATCAGTTTTACCAGCAAATTCAGATAGACATGTTGGTATTATTAGACTTAAAAATAAAGATTTTTATCCTCGATATATTTCAACATTTTTAGTTTCAAAATATGGAAGATTTCAAACATACCGAGAAAGTACAGGTAATGTACAACTGAATTTGTTTTTGTATAGAATTAGAACATTAAAAATTGCTAATCTTTCTATACCCTTTCAAGAAAAAATTGAAACTTTAGTTTTATTGAATGATGAAATGCGCTCACTATTCAAACAAACTTATACTAATGCCGAATCAATTTTGTTAAAAGAAATTGGCTTACAAAACTATGAACCAAGCACAGATCCAGTAAATATCAAAAGTTTTAAAGAGACTTTTTGGATTACAAAACGATTGGATGCAGAGTATTATCAAAAAAAATACGCAGAGGTTGTAGATCGTATTAAAGTTCAAAAATATGACCGATTGGCAAATATTGTATCAATCAAAAAATCTATTGAGCCTGGTTCTGATGTTTATTCCAATGAAGGCTTGCCATTTTTAAGAGTATCAGATTACAATAAATTTGGGGTATATGAGCCGGAAAAGAAGCTTAACGATTCATTCTGCAAAGAAAATGAGAAACTAATTATAAAGCTAAAACCACAAAAGGAGACTATTCTCTTCTCAAAAGATGGCAGTGTAGGTACTGCCTATATGCTTAGAAATGATGCTGATTTTATTACTTCGGGCGCAATCCTGCATTTAAAGGTTAATCACAAAGAACAGATAATCCCTGAATATTTGACCTTAGCTTTAAATTCACAACTGGTTCAAATGCAAGCCGAACGTGATGCAGGTGGTTCAATTATCTTACATTGGAGAATTTCTGATATCGAAAATGTTGTTGTTCCAATTATTGATTTTACAAAACAACAGGAAATTGCCGATTTGGTTGAAGAAAGCTTCAAACTCAAAAAGCAATCGGAGCACATTCTAGAAGTAGCTAAAACAGCCGTTGAAATGGCGATAGAGCAGAATGAAGAAATGGCAATGACCTTTATACAAGATAATACGGATTGATATGCCAAGTACTTATACGGAGAATGCAGATAGATGGAAGTCTTTAGCAGACATTGACTATTTCACTCAATTTGTTAAAGCTTGGATTCCATTCAATGCCTGGTACAAAACCTACTATCCTGCACTAAGAACAGATCGTGAGGCAATTAATGAAATTAAAACAACAGCTAATGCAGCAAGAAACCGCTTCTTAGGTTTACTAAATGGAGCGAATGACGAAAGTGAACTATTCCGTTCCAATTTGGCTCATTTACATTATTGCTTAAACAACACACTAGTAGAGAATAACAGGCAAAGAATCTATTTTGAAAACTTTGTTATTGAAATGGACAGAACTTGCATTAACCAAAATGATTCGTACAACAGCATCAATTATGAGGTTCGACTTACTCTTTCTGGTTCAGTAATTACCAAGTCAATCGCCACTGTTATCAGTTCAACCAGCAGAACCTTATTGAACTACAGTCATACCGATTATGATTTGCATCATTTACGATCAGACAGATCTTTTGGTAGACTTTCAGGAATTCAGAGACAGTTTTTGGAACAAAAATTCAGAGATGCAAATCCGTTCAAACCAATAAATTTACTTTCAGGAGACCCAACCAACTGTATTCAAGTGGGACAATACAACTTAATAAAGGAACCAATCACTATTTTTAAGGGAGTGCTTGAAATGCTTTACAATTTGAGAAACGTACTGTTCCACGGTCAAATAATTCCGAACAGGGATACAAATACAGTTTACGAACCAGCATACAAAGTATTGAAAATGATAGTTGAAGGATTATGAAAAAGATAATGCTATTCTCGGGTGTGCACCTCTTTCTTTTCTTACTGTTTGTAGTTGGATGTAACCCAGGAGATAAGAGCAAAAGCGCACGAGCTAAAAGTCAATATGCTCATATAGATTCTTTAAAGACAAATTTGCATGATCCGGAAATCCTCCTAAGGAAAGCCGAAGGGTATTATGCGGACGGTCAACTTCAACAAGCTAAAACAACTCTCGAGGAAATAATTCGTTATTATACCCGTCCTCAGTATTACACTGTATGTATGGATGCCTTTATGCTTCTTGGCAAAGTTAACAGTGCAATAACAACTACACAAGATCAGGAAGAGCGAAAAGCTATTTTAGACTACACTATAGTAAAAAAAACTGATATTACATTTCCAGTAAATAATCCGAGATGGGTATTTAGAGTAAGGCTTAATACAGATTCAAGACCAACGGAAGAATTACTTAAAGCCACAGCAAATTATATTTGCAGTAATAACTATAGTTCAGAAATGGGAGAACTAACTATTTTCATGTATCTACCCGGTATGGATACAGAAGGTCCGTGTTACTCATTGGCTGTATATGAAAATAATTTGTGTAAGCAATTTATGGTTCAATGAGAACATAATAATAAAGATATCAACCCAAGATTGCAATTAGTTACTACAAGGGAAAGAAACTGCAATGACACTTATTTTATGCCCTGAATGTCATAACGGAATCAGTGATCAGGCGGATCGATGCCCTCACTGTGGATACCTATTGAAGCCGATGGGTAATTTTTATAGTGAAGAGAAGCAAAAATCTGGATTTGAAAAGTTCCAAGAAGGTCTCGAGGGCTGTTCTAAGGATTCATTTCAATTTGGTTGTGGATGCACAGTGCTAATGGCAATTCTTGCTATTTTATTTTTTATTCTTCTAGGTTAATAGTAAAATCCTTTTAGGCGGACATCCCGGTTTGCACTTAACCTCCATGCAACGAGACATTTAAAGGAGATGCTGCTTTTCTTTACTTCAGGCTTTTTATGGTTTGTCTCATCTCCGTCTCCAGGCTTTCCCTTTTCCGGTAGGTCTGGCCTCTCAGCTCTGGGTGCAATTCCTGTAGCTTTTGTCTGGCCCTGCGGATGCTCTCATGCCCGGCAAGCTGTCTGGAGATGCAAAGCCTGACATAGTCATTCAGGCTGTAGTTGAAGTTCCTGATAAACCCCCTTTGCTCCGCATGCACTTTGAACCTTAACAGCTCATCATTGTCCCTTGCCTCCGGGTTGGTCCTGAGAATATGCAGCACGATGTCAGAAATGTTTTGAATCTTTTTAATCATGTCCTCTATTTTGACAGTAAATTCATAATCCAGTCCACAAACAGCAGCCAGCCGAATGTCCCTGTTCCAGTTATGCCGACCAGCAATATCAGGGCGTAAAACGCCCCGAACATTGCCTTCGGTCTGCTATACTCGATCCGTGTGTATTCTGTATTCTCAATCGGTTTGTTCATAGCCAGAGATGCTACTGCTCAATAATTGCGATGAAGGGAGCAAGCACCTTAACTGCCATTATCTGCTCATCAATTATCGTGTCCCTGATTTCATCCATCGCCTGACTTGCACCGGGAGAGAAAAGCTGAAGGCTAACAACCCGTCCATTGATTGACGCATAGAATTCAACCTCAATCTCCTCTGGCTGGTTCCCCTTAAATAATGGAATGTTCAGCTTAAAGGACTCAGGGAGGTTTGAGGTGACAATACCCGAATAATTGTCTTTGAAGTCACCGGACTCAGCCCTTTGCTTTTCGACTTTTGATGACACGTTGGCATTGAAATTTTTCAGTTCAGACACCAACTTCATATTTCCGGCCTTGTCAACAAAATAAGCCCGGTTCATTTTCATGAACTGGCCCAACTCGTTCGGTTCCCATTCCTTGCCTGAGTTGATTCCAAACTCGACAAACTTTGGATGTTGAACCAGCTTCCCTATGACCTCTCCGGTGTTGTACTGGTCATCTTCATTTATGGTCAGGATCATTGACATCGCCTCCCGATCCACCATAATGTGACAGCGTCTCTGGTTCACCTGGTCTGGCTGATCTCTTCTCTGGGTAAGGAATTCTACCAGTGCGCCTATCGTTCCGGATATACTTGTTTTTACAGGCGGTTTAACCGGGAGTTCATTTACGGAATTGACTTCCCGGATAACTACCTCCGCAACCTGTACTCCGTCTGCAAAATTGATTTGTAGTTTTTCTGTTTGCATGATATATATGGTTTAGGTTAAAATTCGTTTGCTCTTATTGTTGCGCCTTCCTTCACTTCGTCTTTGAAGCTGGGACATGCCCTGAAACGGGGAACTGCATGAGCAGGGATGACGACTGAATTGCCCCTTCTGATATCCTGTCCTGTTTTTTCCTTTCTGATCACCGGCTCCAGTGTGCCAAAGCCCCGGATGAACACCGATTTCCCGGACGTAATCGCTTTCTTGGTTTCATTCAGGATAGCGTTCAGAACCTTCTCCACTAACTCTTTGTCCACACTGGCACGTTCTGCCGTAAGGAATACTAACTCTTTCTTTGTCATCGTTTTTTGTTTACTTGTCTGTACCTGTTTTTCTGGCTACCTGAAATATCGTCGGCTGCATTTCATCACCGGTCATTGGCCTGAAGTCAACCAGGTCACCTTCTATGTTGTAGAAACCAACCATTTTTTCTTCCGGGAAGGCAAACTTGTAGCAAGTCTCACTTTCTACGAATACAGCCTTCTGCTTCAGCCCCTTCAGTAAAAGCTTGCGTTGCTCGTTCAGCGGCTTTAGTTCTTCTTTGAATTTCTCAATTATGGCCTTCTTCTCGTCCTCAATATCATTGATCTGGATGGCAGCTTCAGACAACTCGTCCTTCATCACCTGAATCTTCTCCGGGCCGAGCCGCTTCATGTAACCCATTGCGACGATTGCGTCACAATTGTCGTTCAGGTATGTTCCTCTTTGTAGAGTAGGTATCTCTTTACCAAGTGTTTTGTCCATTCGTTTTATTCGTTTAATGGTTTGTATTAATTACTTAATTGCCTACGAGGCAATACTTTGAATATGGTTTTAAACCTCATCATTGAGGTTAAACATTTTAATGTCATCGACATGTACCCAGACTTTCTTTGCCCGGTTTTTAAACTGTATGGCCCGGTAGTTATTCCAGATTTCATTGCCGAACTCGCTGCCCTTCTTTAGCATCTCCTCGTAATTAAAGACCTTGATCTTCCTGTCAAAACTTACGAAATCAGCGACTGTTGGTGTCGGATACTGGCAGGTGTCAATAACATGGTTCACAGCATCGGTAAGCCTCTCGTTACAGAAATTGTTGTCGATTATCCTTGAAGCCAGGATATCATAGAATCCGTCAGGCAGAGCCGGGAACGCCGCTTTAATTTTCGTAATGTTTACTGCTGCCACTTCATTTGTGAAGACACCTGCATACACGCTTATCGAATCATTGTACTGCGCCCTGATTAAGAGGGAAGTATTTGTCGATAACCCTTGTGAGGTCTTCTCTCGTAGCTGGACTGTTGCCGTTTTTATTAAGGACTTTATATTTTCCATTTCTCAATATTTTATTGATCTCGTTAAATTTACTTGCAACCATAGAAAGGGTCAGGTTATCCTGAATGAACGCATCGTCAATATAGATAACCAGTGGAAACCAGTTTGAGAACCTGTCTTTTGCGTCCTCGGTTTTGCCATCAGGAAATTGCTGTTTATAATGCTTGATCAACGCCCCTGCCGCCGCCCTTTCTTTTCCCATGCTTGCAATAGAATATTTCATACCGAATGATTTTTCATAGGCCCTTGCCCATTCAGAAATAATCCAGTCAGGCAAATCTTGTGTGGGACTTTTTGGCACATCGACAGGTGTGCCAGTAATTACTTCTTCTCCTTCTTCTATATTCTTTTCTTTCTTAGTTGTTGTTACTCGCTTGTTATCCGTTTGTTGCTCGCTTGTTGCTCGTTCGTTATCCGTTTGTTGCTCGGCCGGTGCGGCAGACTGGTAACTATCATATTTACATACCGTTATATATGTTCCTTCGCTTGTTCCTTTTTTTATGATTTCTCCGGTGCTTTCTAATTTAGATAACACTATCCTTAATTGCATTGGAGACAGATGAAGCTCATTCGACAGGTTCTCTGTTGACGTAAATAATTGCCCACGTTCAATGATTTTGCCCCTCCATCGTTTTTGCTTGTAATTAGACTTTAACAACAGGTGCAGGAATACAATTTTGCAGTTATTGTCATCATACCATTCCCAGTCAATGAATTTACGCCATAGTTTTATGTAACCGCCGTCATCCATCAGTACCCGTTCTTGGTCAGGCGCAGCCCTTCTTTTTCGTAGCTAAGAAGCGATCTAAGCCCTTCAATCTGATGAGTGCAAGACTTATTCACCCGGTCCAGCCAGTCAGCCAGAAACGCCTCCTGTTCACATACGCTGTCCAATAGTGCGTTTTGCACACTGGCAGATAGTCGTTCAGACTTCGCCACTGCCATGATGGTGTTCCTGATCTCCTCCGACTTCCGGGACCGGAGCAGTTGCTTGGCATGGGCCAGCAACTCCCCTGATCTCGCCATATAGGACATGAGCTGAGAAATTCTGTCGGCAAGTTCCTCCGGGTTATTGGAGCAGACAATATCAAGGTAAGCCTGTATTTCAGCTGTCTCTCTCTTTAGTTCATCCATTCGGTTTAGTTTTGAATAAAAATGACTCCAATCCTAACCTGACTGCTTCGTGGACGTTCTGTCAGATTAAAAAGGAGTCATTCAACTTGCCGGCGTCCACTCCGAATATTTTCCTCTGCATAAAGATATTTTTAATATTGCTTAATGGACAATGTATTCGGGATTAATTTTCCAGTTAATATGGCGATAGGTTCAGGTCAATGGTCAACCCCTTGTCAGCAATGACAATCGGCTTCCCGGAGATCCCTGACAACCCGGCAATGATCTCGTTTTTATCGCTGTTCCTCCCCGACATGTGTATCAGGGTAATTGTATTCACCCCGGATAGATCCTGATTAAGCAAGACTTTTTTTGTCGTTTGCAGTTCCATATGAGTTGTCATCAGTCGCCGCTTTTCCCATGCCTGAGTATGCCCGTTATCTATTGCATACTCCAATGCTTTGTCGGTGTAATTGCATTCAAGCATGACATGATTGAGGCCTTTGAAACTGTACTCGCACATAAAGCTATCGGTCAGAAACATAAGGTTCCCCATCTCCGGGTGACTGACAATGTACCCCATGCAGGGGACATCATGGTGGCCCGGAAATGGCAAGACAGTAAAACGCCCGGTCTGAAATCTGACCAAAGGCAGAACCTCCGTTGCTCCTTCCAGACTTTTCATGGCAATCACTGATGCTGGGGCATACGTTTGGAAGACCTGGCTGTAGTCAATTGCATATTTTGCATGGTCTCCATGAACATGAGAGATCAGGCAACCTGCCACCTTTGCGATATTGAAGTCCAGTGCTTTTTTGGCAGCAATCAATCCTACTCCAGTCTCAAGAATGAGGGCCTCTGTTTCGGATTGAATCACATAGCCATTGCCAGCAGATGAAGACCCTAAGACCGTTAGCTGCATTGCTAATAAGGTAGGTCGCCCTGTGCGTTTGCTCCATTTGATGCTGCTCCTTCAGGCAAGGTGGGCTGGTCCCCGCTGATGTCGATTGTCTGAACATCCGCTTCACTAATAGCATTGTTCCGGTCCTCCATCGAATCGGCAGCGATATCGGAAGTCAGTGCGGTCTGCATCTCTATAGAAAGGTATCCATATTTGGAGAGCAGGTTCCTGAGAACTGTCTTCAAGGCCATTCCGTCAAAACCCCCAACCCAGCCCAGACCAACAGGGTCCTTGCCGGCAAGTACCATCAGGCTCTGAACCGTCACTGCCTTGTCTGCCTTAATGCTGGCAGCAAAACGCTTGGCATGTTTTGCCATTGTCTCCAGGTCAATGTACAGGGTCTTTGAAAAGCCGTTCAGCAACTCAAAGTGGGCAAAGTAGCCAACGACTTCATCGCTATCTCTGGTGTCTTTGAAAGAGATCGCCCCGGACAGCTTGTCTTTTCTCTCCAGTTCCCCTTTGTAAACAAGGTCAGCATTGATATTCCGGTACTGCCCGGTTCTCATGGCAAGCTGGATGTAGCCCTTGTATCCCGGCATGAATGTCGGTGTCATAACTTTATCCCAGCTGCCGTCGGCTTTTTTGACAGACAGGTTAAACGGGACAATGTAAGCAAAGCCCAGAGCCTTATTGATTGGAAGCTTCATGGTAGCCGCCTTCAGGCACTCCATAACCAGAGCATTTGGATCGCACCGTTGAAGGTTCTTATCAGAGTTATACAGGTCAATAACCGATGCGACAAACGCATCTTTATTGTCCCGGAGGGCGTTCTGGAATTGCTGCTGAACGGAGGGTGCATTAAGCACCCCCTTCAGATAGTCAATACCTTTCTTTGCAACTTCATTGTTTTTCTGTTCCATTGATTTACGGTTTATGATTGAATAAGCAAGTTAATATAATATTGCTTGATAAGCAATATTTTAAACACAATTAATTCATGTGTTCGTTTATTTCCCCGTACTCGGATATGTACGTTAGCTTGGCGTAGGATTTGTCAACCACCAGATTGATGACCTGACAGGCCATGTCTGGGATTTCAGTCACCGACTCCCGGTTGTCAATGAAGATCGGGGCGTAAAGATTGAAGTGCTTACTGATTGCTCGAATGATGTCCAGCCCTGCATTGATCTGGGCCGCGTTGTTAAGTGTGGAATACAGCACCCCGTCAACCATGCACTCACAGTCAGGAACTACCTGCCCGTCAACCTGCTTTTTGAACAGCCGGAACTGGACCATCTGAAACAGCTTGTTGATCCTTAATTCGTATTCCATGCTTTTTGCGTCCTCGAACTGGGCTATCACATACTCCTTCTTCTCCAGATCTGTCTTCTCCTGATTGAGAGTTTTTTTCTGGTCCTCCAACTCCTTGATCCGTTTGGCGGTGTTGTTGATTGCCTCCCGGCTAGCCAGTTCAATCGTCAGTGCCTGTATTTGATCCTTCAGGATTTGTTTACCGGCGTTCAGCTCCTGGTCCACTGGAGTGTTATCCTTAATGTCGATTAAAGCCTTTAGATCGCTTATTTTGCCCTCATTCTTTATGTAGTCCTTATTTTCCTTAACCGGGATCGGTTTGGCTTCCAGTTCCTCCTTATCCTTTTTGATCTGCTCGATCTGCTTTTCAAGGTCTGATGCGTCAGCCAGAGGGACCTCTGTCAGATTGGATACTTCCAGCTCCAGTGTCCCGATTTGGGCCTTCAGAGCTTTACCTTTGGTGATGTTGCCTTCGATCCTGCTGGCCTTCGACTGGTTGAAAGTTTCAGTCATCTCTGCCTGTTTCGATTCAATGTCATTAATGTCCAGAGGCCGGTGGCATGTCGGGCAGTCAAAAGAACCTTCCGGGAAGACCAGCTGCTCGGAGTTTATGCTGGTGTATTCACTCAGCAATGCGGCCTTCTCTTTTGTGAGCTTCTCGATCTCGATACGTAAGTAAGACAGTCTGGCGTTCTGGGTGACTCCATCTCGCTGCCTATTACCTATCTCCAGTGTCAAAGACCTGATTTTGCTTTTCATCTCCTCGACCTGCTCGATACGCTTGGCCTGTTCCCCGAACTCGATCTGCTTGTTGGCGTTGACCAATTCATTGACGGCGACCTGATGCGCTAGCCGATTATTGCTGGCGGCCTCGCTTCTCTTTGCCTTGTCAGTCAACTGCTGGTCCAGTTCAGCCAGTGCCGCCTCATTCTCCTTCAGGCTTGCCTCCAGCTGTGACCAGTCTTTAGCTTCCGGCTTATTTCTGGTCAACTCAGCGATGCGAGGAGTTATGTCATCAATATCCTTCTGTATCCTACTTATCTGGGCGGCAAGGGACTTTTTGAACTGGGCCATTGTTACCCCTTTAATCTCCTTCAGCATGGCTTCGTACTCCGGGTTGCCGGCGGCAATCTGCTCGTCAGTGACATTGTCAACCATAGAGAACAGTATCTTACGCTGCTCGTCTCTGGTCAGGCTGGTGAAATAATGAGGATTCGTCACCGTCTTAAATACATGTGGAGGGCAAATCTCTGCGACCTTCTGATCGTATTCTTTTTTCTGGACGCCTACCTCATTAATGTAGAACAGGGTGGTGTTGCCCTTGAAGATTTCCTCAGACTTGGTTTTAGGCTTCGCCCAATCTTCGTGAAGTATCCGTTTCAGTCTCAGCTGAATATGGTCGTCGACAAGCAGTGAAGCACTGACTTCACAGTCCAGCCGGGGTTCAGGCTCACCGTCTTTCAGTGGTTTGATCTGGTGATCTGCCCGGCCAAAGTTATCCACGCCCAGCAAAAGCCAGATGAAGGATGCAAAGACAGAGGTCTTCCCGGTCCCGTTAGCGCCAAAGAAATAGCTGTCTCTGGTGGTGAAATTAAAGGACTCATGTTTGATGCCCTTCCAGTTGCTGATTTCCAGCTCTTTTAAAAATACTCTCATAAATATACGATTTAAGTGATTATCTCTTTTTGCCGACCAAACTCAGCGCCAGCTCAGCGTCAATAGCGATCTTTCTCCCGACCTGGACTATGGCTCTGTCGATCTTGCCGCTTTGCTTGATAGCGTTGGCAGTTGTTTTGGAACAGCTGAACAGCTCTGCAATCCCGGTAATGCCATAAACGTATTTCTTCTCTTGTGGTGTTATTACTGTTTGTGGTTTACTCATCTGCTCTTGTATCTCCATAAACTCCCCGACAGTCAGCTGCCAGATGGGAGTCGCTTTGTCAACCATTTATAACCTCCGTTCCCCCTTGCGTGTGCAGGATAATAAGTGATCTGAACAACCTATTGTAGTTCGTTAATGATAGCCCGGAACAATCTCTCCAATCAATCTCAATGCCATGCTTTAGAACCGTCACCTGCAGTACCGAGAAATCAGTCCTGATACTTAGCTCCTTATTTATCTTGTGAACCATGACTGGATCGTATTCATCAAATGTGATGGCAATGCCACTGCACCTCCCTGCATCTTCCTTATTAAAGGTTTTCTCCATTTCATTACATGAATAAATCAGCTTCCGGGATGCCAGTTGCTTCTGAAAGAATATTGTAGAATTCTTTGCGGCTTGGCCTGAACTTATCGTAGATCCAAAACCGGACAGTCTGTTCAGAGGTTTGGCATTTACTAGCAATGTCCCGTATAAAGTCTGTTTTAGGACTTGTCTGGGCTGGCAAATCGTCATAATATGTTTTTAACGTTTTCATAATACTCCGTTTAAGTTAGTAAAAAATAAATTAAAATGAAAATTTTTGTTGACTATCAAGCAATTTATTTTGAAGTGAATGGATTGTTTGATATATTTGCTCCTATTATCACGGGGTAAAGATAATTCATATTGCTTATTTGGCAATATATTTCAGTAATATTTTTGAATGTTTTTTATGTGTAAGATTATGAGGTGCATACAGAGTTTAAAAATAAATCACGAGCATGAGTCAAGTTATGTATCTGCGCCTTTGATATTGCCTTTTGAGCAATATAGCACATTTAAGCTGAGTGTCAGTGATATTAACAGATGATTGAAGAATAAAATTGATCACATTTTTTACTTTGATATTGCTTATAACACAATACTGAATCACTTTATGAGAACCAGGCACCAGCAAATATTATCCCTTATTGAACGATTCGCCAACAAGGAACCAGTACAAAGGATCATTGACACTGAGCTGCTTGCAGCTAAGTTGGAACTGGACATATCTTTTGTTCAAGATGGGAAAGAGGATGGAACCGTAAAGAACTATATAGATGATCTAACCATATTAAGAACAAATTATGAATAACCCTGAAAGTAAAGTAATCATCGCCCGTTTTTATGAGGCTATAAACACCCTCATAGGTTTGGGGACTCTTAAGAGCAAAAGAGCTTTTGCACTTGAGCATGACATCGAATATACATCGTTCTCTCGCTGTGAGCATGAGTTGGAAAGTGATCGCTTCCAACTTGACTGGATCAAATATCTTTACACCGATTATCCAATCTCCATTGACTGGCTTTTTACCGGTAGAGGTGGGATGCTTAGAAAACAAGTCATAGGTGGTGCCAATTAAGCGTCATACTCAGTTTTTGCTCGATAAAGAGAAAGGGAAGCCTGATGCGAAACTTCGTTATCGGATCAGGTGGAATGGGAATACTGTGGCCTTTAATGTAGGTTACCGGGTTACAGTTGACAAGTGGAGCCTTGAAACCCAGCGGTGCAAGAACGGGACGTCACACGGCAAAGCTAAAATCAGTGCCTCAGATATCAATAAAGCTATTCAAACTATGGAAGATGCCGTTGCCGCCGTCTTCTATGACTTCGAGTCCACGAACCGTATACCTACAGCCGAGCAGTTGCGGTCTGCGTACAACGTGGCGATCGGGAAAGAGAAAAGCCCAGATGAGCAGAACTCCATCTCGTTTGTGGCAAATAAGTTTATCCTCCGGTCAGGCAGTGAGAACGCATGGACCAAGGGGACAATAACGAAAGTAACGACTGTAACTGGTCATCTGGTTGAGATACTGGGTGACATACCGATCAATGACATTACTGAAGCCAGCCTTGCCAAAGTAATGACGGCCCTCATAAAAGAAGATCACCGGAACACAACGGTGACAAAGGACCTGAAGATCGTTAAGTGGTTTCTCCGATGGGCAAAGCGAAACAGGTACTATTCCGGAGATGCACATGAGACGTTTGCTCCAAAACTCAAAGGTATCAGCGGCAAGCTCAAAGAGATAATCTTCCTGACATGGACCGAGCTGCTGGACCTCTATAAACTGGAGATCGCCAACCAGTCCCTTGCAAATGTTCGGGATGTTTTCTGTTTCTGCTGCTTCACTGGCCTGAGATACTCTGACGTTGCCAAGCTGAAGAAAGTGGACGTTCACGATAACACTATCACTATCGTCACCACAAAGACAGATGAGGTGTTGAAGATCGACCTGAATAAGTACAGCAAGGCGCTGCTGGAAAAATACAGAGGCATACCGCTTCCCGGAGGACTGGCCCTGCCTGTAATCTCAAACCAGAAAATGAATGACTACCTGAAGGACCTGGGAAAGCTTGCTGGCCTGAATGAACAGATCAGGCTGGTGTATTTCAAAGGCAACTCCAGGCGTGAGGAAGTTTATGCCAAGCATGAACTGTTGACAACTCATTGCGGACGGCGTACATTTGTGGTTAACGCCCTTGCTTTGGGTGTCCCAGCTGAAGTGATTATGAAGTGGACCGGGCATAGCGACTTTGATGCCATGAAGCCCTACATGGAGATCGTGGATAAACTCAAAGCGAATGAAATGTTAAAGTTCAATAAGGATTAGTCCCCGTTTTCAAAATCGGGGACCAAAATCGGTTTGCCGTAACGTATTTTGATGATTTTCCCTGAACCCACCCAAAATGTAACTCACTGGAATTTCAACCAGTTGATCTTCCCCGAACTCCCATGAAATGAAGGTTTGAGAACCTCTCTCTCCGCAGACCATTGCACTCCTGTTCCGTCATTGACGGAACAGGTTTTTGTTTTCAGGCAGAACAAACCGGACTTGCCCGGGTGAGTGAGGCCGGAAAATGAAACCTCCTGATGAGCGCATGCGCTCATCAGGAGTGCAATGGTCTGCAGGTCCCCCACAATGGGATCACCGGTGAAACCGGTAATCCCATGTACGGAGATATCTTCGTCTGCAAGTTCTTCCCGAGAGGGATCACAGGTAATACCTGGTGCTGAGAGGCCATCGGCGGAAGGTTCTCCCCGAATGGAATCACAGGTAATACCTGGTGCACAATCCCAAGTCCTCACGGTTATAATAGTGATTGAACTGCAGCATACTCCGCATCATGCCATCCCCGGCAAAAGTGCCCGACAAAACCTGCAAGGTTGGTTATTTGCGAGTTTCCAAAATAGGTATTACATTTCAATGCAGGATTTCACCGCGGATGATTTTTAATAAATAATCATGAGAGACAGCATGAAGGTTCAATGATTACGCAACCCGGCAAGACCACGTCCCATCAGTTTGGTTGAATGAAAACCGGTCGGCGGTAAACGTTTTATCCCCACCTTTGTTTATTAAGAAAAAGACTTTTCATCATGACCGATAAATCGTTTGCCATAGAGGGGATGAACTGCGCATCGTGTGCAGCTCATGTAGAGAAGGCTGCCGCAAAGGTTGACGGCATATCTTTTGCCAGCGTCAACCTGGCAACGGAGCGGCTGACGGTAAAATTTGACGATAAGCGCACCTCCACCGGCCAGATCATTGATGCCGTCACCAGGGCAGGCTACAGGGCCATCGATGACGAGAAGGAGCGCAGGGCCAGGCGTTCGGAGACGAAGAAACTGAAGTCAAGGCTCATATGGTCAATTATATTCACTATCCCGCTTCTTACAGTAGCCATGGCAGCCATGGCAGGGGCCAGTCTGCCGGCGTTTACAGACCCGGGATCAAACCCCCTTATATTTGCTCTCTTGCAGTTTACTCTGGCCACCGGAGTCATAGTGACAGGCCGTCACTTCTATACAGCCGGTACGAAGACCCTGCTGAAGGGTAATCCGGGTATGGATACCCTGGTAGCCATGGGCACAGCCGCGGCATACATATACAGTATTTATGCCACATTAAGGATTGCAGGGGGCGACAGTCACTTCGTCCACAACCTCTATTATGAATCGGCGGCAACTATTATAACACTGATACTCACCGGACGTTACCTGGAATCGCGATCAAGGTCGAAGGCCGGCAGTGCCATCAGGGAGCTCCTCTCCCTCACTCCTCCCCTGGCCACCGTCATCCGCGACGGTAAGGAAAAGAGAGTGCCGGCAGCAAAGGTAGCAGAGGGAGACCTTCTTATAGTGAGGCCCGGCGAACGGTTCCCGGTTGACGGTGTCATAACTGAAGGAGAGACATCATCAGACGAATCGATGCTCACAGGAGAGAGCACACCTGTGGAGAAGAGCATTGGTTCGGAGGTAACCGGGGCAAGCATCAACATCAACGGTTCCGTGACATACCGGGCTACACGCGTAGGCAGTGCCACCACCCTGGCACAGATAATCAAAATGGTGGAGGAGGCACAGGGATCAAAGGCGCCGATAGCAAGGCTGGCTGACAAAATATCAGGGATATTTGTCCCGGTGGTCATGCTTCTCGCCCTGCTGTCAGCTTCGGGCTGGCTCCTGGGTACGGGCGATTTCAGGCTCGCCTTTACAGTACTTATCTCCGTACTTATAATTGCATGTCCCTGTGCTCTCGGACTGGCTACCCCGGTAGCAGTGATGGTCGGCACGGGCAGAGGTGCCAGGCACGGCATATTCATAAAGAGCGGAGCGGCACTCGAGACAGCCCGCAAGGCAACAGTGGTAGTGCTTGACAAGACAGGCACGATAACGACGGGCAGACATGCAGTCACGGACATTGTCCCCGCTGCGGGATCGGACAGGGAAGAGCTCCTGGCACTCGCAGCATCGGCAGAGAAGAGGTCAGAACACCCTGTTGCCGGGGCGGTGACAGAGTATGTGGAAGAGAACGGGATATCCACCGCGGCACCGGAGAGGTTCAGCGCACTGCCCGGATACGGAGTGGAAGCCTTTGCCAGCGGGAGACACATCCTTGCCGGCAACAGGCGGCTGATGAGGGAACGGAAGATTGATACTGCTGAGATGGAGACCGCAGCCGAATCCCTTGCTTCGGCAGGCAAAACAGTACTCTTTGTGGCTGCTGATGGCATATGCCAGGGAGTGATAGCCGTCGCCGACACCATAAGAACAGACTCTGCGGAGGCTGTAAGGCAGATGAGCAAAATGGGACTGGAGGTGATGATGATCACCGGTGACAGCGAGGCAACAGCAAAGCATATAGCAGAAGAAGCCGGCATAAGCAATGTCATTGCAGGCGTACTGCCCGGAGACAAGGCAGGAGAGATACGAAGAATAAAAAACAGCGGAGAAAGCGTCATCATGGTCGGCGACGGCATCAATGACGCCCCGGCACTTGCAACTGCTGATGTGGGCATAGCAATCGGTTCCGGTACAGATGTGGCTATGGAGGCGGCAGATGTGGTACTGATGAAGAGCGACCTGCGCGATGTCGTCACGACCCTGAAGCTGAGCCGCGCTACGATGCGAAACATTAAACAAAATCTCTTTTGGGCTTTCTTTTACAACATCCTCGGCATCCCGGTGGCCATGGGAGTCCTGCATCTCTTTGGCGGGCCGCTGCTGAACCCGATGATCGCTGCCGCCGCCATGAGCTTCAGCTCTGTCTCAGTGGTATGGAATGCATTGAGGCTCAGAAATATCAGGCTGTAATATAATGTTTATTTATTTTTTCTGTTACCTGCGTTAAACCTTTTGTGATTGTTTTCATCAGAGTAAATGTAAACAGAAAACAAACAAAACAAGTAATAACGAAAAACAAGTAAACATGAAAACAAGACTATTTTTTACGGTAGCAGCGTTCATAGCAATGACGGCAATAGCCACGGCACAGACTGCACAGCAGAATCCGGAGCAGATCGGCAGAGGTCGTGCAGCAGGCAATGTTTATGTCGATGCTGACAAGGACGGCGTTTGCGACAATTACACAAACGGAACCCGCATGGGCCGCAGGGCCTACTCGGCAGGAGCCAACCAGGCAGCAACCAACCGCGGTCCGGGTCAGGGTCAGGGATTGGCTCAGGGCCCGAGAAACGGACAGGGAAGAGCAGCAATGGCCGGTCAGGGAAGAGGAATGGGCCGTGCCACCGGCACCGCTCCGGGAAGAGGCCGTTTTAACGGTAAAGGTCCTGCATTCGTCGATGCGAATAACGACGGTGTATGCGATAACGTGGAGACAGCACCCGCAAAGAAATAAGCATCACCCGATAATGCATGAAAGAGAGACCCTGACCGGTCTCTTTTTTTTTGCACCATATTGCCGGCCACCTTAAATCGAACATCCAAAATCCCTTGTCACACATTGATTCTCCCCATTTTTACAAATCGAAAATCGCACATCGAAAATCCGTAAAGTTTTTAAATCTATTGGCCTAAGTGCCATACAGTCAATTTCTTAATTCTTAATTCTTAATTCTTAATTCCTCCCACTACTGCCTCCTACCTGCAATCAGGCCCCTTCGCTATCCCGACCTACAAGGTCGGGACTTAACGCTCGGCCCCCTATTGCCTGATCGCATTTCTATACTAACTTTATCCTTTATCCTTTAACCTTTATCCTTTAACCTTCAATCTTGTACCTGAGCATAATCATTCCGATGTACAACGAAGCCGGCGCCATCACCGTGACGCTGGAGAGGGTCATCAATACCGTGATGCCGGATTTCGTCCGTCAGGTTGAGGTGATAATCGTTGACGACTGTTCGACGGATGATTCGGCCATACTGGCAGAGAGATTCAGCACTGAAGCAGCGAATATCAGGGTGATCAGGCTCAACATCAATGGCGGAAAGGGTGCCGCGGTAGCTGCAGGGGCAGATGCAGCCAGGGGTGATACAATACTTGTGCAGGATGCAGACCTGGAGCTGGATCCCGCAGATATTCCGGCACTCCTGAAGGAGTACCATGAGGGAGAGAAGGAAATTGTGAGCGGCACCAGGTTCCGGAGCGGCAGGCGGTACCGGGGTCATGCCGGCCCGGCCGTCACTGTCAACAGGCTGCTCGCGTCCGTTGCCTCCCGGATGACAGGAAGAAAAATTACAGACCTGACCTGCGGCTACAAGCTCTTCAGCAAGGCTCTCTACAATAAGCTAAATCTTAAGGAGAATGGCTTCGGCTTTGAGACTGAACTGATGATCAGGGCATTGCATGACAGAGACATATCTTACGGCGAAACAGATGTAACCTACCTGCCCAGAAAACGGCAGGAGGGCAAGAAGATCAGGATAAGCGACGGGCTTGCCATCACCGGAAACATTTTCAGGTATGGCCTGCATGGAAGAGACTGGCGGTCAGCGCTGACCATTGCCTTCATCATCATATTCATGACGGTCAATATGCTCAGTGTAAAACACTGGAGAGATGAGCGAAGGGTCATCGAGTGGGATGCAATAAGCTATTATGCGTACCTCCCTGCAGCTTTCATTTATCATGATCTCTCCCTGGGCTTTGCAGATGGCTATGAGGGCCCTCATAAACTGCTTGTCTGGCCTGAGAAGGGCCCAGGGGACAAGTATGTTATCAAGACAACCATGGGACTCTCCATCCTATGGCTGCCCTTTTTTCTTGCCGGCCATGTCGCTGCCCTCATTTCGGGAGCCGATGCCGGCGGATACAGTGAGCCATACAAATTCTTCCTCCTTGTCTCCGCGTTGCTGTTCCTGCTCACAGGACTGATCTATCTTCGAAAAATACTGCTGACACAAGCAACAGATAAAATAACAGCACTGATACTGGCCGCCTTCGCCTTTGGCACCAACCTCTACTGGTACACTCTCTTCCAGGGCACGATGGCACATGTATACAATTTTGCACTCATAAGTGCATTTATTTGGTATTCAATAGAATGGCATGACATTCAGACTAGAGGATCAAGTACCGCCCACACAAAATCCGGCTGGGGTGATATCTTCAGGAGGCATGAATCCCGGAGAGGGTGGAACGGGGAACAGATTTCGGGAAAAAATAAAAAGACGGACAGGGGATTATGGCCGGCTGCCAGGCTCGGACTGTTGCTGGGGTTGATTTCACTCATCAGGCCTACCAATATCATCATCGTAATCTTCTTCCTCCTGTATGGAGTGATCACATGGAACCAGATGAGGGAGAGGGCTTCCGCATTCATAAGAGACTTCAGGCTGCTGCTCCTCATGGCCGTGATGGCAGTTATCATCTGGTTGCCACAGATGGTCTACTGGAAGGAGATGACAGGTCACTGGCTCTGGTTCTCCTACGGAAGTGACGAACGTTTCTTCTTCGGTGATCCGGCAATAGTGAAGGGGCTTTTCAGCTGGCGCAAGGGGCTTTTCATCTATACTCCGCTCATGATCATCTCATTCACCGGCATCATTGCACTCTGGATCAGGAGATCACCCCACGCCCTGGCTGTCACGGCATTCGTCCCGCTGAACATCTATATCATCTTCTCATGGTGGTGCTGGTGGTATGGCGGTGGTTTCGGCCAGCGGGCCTTCATCGACAGCTATGCACTGATGGCTGTCGCAGCTGCCGCGTTGCTCTCGCAGTCATTTTCAGCCGGCAGGAGATTTTTCAGGGTCGCAGTCATGACAGCCTTCCTGCTTTTTGCCACCCTGGGCATCTTCAACAACATACAATACTATCACGGAGCCATCCACTGGGACTCCATGACCAGGGAGGCCTGGGTCGATTCCTTCGGCCGCGTCAGGCCGTCCGCACGGTTCAATGACCTTCTCGAGGCTCCTGACTATGAGATGGCTAAAAAGGGCGCCGACAGATAATATCCTGCCGGCAGCCCTGCAAACCAATTAACACAAGATCTTTCGAATCGTCTCAGGCGAAAAGCCTTCAACTGCATGATTTATAGCCACTGTATGCCATTGGCATGGTTCTCTCAGATGGCTGGATGCCACCTGTAAAATGCCCCATTGGCGTGGTTCTCTCAGATGGCTGGATACCGCCTGTAAAATGCCATTGGCGATGTTCTCCCGGATACCTGACTGAAGCATGCTGATTGTTGCCTCTGTTACTGAGCTTTCTCTATGCTTGAGATGATGTAATCCTTCTGCTTCACGCCTATGATCCGCTCCACCTCCTTGCCGTCCCTGAAGAGAATCATGGTAGGGATGTTCCTGATACCGTATTTGGAAGCTATCTGCTGATGTTCATCAACATTCAGCTTATAAACGGTAGCCTTATCTTCGGTGGCTTCTGCCACATCATTCAGTATCGGGGCCATCATCTTGCACGGCATGCACCAGTCGGCCCAGAAGTCGACTAGAACCACCCCGCTCTTTGTCTTGTGGGCAAAGTTCTGGGCTGTAAGGTGTTCAATCAGTTCGCTGTCGGCCACTGCCGGTGTGTTCTTCATCTTATTGTATGAACGCATCACCAGAATCGCCAGTACGGCTATCACAACAAGTGCTATTATAAGTCCTTTCATTTTCATAATTATATAAGTAAGTTTTTGCTTTTATGATCGAATTCCCATGTAAATGAAATGGATTTTACGGGTGTCTCTGTTTTCATAACATGCGGTTTCCGACTATAATTATTTTCTCTTAAGTGAATGAAGGTAATCGGCAGCAGCCAGTGCCGCCACCGTACCGTCGGCCACGGCCGTGGTCACCTGACGGTAACGCTTGACGGCAGCATCACCGGCAGCATAGACACCCTCAATGTTTGTTGACATGTCAGGGCCGGTAATGATCTCGCCCATCTCATTGAGGCCAACGAGGCCCTCCAGAGACTCTGTGTTGGGCACATATCCTATGAAGATGAATACCCCGTCAGTCGTGAAGTCGCTTACATCACCCGTCAGCAGGTTCCTGATCTTCACCCCCTTAAGCTTCTCATTGCCATAAAATGAGTCGATGGTTGACGACATAATGAAGCTGATTTTCGGATTGGCCTTTGCCTCTTCCACTGCATATTCGAAAGCCTGGAAGTGGTCAAACTGATGGACCACCGTTACCCTGGTGGCATAATTGGTGAGTGATACAGCCTCCTCCAATGCCGAGTTGCCTCCGCCGACGACCACTATCTCCTTTCCTGTAAAGAAGTCGCCGTCACAGGTGGCACAGTATGAGATGCCTCTGCCCTTGAAGGTATCCTCTCCGGGGACGCCAAGGGTGCGCGATCGGCCGCCGGGAGCCAGTATCACGGCGTCAGAGGTGTATGTATGACCGTCAGCGGTGGTGACACTCTTCGTTGCGCCCGCAAGGTCGAATGAGCTGATCTCGACATTCCCTTTCACCATGGCGCCGAAGGATGTTGCCTGCTTCTTCATCACCGAGCCCAGCATGTAACCGTTGATCTTTTCAATACCGGGGTAGTTGGCGATCTCATGGGTCAATGTCATCTGTCCGCCCGGCGTACCCTCCGTCAGCACCAGCGTTCTGAGCCTGGCACGGGAGAGATAGATCGCAGCTGTCAGTCCGGCTGGACCGCCACCCAGGATAATGACATCGTAATGATTGCTGTTCTCCATTGCCTATGCGTTGGGCTGGCCAAACTCGCTATCGAGGACTGCTTTCACCTGCGACATGTTCTGTATGCTAGTGGTGGCCTTCACCATCTTGCCGTTCTTATAGTATACCGTATATGGCAATCCCATGAACCCGCGTGTGAGCGGCGCATTGCGTATTACCTGGGCCTCAGGATTGTCAAACTCCATGTCAAAGAACTTAACATGAGTGTAAACCGGTTCAAGTTCTTCCATGATGCTGTATACAGGGATACACATGGGGCCCATCCTGCCGCAGCATACCATTACATTCTCATTCTCACTGAGGATTTTTTCGAGCTGCGCAGCAGTCTCGACATGATTCAAATTCGTGTATAACATATTGATGTTTGTTTGTTTGATTACTAATTAATTCTCTTTAAGAGGCAATAGGCAGCAGAGGGGCGAGCGTTAAGTCCCGACTTGGTAGGTCGGGATAGCGAAGGAGCCGGATTGCAGGCAGTAGGCAGTAGTGAGAGGAATTAAGAATTAAGAATTAAGAATTAAGAATTTGATTACAAGTAACATAGGTTGATAGAATAACCGACTTTAAGGACATTCGACTTTACAGACTTTCGACTTTCCTGCCCTCCGACTCTGTCGGACGAAGCCCGCTACGTCGGACGCAGTCCGAAGCCTTGGCAGAGGAGGGAGGCTTTCGACCTTACGGACTTTCAGACTATCTTTATTTCGTGCGTCAGATCTATCCCTGCCTTGCGATATACCGCCGATACGCCGCAGTAACGCTCCTCCGAAAGACTTACAGCTTTCTCCAGCTTATCCATATCAAGGTCTTTCCCACGGAACTCGTATATAACCTTTATTTTATAGTAGGTTTTCGGATGTTCGTCAGTGGTATCACCCTCAACTACAACATTGAAATATTCAATTTCCTGGCGCATCTTTTTCAGGAGGGATACCACATCCATACCAGTACATCCTGCCAAGGCTGCAAGCATCAGGGGCTTGGGCCGGGGACCGGAATTACCGCCTCCGACACTCTCGTCGGCGTCAATCATGAAGTGGTGCCCGTTTACTTCCGTTTCAAACTGCATATTGCCTTTCCAGGTCGATTCTACTCTGCTTTTCATTTATGGTTCGTTAAAATTATCTGCAAAGGTAACCCTGATCAGGCTGGTATCTGTTTCCACCGGTGACTTATACATCATTAACTGAACTGAAACAGGACAATAAAAAAAATGACCCCGATCAACTCTAAATCATCAACCTCCTGATTCGTAACAAGATAACAACCTGTCGCTGAAACGACGTTTATTTGTACATTTGTCATTCAAATGCAGAGATGAAGACCATCAGTAAAACGGATAAGGAGTTTGTCTGTGACATAACCCTGCCCTGCTTCTCAGAGCTGACAGCAGAGGAGACGGAGCTGGTACGTGACAGTCGTGTACAGATACTCTTCCGTCGCGGTGAGAACATCACCAAGCAGGGTGCATTTGCCTCCTATGTCATATTCATAGTCGGCGGTTTTTCGAGGCAGTATATAGAATACACCAACGGCCGCGACTATAACCTGCGCATCATCACTCCGGGTGAGATGGTGGGTCTGTCAGCCGTCTTCAACAGAAACACCTTCAACTACTCAGTGGTAGCTGTAACTGAGACGACAGGCTTCCTTATAGAAAAAGAGGCCATTGCATCCCTGGTAAAACAAAACGGCGCTTTTGGATTCAGTATTATAAGACGCTACTGTGAACACAATGCAGGGTTATATACAGCCATCGATCAGCTCCTCCATCAGCAGACCAACGGGCGTATGGCTACACTCCTGCTCAAGCTTGCACCGGAGAACTTTGGCGGAGAGGATGTCATAAGGCATCTCTCCCGGCGCGAGCTGGCGGACTTTGCGGGCATATCAACCGAAGGTGCGGTAAAGGTCCTGAAAAGCTTTGAGAAAGAAGAGATTGTCAGGCTGGCTGAGAAGAGCATATTCATCCTTGACCACCGCCGGCTGTCAGAGATCAGCAGGACCGGCTGACAGAAAGAATTGACGAGTCATCAAAATCCGGATCAGCAACCGAGTCCCGTAATGGATCCTTCAGGCCGGCCACCCGCACTGTCGGCTTCAAGAACCCGCGAATCCTGGGACTTTCGACTTTACAGACTTTCCCTGCCCTCCGACTCCGTCGGACGAAGTCCGTAGTTTTAGCTTAGGATGTGGTGGAGGAGGGAGACTTCAGACCCTCCTCCACCGCCAACCGACGGTTACGGAGGGCAAAGCTTTCCGACTTCTATAGCCTTATCATCTGCTCCGGCAGGTTGACACCCTCAAGATGAAGCATGAGCGGTGTGTTGCGGTCATTGGACTCAAGCAAGTTCACATCTACAGTGATACTCTTTTTTTCTCCCGGCAGCAGAACAATATAATTGTCGTCGAAAAAGACGGGTGTCACCATCTTTCCGTCAATAGCCCTGATAACCTTCATCCTTACGAAGAAGGCGGCCACGTCGCCGCTGTTTGCTATGTCAACGGTGAACTTGCCCTGGTTACTCTTCATCATCTGACCGACAATCTTTGCCTTGCCAAGAGCCATCAGTGCCTTCTTGTCGCCTTCGCGGGGAAGCCAGTAGGTGTTCTCATCCACGGTCAGGCCGGTGGAGACATAAGTTATCCGGAGCCGCAGAAAATAAACATTAGCCGGCTTGCCCCCGAGATCCACATCCCACACCTTTATGTGGCTGTTGAGAGGAAGAGTGGTTTCCTGAGATGCTTTCCAGAGCTCACTGCCGTTCTCATCAGTGAGGAGGGCATCGAGCCTCATACCCTTGCGCTCCCTGGGCGTGGCATTGACGACATAGACGGCCGAGTCTGCCGGATTGAACTGCAGATGTACCGGCGCTGCCCCGTGCCTGAAACCGTAGAAGCCTGCATTCTGATCAAGGTACCAGTCGTACATCTGCCCCTTGAGTGCCGGCCAGGGATTCTGGCTCTTCCATAGCAGAAAGCCTGTGTACCAGTCCCACATGTGCGAGGTATATCCTTCAACCATCGAACGGTACTGTTCATAGTTGACGAGCTGCGCCTTCGTCACGAAGTCCTTCAGGTCACTCACCTCCCCCATTCTATCAATCATGTCACCGTAGCCCATGTATTTATGATAGCGCCATACCTCATTCACCTCCCTGTCTGAGGGCACAATCAGGTCGCTCTCCTTCATCATCTTCTCCAGTGACTCCATATTTGGCAGACCCACTGAACCTATCTCAGGATTGAACGGATGCCACTTTTCCGTGAAGAACCAGAGGGGTTCCCTGACATTATATGGACCGTCGCCTGTACCTCCGATGGTGTTCCTGAGGATATCTGAAGAGGTTGACTCATCGAAGTAGAGCCTTGTGCCGTCGAGGGCGGCCAGCGTCTTTCTTATCCGGGCGTCCAGCTCCGGCGGCGGCGGGAACTCGTTGCCGCCGCAGTACATGTAGAGCGAAGGGTGATTACGAAGCATCTTCACCTGATCGGCCACCGAATTGATGAACAGAGAATGGTTGTCAGGATATTCACGGCGTCGTGCCTGCGTCTCGGCCTTTCTGAGGGTGTCAGGCCACCTGCCGTTACAGTCGCCGGTGATCCACAGATCCTGCCATACCAGTATGCCATACTTGTCGCAAGCCTCATAAAACTCCGGCCTCTCCATGATGGAGCCGCCCCACACCCTGATCATGTTCATGTTCATCTCGGCATGCATCTTCACCTCTGCATCGTATCTCGTACGGCTCAGACGCAGCATACCGTCGGATGCTATCCAGTTGGCCCCGCGGATAAATATCTTCTGACCGTTAATAGTAAAGACACGTGAGCCCGCCTTCTCATCGAACCAGCTGCCTGTCTCACGGAAGCCGAACATCATATCCTCCCTGTCAAGCGTTGTGCCTTCCTTGTCGTGAAATGTTATTACCGCCGGATAGAGTGACGGCTGACCCATTCCGTTGGGCCACCATATCCTGGGGTCAGTCTGTTTCATCTCCGAAAAGACAACTGTGGCCGTTGTCCCCGGCTCTATCTTTATCTTCTTCTTTTCAATGGAACCCATGTAGGCTATGGCAGCCTCACCCTCAACCAACCTGTCGGTAACATTCTCAAAATCAGCAGAGAAGGTCACGAATGCCGGGTCCTGCAACTCACCGGGAAGACGGGCGCCGGGCACACGTGTCCTGGCAAAACCGTTACGAATATCAACATCACCGGTCACTTCAATGGTGACCTCATCCCAGATCCCTGTGTTGCGGTCCCTGACAGGCTGTATCCAGTCCCACCCTGCGGTGAACTGCATGGTCACATCACGCCCTATCATACCGTCACCGCCCTGGCCGCCGTTGGGGTTGCCGGGATGGAGGGGCGGTTCAACCTTCACCGCAAGACGGTTATAATCCTTCCTGTTAAGCAGTGAGGTGACATTATACTTCTGGCGCAGAAACATACCTTCGTGGGTGTCATCGCTTATCCGTTTCCCGTTGAAATAGATCTCCGCCCTGTAATTGATGCCCCTGAAGTTGATCCAGGCCTGCTTCGTAGAATCGAGAGTCTCGGCTGAGAAACGTGTAAAGAACCAGTAAGTATAGTAATCACGTCCCTCGTTGTATACATCCGGTATCTCCTCGTTGTTCATGCCAAACCACGGCTCAGGCATGCGACCGTTGTTCACCAGGGTTGTCAGCACCGTCCCGGGAACGGTGGCGCTGATCCATCCGGACAGGTCAGGATCAGACTTTGTCAGATGGCATCCGTCAACATTTACCTCCGAGGCCTTCTTCGCCCTCCATCCTGCCGTGAGGGGCGTCACCTGAGCTGAAACAGCCAGAGTAACAGTTAATAATAAGCTTGCAGCAAATATCCTTTTCATCCGTGTATAATTTGTTTTTAAAGGCCGGATGGAACATCCGTGATATAATTCTCCGCCTGTGTGCTAAACGGAATTATCATCGATGTTTCATCTTCATCTCCTGTTGTAAACAGGAATGGCAAGATATTAAAATTATCGGTACATGAGGTCCGGTGAAGGATTGAAATGGATTACCCTGAACTTATGACATCTTCACAAAAAAACAGCGCCGACACTTTGTTTTTAACTGAAGAATTTAAACATTGCAGATTCTATTTTTATGTCCATGTACCAGCCCGGCAACCGGGAGCGTGAGAGGCTCTTTGCACTGATACTTACCCAGCACCGACGCTGGGGGACGATTCTTGTGCCCTATATGCTTGAAAAACAGAATGGTAAAGATTACTACCTGCCAGCTGAAGCCCTTGCCCCATTTCCTGACGGAACAACTCTCTCAGGACTTGACAATGAGGAGAGGGAGATTGTAAGGCTGGTAAATGAATATTCTGACAGGCATCTCTACAGGCTATTCTCAAAGCATAAAAACGTAAAGGAGTTTCTCGGGATGGTAACTGACAGGGAGTTTGACAGGCTTATCAAACCCTACATTGAGACCCGTATCCATCATTGTCTTCATATAGCACTCAATGAGGAGATTCCCGTATACCTTCAGAAGCTCAGCATTACCACCCTGCATCCCGAAGACAGGCTTACTATTGCCCCTGAGGAAGCTATGCCGGTATTCAGGTTTGACCGCAACATCGGGGGCAGCAGTTACTCCCTGACGGTTGAACACAACGGCAGGCCGATTGACCTGCGAAAGTCATCAACGGAGATACTCTCAAACAGGCCCTGTGTTATAAGATCAGACCAGACCCTCTATTTTCTCTCCGAGATTGAGGGCACCAAACTGAAGCCCTTTCTTGAGAGGGACGAGATCAGTATACCCGGTACCGCGGAGGAGAAATATTTCAGCACTTTTGTGCTTTCGGTCATCAACAGATATAAAGTCACCGGCAGCGGATTCACGCTTGAGGAGAAAACTCCTGCAAGGCAGGCATTCATCACACTTGAGATAACCGTAGGCGGCCATCCTGCCATCATCCTTACCTTCCGTTATGATGACCGGACCATCTTCTCGTCCAATGAGATGACGCATTTCACCACCTTCAGAAATGAGCAGGGAAAATTTATCTTTAGCAGAAAGGATCGCGACCTCAATTGGGAAAAGAATTGCATCGGTGCGCTGCATGATGCGGGACTTTTCACCGAAGACGGGATCAGTTTCATGACTCCGGGTGCCACGCGCGGGAGTAGCAACTCTCTCTACGACCTGATTGAAGCGATAGCTTATAACCGGCCACGGCTGGAAGAGGCAGGACTGACTGTCCGCACCGGGAGCCTCGACCGCAATTATTCTCTCGAACCTGTCGTGCTGAATCTGAGCCACGAACTGATTAATGACTGGTTTGATCTGAGGGCTATGGTGCAGATCGGTTCCTTTACCATCCCGTTTACCGGGCTGCGACGCAACATTCTTGACGGTGTGCGTGAGTACACACTGCCTGACGGCACCGTCGCCATCCTTCCGGAAGAGTGGTTCACCCGCTACAGAGGCCTTTTTGAGATGGGTCGAGACCGCGAGGAGAGCATCATGCTCCACAAGCAGCACTTTGCCCTGGTTAGCGACGTCATCTCCGGTGACGACTGTGATTCCTGTATCAGCCTCGAAAAACTCTATTTTCCCGACCAGATCCCGCAGCTGACTCCACCGGCAGCAATCACCACCGAGTTGCGGCCTTACCAGGCTGAGGGATTGAGCTGGCTCCACTTCCTGCAGACCCAGAACCTGGGATGCTGCCTGGCCGACGATATGGGCCTGGGCAAGACGCTGCAGGCGCTGGCACTGCTGGTGTGGAACAAGGAGAACAGGCGGCGCCCTGAAGCGGAAGAGACCCCGTCACAATTGATTCCGGACAGTAAGGGCAGCGGCAGAACCCCGGTACAGATGAACCTGTTCAGCGAGAGAGACAGTGCCGACACATCGCTGGTCATCGTTCCGGCATCGCTATGTCACAACTGGTACAATGAGATAAAGAAGTTTTGCCCGTCACTGACGGCACTGATTCACCACGGCCCCGGAAGACAGAAATCAGCAGCGCACTTTTACGGTTATGACTTAATTATCTCAAGCTATCACACGGTACGCCAGGACATTGAAATCCTGTCCGGTATACACTTCTTCTACGTAATCCTTGACGAGAGCCAGCATATTAAAAACCCCACCTCCAATATATACAGGTCCGTCATGCGTCTCCGCTCAAGCCACAGGCTTGTTCTAAGCGGAACACCTGTTGAGAACTCGCTGACTGACCTCTGGACACAGCTCAGCTTTGTCAATCCCGGCCTGCTCGGCTCCCTCACCTTCTTCAGGAGAGAGTTTGCCAGACCTATCGAAAAGAATTTTGAGGAGGAGAAGGAGAACAGACTCAGGAAGATCATCCAGCCCTTCATCATGCGACGCACCAAGGAGATGGTCGTTACCGAGCTGCCCCCCGTGACCGAGCAGGTGATCCACTGTGACATGTCAGATGAGCAGGCTGCCATCTATGAGAGAGAGAAATCTGCCGTACGTAACAGCATACTTGAGAACATAGAATCCGTGGGCATGGAAAAATCTGCCATCATGGTGCTCCAGGGACTGATGCGGCTCCGCCAGATAGCCAACCATCCGATCCTGACCGATGATTCATACAGCGGGGGATCAGGCAAGTATGACACGGTAATACATAATATTGAGAGTGTAGTCGCAGAGGGACATAAGATACTTGTCTTCTCATCGTTTGTCAAGCACCTCGAGCTTTTCCCGGACTGGCTCACCGCCAACGGTATTGGGTTTGCAATGCTGACGGGATCAACACGCAACCGGGAGGGTGTCATCGAAAGTTTCAGGAGGGATAAGAGCATCAGGGTCTTTCTGATTTCCCTCAAGGCCGGTGGTGTGGGTCTCAACCTGACAGAGGCCGATTATGTTTTCATCCTGGACCCCTGGTGGAACCCTGCGTCAGAGATACAGGCACTAAGCAGGGCTCACAGGATAGGCCAGGAGAAAAGGGTATTCGTATCAAGATATATATCGGAAGAGACGATAGAGGAAAAGATACTCAGACTGCAGGATAGAAAATCGAAGCTGGCCGGAACCTTTGCCGGTATGCACAATCCGTTTGAAGAACTCGATGTAAAGGAGATGATTGAGATAATGAGTTGATTTTTTATTAGTTTTATCCCACCTTTTAATCCAATTACAGGAAACGCTGCAATGAAGAACTATCAGAACCATCCCCTGGCCGGGGCCGTTGACCTCGACAGTGCATTCAACAAAATGTGGTCTTTCTACAAGAAATACTTCATTGGTATGTACATCATCTCTGTGGCCGGCTCACTGTTATCGCTGATTTTCATGGCAGACATTGATATGGCTTCCCTTCAGGAGGTCTCCTCCGATCCGCAGCTGGTTCTGGAGAAGATGAAGTCGATGGCCGGGCCCTATGCCCTCACCATGCTTGTGACAATGCTCCTGATGGTGGTTCTCCACACCTGGGTTCTCGACAGGCCTGCGGATGAACCGGGATTCGCCTCAACGTTGCTGAAGAAGATGATCGTGACGCTATTGCCTTATCTTGTTGCCATCATCATATTAATGGTTCTGACGGTCATCCTGACATCAATAGGCATTGTTCTGCTTGTGCTGCCAGGGCTGTTTGCCCTGGCATACATGGCCACGGTGATGATATTTGCCATGCCGGTCACCCTTCTTGAGACCCATAGTCCGATTGAGATTATTACCCGCTCCTTCAGGCTGATGCACAGGAACCTGTGGCCCAATATGGGGTGGCTTGTTATTCTGGCTCTGATAATGGTTGTTACGGCAATGTTGCTCAGCACACTGACAATGCTTCCGTTCACCGGATCCTTCATTCGTTCCATCTCCAACCCCGGGGAGGCAACAGCGATGCTCGAGATGAGCAGAAATCCACTCTACATCGGATTGAACGCCCTTACCGGAGCCCTGGTGAGGCCCCTGATGCCCATACTGGCCTTCATCCTCTATTTCAGGAACCGGGGTGAAGAGACGGCCGAAACAGAGATAACCACTGACACCGATGCAATTGTAAGAGTGGAAGACCTCTATCCGCAAATGCCTGAAAATGACTGATCAGAGATTTGTTTAACCGCATTCAAAATACCGGTTTCCACAGACGGCCGGGTTCTGCTTATTGATTAGCCACATTGCCTCTGCAGCTCAGGCTCAGTTCTTATCGCCAAACCTCCGGGACATTTTTTTGGAGATCTTCGCATCAGGATACTGTGCCGAGAAGGACTCCCAGTATTCCTTCACATTCTGTTTTACCTCTTTTCTGAGGACGAGTATTCCGATCAGGTTGGGCACGGCCATCAGCACTATGGCTATGTAGGAGAGCGACCATATGATTGTGGTATCGGTAAAGGAGGCTATGAAAAACCCTGCTACAAATATGACACGGTAATAGATGACATATTTGCTGCCGAAAAGGTATGTAGTCGCCCTGTCACCGTAGTATGACCATGAGATGGCAGTTGAGAAGGCGAAGAGCAACAGTGAGAAGGTCACGATATAGGATCCGAAGCCCTTCAGTATGCTTTGGCTGAAGGCAAACGTAGTCAGCGGGGCGCTGTGGATAAGTGATTCTCCCCTCACTGTCAGAGAGGCCATGGCGGGAAGCTTACCTGCAATAACCTCAAGCTCACCGGAGTAAGGATCCTTGCCTGAGAGAAACTCTATATTCTCTGCCAGGGACCTGGCATGTATGACAGAGACACCAGGTGTCATTAGTTTACCATCCTCTATCACCAGAGTGCCGCTATAGAGGTCAAGGAACTGATCACCCCTGAGATGTTCGCCCAGCTTCGCAATGTCTTCGCTGTTACTCTCATCATAGATGCCGGTGAGGATCTGCATGTCGGTAGTCTGAAACTGGTTCTCCGTCTTGGTATTCCAGGCACCGGATGCCAGTACCACAAGCCCGGTGAGGGTGCATATGCAGATTGTGTCAATGAACGGCTCAAGCAGTGCCACCATCCCCTCAGAGACAGGCTCAGGGGCACGTGCCGCCGAGTGTGCTATAGGCGCCGATCCCTGTCCTGATTCATTGGAGAAGAGACCCCTGTTCACCCCCCTGTTCATGGCAAAGGCAAAGCTGGCCCCCAGGAACCCTCCTGCAGCTGCCGATCCGGTAAAGGCGTCGGCAAAGATTGAGACAAATGACGGTATGATGTTTCCGGGATGGGAGAAGATCACCAGCAAGGCGCCGGCGACATAGAGCATGGCCATGAAGGGCACAAGTATGGAGGTCACTCTGGCGATCCTCTTGATTCCTCCGATGATTACCAGGGCCAGAAAGAAGGCCAGCACCGCCCCGGTGATAATATGCTTGATGCCAAAGGAGGTAAATACCGAATTGGATATGCTGTTTATCTGCGGCAGGCTTCCCGTCCCAAAAGAGCTGAGGATGGTAGCCCCGGCAAAAAAGGCTCCCATGACGGCACCTATTTTTATAACCTTTCCACCGCGTGTCTTGAAGTTGAGTCGCTTTTTCATGTAGTACATGGGACCTCCGGAGATCGTACCGTCGGGCAGTATATCCCTGTACTTGTGTGAGATAGACACCTCCACCATCTTGGTGCACATCCCGATGGCTGCCGTGACAAGCATCCAGAAGAGAGCTGCAGGGCCTCCAAGGTGCAGGGCCAGCGCCACCCCGGCAATGTTACCGGTACCTACGGTGCCTGACAGCGCTGTAGAGAGTGACTGGAAATGAGAGGTGTCACCAATGTCGCGAGAGTGATCATAGGTGCCTTTGGTTATCCTGATGGCATGACGGAAATATCTTACCTGGGGAAACCCAAGATAAATGGTAAAAAAGAGGCCGGTACCTATCAGCAAGATCATGAACCACCAATGCCCTCCGAGGTACCCGTCAAGCCTTACAAGGAAATCATTTAAGCCGTGCATTATAAAATAATTAGCGGTTAGAATTTAAGCAGTCCGAGTCCGTTGAGAAACACCAGGGCAATGGCCACAGGGGCAATGAACCTGATAACAAAGCGGTAGAGGGAATAGTATCTCACCGGCAGGGTGCCGCCGTTGGAGAGCTCATCCTTCACAGACTGACCGGGGAAGAACCAGCCAAGAAATGCTACGATAAGCAGACCTCCAAGAGGCAACAGTATGTTAGCCGTGGTAAAGTTAAAGAGATCGAAGATGTTCAGGTTAAAGAGTTTGACATCCCTCATCACTCCCCACGACAGCGATGCCGATATCCCAAGTATGAACATAGATGCCGTTGCAATGATAATGGCTGCACGTCTGCTCATGTTAAGCTGCTCCGAGAAATAGGCCACTATCACCTCCATCACTGAGATTGTTGACGTCAGTGCAGCAATGGCCAGAAGGAAGAAGAATGTAAAGGCGAAGATCATCCCCCCGCTAACCTGTTGAAAGATGCCGGGCAGGACAATGAATGTGAGCGCCTCACCTGACGCCGGGGATATTCCGAATGCGAATACAGCCGGGAATATTGCCAGTCCGGCGAGGACGGCAATGAAGAGGTCTAACATGGAAACCTGGACTGCAGTACTTGCCAGCTTGTTATCTGCGGGGATATAGGAGCCATATGTGATCAGGGTACCCATGCCAATGCTGAGCGAGAAGAAGGCCTGACCGAGTGCCATCAGCACGGTAGTGCCGGTGATCTTTGAAAAGTCTGGCCGGAACAGGAACTCCACGCCCTTGCCTGCACCGGGGAGTGTCAGTGACTTGATGCACATAAGAATAAGCAATATGAAGAGCAGTGGCATCAGCACCTTGGTTGATTTCTCAATGCCTTTTCGGACACCTCCCAGCACAATACCGGCTGTAGCCAGCAGAAAGATTGAGAACCACAGTGCCGGTCTGAGGGATTCACTTCTGAAAGAGTCAAACATGACGGTCAGTTCGGCTGACGACTTGCCCTGGATACCTCCTGCAAGGATCTGGTATATATATTCCAGTGTCCATCCTGCCACGGCAGTATAGAATGCCAGGATCATAAAGGCCGCCACTATGCCCATCATCCCAACCAGGAACCAGGGCCGGCGCGATGAGAGCATGCGGAATGCCCCGACAGGATTGCGCCGGGTCCTCCTGCCGATCACCAGCTCCGACATCATCACGGGAATGCCGATGGCAAAGATTATCACAAGGTATATGATCAGAAAGGCGCCGCCACCGTTCTCCCCAAGGACATAGGGGAACCTCCAGATGTTGCCCAGCCCGACGGCTGAGCCGGCTGCCGCCATGATCACTCCCAACCTGCTGCCAAAGGAATCCCTTTTGGAAAAGTCAAATCCGCTCATCTTCAACCCATATTAAAGTGCGACGCTTTTTAAAAGCCTAAAGGTGGTAAAAATCTTAAAAGCAGCAACACGTTGCTGTTAAAAAACAGCAATTCAATGACCCTCGCTGCCGTGCCCGGCATAAATCAGGCAGAGACGTAGCTGGCTACGTCTCTGCAACAGTATTAAAGGATTGGTAATCTAGTATGATTCGCGTTCCGTGTAGTGAGTATGGAGAAGCTCATGTGCCTTATGGCTGTTGGGTTCCTCAAGGAACTCCTGGTAGATTGCAGTTACCTCAGGGTTATCATGCGACTTCCTGAGATCCATATGCATATCCTCGGCATAGATGGCCTCCATACGCTTCTGCCTTATCTCCGCACTGGTAGGTATGGGCTGGCCACCGCCACCGAGACATCCTCCCGGGCAGGCCATGATCTCAATGAAGTGATACTGTGCCTTGCCCTGGCTGACTGCTTTTGCAATCTTGTTTGCGTTGACGAGACCGTGTGCGATGGCCACTTTCAGTTCTGCGCCCTCAAGGAAGTTCCACTCTTCCCTGGTTCCCTCTATCTTTATGGTAGCCTCCCTGACTCCTTCCATGCCGCGTACAGGCATGATGTTGAGGTTCTTGAAAGGCACCGGCCTACCGGTCACTATCTCGTATGCAGTACGCAGTGCAGCTTCCATCACTCCGCCGGTGGCACCGAAGATTACCCCCGCACCCGTTGAGACACCCATGACAGAATCATAATGACTCTCTTCAAGGGTACGGAAATCAATACCTGCCTGCTTTATCATGACGGCGAGCTCACGGGTGGTGAGTACGTAGTCGATGTCCTTGTACCCGCTGGATCTCATCTCCGGCCTGTCAGCCTCATATTTCTTGGCAGTACAGGGCATGATGGATACGGAGACCACATTGGCGGGATCAAGTTTGCGCTTGTCGGCATAGTATGTTTTTGCCAGTGCCCCGAACATCTGCTGTGGCGATTTGCAGGTCGACAGGTTCGGAAGCATATGCGGATACTTGTGCTCAATGAACTTGATCCATCCCGGTGAGCAGGAGGTGAACATCGGAAGGGCAAGAGTCTTATCGCCTTCCACCAGCACCTTCTTCAGCCTGGTAAGAAGCTCGGTTCCCTCCTCGATGATGGTAAGGTCTGCCGTGAAGTCGGTATCCAGTACTGAATTAAAGCCCAGCTGCCGCAGAGCGGTAACCAGCTTGCCGGTAACCCTCTCGCCCGGGTCATACCCCAGATCTTCACCCAGGGCAACACGGACTGCAGGAGCTGTCTGAACAACCACATGCTTGTCAGTATCATAAATGGCATCCCACACCTGGTCTATATATGTCTTCTCCGTCAGGGCTCCCGTCGGACAGCGGTTGACGCACTGTCCGCAGTTTGTGCAGACGACGTGGCTCATGGGCCTGTCATGGAATGAGCTTATCTTCATCTCCGAACCCTTGTGGGAAACGGCTATGGCAGATACATGCTGAAGCTGGGCGCAGGTGCGCACGCAGCGCTGGCACCTGATGCACTTGCTGTCATCCTTGATGAAGGCCGGCGATGACCTGTCAATGGCATAATTGTGATCCTCCGTAAGATCGAGGAATATATGCTCACCGAAAGAATATTCGTTTGCCAGTGTCTGCAGTTCGCAGTTCTGGTTCTTGTAGCACTTGGTGCAGTCTGCCCTGTGCTCTGACAGCAGCAGCTCAACAATATGCTTGCGGGCATTTCGCACTTTCAGGGAATTGGTCTGTATCTCCATACCCTCCGACACCGGAGTGGCACATGAGGCCACCAGCGTGCGGGCACCCTTCTGCTCAACCACACAGACACGGCAGTTACCTGCCACACACAGGTCGGGGTGATTGCACAGTGTGGGTATGTTTATGCCAAGAGTTTTTGCAGCTGCCAGGACAGTTGTTCCCTCCGCCACCTTAGCCTCATGCTCGTTTATCTTAAGTGTTACCATAATTATCAATAGATAGGATTAGTAAATAACTTCTTCTCTGAAATTCTCAACGATCGACTTGAAGGCATTGCCAACCGACTGTCCGAGGCCGCACTTCGATGCCACCTTCATGGTATCGGCCAGTTTGACGAGCTCATTGAGGTAGGTCGACTTAGCTTCTCCCTTCTTGACCTTTTCAATTCCCTTGAGCAGCTGCTGGCATCCAACGCGGCACGGAGTGCACTGACCGCATGACTCCTCGGCAAAGAAATCAATATAGTTATGAAGTACGTTGTACATCGAGCGGGAGCTGTTGAAAAGCTTCATCGACCCGCCTGTGGGAACTCCTTCAAAGCCTATTATGGTATCGGCAAACTTCTTGCGCGGTACGCAGAAGCCGGATGCGCCACCTACCTGAACCGCCTTGGTGTCTCCGTCACCGAATTCATTGACAAACTGCTGAACGGTCATCCCAAGCTCCAGCTCAAAAATGCCCGGTACGGGAGTGTCACCGGAGATGGAGAAAACCTTTGATCCGCGCGAGTCCTTGGTCCCGAGCTTGACATATTCAAGGGGTCCCTTCTCAATGATCATCATCGCAGTCACCAGGGTCTCAACATTGTTAATTGAGGTGGGCTTGGAGAAGAGTCCGGATGTGGTCGGATAGGGAGGCTTGTTACGAGGTTCACCCCTGCGACCTTCTATTGATTCAAACAATGCGCTCTCCTCACCGCATATGTATGCGCCGCTGCCCATACGGTACTCGATGTTGAAGTCGTAACCGATCTCGGCAATCATTTTGTGAAACTTATGAAGCTCAACGAAAAGCTGCGGCAACAGAAACCTGTACTCACCGCGGAGGTATATGAAACCTTTCCTTGCACCCATCGCCTTGCCGGCAATGGCCATCCCGGCGTAAACCTTGGGCGCCACCTTGTCAAGGATCTCACGGTCCTTAAAGGTGCCGGGCTCTCCTTCGTCAGCGTTACAGACTATGTATTTATCCGGATCCTTCTCGGCAGCAGTGTATTTCCATTTCAATCCCGTGGGGAAACCAGCCCCGCCACGACCTTTCAGACCCGATTCCAGAACCTGCTGAATAATCTCATCACTTGTCATCTCGAAGGCTTTCTTCATAACCTTCCTGACATCTACGGTCTCAAATATAAGGTCAACTTTTGTCAGTCCTTTGTTTTTCATATCAGTGCCTCCCTCTGTTTAGCGCATGTAACCTTTAATAACGTCAATAACCGTCTCCGGCGTAAGATCAGTGTACGGCATGTCATTGATCAGAATCGCGGGAGCCTTGTGACACCATCCTATGCAGTTGGTCTCAAGCAATGTGAACATCTTGTCGGGCGTAGTCTCACCTACCCTGATCTTCAGCATATCCTCAATAGTGGCTATTATGTCATTCTTGCCCTTCATTGAGCAGGTAATGGTCTTGCAGACCCTGATGACATTCTTGCCACGCTCCTCCGTGTCCAGGAAGGTATAAAACGATGCCGTGCCGTAAACCTCTGCTGCAGAGATATCCAGTTCTGTTGCAACTGCCACCATGACATCGTCTGTCAGGTAGTTATGCTTCTTAACAATATCCTGAAGAATCGGCATGAGGCTCTCTCTCCTTCGGCCGTGTTTCTCTGCCAGATCCTTCACCAGGTTACCAGTTTGATACATATATTACGTTTTTAAGTGTGTTTGAAAAATCGGTTAGCTACTGTTCTTAATTTCGGCTGTGAAACTAATAACAATAATCAACCAAAAACCTTACATAAATCATGTTTAAGAATATTTAAGGCTTCTGTAAAACTTATTGTCTCTGTAAATGGAGGAGGGTTGCAGTGCCTGTTCAGCCTGCGCGGAAGCTCTCCAGCTGAGAGGTGAGCCACCCGATCCATCTGTCGGTGCCCTCCCCACCGGTCGCTGAAGTTTTGATAATGGTGATGCCGGGATTCAGCGAGACTATATCAGATTCGAATGCGGCGACATTAAAATTGGTGTAGGGTATGAGGTCTGTCTTATTCAGGATAACCGCCCTGGCGCCTGTAAAGAGCATCGGATATTTTGCCGGCTTGTCATCACCTTCGGCCGTGCTGACAACAGCCAGCTTGAAGGTTTCGCCCAGGTCAAACTGCGAAGGACAGATCAGGTTGCCGACATTCTCAACAAAGAGAAGGTCGGTCTGATCGAGATCGAAATGTCCCAGCACCTTTGATATGCTGTGGGAGTCGAGATGACACCCGCCCCCGGTGTTGATGCAGACGATAGGGATATTATACTTTTGCAGGCGCCGGGCATCACGATCGGTGGCAACATCACCCTCTATCACTCCTATCCTTGTCTTATCAGCCATAGCTTCGCAGGTGCGCTCAAGCAGTGTGGTCTTGCCGGCTCCGGGGGAACTGATGATGTTAACCATCATAACCTTTTTCTCCCTCAGGAGAGAACGTACCTCTTCAGCCTTGTTCTGGTTCCTGTCCAGAATATCTTTCATGATCTTGATTTCCATCTCTATTCTCCTTCGATACTTTTAATGAACAACTCTTTGCCGTGTACTACATCTATATCTGTGGAACCGCATGCCGTGCAGGCATGCAGATCATCATCAGGCCTGTACTCCGTGCCGCACCTCCGGCACCGCATCTCGGCAGCTATGATCTCTATCTCCAGCCGTGCTGCCGAGGCGACACTCTCCACCGCAGCTATACTGAAGGCTGCCTCAAGCAGGTCAGGCACTATCTGCACGAACTGCCCGACGCTGATATTCACCCTCTCAACTATCCTGAGTCCTGCTTCGGCGGCATGGTGTGACACCATCGCTGACAGCTCTTCTGCTATCTTCAGTTCGTGCATCGTCCTCCTGTCAGCATATTCTTGGCAGCAGCAATCCTGACGGCATATCCAGGAATCGCCTTCCGCCGGTTGAACTGTTAAGAACGACCCTGCCGCGGCGCTCAGCAGTTATCTCACCGATGACTGCTGATTCTCTCCCCAGGGGATCGGAGCGGAGTATCTCAACTATCCTGTCAGCTGCCTCAGGAGCGGCAACGATCACCATCCTTCCCTCGCTGGCGAGAGTAAGCGGATCGAACCCGAGAATCTCACATAAGCCCCTGACAGGTTCGGCTATCGGAACACTCTCTTCGTTGACTGTAAGGCCGCAGCTGATCATGGTGGCAAACTCGTTGAGCACGGCAGCCAGCCCGCCCCTGGTGAGATCGCGCATGAAATGCACCGCCGCCGGCTTCTCCAATATCTTACCTGTCAACCTGTTGAGTGAGGCGCAGTCGGAGATCAGCGGCTGGTCAAAGGAGAGCTTCCTTCGTGAAGCGAGTATGGCAACTGCATGGTCACCTGGCGGCCCGCTGATAATCAGCCTGTCGCCTTCCTTCACGGATACACCGCTGCTGATATGCATGTGCTCCCGGGGAAGGAGCCCTACCCCGGCAGTGTTTATGAATATCCTGTCACACTGTCCCTTCTCCACCACCTTGGTGTCACCTGTTACTATCATTACGCCGGCAGCGTCAGCCTCTGCAGCCATGGAGGCTACTATGGCGTCAAGCTCGCTGACTTCAAATCCCTCTTCAATGATGAATGCTGCCGAGAGAAACCTGGGTTCGGCACCTGATACGGCAAGGTCGTTTACCGTACCGCATACCGCCAGTTTGCCGATGTTGCCGCCGGGGAAGAAGAGCGGGTCGATCACAAACGAGTCTGTGGTGAAGGCGATCATCCCCTCACCCGCTGAGAGCAGCGCAGAGTCAGTCATCGGTCCCTCCATCCCGAACCGGGAGGCAAAATGGTCACGGATAAGATCCTGTGCCTGTCTTCCTCCACTGCCTTGTCCCAGGGTTATCTTCTCATTCATCGTGGCGGTATTTGAACCAGGAATTGCACGCACCCTCTTCCGAAACCATGCAGGCTCCCTCCGGATGTTCAGGGGTGCATTGTGATGCATATAGGACACATTCCGGAGGAGACCTGAGACCTCTCAGTATCTCTCCGCATATACAGGCGCTGGCACGGGTCGACTCAGGCAGGCTGACCCGAAAGGCAGTCCCGGCATCAAAACGTCGGTAGCGATCCCGCAGCCGGAGCCCCGACAAAGCTATATGCCCCAGGCCGCGCCATTGCGCGTCACAGGGCTCAAAGACTTCGGCCAGGTAAGCCTGTGCCCTCTGGTTTCCCTTGCTTGACACCACCCTTGAATACTCTGTCTCCACGGACGGGGAAGAACTGTTAACCTGTCTGATAAGCATCAGCACTGACATGAGCAGATCAGCAGGTTCAAAGCCGGCTACCACGCAGGCGAGCCCGTACCTCTCCGGTATGAAGTCAAACGCTGATGCTCCCGTAATGACAGCCACATGACCCGGGCATATAAATCCGTCAATGCGGGTGCCGTCCTTCAGTATGGCCTCCATGGCCGGAGGCATCAGCTTGTGTGCGCTCAGAACATAGAAATTGTCTCTCCCCTCACTGTCAGCCTGCATGACCGTCACAGCGGTTCCCGGTGCCGTGGTCTCGAATCCGACGGCGGAAAAGACTATCTTCCTCTGCGGGTCGGACTGTGCCATCTGCAGAGCCTCATGCGCCGATAGCACCACCCTCAGGTCAGCACCCTCAGCAACGGCGGCGGCAGGAGATAGAAGAGTACCCGGCACCCGCATGAGGTCACCGAAGAGGGCCACGGTGACATCCCTGAGCGATGCCAGGGCTATCAGCCTGTCTATGTAATCAGCAGAGGTGACGCAGACCGGGCATCCCGGACCGGAAAGAAGCCTGACGCGGTCAGGGAGCAGCGACGGTATTCCAAACCTGTGGATGGCAGAGGTGTGTCCTCCGCATACCTCCATAAAGGTGTAGTCGCGAGTGGCAGCCTCCGCAATCAGCCTTGCCAGACTCTCCGTCTGACTCCTCTGCCTGAATTCATCAACAAACTTCATCGCCGTCACTCCCGTTGATTGCATCTTCCATCTCCTTCAGGAGACGCAGTGTCTCCATGGCTTCTTCCTCCTTCATCTTCTCTATGGCAAAACCTGCATGAAGAAGGACATAATCCCCGACCCTCACCCCTTCCACCATCTGCAGGCCTGCCTGGAATACAACTCCCCCTACGGAGACCTGTCCCATGTCACCCTCAATGGAAATGATGCGTGCGGGAAGACTCAAACACATTTTTCCCTCCTTTCTGCAGCAACAAGCAGCTGCCCCAGTGAAACACCACCATCGTTGGCAGGCACAAGGTGATTGGTATAAACCCTGAATTTGTTCATGCTTAAAAGATACAAAGATTTCTCAAGCAGATACCTGTTCTGAAAAACGCCTCCTGAAAGGACCACCCTTTTCAACCCGGTCTCCCTCCTGATCCTGATACAGACATCCAGAATAATATGTGCCACGGTGTTGTGGAATCTGGCAGCAATGCCAGGGATATCAGGATGATCAATCTCATTCAGTATCTGTTCGAACATTGGCCCAAGGCTGACTGTCTCATTGAGGGAATAGGGATAATATTCATCTATATCTGAAGAGGCTGCAGATTCAAGGCGCATCGGGGCCTCTGAATCAAACGAACTCTCCGTGCAGAGCAGAAGGAGTGCCGAGACGGCATCGAAGATGCGGCCTGCGCCGCAGGTGAGGGGTGTGTTGATGCCGTTGAGAAGCATCTGCCTCACCGTCTCAAGCTTTCTCCCCTCAACCTGCCTGAACAACTTTATTGAGCTGAAGTCACAGTCGCTGCCGAAATAACGTAAGAGGCATGAGAGTGCCATGCGCCACGGCTCATCTGCAGCAATGTCTCCACCGGGCATCATGAAATAATCAAAGTGAGTGTATCTCTCAAAATCCGCGGGAGTAACAATCATGAACTCACTCCCCCATATATTTCCGTCAGTGCCGTAACCGGTGCCATCCATGATTACTCCTATCACCTTCCCGATAAGCCTGTGCTCAGCCATCACCGATGCCGCATGAGCATGGTGGTGCTGAACCCTCACCAGCGGCACTCTATTCTGTTCAGCCATCTCCTCCGCAAACCTTCCGGAGAGATAATCAGGGTGCATATCGCATGCCACATGAGAGGGTGTAAACCTGAAGAGTGAAGTGAACAGCCCCAGTGACCCGAGATAGAAGTCGTATGTGGGGAGATTCGTGAGATCACCTATATACTGACTCATAAATGCCTGCCGACCTCTTCCGATGCAGAAACTGTTCTTCTGTTCAGCCCCTGCTGCGAAAACGCCCTCGGCAGAGATGGTCAGATCAACAGGCTCCGGAGCATAGCCCCTTGACCTCCTTATCAGACTGATATTTCCGTTGATAACTCTGACCACGGAATCATCAGCCCTGTTGTATATCTCTCTGTTGTAACTCACAATGCATCCGGTGACGGGCATAAGATCACTTTCAGCCTGACTGTCAAGGTTAATTATGGGTTCATCGCTGAGGTTGCCACTGGTGAGCACCAGGACAGGGGTTGCGATGAGCCGGAACAGCATGTAATGAACAGGCATGTGGGGCAGCATCGCTCCTGTTGTATTCAGTCCGCTGCTCACCGACGGTGCCAGGGGCCTCTTCTGCTGCAATATGACAACAGGCCTCCTCCACGACTCCAGCATCGCCTTCTCCCGGGCCTCAACATGGCAGTACTCATTGACGGAATGCAGATCCCTGAACATCACTGCAAAGGGTTTACTGTCACGCTGCTTTCGCTGCCTGAGGCCTGCAACGGCTGCCTCGTTCAGTGCATCACACATGAGATTGTAGCCTCCTGTTGATTTAATGGCGACGCTGTCCCCTGAAGCCAGCCGGAGGGCTATCTCCTGCAAAATCTCATTTATTGAGGTGATGACAAGATCACCTGCCTTCAGCGTATATACCGGCCCGCAGCTGTTGCAGGCCACAGGCTGGGCATGAAACCTGCGGTCTGAAATGTCTCCGTACTCGGCAGCACACCGCTGACACATCTCAAAGTGAGCCATGGTTGTATTGATCCTGTCATACGGCAACGCTTTGATGATGGTAAAGCGGGGACCGCAATTGGTGCAATTGATGAAAGGATAACCTGTCCGTCCGGGATCGGTTTCCAGGTCATCAAGGCACTCCCGGCAGACTGCTATGTCCGGACTGACCTCGGTGATGGACTCATCCGCATCGAGGCTGGGCCTTATGCTGAAGCCTGAAAACCCTGATGTCATGGTTTTCCTGAGCTGTACTGACCTGACAACGGCCGCTGGAGGGGCAAGGTCCCGAATGTCCCGGGCAAACCTGTCAGCCCTGTCCCGGTCACACTCTATCACCACAGTGACACCCCCGGTCCGGTTCACCACCTCGCCCGTGAGATTGTGCTTTATGGCAAGCCTGCGGATGAAAGGACGAAATCCCACACCCTGCACCAACCCCGTGACCAATATCTCGTAACCCGTTTCTATGATTGCTACAAAAATAAAGACTGCTCATCCTTCATACGTCGTACAGAGAGGATTACACTCTCTATCTCATCACTCAGGTTGACATTGTTGACAACCACGTATTGAGGCACCTTAAGCAACACGGGAGAGAAATTCACTATACCCCTTATGCCCAGGTTAACAAGTTCATCACACACCTCCTGTGCCGAAATCTCAGGTACGGCAAGAATTGCCACGGTGACACCGAACCGCTCCGTGATCTCCTCGAGACGCTCCATGGGGTAGACTTGAATGTCACTCCTGCTCTTATGCTTGTAAGGATCTATATCAAAGGTGGCAACTATATTTATCCCACGCCCTGCAAACCTCTCATACCGCGAAAGAGCCTGACCGAGATTACCCATGCCCACCACCACCACATTGCTCTTCCTGTCACGGCTGAAGATAACCTCAATCGCCCTGATAAGAGACTCCGTAAGATAGCCGCCCCTCCTGTTACCCTTAATTCCATATTCGGAAAAATCCTTCCTCACCTGCTCGGGAGTTACCCCTGCCTTACCTGCAAGAGTATAGGAATATACCCGGGTTACCCCCATTGCCTTTAGCCTCATCAATAACCCATGATAGAGCAATATCCTCCTCAGGCTGTTCCTGACACTGTATTTTGTGAATTGTTTCACAATAGATCACTGTCATACGATTGCCTTATGCAAGTTAAACTAACTTTTTCAAACAGCGTATAAAAAAATATTTAATTGATTATGAGTATTTTATTTGCCAAAAAATTCATTCTGACCATAAACAGGCAAAAAAAACTTGACTTGAGTTTATTGCACACCTAACTTTATTATGTGAATCTTCTCACATAAAATGTTCTACGCAGGTATCAGGAAAGAAGATTGGCATCGTTCACTGGAAAAACTACTCACCACTTATGACATTTTTGTTCCGGTGAAAGATGAGTTCAGCCTTGACTACGAGCCGTTCAGGCCGGATCAGGCGGAAAGAATAGTATACAACACCCCCAAGCCTGCCACTCCGCTGAAGAATTTCTTTCTCCCTGTCAGGGAGAATGTGACTTCATCAAGAGCTGGCAGCAAGCCCAGGATCATCATCGGAGTGCCCAACTGTGACATTGAGGCACTGATGTTGCTTGACGAGATATACCTTGATGAGGTTTTTGCCGATCCCTGGTACCGGAGCAGGAGGAACAACACCATACTGGTGGCGTCAGACTGCTATACGGTGAATGATCACTGCCACTGCCTCTCCTATGGAGTAAAGCCCTGGTCCATGGCCCATGCCGATATGGCAATCCTCGCCGAGGGAGACCAGATCTTCCTGAGGGTAATGTCGGAGACGGGGAGGGAGATTGCAGAGCAGCTCACTGACATATACAGTGTGGACGATGCTGCTGCTGACTCTTATGCGGAGAAGAGGCACAGTGAGGCCGAAGAGCTTCTCACCGCCCTCAATGCGGGTCTCCCTGATTACACAGCTACCGGTGAGATCATACAGAAGGCAGGTGATCAGATCTGGGAAAAATATGCCGCAAAGTGTGTCTCCTGCGGTGCCTGCACCACAATCTGTCCCACATGCAGCTGCTTTCTCCTGATTGACAAGCCCGATTTTGAAAAAGTGAAACAGATGGATGCCTGCCAGTACCCCGGGTTTGAAAGGGTAGCGGGAGGAGAGGATGCTCTCTTTGAACTTCACCGGCGCTTCAGGAACAGATATATGTGCAAGTACGTCTGGAGACCTCAGAAATTCAACTCCCTTGCATGCACCGGTTGCGGCAGGTGCATCGAGGCATGTATCGGAAAGATCAATAAGAACGAACTGTTCATGGAACTCACCTGACAACCGTTATGGACAGCCACACCTATAATATATATAAGCCCCTGCGGGCGACACTTGAGGAGGTGATAGAGGAATCACCCCTCATCAAAACCTTCGTCCTCACTCCCGACGAAGAGTTCGTGTTCAAAACGGGACAGTTCATCGAGCTCTCCGTTGACGGTGTGGGTGAGGCCCCCTTTACCCCCTCATCATCACCCCTGGTGACTGACAGGCTCGAAGTCACCGTGATGAAGACAGGCTATGTGACCGGCATCATGCATGAGCTTAAGCCGGGAGCCGTGATGGGTATCAGGGGCCCTTACGGAAGGGGTTACCCTGTCAGTGAATTTGAAGGAAAAGAGGTGCTGATCCTCGGCGGAGGTTGCGGTCTTGCTCCCATACGGTCGCTGCTCTTCACTCTCGAACACATGAAGGATGACCTCGAGAAGGTGATACTCTGCTATGGATCAAAAACGCCGGCCGACTGTATCTATAAGCCGCTGTTCAGCAGGCTTAACAGTATAGACAAGTTTGAAGCTCACCGCACGGTGGATATAACCGATGACGACTGGGACGGGCCGGTTGGTGTGGCTACCATCCTGCTTGATAACGTAAAGGTAAAGATTGACAACTCCGTCGCCGTGGTCTGCGGCCCCCCGATCATGATGAAATTCGGGACTATAAGGCTTCTGGAGATGGGTTACCGTGACGAGCAGATCTACCTCTCAATGGAAAAAAACATGTCGTGCGGCCTCGGCAAGTGCGGACACTGCATGATGGGTGAATTTTTCGTCTGCAAGGATGGCCCTGTCTTTACCTACAACGAAATAAAACATAATCCTGAAATCTGGACATAACACGTAACAGGGATGATGGTGTTAATAGACATGATAAAACTGAGGTCTGCCATGACGCAGAATCCGTCACTTATGCTGCCTGAGGCTCTCTGTTACAGCTCAGCCAACACCAACGGCCTCAAGACCATACGTGAGCTGGCCACCTTCAGGTTCACATGCCGCAGGTGCGAAGATGCACCGTGCATTGCCGTATGCCCTGCCGATGCCCTTGAAAAGGATGAGGAGGGGGTGATCATGCGCCATACCAACCTCTGCGTCTCGTGCAAGTCGTGCGTCACGATCTGTCCCTTTGGCACCATGATGACCGATTTCTTCATCCATCACCGCAATAAAGATCTGCTGTATGATCTGTGTGATCATGAAGAGGCCCGTAAGTTTGTTGAAGCATGCCCGCCGGGAACGGCGATGCTCACCGACAGAAAGGAAAATCCTGAAGAGCATATCTACAAGCTGAATGAGAAGGTGCTCATCAGGGAATACATTTACGAAACCGAAAAAGAGTAACGATCAGGACTATGGCGGTATATCTCTTCTATTTCCTTATCTTCCCGGGATTGCTCTTCATGGCGGTCGCAGGGGCATTACTCTCATGGTATGACAGGAAGATCACCGCCAGGGTTCAGTTCCGCAAAGGACCGCCTCTGCTTCAGCCCTTCTATGACTTCTTCAAGCTGCTGCTGGTCAAGGAGACTATCCTCCCGAAGCACGGTTCACGCTCCGTCTTCCTTATCGCACCGCTGCTTGGAGTATTCGGGGCGGCGATGGCCGGCCTCTTTATCCTCCTTCCGCTCTTTGACATAGAGACAGGTTTCAGGGGCGACATAATCGTCATTTTCTACCTGCTCACTCTTCCCTCTTTCTCATATATCATCGGCTCCCTGGCCTCGGGAAATCCCCTTGCAGCAGTGGGAGCATCACGTGAGATGAAGCTGATAATCAGTTATGAGCTCACCTTCCTGCTCGTGGTAGCGGCAGTGATAATGAAGAGCGGGCAGCAGTTCGACATGAACAGCATCATTGAGACACAGCAGACTGGCAGACCGTTCATCGGAAGCATCTCCGGCGTGCTTCTCTTTGTCGCAGGTGTGTTCTGCATACAGGCCAAACTGGCACTGGTGCCGTTTGACATGTCCGAGGCCGAGACCGAGCTTGCCTCAGGCATTTATATAGAATATTCCGGTCCCCCCTATGCGATGATAAAACTGGCAAAGTACATCATGTTCTTCATACTGCCGGCTTTCCTCGTCGCCATACTCATGAACGGCATGAACCCGGGCGTAAACATCATCTGGTTCATCCTTAAGATTCTCGGAGTGGTGCTTCTGCTAACCCTCATAAGAAATACCAACCCGAGACTGAAGATAAAGCAGGCATCCGGCTTCTTTCTTATCTGGATGAACCTGCTTGTTGTCGTAGCCATTGTGCTGATTGCATTCGGATTATAAAAACGCAGACCGTGGGCTTCAAGGATTATTGTTTCAGGAAATCACTCTGGGTCTTTCACTTCGGGGGAGCATCATGCAACAACTGTGATATCGAGATCCTTGACTGCCTGACACCGAGGCATGACCTTGAACGCTTTGGCATTTTGCTGGTTGGAAGCATCAGGCACGCCGATGTGCTGCTGGTCAACGGCTCTATCAACCGCCGCGACAGGGACCGGCTGCTGGAACTCTACAGGCAGGCACCCAAACCTATCCTCGTTGTGGCCATAGGCGCCTGCGGATGCACCGGAGGGATATTTGCCGAGGGCAACACCTTTGCCGGACCCGTCGACAAAATCATCCCGGTAGACGCATACATCCCGGGATGCCCCCCGAAGCCCGAGGCAATAATTTCAGGAATAGTAAAACTGGCAGGGAAAAAATAGCGACACAGGCATGGATACAGAGGCAGCCATTAACAAACTGACAGGTAAATTCAGCGATGAAATTGCCGGAGTGACCCTCCGGAAGGGTAAACGCGCAATCGTCACCATCAGGCCCACGTCCCTTATAACCCTGTCCGAATACCTCTTTAAAAGCGAAGGCTTCAGGTTTATCATTGCTTCAGCCATGCATACCAGACGTGGCTTTGAGATTTACTACCACTTCAGCCTCGATGCTGACGGAATAATACTCAGCCTCCATGTCATTCTTGACAAAGAGAAACCACATATTGAATCTCTCTCCAACATGTTCAGTGCATCTAACTGGATAGAGAGAGAGATGCATGAACTCTTCGGCATTGACTTCCTCCACCATCCCAACCAGGAGAAACTGCTCTCCGAGGGCAACTGGGCTGAGGGTGTCTACCCATACCGGAAAGAGTTCAAATAACACCCTGACAACCATGAGCAGAAAAACACTCATACCGATAGGACCCTACCACCCGCTCCAGGAAGAGCCTGAACTCTTCAAGCTCTACTGCGACGGGGAGATAGTCAGGGACATCAAGTGGGAGACCGGCTACAACCACCGCGGCATAGAGAAACTGAGTGAGTCAAAGAGCTACGACCAGGTCTTCTTTCTTGTTGAACGTATCTGCGGCATCTGCTCCACCTCCCACCCCTTTGCCTTCGCCAACGCCGTGGAAGAGATAGTCGGGGTCGAGATCACTGACAGAACCAAGTACATCAGGTCTGTCATCGGGGAGCTTGAACGAATCCACAGCCACCTGCTCTGGCTGGGTCTGGCATGTCATTTCCTCGGATACAACACCGTCTTCATGTGGGCATGGAAATACCGCGAGCCCATACTTGACCTCTTCGAGATGATAACAGGCAACAGGAACAGCTATGCTATGTTCAAGGTCGGGGGCGTGCGACGCGACATTGAGAAAAGCAAGATACCGGCCATCAGGAGGGAGATGGGCATCATACGCAAGAAGCTGGACCTCCTCACCGGAGCGGTTATGGATGACCCTGTCATACATGCCAGAACCAAAGGCGTGGGGATCCTGACACGGCAGGACATAATCGATTACGCTGCCGTGGGGCCCACTGCCAGGGCATCAGGTGTTGACATCGATGTGCGCAGGGATGACCCCTATGCCGCATACCCGCTTGTCAACTGGAAGGTGATAACAGCCGGGGCCGGGGATGTCTTCGCCAAGACTGAGGTGAGGCTTCTTGAGATGTACGAGTCGGCCTCAATTATTGAACAGTGCCTCGATGCACTCGAAAAACTGGAAGAGGGCAATATTGCGCTGAAGATAAATGAGATACCCGCCGGGATAGGAACCGGGCGGGCTGAAGCGCCCAGGGGAGAGGTATTTCACTTCGTCGTCTCCGACGGCTCCAACTCGCCGGCAAGGCATAAGATTCGGGCCCCGAGCTATACCAACATAGCAACGTTCAAAAAATCATGCATCGGACAGACTATCTCCGATGCCACTATCTCTCTCGCGGCAGTTGATCCGTGCTACTGCTGCACCGAGAGAATGGCAGCAGCCTATGACAGCTCTTCAGGGGAGAAGATCCTCAATGCCAATGAGCTCATTGAGATTTCAATGAAGAGAACAAAAGAATTAAGGAAATCAGAAGCAGGCCATGAATGAGCCTCTTGTTACATTAGCTGAACCGTCTGCATGCTGGATGCTCCAGATGCTGATAATGATACCTCTGGCTGCAGGGTTACTGCTCTTCCTGGTCCCCGAAAGGTTCCGGATGGCCAAAGGCATACTGGCTATGGCTGTGACCCTGTACGCCGGATACCTCTCTCTCGGTCTTTACACCTCTGCCAGACAGATGATCATGCAGGGAGAAACAGTCAGACAGGGCTGCCTGACCTTCTTTGACTTCGACCTCCTGCAGAATGCCGGTGAATACCTTACATTCACCATTGACGGCCTCAGCAAGCTGATCGTTCTGTTTGTGAGCATCCTGGCCATACTGATCCTGTTATATACAATTGTGTATAACAAGACCGCAAAGGTGCCCGGATACTACCAGTGGTTCCTCATCACCCTGGGCTGCACTTACGGTGCCGTGCTGTCTGACAACCTGATCCTCTTCATCATGTTCTGGGGTATCCTCGGTATCACCCTATACAAGCTGATACCCGGGAGGGACGAGGAGAGCTCTGCTGCCGCCAAGAAGACCATGATACTTATCGGGGCATCAGACACCATCATGCTCCTGGGCATCGCTCTCCTCTGGAGACTCACTGACACCCTGAGCATCAACGGCATATCGCTGGAGACCAATAACATTCTTACTGTCACGGCATTCCTTGCCCTGCTTGTCGGCAGCTTCACCAAGGCCGGCGCCTTCCCGTTCCATTCGTGGGTACCTGATTACGCCACCAACGCCCCGGCATCCTCTTCAGCCCTGCTGCCCGCCTCACTCGACAAGCTCCTGGGTATATACTTCCTGGCCAGGATCACAAGCGACCTGTTCATAATGACCCAGGGGATCAAACTTACAATGCTGATCATCGGTGTAATAACAATCATCACAGCTGTACTGATGGCATTGATGCAGCACGACTATAAACGGCTGCTTGGTTATCATGCCGTTTCCCAGGTGGGTTACATGATAGTCGGTTTTGGCCTCGGGTCGCTTGTGGGAATAGCAGCGGGACTCTTCCATATGATTAACAACGCACTTTACAAGAGTGGCCTCTTCATGGCTGCCGGTGCAGTGGAACAACGTACGGGAAAGAGTGACATCAGTGATCTGGGAGGCCTCTCCGGGGCTATGCCCGTGACCTTCGTCGCCTCCCTGATCTTCGCCATGTCAATCTCAGGCATCCCTCCGTTCAACGGCTTTGCCTCCAAGTGGATGATATACCAGGGAATAATTGATTTCGGAGCAGGTGAAGGGATAGCCGCAAGCCTCTGGATGGTGTGGCTCGGACTGGCAGTGCTTGGATCAGCACTGACGCTGGCCAGCTTCATAAAATTCATCGGTGGGATCTTCCTCGGAAGAAGAGAACCCTGGCTCGATAAAATCAGGGAGGTGCCCTTCCTGATGTGGGCCCCGATGGCAATACTGGCACTGCTGTGTGTCCTCTTCGGCGTCTTCGCCACAGAAGTCGTAATCCCACGGCTATTCACCCCTGTGGTAGGGGCTTTCACCTTCAGCGGACTATGGAGTTCATCCTTCGTCTCCCTGCTTGTCCTGATATCAATTATCCTTGGAATGCTCATCTACCTCGCCCTTGGAAAGAAGAAATACCGGACAGAAGAGAGCTTTGTCGGAGGTGAAACAATGGAAAAGCTCGGGGCTTCATACCCTGCTCCCGAGTTCTACAAGACCTTTACCGAGTTCGGTCTTTTCTCAAAAATCTATAAGAGAGCCGAAGAGAAGGCCTTTGACATCTATGACCTCTCAAAAGGGGCTGTGCTCTGGCTCAGCGGAAGGTTGAGCAGTGCTCATACCGGCGTGCTTCCCGGATATGTCATCTGGGTATGCGCCGGACTGATAATCATGTTGCTGATAATTATCTGACACAAATAAACTATGGAACTGGCAATATCGGTAATAATAATTTTCATGATACTGGGTGCAATCTACGCTATCCATGCCAGCGATATTCTTTCAGCAGTGATAGCAGGGGGCATAGTGGGCTACAGCCTCGTAATCTGTTTCCTCCTCCTGAAGGCGCCTGACCTGGCAATAGTGCAGATAGTGGTGGAGACCATCACACTGATTATAATGGTGGCGGTGGTGCTTGACAGCTCGCGCACAGAGGCTTACGGCAAGTTTGACACCCAGGCCTGGGTCACCGCAGCTACAGCTGTAGTGATACTGGCGATCCTGTTCTGGTTCCTGAAAGAGGCTTCAGCGCCCCTTGCCCCCTTCGGTGAGAATACAATGAGAATGGCTGATGCCTATGTAAACGGAGCCGTCGATAAGACCGGAAGTGTCAACCTTGTTACCGGCGTGCTCTTTGACTTCAGGGGATACGATACCCTCGGCGAGGCAACGGTGCTGATCACCGCAGTGCTCGGTGTGCTTACGATTCTCAGGATAAGAGGCAGGAAATGAGGTGATTAAGAATTAAGAATTAAGAATAGGGCCACATGAAAGGAATGACAGTCATAGTAAAGAAGACGACGCAGCTGATAGCCGGGATTGTTTTTCTCTACGGGATCTATATCATACTGCACGGTCATCTTACCCCCGGTGGCGGGTTCGCCGGAGGGGTTATCGTAGCAGGGTCGTTCATCCTTCTGATCCTGGCGTATGGAAGTGATTTCCTGAACCTGGTGAAGGAGGAGAGAGGGTCAACGACGTATGAAAACCTCGCCATTCTTGTCTTCCTTTTCCTTGCGCTTACAGGAATGATTGCAGGTACAAGAATCTTCTTCGCCAACTGGCTGCCCCATGGCACCCCCGGCGAGCTTGTCAGTGCAGGCTTCCTCCCGCTTTACAACATATTCGTAGGGATCGAGGTCGCCGCTTCAATACTTACAATCTTCCTGGCTCTGATAATTTTTAAAGAGGAGGTGCTGAAATGACAGTCTATTGGCTCTGCTTTATACTGTTCCTGGTCGGACTGTACGGAGTGATCACCAGGAGAAACCTGATCAAGATAGCGATATCGCTCTCCGTCATGGAGTTCAGCTGCTTTCTCTTCCTGGCCCTGATCGGCTATACTGAGGGAGGAGTCGCCCCTATTGTTGATACCGCTGACCCGGTAAAGACATATGTTGACCCGTTGCCACAGGCAATGGTGCTGACGGCAATTGTGATCGGACTGGCCACGACTGCCATGCTGATGGCTGTTATTATCCGGATATACAGAAAATACGGGACCTTTGACATAAGAGAGATAAATAACTTAAGAGGGTAAATGATGAATCCGCTGATACCGCTTTTCGTAGCCGTACCTCTTGCCGGTGCTTTCCTGACAATGATACTGAGCAGGTTTATTACAGCTATCCCCAGGTATATGGCGCTGGCTGTGTTGCTCTTCCTGACCTTCATCAGCTTCTGGTCACTGATCACGGGCGGGGATGGATCATCAGTGTATACCCTGGGCGGATGGGAGCCCGTGGAGGGTGTTCCCATAGGACTGTACCTTATCCATGACGGTTTCTCGGCACTGCTGCTCTGTCTCATAAGCCTCGTCGGTCTCCTGTCAGTCACCTACTCGGTCTCCTACATGGCAAGGTACACCTCCGAAAATTACTTCTACTCCCTCTTCTGCCTGATGATAGCAGGTATGAACGGAGTGGTGCTCAGCGGAGACATCTTCAATATCTACGTATTCCTGGAGCTATCGGCCATCTCATCATATGCACTTGTCGCCTTCGGGGTTGAGAAGAATGAACTTGAGGCCACACTGAAATACCAGGTCCTGGGGGTCGTCGCCTCATTAATGATACTCTTTGCCATCGGATTTATCTACTGGAGTGCAAAGACACTTAATATTGCAGATATCCGTACCGTCTTCAGTGCTGGTTACGACAACAGTTATTACCTGCTGATACAGATACTGCTTCTCACCGGTTTTGGTCTCAAGGCTGCCATGATACCATTCCACGCGTGGCTGCCCGATGCCCACTCATCGGCACCCTCTCCCATCTCGGCCATGCTCTCAGGGGTGCTTATAAAGGCGGTAGGCATCTATGTGATCATTCGCCTCTTCTTTAATATGTTCGAGGTCACAGAGGGCATGTCAATAGTTATCACCACCCTTGGCGCTCTCTCAATGGCTGTTGGCGTCTTCCTGGCTATCGGCCAGTGGGACATCAAGCGGCTGCTGGCCTATCACAGCATCAGCCAGATGGGTTATGTGGTCATGTCGGTGGGAATAGGAATGATACTCATGGCCAGGGGCATCAGGAGCGAGGTAGCCGCCCTTGCCATCACCGGGGGCATCTTTCATATGCTCAACCATGCTGCCTTCAAGGGATTGCTCTTCCTCAATGCGGGGGCCATAGAGTATTCAGTCGGCACCCGTGACCTCAGGGAGATGGGCGGACTGGCAAAGGGCATGCCGGTAACCTCCGCCACTTCGCTGGCCGCCTCACTCTCAATATCCGGCATACCACCCTTCAATGGCTTCTTCAGCAAACTGATAATTATAGTGGCAGCAGTGATGGGCCACTTTTATTTCCTGGCTCTCCTTGCGGTCATAGTCAGTATCATTACACTGGCCTCTTTCATGAAGTTCCAGCGCTATGCCTTCTACAATGTTGAGCCGGGAAAGATCAGGAACGACATCAAAGAGGTGCCCGCGCCCATGTTGCTGAGCATGATCACCCTGGCTGTCGTCTGCCTGCTGCTCAGCCTGCTGGCACTGCCCGGCCTCCGCGAGACGGTGCTCTCACCTGCAACGGACATTCTGATGGACCAGTTCAAATATTCCTCACAGATAACAGGCATGTGATATGAGATACGTGACAGTTTTTATATTATCCATGATCTTCTGGCTCCTGATCACCTTCAGTTTCACGGTGTCGAATATTGTTGCAGGAGCCGCTGCCGCAGCACTAACGTCAGCCATCTTCGGCAGGTACTACTTCCATAATGTGGGTAAATTCCTCCAGCCAAAGCGCTGGTTCTGGTTCCTGGTCTACCTTGTAACATTCATCCGGGAATGCATTAAGGCCAACTTCGATGTAGCATACCGTGTGCTCCATCCGGCTATGCCTATCAGACCGGGAATAGTGAAGGTGAAGACCACCCTGCGGTCCGACTTCGCCCGGACATTGCTTGCCAATTCGATAACTATGACGCCGGGGACGATCACCGTTGACATTATTGGCGATGAGATGTATATCCACTGGATCTTTATCCGGTCTGAAGACCCGGCGGTATATTCCAGGATGGTGACCGGAAGATTTGAAGAGTACATTAAAAAATTTGCGGAATGACCTCTTTCCTGAATATATTGCTGTATATACAGATTGCACTGTGCGCAGCCTGCCTCTACCGGATTGTCAGGGGGCCTACCATTCCCGACAGGATGGTAGGCATAGACATCTTCGGGATACTGGTGGTGGGAATCTGCGGAATCATATCGGTGCTGACAGACAAGGCCTTTATCCTCGATATCGGCATTGCCTGGGTAATATTGAGTTTTATTGGAACCCTTACGCTGGCAAAATACCTCAGCGGCAAAAAACTGAACGAGTGATATGGCAGCTCTAATCTTAATATCGGTAGGAGTCCTCTTTAATCTCTTCGGGTGTCTTGGCCTCCTGAGGCTGCCGGACATGTACAACAGGCTGCAGGCAGCGACAAAGTGCGTGACGCTGGGATGCTGTAGCATCCTCCTCGGTGTCATGTTTCACTACGGTCTCGGCAGTGCCGGCTTCCGTGCCCTGGTGGCCATCCCGGTACTCTTCTTTACAGCCACCGTGGCAGCTCATGCCCTGGTCAGGGGCGCATACCATTTCGGAACGAAAATGGACAAAAGGAGTGTGAAAGATGATTATAGTGAGATAGTAAAATGAAACTTGCATGAGCTAAAGCTTACAAAAGGATTTGAGTACTAATTTTCATGCAAGTTCCATTCGACCAATAAAATAAATTTTTCAGATACGAATGAAGTACCCTAAACTGAGAGAGCTGAAAGAGGCAGTGACATCACTGGTGACACCGGCATATACCTCAAAATTTCCGGTCGGGGGCCATGTGCCCTTCAAGGATTTTCGGGGTAAGCCTGTTGTTGATGATGCCAACTGTGTGGGGTGTGAGACATGTGCCAATGTATGTCCCCCGCTGGCGATCACCTTCACTGACGACAGGGAGAAGAAGATCCGTACCATCAGGCGGGATTACGGCAAATGCATCTTCTGCGGCCAGTGCCAGGAGCATTGCATCACGGGCAAGGGAGTGAAACTCTCCGACACCATCTACGATATGGCTGCCTTCGACAGGTCGGCCGTCGTGGAGTACCAGGAAAAGGAACTGCTGGTTTGCGAGAACTGTGGCGCCATAATAACGACAGTCGAGCACCTTAGCTATATGCACCGCAAGCTCGGACCGAAAGCCTTTGCATCAATACTCAACCTCAACATCCTGAACCGTAAGCTGAAACTGGCTGAGGGACAGGATCTCTCGGCAGAGATAGACGGGACACTCCAGAGAAAGGATATGTTTAATGTCATCTGCCCTAACTGCCTGCGGCAGGTAACCGTCAAGTATCTTTTCAGAGGTGCCTGAGAACCTGACAGACCTTCTTTCGGACAAAAACCGGAAAATCCTCTTCGTCGGCATAGGAAACATCCTGCGACAGGATGACGGAGCAGGTGTATATGTCAGCACACATATAAACGAAACAGAAAACATAAGAGTGCTGACTCCGGAAGTCAGCATCGAGAACTATATCGGGAAAATCAACTCCATTGATCATGATACCCTCGTGCTGATCGACTGTGCAGACATTAAAAAGCCACCCGGAACATGGGAACTGATATCTGTGGAACAGATAAGTGACCTTACCTTCAATACCCATAACATCTCACTCAGACGACTCTCTGAATTCTTTGAAAATGAAGTGCTGATACTCACAATTCAGCCGGAAACTGTTGCTTTCGGAGAAAATTTATCGTATATTGTACATGAAGCTTGTAACAAAATTGTCGGACTGATTAACAAAAAGGAGGCATAAAATGGCGGTAGAATATTTATGCAAGGCCTGCAGAGGACACCTTAAGGTCAAATCATCAATAGTGCTCTCTGCCACCAAGATCAACAGCTCAACGAGAGGGCTTGTCTTCCTGAACCCTGAGCTGGGAAACTACACGAAAACGACCCACCCGTCGTTTGAACTTGAGAAGGGTTCTGAGTACCTGATAAACTGTCCCATCTGCCACTCCCAGCTCAACAGTATGAAGTATCCTCACCTGGTCAGGATCATCATGGTTGATGAGAACAGTAAGGAATTTGACATCTATTTCTCAGGCATAGTAGGGGAAAACTGCACCTACAAGATCAGTGAGACCGGGGTGGAAAAGAGCGGTCCCGATGCAAATCTCTACGACAAATACTTCGATGTTCCCAGGGAGGACAGGAAGTATCTCTGAAAGACAGCAGCCAACAGGCCGTAGGCCTTAGGGTATTGTACATAGGCCGTAGGCCTTAGGGTATTGTACATAGGCCGTAGGCCTTAGGGTATTGTACATAGGCCGTAGGCCTTAGGGTATTGTCCGTAGGCCGTAGGCCTTATGGTATTGTAGATGGAAGGTTATTTATCCCCCACCCTTAATTATGCCGCGGGGCATATCTCATTTTGTAACCCGTTCTTCTCGTTGTTTCCTATATTTTTGGTTAAATTTAACCGGCATAATGCATTAACCAATTACAAGACGGATGAAAACCAATATTGAACTCAGGTATGCCGCCCATCCTGAAGATGTGAAAAACTGGGGTACGGAGCAGCTCCGGAAAGAGCATCTTGTCAGCAACCTCTTTGAAGTTAACACCATTAACATGGTCTATTCACTCTATGACCGCGTGGTGGCGGGGGGGGCAATGCCGGCAGGTGAAGCCCTGAGGCTCGAACCGGTGGATGAGGTCAAGGCAGCATGGTTCCTTCACAGACGCGAGCTGGGCATCTTCAATGTAGGAGGCGAAGGGAGGGTGACTGCCGGAGACAAAGCATACCCACTTGGCTACAAAGAGGCTCTCTACCTGGGCAGCGGCGACAGGGAGGTGATATTTGAAAGCTCTGACCCCGGCAGGCCTGCGCTCTTCTACTTCAACTCCGCCGCGGCACACCGCAACTACCCCGACCGGAAAGTGACAAAAGCGGATTGCATAACCGCAGAAATGGGTTCGATGGAGGCTGCCAACCACAGGGTGATAAACAAGATGATCGTCAGGGAGGTGCTTGAGACCTGCCAGCTTCAGATGGGCATGACGGAACTGATGACCGGCAGCGTATGGAACACCATGCCGCCCCACACACACGGCCGGCGTATGGAGGTATATTTCTACTTCGAGGTGCCTGAAGGAGGAGCCGTATGCCACTTTATGGGAGAACCAACCGAGACACGTCATATATGGATGAAGAACAACGAAGCGGTGATATCACCGCAGTGGTCTATCCATGCCGCTACGGCAACCTCCAGCTACACCTTCATCTGGGGGATGGCCGGGGAGAACCTCGATTACAGCGACCAGGACTTCTTCAAACAGACAGACCTGCGCTAGACCCCTGTTTCACCAAACAAATGATTTAGCTATGAACAGTGACTTATTCAGGCTCGACGGCAAGGTGGCACTTATCACCGGCGCATCCTACGGCATAGGCATGGCAATGGCGAAAGCTCTGGCCCAGGCAGGAGCCACCATCGTGTTCAACGACCGCAATCAGGAAAAAATTGTGACAGCACTCAAGGAGTACAGAGATTCAGGCATTGAAGCCAGAGGCTACCTCTTCGATGTGACTGACGAGAAGGCGGTCAGAAAACATATCGATAAGATAAGCTCCGAAGTCGGGGTGATAGATATCCTCGTCAACAACGCCGGCATCATCAAGAGGATCCCCGCCCTCGAGATGAATGCTGCAGAGTTCCGGGAGGTCATTGACATAGACCTTACGGGACCCTTTATCATGTCACGGGCCGTAGCTCCCGGAATGATAAAAAAGGGTGGCGGCAAGATCATCAACATATGTTCCATGATGAGCGAGCTCGGACGCGAGACCGTCTCTGCCTATGCCGCCGCAAAGGGCGGATTGAAGATGCTGACCCGCAACCTGGCCTGCGAATGGGCAGAGTTCAACATCCAGGTCAACGGCATCGGCCCGGGGTATATCGCCACGCCGCAGACAGCACCGCTGCGAGAAGAGGGACACCCGTTCAACACCTTCATTATCGGACGTACACCCGCCGCAAGGTGGGGCAAACCCCAGGATCTGGAGGGACCGGCAGTGTTCCTTGCCTCGGGGGCCTCCGACTTCGTGAACGGACACATACTCTACGTTGACGGCGGCATACTCGCCTATCTCGGCAAGCAACCCAAATGAATAACACACTACAGAATGAATCCTGCATCAGCCAGAGATCAAAAATGGATCTGATTATTGATTAAATGCAGGTACCATTCGCCCAATAACCCCCTATCAAATGAAAAAAACACTCCTTCTGCTCTTCTCCGCCGTGATCGTAAGCGGATGTGCAGGCGACCGTGCAAAAGTCAAGCTTGAAAATCCTCTCCCCTTTGACAGGAGCGCGGAGACCGTTGAGATACCCATTGCCTCAATAGCTGAGAAGCTGCCTGACTTCAACCCATCCGAACTGCTGATTACTGACCGCAAGGGAAATGATATCCCCTCACAGCTCATCTATGCCGGAAAAGCCGAACCGCAGTCGCTGATCTTTCAGACTGACATGAAGGCCGGCTCCTCCTCGGTATACTTCATCGAGAAAGGGACGCCTTCAGATTATGAGGCCAAAGCTTTTGGGCGGTTTGTTCCCGAGCGGATGGACGACTACACCTGGGAAAATGACCGAATCGCCTTCCGCATATACGGTCCTGCCCTTATTGCCAAGGACGGTCCCAGCAACGGCCTCGACGTATGGGTCAAAAGGACTGACAGGATGGTTATAGACAGATGGTACTCCGAATATCTGGCAGGGAAGAACAGCTATCATGATGATAACGGTGAGGGGTGCGACTCCTACAAGGTGGGACGCACGCTGGGGGCCGGGGCGATGGCCCCCTTCGTTGACGATTCCCTCTGGCTGGGAATCAACTTCGAAACATGGGAAACACTTGACAATGGCCCGCTGCGCACATCCTTCAGACTGACATATCCTCCGTTTGAGGTACGCGGAGTGATGATAACCGAAACCCGAACCTTCTCACTCGATGCCGGCAGCCAGATGAACCGGGTGACGGAAGAGTTCTCCGGGTTGGACAAGGTCTTTACCGTGGCCGCCGGCATAGCAAAGAGGGATGAAGGCTCAGCACTGCTCTTTCCCCCGGAAAAAAATGCCATTGCCTACCGCCTCGACGCAGGAGAGGGGGGTATAACATACGTAGGGACTGTCCTGACCACCTCCGCCACGGCCGTGCAGGAGAACAGTGAACACCTGATGATCATCACCAGGTACATCCCGGGCACACCGCTGGTATACTATACCGGTGCAGGCTGGAGCAAGTGGGGCTTTGAAACTGACGATGCCTGGAAAGATTATATTGACAAATTCTCTCAGAAACTGAGAACGCCTGTCAGGGTGTCATTGAAGTGACCGTCGGCATAAACCATAACCATCGTTACACGTAATGAAAATTACATGAGCAGCATCTCACAAATGAGAATGATTCTCTTATCTCATGTAAGTTCCATTCGACCAATGAAATAACAATTATTTAATCGAATGAAAACCAGAGCCGTCACCCTACTTGTCGCCGGCATCACGCTGGCATCACTCCTCCCCTCATGCCACAGTCGCAGCAGTAACCGTGGCACCAGCGAGGCAGGACTTAAATCCCCCCTCTGGTCGGTGCGAATGGCAGAATCGGAGATGGTTCGCAACCCTTCACTCTGGATGGTTGACTTTGTTAAGGAAAAGAAGTGGAACTACACTCACGGACTGATGGGCCTCGCTTTTCTGAGGCTCCATGAGGCAACGGGCGACAGCAGGTACTTCGAATATGCAAAGGTTTATGCCGACTCATTGATCAACGAAGACGGAGTGATCTACAAATACAAGAAGGAAAACTACAACATTGACCATGTAAACCCCGGTAAGATGATGTTCCTGCTCCATGACCTGACGAAGAATCCGGGTTACGAAAAGGTGATACATACTCTCAGGGAGCAGCTCGAATCACAGCCCAGGACTCCTGAGGGCGGCTTCTGGCATAAGAAGATCTACCCCGACCAGATGTGGCTCGACGGCCTTTATATGGGAGCTCCCTTTTATGCCGAATATGCACTCAGGTATGACCGGCCGGAGGATTTTCAGGATGTGGTCAACCAGTTTCTTATCGCCGCTGCGAATACTTATGATCCGGCAACAGGACTCTACAGGCACGCCTTCGATGCCTCGCGGAAGATGGCATGGGCTGACCCTGTGACCAGGCAGGCGCCTCATGCATGGGGACGGGCCATGGGGTGGCTCTCAATGGCAATTGTTGATGTGCTGGACTTCCTGCCGGAAGATCAACCCGGCCGGGATGAACTGATCTCCATTCTGAGAACGATGGTTGACAGCCTGGCGGAGATACAGGACCCGGAGACCGGAGGATGGTGCCAGGTGCTTGACCGGCCGGGTGATCCGGGCAATTATATCGAAACATCCTGCACCTCCATGTTTGCCTATTCCGTCTTCAAAGGGGTAAGGAAAGGATACCTCGACAGCGACCGTCTTGGCATAGCCATCAAAGCCTATGAAGGGCTCATTGAAAACTTCATTGAGGTAGAGGAAAACGGGCTGGTGACATTGACAAACATTTGCGGTGTGGCGGGACTCGGAGGCGACCCTTACCGCGACGGCTCGTATGAGTATTATATCGGTGAGGTGATACGCGACAATGACCCCAAGGGAGTCGGCCCATTCATAATGGCCAGCCTGGAATATGAAAGACTTCCAAAATAATATTCTCCGGCCGTAGACAACCCGGAGGCCGGACCGGGGCAAACACACCGGACCGGGGCAAACATTTCCGAGCGGGGTAAAACAGTCGTGGTCGTGGCACACACACCGGACCGGAGCAAGCCCGATGTCTATCTGAATACCAGGTAAATCGGCCACTAGCGTGCGGGGCTCCAGCCATCGTGGCGGGCAAAGACCCTCTCCACCGTGTATCGCTTCACCTCCTTCCTGCTCAGCTGACGGCTCCATGCAACGCGCGACTGCGGGTTGGCCCCCGGACCGCTGCTGCGGTACTCGGCATAACGTGCCGTCTTCTCATTGTCAGGATTGTCCCAGTTATGCCAGCCCTCAGGCCTGATATGCTCTCCCAGGTCGCACTTTATGAACACCGTGGCAGCAAACGGACGCCAGGGCCGGCCCAGGTAAACCCGCGTGACACTGTCTGCGGCCGTAAGCCTGCAGCGGTTGAGGATGTAGCCCTGTTCATGGTCCTCCACCGTTGAGGCTGCAGTGACATAGGAGTTCTTCTTGCTGTGAATGTGACATCTCTCAAACCAGGCGGTTGCCGGTCCGAAGATGAAGTCGGTAGTGCCCTCAATGTAACACTCCTCATAATACTGTCTGCTCTCCTGGTTGGCCGTCAGCAGCGTATCCTGGTTACCCAGGAACCTGCAGCGACGGAAGACAACCCTGTCGGCATCGACATGCACCGCCACTGCCTGCCCCAACTGCTCAGCATTGTTTTCAAAGGTGATATCCTCCGCGGTGAACCCTGATCCAAGCACCCAGACGGTGTATGTCCTGAAGGTACCCATGTTGCGTATCCTGGCGTGGTCATTCCAGGTGATGACCGTCCTGTCCGCGCTCTCCCCCTTCATGTAAAGATTAGTAACCCACGAGGGGATAACTATCTTTTCACGGTAGGTGCCGTTCCTGATAAACATATAAGTGGTGTCTGACATATAAGCCCTGATCGAATTGACCGCTTCCTGTACCGAGGTGAATTCGCCGGAACCGTCGGCAGCTACCGTGATATGCCTCGGTTCACTGAAAACAGCAACCGATTGCAATACGATTGTCAGCAGGATGGCAAACCTCTTCATGTATGCTGCATTGTTAGGGAATTAAGACCCTAATTTAGTTTATTATTATTATTTTTCGAAATCGCTTTAACCTCTTAACAGGGAAAAAATGAATGAGACCGGCAAATACTCTTTTGGGATCGGAGACAGGTTCTCACACCAGGGTAAAGCACAACTGCAGGCCCTGATGAAGGCTTCAGCCGAGCTGGGAATCGATATCACACCTGTCTGGAATAAGTCAAACAGGGAACATAATATCGTCCATTCCGAGCCATCTGACACCCGCGCCGAGGCTGATGCCGCAGTCCAGACTCTCGGCTACAGTGGCCCATACTTTGTTGATGCTGACCATATTAACCTGACAACCGTCGGTCGCTTCATCAGCCACTCCGATTTCTTTACCCTTGATGTGGCCGATTATATCGGCAAAAAGGCATCGGATACCGATATTGAGGGGTTTGTCAAAGCTCACCGCTCCTATATAGGTGACCTCAGCATACCGGGCATAACAGACAGGTTCACCATAACTGAAAATTACCTTAGGGAGTTTGCAGGGAAATTTCTCTTTGCCCTTAACGAGGCTGCTGCCATATACCGTCATATAGCATCGGTGAAAGGCGCAGGGAACTTTGTGACGGAAGTATCTATGGATGAGGTCGACCAGCCGCAGCAACCGCTGGATATGCTATTCATTCTCAAGGGACTGGCTGACCTCGAAGTACCCCTGCAGACCATAGCTCCCAAATTTACCGGCAGGTTCAACAAGGGAGTCGATTATGAGGGTGACCCGGTCCGCTTCGGCAAGGAGTTCGAAGAGGACATCCTCGTCATCAGGTATGCCGTCAGGATGTTCGGACTGCCTGCTGACCTGAAGCTCAGCGTCCACTCAGGAAGTGACAAGTTCTCCATCTACCCGGTCATGGGGTCCCTGATAAGAAAACATGACTGCGGACTGCATCTCAAGACCGCCGGCACCACATGGCTCGAGGAGGTGATCGGCCTTGCCCTCTCCGGAGGCACTGGCCTCGATCTTGCAAAACTCATCTACCGCAGGGCCTTCGAAAGACGGGAAGAGCTGTGCACACCGTATGCCACCGTCATCGACATCGATCCGGAAAAACTTCCCGATCCCGATGAGGTTGAAACATGGGACAGCCGCAAGTACGCAGATACCCTGAGACATGTGCCGGGCAACCCGAACTACAACCCGAGCTTCCGCCAGCTCATACATGTGGGCTACAAGGTTGCATCCGAGCTGGGAGAGCAATATACCGCTGCACAGGAGGCAAACGCCGCCGTAATAGCCGGATGCGTCACTGAAAACATATATGAAAGACATGTCATCCCGCTATTCAGCGAATAATTGCCGCTGTACTCATCCATGGCACGGAAACAGTGCGGGCATAATGCAACCTCAGTTGAATAGGTGACAGCTGAATATAATCTATGCATCCGATTAAGAAACAAGACTGGCATGAGGAGAGGATCAGATAAGTATTTTATTAATAATCGCATGCAGGTTCCATTTGTTCAATGAAGTAAATTTTATACAGCATGAAAGAATTTATCAACGAAGATTTTCTTCTGCAGAATGATGTGGCAAGGGCACTCTACCATGATCATTCTTCCGGCATGCCAATAATCGACTATCACTGCCATCTCAGCCCGGAAGCCATCGCAAACGACAGGCGGTTTGAAGACCTCGGCCAGCTGTGGCTCGAGGGCGACCACTACAAATGGAGGGCTATGAGGGCAAATGGTGTCGACGAAAAGTTCATTACCGGAAAGGAGACCTCCTTCCGTGAGAAGTATGACCGCTGGGCAGAGACGGTGCCATTCACCATGCGCAATCCGCTCTATGCCTGGACACACCTCGAGCTGAAAAGGGTCTTCGGCGTGAGCCGCATCCTCAAGCCCGGGACTGCGGCGGAGATATGGGAAGAGTGTTCTGATCTCCTCCGCCAACCGGAATATTCGGCTCGCGGACTGATGAGGAAGTTCAACGTGGAGACAGTCTGCACAACAGACGACCCGGTCGACTCCCTCGAGTACCATAAAGCCATCAGGGAAGACGGTTTCGGGATAAAAGTCCTGCCGGCGTGGCGGCCTGACAAAGCCATGGCGGTCGAAGACCCCGTGACATATAATGACTATATTTCAAGGCTCTCGGAGGTGTCAGACACTGACATCAAGAACTTCGCAACCCTTCTTGAGGCCCTGCGCAGGCGTCACGACTTCTTTGCCGGCGAAGGCTGCCGCCTGAGTGACCACGGCATTGAACAGTTCTATGCAGATGATTATACTGACAGTGAGACAGACGCCATTCTCGGGAAAATCCTTTCTGGTAACCGCCTGAATCAGGCGGAGATTTCAAGGTTCAAATCTGCCATGCTCTATGAACTTGCCGTCATGGATGCGGAAAAGGGATGGACACAGCAGTTTCACTACGGTGCCATACGCAACAACAACAGCCGTATGTTTGCCAGGCTTGGTCCTGATACCGGCTATGACTCCATGGGCGACTTCACCGTGGCAAAAGATCTTGCCAGGCTGCTTGACCGGCTTGATGCGGGAGGCAATCTCACGAAGACGATTATCTACAATCTCAATCCCCGCGACAATGAACTGATTGCCTCCATGACCGGCAACTTCCAGGACGGCATTTTTCCCGGAAAGATCCAGTTCGGTGCCGGATGGTGGTTCCTTGACCAGGAGACCGGCATGATCAACCAGCTCAACGCCCTCTCCCTGATGGGACTGCTCAGCAGGTTCGTCGGCATGCTCACCGACTCGCGCAGCTTTATCTCCTATCCGCGCCATGAGTACTTCCGCAGGATACTCTGCAACATGCTAGGAGAAGATGTCATCAAAGGCAAACTGCCCGAGTCAGAGCTTGATATAATAGGGAAAATGGTTGAGAATATTTCATACTGCAACGCAAGAGACTTTTTCGGTTTCTGAAATCATCATTCAAAATATAGCTGATGGCCAGGTTCACACGTATTCAGACAGTGCTCGCGATGCAGGAGACGGGGCTTGTCCCCCTCTTTTATCACAGCGATCCTGAAAAATGCAGGGAGGTTATCTCTGCATGTCATGCCGGCGGCGCACGACTGTTCGAATTTACCAACAGGGGCGACTTTGCCCATGAGGTGTTTGCCGAGGTTAAAAAATGGGCAGCGGAGCATTGCCCTGCGATGATAATCGGAGCAGGCTCAGTGGCTGACGCTCCTACGGCTGCAATCTTCATGCAGATGGGTGCCGACTTTATTGTCTCCCCCACCATGAATCCAGATGTGGCCAGGATATGCAACAGAAGAAAAGTGCTTTGGATACCCGGATGCGCCACACTCACCGAGATCTCGCAGGCTGAGGAACTGGGCGCCGAGATAGTAAAGATATTTCCGGGCCACGCTGCCGGAGGCCCCTCCTTTGTCAAGGCCGTCAAAGGACCGTCGCACTGGACCAGCATCATGCCCACCGGGGGCGTTGAACCCACCGAAGAGAACCTGAGAGAGTGGTTCGATGCCGGCGTGACCTGCGTGGGGATGGGATCAAAACTGATAACCGACAGCCATGTGAAGGAGGCTGCATGGCATGAGGTCACAGCGAAAGTTAAAGAGACACTTGAACTAATCGGAAAACTGAGGGCTGCAGCTCACTGAAAAAGGGTGTCGCGGCCAGGTTCACTTAACATATAACCACACTTCAAAGCAAAACTATGTCTTCACAAACCACTGATGCGAAAATGACAAACTACAGGTGGGTTATCACCGGGTTGTTGTTTTTCTCCGTTGCCATCAACTACATGGACAGGCAGGTACTGTCACTCACCTGGAAGGACTTCATTGCACCCGAGTTTCACTGGACAAACAATGATTACGGCACAATCACCGGCCTCTTCTCCATCTTCTATGCCGTCTGCCTCCTTGTGGCGGGCAGGTTCATCGACTGGATAGACACGAAGAAGGGATTCCTCTGGGCCATAGGCGTCTGGTCGGCAGGAGCCGTGCTCCATGCTTTCTGCGGCATCGCCACCTCAGGCATCACAGCCGGCAGATGGCTGGTAGGTTTCAATGAGGCACGGGAGATAATAGGCACCGTGGATGACATCGGCCTGGTGACCAGCGTCAGCGTGACCCTCTTTATCTTCGCACGGTTTGTGCTGGCCCTCGGTGAGGCTGGCAACTTCCCGGCTGCCATCAAGACCACCGCTGAGTTTTTTCCGAAAAAAGACAGGGCTTTCTCAACCAGCATCTTCAACTCCGGAGCACAGGTGGGAGCCCTCGTGGCCCCCATAACCATCCCCGTGATTGCCGTAAAGTGGGGTTGGGAAATGGCATTCCTGACTATCGGGGTCATTGGATTCATCTGGATGGGATTCTGGGTCTTCATGTATAAGAAGCCTCATGTTCATCCTCTCGTGAATAAGGCCGAACTGGATTATATCAACCAGGACACAATCGCGGAGACGATTGCCAACAACAATGTGGAAAAGAAGGAAAAGAAGATGCCATTTTCGCAGTGCTTCAAATACCGCCAGACCTGGGCTTTCGCATTCGGGAAGTTCATGACTGACGGCGTATGGTGGTTCTATCTCTTCTGGACACCGGCATATCTCAGTGATGTATACGGACTTACCTCTGACACATCAATGGCCAAACTGCTCATATTCGTTCTATATGCAATCGTCATGCTGTCGATCATCGGCGGCTGGCTCCCAAGGTACTTTGTTGACAAGCTGGGTATGAACCCGTATGCCGGACGTATGCGTGCGATGCTGATCTTTGCCTTCTTCCCCCTTCTGGCCCTGCTGGCACAACCGATGGGACATCTCTCCTACTGGTTCCCGGTAATCATCATTGGTATAGCGGCTGCCGCTCACCAGGCATGGTCAGCCAACCTCTTTTCCACCATCGGCGACATGTTCCCCAAATCAGCCATAGCAACCATAACAGGCATAGGAGGCATGGCCGGCGGCCTCGGTGCATTTCTTATCAACAAGGGCTCCGGAGTGCTGTTTGACTTCTCATCAGGAAGCACAACCCTGGCTGACGGCACGGTGAGTGTGATGACAAAGGAGTTGCTGGCAGGCGGCGCTCAGTATCTGACTGAACCAATGAAACTGTTAGGGTTTGAAGGAATAAGTGCGGGCTATTTTATCATATTCTGCATCTGTGCCGTTGCATACCTGATCGGATGGATTGTGATGAAACTGCTTGTGCCTGTTTATGAACCGATTGAAGTTGAATAGAAACGTACTGAATATGAATGATTTCAGCGATCTGAAAGGAAAGGTTGCCGCTGTCACCGGCGGCAGCGGGATGATAGGACAGACACTGGTGAAAGGACTCTGCAGTGCCGGGGTGACGGTAATAATACTTGACATCAACCCTGCAAGAGGTGCTGTCACGGCCGCCGAGATGGTCAAAAGACCCGACTGCAGCGTGGCAGCAGCCATAGGCGCCAGCGTCACCGACAGGGAGTCGCTCCTCAAGGCTCGCGAGGAGATAAGATCAGCTTTCGGCTCACTCGACATACTCATTAACTGCGCCGGAGGTAACAAAGCCTCGGCAACAACCGCCAGGGAGTTCATCACCCGTGACGACAAGGACCTTGGCGGAAGCTTCTTTGACCTTGACATAAAAGGATTTGACGGTGTCTTCGACCTGAACTTCAAGGGCACGGTGCTCCCCTCCATGATCCTCAGCGAGGATATGGTCAGAAAAGGCAGCGGGGTGATCCTGAACATATCCTCCATGAACGCCTACAGGCCTCTGACAAAGATACCTGCCTATTCGGCCGCCAAGGCTGCCATCAACAACTTCACCCAGTGGCTGGCAGTGCACTTCGCTCCGGCAGGCGTAAGGGTCAACGCCATCGCGCCCGGCTTCCTGCTGACAAACCAGAACCGCTTTCTGCTTACCGACGAGCAGACGGGAGAGATGACACCCCGCGGGAGGAAGATCATCAATGCCACCCCCATGGGTCGCTACGCGGAGCCCGAAGAGCTGGTGGGAACCATGCTCTACCTCCTCTCGGAGACCTCGTCGTTCGTCACCGGCGTGGTCATACCTGTTGACGGAGGATTCAGTGCCTACAGCGGGGTATAATTGAACAAAATGGGACTGAAGACATTATTTATGATGGAATCCCCGGGTCACTAACCCTTTCGCGGGGCATGAGAATACACGCAGGATCAGACTGGCTTATGTTTTGAGAATGAACATCCTTGAAAAAATAATACCGGAGAAGGAATTTTTTATCGGCATCGACTCCGACGGATGTGTCTTTGACACCATGGAGGTCAAGCACAAGGAGTTCTTCATCCCCAATGTGGTCAAATACTTCGGTCTCTTCGCCATAGCAAAGTATGTGCGCCAGACATGGGAGTTTGTCAATCTCTATTCCGTCACCCGGGGCATCAACCGTTTTCCCGCGCTGGTGAAGGTGATGGAGCTGCTGGCTGAGAGACCGGAGATCAGAGAGCTGGGCATCCCGTTGCCCGATATGGAACCGCTGAAGGAGTGGATAGCCGGCGAGACCAGGCTTGGCAACCCCGCCTTCGCGGAATATGTAAAAAAGAACCCGCACCCGGCCCTGAAACAGGTCCTGGCATGGACCCTGGCACTCAACGAGGATATCTCGGCCTGGCTGCGCAATACCCCTCCCTTTCCTTATGCACGCAAATCGATAGAGAAACTGAGTGAAGTGGCAGATGCTGTGGTGGTGTCACAGACACCCCTGGAGGCACTGACCAGAGAGTGGAGAGAACACTCCATCGACAGGTATGTAAAGGCAATCGCAGGACAGGAACTCGGCACCAAGACCGAACATATCACCATGGCCGCGAGGGGTAAATATCCTTCAGATAGGATACTTATGATAGGCGATGCCCCCGGTGATCATAAGGCAGCCGTGGGCAACGGCGCCCTCTTCTTTCCTGTGATACCCGGACAGGAGAACCGATCCTGGAAACTGTTCCATGATGAGGCCCTCGGTAAATTCATTAAGGGTACCTACCGGGGCAATTACGAGGAAAAACTTATAAGGGAGTTCCGGAAATCACTCCCGGAAACACCCCCATGGTAAAAATGCCAACATTATGATATACTACGCAGCAGCAGGTCCCGAGAGAGAGCTGACAAAAGATGACATCAGGGAGGCCCTTAAAAATGCACTCTCAGCCTTCATAACAAGAAAGAGGGTCCTGATAATACCTCCCGATATTACCCGTATGCACTCCGGCGCTGGTATGATAACCGAACTGCTCTGGGAACAGCTGGGCAAAAAAGTAAAGAACATCCTTCCTGCCCTCGGCACCCATATGCCTATGGAGAAGAAGGAGCTGACGAAGATGTTCGGAACCGTCCCCCTCTCTCTCTTCAGGGAACACCGGTGGCGCACTGACATCGATGAACTGGGGAGGGTGCCCTCCTCATTCATTTCGGAAGTGACGGGCGGCAAGCTTGACTTTGACTACCCTGTGCAGGTCAACAGGCTTCTGACAGCAGGAGGCCATGACCTGATCATTTCTGTCGGACAGGTGGTGCCGCACGAGGTGACCGGCATGGCCAATTACAATAAAAACATCTTCGTGGGCTGCGGAGGCAGCGAAGCCATAAACAAGAGTCACTTCATCGGTGCCGTCCACGGCATCGAGAATATCCTCGGGACGGTTGACAACCCCGTCAGGGCTGTTCTGAATGAAGCCTCCGCAATGTCAGCCTCCAAACTGCCGCTGCTATATGTTTTGACGGTAGTCTCCCCTGACCAGGAAGGGGCATTGAAGATCAGGGGGTTATATGTGGGCGATGACATTGAGTGCTTCAGGCAGGCTGCAACCCTCTCGGCAATGGTCAATTTCACGACCCTGCCCGGGAGACTCCGCAAAGTGGTTGTATGGCTTGACCCCGAGGAGTACAAAAGTACATGGCTCGGCAACAAGAGTATCTACCGTACCCGCATGGCCATTGCCGACGGCGGTGAGTTGCTGGTGCTGGCACCTGGCGTGAAGACCTTCGGCGAAGACCCGGCTATCGACAGGCTCATCAGGAGATGCGGTTACCGCACTACACCGGAGATACTTACTCTCGTTGAGGAGAACGATGACCTGAATGAGAACCTGAGTGCTGCCGCACATCTGATCCACGGTTCAACGGAGAACAGGTTCAGGGTGACTTATGCTCCGGGCCATCTGACCCGCGATGAGACAGAGTCAGTCGGTTACAGCTACGGAGAGGTCAAGGCGCTCATTAACAGGTATAATCCTCTCGGCCTGCAAACCGGGTTACATACTGCTGCCGACGGCGAAGAGTTTTATTTCATCTCCAACCCGGCTGTCGGCCTCTGGAAAGCGGTTGAGTAAGACCATGAAGATCGTTATCGACGAAAAGATACCGTTCATCAGGGGGGTCTTAGAACCCTGGGCAGATGTTGTCTACTCTCCCGGCAGGTCCATTGATGAAGCAATGGTTGCCGATGCCGATGCGCTTATCGTACGCACGCGCACCAGGTGCGACAGCCGGCTGCTGGAAGAGAGCAGGGTCCGTATCATCGCCTCAGCTACCATAGGCTTTGATCACCTCGATACGGCCTGGCTCGATCAGGCAGGCATAAAATGGGTCAATGCACCGGGATGCAACTCGGGCTCGGTGATGCAGTATGTGACGGCGGCACTCCTGTTTCTGGCATCCAGGCACTCGCCTGACCTCCGCTCCATGACACTGGGGGTCGTGGGCGTTGGCCATGTCGGTTCAAAGGTGGTCGCCGCTGCCAGGACCCTGGGCATGAGGGTGCTGCTTAATGACCCTCCCCGGGAAAGACGCGAGGGAACAGCAACGTTTTCCCCGCTGGACCAGCTGCTGGAAGAGTCGGACATACTGACACTGCACGTGCCTCTGACACTTGAGGGTGACGACAGCACGCAACACCTGATCAACGGCATAACCCTGGGAAGGCTCAGGAAGAACTGCATACTGATCAACACCTCACGCGGAGAGGTGGTGGACAATTCTGCGCTACGGAAAGCACTGGAGGATAAAATGCTTCGGGGTGCCGTCCTTGATGTCTGGGAGGGTGAGCCAGATGCCGACAGAGGACTGATGGCGCTGACCGATATAGCCACACCGCATATTGCCGGTTACTCCGTCGACGGTAAGGCCAATGCCACCGTCAACTCCGTGAGGGAGGTCTCGGCAGCCCTTGGTATTCCTCTGTCCGAATGGACTCCCGACTCACTGCCACTGCCGGCTGAACCGGTGATAGACCTTGCACTCCACCCCGCTGTCACAGACCCTGTTGACCTCGCAGGAGTGGCTGTCAATCACACATACCGCATCAGGGACGATGACAGCCTCTTTCGCGGAAACCCGGAAAAATTCGAGTATCTTCGCGATAACTACGGAGTCAGAAGGGAATTCGGATCCTATACGGTCAGGAACGCTGACCCTGCAGCAGGGCGGATCCTTTCAGACCTTGGTTTCAAAATGATTGAAATTGCATGACCAGAAACTCATTGAAGGTTCAGAGCAGCATCGGTAATGCTATTTCTGATCAGCCGATAAGAAATATTTGATGCAAACGAATTAAACAACTCAATAGATCAAAATGAAAGCAGACATTGGATTGATAGGTCTCGCCGTGATGGGAGAGAACCTGGTGCTTAACATTGAAAGCAGGGGTTTCACTGTCGCCGTCTACAACCGGACGACGGAGAAGGTGACCAATTTTATGAACGGACGCGGGAAAGGGAAAAAGATCATCCCTGTCTACTCGCTTGAGGAACTGATATCCGGTCTCAGCAGGCCACGCAAGGTAATGCTGATGGTCAAGGCAGGAAAACCGGTTGACGACCTCATAGAGATGATCATCCCGCTCCTCGACGAGGGAGATATCATCATTGAGGGGGGCAACTCGCACTTCCCCGACACCATCAGAAGGACAAAATATGTTGAGAGCAAGGGGCTTCTTTACATCGGCACCGGTGTCTCCGGCGGCGAAGAGGGTGCCCTGCTGGGGCCCTCGCTCATGCCCGGCGGATCGAAGGAGGCATGGCCTCATGTGAAGGATATTTTCCATGCCATAGCTGCCAGGGCCTCTGACGGTGCCCCCTGCGTCACCTGGATAGGCGACAACGGTGCCGGACACTTCGTCAAGATGGCCCACAACGGAATCGAGTACGGTGACATGCAGCTCATCTGCGAAGCCTGGCACCTGATGCTTAACACCGGCTCCTTTACCTATGACGAGATGGCTGACATCTTTGATGAGTGGAACAGGGGAGAACTTGACTCCTACCTTATAGAGATCACCGGGGAGATACTGAGGTTTAAAGACACCGACGGAGAGCCCATTGTGACGAAGATACTTGACTCCGCCGGCCAGAAGGGAACAGGCAAGTGGACCGTTGTCAGCGCCCTGGAACACGGTGTGCCCCTGAGCCTTATCGGAGAGTCGGTGTTTGCCAGGTTCATATCCTCAATGAAGAAGGAGAGAGTGGAGGCCTCGCCCCTCTTCCGCTCTCCCGCCCGGGGACCGGTCATTGACAGGAAGCAGTATATAGAGGACATTCGCAGGGCACTCTACGCCTCCAAGATAGTATCCTATGCGCAGGGGTTCAACCTGCTGAGGAACGCTGCCGGAGAGTACGGCTGGGATCTCAACTACGGGGAGATTGCCATGATATGGAGGGGAGGATGTATCATCCGGTCAGCCTTCCTGAACAAGATATACGAAGCCTTCAAAAGTGATCCGCAGCTTTCAAACCTGATAATCGACGACTATTTCGCCTCCATCCTGCTGGAGAACGGAGAGAGCTGGAGGAGGGTCATCGCCGGGGCTGTCAGGGACGGGGTGCCGGTGCCTGCCATGAGCGCCGCCCTGTCATGGTTTGACAGCTACCGCTCCGCCTGGCTGCCGGCCAGCCTGCTGCAGGCACAGCGCGATTACTTCGGGGCACATACCTACCAGCGGACAGACAGGCCGGAGGAAGAGTCCTTCCACACCAACTGGACAGGCCGTGGGGGTGACACCGCCTCCTCAACATACAACGCCTGAATTTTACTAAATTTAACCTCAACCAAAAGGTATTTACAGTCATGACCAAAAATGTAAACGAGCGCGCAGCAGACAATATCCGCATTCTCGCAATGGCTATGGTCGAGAAGGCCAACTCGGGACACCCGGGAGGTGCCATGGGCGGAGCTGACTTCATCCATATTCTCTATTCGGAGTTTCTCCGCTTTGACCCTGCCGACCCGGCATGGATAAACAGGGACAGGTTCTTTCTTGACCCCGGCCACATGTCTCCCATGATATATTCGGTGCTGACATTGACCGGACTGTTTACCGTGGAAGACCTGATGCAGTTCCGTCAGTGGGGAAGCATAACACCCGGACATCCCGAACTCGACATCAGACATGGCATCGAGAACACCTCCGGCCCGCTCGGCCAGGGCCATACCATGGCCGTTGGCGCTGCCATAGCGGAACGGTTTCTCACTGCACGATTCGGACGGCAGTTTGAACATAAGATCTATACCTATATCTCCGACGGCGGCATCCAGGAGGAGATATCACAGGGGGCAGGACGCCTGGCGGGGCACCTCGGCCTATGCAACCTGGTTATGTTCTACGACTCAAACGATATACAGCTCTCAACAGAGACCTCGGCAGTGACATCGGAAGATACTGCTGCCAAATACCGGGCGTGGGGCTGGCGCGTGATGGAGATCGACGGTGACAGTCATGACCAGATACGTGGTGCCCTCCGCATGGCCTCGGATGAAAATGAGAAGCCGGTGCTGATCATCGGCAGAACAGTGATGGGCAAGGGTCTCATCGACGAAGAGGGCAATAGCTTTGAGGGCAAAACCTCGACCCATGGTCAGCCAGTGTCACACGCCGGAGCCTCTTTCAGTAAAACAGTTGCAGCGCTGGGTGGTGATCCTGAAAAACCCTTTGAGATATTCCCGGACGTAAAGGATCTCTACCGGGAGGTGCTGGCGGGCAAGGTTGCTGCGGCAACAGAGTGGAGGATGAAAAAGGATGAGTGGGCTGCCTCAGAGCCTGAAGCTGCAAAGATGCTTGAAGGATTCTACGCCGGGCTTCTGCCGGACATTGACTTCACCGCCATAGCACAGAAGGAGAACGATGCCACCCGCAATGCCTCTGCCGCCATACTCGCACATTTCGCGGAGACTGTTCCCAACATGATAGTGGCGTCTGCCGACCTGGCCAACTCTGACAAGACCGACGGCTTCCTCAAGAAGAGCAGGCCACTGACCAGGGGCGACTTCTCCGGCGCTTTTCTTCATGCCGGAGTCTCAGAGCTCACCATGGCGGCATTGATGAACGGCATGGCGCTGCACGGGGGCGTCATACCCGTCTGCGGCACCTTCTTCGTCTTCTCTGACTACATGAAACCCGCCGTCAGGCTGGCAGCACTGATGGGACTGCCTGTCAAGTATGTCTGGACACACGACGCTTTCCGGGTGGGCGAGGACGGTCCCACACACCAGCCCGTGGAGCAGGAGGCACAGATAAGACTCATGGAGCACCTTAAGAACCATCACGGCAAGAACAGCATGCTGGTGCTTCGTCCTGCTGACGCCATCGAGACCAACATCGCATGGAAGCTGGCAATGGAGAATAAAACCACACCCACGGCCCTCATTCTCTCACGCCAGAACATTAAGACACTTCCGGCAACGGGCATGACAAGAGCTGAGGCCGCGGCGATGGCCGCAAAAGGCGCCTATATCGTCTCGGAGGCATCCTCCACCTCTGACGTGATACTCGTTGCCAGCGGATCGGAGGTGGCCACCCTCGTTGAGGCTGACACCATGCTTTCGGCAGACGGCATCAGAACACGGATTGTCTCGGCACCGTCGGAAGGCCTGTTCCGCATGCAGGATAAAGAGTACTGTGAGAGTGTGCTCACCCCCGGCATCCCGGTCTTCTGCCTGACGGCCGGCCTGCCCGTCACCATGCTCGGATTTGCCGGATCAGATGGTAAGGTGTTCGGACTGGAAAGCTTCGGCTTCTCTGCATCCTATAAGGTGCTAGACGAGAAACTGGGCTTCACCGGAGAGAATATCGCAAACGAGATAAAAAAATTCCTTGGTAAATAACATCCTATGTACTTGCCATTCCGAAAAACCACACTGTCACTACTGCCGACTGCTGACTGCCGACTGAAGACTGGAATACTGCCTAATGCCTGAATTTGATATCACCCCCGGAGTCAAAGGACTCATCTTCGATCTCGACGGCACCCTTGCCAACACCATGCCGTGGCACTACCAGGCGTGGCAAAAGGCATGCCTCCACTTTGGCATTCATATGGATACGGCATTCCTGCAGGCACATACCGGCGCTCCCGGCTGGAAGATAGCAGAGGATATCATCGAAAAGAACGGTATGACCGGCAGAGTCTCAACCGAGGAGATCATGCAGGTCAAGCTGGAGGAGTTTAATACCATCCAGCACAACGTGACACCCATTGAGCCTGTCACCGCCCTCGTGCAGAAATATCACGGTAAGATGCCAATTGCAGTGGGCACAGGGGGACACCGTGAGGCAGTGGAGAAGACGCTTGAGATAATAGGCATAAGAGAGTATTTTGACATCATTGTCACCGCCAATGATGTGAAGAACCACAAGCCTCACCCCGAAACTTTCCTCCGGTGTGCCGAACTGATGAACCTCGATCCGTCAGAATGTGAGGTCTTCGAGGACGGCGACCTGGGTATAGAGGCCGCCCGCAGGGCAGGCATGATAGCTACAGACGTACGCACATGGTATGAATCGAACTGGCAGCAAAGTTGAAAGTCTCCCTCCTCCGCCAAGGCTTCGGACTTCGTCCGACAGAGTCGGAGGGCAGGAAAGTTGAAAGTCCGTAAAGTCGAAAAGTCTGAAATCGCAAATTCAAATTGGATACCATAATCAAACTCACCTCCGATGGTTCCCACACTCTTTACGTGCCTGAACTGGATGAGCATTATCACTCCCATTTTGGCGCAGTCACAGAGTCAAACCATATATTTGTCAATGCAGGCCTCGGGAGCATAGAAGGTGACAGTGTCACCATTCTGGAAGTAGGGTTCGGCACGGGACTGAATGCACTTCTGACAGCACTCTATGCCTCTGAGCACAGGATAAAAGTGGATTATACCTCTCTGGAAAAGTACCAGCTCGACGCCTCAGTCCTCTCAAAACTTAATTACGGATCACTTACCGGAGAAGAGGGCATGGAGCTCTTCGAAGCAATTCATTCAGCACCCTGGGATAAACCGGTTTTGATTACCAAATGGTTCACGCTTCACAAGACAGTCGCTGACTTGACCACAGAACAACCCGAAGGTCTCTTTGACCTTGTCTTCTTCGATGCCTTCGGTCCTGACAAGCAGCCTGAGATGTGGAGTGGGGAGGTGATGCGGAAGATAGCAGCTGTGATGCATGCCGGATCGGTTTTTGTTACATACTCGGCAAAAGGAACCCTGAAAAGGATGCTCCGGGAACTGGGGATGGAGGTGACCCTCCTGCCCGGCCCTCCGGGGAAAAGGGTATTCACAAGGGCGGTGAAGTTATGATTTAAATATCCCGCTTTTTTGTTCCCGGTCCGTGGGCCCGAATTTTGTCCGCCAGTGAAAAATCAGCTGTTTTTATGTATGTTTGCGTGATTTTTAACCGGCAGATATGCAGCATACCCGCTCTCTGCACACAAGAATGATTAATGAAACTTACATGAGCAGAAACTCACAAAAGGGAATGATTATTTTATTTCATGTAAGTTACATTCGACCCATGCAATAATAATTATTTATTTACCCGAATGAAACGATGAAAAATGTCAAAATCTTAACCGTCATGGCTCTCTGTGCCGTGACAACATTCACTGCTGCGGCGCAGAAATCAAAACTGTCGAGCTCTGAAGACTCACTATCCTATGCTCTCGGCGTGGCAAATTATAAATACTATGTGGCCGACAGCATTGATATCAGCACAAAACTGTTCTATAAAGGGATGAAGGATGCCGAAAATGAGAAGGCCGCCATGAACGATACAACTGCCAGTGCTTTTATAGTAAGCTATATGCAGAGGCGTGAGAAAGCGCGGCTGACTGCCGAGTACAGCGCTCAGATCCAGGAGGCAGAAGCGTTTCTCGACGAGAACGGGAAAAAAGAGGGCGTGGTAATAATGCCGAGCGGACTTCAGTACAAAGTACTCACCCAGGGTACGGGGGCAACACCCGGTCCTGATGATGTTGTCAGGGTGCATTATACGGGCACGACTGCAACCGGAACAAAGTTCGACTCCTCGTACGACCGCGGCGAGCCGGCTCAGTTCAGGGTCAGCAACGTAATAAAAGGATGGGTTGAAGGACTCCGGCTGATGCGGGAAGGCTCAAAAATGATGCTCTATATTCCCTATGACCTTGCCTACGGGGAGAGAGGGGCAGGCAATATCATCAAACCGTTTGAGACACTGATCTTCGAAGTTGAGCTTTTAGAGGTGATAAAAGAAGATGAGTAGCGTTAAATTGATACCAAAATATTAACTTTGCCAAAATTTTAAATAAAAACAGAGACAATGAAAATCAAAGGTTTAGTAATCCTCGCCGTGGCGGCATCCATGATTGCATCTTCATGCAATACAAGGTCAGGCATCACCGGCACAAAGCTGAAGAGTGCAGAAGACTCTCTTGCATATGCAATAGGCATTGCCAATTATTTCTATTTCATGAGCGACAGTCTCGAAATTGACCCTGTACTTTTTGCCAAGGGGATGATCGATGCTGAGAATGAAAAGAACACACTTGATGAACAAACTGCACAGGGTTATGTTATGACCTATATGCAAAAAAGACAGGCAGATCAGATGAAAAAAGCTTACGGAAAGAACATAGACGAAGGTGAAAATTTCCTTGCAGAGAATAAGAAGCGTGAGGGCGTCCGGGAGACAAGCAGCGGACTGCAGTATGAAGTAATCACCATGGGCACCGGAGACAAACCGGGTCCTCAGGATATGGTTAAAGTCCATTACACCGGCATGCTCCTTGACAGCACCAGGTTTGACTCCTCGCTTGACCGCGGTGAGCCCGCTCAGTTCGGTGTGAACCAGGTTATCAGCGGATGGCAGGAAGGTATCCAGCTGATGCCCGTCGGATCCAAATTCAAATTCTACATTCCTTATGAACTGGGTTACGGCGAACAGGGCACCGGCCCTATCCCACCCTACTCGACGCTCCTCTTTGAGGTTGAGCTGCTCGAGATCGTGAAAAAATAAAACAATAATGGAATACCAGATCGCAGGCAAGGTTGCCGAGGTTTACCCTGTCAACAGGGTCAGTGAACGCTTCCGCAAGCGCGAGTTCGTGATTGAACACAAGGATAGCAGCAGCGGACAGGCATTCGTTGACTTCCTCAAGTTCCAGCTGACACAGGAGAGGTGTGACCTCATTGATGAGTCATGGCTGAGGCAGGAGGTGACAGTCACTTTCAACCTCAAAGGCAACCGCTGGGAAAAGAACGGGATGGTGAATTACATCACCAACCTCAACGCCCTGAGCGTCGTCCGCGGCGTCGCCGTTGCTGAGGACGGAGAGCAGGCTGCTGCCCTCCCTAAGCTTGAAGATGCCCCCTCACCCGACCCCGAGCTCGACGACCTGCCGTTCTGAACATACTCCACCAAAGACATCAATGCCATATCTCCTCTGATATGGCATTTTTTTTCATTACATGATGGCCATCAGCCAATGGGTGAAACCTTACCGCGTAGCGGTTACAGTGTTGTAGGTCATGCACCAGAATTAAAACCTTACCGCGTAGCGGTTATAGTATTGTAGAACAAAAAGGATATATATTTGTCTCAATTCAGTCCAAACCCATGAACCAAAATATTGAAAACCCTAACCCCCTTCTTCAGGAGTGGAACACCCCCTTCAACATTGCGCCCTTTGAGCTCATTAAGCCGGAACACTACAGGCCTGCCGTAGAGCAGGCCATAGAAAAGGCGCGACGGGAGATAGACGACATCATCTCGGACCCGGCTGAGCCTGACTTCCGGAAAACCATTGAGGCGCTGGAGATGGCAGGCTGTCTCCTTAATCAAATTACCGCATTGCTGTTCAACCTGAACAGTGCCGACACCTCACCAGAGCTCCAGGCAGCGGCCATGGAGGTCTCACCCCTGCTGACCAACTTTGCCAATGACATCACACTCAATCCGGCCCTTTTCCGTAAGGTAAAGAGTGTTTACGATACAATGGATCAGCTGGGTCTGAACCCCGAGCAGCGCATACTTCTTGACCGGAAGTACAAGGGTTTTGTCAGGGGCGGTGCAGCCCTCTCCGACAACGACAAGGAAAAGTTCAGGGAGATAACCGTCGAGCTCTCAACCCTCTCTCTGAAGTTTGAGGAGAACGTGCTGGCAGAGACCAATGACTTCACCCTTCATCTCACCTCGGAAGATGAGCTGGCAGGACTGCCCTCCGGGATCCGCGAGGCAGCGGCAGTCCTTGCAGAAGAGAAAGAAGCGAAGGGGTGGCTCTTCACGCTTCATGCTCCCAGTTTCGTGCCCTTCATGCAGTACGCCGACCGTCGCGACCTGAGGGAGAAGCTCTTCCGGGCATTTTCCGTACGTGCCTTCCGTGGCAATAAGCACGACAACAGCTCCATCGTGAAACGGATAGTTGATCTGAGACTGCAGCTGGCACATCTGCTCGGCTTCGGCGACTATGCATCATACGCCCTTGAAGATCGTATGGCATCCACACCTGAAGAGGTGAACAGTTTCCTGCAAAAGCTGCTGGAGGCATCAACACCCGCCGGCACACGCGATCTGGAAGAAATAGAGCAATATGCCCGCAGGTTGGGTCATAATGCAAAGATCGAGCGATGGGACTGGGCTTACTTTTCCGAGAAGCTGCGCCTGGAGCGGTTTAAGATCGACGATGAGGCGCTGCGGCCATACATGCCGCTGGAGAAGGTGAGAGAAGCAGTGCTGGGACTGGCCACAACGCTCTACGGCCTGACCTTCAGGGAGAACAGTGAAATTCCGGTTTACAGTCATGAGGTGACCGCCTATGAGGTTCATGACGGCGACAGGGGTATCATAGCCATTCTCATGCTCGACTTTCATCCCCGGCCGGGCAAGAGCGGCGGCGCATGGATGACAGGCTACCGCGAACAGAGCCGGGAGCCTGGGGCAGAGGTTGAAGGCCGCAGACATGTTGAGGCCGGGAGGAGGGTAATCCCGGTGGTCTCACTGGTGATGAATTTCACGCGTCCGACCCCTGCCAGGCCGTCGCTGCTCTCTCACAGTGAGATGAATACGTTCCTCCATGAGTTCGGTCATGCGCTCCACGGTATGCTGTCGGACTGCACCTATGAGAGCCTGGCAGGCACCAACGTGAAGCGCGATTTCGTGGAGCTGCCGTCGCAGATACTGGAGAACTGGGCATGGGAGAAGGAGTGGCTCGACACCTGGGCGGCGCACTGGCAGACCGGAGAGAAGATACCTGATGAGATCCTGATGCAACTGAAGAAGTCGCTGACCTATAACGAGGGATATGCATGCATGCGGCAGCTCAGCTTCGGCCTTCTCGACATGGCCTGGCACACACTCAGGGAGCCGTTTGACGGTGACATTGTGGCGTTTGAGAGAGCAGCCATGGCCCCTGCCCTGCTGCTGCCGCATGCCGAAGGCTCATGCATGAGCGTCTCCTTTGCCCACCTCTTCTCGGGAGGTTATGCGGCAGGATACTACGGTTACAAGTGGGCCGAGGTGCTTGATGCCGATGCCTTCAGCCTGTTCAGGGAGAGAGGCATATTTGACAGGGAGACAGCCCTGGCTTTCAGGAAAAACATCCTGGAAAAGGGCGGCAGCAGGGAGCCTGACGAACTCTACCAGGCCTTCCGCTGCCGCGAACCGTCACTGGAACCGCTGATTGAGAGAAGCGGATTCAAGGAAGTGCAGACTGGTACCTGAAGTTTACGATCAGAACATCATTCCTTATCAAATTATCGAGCATAATAAAAGGGGTGTCAGAAAATCCTGGCACCCCCTCAATCTGATACTGAATTAAACTATTATTCTTTATCCCACCATACGGGATCACTCCATATGGCATCCTGCATTGCAAGAGGATTTGATGCCATCAATTGCTCATTGTTATAGTTGCTTTCATGGGCGCTGTGGTTGAAACGACGGAACCAGTATGTCGGATCGGAAGGACTGGTCCCGGTCATGATATTGGTTGCGGTAAATTCATAAGGTCTCTTGTAGTCTTTGTAGACTACTCCAAAGCTCCCAATGTTGCCTGCGCTGTAGTTGAAACGGCGCATGTCATTCCAGTTCTGCATGTTTATCCCAAGGGCGATCAGCTTCTGCTGCATGATATCAGCCATGGTGAGAGCTGAAGCTGTCTGAGCAACAGCCGGGCTTGCCAGGTACGCGGCAATATCTCCCTCATCCATCGGCATCTGATCAGGGTTTATGGTGCCGGCCGACACCCATTCATTCAGCTTAGTCTGCATGCGGTCGAAGCTGGCCTGAATGCCTGCTCTGTATGCAGTGAAAGCTTCCGGCGCATTACCTTGCCTCAGGTAAACCTCTGCTTTGATGAAACACATCTCGGCATAGGTAAGAATATCAGAATCAGAATCTGGTCTGGCAAAGAAAGTCCCTGTACCCCCGACAGCAGGTTCACTGCTGGTCGGATAGTAATACATGTCAGTAACAGACCTGCCGCTGGTTGACATGCTGTTGGATCTCATGTTCACAAATACGGTATCACCGGCCCTTTTGTAGTTTGTGCTGTTAATATAGAAAGAGCCTCCCGGATAGGTGACGGCAACTGAAGTCCCGTCAACTGTGTAAGGATGAGGCACAGCAGCAATGAACGCAGCTCTTTCCGTATCATCAGAAATTGTATATTCAATTGTTTTTTCTGTCGCTGTATATGAAGAATTTGACGGGCCGCTGTTCTGCCTGATATCAGAGTACATTATATCAACACCTATATCCCTGGCCCAGTCATAATCGACTATATCACCCGAGGAGTTCAATTCAATGTTCGTCATCATTGCAGGAAGAAGCTTGGACATACGCGGGTCAATAACACCCGAACCACCCGTGAAATTATTAGTCAGCAGATTAGCGTACCATCTTGTAGAGCGCTGTGATGAACCGTAGGCGGCATAATCCCATGTGACATTAGCCTGATAGGGATCGCCGGTAGTAAACATAGTGGGATCACCCTCAACATTGTAATGCCTCAAAATGATATTATCGGCATTTGACTGGGGGGCATTTTGCAGGGCAGCCAGAACAGCATCAGGATCATATATGGATTTCTTTGAGACCTGAAGCAGATAGCGGGCCTTGAGGCCATAGCATAACTTGATCCATTTGTTGACATCACCGTAATTCCATGCATCTCCCTCAGAAAGAGCAGGAGCACCTGCCTCCTGTGCCATACCAAAGTATTCAATGGCTTTATCCAGGTCTTCCATACATCCATTGTAGATGACATCTCCCTGGTCGTAGACAGGATTATACTTCCCGGTCATGGCTTCCGTATATGGCATCTCCCCGTAGATGTCGAGCATCATCAGAAAACCCATGGATTTGATACAGTAAGCAGCTCCCAGGTAGTGATAAGCACCTGACTCTTCAGCTCTTTCAATAAGAGGGTTAAGATTGACTGCCGCACCAAGAAACCAGTTCTGGTAGATGGTAGTACAACTGCTCTGTGATGGGTTCCAGGCAACAAGCCTGCTATTGGAACTGGTTGAAGAAAGGTAGCCAAGTGTCCCGTTAATGAAGCTGGAACGAACGTTTGCAACACCCCATGCATACAGGTAGTAGTGCTGTATCCAGGGAAGCCTGATTTCCGGCGTCGCACTCTGATCATTTGGGTTATCAGGGTCAACGTTGACATCCAGCCACTTCTCACAGGAGGACGACCCTAAAAGGAAGATCAGACTTAATGTTATATACAATATCTTTTTCATAATCCTATGTTGTTAAATCCGTTATTAAAATGTGACATTGAGTCCGAAAGTGACATTCCTGGTAGCCGGGACACCGCAATAATCGATACCCATCGAGCCGGAGCCTCCCGTTCCTGAACCGGAGACGCTGACCTCGGGATCCATTCCCTTATAGTTGGTCCATAGCCAGAGGTTATATCCTGCTACCGAAGCGGAGAGGCCTTTTATGTACTTGTTGTTACCAAGCAGGCCGCCAAAGTCGTATGACAGCGACATGGAGCGAAGCCTTAACCAGTTAGTACTGGTCATGAAATTGTAGGCATTATTGGCATAGTTTAACCAGTATTGCTGTATCATATACTCACCTGAATATGAAGCACCGCCTATAGTGTAGGTCTGTCCGGCTTGATAAGTATAGGAAAGCGGTTCATTGGTTGAAGAGGAGAGGCCTGTAACAGTGACAGATTCACGATCCAGAGTCCTCATGCTCAAGCCATTCACTGTAAGGAAATACTCTGTACCGTTGTAGATGTCTCCACCTTTCCTTATGTCAAACAGGAAAGAGAAGTTCAGGTTCTTATAACGGAAATTGTTATTCAATCCACCGATAAAATCCGGTTCTCGGTTACCGATGACGTTGGTTGTAACCTTCGTGTTCTGGTAGAGTCCGGTAACTTCGTCAATCAGATACCTTCCGTCCGGTATTTCGTTGCCGTCACCATCCTTTTCTCTCTCCCAGTAATCGCCTGTCAGACCAAGGAAGTATCCTCCGTTGGGGATGGAGGCAGCTTTCACTCCCCCGATCTGAACGTCGGTAACATAGAACAGCCCTACACCCGGGAGAAATTCACCCAGGGTGCCGCGGTTTCCGGAGAGGTTCAGGGTCAGATCCCAGGTGAAATCCTGGCTCTTTACAGGAGTGGCGTTAATTGAAAGCTCCATACCCTTGTTGTGTACCGAGCCGCTGTTCAGCGTCAGAAAAATAAATCCTGTCGACTGTGCAAGGCGAGGACTTGCCAGCTGGTTTTTGGTCACACTGGTATAGTATGTGAAGTCTAATCCCAGCCTGCCTTGAAGAAATTGCAATTCCGCACCGAATTCGGTCGAGGTCTGTATCTCGGGAACAAGATTCGGGCTTCCTCCTGTCCAGCTGTTACCCGTACCTACGAACTGAGCGCTGACCACCTGGGGTGCCCAGAGATAAGTGTTCGTGGCATAGGCATCGGCGTCCTTGCCAACCTGTGCCCAGGAGGCACGGATCTTGCCGAATGAGAGTATGTCATTCTTCGGAAGCAGCTCCGTAAATACAAGGCTACCTGATACTGACGGATAGAAATAGGACCTGTTCTCTATGGGCAGCGTTGACGACCAGTCGTTTCGTCCCGTCACCGTGAGGTATGCAATGCTCTTGTATGAGGCTCTGAATTCACCGAAGGCACCCACCAGTCGTTTCGTTACGTTTCTTTCAGTGAAGAACTTGGTGTCGTCAACAATATTCGCAAAGCTTATCGTACCTGCGGTGGAGAAACCGTAACCCCAGTTTGTCCGCAATACCCTGTTGGTATTCTCAGCTGTATGACCCAAAAGTAGGTTCAGATCGAAGTCCCCTACACTCTTGTTGAAATTGAGCATCAGGTTTGATGTAATAAACTCATAATCAGAACTGCTCTTGCTGAGTCGGCCATCCTGGTATTTCTCAAGCACGGATCCTCCGGGAGCGATATAGGTAAAAGCCCCGCTCTTGTAGGTGTCGTAACCGACACGGTAGATGATGTTGAACCATTCAGTCACGTCTATAGAGGCATTGATACCCCCGGTGAAGCGGTTGACTTCATCGGTAAGTTTGTTCTTGTTGATGATCCAGTAAGGATTTTCAACTTCATCTGCCAGTTCCATCAGTCCTTCAAATCTCCTGTATTTGGTCCCGTCTTCGTTCAGGTATTTTGACATATCATCACTGCGTGCCCATCCGTAGGTAGCAGTCATGGTACCGTTTCCACCACCATTATAGAGTCCGGCTGACGTTAGTGTTTTTGCCGTATTTGAAATCGAATAGGCCGCGTTTGCACCCACTGTCAGCTTGCCGTACTTCTGTTCACCATTGAAACGGAATGTGGTCTTGTCATACCCGGTCAGGGGCACAACGCCGGTCTGGTCAAAATTGGAGACAGATAGATAAAAGCTGTTGCTCTTGCTTCCGCCGGAGATGCTCAGACTGTTATCGAACACATTGCCTCCCTGGAAGAAGTTGCCCACGTTGTCATAGACAGTACCGGTGATCGGATTGCCCCATGACTGGGTGGTAAAGTCACTGAACACACCGGCCTGGTTATAAAACCCTCTGCCGTATACACCCTGCAGTTCAGGAAGAATACCAGTCCAGGAGTATGAATATTTTGAATTGAAGTCAATTTTCACAGGACCTTCACTTCCTCTCTTTGTTGTGATGATAACCACACCGTCTGCAGCGCGCGAACCATACAGTGCAGAAGCGGCAGCGCCCTTAAGGATCGACATGCTTTCAATATCATCCGGGTTAATATCCATGACGCGGTTACCGAATGAGGTTGCATTCCTTGTCACCCCGTCAGTTCCCGAGTTTCCGCTGTTCACGGTTGAGTTATCATAGATTATACCGTCAACAACGAACAGGGGCTGGTTGTCACGTGACTCACTCGCCGAGTTGCCTCCGCGGATGATAATGGTTGATCCTGAACCTGCTGAACCGCTTGACTGTGTAACATTAACCCCGGCAACCTTTCCGGCAAGAGAGTTGATGATGTTGGTCTGCTTGTTCCTCATGATCTCATCGCTCTTGAGATCCTGAACGGCATAGCCCAGGGCTTTCTTCTCCTTTTCGATACCGAGAGCAGTGACCACAACCTCCTCAACCATCACAGATGATTCTACCATTGTGAGGTTTATAACTGACCTGTTATTAACAGGAACTCTCTGACTCTCCATTCCGATAGCAGAGAAGAGAAGCACACCGTTTGAGGAAACCTCAATCGAGTATGTGCCATTATAGTCTGTTGCCACGCCGGTGGTAGTACCTTCTATCAGTACCGTCACCCCCGGGATTGGCAGACCGGCATTGTCTGTAACCTTGCCGGTCACTCTTGTATTCTGGGCAGATACCGTCCAGGAAACAAGAAGCAGGGCAAACACCGACAGCATAAAGCGCTTACACCATTCGGTCATTTTTTTTGACATCAACATAAATCAATGTTTTAGGTTAGTAAATAGGGTTCTGTAAAGTAATCCGGTGGTGATAGATCACCATATATCATTCAATAAGTCAAGATACAACATTTATCCAAAATGTCACACTCACGGGTCAAATAGTATTGCTTCAAGTCATGGTCTGGCCCTGATTGATTATTTTGAATACGCAAAGCAAGATAATTGTTTTCCTGATAAGATGTATGACAAGTTGTTATTTTTTTATAAATATTCTGTCAAAGGCCTGTCGGAAAACTTAATTCTGTCTCGAACAAGCATTAGTGAATTGAATATATGACTATTATTCAATCGGTTGCCCTCATAATCAGCCCCTTTACCCATCTGGTGTTATTGCAGCGTCGGGGAAACCGTACATAAGGTTTATGTCATATATCATGGTAAATTTTTGATTTGCAGGTTGTCAGACGTTGGCAAATCAAGCTGGTAAGAGTGGATGCATCACTGCATAAATGAAGCAGAGACGCGCGGTGCGCGTCTCTGCAATTAAAAATAACCAACCCAAATTCTACCCCATCGCGGGGCAACCAAAAATCATCTACCAGCCGGGAGTCTGAGTCAGAGTATAACCCTTATCAGCGTACTCGGCTATCTGTGTCATTCCGACAGGTGCGAGATAGACCCTGTCGGTGAATGCATCCCTGGGGGCAATGTTCTCAGGAATATAATACCCGACCATCTCTGCAGCATTGGTGCCGTCATATGTTATAACATCTCCAACTCCGTTCTGGACCTTGAGCTTGCCAACCTTGGCAGCTATCAGCCACTCGGGATACTCAACAGGGAAGTCAATCCATAATCCCAGGTGCAGATCGGGATTGGTGGTGACATCCATGTAACTGAGCTTTTTCCAGCGCTTGAGGTCCAGCAACCGTGAATGTTCATAAACAAACTCCATTCTGCGCTCACGGCGTATCTCCCATAACAGCGGAGTAACATCAGCATCGCGCTCAGGATCATCCGGAAGGCTTGCCAGCGACAAAGGAGTGGTCTTCTGTATTCCCTTGCCAATGGCAACTGCATCCAGCGGGCGATTGCGTATTGCGTTGATCGATGCGTCAATATCTGCCTGGCTGACGGCCGGGCCACCCATCGTTGCAAGTTCAGCCTTTGCCTCAATCCAGTTAAGGACCACCTCTCCCAGCCTCATCACAGGGGCATCGTTGGTATTGGTGTTCGAACCGTACTGGGCCGGGTAGGAGCCTCCGTAGTAGGTCGGGCCTATCCTGTCAATGAACTTATCTGACAGAAGCAGTGTGGCAGCTTCTTTCTTCGGCGCATCCCAGAAGGTGGCTTCAAAGCGCGGGTCGCGAGTGGCGATCATGCTCACAAAATCAAGCTTGTCGGCATCAGGCAGTGTTGATGACTGATATACCTGCCCGTCAGCACAGATGAATGACTTGGCAAGCCACAGGTTACCTGAATTAGGCTGACTTTCTGTCGTATTGGCATATGACGCAATATGGTGTGTGACACCCAGTGCTGCATCGTAATGCCTGTACATTATCACCTCCTTGTTGCCTGCCAGATCCATCGATCCGAACAGGGAACGAAAATCACTCGTGAATGAAAACTTGCCTGACGCCATCACAAGATTCGCAGCATCAACCGCCAGTTGAAGGTACTTCTTGGCTTTTTCCGTATTGTTGAGGTGATACTTCTGCCAGGTGCCCTCGAAAAGCATGAACCGTGCAATAAATCCGGCAGCGATGTACCTGTTCAGGTACTGGGCATTTCCGTCAGATAGACGCATGTTGGCCAGTACGTAGACAAAATCATCATAGACCTTATCCATGACAAGAGTCCTGGAATCCCTGTCCTTGTAAAGGAGATCCATTTCCGAGTCAAGTATTACCTTGTCGTAATAAGGCACATCACCAAATACGCTCACAAGCCTGCTGTATTCATAACCCCTGAAGAAGCGGGCAACGGCACTCCAGTGATTATAGGCTTCCTCGGTAAGTATGTCGCCCTTCATTGTCTCAATTCTCTCGAGGAAAAGGTTGGACTTCCTGACATATGCAAAATTCCATGTCGGACCGCAATATGTGCTCAGCCAGTCAGGAGTTTCACTTGTTGAGGCTCTGGAAGAGGGGGGCTGTGTTTCAAAGCCCCACTGTTTCCCGGTAGATGTAAAGTCATCGGACAGGTAATATCCCCTCAAAGGGGTGTAAGCAGTACCCCAGGAGGAGTTGTAACCTACAAAGTAGTTAAGGTAGAACCCATGCGAAAAGAGACGAAGGTTGTTTTCGGATGTCCAGTAGTTCTGGTCATTCATTGTAGTTCGTGACGGTCTGTCGAGGAATTCTTCGCATCCGCTGAATATCAGAGCTACTGCAGCTATGATTATGATTAATTTTCTTTTCATAATTCTTAAGTTTTAGAAGTTAACCTGAAGTCCGACCGATGCGCTCTTGAATGTTGGTACGCCGACACCTGTCCTATCCATGTTATAGTATGATTCTCTCCACATGGAGTATCCTCCAATCGCTTCGGGGTCAATAGGAATTGTGCCCAGATGGTCAAACGTGAAGAAGTTTTCGAGGGCTACATAAACACGTAATCTGCTGATCATTACCTTTTTGGTCAGGTTGGAAGGAAGGGTATAGCCAAGTGTTATATTCTTAAGCCTCGTATATGCCATATTCAACAGATACCTGGTCTGGGGCTGCATATTGAGAGTTGTGCTGCTTCCGGACTGGTCGTACGGACGCGGATAGAAGGCATCGGTTCTGTCTTCTCTCCAGAAATCACCGGCGAAAGCCTGCGGCATGGCTCCGTTTGCGGAGTAGTACCCCGGGATAGCAAGGAATCCGTCACCCCATACTTCGCGTTTTCCAACGCCCTGGATAAAGAATGAGAGATCTACACCCCTGAAATCCAGGTCGGCACGAAAACCGTACATGTAACGAGGAGTCGAGTTTCCAATGATCTTGAGGTCACCGTAGTCGGGATTCCCGTCTGCATCTTCAACCAGCCTGTTGCCCGGATTGATATATCCGTCACCGTTCTGATCCACGAATTTCACATCGCCCGGCATGAAATAGAAGTTCCCTGCCTGCAGTCTTCCCTGTATTGCGACGTTAGCAGGATCGACAAGCTGATAAATAGTGTAATTGGAACTCCCGGTTTCATTGGGAACCTGGATCTGGATCAGGTTGCCTTCATTGTCGTAGGCAAAGTCATCTGCCTGGAAAAGACGGTCGGTTTCATAACCCCATATCTCACCGTAGGTTTTACCGACATACCATGAATCTATACTCTTGGTTGAACCGTATTCCGTGATCTTTGATACAGCATCAGCAAGTGTTGCGGTAAGGGTGATACCCAATCCGTTTTTAAACCGGTGGTTGTAATCGACCTGTATTTCCATCCCGTTTGTACGCAGCGACCCGAAGTTACTCTGGGGTGCTCCGGTTCCGAATGTTGTCGGGAGACCCTCCTGAGGAACAATCATGTTCCTGGTGTCACGCCTGAACCAGTCGAAGGTCAATCCGAGTTTGTTGCTCAGGAAACGTGCATCGAGGCCCAGGTTGAGGGTTGTGATATCCTGCCAGGTGACTGTAGCTGAAACTGCTCCCGGGGTAGCGAATTGGTATAGCTTTGCGCCTCCGAGCAGCCAGGTATTCTCCGATCCTGACATGGTGGGGATGTATAGAGAGTTGGGAACTGTCTGGTCGCCGATGGTTCCCCATGAGCCGCGAAATTTCAGGAGGCTGAGTGCCGGCCTTGCCCAGTCCATAAACTGCTCCTCCGTGGCTATCCAGCCTGCGGAGAATGATGGGAACCAGCGCCACTGAAGATCAGTCGGGAATTTTGAGGTTCCGTCATACCTGAGGTTTGCTTCAATCAGGTACTTCTCCTTGAAATTATAGTTAATACGCCCATAGAAACCGAGCTGTGATTCCCAGTCCTCACCGCCGCTGGTGGTCTGGTTTCCGTATGCCAGGTCAAACTGCGGATTGTTGTAATCAATCAGCTGCGTTGTCTGCGACCAGTTATAGGCGTATTCATATCCAACCCTGTTAATTCCGAGCATGAACCTGAACTGATGATCATCCAGGAGCTTCATGTCATAGGTGCTGTAGAGGTTCAGAGTATTCCTCTGATCATTCTGCGAACGACGGTACACATGATCAGGGTTTGAGCCGACAGCCGTATAGGTCATCATATCCAGTTCGTAAGCCGGCATCGCTCCCGTAGCAGAAGAGGAGACAACCTGACCTGAATCATCCATATAGATTCTATCACCGTTATCATCATATTTAGGCAGGGCAGATGTCCAACTGTTACGTGCCGTATAACGGGTACCAGGTCTTTTCGTAATATATTCCATGTTGGCGTGAGTGTAATCGAAGTAGATTTTCCAGTCTTTTACAGGAGTGATCTCTAATCCGCCGTTCACGCTCGTATAATTATGCTCGATAAAGGCCGTGTTGGCAGCACTCATTTCGTATACCGGGCTGCGGATCGGGTCACCGTCTTCCGTGGTCAGCGGGTAGGTCGGTGCCCAGCGGTAAAGATAAAGCCACGGGTCTGCCGATGTGGAGCTGGTTGCATAGGCATATCTCTTATTGCGTTTTGAGTACATGGTACCAGCGGTCACCCTGAGCCAGTCATTCACATCCGTGCCAACGCGGATCGATCCGTTATAACGCCTGAAGTCATCTATCTTTGAAGGTTTGATGATGCCTGACTGATCGAGGTAACCCAGACCTATATTATAGTCTGTTTTACCGGTTTTACCGCTTACCGAGAAGTTGTGCAGTTGTGTCGGGGCCCACTCCTTTATCATGTAATAATAAGGATCATAAGTCCTTAATCCGATCTTACGGTTGTTAGCATCAACGTACCAGTCGCGGCCATAGAGCATCGGGTCATCAGGTTTGACAATATCCCCCCATTTCTCCTTCCACTCAACAGCCTTCTCATATCCTTCGCGCGTTACCATCCAGAATGCTCCTGCCACGGTAGCACCGCGACGCTCAAATGCCAGCATGGCGTATTCCAGTGCGTCCAGACCGGCCATCTCCATCTTCTTTGAGATGTTCTGGAATGATAGGTTACCATTGTATGAAACATTCACTCCCTGATTTACTGCGCCCTTCTTGGTGGTAATCAGGATAACGCCGAAGGCAGCCTTTGATCCGTAGATAGATGCCGATGCTGCATCCTTCAGCACTGAGATCGACTCTATATCAGAAGGGTTGAGCATCTGAATCGAGGGTATCTCAACGTTATCGACCAGAATCAGAGGTGATGATTCTCCCCGTAGTGAGCCGATCTGACCACGGATCTTCATGATCGGGTCCGATCCTATCTCTCCACTGGGGATAACTACACTGAGACCGGGCATAGTACCCTGAAGGCCACGGCCGGCATCAGCGATCGGCCTTGCCTCAAGAGTCTTTTCAACATTTACCGTAGAAACCGCGCCTGTCAGGTTGGCTCTTCTCTGTGTGCCATACCCGACAACAACGACTTCTTCGATAAATTCAACATCAGGACTCATTTTTACATCGATCCTGTTGGATGCACCCACAGGCACCTCCTGTGATGCATACCCCAGCGATGTAAAAACAAGCACCTGCCCGGGAGCAACATTGATCGAAAAGAAACCGTTCAGATCAGTGCTGGTACCGGTGGTGGTGTTCTTGATTATCACGTTGACACCCGGCAACGTCTCATTCGTCGTGGCGTCAGTGATAGTCCCTGTCACAGTCTTGGGCTGAGCATAAATGCTTTGTGAAAGCATAAATCCCAAAACCGCAAACAACATTAATAGTCTTGTTCTCATGTTATTGGATTTAGGGTTAAATAGTAATTGATTAGGTTATATTGATGATTTAGTTGATTTCCGTCCGACAAGCAAGATATAAGTTTTATTGATAAGATGTATTACAAATTTTCAATTATTTATCTAAATTCAGTTTAAGCCTTCCGGGAAGACCTGATCTTCTTAATAGTGTACTGAACCGGCGATGGTTTTTCTTTTTCTGAAAAATTGAAGGATTTTAATTCTTCAAGTGATTCATGGAGAGCATAACAGGCCTCTTCGTAACTCATACCACAGATATCGGAAATCAACCTTATGCCTCTGTCTTTAAGCTTCTTGTTGGTGACATCAACCCAACTCATCCAGTTGCCCAACACCCTGCCCATTAAAACCATCGTTCCGGTCGAAACCGTATTCAGCACAAGCTTGACTGCCAGCCGGTCCATCAGACTGAATACCGAACTTTGCGGCGAACAGGATATCTTATAACTTGCTGCCTCATCGCATGTCCCTATTATCAGGGAATATCTGCTCAGGTACTTTTCCGCTTCTTCATTCAAGGCTGCCTGATAGTCTTCATATTCCGGCCGTGTCACTTCCAGGCGACTGATCACATTAACTGCAACATTAGGCTTTCTTGATAAACGTGATTTATCCTCTTCATTGCCTATCTGAAATTTGAGGATCTGTGATATATCAAGCTGAGGAGGGTCTGATATGAGTGCCTGCGGAGCATTCATGTTACTGTACAGTTCCCCGTCCCACTCAAGACATCTGGGGGTACGCCCCAGGACATTTACCCATGCTTCGGGAGTGGGCAGAAGAGGATTCTTGACAAAAGCCCATGACGGTGGCGAAACAGTGTCGTCATATTTCCTGAATGGCGGTAGCATGAATGTCGGAGAGCGTTCGGTGGTGTCAGTGAAGATATCCAGCATCAGGGAATTGCCGTAGTAGGTGACCAGTCCGTTCCGGATGTAGATGTCGTGCTCCATCCTGATATAATCACCAAGGATCTTCGTGTTTTCAACAGAGAGCAGTTCATTTAGCATCTCATTGTATGCCCCGGCATAGTCAATCTCCCTGATATTGAGAATCTTCAGTTCTTCAGCTGAAAGCAGCTTGCTGAAAGTCCCTCCCAGTATTGATTCCAGGGCTGCCCCGGCAATGAGCTGTTCCGATGTTGTTGCCTGCATCCGTGTGGAGCCTGCAATTGCCATCGGTCCGCAGTACAGGTCAAGCACAGTAACACGAGGATCTTCAATGGCTTTCCTGGAACGCTCAATATATTTGCAAAGGATATCGGCGGGATTGTTAAACATAAGGAATACTTCAGCACCCCTGTCAGCAGCTTCTGCAAGTGTACCCAGAACTGACGAGGTCTCACCTCCCTCGGTTATAGCAACAAGAATATCGCCTTCGTTAACATTAAGTTCCCTCACCTGCTGCCTGCCAAATTCCTGGTAATCCTCAAAATACTCCACAGCCCTGATAAGTGCGTAATCACCCCCCGTCATAATACTGAATACGGAGTTCTCAACATGCTTTACTCTTTCATAGATATCCGGATGATCCTGCCGCAGATCCCTGAAAAAGCATCTCCAGAATGACTCAAGCAGGATACTTAAACGTCCTGTTGCGCCGCACCCGGAAAATATAATCTTCTTCCCATCCGAGATTGCCTTTAAACCGGCCTTTACAAGTCTGTCGTACTCATTACTCCTGAAAATCTTTTCAGCCATCGGTAATATATCCGTATCTACTGACAACAGGGTTTTCACTCCCTCACCGGTACTTTCAGCAAATATCCGGTCAAGGTTGCGGGTCCTGGAATTAGCCTGCTCTGTCGGCAGCATGCCAAGATGAAATTGCGTCTCATTTTTCAGGAAGTGTTCAGCTTCCTGACGCGCTTTAATATTCATATAGAATCTTATGTATTAAATTTCAACTATTCCTATCCCGGGCCTGTCAGGCAAACTGACCCTGCCGTCAACAACGGTCACGCCTTCATATACATCATTACTAATCAGCAGGTTGCCATCGAGGTCGGCCCAATCCACCAGCGGAGAGAGCTGTGCTGCTGCTGAAACCGCACATGAGGTTTCGGTCATACATCCTATCAATATCTTCATCCCCATCTGCCTGGCCATCGTGATCATCTTGTATGCGGCATGCATACCGCCGCACTTCATCAGCTTTATATTGATGCCGCTGTATATGCCTTTCATGCCGAGGAGCTGATCTACCGTCTGCAGAGCCTCGTCGGCGACAATCGGCAAGGGACTCCTCTCCGTCAGCCATGCGATGTCATCGATCTGCTCCTTGGGCATCGGCTGCTCAATGAACTCAGCGTGGTTTTCATTCAGGAAATGGGCCATCTCCAGAGCATAATTCCTGTCCTTCCATCCCTGGTTTACATCAACGAAGATCGGCACGTCGGTCACTGATCTTACCGTCTCTATCATCTCCCTGTCGTTATCGCGCCCAAGCTTGATCTTCAGCAGTTTGAAGGCACTTGCCTCCAGGGTCTTCTCCCTGACGACGTCAGCAGTGTCAATGCCAATCGTGAAACTGGTAAGAGGTGTCTTCTCCGGGTTGAGTCCCCACAGCCTGAACCACGGCTGGCCAAGAAGCTTGCCGGTTAGGTCGTGCAGGGCGATGTCAAGCGAGGCCTTGGCAGCATAGTTACCGGGCATTACACCTACTATATATTCAATAATATCCTCCATCAGGAATGGGTCACTGAACTGTCCCAGGTCGACCTTCGAAAGGAAATTCAGCACTGACTCATGACTCTCACCCAGGTATGGAGGCATTGATGCCTCGCCAAAGCCGGTGACGCCGTCATATTCAATCGAGGTAAGTACCACCGGAGTGGTTGTCCTTGAGTTTGTTGCAACGGTAAATACATGTTTCAGCTGCAGCTCATAGGGTCTGTAACTCAGTTTCAGGACCCCGCTGCCCTTTTTCACTGAACTGCCTTTTCTGACAGTGCCGTCGGATGCGGCCGATGTGCATCCGACCATAAGGGCCCCGGCAGCGAGGCCTCCGATCTTGATGAAATCTCTTTTTTTCATTAGATTATTTGATGTTATTTTATTGGTCTAATGGAACTTACATGAAGAGAAATAATCATTTCCTATTGTGAGTTACTGCTCATGTAAGTTTTATTCGTATTTGAAATACTTATCAGATTGATTGAATGGAACTTGCATGAAGAATAAATTTAAATCCCAAAGGGTACTGTCACTCAGGCAAGTATCCTTTTATTTTAAAAATACCAGCTGTGCTGTGATACCCTTTCCATACCTTCACCCGGGGCAACACCGATGATTCTCTTCGCCCCCTGAAGTATGCCCAGAAGATACTCGCTGTAGTTCGTCCTTGTGGAATCGAAGCTGTTTATCCTGACAAGCCGTGACGAATGAATGAATTCCGTATCGCCAATATACATTCCTGTATGTGTTATACGCTTCTTGCCGTCCCTGACCCTTCCGAAGAAGAGAAGGTCACCCGGAGCAAGGGAATCACACGGGATTTCTATGCTCCGCTCAAGGCCATACTTATATTGTCCCGAGGCGTCACGCCTGAGAATAATTCCTCCTGAATAATAGATTGTCTTTACAAACCCGCTGCAATCAACCCCTTTAGTTGATGTACCTCCCCATAGGTAAGGAGAGCCCAGAAATAATCCGGCGAATTTGATCATTTTGTCCGCATCAGGCTCAACACTTTCTGCCCATTTCCGGAAGTCAGCAACCTCTGTCTTTTTCACCTGCCCCTCCCTGCCGTCGGGAAACTTCACCATGCATGAGTAACCCATTTCGCCTGTTTTCTGAACAATCATCCCGAAAACGGCATCCGAGACTGTCTGCCCGCTATTGTCAGTTATTACTCCCGTGTGTTCCATGTAGATAAGCCTGTCGCTCTTTTTCCAGTTATTAAGCTCATCATCAGTCATCTCACTGACAGGGTCATCTGTCCACCCGATATACAAGTCAGGCATCTGGATCAGAAGCCATCCCCCGCGTTTGTTCAGTATCTTCACCGGCGTGCCCATCAGCGCCTGCGTCGCCATCTCGGCAGCATGAGAGGGCCTGGTGCGTACATTGCATACACTGACGGAAACCAGTCCCCAGGGCGACTTAACCACTGAAGTATCCGGCAGAAGGGTGATGCTGTCACTGAAACTGTAACCAGATCGGCCCATCATGGCAAGGATCTCCTCCTTCGCCTCAGCCAGGTTGGTTTCACCTTTTACGGTAATGCTGCCGTCCTTTCCCATGACCATGGCAACGTCACAGAGGGACTCGGCATGCTGGGGTACCATTGCAGCCGAGATCGAATCAAGCTGTTCCTGAAGATCTGCAGGAACCTCTTTTGGATTGCATCCTGCAAGCAGGACCAGAATAAATAACAGGACAAGATAGTTCAACGCTTTCATGAAAGTTGTATTACATCTTACAAATTCAAAAATAAATATTTATAGTATTCAAGTCAATAGGCAATTGAATTTTATTTAATTTGTCATACATTTTTTTAAGTTCGAAGTGAACTAGAGTGAACCAGAGTATGCAAAAGTGACCGGGATGACCAGAGTGACTGGAGTGAACCAGAGTGAACCAGAGTAG
>DHHM01000008.1:105945-154966 GCA_002403305.1 Bacteroidales bacterium UBA4772
GAGCGGCTGGAGTGAGCCAGAGTGACTGGAGTAATGTGCCTGTAGGGCCTGGAGTGCCTGACGTACTTAGAGTAGTTGTTAAATAAATCATCTGAATATGAAAGCATTAAGAAGTATTATGAGACGTATCTGGACGGTAGTGATCATCATTTTCACAGTACTTGGATCAATAAGCGCTCAAATGGTTGAGACCGGCCTGGAGAACCTTATGAAGAGTGATTTTGACCTTCTGAAGGGAAAGAGAGTGGGACTGGTAACAAATCCAACCGGCGTTGACCGCTATCTAAGATCAACGGTTGACATTCTCTTCAACGCCCCCGGCGTTAACCTGGTGGCACTGTACGGTCCCGAGCACGGTGTTCGAGGCGAGTTCACCGCCGGTGAGCATGTAGCCTCGGAGAAGGATCCCGCAACCGGACTCACAGTCTGGAGTCTTTACGGAAAAACCCGCAAGCCGACGCCTGAGATGCTGAGTGATGTGGACATACTTGTCTACGACATCCAGGACATAGGCTCGCGGTCGTACACTTTCATCAGCACCCTGGGACTGCTGATGGAGGCGGCGGCAGAGAACGGCAAAAAGGTGGTTGTGCTCGACCGGCCCAACCCGCTTGGAGGCATCCGTATGGAGGGTGTTGTCACCCGTCCCGGCTTCTTCTCATTTGTGAGCCAGTTTGCCATACCTTATATACATGGCCTCACCGTCGGTGAGCTGGCCCTCTTCCTGAACGGTGAGGGGATGCTTGCAAATGGCATCAAATGCGACCTTGAGGTGGTGAAGATGACCGGCTGGAAAAGAGGAATGTTGTTTGAAGGGACCGGATTGCCATGGGTTCCCTCATCTCCTCATGTGCCCCATAAAGACTCTCCTCTCTTTTACCCTGCAACAGGCATCGCCGGAGAGCTCTATGCCGTCAGCATAGGCGTGGGCTATACCATTCCTTTCCAGACCTTTGCCGCCGAATGGATCAACGCCGACTCACTGGCAGCAAGCCTCAACGGTCTGAAGCTCCCCGGTGTCATCTTCAGGCCCATCCACTACAAACCCTACTACAGCACTCTCCAGGGTACGCTGGTGCACGGTGTGCAGATCCATCTTACAGACCCATCAACGGCACCTCTCTCCCTGATGCAGTTTTACATCATGCAGGAGGCTCACCGCCTCTGGCCCGACAAAAACCTGTTTGAGATATGCAACCCCTCCCGCCACTCCATGTTCGACAAGGTCTGCGGAACAGACGAAGTAAGGAAGGAGTTTACAAAATCTTTCAGGGTCAGCGATATCAGTGCAATGTGGAACGATGACATACCCGCGTACCGGGAGCAGGCTGGCAGGTATTTCCTTTACGATTAAAGCCGGGTAGCGGGAGCTGCCCTGACTGGCAGAGGATCGTGCTGCGCACGGTTGGCCGGCTTACCGGAGGAGTGCCTGTTTGCAGCAGCGTGGCAGTGCTCTGTCTGCAACCTGCAGGGCCGCCCCGACAACTCACTGATTGTCCTTTTTGCTGGTCTCCGGCCTGCCCGGGTGCCGGCCTGTTTGTTGGTCTCCGGCCTGTCCGGGGGCCGCCCTGTCTGTAAGATATCAGTGCAGCATCTCCCCCTCGACGCTCTTCTCGAGCTCGCGGGCATACTGCAGGAACTCATCGGTCTTCATCTCCCGGTAATAGATCATGCCGTGGGTACCCCTTATCTTGGCGCTCTCATTCTCGTAGAAGAAGTCCTTGCCCAGTATGAGCTGCACCTGCTTGAACTGCTCAACCCACACCTGCTGCGACAGATCGCTGAAGGGACCGTCATAGGCAGGGCTGGGGAATGAGGCATTGACCTGGCTGACGTAACAGTCGCGGAACGACTGGTTCAAAACAGCCATCGAGTTCAATGAAACGGGCACCAAGACGTTGGCTTCAAAAGGCTGGAACCTGAACCAGACGTTGCGGTATCCGATGATCCTCAGATCTGAGAGGTCCTTCTCCAGACTCCACTGTCTGAGAGCCTCGGCGATGGCCTGGAGCACCTTGTAATGGGTGTCCGGCCCCGACCCCTCCGGGTCGAAGGCAAGGCTTATGATTGTCGGCTGGATACGCCTCAGGCACTCCAGTATTGGCTCCACATCACGGTGCCGGTCAGGCTGCCGGGTAAAGATGTCACCGGTATAGAAACCGAGTCTGAGATGCTCTATATTCCTTACCGGTACGCCGTAGTGCGCCCAGACAAGCTCCTCCTCGAACTCCCTCAGCATCCCCTTGAGCTGCTGGATATCGGGCGGGTTCTTCTCCCCGCTGTAACTGGCATTTATAAGGTCAATGTTCTTACGTATCTGTTCCACCAGTTCATCCTTCGACTTCAGCCGGTAAATCTCAACCATCGCCCTGACGATGCGGTGGCATACCCCCCTCATTTTCCCGGCCTCGTCCTTATCAGCCACCTTGTCGAGATAGTGACTCACATCCTTGTCCCACTTGAACCTGTACCCTTCGTCAAAGAAATCAGGATATTCCAGCATCTGTATCTTGTCAATCGCTATCAGCCTCCGGGTCTCCTCAAGCAGCCCGAGCAACATGGCGTTGGTGACAGCGGTGAATCCTGATGTCAGAACCGAAAAATGAAATTTATTGGTGATCTCCCTCAACTGAGGTATGATAGCAGGGAAGATACCGAGCATGATGTCGTCATGGTGGGGTCCGGTGTGAAAAAATGTCGCGTTGTGCTCCCTTTTCAGTCCCGCCTCAATCTTTCTCCTGGTCGATTCTATTACATCGTTAACCCGCTCCAGGCTGAGGTCAGGTATCAGGGAACAGTATTCATCATTCTGCAGATCCTCAAGGAGCAGCTTATGCGCATATTTGTCTATCTTTCTGCAGAGGTCATGGATAGCTCTCTCTGTCTTTTCGAAGGTCCAGTCTCCCTCCCTGTAGTATCTCTCGACAGTATCATGAAGCTGAACCGAAGCACCGTCGGTGATGTAAAAGCGTGCATTCTTCTGTCCCTGCAGCAGGGTGGCGGGATAAAGGTTGTCAGGTCCCTTCTCAAGGGCGTCCCTTACAACGTGCGCCTTGGCATCGCCGGCGGCGAAGATAATTGACACTGCTTCAGGGTCATAGGTGATAGTCCCAAGTCCTATTGTGATCACCAGCCTGGTCCTGGAGACCTCTATTCCTCCGAGGTCGCCGGCCGATGCCGCCTGTGTCTCGAAGTTGGTGGCCGTGAGCCTGGTGGCAGAGTTATGGTCGCTGCCACGTGTGTTGAAGGCTATATGCCCGTCAGGGCCTATTCCTCCCAGGAAGAAGCCTATCCCGCCAAGATCGCGAATCTTCTTCTCGTAGTTGGTACACCAGTTATCAATGCTGAAGATCGACGCCTGCTGCATCCTCTCCAGCGGGCTGAGCGGCTCCCTGTTTCTCAGGCTGAGGTCTATAAGGCTATTGGGGAAAACCTCCGAATAGTGTTTGCCCTCTGCCAGGGGAATCTCTTCACTGTTGATCAGGAGGGCTTTGTAAGGATCGAGTTCGAATCCTTTAATGTAATATTTGGATACATAGTCAAAGAAACTGTTGTGCTGGCGCGGATCAATGGGATAAAACTCATCTATCTGCACGAAGTGGAGGCCGCGCAGTGAAGGCTTCTCATCCAGAAACAGTCCGTTATCCTCACGTATCTTCTGTGCTTCAGGCTTATTCCAGTTCTTCAACAGGTACCGGGTCCACTTGATGAAGTACTCCGGCGTCTTCCCGGTGGGGAGGCTTATCACCCCGTCCGGATTTGCGGCGGCCCATTCCAGGAACCTCAGCGCCGTCAGCAGACCGAGGCCGGGAAAATTGTGCACCACCACATAAGGCAGCTTCGTTGTTGGCTCTCTCCTGCCTGAACGGTCGAAGAACGACTGTTCCACCCTGCTGAAACCTGCACTTTTCATTGTTTCTGGTATTTATTTTATTAAAACCTATCTCTGAAGAGATGCAATCCGTATATGATTAAGTCAAGTCTGTTTCTTAAGTGCTTCATACATAATCTCTACGGGATGCAACGCCCGGCGTCCCGTGCCGTCAGCAATATGGTTCCGGCAGGAGGTGCCCGGTGCAGCTATCACCGTGTCGGCCTCTGCAGCCCGCACTGCAGGAAACAGCACCATCTCTCCTATCTTCATGCTCAGGTCATAGTGCTCCTTCTCATAACCGAAGGCTCCCGCCATGCCGCAGCAGCCGTCATTAATCTCCTCAACAGTGTAGTTACGGGGCAGCGACAGCATCCTGATGGTTGGGGCTGTTGATGCGACAGCCTTCTGCTGGCAGTGGCCGTGCAGCAATATATTCAGGGCTTTGTCAGTGAACTGGTCAGGGGTGATGTTACCCCTCTCTGTCTCCCTGGAGATGAACTCCTCAAAGAGGAGTGCGTTGCGTGCTATGTTGCGTGCATCCTCAGCCAGCGCCTCTCCTGCCATGTCAGGATACTCGTCACGGAAGGTGAGGAGAGCAGACGGCTCAATGCCTATCAACGGCCGGTCATCGGAGATAATATCCTTCAGCATCAGTATGTTTTTCAGGGCCAGCTTGCGTGCCGACCGTATCAGTCCCTTGGAGAGGAATGTGCGGCCGCTCTCCCTGTGGCGCGGGATAAAAACGCTGTATCCCAGTCTCTCGAGGAGCATCACCGCCTTGATGCCAATGTCGCTCTCATTGTAGTTGGTGAACTCATCGGCAAAGAGGCAGACGGTCCCTTTGCTGCCGTTCATCTGCCCGTTGGTTCTGTCGTGCCTTTTTTTCCACCTCCTCAGTGTCACGGGCGAGAGAGCCGGGATCGGGCGTTTTACAGAGAAGCCTATGATTCGCTTGAACAGAGCCGTGGAGGTGACGAGGTTGGTCAGCGGACGAATCATCATCCCGGGAACATAAATCCTTGGTAGCCAGGCTATCAGCAATGCACGGAAAGGCACATGGTGGATGTCATAATAATGCTGCATGAACTCAGCCTTGAGCTTTGCCATATCAACATTGGAGGGACACTCAGCCTTGCATGCCTTGCATGAGAGACAGAGGTCCATCACGTGATATATCTCCTCGTGGTCAAACCGATCCCTCTTTTCCGATCTGGTCAGGAACTCCCTGAGGATATTTGCCCTGGCACGTGTCGACTTATCCTCGTCGCCCGTAGCCATGAAGGTGGAACACATGGTACCGCCCACAAGGGCGCTCTTCCTGCAGTCGGCCGAGCCGCTGCACTTCTCCGTGGCATAGAGCAGCCCCTCCTCTTCGGGGAAATCAAAGACGATCCCCGGAGCCTTTATCCTGACACCTGCCGGATACCTCAGATTTTCAGTTATCGGCGGGGTGTCGGTGATTTTTCCCGGATTGAATACCGAAGTTGGATCCCACGTCTTCCTGATCACCTTCAGCAGTTCGTAGTTATGCTCCCCGAGCATCAGGGGGATAAACTCGCCTCTCAGCCTGCCGTCGCCGTGCTCACCGCTGAGCGAGCCCCTGTATTTTTTTACAAGCATGGCGATATCCTGTGCCAGGCCGTGAAATATCTCTATGTCCGCAGGATCTTTCAGGTCAAGCAGGGGACTCAGATGCAGTTCACCGGTGGCAATATGTGCGTAATAGGCACAGCTCAGTCCGTATTTTTCAAGTACAGCGGTAACATCCTCCAGGTAACCGGGAAAGAGCTCCGGCAGCACCGCAGTGTCCTCGATGACCTGCACGCTCTTCCTCCTGCCGGGGATATTCAGCAGCACACCCAGGCCGGCCTTGCGCAGCTCCCACACCCTCGCCATCTCATCGGCGCCGGTATATAGCGGGAAATGATATCCGTAGCCTGCCGCAATCATATCCCTCTCCATCGCTGAGGCTGTCTTTTCTATCTCCTCAACCGTCGGCCTGATGATCTCAATCAGCAGTATTGCCTTCGGATCTCCCTTGATGAAGAAGCGGTTTTTACTCTGCTCTATGTTGTCGCCGGTGCAGTTGACAATATAGTCATCTATCAGCTCCACGGCGGCAGGTGAGTGCTCAAGTACGATGATGTTAGCCCTGACGGCATCCTGGAGGCTGCTGAAGTGAGCGCAGAGCAACCCGGTTTTCTGTTCGGTCACCGGCACCAGGTTCAGCTTCATGGCGGTGGTGAAGGCCAGCGTACCTTCTGATCCTGCCAGAAGCCTGCATACATTTATCTTCTCGCCGTTACCGGTGAAGGCATCCGTCCTCAGCAGTACATCGAGGGCATACCCGTTGTTCCGGCGCCGCAACTCCGGATGAGGGAACTCCCTCTCTATCTCCTCCACATTTTGCCGGTCGGAGAGGATGTTGCGGAGATTCCTGTAAATCTGTGTCTCCAGCAGCTCCGGGTCACCGTCGCACTTTGCATTGAACTCCTCCGTGGTGAGAGCGCCAAAATGGACTTCTGATCCGTCGGAGAGTACAGCATCGACCTCGAGGATGTGGTCTCTCACGCTGCCGTGGATGATGGAGTGCGCACCGCATGAGTTGTTGCCCAGCATGCCTCCCATGCAGCAGCGGTTTGCGGTGGATGTCTCGGGGCCAAACTGCAGGCCGTGAGGAGCAACATAGCGGTTCAGCTCCGCCAGTACGACGCCGGGTTCAACCTTAACCCAGTGCTCTTCCGGATTGAACTCAAGGATGCGGTTCAGATGTTTAGAGATATCCATGACGATCCCCGGCCCCACCACCTGGCCTGCCAGCGAGGTGCCGGCCCCGCGGGGGATCACTGATGTGCCCTCGTTGCGGGCAAAAGCAATTATCTTTTTGATATCATCACGGCCGGCGGGCCTCGTCACTGCCAGGGGCACCTCCCTGTATGCCGAGGCATCCGTGGCATAGAGTATACGCTGTGTGATGTCAGTATAAAGATCTCCCGTGATCTCGCCTGCAAGCCTTCTGAACTTCTCTTCCGTTATCATGTCGCTCCCTGATTTAGTTAATCTTCGTTCTTCTTGAGTCCAAACCCGGGATCGATCTTCAGGAACAGTATCGAGAGCATCCCCGGAATGGTGCATATCAACACCCAGATGAAGAAGTGTTCATAGCCTATCGCCTCGTATATCTTTCCCGATACCATACCCGGCAGCATCATCCCGAGGGCCATCAGTGAGGTACCTATGGCGAACTCGGCGGTCTTGTATTTACTCTCTCCCACATAATAGAGCATGAAGAGAGAATAGGCCGTAAACCCGAAGCCGTAACCGAACTGTTCCGTAGCGATGGAGAGGTAGACCCCCAGATCACCCGGCATGGGCTGGGCAAATGCAAGATAGACATATACCACGTTGGGCAGGTTCATTGCCACAGCCATGTACCAGATCAGCTTTTTCAGCCCGTACTTCGCTGCAAGGATGCCGCCGAGGATGCCCCCTATGGTCAGGCAGACCATCCCCAGGGTACCGTAGATGATGCCATACTGTGCCGATGTTAACCCTATGCCGCCCATGCTCCTGGAATCGACCAGAAATGGTGTGGCGATCTTCACCAGCTGTGCCTCGCCAAGCCTGTAAAGAAGGAAGAAGGCGAGGGCAGCGACAACACCCGGCTTGGTGAAGAAGGAGACGAAGACCTCAACAAAGACCTTCAGGCTTACCTTCTCACGGATGTCGTTCTCTGCAGGCCGGGGAAGAATATAGCGGTTATATAGCGCCAGCAGAAGCAGCAGCAACCCGAGTACCCCCAGCGATACTGTCCAGCTGAAGGCTATGTTGCCGGCGGTGATGCCAAACTCCGCTGTTGTGACCTCCTTGAGGTTATGATGGGTTTTCAGCGAGACGGCAGCAGGTATATCCCAGTTGCTGCCGGTAAACTCAAACCTGCTTACCTGGTTCCTGGGTATATCGATATCCTTACTTCCGCCTTCGCGGGCGATGTTTACGACGATAGTCTCCCCCTCTTCCGGCGGGGCAGAGAGGGCTATGTATATAACCGCAGAGTCGAGCTCGGAGACACCTGCCTCCCACATCGGTACGGTAATCTCCTCCGGGTAGAGCAGTATCCGGGGTTCTCCCGGTTCTTCCTTAATCTCAATGAGCGCAGGATCAAATTGCTGATAATCGGTCAGGCCTACTGATTTCGCCTCAAAGGCGAGAGGCTCAAGACCGGTGTTTTTCTGTACTATCCCGGCAACCAGCGGAATCAGCCCCAGCGCGGTCAGCATGGCAAAACGGTAGAAGGTGCTTCGTATACCTACGAAATAGGCCTGCTTGTGCTGGTTGAGAGCATACATATAGAACCCGTCGGCGGCAATGTCATGGCTCGCAGAGGAGATAGCGATGATGGCAAAGATCGCTATGGTGATGGGATAGAATAGCGGCAGCTGCATCGCAAGGCCGGCACCGACAAAGGTGGCCGCTATCAGCAGCTGCGTCCATACAACCCAGTTGCGCTTGGTGGAGACGACATCTATATAGGGACTCCAGAGTGGTTTCAGCGCCCAGGGCAGATAGAGGATGCTCGTCCAGAAGGCGAATGAAGCCACCGAGATACCCATGGTCTTGTAGATCAGACCCGAGGTAGTCATCACGATGCTGTAGGGAATACCCTGGTAAAAATAGAGCGAAGGAACCCACGCCCACGGAGACCGGTTGGCATTCTTGCCTGCCATGCTTATAGTTTTTTAAATGTGTAACCTTTTCCCTGGTAATATTCAATAAGCTCTTCCAGCTTATGGTAAAACTTGTCACCCCGTGCCGGATCCGTTCCCGGGTGGATCAACAGCAGCGCCCCGTTGAGTCCCTGCGGTGAGCTCTCCTCAAACCTGGCAAGCCTCTCAAGCAGAAACCCGGATGACCTGTAGTTCGCCATCTCAGGTGTGGTGTAATCAGCGTTGGTGCCGGTGCCAGGGGTGAAGTTCACCAGCGTGAGTCCCAACTCCTCACTCCACCGGCTGATAGCACTGTTATACCATTCGTACGGCGCCAGGAACCAGCGGGGTTTCTCCCTGACTCCTGCCTGTCCCAGCTCAATTATATTCTTTCTCATATCCTGATTGAACTGATCCCTGGTGACCAGCAGGGTATCGCGGTCCTCCCACGGCACATAGAGCAGATGGCCGTCCGAGTGAGGACCGAGATAATGGCCGCCGGAAACCAGTCGTTTTGCGACAGGCGCAAACTGTTTGTTTCTCAGAAATTTGCCTGTCAGAAAGAAAGAGCCCCTGATCATCTTACGGTCAAGTACATCGAGTATATGTTCAAACCCTTCACCATAATCATCTGCCGAGAACAGCAGGTAAATTGCCTTTTCATCGGATCCTTTCCTGATGAGCGCTCCGTGATCATCATATATATCGCCCGAAGCTCCCTCGCGGCCCTGTCTCCCCTCCTTCTCCAGTGTTGAGAGGTAATAGCTGAGGCTGGCAGTACCGTCTAGCGTAGGCTCGTTGGTGCTATAGTCGCCGATATCATCATGATAGACGACAGGTCCGTTCTGGAAGTTGGCATAGGGATCGGGGTTCAGCAGTGTCAGTCCCCTGAGATTCTCATAGATGCCCCTGTACACCGGCCCGTCAACCAGTCCTCCCGTTGTCGTCTGACCAAGGTAGACGGTGACAGCTGAGTGGGGATAGAGGGGGTAGTCACCGCCGACCGGCAGTCCGCATATCATTGATGTTCCCCACGGGTTACACCCGAAGAGCCAGTCGCGCATCGCTGCCTCCATGTGATCGTACCTCGTGTCTCCCGTGGCCTCGCGGAAGAGTCTGCACTGTGTCAAAGCTGCGGCCACGTAGTTGTTGGAGCACCACACAAAGGGTATCTTCACCTGGAAGACGTCATTCCGGTCACGGGCATTGATAAGGTCGAGCCCCTTCCGCATGAAATCAATATATTTTTGGGAATATTTCGTGTCTGACATGGCGAGATGTGCGTGGCCCAGGTTCACGAAGGGATAAAACTGGTAATGGCGTGCCGTGTCCTTCTCTATCCACGGGGTGAAAGGCTCGAGCGTCCCCCAGTAGTCGGCCTCGGCCAGGAGCTCCTCATCGCCGGTGAGGGACCAGAGCTCCAATGCTGCCAGTTCCATGTCATCAACATAGTTATCCTCCTCATAGAAGTAGGGAGAGACGTTGCAGGCTGTCTGTGTCGCACCAGGATCGGTACGGGCAAATTCCATGGCATCGGCAGCCTTTGACGCCATGAGAGAGGCAAACGAGGGATCACTGTCGGCAAACAGGCGTGCCCCCATGGCAAAGACCGATGCAAACTTACCTGCCGTGGAGGAGACTCCCTCGGTGCGGTTCTTGAACCTGGCCAGCCCCTGCGGCTTGCCCGTAACGAAGTAAACAGGCCTGTGGGGCCCCAGCCCGTAGTCGGCCTTGTCGAGGTTCGGCAGCCTGAATCCCTGGTGGTCACGGTCGTCAGCCACCTGGTTATACATCATCCCGCTGTCGGGGTTCATCTTCAGCAGCCACTCGAGGCCCCATCTTACCTCATCAAGGATATCAGGGATGCCGTTGCCGCCGGGCATGCCGGCAGCATCATGGCTGTCGCCGAAAATCTCCGGGGATCTCTCCCAGGCGAACATCATCTGGTAAACCGAGTTGGATGTGGTGGCAGTGTATCTCAGGTGATCACTGGCATCATGATACCCTCCCCTGACATCGATGACCGTGCCGGTGAGTGTCGGATGATCCACAATGATTCCGTCATGGGCGTGACATGAGTCTGCCAGGAAGGGGTTGTACCCGCAACGCTGCTGCCTGATATAGTTGAGGATGAAGTCAGCCGTCCCGTCATAGACCCTATGACCGATGCGAAATGTCTCCGAGATGGTGTTTCCGTATATGATATAATAGCCTCCCGGTGTGGTCAGGGCCGAGAAGTCAAGCCTGGCTGCGGCACTCATACCCCACACCGAGCCGTCATATATTGAGGCCTTACCGCTGAACACCCTCTTTCCCGTCAGGGCATCACAGACCGTGAATGTGGGTTTAGCCCCCGGCTCCTGCGATATGTATACTGCCACCTTCACCGACTGCGGAAGGTACCCCAGCTGGTTGATCCTAATCCACGAATCTGCCTCTGCGGTAAAAACCGACAGGCAGAACAGCAATGCAAGAGAAGCAACGGTTTTCATCTCAGTATATCTTTTGAAGCACTGAATGTACAAAATAGTGAGAGAGAATCTCCCTGTATCCGAAGCCTGAAGCACCCATCACCGCGGCTCCTATCTGGCAGAGTCCGACACCGTGACCCCAGCCGGCACCGCGAAGGATAAAGGTTATGCCATCTTCACTCTCTTCCGTCTCAACAAAGAAGGCCGAGCTGTAGAGATGGGATGTTGAGAGTGCCTTTCTTATCTCCAGTTCCTTGCCTATTATCATACTCTTTTTGTCGCCCGTAATCTTCAGTTTTATGATGCGCCCGGAGGTGCCGCGCGCCAGCGGTTCCATGGCTGTTATCATGCCAAAATCGATGCCGGTGCGCTCCCTGACCAGCGCACTCAGCTCCCCCTGTTTATATACCACCTTCCACCGGAAGAAGTCGTTCGTCTCCTGATCGTAGCTGTTGAGCACCTGTGCGAGCACCGCCCTGTCACTGGTATTGCAATTGGCTTCGGGGTTTCCACTGATCCATCTGACGGCATTCTCCTCCGTGGTGAGATCCATGTCGAAGCCTTCCGGTGGCCGGGCAGCATCGGTGACCATCTGCAGGCAGTCGTGGTTCACCGGCTCCCAAACGTTTTCAAACTGTTCGGTGATGCCGCCGCAGCACTTTGAGTAACGTGCATCGCAAAGGGCATCGCCCGACATTAGTACCTCGCCGGCCGTCTCGCGTACAGCGCTCTCCACCTCCGGCGTTGTTGCCCTGGTGATGCCCTGGTAACGCTGGCAGTGATCATCAGCGCAGACATCATACTCCTTATGGTCTTCCCTGTCATACCACCGTATGATCTCCCTGTCGGTGACCTGGTTTGCAGAATGCCTCTCTCCTCCTGCCTCCAGCCGCGCGGTCTTGTCGATCTGCGCCAGCAGCCAGCTCCTTGAGATCACGGCATGGGCCTTGAGGAGCTCCACCGATGATGTGGCACTCATCTCCGAGGAGATCACGCTGGCAAGATAATCCTCGACAGGTACCAGGTTGACTGCCGTTACCTGTTCGTCGATGATCATGAACTTCAGCTTCCCTGAGAAGGTCTGGTCCTCATTGCGCTCCCAGTGAAAGGCTACGCCTATGGTCACGGCATGGAGGGTGAAGCTGCAGCGCAGATGATCTGCCGGCACCAGGATCAGCTCCCTGCCGGCCTGCAGGGCGGCTCCGTCACCTGTAAGATGCACTCTCCCGTCACTGTATGCTGCGGTCCACTGACCCTTTATGGTTCTCTCTCCACCAGACACATGGTACTCTCCGTTGAGAGTGACTGTCAGCGCTTTGCCTGACACAATACCCACGCTTATTTCGGGAAAACTTCTCTCTTTCATAATAATCCTTCAGTCAATGATTTTATCTCACTGTCGCTCAGGCATACCTCTTCGAGGATGCTGCTGATGTCGGCGGCGGTGACCTTGTTGTAATCTTCTTCCCTGGGGGTAATGAACACCCCTCCCATATCAACCGACGCCGGGCTCAGGAGAATCCTCCCCGGCTCCGCGGCAAAGTAGCACGACGGCCTGTGGAGCCTCCGGGGAATGATGTGTATTGTCCATCTCTCACCGGAATGGTAAGCCAGTATATTCAGCATGGGTTCCTGCCGTTCAGGCTGTGTGGCGGCAAACCTGCTGTAAAACCGGGCAAATGCGTTGTTGAGAGCCCCACTGTCACCACCAGTCAGCGTCAGCATCCCCCTGCCATAGCTGCTCCAGAGAGATAGCTCAACACCCCCGGCGGAGGCCACAGCAGTGCAGAGGGCAGGATTGCCGGCATCTTTTTCCACCGGCAGAAACCCCCTGTTGCCCGCCTGAAAATGGAGGTGGTCGGGAGCTGAGGCTCCGCACTGCGGGCCGTTGTAGAAGATAACATAACCGGGCAGTGCTTCTGCCAGGGAGAGCATAGCCAAAAAGCTGCCTTCTATTTGCTGCGGCGTGTGTGCCCGGTTTACAATAGTGAGATGACGCCTGAAGATCGGAAAGGGATTGATCAGTATGATGTAATCGTTGCCAAAGGGCACTCCCCTCTGCTCCGGCGGCCTGTTATCCTCACAGAGGAAGCAGGGCCTCGCTTTGATGGATCCGGCATCGACCTTCGCCGCGGATGAGACGATCCTCCCGGGATTGAACTGCACGGCGATCTCATAGCCGGGGAAGGGTATCTTACGTACCCTCACGCTGTCGAGCTGACCGTAGTTGTCGCGCGCCAGGGGCCACTCCCTGAACTGGCTCTCAAAAAGATCATTTACAATATCTGAGTGATCGTGCATCTGGTTTTCAGTTTCCCCTGTGAATGCTTCCCGGCTTAAATCTGTCTGCTCTTGTGTTCTCCCTGCATCTGCTTTTCAGCTTTACCTGGTACTGCTGATCATCCGTCTCCTGGCAAGAAGCTCCAGAGTACGTATCCTGTCCTTATAAAGATTATGTGCATTCATTCTTCCCACATCCAGCAGGGCATCGGAGTTCTCATCCCAGCGGCGGCAGAGGTAGAGAGGTTCATAGATCCGTCCTATCCTAAAGTGACGGCTTATAACGAGCCCGACGGCATAATCCTCGCCATAGCTGACGTTGGGCACCCGCACGGTTCGAAGCACAGGTGTGTAGAAGGCCCTCGGAGCCCCGAGACCGTTAATTCTCAATGCATTGTTCCTGCCGTTGTCAGGAGTCCACTCCCTGTGGTCTATCAGCCCCGGAGGGATATCCTTCAGCTCAAAATTGACCATCCTGTACGAGCCTACCACCATCGCGCACTGCTGCTCATGAAACGCATCAACGATCCTGGTCACCACCGAGTCGTCTATATAGAGGTCATCACTGTCAAGCTGTATGGCAAACTTACCGCACCTGTCGCTGAAGAGAGCCTCGTTCCAGCATCCGCCGATACCCAGATCATCCCTTTCCGGAATGATATGCACCACCCTGCTGTCTCCTGCAAACGACCTGATAACATCGGTGGTGCCGTCGGTAGAATGGTTGTCAACGATTATCAGGTTGAAGCTGTAGGGCGACTTCTGGCTGAGCACCGACCCGATGGCATCGCCGATGGTTTTGACCCTGTTCCGTACGGGAATAATAACTGAGGCGTCATAATCAAAGCTCTCATCATCAAATGCTATCTCCCTGAACTGGGGCCCGAGCCAGGCGCCGACCTCCCTGAGGTGATCGGTACAGGCCCTTTCCATCTCTATCTGAACCTCCCTGTTGCGCGGGTCAACGTAATCAAACATCTTCTCCCCCGACCTGCGGGTGTCTGTCTCCACCTCGGTATATAGCATCTCCGGGATGTGAACCACAGGAAATGACTGCGAGACCTTAAGCCTCAGGTCGTACAACCCGGCAAAGCTGTAATCCTTGTTCATGGCGCTGCATGCCTTCCTGAAGGCGTCAGCACTGTAAAGGATGACCGAACCGAAGTTGAAGTCGTCGCGAAGGCTGCCCTCCTGGTAATCTATCAGAGGGTACGGTGAGAGCTTATCATTCTTCTTCTCATAGTAGTCTGAGTAGACCATCCCGGCACCTGTGCCTTCGCAAACCTGTATCAGCCGTTCGAAGGCAAATTTCCCCGGGTCGAGCGGAAAGCCCTTGCTGTATATTAAGACAAAGTCGGTGTCAGTTACTGCTGCCATTTTCTTCAGCGCGTCAGTGGAGGCAAATCCTGCAGATCGAAGAATCTGAGCCTCAGGTATCCCGGTATCACCAGTATGGTCAGGGGGTACCACCGTGAAGATCCTGTTTACAACCCCGGAGCTTCTCAGTGCCCGGACTGTAGAGGCCAGGGAGCCGGAGTCAGACCAGGGCATAAAGAATGTGATGGTTCTCTCCATGATGTTGGTTTATTTCTTTAAGATGAAATCCAATATCTGTTTCATGAGCCTGTCTCTCTCTTCCCGCAAAGTTACAGTCTCAAACGGGAATCCGGTTACCACGGTTCTCGCCTCTCCGTTGTGCATGACGGCAGCTGATGTGTTGTTCTCCGAATAGCGCAATGCCGTTAGGGATCGCTTATCAGCCGGCTCAATGGCATCGGGGGATTCAGCGGCATAGATACCCGTAGCAGACCCTGTGTTGAATGAATATTTGCCCGAGAGGTCCGGCCCTGCGATGTCAGTGGCGTAGAATTCACCCGTTCTTACGGCGTGGCCGGTGCGCGGTTTGAAATGAAGGAGCTGCATCACCTTTGCACTGACGGTACTGTCAGCTGCCATCATAAGGTCAGTGCCGACGTACGCCCCGGACATGAATATCGGGACCGAGGCCTCAGAGAGTCTCTCCAGGCTCCGGATGAACTCAGGAGTGTAGATCTGAAACTCCTTCTTCTCCGGATCATAGGCTGAAGGGGTGCTCTTCTCTTCACCGAAGAGGAGGTCAACGGCAGAGTATGGTCTGAGATCGAATTCAGGACTGTTGAATACCTCATCGCTGACCGAGATGAACGACCTGCCGGCAGCCATTATCGAGCTGCCGTGGATTGTAGTGAAGTCGAAGGTGTTCCCCGGGATGATCTTTCCCTCACCGTCGGACCACGATGCACCCCATCCCGCATTGTCATCATCGGTCCACGGCGACCTGCGGTTAAAGTCATACTGGTCGCCGGTATTCGAGAAATTGTAATAGTCAGCCACCCCGCGGTCATCCCACCATGCGACGCCGGCCATACCGTTGCGATCGAACCATGAGGGACCGGAGATGCGGTCAAAGCCGTTGACCACCAGCACGGTCTCAGTACTGTCCGTCACAAAGCCTGCCGAGAGCGTTTCGGAGGGAAAGCTCTCTCCCCCGTCATTCAGTGCGGTAACCCTGAACCGGTAGAGCATGTTGTATGAGGGTAGCTCGATATCAAGAGCCGTGCCGGTCACCTCCCTGCCGTTGTCAAAGCCGTTGTCGCCGGCAGCCATGTATACTTTGTAGGAGAGCGGGTCAGCAGTCGACTCCAGGGGATCAGTTACGGGCGTCCAGCTAAGCCTGACACTCTTGCCACCGAGGGGAGCAAGCTCCATGTGCGAGACCGACAGCGGATGAACGGTATACTCCGCACCAGAGGCGGTGGCCAGGTAGCGTAGGATACCCTTGTAAACGGCACGGCTCACATGAAAGCGAAAGCGCGGGTCAAACCCATAACGCTGGTCGGCAAGGTTCTGGTGTGAGAGCAGCTCCAGCAGCATGGCCGGCACATCGGGCTTGCGTGCCTCGTAGTAGGAACGGTCCCACATGGCACGCCGGGTCCAGTCGGGATTGAAGAGAACATATATATCCTCCACGATCTGGGTCTGAATGATATCTGTAAGGTCACGGCTGGCAAGCCGGCTGGTGCCGTCGGGGAATCTGCCGTCGTTGGTTGCCGTTGAGTAGATACCGAGAGTGCCTATGATGGAATCATCCGGTGTGATGCCGGCATCAGTATGAAATGCGAAGGAGAGGTCAATGGGGATACCCATGCCGCTGCCGCCGGTACTGTCTGGCATGCGGTGCAGGTAGTTGACCCATTCGGCACGCGACATGTAGTCGTCATTGTAATCGTTTCTCCCATGGTTAACAGTGTAAACGAGGGTGTCAGGCATACCTGCAAACTGAAGCCAGTAGCGGGCAGCTTCAATATACCTCGGCTTACCACTCAGCTTCCAGCTGTAGCTGACGGCAGAGGTGCGACTCTCGTCACCGGCATGCTGGTCGCCGGCATTGAGGGACCGCTGGTTTGCTATCACCGATGATGAGGGACGGCGGGCTACGTTGCCCATGCCTCCTCCGAAGCGGACAGCATCAACGGCCACCGGCGAACCGTCGGCCGGGGTGAGGGTGACAGAACCCCTGTCGCGGTCAAGGCCCTTATCGAAGATGAAGGAGCCAAGCCAGACCCAGGTGCCTCCTCCTATCGACTGATCTGCAATGAACTCGGTCACGCCCCCGGTGTGACTGACCCTGATGAGCACCTTGCCCGCATTGTCTGTCAGGCGGGGCCACGAGACCATAACGCCGTAAGATCCCTTCTCGGGTATCTCGGGAACAAACAATGCCGAACCGTCACTGATGGTGACAGAGGTGCCCATGAGGAAGGGGTTGTCACCGCTGAAGAGTGTATCCCTGAGCAAAAACCCCGGACCGGCTTCCGCGGGAGGCTCGGTTACCTGCAATACAAACTCGGAGTTGCCCGTAGAGCCGCTGTTATCAACGATAACTTCATTTAGCTGGATATCCCTCTCGCGCGGCAGAAATACGTTCGCGCCGGAGTTCTCAAGCATGGGTACCAGGTAGGGAATGACATAGGCCATGACCGAAAGATCCTCCACACTGCCGAAGAGCTTGGCACGCTGCCATTCCCAGCGGTCAAGGGTCATGTCAAAATAGTACCCGTGGCTGTGCCACAGGGCAATATACCTGCCGTCAAGGCCTTTGGAAGACTCAGCTGATCCGATCCGTTGTACAAGCCGTGGTCTCGACTCCGGCGCGGGTGGTATCCTCCCGGCATCACGGGGAAGCTCATACCTGAAGTAGTTGGGTATGAGCTGCTCAAGGGGCTGCTCACCGCACCAGATGCTGATACCGTATCCGGAGAATCTCCTTCTCAGGCTCTCCCTGACAGAGCTCACCAGACGCGCATGCGTCTCTTCCCTCACAGGGTTCTGGGCTGCTGTCGCCGGCAACCATATGCTGACCTCCTTCTGCTGCTCATCAACAAAGACGGAATCGATCTTCATATCTTCCGGGAAAAGCCATTCGGGGAGAGGTGTGACCCATTCACTCAACCTTGATTCGGCCACCCGCTGCATCCTGCCGGGCTTCTGCCCCGACAGAGGCTGAAAAACAACGGGCGTAATCAGGAAAAAGAGAAGAGAAAAGAGGAGATTGAACCTTCGCATCACTGATATAATTTTGCTCAAATTAGTAAATATGATTCAAAAGTAGAAAGTTTTTGTAAATGTGTCATACATCTGACAAAAATCTGTATATTTCGGTATAATTACATACACCTGTTATAACATAGGAATTAAATTTAATTAGCCATATTTGTGCAGTATATGTAATAAATTGGTTAACAAAGATATATACATTCTTATCCAATCATGATACTGATCGCTGACAGTGGCTCCACCAAGACTGAATGGAGAGAGGTTGCAGAGACCGGTAACGGGCAGTCATACATATCTTCCGGGATCAATCCTTTTTTTGTCAACCGTGAGGAGATAAACGGTATGCTGGCTAAAGAGATACCAGAGCTGGCAAATGCAGGTGTCAGCAAACTGTTTTTTTACTGTACCGGAGTCAGCAACATCTCAAAGGTTGAGATAGTAAAGGGAGCTCTGACCTCTTTTTTCGGTATTGAGGACCTGTTTATCGGCAGTGATCTTCTGGGTGCAGCGCGGTCGCTCTGCATGGATCAGCCCGGTATTGCATGCATAATTGGTACAGGGTCCAACTCATGCTACTATGACGGCAGGAATATTGTCTCGAATGTCGCACCACTGGGTTATATACTCGGAGACGAAGGAGGAGGCGCCGTCATTGGCAGGAAACTGGTATCAGGCATCCTGAAGAAACAGTTCCCTGATGAGGTAATAGATATCTTCTTTAAGACTTATAACTATACTCCGGCACAGATACTTGAGAGAGTGTATACCATGCCTTTCCCAAACAAATTTCTTGGTCAGTTCTCACGCTTCATTGCTGACAACATACATATACCTGAGCTGCAGGAGATCATAACATCCAGTTTTGATGAGTTCATCGTAAGAAATGTGCTCTCCTATCCTGAGGCAAAGGACTATCCTGTTCATTTTACAGGCAGTATTGCATATCATTTCAGGCCATTCCTCGAGAAGCTGCTTATTGAGCACCGGTTACAGCCGGGAATCTTCTCTCTTTCTCCGATGGATAACCTCGTTAAATATCATATCCGGAATCCAGATGTACCGAAGTCTTAATAAAGCGGGTCTTACAAGACAACAGCTCAGTATTACCGAGTCGCCCTCCAACTTTGAGGATCTTGACAAGATGACAGTCAACGAGTTGCTGACGAATATAAACCAGGAAGATGCAAAGGTTCATCTGGCTGTCAGGGAAGCGATCCCTCAGATAGAGACGCTTATCAACCAGATCCACGGAAGGATGCAAAAGGGAGGCAGGCTTTTCTACCTCGGTGCAGGGACCAGTGGCAGGCTGGGAGTGCTGGACGCCTCAGAGGTGCCTCCGTCTTTTGGAGTGCCAGATACCGTGGTTATCGGGCTGATAGCCGGCGGAGAGACCGCGCTGCGCAAGGCTGTGGAATCTGCCGAGGATGACCCCTCCAAAGCATGGAGCGAACTGGAGATATTCAACATCAACACCAAGGATTCGGTTATCGGGATAGCTGCCTCCGGCACCACCCCCTATGTTATCGGAGGGGTACAGAGAGCAAGGGAGAACGGCATCCTGACCGGTTGCATCACATGCAACCCTGACAGCCCTATAGTAAAGGTCGCCGAGCACCCGGTAGTGGTAGTCGTCGGACCGGAATTTGTAACCGGAAGCACAAGGTTAAAGGCCGGCACCGCCCAAAAGATGGTATTGAACATGATCACCACAACGCTCATGATCAAGCTGGGCAGGATCAAGGGTAACAAGATGGTCAACATGCAGCTCACCAACAAGAAGCTGATTGAGCGCGGCACCAGGATGATAGTTGAGGAGCTGAACATTCAGAGGGAGGCAGCCCGAATACTGCTGATAGAGCAGGGATCAGTAAAGAAAGCCCTGGAGTTTTACAGGGAACACTATAAATAAACACAATGACCGGGATAAATAGTCTTTGTCCTGATCTGACAAACAACAACTGATATGGCAGAAGACGTCTTCAGTAAAATCGGCTCGGGACTCACTCTCAGCCAGAAAATAGAGAGGAGAATTGAAGAAGCTATCAGGCAGAAGAAGTTGCTGCCCGGATCAAAGCTTCCCACTGAAAAAGAGCTCTGCGCCCAGTTCGCGGTGAGCCGCACCGCTCTCCGTGAGGCATTGCGCCGTTTGAGTGCACGCGGACTGATCGATATCCGCAAGGGAAGCGGCATGTATATCACCGAACTGAAGATAGAGGATGCCATCAACTCCCTCCATCTCTTTTATGACCTCAGGTTCAACTCTGACCTGATACTGCAGATCATAGAGGTGCGCAGGCTCTTCGAGCCGGAGGTGGCAAGACTGGCGGCCCGCAACAGGAGCGACGAGGATATACGCATCCTGCAGAAAAACCAGGTGGATCTCGAAAAATGCAACCCTGACAACACACAGCTCGAGGTTGACCTTATCAACCGGTTCCATATGAACCTCTCAAAAGCAACCGGCAATCCAATTGTCATCATCAGCATGGAACCCGTCTATTCCCTTCTCCCGCGCATGAGAAACCTCATCTACGGAAATATTGAAGGCGAGAAGGAGTACACCATGAAATACCAGAGAGAGCTCCTTGATGCCCTCAAGAAGCAGGACAGTCTGAAGGCTTATGAGGTCTCTGTCACCCTGCTTGAGCGTAATATGGAGATCTACAAAAAATATTTCAAGGCTACCTGACATATCAGTTTTTTCCTGATTACATGCCCTCCAAGCTCACACTGACCCTGATACTATCAGCTGTCATCATGATGAAGTCCGCTGCCCAGGAACCTGCGCCTGAGATTAAAGGCATCCATCAGGTTGAGAGCGAGTATTATGGTAAGATATATGACTCACTCTTTCAGTCTTCAGTCCGCAGTCCGCAGTTTGAGACTCCGACGCAGGACAAGTCCCTTACAAGAAGTGTCGGGGAGGAGGCTCAATCCCGACCACGAAGTGCGTCGGGACGGCTGTCCTCAGTAAACGCCGGGGAGGAGCCTGCACCACTGACCGTCATTAAGAACGGAGGCGAAAATACCATGGTCTTCGGATGGCATCCCTACTGGGCAGGGTCAACCGCTTACATTTATTACGACTATGACGTACTAACCCATATTGCCTGTTTCAGCTACGAGGTGGACACAGCCACCGGAGGATATACAACACTGAGAGGGTGGAATACCACTCCCATCATCAGCTATGCACACCAGAGAGGCGTGAAGGTGATTCTCACCGTCACCAATTTCGGTTCTGCACGCAACACCGAGCTGCTCACCGACACCGTCAAGCAGTGGAATCTTATCGATAACCTTATCCAGCAGCTGCAGTCGCGCAACGGTGACGGCGTCAACTTCGACTTTGAGAGCGTGCCTTCTGCCCAGAAGGCAAACATGGTGAGCTTCTGCCGCAGGGCGGTGAGAGGCATCAAAGGGGTGCTGCCCACTGCCGAGATCTCACTGGCCACACCGGCAGTGAACTGGTCAGACGGATGGGACCTTGCAGCACTGGCCGGCATCTGCGACTACCTTATAATGATGGGATATAACTACTACTGGAGCGGATCTTCCACTGCCGGACCGGTAGCCCCCGTTTCAGGTGAGAACTACAACATCACCCGCAGCCTGAATGAGGACTATATCAATGACGGCGTGCCGCCCGGCAAACTGCTGCTCGGGGTGCCATGGTACGGCTACGACTGGCCCGTGACCGGCAGCGACAGAAAAGCCGCGACGACAGGCACGGGAACATCACGACTCTACAACTCCGCCCTTAACCTGGCAGCCAGTCACACTGTAAATTTTGATCAGACAACAGGCGTACCGTGGATAAGCTACCAGAGCTCCGGGCAGTGGCGGCAGATGTGGTATGACGACAGCCTCAGCCTCCAGATGAAGAATAACCTTGCCATGGGCCTCAACCTTGCCGGAATTGGCATATGGGCACTGAGCTATGAAGCGGGACGCGACGAACTGTGGAACGGCCTGAAAGCAGCTATAACAGGAACCACCTCCTCGGACGACGGAACCGTTTCACAGCAGGAGGATCAGATCATCACTGTTACTCCGAGCCCGGTAAGTAATATGGCCGTGATAGATTACACCATTCTTCGCAGATCACGTGTCATTTTGCAAATCTACGGCAGCGACGGCAGACTGGTATCCACACTGGCAGACAGGATAATGGAGCCGGAACTCTACAGGGAACAGCTTAACGTGGGCAACTACGCCCCGGGAATATATTTTTGCCTGCTGCAGACCGAAAACGGACGATCAGTATGTAAGTTTGCAGTTATAAGATGATGATGATGAATAAAATGATGAAAATAATTGTGTTCGCTATGTTGCTTGCCGGTCTGATGCAGAACCTCCACGCCCAGATGCAGACGGCAGTGGAAAGCATCAGAAACGATTTCAATATCATGGGACTCTCCGTTGCCGTGGTCTGTGACGGGAAGCTCACCGGCACATGGCATGCCGGGCTCAGGGACTATGAAAGGAACCTGCCCGTTAACGGGAACACCAAATACCGCATCGCATCAATCTCGAAATTCGTCATGACCACCGCAATGATGAAGCTCTGCGACAGCAGGAGGCTGGATCTGGATGAGGATATAGGCACCTACCTGGGATACCCCGTCAGAAACCCCAACCATCCTGACAAACCCATCAGCGTCAGGATGCTGTTGCTGCACACAAGCTCCGTCAATGAGGGCAGCGGATATGACCCGTTCCTCATGGATACCTATGACAATGTGAGTGACCCTCCCTCCTTTGCTGAGCTGCTGTCTCCCGGAGGCAGTTACTACACTGAAGACATGTGGAGAAAAGAAGCGCCGGGAGAGTACTACTCCTACTGCAACGCCAACTTCGGGCTGGCAGGTACAATCATTGAGAGGATCACAGGTCAGAGGTTCGAGGATTTCATGCAACAGAATCTTTTTGTTCCTCTGGGCATATCAGGTTCCTACATCCCTGAGGGAGTTACTGACATAAACAACCTGGCAGTGATTTACAGGTATGCTGACGGAGAATGGACTCCCCAGACAGATGACTTCCGGGGGGTGATGAGTTCGCCGCGCGATTTTTCAGGATACACAACAGGCACCAACGGCGCGGTCTTCTCTCCCCAGGGCGGGCTCAGGATCTCCGCCGCTGAACTGGCACGGGTTATGATACTGCATCTCAACGGAGGCAGGTATGACGGCGAACGTATCGTCTCCCGGAAAAGCATAAAACAGATGCAGAGAGCCCAATGGACATACAAAGACGCCAACGGCGAAGCAGAAGAGGCCAGGTCGTTCAGCCGGGGCCTCAGCGTGCACATACTGCCCGAACCGGCCCCCGATGAACCACTGCCTGAGGGAGTGCGGATGATAGGGCATACGGGCTCTGCATACGGATTGTATTCAGCTTTCTTTTTCGATCCCGCAGGAAAGTACGGTTTCATCCTTATTATGAACGGCATACGTGACGGAGCGTTCAAAAAGCCCTCACACTCCTTCTATGATTTTCAGGATGCACTGCTAAAAGCGCTCCGGGAGAACTCTCTTCTTCCCTGCAGATGACATGGCTGCCTGAAATGAACAAAAAGGATAAAAAGATACACTTACTATGAGTACTGAGCTAATCACAGCAGTGGCAATAGGTATCGGGCTGGCAGCCAGCACCGGCTTCCGGGTCTTCGTGCCGATGCTCGTTGCCGCTATTGCGGCAAAGGCAGGATACCTGCCGCTGAATGACAGTTTCATGTGGCTGGCCTCGTGGACCTCCATCGTCATCCTGGCCACAGCCACCCTGGTGGAGATTATTGCCTATTACATCCCCGTTGTCGACAACCTGCTTGATACCATTGCCACCCCACTGGCTGTCGTTGCCGGGACACTGCTTCTCACATCCGTGTTGCCTATTGACAGTGAGCTGATGAGATGGATCACCGGCGCTGCCGTCGGTGGTGGCAGCGCCGCCGTCGTCCAGAGCGGCAGCGCCCTGACCAGGCTGACATCCACAAAGCTGACTGCCGGTATCGGGAACCCGGTGGTGGCTACAGTTGAGAATGTTGCCGCGACAGGCACCTCACTCCTTTCGCTTGTAATACCATTCTTCGTTATTGCCGCCTTCCTGCTGATGATTGTCTTCATCTTCACCAGGATCCGGCGTAAGCTCAGGAAAAATCGCATTCAGAACGAGGCCAGGGCTGACATGTATGACAAGGACTGATGAACCTGTAGCCCTCTTCTGGTTCCGGCGCGACCTGCGGCTGGAAGACAACGTGGGACTTACTCATGCCCTGAAGTCAGGATACAGTGTGCTTCCGATATTTATTTTTGACAAAAACATTCTCGAGAAACTGGAGGATAGGCATGACCGCCGGCTCTCATTCATACATGGTGCCCTCGAATCACTGCAGAAGAGGATCACCGCAGCAGGGTCATCACTGAGGGTGATGCACGGTACCCCGGAAGAGGCCCTGCGCAGATTGCTGGCAGAGTATGATGTCAGGGCGGTCTACGCCAACCGCGACTATGAACCCTATGCCGTTGAGCGCGACCGGCAGATCGGACTGATGCTTGACAAATCCGGTATCCCGTTCCGCACTTTCAAAGACCAGGTGATATTCGAGAAGAACGAGGTGGTGAAGTCGGACGGGACACCCTATACCGTCTTCACTCCCTACTCCAGGGTGTGGAAGAAGCAGCTTATTCAGGGTGATCTGATCGTCAGCCCGACGGAGCAACTGATGAACAACCTTGTGAAAACCGGGCCCTTCCCGCTGCCGTCACTTGAGGAGACAGGCTTCGCCGGGACGGACATGCTGTTCAAACCACCGGAGATCGACACCGGTATCATTGCCGACTATCATAAGACACGAAATATCCCGTCCCTGGATGGCACAACACGACTGGGCATCCACCTGCGCTTCGGTACGGTCAGCATCCGCAGGCTGGTCGCTGCCGCCATACCGCTGAGTGAGGTATGGCTCAACGAACTGATATGGCGGGAGTTCTTCATGTCCATACTGTGGCACTTCCCCCATGTGGTTGACAACTCCTTCAGAAAAAAGTATGACAACATCAGCTGGCGCAATAACGAGGAGGAGTTTGAGCGATGGTGCAAAGGCATGACCGGATACCCCATTGTTGATGCCGGCATGCGGGAGCTGAACGCCACAGGATTCATGCATAACAGGGTCAGAATGATCACCGCCAGCTTTCTTACCAAACACCTTCTCACCGACTGGCGCTGGGGAGAGGCCTATTTCGCGGCGAGGCTGCTCGACTACGAACTCTCGTCAAACAACGGCAACTGGCAGTGGGCGGCAGGATCGGGATGCGACGCCGCGCCTTACTTCAGGGTATTCAACCCCGCGGAACAGACCAGGAAGTTCGACCCTGATCTGTCTTACGTCAAAAGATGGGTGCCTGAACATGAAGACCCCGGCTATCCGAGAATGATCATTGACCATGCCCTGGCCAGGGAGAGAGCCCTGAAAACCTATAAGGAAGGGATAAGGTAGTTTCTCCGGCCCGGAAACCTTTCCCCGGCCTGTTTGTTTATCTTTCATCTGTAGATCCGGGCAGCAACCATGATTTTTATTTGCCTGTGCAAGATCAGGTGATTTTATTTATGTTTGAATATTAACCGTCACAGACTCACCCATGACCCTGACAACCAAGATCAGATCACTGTTTAACCCCTCCATGTACCAGGGCTGGGGAAACAGGAAAAAGTATTTTGAAGGATGGTACTTCAAGGTGGTAAATGCCAGCGGGTCAAAAGCCTTTGCCTTTATCCCGGGAATAGCCATGGACGAATCAGGTAAGAGCCATGCATTCATACAGCTTCTCGACGGGACAAAAAAGAAATCTGACTACTTTACCTTTGATGCCGCGCTGTTCAGACCCTCCGACAGGAAGTTCGAGCTTTCACTGGCAGACAACAGCTTTTCCGCCGGGGGCATGACCCTCGACCTGCCGGCCGTCACGGGAAGCCTCCTCTTCTCTGACACTGTTCCATGGCCATCGCGCTGGTACTCTCCCGGCATCATGGGCCCTTACACCTTCGCACCCTTTATGGAGTGCAATCACGGTATCGTAAGCATGGATCACAGTATCACCGGCTCCCTGATCATCAACGGTGAGGAGATTGACTTCACCGGAGGCAGGGGTTATATTGAGAAAGACTGAGGCCACTCCTTTCCCTCAGCATACATCTGGATGCAGTCAAACCACTTTGACAGGCCAGGCATCTCTTTCAAGGCCTCTGTTGCACGAATTCCATGGGTTACGGGCAACTTCACGGGATTTATTGCCGGGTTCTGGTTCGAAAACCGGCTGTATCGGTTTACCGAATACAACAGGTCACGGTTGAGCAAACTTTCATTTGACGGTTCTGAAGTTGAAATCAGGTTCACCAACAGGATCGGTACGCTGAGCATTACAGCCCCGGTTGATGCGGCAACAGGACTGGCAGCACCCGTAAGGGGACTGATGGACGGCCGTATAGAGGAGAGCATGACCTCGGTCATAAACCTTACACTCACTGAGAGAGGCACGGGCCGTATCATATTCAGCGGTGAAGGAAGGAACGGAAGCATCGAGATCTTCGGCGATACCACCACCCTGATGCCACGCTGACAGGTACAACCTGCCGCTAACACTCAGGAATTAATTGCAGGCGCCATTTGTTGCAATGGATCACGCTCCATGGAATTGCGACATCTATTGCATTGGATCACGCCCCATGGAAATGCGACTTCTGTTGCAATGGATCATGGCACCCTGGAATACGTAATATGTTGTAATTGCTATATAACATCTCCTCGTTCTTTTCTTTTGAATATATTTGCGGCTGTTTAAATTCAGCCACAACATCTTATGATTCAAAACTACATCAGACTACTGCTATTTCTTCTCCTTACAACCCTATTTTTAGTCACCGCAGCCGCCCAGGATAATCCTCCCCCTGCCGCAAACCAATGGCAAAATGACCCTCCGGCAAGCGGAATCCCCGGGGAACAGGATCCACAACCTGCCATCAACCTGAGACAGGATGCCGCCAGGGTCTTCATCGACTGCAGCAGCTGCGACATGAGCTATACACGCCAGGAGATACCATGGATAAATTATGTCAGGGATGTCCGCGAAGCACAGGTATATGTGCTTGTCACACGGCAGAACTCAGGCAATGGTGGCAACCTTTATACCTATGTTTTTCACGGGATGGACATTTTTGCGGGGATGGACGACACTCTCACCTACACGAGCAACCCTTACGAGACATCAACAGAAATCAGGGAGCGTCGCACTAATCTACTCAAGGCCGGCCTGCTGAGATTCGCAAGCAGAACACCGGTAATTCATGAGATAGACATAACACACGGCAATGCCATCGAGCAGGAAGAGGTCATCGACAGATGGAGAAACTGGGTGTTTGAGATCTCAACAAGCCCGCAGTATAATGCAGAAGAGTCATACAAGAGACTGAACCTGAGAAACTCACTGAGAGTTACAAAAGTAACTCCGGACATCAAGCTGGAGATCGATTTTGACCAGAGCTACACAAAACAGAGATTTATTGAGGATGACCTCGACACAACCTACCTCAGAAGCTACGAAAGACTGGAGAACCTGTTTGTAAAGAGTCTCGGAGACCACTGGTCCGCCGGACTGATCTGGGAGATGAACTCCTCAACATCCGAGAACTACGATTTCAATACTACGATCATGCCCTCAATAGAGTATGACCTGTTTCCCTATGCCGAGGCTACCCACCGCCAGCTCAGGTTCCTGTACAGCATTGGCTATCAGTACAGTAACTACGCCGACACCACCATCTACAACAAGACCAGCGAGAATCTCCTCGGACATCAGCTCAGAGTCGCATACCAGGTGCAGAAGAAATGGGGTTCGATCTACTTCTCGCTTCGGGGACTTAACTACTTCCATGACTTCTCTAAAAACATGGTAGCCGCAGACCTCTTTGCCCGCGTAAGGATATTCAAGGGACTCTCTCTCACGCTCAACCTTGAGGCGGCACGCATAAATGACCAGCTCAGCCTGCGTAAGGGAGAGCTGTCGGAAGCCGAAAGACTCCTGAGACTGCGGGAACAGGCAACGGGCTATGAGATCGAAACCGGTATAGGGCTTACCTATACTTTCGGCTCGATCTACAACAATATTGTCAATCCCAGATTCGGAAACTGAATCTCAGCAGTGATGAGTGCCAGTATGTCGCCCACCGGGTAGTGCGCTGCCCTCAGGCAGTATGTCGCCCACCGGGTAGTGCGCTGCCCTCAGGCAGTGTGTCGCCCACCGGGTAGTGCGCTGCCCTCAGGCAATGTGTCCCCCACCGGGTAGTCCGCCGCCCACCGCCAGTGTGTCGCCCACCGGGTAGTCCGCCGCCCACCGGCAGTGTGTCGCCCGGCCGGTAGTATTTCTTTGTAGTGGTGTTGATTCTGTGATAAGGTGTTATTTCTGTGGCAGGGTGTTGTTTCTGCAGAGCCGCAACAGTTGTTTTATTATCTTTGAGGGTGACGGCAGCAGCAGCAATCGAACCGCCATAACTCTATCCATCAGCATATTATGACTAGCAACACTCTACTTTTCTTCAGAACCTCCGCGGGAAACATTATCGCCGTCGAGGCAGCGAGGCAGCTATCCACCGGAGAAACCGACAGGCTCTCCTGGCTCTTCGGCAATGCCAGCCCCGCTGGCAGTGAAACGGTTGAGGGCACCTTCATCGGCCCTCGACGCGAGATGATAACTCCCTGGAGCACCAACGCGGTGGAGATAACCCAGAATATGGCCATAACAGGTATCTCACGGATTGAAGAGTTCATTGCTGCTGCAGGTGAGAATCCTGATCATGATCCGATGCTGCAGAGGGTATATCATGGTCTTGACAGTGAGATCTTCACCGTTCACCATGAGCCGGAGCCCGTAACGGAAATAGAAGACATTGCTGCCTACAATCTCCGGGAGGGTCTGGCCCTTAGTGCCGATGAGATACTCTATCTTGAACAGCTGAGCCTGAGACTGGGAAGAAAACTTACTGACAGTGAAGTCTTTGGGTTCTCACAAGTGAATTCCGAGCACTGCCGTCACAAGATATTCAACGGCACCTTTATCATTGACGGGAAGGAGCATTCCCACTCACTCTTCAGTATGATAAAAAAGACCACCCGGAAGAATCCCAACCATGTTGCTTCGGCCTACAGGGACAACTGTGCCTTTCTTGACGGGCCGTCTGCCGAGCAGTTTGCACCGGCCACGCAGGATAAACCTGACTGGTTTACTGTCAGCGGTTTCGAGTCTGTTCTCTCGCTCAAGGCCGAGACCCACAACTTCCCCACCACCGTCGAGCCCTTCAACGGAGCCTCCACCGGCACCGGGGGCGAGATACGCGATCGCATTGCGGGAGGCAAGGGTGCCATGCCCATAGCCGGCACGGCAGTATATATGACCTCCTATCCCAGGCCAGACGGTCCGCGGGAGTGGGAACGGCATACAGAGCCTCGCGAATGGCTCTACCAGACACCGGAAGAGATACTTATCAAAGCCTCCAACGGTGCCAGCGACTTCGGGAACAAATTCGGACAGCCCCTCATATGCGGGTCGGTGCTGACATTTGAGCACTTCGGAGAAATGCGTCGCTACGGGTATGACAAGGTCATCATGCTCGCCGGAGGTATAGGGCTGGGCAAGAAGAGAGACAGCACGAAGGATACGCCGCAAAAGGGCGATCTGATAGTGCTTATGGGAGGCGACAACTACCGTATAGGCATGGGTGGCGGCGCAGTCTCCTCGGTGGATACCGGCGCCTACGAGAGTGCAATAGAACTTAACGCCGTCCAGCGGGCCAACCCCGAAATGCAGAAGAGAGTCTACAACGCGCTGCGGGCCATGACGGAAAGCGACCGCAACCCTGTGATATCACTGCACGACCACGGTGCCGGCGGGCACCTCAACTGCCTCTCCGAACTGGTGGAGAAGACTGGCGGAAAGGTTGACATCGGCAGGCTGCCGGTGGGTGACCCGACCCTCTCCGCACGCGAGATAATAGGAAACGAATCACAGGAGAGAATGGGTCTGGTGGTCAGGCCCGGGGATATGAATACCCTCACCGACGTTGCCGCACGCGAACGTGCTCCCCTCTATGTAATCGGGCAGGTGACCGGAGACAACCAGTTTACATTCTATAACGCCGCTACCGGCGAGAAGCCGATAGACCTGCAACTGAGCGACTTCTTCGGGGAACCGCCACGGACGGTGATGACCGACTCCACCACGAGAATACAGTTCAGTGAACTGACATATGACCCGTCAGACCCCCTGAAGTATATCGATGCCGTGCTGCAGTTGGAAGAGGTGGCCTGCAAGGACTGGCTGACCAATAAGGTCGACCGCTCCGTCACGGGCAGGATAGCAAAACAGCAGTGCGCCGGTGAGCTGCAACTGCCGCTGAACAACCTGGGAGCCATAGCCCTGGATTACCGCGGCGTGAGAGGGATGGCAACAGCACTGGGCCATGCGCCGGCGGCAGGACTGATAAGCGCGGCGGCAGGGTCTGTGCTCTCAATAGGCGAAGCCCTTACAAACATCGTGTGGGCTCCGCTGACCGACGGACTGAAGGGTGTCTCCCTCTCGGCAAACTGGATGTGGCCCTGTAAAAATCCGGGCGAAGATGCCAGGCTCTATGAAGCCGTTAAGGCAGCAAGCGATTTCGCCATAGACCTGGGAATAAACATTCCCACGGGCAAGGACAGCCTCTCCATGACACAGAAATATACTGACGGCGCGGTGTACAGTCCGGGTACAGTCATCATTAGCTCTGCCGCTGAGGTGAAAGATATTCGCGGCATCGTTGAACCGGTGCTGCGCAATGACCCATCAACGGCCCTGTTCTATATCGACATGAGCCGGATGAGACCGGCTCTGGGCGGCAGCGCACTGGCACAGGTACTGGGAAGCCCGGGAAACACTGCACCTGCAGTGAGTGATCCGCAATACTTCGCAATGGTCTTTGATGTGCTGCAGGATATGATCGACAGGAAAATGATCATTGCCGGTCATGATATCTCAGCCGGAGGAATGATTACAACCCTTCTCGAGATGTGCTTTGCAAACCGTGAAGGTGGACTGGCAGTGAACCTGACGGAGATAGACGAGAGCGACACCGTCAGGCTGCTCTACAGCCAGAACCCCGGCGTGATTATTCAGGTGGCTGATGAGATGGAATCAGAGGAATACCTGTACGAGAGGATGATCAGTTTTGTCTCCATAGGTCACCCGGTAGCAGAGAGGAAGATCTTTGTAACCAACGGTGAATCCCGTTTTGAATTTGACATTGACAGGTGCCGCTCCTCATGGTACCGCAGCTCATACCTCCTCGACCGGAGGCAGAGCGGCACTGAGCTGGCAAAAGAGAGGTTTGAGAACCACGGAAGCAAGAGAGTCGCATTTGATCTGAAGGGTTTTGGCGGCAGCTTTTCATCCCTGGGCATAACCCCTGACCGCAAGCCTGTCAGCGGGGTTAAAGCTGCCATCATCAGGGAAAAAGGAGTCAACGGCGACAGGGAGATGGCTTATGCACTCTGGCTTGCCGGCTTTGACGTGAAGGATGTGCATATGACCGACCTGATCTCTGGACGCGAGACGCTGGAGGAGATGAACATGATTGTGTTTGTAGGGGGATTCTCCAATTCCGACGTGCTTGGCTCAGCCAAAGGATGGGCAGGAGCCTTCAGGTACAATGAAAAGGCCCGCCTGGCCCTGGAGAAATTTTACAGCAGAGATAACACTCTTTCGCTTGGCGTATGCAACGGCTGCCAGCTGATGGCTGAACTGGGACTTATTGTCCCTGATCATAGCCTGATGCCACGACTGGAACACAATGCCTCACATAAGTTTGAATCTGACTTCCTGGGGGTGAGAATTCTTCCGTCCAACTCCGTCATGCTCTCAGGGCTTGAGGGGACGAACCTTGGCATATGGGTAGCCCACGGTGAGGGACGCTTTGTCTTTCCCGGGCCTGAGGAGAGTTACAATATAGCCATTAAGTATGCCGGCGGCGGCTATCCTGCCAATCCCAACGGCTCAATGTACGATACGGCAGGGATCTGCTCGGCTGACGGCAGGCAGCTGGCCATGATGCCTCACCCCGAGAGGGCATATTTTCCGTGGCAGTGCGCATACTACCCGGCAGAAAGACGCAAGGACCAGGTAACACCCTGGATGCTGCCTTTCGTAAATGCCAGAAAATGGATTGAGAAAAAGATCAGTTGACCTTCGGCTTCAGGATCACTGAGTTGATAAGCGTGTGCTTTTCTACACTCAGCCTCGAGATATCCGAGGGATGCGGTTCCACCTTGTCGCTGATAACCTGTACCTGGTATTCACCCGGCTGGCTGAAGAAAATTGATCCCATATGTGAGTCTGCCCTGAACCATGGTTCACTGACACTCTTATCATCCCTCACTATCTGATCTCCAACAGGCCTTTTTGTCAGCCTGGTGTCTCCTGCAGTGATGATGACATTGTCCTCATAGCAGAGATGGGCAGTGTCACAGGTAAGACTGGAAAGCCATACATCATAACGTCCGGGCTCCTCAACGGTGAACTGCCACTCAGCAGTGTTGTACTCAGGATTGGAATCGACCTCTATAAGGGCTGCATCTTTAATCAGAAGAGTCACTCCTTCATTAAGCGAGATATTCTTATCAGACTTTCCCTCATTAACTTTATTATTGGCACTGTTTCTGTTTTGACAGGCCGTCATCGAAATTACTAATATCAGTCCAACAACTCCTGATTTCTTTAATAATTCATTCATCATATCAGGTTTATATAGCTTATTTAATCTATTTTACTCGCTCTTTCTTCGTTTGTTTGAGATCAGTAACAAAACTGTAGACTTGTATAAAATGTACGCCTAGTTTCTCAAGAGAACAATTCAATTGACATCAAAAATCGTTCCAGAGCCTAAATAAATAGCAGAGGCAAAGTAAACTAAATTATTTGACATCAGAAAATTCATCTAATCAAATATTTATACCATCCCAAAAAGTTATAAACCGTCAGCCACCACCTTGACGGTGTTTGCTAAAGACCGGCTCCTGGTTCGCCTGACAGGCTTCGGGAGGGCTACGGCAACCAGTTCAGCGATATCGCTTACCCTGGTCTCCGTGGCCTGTGCAAAGGTTTTCTTGCATAGGGGGCAGGCAGTTATAAGTTCATCCGGAGCCGACCGTGTAAGGGTTCCGGCAGCATCAGCGGCGATCAGGGCACGTTTTTCCGATGAGAGCGTCAGGTTTCCAAGGCTGCCACCGCAGCAGAGCGACATGGATCTCTCCTCCGGTACCGGCTGAAGCTCTGCCACATAACTGATGACGGCCCTGGGCTCGTCGTATATACCTGACCCGCGGCCAAGATCACAGGGGTCATGATAGACAACCCTGCGATGGAGGTATCCCAGGCGCAGCGACCCCTCCTCGATGAGAAGGTTAATGAACTCGGAGTGATGCATCACCTGCGCCTCAAGGTAATAGCTCTCCCTGAATACCTTGTAGCATATCGGGCAGGATGTCACAAGCGTCTTTGCTCCTGACTTCCAGATGATGTCGGAGTTATGGTTGATAAGCTCGCGTGCCTCCCTGTCTCTTCCGGCAAGCATAAGAGGCCTGCCGCAGCATACTCCTCCCTGCTCATCCATGAAACGGTACCTCACCCCGGCACTGTCCATTATCTTCTTCATGGCCACAATGACCGAAGGAGTCAGATGGGTCATGCAGCCTGCAAAGAACAGCACGTCTGCCTGCTGCTCCTCTTCGGGTACGAGGTAGCTGTACGACTGCGTGGGTTCTCTCTCGATCTGCTCACGCCTGCGCGTCAGCCCGTATCTGTCGATAAACTTCAGCCTGGTCGCCGGCCTTTCACCCTGGCGCCTCTCAATAAGACGCAACGGGCCGAGCTCAATACCTACAGGACAAACCTCATCACAACGGCCGCACATAAGACAGTTGGCCGTGATGGCAGCAATATCCCTTTCATTTCTCAGCCCCTTGATAAAGTAGGCCGACTGCATGTCGTTGATGCCTGCCGCCCGGCTCATCTGACAGACACTGATACAGATACCGCATGACGAACAGGCGTGGGTCTGCACCTCGCTGTAGGCTGACCACCGGTCAGCGGTGGTGATGCCGGAGTTACGCATGAAGATCAGTAGCAGTTCCACGGGTATGTGAAAGTAACGGGTCACCGGCAGAAGGAAGAAAAATGTTCCCAGCGACAGGGAGTAGAGCCACCAAAACCAGGGAGCCATGTCCGCCGCCGGGAGAAATGATGCCAGCGCAGCACCGAGATTTCCGGTGAGGAAGCCTCCGCTGCCGTGTACCCCGCAGGTGAAGCTCTCCGCCAGCAGCCGTGAAGGGAAGATGAGCCAAAGGCTTGTGAGTGCAATGCGGTCAGTCCATGTGTGCTTCGTGGTCTTCTTCATGCCCATCATACCGGGGATGAACCTCTTGATTATTGCCAGCAGCAGGCCTGACAAAATGAAAGCAAGGAGAAAATCCATCCACTGAGTGAAGACGGAGGCCAGTCCTGATGCCCCGTGTTCGGGATTGAACCAGCGGAAGAAGATTGCATGGGATGGCGGATTCAGATGCTTCTCTCCGAAAAAGTCAGCTTCAATGGTTCCGAACACTATCAGCAGGAACCAACCGAAGGCCAGGCTCATATGCATGTAACCCAGTACGGGATTCTTTTTGAATATCCTGCGGTGGAGCAGGCTCTCCATGAATATCTCCCTGATGCTCTGCATGAAGGGCATGCCGAAGAAACCGCGCTGCAGCCGCAGCTTGTCAGCCCTGGAGAGGCTGCGGAACCATATGGTGCTGCGTACAACACTGTATATCAGTATAAAATACAGTCCCAGATTAAATGGCCAGATGAATATCTCAGAGCTCATTCCTGTCCAGTTTTCTTAAGGCTTCGGCAGTCACTGCAACCACATTGCGGGTGTTTACGCCACGAGGACAGACGAGCAGGCATTTGCCGCACAGCATGCAGCGTGTCACCTCCTCACGGAGATTATCTATCTCGCCGCGGCGGATATAGGTATTCATCCTCCGCAGGTTGAAGGAGGCATGCTGACCGGTAGTGCAGGCGGCAGTGCAGCCTCCGCAGGCAAAACATAGTCTGAAGCTGGGCTCCCTGAGAGTGACATACTCCCTCACCTTTCGGTCAGAGGTGTCATAATTGATAGCCCTGCTGCGGTTGATTGCAAAACCGAACCTGTTTGCCTTCTGCTCACTCATCTGCCGCCAAGATATCTTACCGTCTCCTCCACAGCGGCACGTGAATGTGAAATTGTATCGGTGATGTTCATGGGTGCGGTGCATGTGCCGGCATAAAAGATACCCGCCACGCCGCTCAGGTTGCTTCCGTAATGATGATCGGCAGACTCGAGGAACCTGTTGATGCCGGTGTTCAGTCCTGACGCCTCAGCCAGCCTCGTCCCCGGCTTCGACATCTCCATGCCCACCATCAGCACCATCAGGTCGAGCTCCATCTTCAGCGGACGGCCCGCGAGGGTGTCTTCAACCTTGATAACCAGCCTGTTGTTGATGTTAACGGAGGCCTCGGAGACCTTCCCCCTGATGTAATTGACGTTATGTACCTCCTGCGACTCACGGTAGAGCTCCTCATAATATGGGCCGAACATCCTCATATCCATGTAGAAACAGAAGACCTCACTTTCCGGGAGCAACTTACGCACCTCTATGGCCTGCTTGACGGCTGTGACGCAGCATACTTTCGAGCAATGGTTGTTGTTTACCTTCTCATCACGTGAGCCGACGCAGTGAATGAAGCCGATACGCGAGGGAGGGGAGCCGTCAGCCCTTGCTACCTTCTTCCTGTTGAACATATCCTCCAGATCAGCCGAGGTGATCACGTTGTCATATATCCCGTAACCGTACTCCTCCTTCCGGTGTGCATCAAAGAGGTCAAAACCGGTTGCTACTATGACGGCATCAGCCCTCTCCTGCTTGCCTCCGGAGAGATCTGCGATGACCTCATGGCCGTGATGCCTGATCTTCTCCACGGTGGTCCTGGTGATTACGTTTATGTTCTCATGGGCAATCCTCTTCCTGAGGTACTTCCTAACCTCCTCTGCCGGCCGGCGGCCCGGGAAGAGGGCGTGCCACTGCAACAGGTGACCACCGGGGTCCTCGCCCTTTTCAACAAGGGTGACCCTGATACCCATCTCCGCCAGTGACCCCGCGGCTTCCATGCCTGCCACACCGCCCCCGGCTACGATTACATGCTTTCTCTTCTCCTTCATCCGTTGATAAGATTGGCAGGCTCGGGCAACCTGGTGCCGTCCTTGGCCAGGAAACGCCGTGCCGGATCAGCCTTGATACCCATCCTGGCAAGAAGAGGCAACGACTGCACATTGTGATACTGAAGTCCCATATCCCATGGATCATAACCAAGCACCAGCCCGGCTACCTCTTCATAGGTCAGGACAGGTATGCCATGGCCGTCAGCACCGTATGTGATGCCGTCTATCTCTTTTATCGTGTATTGCCAGCGGTCCATGAACATGGTGCATCCCGGACAGTTGGCCATGATTAGATCAGGCTGATACGGTTCCATCGACTCGAACTTCTTACGTGAGGCAAAGAGCGAATAACCCCTGTTGGCCTGCACCAGGTACTGCCTGAATCCAAAGCCGCAGCAGTGACGCCGCTCGGGATAGTCAATCACATCGCCGCCCCATGCCTCTATCATGCCTATCAGAACATGGGGGAATTCGGCCCCGCCGACACCGTACTTCGGAAACATCTTCGAATAGTGACACCCGATGTGCTCCACCACCTTCAGTGGCTTTCCCGTTTTGATGTCGACCAGGTTGTACTTTGCCTTGCGGGCTATCTCATCCCTGAATTTATAGATTATGTCACTGGTATGTGATATGGTCTCCGGCACCTCAAAGGTACGGCCTGTGGCTTTGTAAAGATCCTCACGGGTGCGGGCCAGCGTCTCAGGAAAGTGTTTCCAGGTCTCCAGTATCTCAGAGTAGATGCCGAAGGAGGTGACGCAGGAAATAGCAATATGCCTGTACCCGGCCTCTGTTGCCAGTGCAAAATGACGTGCCACCACTGTCTGGATGGTCTCAAAGGGAACCACGTCACCGTGATAACCAATCCCCGTGCAGGTGGTGTGACGCGGGTCCTCGAAGACATCCTTGCCAAGGTCGTCACGCAGTATCTTCAGGAAGACCTGCTCGGAGCCGGCAAAGAATGTCTGCCGTATGCACGACCTGACATAGAAGAAGTGATCATCGGGTATCTCCTTCTGGTACTCGGCCCAGATGCGCTTCTTACCTTCCAGTTTCATAGATATCCCTCCTTACGTCTTCCGTTTCACACTGATGAGTGCCGTTGTCTGCCGACACCACATGCCTGAAGTATTCAAAGTCCCTGCCCTCTTTCTTAAACTCCATGCCCATCTCCCCGGCCTTCTGTTCCGAAGCCTCCTCAATGGCATCATAGAGATCCTGGCCGCCCGTCACCTCAAAGATGTTTCTAAGTTCGTCAAGCACATCATCGGCTATCCTGCGCGTGGGCCCCTCCTTGCCGTTGAGCTCACCTCCCAGCCGTGCCAGGGAGTCGTCGAGATGGTTATAGTAATGCTCCCATGCCGGACCCTGCTCAGGGTGTGTGGCCGGGTCAACGTCATAGGAGACTACACAATAGCCATGCTTGAGCACATTGTCGCCCACCGTTCTCTTGATGGCAAACTGCTGTCTCCCCTTCTCGGAGTCGGTAAAGTAACCCAGCTCCTGCGACAGTTTGCGCAGCGCCATGATCACCATGCCGGGGGTATTACCCCTGGGACAGCGGGTCTTGCAGCTCATGCACTGACCGCAGTACCAGATGGTCTCACTCTTCAGCAACTCCCTGATAACTTCATTGTTGCGTGTCTGAACAAGGTCCACCACCCTGCGCGGGTCGTAGCTGTAATACTCGGCTGCCGGACAGATGCCGGTGCATATGCCGCAGTTCATGCATGCCTTCAGTCCCTCCTCGAAACGGACATCCTGCATAAGCCTTGAATAGAGATCTTCCATAATTCCGTAGTTGCCCTTTTTGGGAAGCTCAAAATTAACAAGGACTTCTGAGGGCCGGAGCGGGCTTTTAGCCTATTTTTCCATTGGTATTTATACTTATGGATGAGGGAATAGAGTGCCGAGCGTTAAGTCCCGACCTGGTGGGTCGGGACAGCAAAGGAGCCAGATTGCAGGGAGGGCTGTAGTGGGCCGATCCGTCAGCCGATGGAGAAGGAGCCAGATTGCAGGGAGGGCAGCAGGCAGTAGTGGGATTTGCGATTTTCGATTTGCGATTTTCGATTAGGCCGCGACCGTCGACTGCTTCCAGCCGCCGAAGCCCTCTTCGAGCTCCGTAGCTTAAGCGAAGGAGATGGCGAAGGTGGCCGACTGGCAACTACCAGTCAAACAACGCGTTCAGCACTCCGTAGTTGACATCGCAGTTCTCAATCCGTACATTTTCAGTGAGTTGCATCAGCGTACGGTGTGCTTCATCAGGTGCTGGTGCCGGGCCGGCGTCCTTCCAGTAATCGATGATCTGCTGGTAACCGTCAGGCATGGTGACATTCATGATGCCGCTTTCGGAACCGAGCTTCTTGAGCGTCCACCACGCCCATCCTATGCTGTCAGTCTCAAAAAGCTCCACAGCAGACCGGTACCATTCGTTATTGTTCTCGCCTGATTCGCCCATCCAGAGAGGCACATTGTTTTCATCCCTGAGATCAAGATACTTCTGAATGGTTTCAACAGTTGTGGGGTTCCAGTACTTGTGGAAGCTGTAGACCATATTGTCATCCCATGGAGGCGTCAGTCCCCGGAAATCGGTGGCAAAATGATTGCCTTCGATGAAGATGATATGGTTGGTGTCAACGGCCCGGATAACCGCAGTGATTTCGACAAAGAGCCTGCGCAGCTCGCTGTTATCCTCAAGAGGATAATTCGTTTCATTTATAAGGTCATAGCCGCCAATCCATGGTTCATCCCTGTACCTCTCTGCCAGCTTGCCCCAGAGGGCGATAGTCTTTTTCCGGTTCAGCTCACTCTCCCACAGCTTTGCTTTAGTGGTGTCGACATCGGCGATGGGAATGTCATTTCCCTGCCCTCCCGGTGCCGCATGGAGGTCAAGAATAAGATATATTTCATTTGCCGCGCACCAGCTTAACAGTGAATCGGTCATCACAAACCCCTTCTCCAGCCAGCTGTTCTCCCCTGCCATAGGTTCCTCCTCAACCGGCGGGGTGAATAGGTTATAGTGCATGGCTAGCCTTACCGAGTTAAAACCCCATGCCTTAAGCGAGTCGATATCCCTGCGTGTGACCATATTGGCCAGCCATGCATCGTAAAACTCGCTGCATCTCTCCTCTCCCGTCAGGGCGGCTATCCTGTTCTTTATATCATACTGGGCGCGAGCCACCCCTGAGAGCTTAAGCATGTAAGGTTCCTGCAGCATCCAGCCTCCCAGACCAATCCCCCTCAATAAAACAAAATCACCTTCTCCGTTGACAATGTGCCTGCCATCCGTCTGGAGAAAGCCTTCTGATGCGGGCCTGCATGAGACCATCATGCTGACCACTGCCAAAAAAACAACGACTTTTTTCATATCTCCTGCTTTTATTACAGATTGCAATTTAAATATTTTGCCCGAAAGAGTAACTTTAGTCCCAAAGCTTGTTCAGTATAACTTGCATGAGCGGTAACTCACAAAAGAAAATGATTGTCCTTCTTCATGTAAGTTCCATTAGACCAATGAATTACAAACAAAATAACCGAATGAAAAAGAGAGTACCGTTAATCGTGATGGCGGCCGGGATCTTTTGCCTGCTTGCAACTGCCTCATGCAGAAATGACGAGGTAATAACCTTCAGGTCGCTGCTGAAGGAGATGGCTGACCCGGAGGCCATAACCCGGTTCCCCGATCCGGGCTACCGTCTGGTGCAGTTCAGCTCCTATGACAGGCTCAGCATCCACCCTGACAGCGCCGGGTGGTTTGCAAACAATGATTATACGCAGTTTATCAGGGAGGAGGCAACTGACGGCCGGCGCGAGTATGTCATGCTTGAGGCAGAGGGTCCGGGTGCAGTAGTCCGGTGGTGGATGACCTTCGGCAACGCCAACGCCCTGAACTCATATATCAGGGTCTATATCGACGGCCGGAACGATCCTGTCATTGAAGGTATGGCCCCGGCCCTGCTGGGTGAGGGCCTGCTGGCACCTTATCCGCTGAGTAGCTCCGTCTCGCCCCTGACTGAACCGCAGCGCCGGGGGTACAACCTCTATCTTCCCATCCCCTTCTCTGAAAAATGCATTATCACCCTGGAAAATGATTCCATAATCATTACTCCTGAAAGACGCTTGCCTTCAATATATTACAATATTGGCACGAGACTGTACGAGGAGGGCATAAGAGTAGAGTCAGCCAGGAGTGAAACCTTCATATCAGATACCCTTGCAATAGCCGAATGTATATCATACCTGCTCTCCGGTGACGGGGACAGGAACGGTGTTAATGATGAGATGAAGAGATCCGCCGAAGGTGTCTTTGCTGCAGGTGAGGAATGTTCCGTCACTATCGCCGGGCAGGACCTTGCGGTCAGCAGCTTCACACTGTCGCTCTCCGCCGTTGATACGGCAGCGGCACTCAAAGGAGCAGTAATCCGTCTTTCCTTCGACGGCCGCATAACGGCTGAGGTGCCTGCCGGAGACTTCTTCGGCACAGGTTACACGTACAACAGCTACCGGACCCTCTTCACAGCCACAGATCCCGGAGGCACATTAAGCTCCTACCGGCTCATGCCCTTCCGCGACAGCTGCACTGTAAGCATCTTCAACGGAACCCCGGACAGTATCGGCATCAGCGCGGAAGTAACACTGACACCCTACAGGTGGGATGAATCCTCAATGCACTTCGGGGCATCGTGGAGGGAGTATCCAAATTTTGAGACTGCAGGGGCACTGCGCACCGGGGGCACAGGACTGCACCCGGATGTTAACATCGCGGAGCTAAGTGGCAGGGGCGTTTATGCCGGTGATGCAATCACAATGTTCAACACAGCCGACGCCTGGTGGGGCGAAGGCGATGAGAAGATCTATGTCGACGGCGAGATGTTCCCCTCATCGTTCGGAACAGGTACCGAGGACTATTTCGGCTATGCCTGGTGCCGGCCGGAGCATTTTGATCACCCGCTCATTGCACAGCCAGCAGGATACGGAAACTTTCATCCCGGCATGAGTGTCAACATGCGTTACCGAATTTTGGATGCAATACCGTTCAGCGTATCACTGAAAGCCGACCTCGAAATGTGGCACTGGGTGAAGACCACTGTCAACTTCTCGCTGACTTCATTCTATTACCTCGCGCCGCAACTGTAAAGGTTTTGTAACCGGCAGGCAAAGAGTTGCGGGCCCTTCCGGTCAGGGCTGCCGGGCATCAAGGCGTGCCCTTCCAGCTATTGCCGCCGTCAACAGTCTTATAAAGCCCTCTCTCCTCATTCGGCGTCCACTCGTGACCGGGGTATGCGACATAAACAATATCAGTGTGTAATAAGTTTAATTGTATCACTCATCTGGCAGCTTCGCATACCGATGCATATCTCCATGCCTTCATGAAGAGCCTGATGAAAACCATAATCTGGGATAAGATGAAGAATAGAAATATCATACCTCCCTTTTCAGGCACCGAGCTTGTCAGATACCAGAAAGAGAGGAAAATGAATATGGCGTTGAATATCAGTATCAGCAATACGGTTCCGTACGAGAGCCAGAACCTCTCCTTCAGTGCCCGGAAGCCTGCGCCCATCGCCCTGAAAGCCCTGTCGGAGCCTGTGGCAGCTATCCACCTGCGTGAGGCGTCAGCCACGAAGAGCCACAGAGGCAGTCCGAGAATCCAGATGAAGTAAAGAAATGCCATACTTCCTCCCTCGGGCATTGAACCCTTTGACAGTGCCATTCTTGCAGCTGCAGGTATGCCCAGCACAACAAATGTGTACCCGGCAATGATAAGCAGGGTTAACAGGTTGATCTTCAGAAATGGAAGAAAATTGCGTGCCGATTCTTTGATGAATGCCGTCATCTTCAGTCCTCCCCATGCCGTGGCGTAGGATGCGAACAGTCCGCCCGCAAAAAAAGTGTAGAGCAGGAACCCTGCGAGAAGAAGCAAAAGCCCTCCTGTGCCTGCGGCGCTTAACAGGTAGAGGAAAGGTTTGCCGACATCACCCAGCAGTCCGGCATCGAAGCCGTCAGTGAGTCGCATAACAGCCATGCTGTTCCCGAAAACGGCATTAAGCATCACTCTCAGGGGAAATGACACGAACAGGATCATTATCAGTGAAACGACCCAGATCACCAGCAACTGCTTATACGACAGTGCCGCATCAGCGGCTCCCTTTTTCAAAACTCTTACCAAAGCCATCTCACTTAATTTAAATCGTTATCAATGAAATCATTACCTGCATCAGAAAGATAAACTTTTTTGCCATCCGGCGCGCGGCAGGGAACTTTTGATCGCTGCTCCATGAATTGTTCACCCTGTTCACGTCAAGATCGATCTTGTCGTCAGGGTCAATCCTGGCCCATACCGCCTTGCTGGTGCCAGTATACTCGAAATCCTTCCAGGCCGCTTTGCCGTCCCATGTTTCAAGTATCTCACTGCCATCATCAAAACCTATAAGTACTTCAACGGGCAGGATGAGACCTCCGGGCCTCTCGAGGCTCACCCGTGACAGATAGAGAGTGTCGCTCTTGCGGTCTCTTTTTGCATAGGTAACCGAGTCTCCGTCAACAACTCCCGAATAGCTTCTTATCTTATTGCTGGTTATGCCGGAGACAATGTAGTCGCATACCTCATGGCCATACAGAACCTGGTCAAAGAACCAGTTCATATCTTCACCGAACCGGTTTCCGTGTTCACTTCTTACAACATCATTCACCACAGTAATGAAATCGCGCCCGGAGGGGTGGCGGAAAGCCCAGCGCCGGTAATATTCGCGAAAAACGTTATCCATTGTTTCAGTGGTTATTATACCCTCAAGAGTATGCAGCCAGGTGGCGGCCTTGCTGTATGACATCATGGAGTAGGTACCGTGAGGGTACATCCACGACGGCAGATCGTTGGTCGAGATCGTGCGGCTGGGTGAAGCGACATAGTTCATCCTCCCCTGATCGGCGTCCGACATCTTTATGAAGGGCAGCCGTACCAGCCCGTAACCGTCACCATAGCTGTCATCTACAATGCGCTGCTCCCAATAGGAGTTTATCCCTTCATCGAGCCAGGGCTCCTCAAATTCATTGTTAGCCATTATGCCCATGAAGTAGGCATGTCCGAACTCATGAATGGTGACCATCTCCGGCAGCCTTATGAATGACGGGAACAGCCCGCCGCCCGAAGTGGTAAAGAGCGTTGTGTATTCCATTCCTCCCGCACCCTGGCCGGACATGGGAGGATCGACAAAAGTAAGGTGCGGCCACGGGTAGGGCCCCACCCTGTCATCAAGATACTCCAGGGCATAGATGACAGCCTCAAACTGCTGGTCCGCATTACGAATACCTTTTTCGGAAGCCAGGAAGGTGATATCAACATCCCTCCATTTCCTCGTCATTACCTGGTATCCCGGCCAGGCCGTCCAGGCAAAATCGACAATGTCCTCAGCCCTCCATACAACCTTCTTCATGCCTTCTCCGAGGTTCATCTCTTCCATAAACATGCCACCAGAACCCGTAACAAACTCTTCGGGCAGTATCACAGTGACATTGTATACCGAATGATTTGAATAGAACTCCGAGTTGGGGTGAAACTGGTGACAGTTCCATCCGTCACTCTCACGGTTCCTTGTCCCGGCAGTCTCATATACTCCGAACTTGGGGAACCACTGTGCCACGAAATGAAAATCATCGGCGTATCCGGTCCTTACAATCGGCGATGGCAGCTTCGATTTAAAACTTATCTGCAACCAAAGAGTATCGCCCGGCTGAACAGGCTCAGGCAGGACTATCTGCAATACCGAGCGGTCATATTCGTTGCCGTCGTCAGGTGAGACATAACGCATTGAGTCTGTCAGATCCCGTCCCTTTGCATCAACCATCGATTCTATCCTGACCCAGCCCCATCCGTCATCGCCGGCCGGACTCCATCTGCCGCCCCTGGCAAATGTACTCTTGTTGCTGCTGAAGGCATTAAGGTACATGTGCATCATTGCATCGCCGACAGGTATGGACGAGCTGTTAACCCACCAGGCTGTCATGTCGCCGCTTACGATGTGGGTCTCAGGTTCAAGAACCGCATCAATGTCATACCCTGTAAGCCGGGCGCTCAGTGGAGTGTTGACAATCACCTGCCCGGCCAGTGCCAGGGGCAGACTGAGGCAAACCGCAATGACAAATCTTTTCATCAGCTTTCAAGTATTGAATAACCCGTAAAAATAAGTCATAATATATTGCGTTTACTAACTTTGCACATAATTTCCAAAATGTGCAATGGCGAGGAAAAGTACACGGAATATGATCATTGATGTTGCGGCAAGGCTCTTTGCAACAAAGGGGCTGCGGCTGACAACGATGGAGTCTATCGCGACTGAAGCGAGCCGTGGCAGGCGTACGGTGTACATGTATTTCGGCAACAAGACTGATATTTATGAGGCCGTGGTTCAGAGAGAGATAAGCCGTATCACGGATCCTCTCCGTGAGGTCGTCAGGTCAGACTATGACTTTGAGACGATGCTTCGCAGATATGCTGCAGAGAGGGTAGCCCAGCTCCGGAACCTGAGTGAGAGAAATCCTTTGCTGCTGAAGGACTTTTCCCAGGGGCACAGCAGGGTTGAAAAGCTCAGGGAGCGACTCAACAACGATGAGATCAAACTCCTTACACCTCTCTTCAGAAGATATCTGAAGGAGAACGGTTCTCATCCGGATGCAGGTCCGGCCGGTTATGCAGCTATTTATCTCAACCTGCTGCGGGGCCCCGACAAGCTTCTAACCAGTGAAAACGGTCATGAAGAGGCGCTGCGGGTAACAGCTTTCGGTACCGACCTGTTCCTGAGGGGAATGACGTGCAGGGATCACCCTGCTGAAGCACCTGTTGTGTAAAATGCGACCCCACGCGTTGCAGGCCCCGGATAAACGTTTCGGAAGGCCCGGTGTTATTTCAGGGACTTGTATTTTTTCAGGATTTCTGAGGCATTCATGATCACATCTATGTATTGGGCACGCTGATATACCTTCTTGTTGTCGCTTTCCTTCAGCGACATCTTGCCGCGGAACTTACCAATGGTGTCGTGACCGTGAACATCCATCCATTTACCTGTCTCTTCAATTATCGACTTTACCACATCAATGCCGTTCCTGTAGAGTGCGCTGACAACCTGCACGGTGTCGGCGCCGGCCAGCAGCATCTTCACCACGTCGTTGCCGGTGTAAATACCAGTAGAGGCACATACCGACGCTTCGATGTTACCGTACAGCATTCCCGCAAACCTCAGCGGCAGCCTGTTGTCTTCAGTATTGCTGAGGTTGCAGGGCATGGAATGAGTCTCCGTATAGATGTCTATGTCAGGTTGGAGCAGCCTGTTGAAGATCACTATTCCGTCAGCTCCGGCCTTGTCAAGTCCGGATATGAAACTGAGAGGATTGGTGTAGAAAGGACTCAGCTTCACGGAAACGGGAATCTTTACGGCTGCCTTGACCTTACGCAGGGTATCAATCTGCCTCTCCTCGATTGTTTCCCGATCCTTAGTCTGTTCATTGGGCAATGTGTAGAAGTTAAGTTCCAGCCCGTCAACCCCCGTCTCAGCTGCCTTGACGGCATATTCGATCCAGATATCATCGCTGACTGCATTGAGGCTGGCAATGAGCGGCACTGAAAGGGCCTCCCTGGCCTTCTTCAGATTGAGAAGGTAATCGTCAGGTGATTCGGGCACCGAATGGGAGTTGGGGAAGAGGGTGACCTGCTCGGCATGCCTGTCCTCATACTCTGTCTTTCGCTCATATAACTCAAGGTTCTCAAGCTGCACCTGCTCCTCGAACAGCGACTTGTAGACCACTGCGGCAACACCGGCCTCCTCAAGTTGTTTCAGGTTCTGAATTTCAGTCACCAGGTTGCTGGCACCTGCAATGATAGGGTTCTTCAGTTCAAGACCCATGTAATTTGTTCTCAGATCTGCCATGACTTATTCTTTTTATGTAGAACAATCAGTTAAACAAAATGTTCTGGAGGCCCTGCACCTTATTGAGGACGGAGCTTCTGATGGACGAAAACAAAAAACCGACCCGGAAATGCCGGCCGGTATCTTACCGTTATAACCTTTCTACTTCGCCTGGGTAAACTGTCCCCTGGTGACCCATATCACCACCTCGTCTACTTCGCCTGGGTGAACTGTCCCCTGTTGACCCACATCACCACCTCGTCGGAGAGAGGCTTGATGGCAGGCTTAAGGAAGCCAACCAGATTACCGTTCTCGTCAATGAGATATTTCTGGAAGTTCCATGCCACTTCCGAGTCCAGCACTCCGTTGGCCGACTTGCTTGTCAGCCATTTGTACAGCGGATGCATGTCGTTACCCTTGACAGATATCTTGGCCATCATCGGGAAGGTGACACCGTACTTGCTTTCACAGAACTCCTTAATATCCTCATTTGTGCCTGGTTCCTGGTTCATGAAGTTGTTAGCGGGAAAACCTATAATCACAAGCTTGCTCTTATATGCCTTATGGAGCAGCTCAAGGTCCTTGTACTGAGGGGTATGACCGCACTTCGAAGCCGTGTTTACTATCATCACTTTCTTGCCTTTGAGATCAGCGAAGCTGAACTGTTCCCCGTCGATGGTTTCAACGGTAAAATCATAGAATGAAGTCTGTGAAAACGCCGGAACAATCAGGAATGCCGCCAGGGTAGCTACGGTTATCAATCTCTTTTTCATCTTTATTACTGTTTTGTGTGTAATATAATAACAAACCCGGTGCCAAAGAGTTTCGAAACAAAATAAAAATTCAGAACCGCCTGTTTATAATTTGTCTAAATAAGTTGTAGAAAATGAATTCCCGGAGGTAGAAGACAGGATATATGTCCGGGGGGAATGTCTGTCAGGGTTAACAAATTCCTTCTTCGGGTTCAGGAGTTAAGGTGTGAGCATCCTGATAATATACTCAGAAATAGCATTGTCGGTCTGATTGTTCAAATTCAATGTTCAGAAGTGTCGGCCGGGTTTTCCAAAATTCATATTCAGTGCAAACTCAACCGGGAACTCCTCATCATCAGACAACTCCAGGTAGCTGGCTCTCCTGGCGACATTCTCGGTCCTGCCGGCAAATTCATCCGATCTCAGATACTGCAGGGCTCCTATGCCGGCGCTGTTGCCAACCGCGTATATTCTGTCTGTCAGTTCCTCCGGCAGCAGTCCTATCTGAAGTGCCGAGTCAATGCTGATATAGTTACCAAAGCCTCCTGCGAGGAACAGGGCGTTTATATCACTGAACTTCAGTCCTCTTCTCCTCAGCAATATTTTTATTCCCGAGTAGATGGCAGATTTGGCGAGCTGTATCTCACGGATATCCTTCCGGGTCACACGGACATTGCTTCCGAAGTCTACAATGAAGTCGCCGTGCATGTAACCCGTCTCATCCACGATGTTGTTTGCCGTCAGCCAGGCCACGATATCCACTATTCCCGATCCGCATATTCCCGAGGGTTCTGTGTTGCCAATGACCCTGTACTCCCCCGGGCGGGAAAATGATGACACGGCTCCCGTCCGGGCACTCATGCCGCATGTGAGGCTGGCACCTTCAAATGCCGGGCCGGCAGCAGCAGCGCAGGCGAATATCTCATCGCCTGTTACCAGGGCTATCTCGCCGTTGGTCCCAATATCCAGGAACAGGTAATTCTTCTCTCTGACGTTCAGGGCTGCCAGTCCGGCTATGATGTCAGCCCCGACGAAGGCAGAGAGAGATGGCAGGGTCACCACTTCGGCCCCTGCATTCACTGCCAGTCCGGTAGTGTCACCGGTCCGCCTCTGGCTGTCGGTAAATCGGGGTCTGAAGGGTGCGAGGGCAATGGGCACGGGATCTTCACCGAGGAGTATGTGCAGCATGGTGGTGTTCCCTGCAATTACAACTCTTTCAATGTTTTCAGGTCCCAGTTTCCTGTCATCGACGAATTTCCGGATCTCACCGTTCAGGGCTCCCACTATGGCCTTTTGCAGCTCCTGCAGTCCGGTCTCTTTCGCCTGGCACCATGTAATCCTTGAGATGACGTCCGCGCCATATGCTGCCTGCGGATTGAGCAGTGATGCCATCTTCTCAAGTCGTCCCGTGACCAGCTCCAGAAAATAGAGCACCACCGTTGTTGTGCCTATATCCACGGCCACACCGTATGGTTTCCGGGTAAGATTACTGTGACCTCCCTCATCATATGGCATGTCCAAGAGATACTCGGTCTGACTGGTCAGTATGTTTGTCTCCCTTTTATCGGGAAGGATGACCTCAATATCCCGGTCAGGATAATAAGAGCATGAGAGCACCGTTCCTTCTCCCGTCACAAGCACGGTACACTTACCGCATCTGCCCTTGCCTCCGCAGGCGGCATAGACTTCATATCCGCTGCGTCGGAGGATATCGAGCAGTGAGCTGCCCCTCTCCCCTGTCACTGTTTCGGTCCGGCCGTCGGTTATGACATTTATCTTTAACATATCCGAAATGTAATCATATTTTTTTCTAATTTTGCAGATCGTTTTCGGGGTGTAGTGCAGTCCGCCCCCGGCAGCAGTTTAGTTCTTCACACACGTCACAAATATTCGGGGTATAGCGCAGTCCGGTTAGCGCATCTGGTTTGGGACCAGAGGGTCGCAAGTTCGAATCTTGCTACCCCGACAAAAGAAAAAAGACCGCCCCCGGTTTCCCGGGGGCGATTTTTTTTTGTTGATCTGAACGATAAATGCTTGCATTTATAAGTGAAAGAGCAACAAAAAATGAGGCAGCAAGGCTGCCGGTCATTTTTCTTTTGATCACCCCCCTGCT
>DHHM01000008.1:155041-172609 GCA_002403305.1 Bacteroidales bacterium UBA4772
GGGGAGTAATCTTGTTCGCCATGAAGTGTCTGAGTTGAGCGAAACAAGTGACAGGCTTTTTCTTTTGATCACCCCCCTGCTCAGGATCACGACCCCGATACCAGAGGTGTCGGGGGAGTAATCTTGTTCGCCATGAAGTGTCTGAGTTGAGCAAAACAAGAGACAGGCTTTTTCTTTTGATCACCCCCCTGCTCAAGATCACGACCCTGCCACAACAAGATATTAATCATGGTTTACACCCAGTTACCCGTAATTGATTTAGATTTGCGTTATTGGTTGGAAAAGAACTTTGAGATATGGAAACAGAAATGATATTCGAGCGGTTCTGGCATCGCTATTCCAATGAAAAACCCAATGCAAAACGGATCTATGATCTCTTGACAGCCAGCGGCGAGAGGGTTGTTCATGACCATATCGCCCTGCGGACATTCGATGATCCCAGAATGAATATTGATGTGATTGCACGGGTATTTACCGAAAACGGTTATGAGGCTCGTGGCAACTACGAATTCAAGGCCAAAAAGCTGAGAGGAATGCATTTTGAGCATAAAAGTGACCCGAAGGCACCCAAGGTTTTCATCAGTGAGTTGCTGACGGATCAGTTCAGTGATTACCTGAAGACAACCATTAGCAGTTACCTGAACAGCCTGCATGACAGCGACTATGCTGATCCGGACCTGGCATCCGGTGGCAGCGTTTGGGGTAAGATACCATTTGCCACCTATAACAAACTGCGTAAAGAATCTGAATATGCGGAATGGCTCCTTGTTTACGGTTTCCGGGCTAACCATTTTGCCGTTAAGGTCAATGAACTGAAGAACTTCCCGACTTTACAGGATGTCAATGAATTTATCAAGGGAAACGGCTATCTCATGACCACAGTCGGCGGTGAGATCTACGGAACACCTGAGGAGTTGCTGGAGCAGTCTGCAACCATGGCTGAGATACAGCCTGTTGAGTTTACCGACGGAGTATATGAGATCCCCTCGTGCTTCTATGAGTTTACCCTTCGGTATACCCGGCCCGACGGTACGCAGTATCCGGGCTTCATTGCCGCAAACGCCGACAAGATATTCGAAAGCACGAATTACTATAATAAGCAGGCTGACATGATGTAGCCTCCTGTAAACCCTCCGTTGGCGGACAATCCGGTCACACTCGTCAAAAAAACTGTAACAGAGCACTTAATAAATACGTAAACTGATAATAAGAAAATGAATTTTCAGTTCTTTTATAAAGTTTTTATTTACCTATGAGAAACACAATATTCATTCCCGCACTCATCACTGCCCTGATGGCAGTGTCGTGCGCAACAACACAGAAAATAGACTACTCCCTGATAAGTGTCGCCCAGGAAGGAGGCTACCAGTTCCGGCAGATCACTTCCGAAGAGCAAACTGTCTGGGGCCCGCGCGTCTCAACCAGTAACGGTAAGCTCCAATGGCACACCGGATCAGTCTTTGATATATCCGATGACGGACAGAAAATTGTCTATGTCGCTGCCACACCCGGAGCGGAGGTGGGGAATGTCTATGTCAGGGCAACGGCAGGCGGACGCAGCTCGATTCAGCGCACCTTTGGTATCTCAGCCTCGGGTCCCGGCTTCTCCCCCGATGGCAATTCCATCACCTTCAGCGGCACCTTCCCGGGACAAACGAAGTCTAACATATGCGTCATCAACACCAACGAGGGAAGTGCCATTCAACATCTTACAGAATCACAGTCGGGCATCTCAACCACCCCTGTTTTCTCGTCAGACGGCCAGCGTATCTTCTACACCAGAGGCATCCCGTCAACGACAACAGTCGGTGCCACACCTGTTACAGTGTGGTCATTCTCAATATGGTCAATGGACAGGAACACATCAGTGACAACACAGTATATCGAGGGGTCGTCTCCTGAGTTCGTGCCCGGCGAAAAATTGCTCTTCACCAAATCCAATCCCACAACAGGCAACGGTGAGATCTGGATGCTTGACCTCAAGTCAGGCCAGGAGACGCTTATCCTGAGGGACAATGAACGCGGATTCTCTACTCCGAAAATATCCCCGGACGGTAAGAGCCTGCTATGCACCGGAGCCAACAGCAGTGGTAAGGAGGCGAACCTTGACATCTTTCAGGTTGATATTGACGGTACAAACTTTAAACAGATAACCTTTCACCCCGGCACGGATGCCTCCCCCGCCTGGGCGCCCGATGCAAAATCGATCTATTTCATTTCCCAGAGAGGAACACCAAAAGGATCATACAATATCTGGAGTATAGACCTAATCAATTAATCAAGACATGAAATCATATATTCTGAAACTCGCATTATCAGCGGTACTGATAGTAACCGCAATAAACCTGTCGGCACAGATGGTGGGAAGCGGACCCGCAAACCAGCCGTCATCAGACGCCACTGCTCAGTGGACAGGCTTTTTTATCAGGGGCGGTATCGCACTTCCAGTTTCAAATACCGGGGTGGCACCTGAAATAACCGGCCCGGTACCTGCAGACTGGAGCGGGATGCCAGTCAGCAACGGTACCATCGGAGCAGGACCCGGATTCAACATTGAGGCCGGCATAGGACTGAACCTGGCGGGCTCAGCCAATAAGGAGAATATGTTTGGCTTTTACTACTATCCGATCGTGGCGGCATACTGGCAGACAGCCCTGAACTGGAGCGAACTGGGAGAGGCTTTCGAAGACAGGGCTCTTTATACCAAACCATTCAGGGTCATTGACATCGGCCAGCGCTATGGGTTGGGCATCAATCCTGTTGAGAACCTGTCCATCGGTATCTACTACAGGCCGGGGCTTATCATCCCGCTCGACTTTGAGGTGGTAAGCGGCACCGATTTTCGTCTTGCCGGCACTGCCGCCTCCTCAGATGACTCTCCGGTCTTTATGATGTCACATGCCGGGGGAATAGCCGTCAAGTACCTGATAGCAGAATTTTCAGCCGAATTGTATTTTACGAGGCCAACGATGGATGTCACATACATTAATATCCCCCTCGTGGAATCAACAACGCTCACCGGCAAGATACCCGTTAAACTTCTGAATCTGTCGCTGGCGCTCTCGTTCTGACGGAGAAATAGAATCAGTCAGGGCAGTGCCATGTCACACATGGCACTGAACATTACAGCATCGCTCCGTAACGTTACGGCTAAGGTGCCAGGGCAGATTAAGCCCTAATGCAGGTCATTTTGCAGGGCAGATGGTAATTAACCGGCCTTTTCACCCTTCTTCCCCAATTTAAAGAAGGAAACATGCTTGTATGGCTCGCCGGAAACGACTCTGACAGTATTCACTATTGAAATGACAGCATTTACCAGGAATACCATAATCAGTGGAATTGGCACTTGTGCCCTCCAATAAATCCATAACCCGGCAAGGATGCCAACCCAGACCATTAGTTGAAAGCTGATAACATCACGGTAGTGAACAGAAATACCCTTTACCTTATCTCTTTTCTGATGCCATATCAGGACAGTCGGGAAGATAAGAGGGATGATACCGCTGAAGTGCAGCAGTCCAAGCCAATTGCTGTCCTTAACCCTCTGAGCTTCCAGCTCTTCATCGGGTTCATTCTCCATAAAAAGGGAATAATCAACTTCCAGAGCCCTGGCAATCATCTGAAGGGTATAAGCCCGGGGATCCACCTCCCCGTTCTCAATCCGCTGAATAGTCCTTGCACTGACTTCTGTTTTGTCAGCAAGCTCCTCCTGGGTCATACCCTTCTTAAGCCTTAATTCCTTTATGAGTTTACCCGTTCCCATTTTCTTTTTTGTCACAAATGTCAGGCTGATCAGGGTAACAGTCCAACTACAAGAATACGACATTTACACGACATTTGATCATCATATAACAGTCGCTTCACCATTAGCGTGTGAGTGCAAATAGTAGATCAGAAGTTAGATGACTCATTATGAAATCAACGACCTCTCCGGTTTCTGCTTATTGAATCAGTTCCTCTAATTTGACTGTGGATTTATGTCAGTACAATCTATGGTTCAGAATACCATCTTATTACAGTTTATCTGCAGCATAACCCCGTCAATCCAACCGCTACCCCAACAATAACAGCCCGAACCAGCAAAATTTTCTATCTTTGAATCTGCTGTCAGACTCAAACCGGCGGCACACCACACATTCAGTAATAATCTCATGTCAATGAAATACGAAGATTTCCTGGTGCCCACCCTGGGAAAGGGCAACGTGACCTCTCCCCTGAAGCAGAACCGCAAGCCAGGCAGCCCGGTATACAAATTCGTCAGTGATAACGAGAGGGTGCTCTACGACGTCTCCCTGGAGAGCTTCAACAGGTACCGCGGGAACGACCAGACACCCATAACATTCGAGAAGGCCGGCCCGAAGGAAAAGATCTTCTTCGAACCGGCCAAGACCAAGGTGGGCATTGTGACCTGCGGTGGGCTATGCCCCGGACTTAACAACGTCATTCGCAGCCTCTTCAATCAGCTTTACTACCGGTACGGTGTGTCCCGGATAGTGGGCATCAGGTATGGTTACGAAGGCCTTAACTGCGACTACAACCATCCGGTGATTGAACTCACACCTGCAATGGTTAACTATATACACCTCACCGGGGGGACCATCCTCGGTACCTCGCGCGGCCACCAGGAGGTAAGCAAGATGGTTGACACCATTGAGATAATGAACCTCAACATCCTCTTCTGCATCGGAGGTGACGGCACTCTCCGCGGTGCTCATGCCATACATGAGGAGATAAAGAAGAGGAAGCTGAAGATAGCGGTGGCAGGCATCCCGAAGACGATAGACAATGACATCGACCTGATTCAGAAGTCATTCGGATTCGAGACGGCCTTCTCAATTGCCAATGATGTTATCAGGCACGCACACAATGAAGCTGCAGGGGCCTATAACGGCATTGCCCTGGTCAAGCTGATGGGACGGGAGTCGGGGTTCATAGCTGCCAGCGCCGCCCTGGCCATTCAGGAGGTGAACTTCGTGCTGGTGCCGGAGCTCCCCTTTGACCTCCACGGTCCCATGGGATTCCTGAGTGTGCTGCGCAAGCGCCTTGAGGAGAGGCATCATGCCGTGGTGGTTGTAGCCGAGGGAGCAGGTCAGGATCTGTTCGACCGGGAGAACCAGGAGAAAGATGCCTCCGGTAATCTCAAGTTAAGGGATATCGGAGTATACCTGAACCAGAAGATAAAGGAGGAGTTCACGGCTGCCGGCTTCCGCCATTCAATAAAATATATCGATCCGAGCTATATAATCCGCAGCGCTCCTGCCATCGCCAACGACAGCAAGTTCTGCAGCCTCCTGTCGCAGAATGCGGTGCATGCTGCCATGGCTGGCAAGACCGACTTCGTGGCAGGCTTCTGGAATGACAGGTTTACACTTGTGCCTACCCCTGTCACGGTGGCAAAACGCAAGAAGATAGACATCGGCGGCGAGCTCTGGTGGAATGTCCTTGAGGCCACCGGGCAACCTGTCAGCATGAAGAATAACTGATCCTCACGTAGTAACTTAAGCCTCAGTATCAGAATTCTATCCCTACTGACACCTCAAACATGCCGAAGGGCTTTATCTCAGTCCCCTCCCTGGGTGTCAGGTCATCTGAACCTGCCTCTGGTTCGGTGTAATCCCACTTATATTGGTTCCTTTCCGCTCCGACATATAATCCTGTATTAAGGAAAAAGTTATCCCTGATAAACTGGTCGAACTGGCGGTGCGGCCCGGGACGGAGCTTCTGTGCAAACCGGAACCTATAGCCGGTATTAAGCATCAAAATCACCTTCCGGTTGTCACGGCTCCATTCATTGACATAATCCTCCATATACAACACGTCAGACATCTCATATTCAAACTGTAACCCGACATAGGCCTTGTCCTTCCTCATCCTGAAAAACCAGATCGGACCGCCGCCGAAGGCAATGCCTGAAAACTGGTCAGGCCTCCCTCCCTCGTCAACATCAGCCTCATGCATTATAGTGGTAAGAGCTCCAACGGATGAGAACCTTGCATGTGCATTCAGAGTAAGATTCCTCGTAAAATTGTATTCAGCACTGACCACCGGGCCAAACTGAACAAATCCCAAAAGGTTTGAGTGAAACGCCCACCGCGGGAAGTCAACGGATTTCGATTTGGGTTTATAGTTTTTGCTGACTTTGTCCGGGTATTGCTTCTGAACCAGGTCAGAGGACCATGGCTCCTCCCCTCTGACAAATGCCGAAATCAAGACTAAGACAAACAGGATCAGAACTTTCTTCATTGCATGATTTCTTTCAAAGGCTAAAATAGAAAAACGTCAGTCAGCTCACTATATTTCATATGAATTTATTTATCTTATGCTGACCGTTAAAATGATTCTTTCGGCATTACAGTCATATCACCGTATTATCTCCTGTCGGGCTAATGACCATCCCCGGCAAAATCCCCTTCCCTGTTATTTATAGCGAAAGGGTCCCGCTCAAAAGAGTGGTTCCCGATGTTGTCTATATTTCAAATTGTAGCGGAGAAAATGTCTCCCTGGCTAACATCGCCTGTCACCCATCCCTTGCGCAGCCAGCTTGACCGCTGAGCGGCCGTACCGTGGGTGAAGGTATCGGGTATCACCCGGCCCTGGTATTTCTTCTGCAGCACGTCATCACCGATGGATGCAGCCGCATGGAGTGCCTCCTCTATGTCTCCCTCCTCCAGGCTGTTGAACATCCTGCTGGCATGGTGTGCCCATACACCTGCAAAGAAGTCGGCCTGCAGCTCGAGTCTGACAGTGAGCTGATTGGCCCTCACCTCGCTCAGACGCTGCCGCTCGGCAGTGACCTCGTCAAGGATACCGAGGAGGTTCTGTACATGATGCCCCACCTCGTGCGCAATCACATAGGCGATTGCAAAATCACCCTGTGCGCCATATTTGTTTGCCAGATCATCACAGAAGCTCAAATCGATGTATATCTTCATGTCGGAGGGACAATAAAAAGGACCGCTGGCTGCGGTGGCGTATCCGCAGGCCGACTGCACCTGATCGCGGAAAAGCACCAGTATGGGTTCGCGGTATGTCGCCCCTGACTGCCTGAATATCTCGGTCCAGACATCCTCCACATCGGCCAGCACCACCGATACAAACTGAGCCATCTGGTCTTCAGCTTCCGAGGATTCATATGGACCGGAGGACACGCCAGGGTCCATCTGCTCAATAACACTCTGGGGATCACCGCCCAGAAGCATTACAAGGAGAACAATTACCAGGGTGCCTATGCCTCCGCCAACTACTTTGGTGCCGGTACTCATGCCCCTCCGGTCTTCAATATTGTCACTGCCGCGACGTCCCTGCCATTTCATGCTATAAGTTTTTGATTTTTCGTGACTTTACCTTGTCAGGTTTTCTAAACCTTTTCAAATTTATAAAAAGTCAGGTTGTGAACAAATCGTTACCAACAATGTTTTACAATAAAACAAAACAACAATGAAAACAAAAGCGCTTTTACTTATCACTTTCATTTTCAGTCTCATAACAGTAAACAACAGAACTATGGCACAAGGACACACATTTCCGGAGCTTCCGTACGAATATAGTGCGCTGGAGCCCTACATTGACGCCCAGACGATGGAGATACATTATACAAAGCATCACCGGGCTTATTTTGACAACTTTGTCAAGACAGTAACAGAAAACAAGATTGAGCACCTTTCACTTGAAGACATATTTGCAAAGGTAAGCGCATTCCCTGCAGCTATCCGTAACAACGGAGGCGGATACTACAACCATATGCTTTTCTGGCAGGTGATGGGACCCAATGCAGGCGGACAGCCTGAGGGTGCTCTTATGGATGCAATTAACAAGACCTTCGGATCATTCGACAGGTTTAAAACCGAATTTGAAAACGCAGCAAAAACGCAGTTTGGAAGCGGATGGGCATGGCTGGCAGTTGATGCGGACGGCAAGCTGTTCGTCTCCCAGACCTCAAACCAGGACAACCCGCTGATGGATGTTGCCGTAAAACGCGGAACACCGGTCCTGGCACTTGATGTGTGGGAACATGCATACTATCTTAAGTATCAGAACCGCAGACCTGAATATGTAGGCAACTTCTGGAACGTGGTCAACTGGAAAAGGGTGGCTGAGCTCTACAAGGAAGCAGTGAAATAATATTTATTTGATCAGATAAACAATTGCAGAGGGGGCTCCGTGTGATGACGGGGCCCCCTTTGTTGTTATAATGCCGGGAATCAGGAGACGACTCAAACGAGGCGTCTCTTTTTTTTATCTGTCCTGATCCGGATTCATCAGATACGGGACAATTTCAATCCTCGGTCTCAGATCAGTTAGGGCAGTTGTAGCAGACTTCGTTTTCCAGCTTGCGCCCCGCGAAGAAATCATCGATGTTCTTCAGTGTGGTCTCTGCGATGTTGCGGATAGCCTCGCGGGTAAAAAAGCCCTGGTGCGATGTGATAATCACGTTGTTGAAGCTCAGAAGCCGTGCCAGCACATCATCAGCCAGCACCCTGTCAGAGAGATCCTCGAAGAAGAACTGACTCTCCTCCTCGTACACATCCAGCCCGGCAGATCCGATCTGCCCGCTCTTGAGCCCCTCGATAAGGTCGGCAGTCCTGATCAGCTTGCCGCGACCGGTGTTGATGAGCATCACCCCCCTCTTCATCATGCCTATTGACGACGAGTTGATCATGAACTCAGTCTCCTTCGTCAGCGGGCAGTTGAGCGAGATTATATCGGACCTCCCGTAAAGCTCCTCAAGGCCAACATAGCTGGCGCCCGTCTCCGATGCAAACTGCTGGTCCGGGTATCTGTCGTTGAGGAGCACCTCCATGCCAAAGCCCCGCAGGATCTGCGTCAGAACCTTCCCAATCCTTCCTGTGCCTATGACACCGGCGGTCTTGCCATACATATCGAACCCGAGCAGCCCGTTCAGGGCGAAATTGGTATCCCTGGTACGAAAGTAGGCCCTGTGAACCTTACGGTTTAGGGTCAGCATGAGTGCTACCGTATGCTCCGCGATGGCGTGCGGGGAATAAGCAGGCACCCGCGCTACAGTGACATTGTTCAGTGCCGCCTTCAGGTCGACGTTGTTGAAACCCGCAGAGCGAAGGGCGATAAGCTTCACCCCGTACTCCTTGAGCTTCATGATCATCTCAGCATCTATTGTATCATTGACGAAAATGGCCACCGCATCATACCCCTGCGCCAGTACAACGTTGTCAGGTGTCAGGTGAAACTTGAAATATTTCACGGTAAATCCGAATTTGCTGTTCACTTCGTTGAACGACTCGATGTCATATGGTTTTGCATCAAAAAATGCAATTTTAATGTTACTCATGACTTTGGATTATGTTATCAGGATAACACTGGCCATCTGTTTTTGTTCTTCCGGAGTCGGTTAACATTACCGGTGGGCCACTTGCGTCATGTAGGCGATCACAAATATCGTCGGGTTGATATTCTTCTTCCGGACTAACTTATTCAGCCGTGCACTTCCACTCTGACGGGCTCAATGATTCTGCCAGGCTCCTTTACTCTCCCATGATCATTGATTCTGCCAGGCTCCTTTGCTCTCCCGGGATCATTGATTCAGCCGGAAACTTTTGACCTGTTGCGCACTTTTGTTCTGTCGGGTACTTTGATTGTAATAGCGGATTTACTAATTTCATATCCTTCAAATCGCTGATGCGTCAATACCAACACCAAATAACCAAATGAAAACAAAATCGCTCTTTCATGTTATTCTGCTCATAGCCTTCGTAGCAACTCCGGTACTGGCCGCCCAGGATGCCAAACCGTGGTACTTTGGTGACCCGACATCACGCCCGGACCCTGATCCGAAGGCAAAAACCCTTCCCCTGATAAAGGTTCAGGGCAATAGATTCGTCACTCCGGACGGTGAGAGTGTACTCTTACGCGGATTATCCATCTCCGACCCTGACAAGATCGAACGACAGGGACACTGGAATAAAGCTCATTTCGGGCAGGTTAAAAAAGCGGGGGCGATGATCGTCCGCATCCCGGTCCACCCTGTAGCATGGCGTGAACGGACTCCGGAAAAATACATGGCACTGTTGCGGGAGGCGGTGGAGTGGTGCACCGACCTGGGAATGTACGTGATAATCGACTGGCACTCCATCGGTAACCTCTGGATGGAGCTCTTTCAGGATCCGATGTACAACACCACCAAGACCGAAACCTTTGAGTTCTGGAGGACCATTGCGCGTAACTTTGCGGGGCATAACACGGTAGCTTTCTATGAGTTGTTTAACGAGCCAACTATCTATCGCGGCGAACTGGGATCGCTTCCCTGGACAGAGTGGAAGAAGATAAATGAGCAGATGATCAGCCTGATCAGGGCTTATGACAGGGAGACCATACCGCTGGTGGCGGGGCTCGACTGGGCCTATGACCTCTCCCCTTTACGCGATGACCCGATAAATGCCGCAGGGATAGCCTATGTGACACATCCCTATGCCTTCAAGCGCGGCCAGCCCTGGGAGCCCCGGTGGGAGGAGAATTTTGCATTTGCTGCCGCCTCGGTGCCAGTGGTTGCCACGGAGTTCGGGCTGCACACAGACATGGCATCGCCTGATTACCACGATTATGGCAATCGCATCATCAGGTTCCTCGAGGATAGGGGGATAAGCTGGATGTGCTGGATATACGATCCCGAATGGTGGCCCCAGATGCTAAAGTCATGGAACTATGAACTGACCTCTGGAGGCGAGTTCCTGAGCAAGGCTATGAAGGGAGAACTCGATTTCCAGAAAAAGTAGAGTGACGCTCTGCACAGAGCAGGCATATCCGCTTCAGTAAGCCGACAGAATCACGGTGGTCAGTCAGGCAACGATTATTAAGCTTATGGCTTAGGAAGGCTGCGGCCAGGACAAGCTGCTGTCAGTCAGGTTACAACTAATGATTGCTACAGTCAGGCGGGCTACATCCAAGTCAGGCTTCGGCTCAGTCAACCTCCGGTTAAGCCGGGCCATGGCCGGTCCTCCAGTCGTCGGACTGTCGGGCGGACCTAAGCCCTGAACAATGGATTACCTTTCAGGGCTTTCTCTTTGATGTCACGAACCTCTGATTCGTCGAGTGGTTTCAGCCTGTCAGCAATGGCCATCGCCTGCATGAACAGATTTTCATCTCCCGGAGGGATGGCTGCTGTCACAGGATGCGAGAGAGTAAACCGCAAGCCCATGGTTATATCCTCCTCTGTCATCAGCGGTTCATACCAGCACTTGGGGTAGGCCGACCTGTCCGCACCCTCAGGCCACGGTCCTCTCGCCATCGCCTTCAGGGCCAGGTTACCCATGTTCTTCTTCATAGCTTTTTCCATCACTTGCGGTCCGAAGTTGCCGGCATGCCAGGTGGCATAGTTAAACGGGAAAAGTATGGTGTCAAAGTCAAACCGCTCCATCAGCACCATGGCAGCCTCCACGGAGTGTGCCGAGAACCCGATAAACCTGATCTTCCCCTCCTGTCTTGCCTCCAGAAAAGCTTCCATCGCCCCACCAGGAGCGAGCAGGGTGTCGACATCTGCCATTTCGGTAACGGCATGATGCTGGTACAGGTCAAAGTGGTCGGTTCGCATGTTCTTAAGCGACTGCTCCAGCTCCTTGCGGGCTTCGTCTTTTGTCCTCATGGTGGTCTTGCAGGCCAGGAAGACATCCTTCCGGTAGGGTTCAAGGGCGGGACCCAGTTTAACTTCCGCATCACCGTATGACGGGGCAACATCGAAATAGTTGATGCCGGCATCTATTGCCTTTCTGACTCGCTCAGACGCTTCTGATGGTGTTGCGTTCATGACCACGATCCCTCCGAATCCGATTACAGAGAGGATCTCCCCGGTCCTGCCGAGGGATCTTTTCTCAATCTTTCCGGGAACGATCTTCCTGGCTATTCCCGATAAATCAGCGGGGAACAGGGTGATGGCAGGTACTGCGGTTGCTGCCGCGGCAATAAACTTTCTTCTTTTCATCCGATTAGGTTTCTATTTTGTTGGTCGAATGGCACTTGCATGAAATAGTATAATTAAACTCTTTTCTGAGCTCTTGCACAAGCACGTTTCACCTCATTTGGCTTTAACGGGAGCCTCGCTCCGGTCAAAGAACTCATCCTGGAGTTGCTCAATGTCATTATTATTCTTGAGATAACATATCAGCCCGGCAAGTTGTTTGGCATCCTTCTCAATAAGGAGTTCTCCAAGCCTGGCATTGGGTTCCAAAAAGTCTCCGGCGAAATGGTTGGGGTACCTGGCATACCAGTGAATGCCCGTAAAGGCATTGGGCATCTGCGACAGCCTTATCAGGTTGGCACCGGATTCCTGGCCGATGACTTCAGCATGAACCAGGTCAGGCCGGATATATGACATCATTGCCGTCTCCTCCTCTCCGGCATGACCATCCAGCTTAGCCTTCTTCAGTGGGTTGATCTCCCTGTCATACTCAGGGTCGGCTCCCGGCTGGAAGAGAACAACCACGTAGTCTCTCCTCTCTGCCAGTTGCGACTGGCAAAAATATTGAAGAAAATAGGTGCTCCCCCCGTGTCCGTTGAAAAGAATGATCTTCTTCATGCCGTTTCGCGAGAGCTCTTCGCAGCTCTCCTCCAGCATCTGCCATATCAGGTCGTTGCTGTAAGCAATGGTTCCGGGCTGGTGTTTCGCCTCGAATATCTGTCCGGCATAATATGGCGGGAAAACCACCGCATACTCCTTATGGGCTGCCGAGAAGACTGCGGCGCGTGCTTCATAGAGATCGGTACCGAGAGGCAGGTGTCTGGAATGCTTCTCCATAATGCCCATGGGAATGACGCATACTCCCCCCGAAAGCTCCACCGCCTCCGCAAACTGTGGTGAGGTCATCTCTTCCATCTGGCATGGCAGTGTAGGTGTGTTGTTCTGGGCTGACAGGGCTGCAGATGCCAGAATCAATAACAACAGGCTAACTGGTCTTATCATGATATTTTATTGCTTAATGAGGTTGATATAAATATAAAAAAAATACCGCACATATATGAGGTATTCTGATGTCGGTCTGCAGGGACTCGAATGCTGACGCTTGCGGTCAGCACCCTGACTTCTGCTGCACCGAACGTCAGGGCCCTGGACCCTCACGACACAAGTGTCGGGATGCTCTGCCCAGGGATCAGTCTGAGATTTTGGTCGGTCTGCAGGGATTCGAACCCTGGACCCGCTGATTAAGAGTCAGTTTTAGTCTACATTTCGATACTTCTCAATACCTCTCAATCATTTATCAATATCGCTGGTATACAGCAACTTATTTTGCTCAATAATTAGCATAATTGTTCGACAATTGTTATCTTTGTGTATCAAATTGAGTATCGTAATAATTTAATTTGACACCATGGGAGCGACAATTACAATTTACCTTGACACAAGGGTTAAAAAGTCGGACAATCTTTATCCTCTTAAACTCCGGGTTAGCCACGAACACAAGCGAATTTATCTCGGTATCCCAAAGGATAAAGTCAATGGACAGTTGGACAAGTCGTTCCTCTCAAAATTCAGATATGACGGCCCGGGCAACTTCTCTATTGATGAAGACCTATTCAAGGAAACAATGAAGGCCCAGAGAGGAATCCTTAAGGACCTGCAGACTGTCTTTAAGACTATCGAGCTTGACGCTCAAAAAAAGGCGGATGGAATGGCGGAGTTTTCTCTTGAGGGATTCAGGAAAGTAATGACCGTTGCTAAGAGCAAGACAAACAAAGTCTTCATACTTTTTGATGAAGTAATATCTGAACTGGAGTCAGAAGAAAGAATAGGAACAGCCAAAAGTTATTCAAACGCCAGAACATCATTAAAGGACTTTGTCGGTGTGCGGGATGTTCCATTCGAGTATTTTACTCCAGACAGGTTGAAAAAGTATTACAAAGAAATGAAGGATGCCGGCAGAAGCGATTCAACCATTGGAATTTATTTGAGACCATTAAGAGCAGTTTTCAACATTGCTATCAACAGGGGAATTACAACTTACTATCCTTTTAATCGAAGTGCAGAGCGTGGCCATTTTATGATACCAAAGGGTAATGGCAGAAAAATAGCACTTGACAGGTCAGAACTGAAGAAAATATTTGAGCATCAAATTCCAGACGACCATCCATACAGATTTTACTTTGACGCTTTTAAGTTGATGTTCCATCTGGGCGGTATCAATCCCACTGATTTATGTTTGCTTAAGGCAGCGAATATCAAAGACGGATTTATTTTCTATTCCCGACAAAAGACAATCCGGACCAGCCATGAAAAGAAAGTAATCCAAATACCATACACCGAGGCAGTGGCTGAACTCATTAACAGATGGAGAGTAGAGGGGAAAAACTCATTCTTGTTGCCGGTACTTGACAATACGATGAGCGCAACAACTCGGAAAATGAAAATCGACCAGTTCGGGAAAATGGTGAATGTGGCGATGAATGCTATTGCCGCAGATTTGGGGATAACGAAACATATTACCACTTACGTGGCAAGACATTCAATTGCAACCCAGCTCCTGCAGGCTGGAGCAAGCGTTAAGTTCATTGGCGATCAGTTAGGACATAACAGTGCGGCCACCACAGAAAGATATCTGGAGGGCTTTACCGACGATCAGATTAAAGAGGCATACGAAAAAGTAACAAGTTTCTAAGCAATGACAAAAGTGAAGGTTGATCTGGAACTACTGCGCAAATATTTCGGCGAACATTATGACTTTGAAACCAATCCCAGCCAATACCTCCGCTATTGGGAGTATGATCTGGAAGGGAGACAGCACAAAGAGTATGAAGCGGTTTATAATGACATCCGGACCTTGTGCACTGAATACAACCTTCAGGACCATATTGACATATTCTTCAATTTATCCTTTATAAGTAGTTTGGTTAAGATTACGCAAGACACTGCTTCTTTTAGCAAATCAGGAGTTGGTGATTATAAAGATCAAATTGCATATAAGAAGGAACTGTTCTCGGCATTTCTGGCTGTCTTGAATCAGAATTCAAAATCATTGTCCTTGAAGATGATCCCAATTGATTCTGTAACCATTATAATCAAAGACAGTCGCTTAATCGACAGATTCAATTCCATTATACTTGATTCTGTTGCGGAACTGTTCTTTCACAAGAAATGGGAAGAACTCTCAAATGGGATCAACTTTGAGATAGACCCTATTGCAGGAAACAAGGTAATCAAGGAGAACGAAAGAACTCAAGTAATAGATGATGTCACAAATTGGTTGGCGCAGTTTGGAAGTTCTGGGCGTGGAGCGCCAGAAAAAACTCACTTCATAACAAAGTTCCTACAAAGTATGGATGACTTCATTAGGGTTGAAACAAATATCTTTCCATCATCCTGGCCACGTTTCACATTTATTGGCAAGTTAGGAGTAATCTATTCTATCATCCCTAGACCAGGCAAAGCGCAAGCAAAACGAGGTGATTATTACTTTGCCAAAACCGTTGCTAATCACCTGTCTTAGAATTCGCAAAAATTCCTGATTTATTAGACATCTATTTGTTTGTCAATAATATAGAATAGCTATTGCTTTGCCCTCAATACTAATCAAAAAGGCAAAGAAATGGTCAAAACTTACACTATTGAAGGAGCTTCCGAACTGTTAAACACCCCTGTTGGGACCCTGCGTAAATACCGCTCACAAATTGGCGGTTCCAAACTCGGCCGGAGATGGATATTCTCTGAGCAAGAATTAATTGACTGGATGTTATCAAAAAGACGTAAGCCAGTCAGGGAACTTCTCTCGCTGGAAGAAAGATAAACATGGAAGCTCAAATGAATAGGGCTACCACTCCCGTCAAGTCAAAGCCGACCCCGGCGTCACACAGAGCCTTGGGAGAGCTGAAGGACCTGTATTTATTGGAACACCGAGTAAAGTACCCAAGCATGCCCGAATACGCACGTTTCGCACCTCAATACACTGATCGAACGGCCAACGGATTGACAAAGTGCGTCATCGACTTTATAAGGCTCACTGGAGGACAGGCAGAGAGGATCAACTGCACTGGAAGGTATATCGACAAGTCACAAACCTATACCGATGTTGTAGGCCACACTCGAACAATTGGAACCGGCCAGTGGCTACCCTCAACGGGACAAAAGGGAACAGCAGACATAAGTGCAGTCATTTTGGGCCGTGCGGTTAAGATAGAAATCAAAGTCGGGAAAGACCGACAGTCTGAGGCTCAACTTGAATATCAGGCAGCGATAGAGAAAGCCGGGGGGATCTATTTGATCGTGAGGAGCTTTGAGGAGTTTTCCCTCTGGTATCAAGCATTATTACGGTAAGTATCCAAAACAGCGACACAATGAAAATAAAATACCTGCAATTTCCACTTTGTCTCATACAAGAAGTTTTAAAAGACCGGAAAAATGGATTAAACAAATGCGTCGACTTTGGCATTTTTCGATTTGCCAAATCACAAAAAGTAAATTTGGAAAAAGTAGCCCGCCAACTTTCCTACGAATATCACCGTAGGGCTAAGAAATTGCCCGATGGACTTTACAATGTAATTAATGAGGCGAAAGAGGAAGGGCGATTTACTCACGAAGATGACTCGGGGATATTCATTTTTGATAACGTTTTTGACCCTGAATTAAATGTCACAGAATTAGAGATAATGTTCGAGGAAAATAACGATTTCAAAGAGCAGGCAATCCTGCATTATCAAATACATCAAGCGACTGAAGACACGAACATTACACTTGGCTCGAATGCTATGGAACGTTACGAACAAGCAGCCCGCATTCAAGCTAACTATGAGGCAAAGTTCGGCCCAGATGCAATGCCTTCCGTTAAGCCTTCACTTCTATGCCAATTCAGAGACGACCCAAAGCAGGACATTGACATATTATTGGCTTACATCGGCATTAGTTCGTTAATTGGCCAGCGTAATTTCATATCCACCTCAAAGCCAGTTATCATTTCCCGGATGATCGGTGCGAAAAGCAAAGCATCAAATCAAGCTTTTTCAAAGACTAAGGAATCACAAGCAATTGTAACAAAATACTCAAAGCGGTGGAATATGGACAAGCTTCTGTTAAGTCTGGCAGAGCAAAAGTTTATAATGTACATTACCCGCCCCCATGTTTCAGTAGTCTATGTGTCGAAATACATGGAGCCAGAGGAGCTGGCTGAGTTAATCAGGCAGTCAAGGGAGAAGCACAGTCTCAAAAATAAAATCAAGGCAGCGTCAGAAAAAATATGATTTACGACATCTATATAATTCTACTTTGACAGATTAAAAAACAGCTTGTAAGTTACATGAAATTCAAATAGTTTCGCTATATTCAAGTCATCGAAAAACAAGCCTTTCGGCACCAAAAATGTTTAATACAAGTTAAAAAAAGTAAAGATTATGGAAAAACACTGATCTCGTCGTTGAGACGGATGAGATGTCATATTGCTGAATATGAGAGTGTTTTCCGTAACAGGACAAAGCGATTTTTTGATAAGGCGAGCAAGTACACAGAGGGGATCTTAAGGAGTGAGATGCGTAATATTGAAAGGATAAGTGAAGATACGGGCGTAGACTATTATCAGATGCAGCATTTTATTACGGAATCGCACTGGGACGCACGTGAAC
>DHHM01000019.1:0-770 GCA_002403305.1 Bacteroidales bacterium UBA4772
AACAAATTGTACAACTAATTGGTCAATTATGTTTCAACATCCAGATCAATAGCAAAATAAATATGCCAAAAAGCTTGTCATCACGGATTATTAATTATACATTTGTATAATTAATATGATGTGACCATGGCAAGACCAATAAAAGAAGAGAGCATCTACAGGATATCAATCCACAAGAACGGAGGCTACATGTACGCATCCACTCATCCATACACAGTGACACCCGAGGGAAAGAGGAAGTATACGATCCTTCACTGGGGCACGGTTGACAAGAACCTTAAGTTCACCCCTGGTCCACGTTACATCTATGCAAGCCATGAGGAACGCTCAAAGCTGATATTCCCTGAAGACTGGGACATGAGCCTGGCCTACAAGTTGTCGGGCAAACGAAGCCAGGGCAGGCCATCGTATGATGGGGATGACCTGAATCGCTTCTACGGTGACGTGTGGCTTTTGGAGCAAGTAGCCCTAAAGACAGGCATTCGTCAGGACCTGTTGAGCGTTTTCGATGGTAACACCGAGATGGTGAACGACATATTGACACTTTCTTTCTTCCCCTTTTTGACCGGTCATACCTACAACCGGCTTGCACGCTGGCAGCGGATAGCCAAGACGCCTTCCAATGCGGAACTGACACCGTCCATGATCACCCGCCTGACTCAATCCATCACTGAATCAGAGCGAATGGAACTGTTCCGTTTGCGTGCGGGCAGGCTTGAGAAGGGTGAGCTTTGTGCCGTGGATTCCACGAGCCGATCGGCTTATGGAGA
>DHHM01000019.1:843-38583 GCA_002403305.1 Bacteroidales bacterium UBA4772
GGAGCGTGGAGACGATACTCACCGACCTGAACCACGCCGGGTTCCCGAAGGTGATCCTGGTGACGGATCGGGGATACGAGTCGCTGGCCAACCTGGAGCGCTACATCCTGCGCAGGCAGCCGATGATCATGTTCGTCAAGGTGCACCAGAAGCTGGTCATGGAGAAGATTCCTGAACTGGGGAGCTTCGCCGGCAGGCCTGATGGAATGAGGATTGATGCGGGAACGAGGATCTACCACAAGCAATATGACATGGAGTATGATGTATCCGGCAAGGGTGGTGCCACCATCAAGGCTGACCGCCTCAAGCTCAACCTTTACTTCGACGCCGTGCGCCGGGGGGAAGAGCTTACCACCCTGGACATCGCGATTGAATCGCAGCGGGCGGCCCTTCAGGCTATCAGTGATGCAGGGGAACCCCTGGATGATGATGTGACAATCAGGAAAAACTACAACTGGTTTGACATCGAATATAAGGCCTCTGACCGTACCCTTGTCGCCTTCACGGTCAACGGGAAAAAGGTGGATAACGCCAGGCGTGCCTCGGGATTCTTTGCCAACATGACCCTCGGGGTTGATATGGACCCGATGCAAGCCCTTGATGCCTACGGACTGCGCGATGAACAGGAGAAATACTTCCAGCAGATGAAAGGACAGATGGGATTTGACAAGCAGCGTTGCTGGTCGGAAGAAGGAAAGACCGGTCGGCTCTTCGTGCTCTTCACGGGATTGATCATCAGCTCTTACGTCAGGCACGTCTGGAAAACCACCCACCTGAAAGACAAGTTCAGCTCTACCCATGAAATCCTGGACGAGATGCGTTCTATCCGTTGCATCGAACACAAGGGAAAAGCCAGGTTCATCACCCCTTTCGTGGGGTCCCAGCTGGAGATCTGCAAGGCTTTTGGCTTTGATGTGCCACAGGGTTGCGCCCCTGTATACCACTCAAAGAAAAAGGCAGAGAAAAAGCGGGGCAGACCTAAAAAACAAAACCCGATTAAACTGGAGAGTTAATTGTACAAAATAATGCAAAACTCACGATACCAAAGTACAAATTGAAACCATCAACATAAACGCTGATTCTTTCTTTTTTTGGCATATTGTTTGCAAAATTCATTTACAATTGTTTACCTTTGTATCACCACAACATCGTTAAAGATAGCATCTTTAGCCCGACGCTCTGAAAAGAGCGTTTCTTTTTTCTACAATCTGGTTGCTTTTTCCTGGTGTTACTTTTTGAAGTTAAAGTGTTTCATACAATTCTGATTCTTCATCAAGTTTCATAAGAACCTGTAATTTCTTTTTCTGCGATACCTTCATTTTCTTTTTGAATGACATTAAATCATCGTATCTTATTCTCCTGTGTTTCCCCACTTTCGTGTAAGGAATTTTTCCTTCCTCAAGCAGGCGAACGACATGAGGCCTTGAACAACCTAAAACTTCCGATGCTGCCTGTGTTGTTATTTCGGTTGCTTCCGGGACTACGGTAACCGGATTACCCTGGCTTATTTCTTTCAGTATTTGGGCCAATAGTCTCAAAACACTGACAGGAATCCTGATTTTCCTGCCTGTTTCTGCTATCTCAATCTCAGGTAAATTGGTCTGTAGCAATTCTATAGAGGAGACAATCGATTCGTATGACTCTCTTGCGGCGAGTTGCTCTTCACGGGTTGGTTTCCTATTATCAAATGGTTTCATTGTGTGCTAGTTGTTTGTCTATTTGCAAAATAAAACGAAATAAACGAAACAAACAAAATAGACGAAAGAAAAGCTAAGTGAGTTTGATTTGAACCGGAATTTGCCTATACTTGATCTAACCGGTACTGATAGTGATCCAATCCAGTTTCTCCGGTTCCGTCCGGTATTTGATCACCGCTGTGAGCAGATGGAGGAGTTGTACCCAAAGCGTAAAGACTCAGTTATTCTTTGTCTTCATAAAAATTTCTTCCTGTAAAGTACTTAAGTTCCGGCGTAAACCAATAGGGCAAGTCCTGCAAGATAGGCTATAAACATAAAGAATATCAGAGTATTAACCGGCCTCGAAGCTCCCTTGAACTCTTTCCAGATAAAAACACCCCAGAGTGCAGCAATAAGTGTTGCACCCTGGCCAAGGCCGTAAGAAATGGCAAAGCCTGCTTTTCCTGAGGCCAATATGCTCATTGACATCCCGATGTTCCAGATAACACCGCCAAGGATCCCGGTAAGATGCACGCCAATACTTCCTTTTGCATAATCACTGAACGATAGAGGCGCCCCTTCAAAAGGTTTCTTCATCAGTAAATAATTGAACAGGAGATTGCTGACGACGACGCCTGCTGCAAAGAAAAAGACTGCAGAGTAGGGGGTAAGCTTGCCCGGTTCAGGATTGACGAAATCGGTTGCCATTGAACTGGCCACAAACCGATAGAAAAGGGCCATAAGAACACCTGCCGACACTGAAAGCAGAATCCCTTTTTTTGAGACTCTCTGTAAAGAGGCACTGTGTTTCTTGTAGGCAACAGCATCAATGATAATTGCGGCAACTATAAAACCCAGTCCGATAAACAGCACAAGAGGGTTCCCTTTTGGAACGGCTATATAATTAATGATCACGCCCAGCGCCAGTGCAATTCCAACCCCAACCGGGAATGCGACGGCCATACCTGCAATGGCCATGGCAGCCACTAAAAGTATGTTTGATGCGTTGAACACTACACCGCCCAGGAAGGAGTTAAGCATATTTCTGAAATCAGCCTGGCGAATGTCATCAATAAAGCCCCTGCCATTTTCACCGGTGCTTCCGAGGGTAAACCCCAGCAGCAGGGCAAACAACAGGATACCGAGGACATAATCCCAGTAAAAGAGTTCAAAGCGCCATGACTTTCCAGCCAGTTTCTGTGTGTTACCCCATGATCCCCAGCAAAGCATTGTGACAACGCAGAGGATGATTGCAAGTGAATAACTTTGTGGAATGAACATATCAGTAAGGTTTGTATTATTAATATTGTGCCTGCAGTGTTTATTCTCTTCCTTAAGATGTTAATGGTTATTTCTCAAATGAAAACTTAAAGTATTCATTTTTCTTCGGTTCTGATTTATAGATATTGGCAGATGAGATATAGACTCTTGTCCCTTCGGATTCCGGTCGTTTTTCACCCTTCACAACCAGCCTGACGGTATGCTCTGTGGGCTCGAGGTTAAGAACATGCCATATACTTTCGGTATGTTGCTGGTTTGCAAAATAATAATATGTATCAATGCTGCGATGAAGCAGGCCGTCAACATATACATCAGCCTTCCCTCCGTCTTTATACCAGTTACCGATAAGTGAGATACCTGTTCCGGTAAAGGTAATTTCAAGCTCATCGCCTGCCTTCTCGGCGTACAAAGACTGTTTCCTGATCTGTTTATCCCAGCCGGTAACCTCAAACGGAATCCATTCACCTTTCAGAGTCCAGTCTTGCTCATCGAAAATTGAAACCTTTTTGTCAAATACCAGGTTTGGAAATGATACCTCCAGGGCAGGTTCAACTGCGACCTGAGTTTTCACAACTATTTTGTCATTACTGACGGTTCCGCCGTTTGCAGCAATCAGATCGAGCGCATATTTATAAGTGCTGCTCACAGCTGAATTGAATGAGTATGTGGTGTGGATAAACAGGGAATCACCGACGGCGTTAACTCCTTCCTGCATGTATTCAGGAAGACCGGTGAAGCCTTTAATAACACCAAGAACTGCCATTGCATTTGAAGGGTTACAATCGGAATCCTGGCCACAGCGGGTTGATATCTCAAGGGTTTTCACCGGATCGCCTTCTCCATATAATAACCCCATCACAATATATGCTCCGTTGAGTTTGGCATCGATATTAAACGGAACGCCTGCGCCACAGATATCAACATCTCCCCATTTATTCTCCAGCTCTTTCCACGCAGCTTCCCAATCGGCCGGATATTGCTGATGGAGGATGATTACATCCCTGATGATTTTGCCGTAGTCGCTTTCTGCAGGGATAGATTTCAGTGCCTTATCAATGATAACCGGAATATCCGATTCAAAATAGGCTTCAGAGTAAAGAGCTGCAATAAAAATGCCTCCATAGATTCCGTCACCATAATTCATGATCCGGCCTATTTTATCGGCTGTTACGGAGGCTGTCCGGGGCATTCCGGGGCACATAAATCCAATATAGTCTGATTCGATCTGAAAATCGATATCATCAGCATGTATGTTGAATTCAGGGCTTCCGGAAGCAGGGGCAAAGATGCTGTCATAATAGTTTTTTCTTGCCTGCATATTGGCATGCCACAGCATATATCCTGCTTTAGCGAACATCTCCTGGTATTTTTTTGCCGGGGCGTCGATCCCGTATTTGTCCATTGACATCAAAAAGGTCAGTTGTACATATATATCATCCTGCCACATACTCCCTTTGATATCGGATGTATTCCATTTGATGGAGTCCGTGAATATTTGTCCCAGTGCTCTGAATTCAGTAGGGGCACCGTAGGTTACACCTATCATCTTACCGGCCCAGCCACCGGCGATTTTATCTCTCAAGACTTCCGGGCTTAAGGTTTTAAATTCACCGGGCGATTGCTTACATGAAGAGATGGCAAATACCAGGGCAACCAGAAACAGTGTTGACAACATCTTTTTCATAACTATGATCTATTGAGTTAATAATTAATTTCATTTCTATATGGTGCGGAAGCCTGAGCTCCCATTCTTGTCACTGAGATTGATGCTGCCCTGTTCGCGAAATCAACAGCCTCTCTCAGGTATTTGCCTTCAGAAAGAGCCACTGCTATTGCTCCATTGAAGACATCCCCGGCAGCGGTAGTGTCGACCGGCATTACCTTTACTGCCGGAATCATTCCCGAAAAGCTTTCAGTCATCAGATACGCTCCGGCGCATCCCATTGTAATAATGACATTTTTTACACCTTTCTGCCGAAGTGCATGAGCAGCCTTCTCTGCAGACGTGCTGTCATAAGCTGATAAACCGGTAAGTACTTCTACCTCAGTTTCATTAGGAGTAATAAGCCATAGTTGTTTAAGCAGATTCTCCGATAATTTACATGCGGGAGCCGGGTTAAGTATCACTTTAATTCCATTCTTAACAGCCAGGGCTGCAGAATACTCCACAGCCGTCATTGGTATTTCAAGCTGAAGGAGGAGTATTCCGTATTCACCAGTTTCAAAAAGGGCTGAAGGAATATCGGACGGTAAAAGGTTCCCGTTTGAACCCGGTGCAACGGCAATGCTGTTCTCCCCCGATGCATCAACGGTAATGATTGCAACTCCTGACGGAAGCTCGGAATCCCGGACAACATACCTGACATCAATTCCCTCCTTAATAAATAATTCAATCGCACGATCACCGAATAAGTCATTTCCTCCTTTGCCAATGAAGGTGACATCCCCGTCAAGTCTTGCTGCAGATACCGCCTGATTGGCTCCCTTACCTCCGGGGTTCATCAGGAAAGTTCCACCGAGTATTGTTTCACCGGGTCTGGGGATTTTTTCTGCTTTAATCACCATGTCAGTGTTTGAGCTGCCGATGATCAGGATCTTCTTTTTACTCATTTTGTTGGCTGATTTTTTATGATCGGGTATTTTCATATACTCCCGGACACTCTTCCTTACTTGCCATTTATAAACTTTTACTATTTCATTGTTGCTTTCCTGTTTGTGCTGCTCACGCCTCCGCCTTTGCCGTTAATTATGCTTTTCACAATACTCTCTCTGTTTCCGTTCAGCCAGACTATTACTTTATGATAGAGACTTCCTTCCACCTCCGGTGGTGTTTCCATGGCCTGATCAACTATTACCGGGGCATCGTAGAATACATTATAGATACCTATGCCCCACGCCTGGTGTTTTTTCACGTGACCTGCAACTTTGTAAGATGCATACCCATTGGATTCGCCATGTCTCCAGCCCTCAGCAGACGGCGGGTCATAGGGCATCTCGCTCTGGTAGAAGTACACCCTGCCATCTTCTCCATTCCAGATTGTCTGATATTCCTGAAAATGTTCATTGAACAGGCCATAAACTGTAACGCTGTTTCCATTTACGGTCAAGCCGTTTGAGCACCTGTTTTTGTCCCAGCCTACACCGTTACCATGGTCAGCTCTCCAAAGCCAGACATGATCAATGATTACATTGTTGCTGTTAACTACCAGGCAAGATGATGCAGATCCTTCATGGGGGCCGCCAACCCGGAAAAACATATCATATATAAAAATGGGATTTTCTTCATGACTCTTTTTTGAACCAGGCTTACCTACCTGCATCAGTGCCGTGGAAGGGATCAGTGAGGCATCAATCATCAATCCGGCGACAGTTATGGCATCAACATCGGAGATTTCAATTGCCGCATTCCCTTTTACAGGAACCAGCGTAGCCATTCCAATGCCCATCATAACCGTACCCGGACGAATGATCTTCAGGCTTTCTTCCAGGTGATAAATACCCGGAGCAAAAAGAATATGTTTTCCTTTCTTCAGGGCTTTATTGATAGATTCAGCATTGTCAATATCCTGCCTGGCGACATAAAATTTGTCTATCGGCAATTCTCTTTCGCCGCTTACCGGTCTGTCCCAGTCAACACCAGCGGAGTTTTTCTTTACTGCGGGTATAATTAATATAAATTTTCCTTCTGAATAAGTCCAGTAAGGCTTCTCACGAATCTCCGGCGTCTCATTGACAGTTGTGACAGGTTTTTCAGGCCAGTTTTCGTCCGGGGCATTGGATACTCCGACATACATCATGTTCCATACACCGCCGTCCCACTTTTCAAAGACAGAATTTCTTGTTAACCATTGCTGTTGTGAACCCGAGAATACCGTTCCTTCTATTTTACAATTGGCCATGAATCCACCACTGGACGCGCCGTCATACAGTTTCAGATTGCCCTTTACGTATACGCGGCGCAAGGGAGCGGCCTGTGAAACAGCCCAGGTATTTGTTGAATCAGCAGCAGGTACTATTGTCAAGTTTTCTGCTGAACGCCAGAAATTACACAACACATGACCTCCCTGCGTTGAGTTTGACCTCACAGCACCAACAATAACAACATCTTCAGGTGAATTCCCCAGGCCCATGACATGTGTGTAATAGCCAACCCTGATATCCAACCTGTAAGTCCCTGGTTTAAAAAGAAGTGCATACCGTTTTTTGGAAAACTCATTAGCGGGAAAAACCAGGCCTGCATGAATTGCGTCGATTAATCTTTGAATTTCTGCCATTTCCATCGAAGGATCGAACACAAAGGCATTTTTCCCAAACACACTCTGGCTGCACCTTGCTGCAATAGCCTGTACATTTTCAGGCAGCGGGACACTAATGTTCCGGTCGATCGAGGTTTGAGAATACCCAATCTGTGTTCCGGGAAGAAGAAACAAAATACATATCAATAAATATCTGGGGTTCATCTGGTTATCATTTGTCTCTTACTTTTTTTGCTGCATTTTCTCAATTTTGTATTTTTCATTCCTGGTTATCGTTTTCCATTCGTCCGTTCTGAAAGGCACTGCAGGAAAACCTTCGATATTGAAAAGGTTACAGTCGCTGGCATCACCAACCCATCCAAAATGCACAGCAACAGGGTTGTCAACTTTTTCTGATGAGAGAATTACTTTGTTGTCCAGTATGGAAGCCTTTGCAAAACAGAAGATGCTGTCACTGCCGGCAAGCTCAAATCCCTTTACATAGCCATACTTATCGGGGGTAAACAGCCCGCTTCCCGTGTTGTCAAATGAAAGAATGATACTATTGCCATTTATTTCCATCGATCTGAAAGCCGGGCCGCTGCAAATCATTTCCTTATCATAAAGATTATTCAGGGCGATTGCCGCAAGTCGTTTGCCCACTTCCTGTTTATTCACCGGGTGAATATCCCACGGGTTTCCAACATCAGTAGTTACACACATTCCCGTATTCGGTAACTGAAGGGTCAGGCTCTGAGCCTCCCGGAGTTCTGCCCAGCTGCAACCTTCATTGCTGTTCCCGGCCGTATTGAATGTTGCCAGCTGCACAAAATAAAATGGCATACCTGGTCTTCCCCACTTTTGCCTCCAGTCATTGATCATAAGGGGGAATGCTATTCTGTACTGGTAAGCACGGGCGGCATTTGATTCGCCCTGATACCACAAAATACCCTGAAATGCGAAGGGGATTAATGGATTGATCATTGCATTATAACACAAAGAAGGGAGAGAATTTTCATTGGTACTCTTTTTAACAGATTCAACCTGGAATTTCCAGTTTCCGGATAATGGAACTGAAGAACCATCGAGGGTTAATCTCAGGGCAGACGAATCACCATAAATACCTCCGCCTCCTCCGTTATCAGTCACTCTTATTGCGATTACATTTTTTCCTTCTTTCAGGAAGCCTGAAGGGATTGGATATTTTCTTCCTGCATCCCATTGGTTGGTGTTGCCAACCTTTATTCCATTTACATAAGTAATATCATAATCGTCAATTTTTGACAATTCCAGTAATGCGTTTTTCTTACTGTCTGTCTCTGAAAGATTTACTGTTTTTCTCAGCCAGACCACGCCATCCAATTCACCTATGCTTTGTTGTTCCCATAATTGAGGCTGGTTTAATACCGGCCATTTTGAGTCATCGAATGAGGCTTCTTTAAATAAATCTGCATTAAGGTCCTTGAATTTAACAGACTGGAGTTTTTCAATTCTCAATTCACTGGCCTGAACATTCAATTTAGACAGAGAATCCAGATTGATTCTTGGCATCGCAGCGATCATTTCTTTAAACTCATCGCTGCTTTCAAAGGCTTCACGGCTGATCCATGTTTCAATGTTGGTTCCTCCCCATGATGCATTTATCAACCCAACCGGGATTTTAAGCTCATCATAAATCCTCCTGGCAAAGAAATATCCGAGGCCTGTGAAATCTGCAACCGTTGAGGAATCGCAAACCTCCCAGGTACCTGATGCAAAATCATCGTTTGGCAAGGAACTGATGGTTTTTGAAATTTTGATATGCCTGATAAAAGGAATATCTGCATCTTCAATCTCTTCCTTTGCATTCATTGATTGGCCTACAGTCCATTCCATATTCGACTGGCCGCTGCATATCCAAACCTCACCAACCAGAACATTGTTTACCTGAACGAGGTTTTTACCTTTGATTATCAGGGTATAAGGGCCACCTGCATTTTCCGGGTCAAGATATAATAACCATTTTCCATCTTTACCCGCTTTTACAGTCTTTACCTGGTGGTTAAATCTTACCTCTATTTTTTCGTTAGCGTCTGCCCAACCCCATACTGGAACCGGAACATTCCGCTGCAAGACCATGTTATCACCAAAAATTTTCGGGAGTGACACGTTTGCCGAAATCGGGTTACCTGCACAAAGCAAAGCAATTACTAAAGAGATCTTCGTCATGGTCATTGCAGTAAGTGTTGTTCCTGTTGTCATTTTGCATAGATTTTAATAGTCTCTGCTAAACTAGGTAAATCATTTAAAAACAATATTACGGGCATAATCATTAGTGGTCAGATTCATTTCCTTGCTGCTCTTAATGATCCTGCCGTCAATCCTCAGATTTTCAAATGTGACATTCTCTATGAGATGATCTTCATTAAATCCTTCAATATAGTTCCCGTTTGTCAGACCTTCAAGTGTGATATTACTGAAATAGACATCATTAATGTGACCCATACCCGGATCAGGATCATAACGGTGGCCGGTAATCTTCATTCCAACCAGGGTGTGTGCATTTCCTTCGATAATGATATCTTCAAAACGTACATGCCTTAAGATTGCTTCTCCGGCATGGAGGGCACGAAACACGGGATTCTCTCCGTCTTTGTGTATCACATAACAATTGCTTACCAGACTTGAATCTGAGTTATTATGCCCGCCCCAACTCAGGCAAAAGGATGCACCCCCGCCGTCATCCCAGATAACGCAATTCCTCACCACGGACCATGCAACTCCATCGCAGAGCAATACGGCATCATCGTTGGCCCTGATGAAGCAGTTCTCAATTTTCAGTCGTATGTTGTCGCCATTTCCGACTTTCGGGTGATCCTTCCAATCCATATCTGAGACATGAATGCCATCTGTATTCTTATTCCAGCCAATGAGTTTTACATTGTTAATCAGAATACTGTCGTCATTTCCTTTTGATTGGATCTTGATCTGAAAATTACCTGATTCAATACATATTATGCCATCAATCCGGATGTTTCTTCCATCCTCAAATGCAATATTTGATAATAGTCCTTCCGTTGGATGCTTCCATTTATGGTCTCCGGAGTTAATAATTCCTCTGCCTTCTATTGTTACGTTTCTCACAGTTGAGTCGCCGTACATCGATCCCATGAGATAAGCTCCCGATTCGAGGTAATAAGTTGTATTTGATGTTAACGGATACCTCTCTCCAATATCATGCAGGCCTTTTTCAAAGAATAGGACGTTCCTATTACCATTGCTTTCCGGCTTAAGTTCGGGAGGGTCTATAAAAAGCAGAAGCGGATGGTTCTTGTCGCCGTTGATCTCTACCGACACCTGCACAGGTTTCTGCAGCCGGACATAGATGAACTGATCGCGGACTGAACAGGCTATCTGAAAGGCCAGGGGTCTGACCAGAACAGATTCGACCCTGGTGTTTCCCGCTGAGATACGAACTTCAACGGATTTATCCAGCGGAAGTGAAGCCCAGGAGACATCCTGATCTTCTTTGTTATTATTAATGCTTTGATAGACAGCAGCTTCTTTCCACTTAAGTTCATCTGTAAAACGGAATTCAACTGCATATCTTCCGGACTGCATATCTGCATTAACAGCTGATCGTGCTTTTTTCACTGTAATAGCAAAGGAGTCCGTGGTCAGGGAAAAAACCAGAACGGAGATAGCAAAGTTTTTGATGGCTGCAGAATTAAGCATTTTTTGGGCATCTAAGGCTGTTATGCCCTGTAATTTTAAGAGAGCGATATGCCCCTTTTTATTTTTACAGGATCAATAGCGTAACTCTTTCAAAGTTAAAAATGGAGGAGGCATAGCATGACTCCTCCATTTTTTCTGAACTTTTCAAAACTGCATTGTGCAACTATTGCTGTGGATACAATTATGATTTAAACTATTATTTCAAATACCAGGGAATTTCATTGATCCCATCATATCCGCCATATTGTTCCTCTATCGCCCTGGCATAGTTTTCCGGGTTTGATACCTGTTCATCAGTCGGATATTTCCAGCGTTTCGGAAATATTGTATTATCATCAGGGTTCATGCTGGTTGCCGGATCGAGAGGAAATTCAGGATAACCGGTACGCAGAAACTGAGGATAATTCAGTCCGTTGCCCTGGAAGAAATCTATGAGCCATCTTTGCATCCATATCTGGTGCAAGCGATCTGTTTTCGTTCCTGCAGTTGCATAGGCGGCATCACCGGTAAAGTAATTATCTATGTAGCTTTGAGTAATAGCCATACCGTGAGTACCTGTGGATGCAGACGGCAGTGTCCTGTAATAATTCAACATTGCTTTCACTCCGTTTTCATAGTAATCCTGTGCAGTTCCTGTAACCCAGCCTTCCTCTATTGCTTCAGCAATAATGAAGCACTGTTCTGCATAGGTGAATTTGATCATTGGGTCGCCCGCTCTGACTGCCACATAGCGTTTATTTATCAGTGAATACTGACCACTCTGATTATTCAGTGCCAGCTGATCAGCGGATAATTGGGTGGGGGCACCTGCATAGGCATTGTAGTCATTTTCCAGCAAACCGCCGTTAATCAGTGCCTGAGCCGGCTCTGCGAAATAAAACAATCTGCGATCCTGCAATCTTATTAATTCGTCAACCACCAGTTTTGAAACGGCATTGGTGATCCTTTTGCTTTCTCCGTTCCAGTAGGGGTGAGATGAGTTGGGATTGTCAGAATACTTTAATTCGAAATTATCAGCGTTACCGGTCATTAGGTTACCTGCAGTCACTATAGCCGCAAAACGAGTTTTCTGGTCGGCAGTGACCTTTTTACTCATTGTCTGTATAACCTTCAGCTGCATTGCATTGCAAAGTCTGCGCCATTTTACAGCATCTCCCCCGAACATTATATCACATGTGCCAAAGTTAGTTCCTGCAGCAAATTTTTCCTCGGCAGCCTTCAAGTCAGTTAATATAGCTGCGAATACATCCATTTGCTTATCATACTTTGGCTGGGTTATCCCATCCTCTGCCATTCCTGCCTCGGAATAAGGTACATCACCCATATCCAGTGTTGCTCCAAAACCGTACCAGGCCTTCATGAATAATGCCAATCCCTGGAATGATGATTCATAAGGAGTACCAGCAGAAAATTCAACCATTCGTTTGAGGTCAGTCAGCTTCTTATAGGAACCGAAACCACCATAAGGCCAATATGAATATTGATACTGATAAGGGTTTGGGTTTGTTTCGGTAAGTGCCGTGTGTTTGCACCATAAGTTGCCTGTAGCGAAGTCAGTCGGATTAGGATTCCAGAATCTGTAAGCATCTTTCAGAACCTGGGTGGCGAGCATCTGAGGTGAAACGGTTGAAGCTGCATCCGGGTTCGTATTTAATTCCTCAAAATTGCTGCATGAATTTGCAACAGTCAGAGAAATAATTGCCAGAAATATATACTTTATATTCTTCATGGTAATTTTGATTAGAATGTAAGTTTGACATTGAATCCAAGGTATCTTACTGCCGGGTCTGCAAAATCTTCACTGCCGCCGTCAGGATCAGAGTATTTGAAATCCTTTGCCCACAGTAGTACGTTTTGTCCGACAAAGCTCACCGAGGCAGCTTTAACCCGGTTTTGGGTATATTTACCTGGAAGATTGTACGTTAATGACAATTCACGCAGTTTCAGGAAAGTCTTTTCATAAGTATCTGCGGGACTGCCATTGCCCCCCCATGCGCTGCTGTTGTGCAAATCTATTGCAGCTTGTCTGTAGGTGGTATAGATATCATTGGGAGCGTAAACACGTGTATCACTTGTAATATTGCCAACATTGTCATATGTAACCGTACCCGATACAACTTTTACACCATCACCAAGATAATTAAGTGACCCTGGTGTAGCAACGTCTTTTGCCCTTTCCTCTGTCAGCGATTCGGGATGGCTTCCTGATTGCCACATATAACTCTCAGTTCTTGTGTTCATCAAACCCCCGACTACACCGTCCAGGGAAACAAATAAACTGAAATCCTTATATCTTACGGTTGTGTTTATACCCCATAGCCAGTCCGGGTCGGAATAGCCAAATTTCGAATCATACTGACTGTATTGAAGTCTGCCATTATTATAGATAAGCTCGCCTGTCTCCGGTACCCGAACGAAGGCTCTGCTTATAAAATGATCAGCACGTTCTCCAACTGCCACCCATGGTTTTTTCAACGAATATACTGAGTCCAGCTGGGTATAGTAGCGGGCAAAAGTAGACCAGTTAAGACCTATATCCCATTGCCAGTCCTTAGTCCTGACTGGTGAGGCATTAACTGTCAGCTCCCATCCGCGACGGGTTATTTCTTCATCAACATTAATATAATTACCAGTATATCCGGTAGCTGCCGACAGCGGGGCAGATTTCAGGAAGTCGTACAATCTTTTATTATAGTAGGACAGATCAACCATCAGACGGTTTTTATACATAAATCCCTGTAAACCTACCTCAAATGTATTGGCGCTTTCAGGGAAGAGGCCTTCTCCGTATAAACTGGAAGGAGCAGTTGCTCCGTTCAGCGTACCCCATGTAGCGCTGTTGATCGTAAAAGCGCTGTTAATTGCATAAATTCCCGCAGGTGTTTTTGACATCGTCCAGGAACTTCTGACCTTCAACAGGTCAAGCCATGATCTTGTTGATTCGGGTAAAAGTTCTGATATCACAAAGCTGGCTGCCACAGACGGGTAAAAGTATGAACGGGTATCTTCCGGCAATGTTGAGCTCCAGTCATTACGACCTGTTGCCTCAATATATATCGTGCTATTCCAGGAGAATCCTATACGGCCAAACAGGGAATTTACCTGCTGATGGTATTTTGCCTGTGATACAGTGACCGGGTTTACCGACGCCTTAAGCGAAAAAAATCCGGGAACTGAGATACCCCCAACCGTTTGGGCATATATGGTCTCATCCTCTTTGTAGAATATTGTACCCCCGCCAAGATATTCCACATTGATTTTTCCGAATGATTTATTACCTGTCAGTAACAAATCGTTGTTCATACTTAATCCTTGAGTTTGTCCTGTATTATACCCGCCGGTCCATGCGCCATTCCAGGTCCATGGATTGCCTGGTATTGGCGTGTTACCTGTTGATGTATAGGAACCCCATGAAATCCTTTGATCACCGCGGTCTGTGTAAAAATCAAGACCTGAGCGAACACTGGCGAGCAGCCAATCAGTTAATTGATAATTCATTGCTACATCCGCATTGAAAAGATCACGGGAAATCTCGTTCGTTCTTTCGTACATGTCAAAATATGGATTGTTTGACCCTGTTCTGTAGGTGTAGTTTTGTACCTGGTCTTTAACCATCCAGTAATCATCCTTGTAGTCCATAAGATCAAAATCAGCGCCTGACCAGATCAGTAAGGAATACATTGGATCGTATGAGGTATACCCATTGGATCCCATGTTAGGGGAATGTTTTCTGGCATAAGACAGGTTGGAGCTCAAAGTGAATTTATCCAGATTGATGTCTCCGCCAAAAGTGTAAGTATATTTACTCTGTGTCTGATTCGGATATTGCCCCTTATTTTGAGTCCAGTTAACCGAACTTCTTACAGAGGCGATATCGCCTTTATATGAAATATTGAAATTATTATTGGTTACATAACCCTGTTCCAGGAAATTGGCGAAGTTGTCTTTTCCCAGAGGGAGGTATTCATAATCTCTGTAATCCATCAATTCGGGATCCCATTGATTTAAGATTTGTCCTGTCATTGTTGTTCCCCAAGAAGCTGTTTGAGCTCTGTCATAGGTATTATTGCTTCCCCGGCCATAAACACTCTGTTTTTCGGGGAGTGCCAGGAATCCGGCAGTAAACATAGTATTTGTTGCTAAATCGACAGTTATACCCGCTTTGCCGCTACTGCCTTTTGTGGTTGTGACCAGAATGGCACCACTTGCGCCGCGAAAGCCATATAGTGCCGATGCTGTGGCTCCCTTAAGGACGCTCATTGATTCTATATCTTCCGACGATATGTCACTGAGGGTCTTATTGGCATAAGCCACACCGTCTATTACAAGTAAGGGTTTCTCACCACGAATAGTAATGTCAGGGGTGACAGCAAAATCCGATGAGTTTCTGACAAGTAGTCCGGCTACTTTGCCGGTCAGCGATGTAGCTACATCAACAACAGATACTTTTTGCAAGCTTTCTCCGGATACTCGTTGGACCGAATAACCGAGGGCTTTCTCCTCACGTTTTATTCCCAGAGCCGTTACTACGACTTCCTCCACACCGATGGTTTCGAAGGACAATACAATATCTATATTGTTTCTGGCATCAATATTAACCTCCTGTGGTTTCATTCCCAAAAAAGAGAAGGTCAGGCTATAGGACCCCGGAGGCACCTCAATAGAATATCTGCCATCATTTCCTGTCACTGTTCCCAGGGTTGTCCCGGTAACAACAACAGTTACACCCGGCATGGGTAAACCTGTTTCATCTACCACAACTCCCTTAACTAATTGTTGGGCAGACAGCAGGATTGGCCATGCCAGTAATAGAAACAAAAAAATAGTTTTTTTCATAACTGGTGGTTTTAGGGTTTAATTGATTAATAATGCACAAACGTTTGTACACAAAGCTATATCAATAATTTTAATATGATACGCACAAAAATGAAAAATATAATGAAAAAGATGAAAATTTTAAAAAAGGCTTATGTTCCTTTAGCCAAATACTAATTGGAGGGGTATGAATGAATATGAATCAATGAGCTGAAGTTTTTGTTTTGTTTAATCCAGACCTTGTAAGTGGTCTGGATCTTACCGCCCTCGTCTTTCATTAGCGGATACTTCATGCTTTTATTTTGAAACAGGCGGGGGTGACAGATAATGAACTACCATGGTATTCAGCATTATAGCATAGTAATCCGGAATATCGCAAGCACAATAGTAGAGAATGAACTTATATCCGACAGTTGAGATTTACAGTTTCAGATTCAGCGAGGCAGATATTATACTGAGATAGAGGATTATGCAAATATTTCCCGTGGTTACACCGGAATTTCCTCGTTTGAATTTAATTCAATTTTATGCGATAACGTTTGAGCATTTGAAAAAGAATTATGAATTAAACGTTCTTCCTAACAGAACTCCTGACTATTAAATTGGTTTTTAAGGTCATGTTTACCAATTTTTTACGGTATTCCTTATTGCCTATGTATCTTAATAATACGTTAACAGCCAATTGCCCCATTTCATTCTTTTTCTGGCCGACCGTTGTCATTGGGGTTCCGAGAAATGCAGAGTATGGTTGTTCGTCAAAAGAAATTAATGATATGTTTTCAGGGATCCTGAGTCCCATTTCTTCCACTGCTTTTATCACTCCAAGACCTATGAGATTGCTGAGGGCAAAGATTGCAGTAGGAGGATTCTCCATGCTGAAAAGAATCCGTGTCTGTTTATAGCCATTTTCAGTATTGTAATTATCCCCTACGATTAAGCTTTCATCAGGATGAATACCATGACTGAGCAAGGCATCCCGGTAACCCCTGACACGCTCGATGGTGGGCATGCTCTTTGGAATACCCTGTATGCAAGCTATTTTCCTGTGACCCATCGAAATAAGATAATTCACTGCATCATTTCCACCCTGGTAATTATCGGAAGTAATATATGGCAGTCCCATATCAGTAATGCAACGGTCAATAACTATCAGGGGCATTCCGGAATTATATGTCTGCACAATATATGAGTAATCCGTACCCACCGGCGCTATAATAATACCATCTACCTTATGACTCAGGAGGAGTGCTATCAATTCTTTTTCAAGCACATGATCTTCTCCACTGTCACATAGTATCAGTGAATAGCCCTTTGAACGTGCTTCCTTCTCGATGCTCTGGGCAATATCTGCAAAGAAGGGATTTGAAATGTCAGGAATAATCAAACCGAGTGTATCAGTTCTGGAAAGTTTCAATCCCCTGGCCAGTTTGTTCGGTACATAATTGTACTGCTTGGCAGCCAGCAGAACCCGCTTCTGGGTCTCATCACTGATACGGTACTTTTTTGCCTTTCCGTTTATCACCCGTGAGACCGTTGTTATAGACAAACCAAGTACTTCGGCAAGATCGCGGATATCATTTACCGTTTTTACCATGTGCTAAATCAACTGATGAATCGTACATAAACCGTTATACAAAGCTATTAATAGAATTCGTCAATCCTGCACAACAGTGTAATTTTCAACAAAACCGATCAGAGATTGTGCCGGTTAGGCCGGATTCCAGATCAAGGACCCTGGCAGTCTCAGACTCGTGCTTCACTGATCGGCTCAGATAGCCTATGCTCCGGAATTTGATTTTAAACGGAATTTACTTATACTTGAGGTAACCGAAACTGATAGTGATCCGATCCAATAAACAGGTGTATACAAAAGCAATAGTAAGGAGGCCGGGCAGGAACTTTGCCAACGGGATAACCACATCAAACCTGGGGCAGCCCGATTTCAACAAGGCCCTGGAACAGCATGCTGCTTATTGCGATGCGCTGATAAGATGCGGGGTGGAACTGACAGTCCCGGATGCCGATGAAAGATACCCGGATGGCTGTTTTGTTGAGGATACGGCTGTTGTCAACAGCAGGGTGAAAGTCATATCCAGGCCGGGGGCCGCCACAAGAAGGGGAGAGGAGGAGGAGATAGCACGTGTACTGGCCGGGTTCGGGACAACGGAGTCAATCACAGCACCCGGCACCCTGGAGGGGGGAGACGTGCTCAGGGCTGAGAACCATTACTTCATTGGCCTCTCCGAAAGAACAAACAGGGAGGGCGCCAGCCAGCTTTCAACAATCCTTGCAAAACACGGCTTCACATCATCTGTCATCCGTGTTGAGGCACGACTGCACCTTAAATCAGACATCGCATACCTCGGCAACGGTAACTTTATTTCCACCCCGGTGTTCTCACATGTGGCTCACCCGGCAAACACGATCATACTGGACCCTGATGAATATTATTCGGCCAATTGCCTGCGGGTCAATGATTATCTCCTGATTCCCAAAGGCTTCCCAAAATCGAAGATGAAGATCCTGGAGCTCGGTTACAATATAATCGAACTGGAGATGTCGGAGTTCAGAAAGATGGACGGCGGCCTTACCTGCCTGTCGCTGCTGTTCTGACAGATTGATACCTGCATTGGTTTCACCATCGCCGGTTCCTGTGCCAGTTGGCGGAGGCAGCAGACCCCCTTCATCAGGATCAAAAACGGTCTTCAGTACCAACGCCCTGTGCGTCACGGTGTCATCGCCTCGTCAGCAGGCTGCTTCGATTTAATTATTTCGACGGCTTTATAGAGGATCACGATCTCCAGCAGCTCGGCGGGGATAAGCATTATATGTCCGACGAATGAGAGTATGATGGTAAGGAAAAAGCAAGAGGCGGCAATTTCAAATATGCCTGCCACGACCGGAACATTTCCGAATGATCTCTGAAGCTTGATCAGGGATATCCCATAGAGGATACCTATCCCTCCGAAGGTCAGGGCCTGGGCCCCGAGGATGAATTCCCGCTCAATGGAATCATAAAACAGTGAAGCGATATCATATGAGATTATAAGGAAGACGCCAAAGATCAGGACATATGACATGATCTTGAGGAGGTAGTTACTGAACATATGGCCAATCACTATAAAGCCTCGCTGGAAGAAAAAGAAACAGATGAGGACAGCCACCTTGATTGCGACATAAACCGGGATGCTGAAGATCATCCGGTCATCTTCCATACGGAAATACTCTGCCGCAGCCTCGAGGAATCCGAGAATGAAATAGACCAGTCCCAGAAGCCAGGCAGTGTTAAGCTGTTTAATGAGGAAAGTGCCTGACCTGTCAGGATCGATATCGATGAGAAAGATATCCTTCAGCCATTCAGAGAAACTCTTACTGTCGGCGTCATTATCCGATATCTTACTCAGGTCGTAATCGAGCGCCGCGAGGATTGTCCTGACAGTATAACTCCTTGGGGTGACCTCGCCTGCCTCGATTCGCTGCAGGGTCCGTACACTTATATTACACCTGTCTACCAGCTCTTCCTGGGTGAGACCTTTTTCCTTTCTGAGTTCGGTGATCTTTTTGCCTAATTGCGGTTGCTTCATTGCCTTGATTTCTAAATCTTCACCAATATTACGACTGAAAAACCAATGCAAAAAATATTTTGACGGTACTTTACCCGTCAATTACCCGCCATTTGGGTTATGCCTTTAAATGTAAGGCTTCAGGGCGTAATTCATCACTTAAGGTTTAGAAGAGTCCTGCCAATTTCATCACGGTGTTTCGGGGCCACATGAACCTTATCGGCATATTCTTTCCATCGATGCACAGTATCGTTTATCTCATCAATGATTTCAGAGGCTTTCCTGAGCCTGATTGAGTCGCCAATTACAAGTAAATCTGCCTTCGTGATCTCTTTCCGTTTACCGTTGATGCTGAGGGAATGCTGGCTGACCCACTCGCTGCCCGGCCGGTAAGCGTGGCACAGGTCATAGGCCGGCGCCAGCTCCCATTTGCCCCCCTGTTTCAGCAGGAATGAAAAGTTCTTTGTATGATCATCACAGTTCCTTGCAACGACGTTGAAAACCATTCTTCTGAACATCTGTTCCGCATCGGCATAGGTCAGTTTCAGCTCCCGCATGCACTGGAAGAGCTGTTCATAACTGAAGCTGTTGACCATGTTGTAATCGAAATGCTTCAGGGCACAGAATGTCTGCACATGATGCTTCGTTTCCACTCCCTCGCGATCGAAGCGTTTGGTCATGAAGTGCGCCCGGCCGTTCTCTACGAGGAGTCGCGAGGGCATCATCTCAATACCACATGCCTTCGCCATTTTGTAATAGGCCATTTCCACCCTGCCATAACCGTGACTGACACCCAACTGCACATCGCTCACACCATCGAGCTTGATCAGCCAGTGTTCAAATCCTTTGAGTGCTCTGGTCTGCCCTGAGCGTACCTCCCCGGTCTTCTCATTCCAGGCTATCACGGCCTTGGGCCGGGCGCCTCCGGCGGAGGTGCCGATTTTCAGAATCTCCAGAACAGCCTGTTCTTCATTTGCATTGAGATCTGTCGCAAAGCCCTCACGCTGGCTGAGAATTTTTCGGGCAGTGTCAACGAGGCTGTCGATTTCTATTGAAAATGGCCTGATGTATTCTTTCAGTACCGGCGGTTCAAATTCCATGGCTCCCATGCCGCGGGTGCCGATGAAGCAGAGCATCTCTACAGGATTCATGCCTCCCTGCGGGCGGCCCTGCTGTGCGAGCCATACGTTGATCAGCCGGTTACCGTACCTGTCGGGCAGGGCATCTGCCAGTAACCCGGGCAGGCCTTTGAAGGTGTCGAATTCTGCGTTTCTCTCTTTTCTCAGTTCGGGGAAAGCATATAAGCTTCCGGAATCCGTCACAGGCATCTTCAGCGGAGCCAGGTCCCAGCCAAGCTGCCTGAACTCCGGGTCATATTCAAAGGTGGCATAACCCGTTGTCTCATCCCAGGCTACTGCACCTGCCAGTTTTCCCCAGATCTTTACTTCTGCTACGTTCATGCCTTACCAGTCTGTTTCTTCTGAAGATTCTTCCTGTTTTACGGATCTGCCTCTTGCCCGTTTTCGTTTTTCTTTCTGAAGTTTGGCGAGAGCCAAAGGACTCAGGGTTTCTCTGACTTCAAAAGCGTTCATGATATTCAACTGATCCAACACCCTCAACACCCGGATAAGAGTTGTAACGGTGACTGTTTCTCCCCGCTCCAGCAGGCTCAGGGTAGAGCGACTGATACCGGCTGCCGTGGCCAGTTCATCCTGAGTTTTGTTCTGCTCCATGCGGTGATGCCTCACAAAAGCCCCGATCTGCTCTGCCAAAGCTTTATCGCTTCCGGATGACCATTTGTTGAATGAAATATCAGTCATAAAGATTTAAATTAGCTATTAGTGAATGATAAGTCATACAAATATAAGAATATTATTATTAATATCCAGGATTTGAAAAGAGTTTTCAAATGATTCTTCTTTATTGTATCTGTTCGTACCCGGTATTGTTAAGTCAGGGTTATAACAACGTTCCCTTCCATTACTTTTTCAAAATGCTAAGAGCTTTGTTTACGTCTCAGTATTTTGACAATACGACTATATACTATTTCTGCTATATTCCAATTGTATCGTCCATTTGAATTATTAAATAGAATAACAACTGTGTCAGTATCTTTGTGGTATCTTGCAATACTCTGATAGCCAGGTACCCATCCCGTATGGCCATACACGTAAACGGAGGAATAGATTTCCTGTTCTCCTTCTTCAAACAGGGAGCCATCGTTTAATGCACGCAGGAATATACCTACATCCTCTGCTGTAGCCAACATTGAGCCATAATCAACATCCTTTAGATCATGATCATTGCCAACGTAATAGCCACTCATCACTTCGTCCACATACACAATGATTCCGTCAAATCCATGATCAATTGCTTTATTTACCTGTTCCTGAACTGTATCAGGCAGTGGTAATATCCAGGTCCATACCAGAATCCATGGTACGAAGAACAAGGAGGTTATGCTTGCAATAATTAGTACTATTCTGAGTATTCCCCGCAAGGGCGGGGCAGGCTCCTTTGTTTGTTTTTTCATCAATATGTCATATTAAAATAGAAAGTGTTATTTTATCATATTGTTCATATTTGTCTCCATGTCTGCATAAATCTTCCTGTTTATCGATCGCCCGGCTGACCAGTTTGCTGACTATCTTCGAGTCAACCAGGAATGGGTCAGTAAACCGGATATGTCTCTTAATCTGCCCGGTCTGTCATTGCCCCGTTCAATGGCTGCTTTGATTTGATTATTTCGACAGCCTTATAAAGGATCACGATCTCCAGCAATTCGGCATGGATTAGCATTATGTGTGCGACGAATGCAAGTAAGATGGTAAGGAAGAAGCAGCCGGCGAATATTTCAAAGATTCCTGCTAGTTTTTGGCGTAGTGAACGGCAGGTATGTGGGCCTGTACGTAATGTCTTCCGATGGCGGTCCCGCCCTGCCCCTGGCTGTCACAGAGAACAATCATAATGAAGGCGCTGCCTGGTCTCCCGATGGGAGACACATAGCCTTCACCAGCACCAGGTCGGGCAACTTTGACATATGGATAATGGATGTTGATATTGATGAGATCAAGGAAAAACTTCAGGCACAACCTCATGCAGGACTGGCTCTGGGGGTTGTGTTGTTAAGATAGCCCGATGATGGAAATCATAATTTATCCGGGCAGGGGCTTTCCCGGCTTCTGATTATTATCTTTGGGAAGAAAATGAATATCCATCCATGAATGCTCTAAAGGTTGTTTTGGTGATTGCAACCATCGTTCTGCTGTCATCATGTTCCACCACCGCAAGCCGGGAGAGTGGCGGCGGGAAGCTCTATAATGTCGGGTTCAGGGTGATAACGATGCAGATGACGGAGGACGGAGTCACAAAAAACCTTGATGTGGCGGTGTGGTACCCGACTGCTGATCAGCCGCAGAGCTTCAACTACGGTGGGCCGACATACGGATACGTGGCCCCGGGGGCTGCTCCTCTGAAAGGTGAGCGACCGTTCCCGATGCTGGCATTCTCACACGGCTATGGCGGATGCGGCATCTCATCAGCGTTCTTCTCCGAAAAACTGGCAGCACGGGGTTGGATAGTCGCCTGTCCTGACCATCACGACCGGCAGTCGGCAGCCAGGTCGTCCACAGGCCGTAACAGTGACCTCGACCGAAGGGACTTCCTTGAGGGCGCCAGGGAGATAGTGAGCACGACCCCGGAAGAGCGGGGTAAATTTATGTATCGTCCGGATGAACTGGCAGTCACCATCGAAGGCATGCTCAGGTCACAGCTCTTCGGTGCGATGATAGATACAACGCGCATCGCCGCCGGAGGGCATTCATTCGGAGGATTCACCTCAACAGCCCTATGCGGGTCAATAGCGGAGTACCATGTCACCAGGATAAAGGCGTTGCTACTCTTCTCCACAGGGGCGGCAGCATACCTGATGACAGATGAAGAGCTGTCACGCGTGGCAGTGCCGTCGATGCTCATGATGGGCGAGAAGGAGAGAGACCAGAAGAGAGGTGTGCTGACGATGGAGGAGCTTGAGATGACCCTCTTCAATAACATGCCGGCGCCGAAGTATTTCCTTGAGATAAAAGGAGGGACGCACTTCTCCTTCAACATACGCACCTCTGACGGGCCGGGTACCAGGCTGCTGAGCGGCAGTGAAAAGGAGTTTGAGGTCATAACGAGGTATGGCATCGCTTTTCTTGAGAAGTATGTTGCCGGCAACTCAGGTGATGAAAGTGTTCTGCAACAGGATGATCCGATGCTGACAGGGTTTATTGTCAGGCTCCCGGGTTGGTGAAGGCCATAATTACCTGATGATATTTTCTATGGGCAACAGAGGGGAGTCAAATCCGAGCATAGCGTTTATCAACCTGAAGTGAGTGAATCGACCCAGGGTATCAACTGTTATCCTTTCAGCTTCAATAATACCGTCACGAAGTAACCTCTCCCGCATTGTTCCAGGTAACAGGGGTGTATCTGGAGTCAACCACTGTCGACCGTCAGTAAACACTATATTGGCGTAAGATGAGTCAGTTACACACCCCTCCCTTACGATGAGGATATCATCTGCCAGATCACGGTTAATCAACCCTGTAAGAGAGCTGCGGTCGAGATATTTATGGTCATAGGTCAGAGTGTCTGCATGCACCAGCCTCAGTGTTTGGACGGCTGCCGGAACATACGGTGTGAATTCTGTTGAGACAATCGTCTGCCCATAGACAACACGGCATCTGTAAACGCCCGACCGGAATTCTTCCGGAACCCGGGTATACTCTGAGAGCCTCAGTTCATCGTTGAGGTCAAACAGCTCCCGTCTTGACCTGTTCAACCGCTGTTCATGCAGACCGAGGTTACTCGGTATACCGTTGTCAATCCTTATCGTCTCAAATAACCGGCACATAGATCTTGTCAATCATCTCGTTGTATTCTGACAGGGGATCACTGAACGATGTGATTCCGCCGCCGCTGCGGTAGAAGTAGCTGTCATCACGCTTTTCGATGAAGCGGATCATTACAAAGCTGTTGAGATCACGACCGTCAAAAATGCCGGCTACCCCGGTGTAATAACCCCGTGTCATGCCCTCTGCCGATGCAATGATCTCCGTTGTCTTCTTCTTGGGAGCACCGCTTACCGATCCGGCCGGAAGCAAGGTAAAAATGATATCGCCAAGGGATGATGCATATCCCACATCCAGCTCGCCGCAGACCTCCGAGCTGACCTGCAACAGTCTCTTTTCGTTCGTCTTAAGAGTATCAAAATACCTGAACCTCCCGACTCTCACCCTTTTTGAGACCATGCTGAGGTCATTTCTTATCAGGTCGACAATAGTGTAGTGTTCGGCCGTCTCCTTCGGATCATTTAAAATAACATTTTCAGCATCAGGACTATCGGCATCAATGGTGCCTTTCATCGGGAACGACCTGATCATACCGTTACTGATTATGACAAATGATTCCGGAGAAAAGCAGACAAACTGATCATCAAACCATATTTTGTACCTGGCACTGCTCATATGGAATATCTCCGCCAGGGTTGAATTCAAATCGACAGGTGTGGAGCAGGTGAGATTCAACAGAAATGTATTGCCGTTGGCTATCTCATCCTTCACTTTATTGAATTTTACCAGGTAGTCCGCATAGGCCTCAGGGTATTTCACCAGCTTTGCCGGGTTCAGAGGTGCAGGGGAATCATGACAGTTTGTGATGCCATTGATGTCATAAAGAAGATTTTCCGGATTTATTTCATCGAGCCTGAAGGCCAGCGGTTTGAGCTGTTCGAAATCAATGATGAAAAGGAACGGGATGCCTGCTCCGGCCCATTCGTTCATTTGCTCTTTAATTGTACTTTTACCTGACATTCGATTACCTGAGCAGCAAATTTATGAATTACCGGAGACCGAGAATTCTGATAGTGGATAATTATGATTCATTCACCTTTAATCTTGTCCAGATTATCCGGGAGTATGACAGGTGCGAGGTTGATATTGAAATGAATGACCGGATCAGCATCGCGGGTGCCGGAGGGTATGATGGCTTTATCTTTTCGCCGGGGCCGGGTATTCCAGCCGAAGCACCGGTAATGGCGGAACTGCTGGGGGAATACGCCGGCAGGAAGGGTTTTCTGGGGGTGTGCCTCGGGCACCAGGTGATCGCGGAGACCTACGGGCTTAAGCTTGAGAAACTCGGCACCGTCCGGCACGGGGTAAGCACCAGGGTAAGAGCGGTAGAGCCGTTTGATTATATCTTTAATGGGATGCCCGCTGAATTTGGTGCGGGGCTGTATCACTCCTGGGGGGTATACCATGACAGCAATACCCGCTATTCTGACCTGAGCCTGAGGGTTACGGCGCTGAGCAGTGACGGCATCATCATGGCTCTTGCGCATACCGGGTATAATATCAGGGGTCTTCAGTTTCACCCTGAATCATTCATATCTGAACAGGAGCCATTGATTGTACATAACTGGATTGACAGCTTAACGATGGATAGTGGCTATTATCGTGAAACCAACCTGTAATACTCTTTGCTGAAGGCATTGATGTGGTTTTCTTCATCCCTGTCGTCATACACGATATAAAATCTCCTGAGGATATCAATCTGTGAGTGATGGCATCTGGCCGCCTCGTTTTTGGTCTTCCAGTATCTCCGGATATCCACTGCAACATCCGGGGCTGGCAGCCCGTCGCTGCCGGTCAGTCGCTTCGACAGGTCATATCCCGGGGTCTTTGCTACGAGAAAATTCTCAAGCTTTTCCGACAATGTGATCTGATAGATCTGTTTCGACCTGAAATCTGCGTTGCCGCTGTTTTCACGAAAGATTGTCTCTGTCAGCTCTGCCGAGATGCGGTGCTCGGGGTGCCCGTATCCGCCGATTTCGCTGTCGTAGGTTATGAGGATATCAGGCCCGAATGCGTTTATCTTATTGCTGATCACACTCCTGATGCTATCCTTGTGATCATACCAGAAGGTGATATTATCCTCCATGATGTCATCCCAGGTGTTGTTAATGAATCCGGCTGTTTCAACATATGCAATACCGAGCTTCGAGGCTGAACAGTGCAGTTCGTGAAAACGTACGTCGCCGGGCGCGCACAGTGTCAGCAGGTGGATTTCGGCTCCCCTATCCTTGAGCAGAGCGACGAGTCCTCCGGCGATGGTCTCGTCATCTGCATGAGGCACAATGACCAGTACCTTAGTCGAATCACCGGCTTCGATCTGAAGCTCTGGGACACTATTGTCCTGGAAAGAGGCGATGAGCTGATAGTCAACTTTTTTTTCGTTACAGCCGAGAAGCCGGGTCAGGATTATAAGAGTTATTATTTTTTTCATTCGATCAGGATTCAGGGCTTAAATGTATGTTACAATTTGTCAGAGGACTTTCCAAGGTACACAATATTGACAATAAAATTAGAAAGGAGGTTTATAAATAACTTCCTGATATATAATTGAATGGACCGCAGTGGATGCACTTCATGGTCTTCCCGTCCATGCAGTGAGGTACACCGAGATATTTGCGTGACGTATTGATGACCTCATCCGCGGTGACACTGCCGGTGTCAAGAGGCTTTTCAACACCTGCGTCCATGAATTCATTTAGCTGTTTCCTGTCAGCCGGGCTTTCGATGCTGGCAGAAGTTGCACCGGGATAGACCTGTTTAGAGCATGACGATATCATCAGCTGACATGCTGCCAGCAACAGTATTGATAAGGCTCTGCCGGGACTTAGGGATATCATTCCCGTTGTCATTTCATGTTCAGCATTGCATTTCCTTTTACCAAACCAAATAACAGACTTATTATGAGAGGCAGATTTACCCTTAACCTCCTGGCATTTATTTTAATGACCTGTTTACTTTTTGTGACCGGATGCAAAAAGGAGCCCGGCGAGGAGAATACCACAGTTACTGATTACGACGGTAACGTCTATAGCATTATCAAGATTGGCGACCAGGAATGGCTGGACAGGAACCTGGCGGTGACGCATTACAGGAACGGTGACCCGCTGAATGTAGCCCTTGGGGGTGATCAGGGCGCTTGGATCAATTATAACAATGATCCTTCAATTGGCGCGGTGTACGGCAAGCCTTACAACTCGCAGGCGGTACATGACGCCAGGGGACTGGCACCCGAGGGATGGCATGTGGCAACACGTGACGACTGGACGACGCTCATAGAGACGCTGGGCGGATTGGCAGTTGCAGGCGGCAAACTCAAGGAGACAGGCACCACACACTGGGAGGCTCCGAATGAAGGGGCTACTGATGAGTACGGTTTTAAGGCTCTTCCCGGAGGATATGCGGCAGGTGACTCTTATTACCTTGGTAGATATGGAGGTTTCTGGACGTCAACAATGGTTGATCAGAGTCCGAATAGTACATATATGTTCTATTTCTATGCTGAAAACACTACGGTGGAACCCGACTCCTCGACCCCAATGGGCTTTTCAGTCAGGTGTGTCAGAGACTGAACCGACGAAGAGCCTGAGATGACCGGGTGCAGGTGTGAGGTGGAGCGAGAGCGCTAGCCGGCCACCAGCTTTACCATGTAGACGATATAGACGGCCAGCAGAAGGGCGGCCTCCCACCTGTCGAGCTTTTTCTTCTTCCCGGTGAACATAAAGACAAGGAGAACGATTGTTCCCAGGCTGAGGAGATAAAGGTCGGTATTGAAAGAAGCATCAAAACCAAGAGGCCTTATCAGGGAACTGACACCAAGTATCAGGAAAATATTGAAGATATTGGACCCGATTATGTTTCCAACGGCAATGTCATTGTTCTTTTTCAATGCCGCCACCATTGAAGTCGCCAGTTCAGGCAGTGAGGTGCCTGCCGCGACAATGGTCAGGCCGATGATCTTCTCACTGACACCCATTGCCGTTGCCATTTCGATAGCGCTGGTGACAACGAGCCTTCCGCCAATGACAAGCCCTGCCAGCCCGATAAGTATCAACAGCCATATCTTCCCGTGAGAATGAACCAAATCAAGATCCTCCATTTCTGCAGGATCAGCCTTAAGTTGCCTGTAAACGTATAAGAGGAACAATCCGAACATGGCAAGCAGGATCACTCCGTCAAACCGCGAAAGAACCTGCCTGTCCGGCAGAAGGAAGTCATTTGCCAGGAAGAAGAGAAGTATGATTGCAATGAAGGAGAGCGGTATCTCTCTCCTTACGGTGCTCGACTGAACCACCAGGGGAGTTATCAGTCCGGCGATGCCGAGTATTACGAAGAGATTGAAATTATTGCTTCCGATAATATTGCCGAAAACGATCTCCTGGTGGTTTTGCAGTGAGGCGAAAATATTGACAACCATCTCGGGTGCTGAAGTCCCGAAGGCAACGACGGTTAGCCCTATTGCAAGGTCGGACACATTATGCTTCTTTGCCAGCGAAGAAGCCCCGTTAACAAGCCAGTCGGCCCCCTTGATCAGTACAACAAAACCCAGTATCAGCAAACTAATCTGTAAAAGCATAGTCACAAGTTAATCCCTTTAGTTCTTTTTCCCGGGGTTTACGGCTGACTGTGTTGTTTCGTCACGATAATCCCGCTTTGCGGTAGCAAAATTAATCAATTGCCCCGTATACGGAACCTGTAACAGATAAGTGCATCTAAAGCTTTCAGGGTACGGAAACGATTATCTTGCCTCGTGGTTTGCCATTCACGGCGAGGAAGATGAAGATGACGATAAATGGATAAAGTTGGCTCTGTTCAGTTGCATTTCAGGTTAGGATTTGCTATATTTGTATTCTGATTTCCAGTGTCTTGCCATCGAAGGCGGACATAAGTGACCTTAGCAGGAAGAAATAATGGAGACGGTGAAGAAAAAGGGTGGAAAACCTGAATGGATGGAGATCATATCAAGGTACAACAAGCCTGATAATCTCAGGAGCTGGTGGCAGATAATCAACTCTGTCGGAGCATATCTTCTTATGTGGGCCCTGATGATTTGGTCACTGAATATCTCTTACTGGCTCACCCTGGCACTGGCTATACCCGCGGCAGGTTTCCTGGTGAGGACCTTCATAATCTTCCACGACTGCGGTCACGGGTCATTCTTCCGGTCGAAACGGATGAACACAATCGTTGGTGTCATTACCGGGCTGCTTGTTTTCACTCCCTACCATCGCTGGCACCGCGACCATCACATCCATCACCAGACAGTGGGAAACCTCGAGAAGAGGGGTACGGGAGATGTGATGACCCTTACGGTGGAAGAGTACCGGAAGATGAGCAGGTGGCAGCGCTTTGGATACCGCCTCTACCGTCATCCGGTGTTTCTCCTTGGCATCGCACCGATGCTTCTGTTTGTGGTCCTGCATCGTCTCCCCAAGAAGTATATGTCGGTGAGGGAACATGTTTATGTTCAGCTTACCAACCTGGCACTTGTTATGATAGTGGCCGTCATGGTAATGACCATAGGGTGGAAGGCCTACCTGATGATACAGATACCGGTGCTGTACATTGCTACGGTGCATGGCGTCTGGCTTTTTTATGTACAGCATCAGTACAGGCTATGTCAAATGGAGCGACGCGTCATCATGTGATTACAAGACGATGGCTCTGGACGGCAGCTCGTTCTTCAAGCTGCCGGCTGTACTTAACTGGTTTACCGGGAACATAGGATATCATCATATCCATCACCTCAGTCCTCTCATTCCGAACTATAACCTTAAGAAGTGCAATGATGAGAACCCGCTCTTCGGTCAGGTAAAGCCGGTGACCTTCTGGTCGGCATTTGAGTCGCTAATACTGAGGCTGTGGGATGAAAAGAGAGGAATGCTCATCAGTTTCAGGGAGATGAGTCTGGCCGGCAGTTACTGAAATTTTAAAATCTGCCATGTTTTTCCCTGTTCATCTTTGCAGTGCCTCCCTTAACTGACTGATCGCGGCTTCCCTCTCGAAGGAGTAGGTTCTGTCGCGAAGGTTGCATATCTCATAGAGCTGCAGCGCTTTCTCAAGCAGGGCGGAGGAGGCGGCCGGCCCGGAGGTCATCCCGATATCGGCCAGGGTCCGGGCCAGGAGCTCAATGTTCTCCACATTGAATCCCTTCTGCCCCGCGAGGTATTCATCCGTCTCCGCTACATCCATGGTAAGGATCTCATCAAGGTCAATTAATGCTTCGCTCAGCATCATCTCCGTCAGTGCTTCCGCCTGGTTATTCACTGATATTGCCAGCTCATCTGTTCCGCCAAAGAGTTTTTGGCGGATAGCCCTGATGATGGCTCCGACCTTTTCAATCTCGCGAAGCAGATAATCCTTTTGTTCCATGTCAGTTCAACATTTACCCCTGATGCAATGCGTATCGCAGAGTAATTGTAAAATAAGACAAAAAGTGTTTATTTCCCGCGTCTCTTCTGCAGGAAATTACTGTTTCGTGATTTGCGTTACGTAAAAACCGAAACATGAAAAATGAAATCGCAAATCCGTTTATAACCGGGGGGGCATAAATACCTGGCATTTTTTTGCATACCAGCCAAGAAACACATATATAGTTTATTACAGTCAAGTTGCCCGCCATGGCCATTAGCACCAGGGCAAGGGCCCCGAAAAAAACATACACAAAAAAGTGAAATATCGCTTGCGATATAAAAATATTGATTATATTTGCATCGTGTACGATAGAATCGCGACAGATATAAATAAGGTCAGGTACTGAGTGCACCAAAGAAGTAACTAAAGCAACAAACAATTAAAAACAGAATATCATGGAAAAGAATTTTTACCAATTCAAAGCGAAGAGTCTCCAGGGAAAGGAGACAGGAATGGATGAGTACAGGGGCAAGGCTGTTCTTGTAGTAAACACCGCCAGCAAGTGCGGTCTGACACCGCAGTATGAAGGCCTGCAGAAACTGTATGAGGAGTATGAGGACAAAGGGCTGGTCATCCTGGGATTTCCCAGTAACCAGTTTGCCAACCAGGAGCCGGGCGATGAAAAATCGATAGCAGAAGGATGCCTGGTGAATTACGGTGTCACCTTTCCGATGTTCTCGAAGGTTGACGTCAACGGAGAGACGGCTCACCCGGTCTTTAAATACCTGACAAACGAACTGAGGGGCACATTTGGCAGGAAGGTGAAATGGAATTTTACCAAATTCCTGGTTGACAGGAACGGCAACCCGGTAAAAAGGTTTTCACCGACAACCAAGCCTGAGCAGCTTAGGGGCAGCATTGAGAAGGTGCTGAAGGTTCAGTGAGGATGACGGGCTACCGGATCAGCTCCGGGGCGGCCCTGATAAATAAATATCGCAGGCGATTGAATCACATTTCGTAGATTTGTGAGACGGTTGCCCTGATTAAAATGTGCAAGATGGTCTACGAACAACTCAAGCTTGAAAACCAGTTATGTTTCCCGGTCTATGCGGCATCACGGCTGATAACCCGTGAGTACCAGCCTTTTCTCGATAAGCTGGGGATAACATATCCGCAATACCTGGTGCTGATGATACTGTGGCAGGAGGATGGCATGCCGGTGAACGACATAGCGAAGAAGCTGATACTCAACACCAACACTATCACTCCGCTGCTTAAGAGGATGGAGCAGCAGGGTATCATAAGGCGCAGGCGCTCGGGGAAGGATGAGAGGAAGGTCATTATTCATCTGACCAAAAAAGGAATGCAACTGCAGGAGGAGGCATCCTTGATACCTGAACAGCTTGCCGGCCGGCTGGCAGAAGGAGACCTGAAGGTTGATGACCTGATCAGGCTGAAGGAGACCCTCGAGTCGATGATCAGATACCTGTCGAAATAGAGCCCTCTGCTCTGCTCCGGGGTTTTGCAAAGAGGAATTCCAGTGGAATGTGAAGCCTTTTGTTCCACGCTTTCCCGCTGTGGTATTCGCCTGGAAAATAGCGGGTCATCCAGTTCGTCTCATCATAACCCCGGGAGCGCATCAGGCTGTCGACTCTCCGCTGTATTGTCGGGTACATTGCATCAAGCGTCTGGTCGCCGCAGTCGAAGTAGATCCTGTGCCCCTCTTCAGGCTCCGGCAGGCGCCGGCTGAGATAGTCCAGGTATGCATGTCCGATAACTTTGGTAATACCCGATATCAGAATTCCGGGAACCGGAGCCGGGAGCAGAGCTAAAAAAAGATTGTCACGCTGGCTGAAGGCTTAGTGCAAGCCTCCCGGCAAGGTTGGCTATATCATCCTTCCTGGCGATCTGTGTGATCCACTCTGCCGGGATACCGTCATAGCCGTAGAGCAATCCTGCCAGCCCGCCAGTGACGGCAGCGGTGGTATCGGTGTCCCCGCCCAGGTTGACGGCACGGAGGACGGCCTCGCGATAGCTGCCGGTGGTGAGCAGGCACCAGACGGCTGCCTCGAGGGTATGAATTACATAACCGCTGCTGTGGATCTCCTCCTCCGGCAAGCGGGAGATGTCATGCTTCAGCAGACGGTCGAACACCACTATCTCGGGCGGATCGATGAGCAGCGCCGACAGGTGGCCGGAGACGACTTTCTGCAGATCCCTGTAGATTTCAGACTTATCCCGGCCCTCAAGGATCTGCCTTGCAAACTCGAGGTAATAGAAGCAGGATATGACGGAGCGGATGTGCCCGTGAGTGACGGAAGAGACCTGCCTTGTCAACTCGAAGCGTTCGTTTACAGGTCTGTCGTACATATAGAAGAGCAGAGGCAGGATTCTCATGAGCGAGCCGTTGCCGTTTGAAGCCTCGTCGTCGCTCCCCGCCCTGTCTGCCTGCATGCCCCTGGCAAGCCGTTCGATGGCTGTCCTGGTGGTGTTTCCGACATCGAATACCTCACCATGGGCTGTCCAGAGACCCTCGTGATACCACCTCACGAAACTACGTCCGATGGCATTGACATCAAATCCCTGTGTCAGTGCCTCGGCGAGGCAGAAGGTGAGGGAGCTGTCGTCCGACCAGGTGCCGGGAGGGAGGTCGTATGTGCCGAAGCCCGTCATGCCGGCTACAGGCTGGTGACTGATATCATCCCTGCTCTCAAACTCGACAGGGACGCCCAGCGCATCTCCGACGGTCACTCCGAAAAGTGCAGATTTTACTGAATAAGCATAGTCATTTCCATGGCCGGCATATTCCGGTCTTAGTGTTCCTCCGTTCATCCAATCCTTATGTTCGTTCCCCCCTCTAAAGGGTTCCTCGTGAGTTAAATTAACGATTCAGGAAGGGGATTAGTATAAAAGGAGACCTGCGAAAGAAAGGATTAATCCGGGCAGAAGAGGGATGAACGGGCCGGATTATCTCTTTTTCCGTCCGGGAAGGGCACAAAATAGTATCTTTATGCCATTGAAACAGTTACATGGACTTCTCAATCAAAGGACTTTTCTACCGCATTTTTATCGATCCGCTGATCAACGGGCTTCGAAGGCGTGTTGCTTCGATGTTGCCGTCCCGACCCTGGTGATGCATCAGTTTGAGCCGGAGACGGCGGTAAAAGTACTTGAGGAGATGCGTCGCCTGGCAAAAAGGATAATCATTGCCGACTATAACTGTCCCATGACTCCGGGACCGGCTGCATGGCTGGCATGGGGAATAGAGCGAGCGGCACGGGGTGACCATTACCGCAACTTCAGAAAGTACATGGCCCGGGGCGGACTGAGCAGGCTGGCAGAGGAAACCGGGCTGGCCATTGTGTCGCGTGAGAAGAGGGGAGAGGGTGTGTTCACTTTAACGCAGATGCTGTTAAGGGAAGATTTCCATAGGTTTCCACAATAATCATCCGGATAGTGCGGTTACTTCAATAGAATAACCCGATAACCGGGAGGGGAGAACTTTTGCAAATGATTTACATACCAAATAAAAATATCTTTACTGTCATGAAAAGAAATGCTCTTTTTCTCGCCGGGCTGCTTGCCCTGGTAACCCTTTTTTCCTGCTCAAAGGATGAGGACCCCGTGAACTCCTTTAAATTTAACGGGGAGAACTACCTGATAAATGATCTCTATCTTCTTGAGGAGATCTTCGATAAGGGAACTGCCTCTGAAATGCATGTCTTCCAGTTTATGTTCGGCAACATAAGCAACGGTGACACTACCGTCCTTGCTGTCGCTTTGCTTGATGATGACGTCAACATTCTCGGTGGCAACTATCCGTCGCTGGGCTTTACCGAGGAGGCGCAGCGGAACGTCTATCCCTTTGGCCTGCTTTTCATCAGCGGAATCAGCCTGACGGGCGATACCTACTACCTGACCGGTGATGGCGGCAGCGTTGATGCAAAGGTCCTGTCGAACGGCCTCTACTCCGTTAAGATCAGCAATCTGAGTGTTGGAACCTACACATCAATCGGTGACAACACCTCTTACGAGGAGATAGGCACTGTCACGGGGTCATACGAGGGTGCAATCCATAAGGAAGTTGAGGTGTTAAGTTCAGGTAAAAGTTCGGTGGCGAGTGCCAGGCTCAACTCGGAACTGCAGAAGATAAAATAGCACCTGATGCCACTGAAGTGCTCTCTGTGTTCTCTTCAGGCCAGACGCCGGCCTTGATCACGGCATCGAAATTCAACTTCACGAGGAAGATCATCGGACCGTTAGCGGTACCATGAACAGTAAACGTCAGAGCACCCTCGTTGAGGTGACCGGCTTTGGCGCTTTCACCACCATTATGCGTGCTACGGTCCCGGAGCTGTTGGAGAGGCAATGGACGATATCCTTCGGACTCTCAACGAGCCTGTCGCTGCTGACCGTCACTGTCTCTTCGCCCACGCGCACGTCGACCCATCCCTCCAGGATGTAAAAGAAGACATCCACGGGGGTTATGTGAGGTTTGAGAGTCTCACCCGGGTTAAGGGTGATATGCATCACCTGCGCGTTGTCGTGATCATATAGTTTGCGCACATCAACCCTGTGCGGCGTCTCGACAATACTCTGTTCTTTCCAGTCAACTATTTTCATTATTTCTTATTTTGCGGAAGGATCGCCCTTCCATAATCCCCTGTTTTGCCTTCGTGCCTTTGCTGCCAGTTCGGTGAATGTCTGCTGATGTTTCACGTTGGGCGGCACCGTCATCACCGTGGCATAACCGTTTCTCACCAGGTGGGCGTTGATGAAGGTGCCGTCTTCAAGATACGCATAGGCAAGAGTTCGGCCGTAGCGGTCGTGCCGCAATATGTCGTACTCGAGTCTGACCTTCTTATCTTCTAACAATCGTTGCAGGTAAATAGTTGACTCTGTGCCGAAAAAAGCCTTTGGCCTGGAGCCGGTGCTGCGCGGCTCGGGTGCATTGATGCCTATCAGTCTCACCTTCATTCCCTTCACACTGCCATCGTCCACCCAAAAAGTGTCTCCGTCGACCACCCGGGATACGTCGTACCATATCTGGCCGGCGGTCCCGGTGCTGTTTTGGCGGACAGTCTCAGTGCGGTTACCTGTTTGCGACTCCGGTACGGCTGTCTGGGTTGAGGCTGAGACCGGAAGGAGCAGGTAGAGAGCCAAAAGTATTGTTCGAGATGAGAGCATGGTGGTTTTACTGATCCAACTGGTGAAAATAGGGAATAATTGCAAATTCTCAGACTGGACGGTCACCCAAAAAAGATGATTTTCCTATTTATCCTTTTTGTAAATTTGAAATATTTCTATAAAGTATTCGTTTTTTAAAAAATTACACATATGAAAAGACTGCTCTCTCCTCTCACGCTTACTGTAATTGTATTAATGACAGCTATTTTCACTGACTGTTCAGTATTGAAGGACGATCCATGTGACGACACTGCGATGCCGGAAATCAGTGCAGGCATAAAGGCAACTATCCATGTACTGGACAAGGACAGGAACCCGATTTCCAACCAGCAGGTAAATCTTCATCTTTATAAGAGACCCTGCGGTGCATCGGCCAAGGGAGATTTTGATTTCAGCGGTCCGACCAATGCACTGGGCATCCTGGAGACCACCGTTGCCTATTATAAACTCAGGAACACGGATGATGAAGTGTGGGTTGACGCATATGCTGTAAACCTCGGGAACGGCTCAGCAATGGCAAACTCGGAGTATGCAACTTACAAGTATGCTGACTTTATACCCGGCACTGTAAAAGAGGTTCATGTATATATCTACCGGGACTTTTAAATCTTGTTAAGCCTGCCTGCATGACAGGGCAGGGCATCCGGATAATCGTGACCGTCGTGACCGCCATGACTGGGGCAGAGTATCTGCGTGGCTGCCGCGGATCAGTCTTTACCAGGTGTAGCGGATGCCAAGAGCGGAGCCCCAGCCCAGGCCGTTGACATCACCCAGGGAATCCCATATAGGCCGGGCAAATGTCCTCCTATGCTTTATAAGCCTGGCAGGTGGCTTTGATGCCCTCCTCCCAGGGTGTGGCGCTGATGCCGAACTTGCGGGTGAATTTTGAGGAGTCGAAGAAGTAGTCTCGGTCATACTGGTAGATCATCTCGCGCATCTCCTTCATGATAGGGATAAAGAGTCCGAGAGGCCCCAGCATGAACTTCGGCAGGAGTGATATCTTCGGTTCAGCACCCATCTCCGAGGCGATCATGGTTATAATCTCCCTGCCTGTGACAGGGCGGCTCTCGGTGGGCAGATGCCATACCTGCCCGTATGCATCGGGGGTGTTGCCCAGCAGGGCGGTGGCCTTAGCGGCATCAGGGGTGTAGGTGAATGAGTGTTTGATATCCGAACCGACGAACCACATGGCCTTCTTGCCCTCACGGAGGTTCTTCATCACCATCTGGGTGATGAAGTTGTTGTTGTTATCAGGACCGTAGAAATCGGCCGACCGTGCTATAAGTGCCTGAATCCAGCCTTCTTCGACAGCCTTCAGCAGCATCTCCGAGATCCTTTTCCTCACCGCTCCCTTGCGGCTCGGGGGATTGATGGCGGTATCCTCGGTCATGTGAGATATCTGATCCCTGTCGTACATGTAGACGTTGTCAAAGAAGACCAGCTTAGCACCGTGCTTTGCACAGGCATCGATGGTACTCCTCATCAGTGCCGGCCATTTCTCTTCCCACACCTTAGCCTTATATTCAAATCCCACAACAAGGTAGACCACCTCCGAACCTTTTACGGCCCTGTCTACAGCTCCGGGCTGTGTCAGGTCGGCGGCCATGAGCTCGTCGGTTTCGTTTATCCTCAGGGGTTTGCGACTCACCAGCCGCACCCTGTCGGTATATGACATGAGCTCCCTGGCAAGAAGCTTTCCTATTGTTCCGTTGGCGCCAAGAATTGTCTGCATGATTTTCAGGTTTTTGTTGATGCAAATTTCATTGATGACAAATTTAAAGAGAAAATGTTTCTGGCAGACGACCTTTTTCTTACGGTGAACAGGCCGAATGCCGGAGTGACCAGGGGAGTCTAAGCGACGAAGCAACTGAGGTACAAACCGGGGGAGCCTGGCGGTGGCGGGGTGTAGAGGCGGGAGTGGCTTAAATAATAACTGCTGAAGAGCGTGAATGTGTGAGAAAAACTGCTGATATTGCAGAAGGCATACTGAGGTTGCCTGCAGGCCGATGGCCGGGCTGCAGTT
>DHHM01000019.1:38660-90201 GCA_002403305.1 Bacteroidales bacterium UBA4772
GCAGATGCCCGCAGGAGCCAGGTCATCCTCCGGATGCCCGCAGGAGCCAGGTGGCAGATAAATATTAGGAACCCGGATAAACGGAGAGACACAGATGATAAAAGGATTGTACACCTCGATTACCAAACCGGTAATATCTCTGTTTCTGAAGGCGATGTCGTGGATCGGCCGGAAACTCTCTCCGGGAACGTACGGCACCTGCCACAGGGCCTCATTGTTTCATGACGGTCTGGAACGAACATTCATGCTGTATGTTCCGTCAACATATGACAGATCTGTTCCGATGCCGCTGGTGATTGCCCTTCATGGCAGGGGAGTGGACGGGGAGGGCATGATACTGGTCACGCGCAAGGGTTTTGACAGGCTGGCTGAACGGGATGGGTTCCTGGTGGCTTACCCCGACGGAATAGGGCTTGCCTGGAACGACGGCAGGAGAGATCAGGAGGCTGACGACCGTGCTCACAGGGAAAATATTGACGATGTGGGCTTTATCGATGCGCTGACAGATATGATTGTAAGAGATTACAATGCAGATCCACGCCGTGTTTATGTCACCGGCATATCCAACGGGGCGATAATGTCATACCGCCTGGCATGCGAGTTATCTAACAGGATTGCAGCCATAGCTCCCGTCGACGGAAATATTCCACTGCTCTTTATCGACGACTGCATGCCTTCCAGGCATATCCCGGTGCTGGCCATCAACAATGTGGATGACCCCGTGGTGCCGTTTGAAGGAGGCGAGATTTACGGGCACTTCGGCAGGGAGATGCTGGGGAGGGTGTTGTCAGTGGATCAGTCCATAGAGTACTGGGTGAAAAAGAACGGCTGTTCCCCCGTACCTGTTGTCACTGAAGAGCCCGACAGGGATCCCGCCGACGGAACAAGAGTGACCCGAAAAGTTTATGTCAATGAGGATGACGGTACCGAGGTGATCCTTTACGTTGTGGATGGTGGAGGGCACACCTGGCCGGGCGGGCTTCAGTACCTGCCCACACGCGTCATAGGAAAGACCAGCAGGGATATCGACGCCAGTGAAGTCATCTGGTCGTTCTTTAAGAAACAGAAGCTGTAACAAAGATCTTTCACCGGACAAGGCTTCACACCAGTTCCGTCTGTTGAAAGCTATTGCAGCCGGAGACGGTGTGGCGCAGCCTACTGCCGGCAGTTTTATCTCAGGCAACGATCTTACAAGCGCCAGCTCAGTGTCGGCCTCCCTGAAGGCTCTGGCCGACAAGGAGATGATAGTGTATGACAGGGAGCGATGGCATGTCTATGATGTCTTCTTCTCGCGCTGGCCCGAGTATTACTACAGCGAAGGGCGGGGACAGGGGGTCTGAGAGAGAGCCACGAAGAGACAGGAGAGGTTTTGATAAAAAAATAAGGAACGGGATTGGAAGTCTTAGCTGTGACATACTTACTCCTGATCAGCCTTGCAAAGTGTCCGGTGACATGAATAAACAATGGGAAAACTCCTGAAAAACTAGTAATTTTAGGTGTCTGACCTGCAGACTTATTTTTCAGGATCAGACAACCAATTTATACAGGCATTGTTTTACAGATATCAGATAACAAAATTCTCTCAGATGATTCTCAATCCTGAACTTATAAGATCATATTACCAGAGACTGCCTCACCTAATTGCCGGTATAAGGGAGAATCTTGGAAGGCCGCTTACACTGAGTGAGAAGGTGCTCTATGCTCATCTCTGTGACAGCAGCATTTTAAGATCCTGTAGACGTGGTGTCGATTACGCGGAGTTTGCCCCTGACAGGGTCGCGATGCAGGATGCTACAGCACAGATGGCTTTGCTGCAGTTCCTGATGGCCGGTAAAGATAGTTCAGCCGTGCCCGCCTCAGTACACTGTGATCATCTCATAATGGCCAGAGACGGTTCTGAGGGTGATCTCACGACCGCAAATGTAACCAACAGGGAGGTGTATGACTTCCTGAGTTCAATGTGCGATAAATATGACATTGATTTCTGGAATCCGGGTGCTGGCATCATCCACCAGATAATACTTGAGAATTATGCCTTCCCCGGAGGTATGATGATTGGGACCGATTCGCACACTGTCAACGCGGGCGGACTGGGAATGATGGCGATAGGTGTCGGCGGAGCCGATGCGGTCGATGTAATGTCAGGCATGAACTGGGAGTTGAAATTACCAGGCCTGATAGGGGTAAAACTCACCGGGAAGATAAATGGGTGGACCTCGGCCAAGGATATTATCCTCAGGATCGCGGGTCTGCTGACAGTTAAAGGGGGAACAGGAAGTATCATTGAATACTTTGGAGAGGGAGCAGAGTCTCTTTCCTGCACCGGCAAGGCAACTATCTGTAACATGGGCGCCGAGGTGGGAGCCACCACTTCGGTATTCGGTTACGACCAGGCAATGTCACGCTATCTTAAAGCGACAGGCCGCAGTGAGATATCACTCCTCGCACAGGGACTGAAAGAGCATCTTACGGCAGATCCCGATGTCTATGCCCACCCCGGGAAATACTTCGATCAGCTCATAGAGATAAATCTGTCTGAGCTTGAACCCTATATTAACGGGCCATTCACACCTGACCTTGCCACTCCCATCTCAGAGATGAAGAAGATTGCCGTACAGAACGGCTGGCCTCTTAAGATCGATGTGGGTCTTATCGGATCATGTACAAACTCTTCATATGAGGATATCTCCCGGGCTGCTTCCGTGGCAGCCGATGCCCTGAAGAAAGACCTTGCAGCAAAGTCGCAGTTCACAATCACCCCCGGCTCCGAACAGATACGTGCTCTTGCTGAAAGAGACGGCTATCTCGAGATATTTGAGAAATTCGGGAGTAAGGTATTTGCCAATGCATGCGGCCCTTGTATCGGACAATGGGATCGTGAGGGCGCTGACAGAGAAGAGGTTAACACTGTAGTGCATTCATTCAACAGGAATTTTGCAAAAAGGAATGACGGAAATCCCAATACGCATGCTTTTGTGGCTTCACCTGAAATTACGACAGCTCTGGTCATTGCAGGTGATCTCACATTCAATCCGGTCACTGACTCTCTCACTAATAGTGACGGGGAAAAGGTAAAACTGGCAGAGCCTTCCGGATTTGACCTTCCTCCGGATGGATTCGTGAATATTGAGACCGGATTGCAGAAACCATCGAGGAATAAGGACGAAGTAACTGTCAGGATAGATCCCGCATCTGAAAGACTGCAGGCTCTCACGCCTTTTCCTGCCTGGGACGGTAAAGATTTTAAGGGATTGCCCCTGCTTATGAAGGTGAAGGGGAAGTGCACCACTGACCATATCTCAATGGCTGGATTCTGGCTCAAATACCGCGGTCATCTCAATAATATATCGGATAACTACATGATCGGTGCGGTGAACGCTTTTAACGAAAAGACAAACAGTATCCTGAACCAGGTTACTGGCACATATGAGCCGGTCCCCCGGGTAGCACGATTCTATAAATCTGAAGGGACAGGCTCTGTTGTGGTCGGCGAGGAAAACTTCGGAGAGGGTTCTTCACGTGAACATGCGGCCATGGAGCCACGTTTCCTGAACGTAAAGGCAGTTCTTGTCAAGTCATTCGCGAGAATACATGAGACCAATCTTAAGAAACAGGGGTTACTGGCACTTACTTTCTCTGACAAGGCAGATTACAACAGGATACTCGAAAGCGATAAAATAGATATTGTGGGACTTAAGGAGCTGGCCCAGGGGAAGCCGATAAAGCTGATCCTGAACCATGCCGGAGGAGATAAGGAGACGATATATGCAAACCATTCATACAATGATACGCAGATTGAATGGTTCAGGGCAGGCAGTGCGCTGAACCTCATAAGCAGGAAGAACAGGAAGAAATAATGCATATGGCTGAAAAGATCAAATACGAGGATGGCAGATTAATTGTGCCCGATAATCCGGTAATTCCATTTATTGAAGGCGATGGAACGGGAAGAGACATCTGGAGAGCATCTGTAAGAGTTTTCAATGCCGCTGTAGCAAAAGCCTATGATGGCAGGAGAGAGGTCGAATGGAAAGAGGTACTTGCCGGGGAGAAGGCATTTAATCTCACTGGTGACTGGCTGCCCGATGAAACGGTTGCCGTATTCAAGGAAAACCTTATTGGCATTAAAGGTCCACTCACCACACCGGTAGGAGGAGGTATGAGATCGATAAATGTAGCCCTTCGGCAGAAACTCGACCTTTATGCCTGCTATAGGCCGATAAGATACTTCACTGGGGTCCCGAGCCCGGTCAGAAAGCCTGAGAATGTCAAAATGCACATCTTCAGGGAAAACACTGAGGATATATATGCCGGTATCGAATTCATGAACGGTACTCCTGAAGCCGATAAGATCAAGAAATTTCTGACAGAAGAGATGGGTGTAAAATCGATAAGGTTTCCTGAAACGTCATCCATCGGTATAAAACCAGTTTCTGAAGAGGGTTCGGAGAGGCTCATAAGACAGGCTATCCTTTTCGCCATAAAGAGAAAGCTGCCATCAGTGACTCTGGTACACAAGGGGAATATTATGAAGTATACTGAAGGGGCATTCATGAAATGGGGTTATGCCCTTGCCGAAAGGGAGTTCGGCGATAAAGTATTCACGTGGAACCAGCACAGGAAGCTATCAGACGAGAAGGGCAAGAAGGTGGCAGACGAGGCCCTGAAGAGTGCTGAACAGGCAGGGAGGATCATCATCAAAGATGTGATTGCCGATGCATTTCTGCAACAGATACTTACAAGACCCGCAGAATACTCTGTCATTGCCACCTTGAATCTTAACGGTGATTATATCTCTGATGCCCTTGCAGCAATTGTGGGAGGAATAGGCATTGCACCGGGGGCTAATATCAATTATGAAACAGGCCATGCCATTTTCGAGGCAACACACGGCACAGCACCGAAATATGCCGATCAGGATAAAGTAAACCCGGGTTCGGTGGTCCTTTCCGGAGCACTTATGTTTGAATTTATCGGATGGGATGAGGTGGCACACAGGATCTATGACGGACTGGAAAAAACCATTCAGAATAAAATGGTAACTTACGATTTTCACAGGCTGATGGAGAATGCTACACTCCTCAAGACCTCTGAGTTTGCTGATACAATAATATCTAACATCTGAACCGCAATCCATAAACGTAATGAAAATGGAAATCAATGAATTAATAGCACATCTGGAACCGTCGGTTAGAAAATCATTTGATATCGACAGTGAATTGTATGAGAAGTATGATGTAAAACGCGGGCTCCGTAACGCAGACGGATCGGGTGTGCTTGTGGGTCTTACAAATGTCGGACTGGTGATCGGTTATGATAAGGTTGACGGCAAGGTTGTTCCTGTCCCGGGAAGGCTGCTTTACAGAGGGATTGATATTGACGACATTGTGGCCGGATTCCAGAAAGACAACAGGCACGGTTTTGATGAGACTGTTTTTCTGCTTCTGACTGGCTTTTTGCCTGACGCTGCGGAGCTGAAGATGTTCTCCGGGCATATGGCTTCCCTGCGAGCACTTCCCGATGATTTTACCAAAGACATGATACTCTCGATGAAAGGCAAGAATGTGCTGAATATCCTTGCGAGGTCAGTGCTGGGGTTGTACACTCTTGATGATAAGCCTGACAGCATTGCCCTCGATCACATGATAAAGCAGTCAATGAATATCATTGCCAAGTTCCCTACCATTGTCGCATATTCATACCAGGCCCTGAGACATCTGTTCAAGGGGAAGACTATGTCTATACGGCATCCTCAGCCTGAATTGACCACGGCCGAGAATTTTCTGTACCTGATTAAAGGTGAATATAACGGTTTTTCAAAACTTGAGGCTGATCTACTTGACCTGATGCTGGTTCTTCATGCTGAACACGGGGGCGGCAATAATTCCACTTTCACGATGAGAGTGACCAGCTCTTCCGAAACCGATATCTACTCTGCAGTAACCTCCGCTATCGGTTCACTAAAAGGGCCACTGCATGGCGGAGCCAATGTCAGGGTCCTTGACATGATGGAAGACCTGAAAGCAAACGTAAAGGACTGGAAGGATGAAGATGAGGTGGCAGAATATCTTCTGAAGATTCTTAATAAAAAGGCACATGATTTTTCAGGGAAAATTTACGGAGTCGGACATGCTGTATACACTATCTCTGATCCCAGGGCAGGAATCCTGAAAGCAAAAGCGAGAGAACTGGCAACAGAAAAAGGCCGGCTTGATGAATTTGAGCTCTATTCACTTGTTGAGAGGCTCACTCCTGAAGTATTCAGAGTGTTTAAAGGAGAAAAAACAACCAAGGTAATTTCCATTAATGTCGATTTCTATTCCGGCTTTGTATATTCATGTCTTGATATTTCAAAGGAGCTTTATACCCCCCTGTTTGCTATCGGGAGAATATCAGGATGGTGCACCCACCGGATCGAGGAGCTTACATTTTCCGGGAAAAGGATTATTCGTCCCGCTTTCAGGAACGTATACGGGAAACATGAATATATCCCTCTGGCAGACCGTCATACAGCTATCTGACAACCTGAAACGATAAAGACTCTTCCCGGCAGGTAAATAATTGCATTGACTGTCCCTGAATACGGCTTAGTAATCTGAATTGCGCTAAATTTGGCAGGCCCTTACGGCCAGTATCAACATCATATTCAGACCGGATATATACAGCGCTGAGTGTAGCATTCAGCCCTCCTTTTCTGGCCCTGACGATATCGAAGTCACCTGTATGCTTGGGACACCCAGTTATCGATCTCATCACCGTAGTTGCCTATTGAACGCGGAGGTGCATAGACGATACGCATATCCCTGAAGACCTTATAGGTATGCATGATATACTGCTTCCCTTCATACATTGCGGTCACATCTGCTTCCTGGTCGCTGCTCTCTTCGGAGCGTTCTTTTGCCAGGAAGCCGGTCAGTAGGCGCCCGTGCGGAAATTTATGACGGGAAAGCTTCATGCAGTGATTTTATTTGAGTTATTTTACACGTGATAATTGCATACTGTGTCCTGTAGAACTGATCTGATGAGGAAGCATAAGATGAAAAGAAAAAAGGCTGTCATGGTGGCCGCAATATTTGGCCTGGTAAGTGTTGTTGCCCTTCACGCATCAGGATCTTCTGACCGGCCCGGGAAGGAGCCTGCATGGGTAAAGAATATCCCGGTGGAGAAGATCATAGAGTGGCGCCGTTATATTCACCAGAACCCGGAGCTTTCGTATGAGGAACTGTTTACCTCGGAGTATGTCACGTCCGTTTTGGAGAGTTTCGGGAATATTGAGGTGATATGGCCCACCCCGACAAGTGTGGTAGGTATCCTGCGTGGAGGTAAGGCAGGCAGTACCGTAGCTTTCAGGGCAGATACGGATGCCCTGCCCGTGCCTGAGGAGACAGGGCTTCCTTTTGCCTCTGTCAATGAAGGAGTAAGCCATGCCTGCGGGCACGATGTGCACACTGCCATGCTTCTTGGTACAGCTGCAACGCTTTCATCGATGCAGAAACAGATAAAAGGCACCGTCTGCTTTATCTTTCAGCATGCCGAGGAGCAGAGTCCCGGCGGAGCCCTCGATATCATTCAGACCGGTGTACTGGATGAGGTAAAGGCCTTTTTCGGCCTCCATATCGGTCCGGGCCAGGTGCCGGGTGCTGTCGGCATACTGCCCGACGGTCCTGCTTCAACAGCTTCCGACGGATTCTACCTGATAATACAGGGCAAGGGATCGCACGGCTCCATGCCTCACCTGGGGATAGACCCGATAGTCACGGGCGCCGAGATCGTCACTGCGTTGCAGACGATCGTCTCACGCAACGTTACCCCCGGAGAGATGGCTGTCATCTCCGTTGGCAAATTCCAGTCGGGCAACGCACCGAACGTCATACCCGACAGGGCGCTGCTGGCCGGAACGGTGAGAACCATCTCGGAACCGACCCGGCACCTGCTGAAAGAACGCATCCGGACTGTTATCGACAATATAGCGCTGGCCCACGGTGCCACATACAGCCTGGAGTATACTTCGGGGTACCCGGCGATGCAGAATGATCCGGCGCTTAACAGCCTGGCCAGAGCCAGTGCCATAAAGATCCTTGGCAGCGGGATGGTCACGGATGCGCCACGGATGACTGCCAGCGAAGATTTTGCACGTTACAGGAAGATAGCGCCATCCTGTTACTTTAACCTCAGTACAGGTCCGGGTGTGACCAACCACCATCCGGCCTTCAATCCTGATGAAAGTTCACTCATCAACGGGGTGAAGGCAGAGGTGCAGATCATCCTCGATTACCTGGATCAGAATTAAGTGTCTGTAAAGTAGAAAGTTTGTAAAGTCGTAATCAGGCGACAGCTTACCTCCTCCTCCGTCGGCGGCTCAAACTGCTGACTGTGGACAGAAGAGTGCTTCCAGCCGCCGTAGCCTTGGCGAAGGTGGCCGACTGCCGACTGTGGACTGAAGAGTGCCTATTGTGCCAGGTGCGGATCGACCTTTTCCCTGAGCAGGTCAACCAGCTCGGGCTCCATGTAGTAGAAGAAATCGGGTATGTCGAGGACGATAAGCTTCTTGCTCAGATCTATGTCCGGGAACTTCTCAGTGATGAAGGCCCGGTGCATGTTCTCCATCACAAAGACTTTGTCAGCCCATTTCAGCAGCTCAGCGGTGACCTGGTTGGGGGCGGTGGGGGCGATGCCTGCAGACCTCACCCTGTAGTCGGGGTTTGCACCGTAGACGGTCTCTGCCGTGCAGCTGCGCATCCTGTTTACCGTGCAGATGAAGAGGAGATTCATCGTTGATGATCAATACTTTAGCGTAAATATATGAAATTATTCGGAAAAACCCTCAAAGGTGATGACATGGTTTCTGGTGCCATACGCTCAGCATCAGCCACAATGGTGTGGGAGGAGGATAACGGGCGGCCCTGAAGTTACTTTTGAGAAGCTATCTCCAGGGAGGGCTAGTCCTTAATACACCGCACCGAGAGTCCGGAGGAACCCCAGCGATGATCCTCTTCCACCGATGCGTCAGTATAGGTGAGGGCGAAGAAATAACCAGAGCTTGTATTGTAATCGGTAGATGTCCAGAAATATCCGTGCATTCCGTTGTGAATGAAATCAGATACTCGCATTCCTCCGGGCAGGGCGGTAAAGCCGCTGCTGTTGGTGGCCCCCTCATTCGGTGCATTCCACAGTGTAACACTCTTCATCTTTCCCCCCGGATCAGCACCAAGGAAATCTGTCAGTATCAGAACCTCCCCCCGGGAAGGGACATGGAACCCCTGCGGACATAGCTTGTCGGTCTGTACTGCGAAGTAATTATACAGGCCGCCGAAGATACCTGCATTGGCCTGCAGATCGCCAAACCAGCAGTAGGCGGGAGTCAGCAGCGGTTCCCAGGCATCTCCGGTGACATTCGGGATAGCGTTGCCGTCGTTGTATTTTGTGGTCCTGAGGTTTTCCTTAAGCCATACCTGGGCTCCGATCTTAACAGTGGTGTAGACGTTGCCGCTACCGTCTCTGATCTCTTCAGCTTCCTTTTTGCAGCTCACGGTCGTTGTGAGTATAATGATACTCATAACTGCAAGTACTTTCAGATTGATTTTCATTACCTTCATCTTATTATCTTTTGGTACCAGATAAAAAACACCGTTAACCGGGTAATTATTGCATGGATTTGCAATAATATTGCTGAAAATCAGACCAATATTAAATTAAAATCAACCGATCACGGTTGAGGAGTCAAAATCTGCCAATGAATTCCAGGGTGAACTTGTCTGTGTGGATGGGAAGCAGGCTCTTGAAGTAATTTTCATAGTTCAGCCTGATCTCTGAATAGAACTGTTCTGCTTCAAAACCCAGGTTGAGGCCGCAGGTGAAGCGGCTGGCCCCGATATCTCCGCTGAACACCGAGTCGCCGATGAAGTCAATTCTCGCTACCGGGGTTATCATCTTCACCATCCGGTTCCCGGTCATAAAGTTGTAGTATGAATGAAGATATATGCCGTCATCATCCTGCCTGGCTGACAGGGTGTCGGTCCATTGCCTTACAATATATTCCGATTCGATAAAGAAATTCCCGTTATTGTATCTCAGCTCTGCACCGAACATCGAGAGATTATGCTCGATGGCACCCTCCCCGTAGTAAAAGTTGGTTGCGGCTCTCAAACCATGATCCTTACCTGCGGCGAGACGTGAGGCAAAATTGGGCTTCTCAATCCACTGCGGATTGTTGTTGCCCGTGCCGTTCACCGCCCCGGCCACCACGGAGACGGGGATCTGTCCGCGGAAGATGTACTCGGCATAAAATCCTATGTCACGCATTCCTTCGTTGATGTACTTTGCCAGGAATGAGCGGTTGGCAAAGATGTTGTCTGCCGGGCTCCGCATGTAGTCGCTGCTGAAGGGTATCTTGCGCTGTCCCAGGTAGAAGTTCAGGTCGGTGACAGGAGAGAACCGGACATAGGCATCCAGCATCTTCATCTGGCCTTCGTCGGAGAGGTCGATCTCGAGCTTGTAGGTCATGTAACTGTTGATCTTGCCCCGGACGCTGAAGCGGGCGTTGCGCACCTCGAAACGCATCAGGGAGTTGTCAAGGTCGAACTCAACTTTTGTCTTCAGGATGCCGGATATCTCCGGAGCAAATTCCGGCATGGTTTTGGTGGTATCCTGCGCCTGTGCTGAGCTACCTGCAAACGAAACCAGCAGGAAGAGGGTCAGTACGCTTGCGTTGACTCCTGAAAATAATGTTGATAAAGCAGGTCTAACCATTCTCCCAGTACCTTTCAGCCTTCTTTCATTTTTCGCCTCAGAAGTTGCGCATTAACGGCGACAATCACCGTGCTTATGCTCATAAATATGGCCCCTATTGCAGGACTGATAATTATGCCTGCGCTGAACAGGACTCCGGCAGCCAGTGGTATGGCCACCACGTTATATCCTGTTGCCCAGATAAAGTTCTGTATCATCTTCGTATAGGTGGCTTTGCCGAAAACAACCAGCGAAGCAATGTCCTGAGGGTTACTGTTAACCAGGATAATATCCGCTGTCTCTGCCGCTATGTCTGTTCCTGATCCTATTGCAATTCCAACATCTGCTGCTGCCAGCGCCGGGGCATCATTGACGCCGTCGCCGGTCATGGCTACAAATTCACCCTTCTTTTGTAACTCCTTCACCATTTTCAGTTTACCGTCCGGCAGGATGCCTGCATACCATCCATCCAAACCAAGTTCATCGCTCACGCTTCTGGCCACTTTCTCATTGTCGCCGGTCATCATAAAAAGTTTTAGTTCATGCTTTTTCAGCATTTTCACTGCTTCATATGATTCTTTACGGATTTCATCCGACATCGCTATAAAACCTGCCAGTTTATCATCAACCATAACGAAGACAACCGTTTCAGCTTCATTGGTGACTGCTTCGGAGGGGATATCAATATTCTTTTCTGCCAGAAACCCCGGGCTGACGACCTTTACTTTTTTATCATCAACATCTGCTTCGATACCTTTTCCGGTGATGGCATTAAAATTCTCAGCTTCCGGAATTTCAATTTTTTCGTCTTTTATCTTTTGCATTATGCCCATGGCCAGGGGATGTTCCGATTTTCCCTCGAGTGCCCCGGCGAGGCGTAATATCTGAGTGTCTTTGAATGATTCAACAAATGAACCGTACCGTGTAACCCCAAAATTTCCCCTGGTCAGAGTGCCTGTTTTATCAAAGATCATTACCGAAACTTTCCGTGAATTTTCAAACGCGGTACGGTTGCGGATGAGCAGTCCGTGCTGCGCTGCCACCGAAGTGGAAATAGCCGCCACCAGTGGCACTGCCAGGCCCAGTGCATGAGGGCAGGTGATGACCATGACCGTTGCCATTCGCTCCAGGGCAAAAACAAATGGTTTACCCACCAGTAACCATGCAGCAAGTGTCCCGAATCCGACTGAGAGGGCAATGACAGTGAGCCAGAAAGCAATGCGGTCAGCCAGGTTCTGGGTTTTTGATTTCTTGTCCTGTGCATCGCGCACCATGTTGATTACCTTGCTTAGATAAGCATCTTCTCCCACCTGCATGACGCTGACTGTCAGTGAGCCGTTACCGTTGAGAGACCCTCCTGTCACCCTGTCGTCTTTGCCTTTCGCTACTGGTTTTGACTCCCCGGTGATCATTGACTCATTAACGTTGCTTTCTCCCTCGACCACCACACCGTCGACAGGTATTTTCTCACCGGGACGTACCAAGACCAGGTCATCTTTTTTCAGCTGATCAACCTTCACATCTTCGGTTCCGCCGTTCTTAACCAGGTGGGCTTCGTCGGGCATCATCTCTACCAGCATCTGAAGTGATCTGGAGGCTCCAAGTATGGACTTCATTTCGATCCAGTGCCCGAGCAGCATTATATCTATCAGTGTGGCCAGCTCCCAGAAAAATGTGCTTCCCTTTACTCCGAAGGTGGTGGCTGAACTGTACCCCCATGCCACGGTGATGGCCACAGCTATCAGCGTCATCATCCCCGGCTGCTTTTTCTTTATCTCATCAGCCAGTCCGGTCAGGAAAGGCCATCCTCCGTAGAAAAAGACTACCGTTGATAGGGCAAAGAGTATATATTTGTCAGCATCACCCAGAAGAGTGAACCGGAAACCCAGCAGATCCTGGATCATTGGCGAGAGGATCAATATGGGAAGAGTGAAAATCAGGGAAAGCCAGAAGCGTCTCCTGAAATCCTTTATCATCATAGCATGATGGCCGCTATGGTCATGTGATCCATTACTATGGGCATCATGAGAAGCGCTTTTCCGTGCACTGTGATTGTGTCCGGCAGGGTGATCATGCCCTTCAGCACGCTCATGTCCGGGTCTGTGATCATGCATGGCGGCATGTTCATGGTTATTATTCATCTTGTCCATAGTGATGTCATTCTGTTCCGGGCAGGACAAAACAAAATCCTCTCCGGAGTATTTTGAACTTTATTACACTCTGAATCAGAAATAAGACAAGTGCAAGCAAAGGCTATTGCAAGTCGCTCTTGCGTTTGTCAAATTCATCCTTGTCAATCTCGCCTTTTGCATACCGCTCCTTCAGAATGTCAAGGGCAGATTTGCTTTCGGGCGGTTTAACGCTGCGGTTCCGGCTTGTAATCCTGACCACAATCCAGACTATAGCCACAATAAGAAGGAAACTGATTATCCAGCCCCATCCCATTCCCCATGCATGCCATCCTGGTCCGTCCATCATAATAAACCTCCGATCATTATTAGACAATTATTAAATCTTCTTCCTTTCGATGGAAGATATTTTGCACGCCTTTATAATAACAACAAGTGAAAAGTGATATTGTTAGACGCTCGAAGCTACAAGTTACATAATTTTCAGGTATTTTGGCAGTCAGAATCTTATGTCCCACGTCAGGCTCCCTGGACTTTGGAGTCGAAGCGGAAGCTGCCTGCCAAATGACATATCCCGCAGAAATATGATTATTTTGTTCTTTTTTTTCGTATTTTGTTAGATCGGCCACTGAAAACGAAAATCATCATGACAGAAAATGAGAAACTTGACAGGATAGCCATCAGCGTCCGTTCACACCGCCTGTTGCGCGTGCTGCTCCGCGAGAACCCCATGCTCGAGACCATCATGAGGGAGTCGAAGAACGAGATCGAAGCACAGATAGGGGTCAAAAACTGGATACATTCGGAATACAGCAGCCGCAAGGATGCCTTCCGGTTCCAGACCGACAAGGTCACCAGGCGTGAGAACTTCGAGAAGCTTTCGTGGAATGACTATGCCATCATCAGGATACTGGACTATATTGATCATGCCGGTATAGAGTATCCTGACCCCAACCTGCGAGGCGAAATTGCCGTGAGTAATCCCATCAGGTTCATATGGCTTGCCGTGATCAAGGGCACGGGCGGCTCCAAGCCTGAGTTCTTCATTGACATGATTCAGCTCTTCAGGCAGCTGAGGGGCGAGAGCAACCAGGTGATCCCCGACAGGGACAGGGTTGAAAGATGGATGGAGATGTACCCGTCGGGAGTTGATCCGCGCATCGTGGAGCTGCGCAAGGAGAACAGGGAGAGGATCATCAACCTGCTGATATCCAAGATCGAGGCGGACGAGATCAGATCTGAGAAATACTCCTTTCCTGAAGGCATGTCGCGCGATGAGAAGCTGCAGATGATGAACGAGTGGTGGGACAACTACAAGTTCCATCTCCATTTTGCAGTGCGGTCGCCGGACCTCCTCAATGAGATGCTCGGTCACTCGCTCGACCCCGACACCATGAAGATACTCTATGATGCCGAGAAGGCGGGGATACCCTTCTTCGTGAACCCCTATTACCTCTCGCTGCTTCATGTGCGTGTTCCCTATTTCGCCATCGGCGCCGACCTGGCCATCAGGCATTACATCGTCTACAGCCGCCAGCTGGTTGATGAGTTCGGGCATATCGTGGCATGGGAGAAGGAGGACAAGGTGGTGCCGGGCGAGCCTAATGCGGCAGGGTGGCTTCTTCCTTCCCACAATAACATACACAGGCGGTACCCGGAGGTGGCCATACTCATCCCTGACACCATGGGGAGGGCATGCGGAGGACTCTGCTCCCCCTGTCAGCGGATGTACGATTTCCAGAGCGGTCACCTCAACTTCGACCTTGATAAGCTCAAGCCCACGGAGAGCTGGTGGGAGAAACAGAAGAAGCTGCTGCAATATTTCGAGGATGACACCCAGCTGAGGGATATCCTCATCACCGGCGGTGATGCCCTGATGAGCTCCGACAGGAGCCTGAAGGAGCTTCTTGATGCCGTCTACGAGATGGCGCGCAACAAGCGCGAGAAGAACAGGCAGAGGCCTGACGGTGAGAAGCATGCCGAGATACAGAGGGTCAGGCTCGGGACGAGGATGTTGACCTACCTGCCGCAGCGGATAACACCCGAGCTGGTTCAGATACTGGGTGATTTCAAAAAGAAGGCCAGGGAGATAGGCATCTCGCAGTTTCTCATACAGACCCATGTGGAGTCGCCCATGGAGGTCACCCCGGAGTCGAGCAAGGCAGCGCACCTGCTCACCGGTGCCGGATGGCTCATCACCAACCAGCTGGTATTCACCACGGCTGCATCACGCAGGGGCCATACCGCCAAGCTGAGGAAGGTGATGAATGATGTTGGCATACTGCCTTACTATACCTTCACGGTCAAGGGTTACATGGAGAACAACTTCAATTTCGCACCCAATGCCAGGGTGGTACAGGAGCAGCTTGAGGAGAAGATCATCGGCAGGATCGACAGTGAACACTACGAGACTGTGAGGCAGTTTGCAGACAATGCGGAGAACATAGTTGAGAATATTGATGGCTTGCGCCGCTCTGCCGACCTCCCCTTCCTGGGTACCGACCGTAACGTGCTTAACCTGCCGGGTGTGGGCAAGAGTCTTACATTCAGGGTGGTGGGCATCACAAGGTACGGAAGGAGGATACTGCAGTTCGACCATGACATCACCAGAACGCACAGTCCTATCATCAACAAGATGGGAAAGATGATCATAATCGAGTCGAAGTCGATACACGAGTATCTCCGGCAGCTGGAGGAGCTGGGTGAGGATACGGCGCAGTACGAGGGGCTCTTCGGCTACAGCATCGGCCAGACCGAGCCGCGGGTGCCGATCTATGAATATCCGGAGTACAGCTTCAGCGTGACGAAGGAGATGAGCAACCTGGAGGTTTAGGTTGCGGCAACCAGGTGTCGGGGCCAAGGACGATATTCCGCTGGCTTACTTTTATGGTTGTGCTTGCGTTAACGGTCAGAAAGGGGTTATGTGCTTCTGAATTTTCTGCCGTCTTCTTTACAAATGGTCTTTAGTAGTCGCTTAGCCGACATGATGGATGTTGGCAGTCCGCCGCCAGGTTCTACCCACTGTCCGCACATGTAGACGTTCTTCAGTCCCGGTACCATCTGCGGCATCGGTTTTGTCATTGTGTATGCGTTTTCAGGGGTGATGATCCACCCCTCGAATGATCCCTTCCAGTTGCCGGTGTAGCGTTCAAAGGTGAGCGGGGTGGCTACGTCGGTCACCTCCACCTGTTCGGTGATCCCCGGAAAACGCTGCTCGAGGAGTCTGACAATGGTTTTGGCGATGTCATCTTTCTTCTGCACATAGACTGCCGGGTCTTCGTAAAGCTTTTTCCAGTATTCGTGATCGGAGTCCAGCATCACGGTGACGGCGGTCTTGCCTTCAGGTGCCATGGTCGGATCCTGGTTATAGATATGCACCGGAAGCCTCTCACGGACCTTGTCTGCGATCATCACAGGTTCCTTAAGCGGGAAGCTGATACCTGAGACCGTGACCGGCAGGTCGTCGAATTTACGGTTGACGCCCAGTGATACAAACAGCAGCGAATGAAACAGAGGCCACTTCTCGTACTGTTCGCGCGTCTTTGCGTCGAGGTATTTGCCGTCGAGCATATTGAACAGGGTGGCATGGCCGTCGGCTGCCGAGATGACCCTGGCGGCGGGGATCTCTGTGCCGTCGACCAGCCTGATGCCGGTAGCTCTGCCGTCGGTTGTAAGTATCCTTGCAACTTTGCTGTTGTAGTTCAGGACTCCGCCCAGTTCAATGTACCTTTCTTCGAGGGCCTTCGACATAGGCATCGATCCGCCGATGGGGTAGCCGGCGTTCCTGATGTGAAGCCATGCAAAGGTGAAGAGCATGAAGACTATTGAGAACTCAGGTATCCATATCTCCATGAATGCCTCCTTCAGGAGAGGATCGCTGAAACGATTGGCAAACTCCTCGCCCGTAATGTTGGTCCACTTCCTGAACTCCTTGCCGTACTTCATGAAGGCGAAGAACATTTTCAGGCTCTTTCTGAACCTTACGAATGGCGGGTCATCATCCGCCGGAAAGTCGAATTGGGTACACATCTTCACCCCCCTGATAAAGTCCCGGATGGTATCCGCATCCCGGGGCGATAACTGAAGTAGGTGTTCCTCAAGCTTTCCGGCATCGGAATAGAAAATGACGGTGCGACCTTCGGCCCCCTCGCAGCGGCAATACTCATCAGGGTAGACAAACTCCCTGCCCTGTGCCACTCCTGTCTCCTTCCAGATGCTGTGCTGGGAGCTGTCAGGTGATGATCCCACAAGCCAGTGGATGCACGCATCGAAAGTATAGCCCTTTCTCTTCCAGGCAGTACAGAGTCCGCCCGGCTGGTTATGCATCTCATAAACTTGTGTATTGTAACCGTTGAGTCTCCCGTAGATTCCGGCAGCCAGACCGGCGAAGCCTGCCCCGATTATTACCAGTGATTTTTCGTCTGAAGCCATGTGAGATTTGAGTTAAGCCAGGACCAAAGTTAACGAACAAATGAACAGGGGAGTCCCTGCACATATGAAATTTTAAAACTATAAAGGTCTATCTGCGCCTGAAATTTCTCCTGCCAGGCCCCGGGCGTGAGGGACGGTGAGCGGAGGTGTCTGCGTGGCTGCTGGCAATGAAGTCGGGCAGGGGAGCCCGGAAGACCTGGTATCCTATCAGTTTTTCAATGCGCTGCAGTTTGTACATCTCGGTATTTGTGACGAGGGTGATAGCCACGCCTGTGGTCTCTGCCCGGGCGGTGCGGCCCACGCGGTGAACGTAATCCTCCGCGTCTGACGGCACGTCGTAGTTAACCACCAGGTTGATATCCTTGATGTCGATGCCGCGGCTCAGGACGTCGGTAGCCACCAGCACGCGGGTGCGCCGCGAGCGGAATCGCAGCAGCGTCTCCTCACGCTGTTTCTGTTCGAGGTCCGACGATATGCCTTCTACAACAAAGTCGCGCGATCTCAGTCCGCGTACGATCTCGTGAACCTTCTTCTTGGTGGAGCTGAAGATGAGTATGCTGTGGTATTCGGGCTTGTCAGCTATCAGGCTGTTAAGCAGCGGCAGCTTCTGGTTCTCCTCCAGCAGATAGACAGCCTGCAGAACTCCTTCAGCAGGCTTCGACATCTCCAGGGCTATCTCCACCGGGTTCTTCATGATCTGCTTTGAGAGCGACCGTATCCGGGGAGGCATGGTGGCGCTGAACATGAGTGTCTGACGCTTTTTCGGAACGTATGAGATGATACGTATGATATCGTCATAAAAGCCGATGTCAAGCATGCGGTCCGCCTCATCGAGCACCAATACCTCTATCTCGTTGAACTTTACATAACCCAGGTTGAGGTGTGATATCAGCCTGCCGGGGGTGGCAACGATGATGTCGGCCCCCTTTGAGAGCGCTTCCCGCTCCTGGTCCCAGGCACTGCCCTCGCCGCCACCGTAGACAGCCAGGGAGGTGATGTTCAGGGTATAGGCCAGTCCCTGTACCTGCTGGTCTATCTGCAGGGCCAGCTCACGGGTCGGGACAAGTATCAGGGTATGGGTATGGGAGGGTCGTCTGTATGCAATCTCATTCATCACCGGCAGGAGGTATGCGGCGGTCTTGCCCGTACCTGTCTGGGCGCAGGCTATCAGGTCGTTGCCCTCCATGATTACCGGTATGGACTTCTCCTGTATGGGGGTGGTCTCCCTGAAACCCATGTAATCAATGGCATCAAGTATGTCGGGATCAAGGTCGAGCTCGTCGAAAGTCATTTTTCAGAAAATATTAGTGTAATGCCAGCGGCCCGGCAAAAGTAATAAAAAAAGGAGCGCAGAGTTTAATTTCACTGCGCTCCTGGGGATATATGGTGCTCCGTGAGGTATGTGCCTTTATCTGCGCCGGGCAGGTGCGGCTGTCTCTGAGCTGCTGCTGCTTCTCGCGGGTGTGCTGATTACGCTGCTGCTGCTCTTTTCGACAGGTGCGCTGTAGCTGCTCCTGGTGTCGCTGCTACTGCTGGTGCTCCTTGCCGGTGCACTGCTGACGCTGCTTGAGCTGCTTCTTGCCGGAGCAGTGCTGCTACTGCTTGATCTGCTCCTTGCGGGTGCGCTGTAGCTGCTCCTGGTGTCGCTGCTGGTTCTTGCCGGAGCGCTGCTGACGCTGCTCGAGGTGCTCCTTGCCGGTTCACTGCTGACGCTGCTCGAGGTGCTCCTTGCGGGTGCGCTGCTGACGCTGCTTGAGCTGCTCCTCGAAGGGGCTGTAGAAGCTTCCCTGCGGGTGACCTCTGCCCTGTCAGGTGCAGAGGGTCTGGTCGCTGTCGTGCTCTTCATCTCAGCCGGATCCCTCCGGTCTGTTGCTGCTGCCTGACCAGTGGCGGTCTCACGACTCCTGCTGACTGCCTCTCGGTTTCTGCGGGCTGCATCCGGAATCCTGTTGTCATTGCTGACGGCTTCGGGATTTCTGCGGTCGCTGCTGACAGTCGACTGCGTCTGAACCCTTGCTGACTGATCAGCGGTGCTCCTTCTGCTGTCTCCGGAGGTAACTGCACTGCGGCTGTCGCGGCTTGCATATACCTTCCTGTAGAGATCCTCACCGTCTCTCCTGGATTCAGGACGCGTGTAAGTCTGCTTATAATGACCCTCTGTCTTCCTGTGTTCCACATTCTTTGAATAGTGGCGCACGCTGGTGTAGTAGAAGTCGTTGTAGTAGTGATGCACAGGGTGGTTCCAGTGATGGTACCAGGTGTAGTAGTGAGGGTACCAGTTGTAATGGTATCCGTAGTAGTGGTGCCAGTACCAGGGGCTCCAGGGCTCCCAGTAGGCAGGCCAGTATCCCCAGTACCATCCTGAGTGCCAGGCCATGTAGTTGGGCATGAACATCCAGTCAAGCACCGGCCACGAGAGATCGTAGTAGTATACGTTGCCGACGTAGATTACATCGTCATAGTAGAGAGGATCACCGTTGTATCCGGGATTGGGTCTGTTGCCCTTCGGTTCTATCACGTAGTTGCGGCCGTAAAGCAGCTCGTCACCGATAAGCTGTATGCGTACCTTGTTCCTGTTCTTGCGCTCGACGATAAAGACAGCCACATCCTGGAAGTCGTTCCTTCCGAGTACTGCCCTTAATACTATTGTGTGTATCTTCCCGTCCACATAGTCGGTGACCGTTATGTAGTCGATGAAGTTGTCCCCGTTGAGGTCAAGGTTGTTGATCCGGGAGTCCCTGTCATTGAGGTTCCTTTCGAACTCCTCAAGGGTCTTCGACTCCTGGAAGAGGTTCATCACGGCGTAGAGGTTCATGTTGTCACCCGGGAGACCCAGGTACTCCTTCGGCCAGTCCTGTCCGCGGACTATCGCCCCTGCTGCTACCAGGACTGCGAGGATCGATGTGATAATTAACTTTTTCATCTCTTTAAATTTATCTGAAGAATTGGCTCTTCACAGGTAATAACGCAAAGGGCGTGCCAAACTACCTCATATGCCCATAAAATGGGAGTTTGAGCATGTTTTTGATAAGATGTATGATATATTATGATTCAGGGCTTGAAATTGCACTGTTCAGGGTACGGGGCACAGTGTACAGAGTGTTGCCGGGCATGCTTGTTTTTCGTATCTTGTAGAGGTTAAATGTATGAGAGATGCAAGCAAAAGCTATATTGTTGATTTTGATGGTTCTGATGGCTGGAAGCCACGCAGAGGGGCAGAAGAGGGGAAAACGGCTGACGGTGACTGGCACGGTAATTGATACCGCGATGTCACCGGTCTCCGGTGCACTTATCGTCATTGACGGTCAGGATTCGGGTATCACGACCCGCAATAACGGTACCTTCAGGATAAAGATAAGACCCGATGTCAGGAGCGTCGGTGTCTATACCTCCAATATTGGATCAGCACTGACACTTTTTGAGGGACAGTCGAAAATCGACTTCGTGCTTGACGGCACGGAGGCACTGTTGAATTTCAAACCGGAGCTTTCGGAGGGAGAGATGCAGATCGATGTCGGGTACGGTACTATAAAAAGAAAGAACCTGACCACCGACGTCGGGTACATTGACGCCCAGGATGATGCCTATGCATCATACACGAATATCTATGATATGATCCAGGGGAGGGTGCCAGGAGTACAGGTCAACGGTACGAAGATCACTATCAGAGGCATCGGCTCAATCAACTCCGGGACTGACCCCCTCCTGGTTGTTGATGGTGTGGTCGTTTCCAGCATTGATAATATAAATCCCCGGGAGGTTAAATCGATATCTGTGCTTAAGGGCTCCGACGCCTCCATCTACGGAACCAGGGGTGCCAACGGCGTCATACTGATTACCCTGAGAGGAACAAACAGGTAAACAGACCTGTCATTCGACGGGCGTTGGGAGGCGGGCAGGCTCCGCAGTAGAGTTCACGCCATTATTATAAAGATGTGCGCAACAGCTTAAGATTGGTCTCCAGCCCATCAAGATATATCATTGCCCATGCTGCAGGACTAAATAAAAGCATCTCCCTTGTCCATTGACCGGATTCTGCATCAGGGTATTCCACATATTCAAATATCACCGGTGCTTCTTTTGCAAGCTGATCATAACCGGGTGTTGTCTCAAGTTGGCTTATGAGTTCCTGCAATCCGCTCTCAAGCGTGAGGTCTGAGTTTGGACCATCATCACCGGTAACGAGGGCAGAGGAGGGGACCCCGATATACTCCAGCCCTGTATAACTAAGCGGATCACGGTTCCATTCGTTCGCGGTGATCCCCTTCGCAGCCAGGATTCGTGACTGGTAACCACTAACGATACCGATCAGGTTGTCAATCTTCTGCGCTACTGCATCTCCGCCGGCAGAAACAGGGATACTGTCCAGGATAACCTCAACCCTGTTGTAGTTTCGCGACAGGTTAAGGCTTTCATCGATCCTTTCCTTTGATACGTTCAATGAGAGCAACACGGAAAATACCGATATTCCCGATAACAGAAATAATACATAAACCGTATTGTGAATGCTGAAGTTTTTGTTTCTGGCCGTTACAGCAAGAAAAACAGGCAGGAACACCACATAGGGGAAAGGAAGGGCGATCATAAGCAGTTTGCCTGCACCGGGCCAGTGCTGGATCTTGAAGAGCATGCTGCCAAACACTACAAGGCAGGTCAGCCACGTCACGATGTACAACAGCAGGTTCTGCCTGTTGCCTTCAGCCCTGTAATGGTTTGTGAGGGCAAGAGGGAGGAAGAGAAATATAAGCATCAGCATTCCAAGGGTCAGCATGATGCCTGCTCCCGGCCAGTGGTTTACTTTAAAGATAGCTCCCAGAAAAACTATTGCCGTTGTTATGATTCCGGTTAAATATATATTCTGTTTCATCCTGATAGATTTGATTGATAAAGGTGTGATTGAACATCCATGATTTTAATCTGCCTCTTATCCGTTTGTGCTATGGATACATGGGTCTTTCATTATTTTCTGCTTACCTGTTGACGGTTTCCTGTCGCAGCTGAGAAGGCAAGCGATTCTGCTGTCAGTATACCGGCTTTCATCAGGTCCAGCATATGCAGGCCTGACATAAGGGATATTCTTTCAGGCCCGGAAACTGTTTCAGGCAGGTAAGCCAAAGGATCAAGGAGTTCTTCGAACTGTGCGGCATTACCTTCCGGGATTAGTCGCGACAGATGTCCGGAATACTCTTCCAGCGCTTCGTTCAGTTCATTGCGGGTAGTGCTGCCATCCGTTAAAAATTCGCTGAAGGGAACGGTGCTGAAAGCATCGCCTTCGGATGCGTCATTCATCTTCTTCCCTAATCTGTCAAGGTGCTCAATAAGAGGGGTTGTATGAGCATTGATCTCCGCAAGAAGAGGCTTCAACAGTGTATCGCTGCAGTTACTGATTGCAGCCTGATTTTCACTGAGCTTATAATTAATCATCGCCTGTTGAGCTTTCTGCTGAATAAAATAGCCTCCCTCATAATTTCTCTGTATGTTCAGACTGATAAGCATTGATGGTATCACGATTGCAAGTGCTCCGACGACCATGTAAATGAAGGCGGAGCTGACGTGATCATCACTCTTCCAGGTGAGACGGGTGTACCATGGCAGAACCACAAAGAAGGTCAGTACCAGTCCAACCGTCAGAAGGATTGTGGCAAGGGGCCAATGCTGTATCTTGAAGAGGAGTCCCGCCATATATAAGGACATGCCCAACGCCCCAAGAATATATACTATTCTTTTGGAGCGGTTCTCCTGGTCCTTCAGTTTGGCTGCCAGCAGTGCCGGCAGGAACAACAGTGCCCCCGATACCATTGCAAGGCTGAGGATAAGTCCTGATCCGGGCCAGTGCTGTATTTTGAAGACGACACCTGCGATGAACAGCATCGCGGCTATGAATGCTGTTATGTAAAGCATCACTCTCTTCCCGCTGTGTGTCTCCTTCCAGAGCACCGTAAGTGCCGAAGGCATGAAAACAAAAGCCAGAGTGAGGGCACCGAGAATCATTATGATGCCCGCCCCGGGCCAGTGCATGATCTTGAACAGTGCGGCGAAGCCAAGCAGGACAGTGCCTGCGATGGCTGAAATCTTCATCGTGTTTTTCATCTGTCTGTATTTTGTGTCTACTGCATAAAGTGTCTCTTCCTGTATCTCGCGGAGCCTGCGCGGGCCAAGCTTCCTTCTTACGGCCTGGTATGCTTCGGGGAAACTCAGTCCTCTCTGCATCTCATTCTCAACCTCACAGCAAATGTGGTCCGTCAGCTCATCAAGCAGGTGGGAGAAGGATATCTCTTCACGGACGACATCACGTCGGATCTGCTGCAGATTCTGTCGGGTCAGATCAGGCATGGTTAAAACCGGGCTGAGGATTTACAATGTTCTGGAGAGATTCAATGAACTGCCTCATCTCCTTTACTTTTTCCGCTACAACAGACTCTCCCTTGTCCGTTAGACTGTAGTAGACACGGATACGATTGTTGTAGTTTTCGGACTCAGTGACCAGCACCCCTTCGTACTCCAGCTTGTGGAGTATGGGGTAGAGGGCGCCGTATGTGAGTTTTATCTGTCCGGCAGTAAGCTCTTCAACTTTCCGGGTGATCTCATAGCCATACATGCGGCCGTTCTCCTTCAGCAACTTCAGGACTATGGTCTTCAGTGAACCCTTGATAAGATCGGTAGATATCATTTTCATATATTTAAGTAACTTATATATTGCAAATATATTATATTATTTTAATAAAATATAAATATGGAGATAAAAAAAGCGCAGGGTGTTTGTCCCTGCGCTTTGAGTTTATAATCTGTGCTCTGCCTGCTGCCTGGCCCCGGTGCTCCGGAGCAGAGGCGGCTTGAGCTCCTTGCCTTTATCTTCTCGATGAGCGGCTGCTGCTTTCAGAGCTCTTTGAGCTTTTGGAACTGCTGCTCTTTGAAGAGGTTCCGCTGCTCCGGCTGCTGCTGCCACTGCTCCTCGAGACTGAACCGCTGCTGCGACTGCTGTTGCTCTGTGACCTGGCGGCAGGAGCCGATGAACTCCGGGAAGCGGAGGGAGACGACTTCTGACTTACCGACTGTCTTGAGGACTGTGAACTTGTGGCTGTCGACTGTGGCCTGCTTACCGGGGTCTGTGATCTCTGCACTGAGCTCTGCGACCTGGGTGCGGATGACTGCGACCTGCTCACCGATGACTGCGACCTCGGAGCTGAGCTCTGTGATCTTGCGGCTGTGGACTGAGACCTCTGAGTATTTGTGCTCCGTGAGGTGGCGGTGGTGCCAGATCTCTGTGACGAGGTTGCAGGAGCGCTCTTGATTGCCGAAGATGTTGACCTGCGGTTCAGATCTCCGCTCTGTGAGGCGGCCGACCCGGAAGTGCTTCTGTTCTGCACTGCCGAAGATGACCTGCGGTTCGCGTCACCGCTCTGGGCTGCTCCCGTCCTGGTGGTACTCCTGCTCTGTACTGCCGAAGAAGACCTGCGGGATTCGCCGCTCTGTGCTGCATTTGTGCTGCCGGAACTGCGGGAGCTTGTGGCAGATGAACTTCTCCTCTGGCTCTCGGATGATGCTGCCGGACGGGCTGAGGTGCTTCGCGAGCCGTGAGTGCTGACGTATAGGGCCTCGCCGTCACGCCTCATCTCGGGACGAGAGTAAGTCTTCTTATAGTGCCCTTCGGTGATACGTCGTGAGACGTTGGGAGAGTATGCCCTGACACTCTTATAGTAGTAGTCGTTGTAGCGATGGTACCTCGGACGGTCCCAGTAGCGGTAGTGTGCGTAGTAGTGAGGGTACCAGTGCGAGTGATATCCGTAGTAGAAGTGCCAGTAGTAGGGTCTCCAGGGCCTCCAGTAGACCGGGTAGTAACCCCAGTACCACGATGAGCGCCAGCTGACGTAGTAAGGATTGTATATGAACCTGATCACCGGCCAGGCAGCGACTTCATAATATGTGGTAGTTACCACGGTGACATTGTCTCTGTAGACTGTCCTGTCTTTGTAGCCGGGATTAGGTGTTTCTGCATATATGGGTTCCACGATGTAGTTTCTTCCGTAAAGCGCCACATCGCCGATGAGCTGTATCTGCACCGACCCGTTGCGTAACTTCTCCACGGTGAATACCGCCACATCCTGGTATTCGTTGCGGTCGAGGGCTGCACGCAGCACTATGTTGTGAACATTGCCGTCGACATAGTCGGAGACGGTCAGGTAATCAACCATGTTGTCACCGTTAAGGTCGAGGTTGTTGATCCGGGAGTTCTCGTCGTTGAGGTTCCTTTCGAAGGCTTCGAGGGTCTCAGACTCCTGGAAAAGCTTCATCACTGCGTAGAGATTCAGATTGTCACCCGGGAGACCCAGGTACTCCTCCGGATAGTCCTGTGCCGTGACTGTCGTCGCTGAGGCTATCAGGATTGCGAGGATCGATGTGTAGATTAAATTTTTCATCTCTTTAAACTTTTTGGAAGAACTGTCTCTTCGGTTAATGAAATTCAAACATTATGCCAAAGATTCTTTTAAAGGCAATAGAGGGGCGAGCGTTAATAAATGACCCGGTGGGTCATTTCAGCGAAGAAGCCAGCCTGCAGGGAGGGCAGTAAACAGTAGTGTCATGTTTTTTTTATTCATAAACAACGATACTGAATTCATAAAAGTATTGTAGTCTAATGGGAATATCAGATATCCATATGCCGCAGGCATTATGGTATTGAAGCGCAGCTTGGCATCCACAAACCCCATATGCCGTAGAGCCTGCCCCGATAGCCGTATGGCGTATCGGGGCATTATAGTATTGTAGAGCGGAACGAGGAAAGTTTGATTTTCAGAAAATCTTCAGGAAGGCCGAAAACATGACTACAAATCCCTTCGGTCCGGGGTAGAGCGGATCTGAATACATTGGAAGAACATAGCTGACATCCGCCTCCAGCGACATGAAAGGCAGATTAAATGATACCGGCACCCCGAATTCCATCTCTATCAGGTCGAATTTTTCTGAATAGACGGTGGTGGTGGTCGGGACTTCGGTGGTGGTAGTAGTGGTAGTAGTTGTAGTTGTGGTGGTTGTTGTTCCGGTTGATCCCTGACCCTGTCCCGAGCCGGGTCCCTGTCCCATGCCGGATCCTGATGTGACCGGAACGCTGACGGGTGTGACAAGAGTCCGGGTCGTGGTTATAAGCTCCGTACCCTCCATAATACTGGCTGTGGTCAGGTCACCGAACAGAAGATTGGCATATGGTCCGAATGAGAAGGTGGCTTTTCCCTTGAAGAAGGACGGTGTCTCAAAATACCTTGAGTTTTTTACCTGGAAATAAGCAGGCGGTTCTCTCATCACGAAAGCGCCGTATGATAATTCTGTGTAGAGTATCCTCCAGTCGATACCCAGTGAAAGGTCGGCATAGTTGAAATTGCTGAAGAGAGTGTCGGTTAGTTCAGGTTTGACCATATACCTGGACAGACCTGCGGAGATGTCAAACCATGAATTGAAATCATGACTGTAGGCCATGGAGGCGCTGTAGAAGGAGGGAGCCGATTGCTCAAGTCCCGGCAGATAGAAGGCTGCGCCCGTCAGGCTCAGCTCACCACCAATAAGATATGAAAGTGCACCGTACCCGAAAGGCAGGTCACGTGAGATGGTTGAACCGAGATAGATCATGTTGCTTCCGTAACCCGTACCGGTATAGAGGGAATGGTTATCCTTCTGCGTGTTGGCCTGCAGTGTGTCACCCTGTGCAACTGCGTTCAGCGGCAGCAGCAGAAGCAACAGACCGGAAAATATAAGGCGGAAAACTTGCATCTCACTTCTCAAGAATCTGGCACAAAGGTACTCTTGAAAAATGAACGAATAATGAAGAAATGTAAAGAAACAGTTCATCTTTGGGCGTTCCAATATACCTTTACAATAAATTTAACCGCGATGAAATTTGCATGATCAGCAACTCACAACAGGATATGATCAAATTATTTCATGCAAATTCTGTTCGACCGATGGTTCAAAAATAAAATAACCGAATGAAAACAATTGCGATAATATCATCAAGCGTAAGGAGTGGCCGCAACAGCCACAGGGTTGCTCTTTATTTCAGCAACTACCTTGAGGAGAATAATATAGCGAAAGCTGATATTGTTGATCTGGAGGAGTATAATTTTCCGCTCTTTGATGAACGGCTGCGCCTGCAGAAAGATCCTTCTCCCGGGGCATTGGAGTTTGCGGCGAGGATCAGGGATGCCGACGGAGTGATAATAGTTACGCCCGAGTATAACGGCAGCCATCCTGCCAGCCTGAAGAATGTTGTTGACCTTCTTTATGATGAGTGGCGAAAGAAACCTGTTGCCATCTCTACCGTCTCCGACGGTCCTTTTGGCGGCACGCAGGTAATTACTTCGATTCAGTTTTCTTTGTGGAAGATAGGTGCCTGGACTGTCCCGGCAATGTTCCCTGTACCAAGGGTTGCCGAGGCTTTTGATGAGGAGGGAAAACCTGCAGACAGGTCAGCAGTGGATAAACGTGCTGCCAGGTTCATCAATGAGCTGATGTGGTGCATTGATGCCACCGAGCTGATGGCTGCCCGACACTCCTCTTAGTCGTTCTTCTTCTCTTCCGGCTGCTCTTCCTTTTCCGGCTGCTCCTCCGGTGGTTCGGAGGTGATGTTTCCGAACTTGTCGACGTAGGCGATCATGTTATCAAGTCCCCCACCCGGCGAGTTTTCCTTGCGGTACTGCTTCTTCTTTTCCTTTTCTTTTCTCTTCTTGAGACGCTTTTCGGTCTTTTGCTTTTTAATGTAACTGTTGTTCGGTCCTGCCATATGCTATCTGTATTAATTAACGAAAGTAAGCGCCTTGCCGCTGGCGCCTGCCCTGCCTGTACGGCCTATCCGGTGAATATAACTCTCCATATCTTTGGGTGCCTGGAAGTTGATCACATGAGAGACATCCGCAATATCCAGTCCGCGTGCAGCAACGTCAGTTGCCACCAGCACCTTTATCTTACGGTTCCTGAATGATTCCAGCGCCTTGATGCGGTAGTTCTGCGACTTGTCGCCGTGGATCTCATCTGCGGCGATGCCTGCCCGGCGGAGATCCCTGCATATACGGCTTACTCCCCGCTTGGTGTCGGCAAAGATCAGCACCTTTTCAAACGACTGGTCCCTCACCATGTTGAGGAGGATATCTATTTTCTTTTCTCCATCCTTGACGGTTATTATGTCCTGTTCGATGTTATCGGCGCTGACGTTCTCATTCCTCACACGGACCTCAAAGGGGTCATTCATGAGGCTGCTTATCAGCGCTTTCTGACTCTTGTCCTCAGTAGCTGAGAAGAGGATGGTCTGATTGCGGTTGCTCATGCCGTCGACCAGCCTCCTGATCTCTTCAGCAAAGCCCATGTCCAGCAGCCTGTCGAACTCATCAAGTACCAGTATGCTGAACCTGTCGAGGTTGAGTGCGCCCTGGCGCACCATATCGGCTATCCTTCCCGGTGTGCCGATGACTATCTGTCCCGGACGGCGCAGTTTTTCAATGTCAACCCTGACGCTGGTGCCTCCTATAAGGCATGAGCTGAAGAGCTTAAGCCCGAAGGCGATGCTCCTGAACTCCTTGTCTATCTGCAGTGCCAGCTCACGTGTGGGCGAGACTACCAGCACGTTGCTGGCGGAATCCCTGCGAAGGAAGTTATGTATCAGCGGTATGAGATAGGCCCCGGTCTTGCCCGTGCCGGTCTGCGCCAGACCCATGAGGTTACGGCCGCCAAGGATGGCCTCAATGGTCCTGTCCTGTATCTCGGTGGGCTTCTCGTACCCTTTTTTCTGAAGATTGAGAATGATGGCACTGTCAACAGGAAGTTCCGCGATCAGCCTCTCTGGCACGTATGCCACGAAGGAGGCCGGGGATGCCTTCTTAATGAATTTGTTTGTATTTACCGTGCCGGTGTTGATCTTCTTCCTGTTGTGTGTTCTTTTTATCGTGTCGTTATGACCTTGATTCTGTTTGCCCCTCCATCGGGGTTCTCTGTAATATCCCATTAAATGTTTTATTTGCTTAATGCCGCTGAAAAATCATTAACCAAATATCTGTTCAATGTGGTTATGTTCTCCTGACGAAATGTTATTCAGCGTAAACTAGTGATTGTAGAAAGAACTCCTCGTGATCTGATCCTGAAGGAGATATGCTGACTATACAGATCTATTTTATGCTTAAATCGGTGCAAAGGTACTCAAAATTCTCCGTACCTGCAACTGGATAATGAATCAGTGTCCCATCACTGATTCTCTCGTTACCGGAAAAAGTCAAAATGCGAGCAAACCGGAAAGCAGCTATCCTTTCTTCCTCTTGATGGTGCAGCCGATTGCCCGGGTGCCTCCCACGGTAACCTCTTCACCCCTGATCAGGCTGTTGAGGGCCTCTTCTGCATATTTCCTGTCCGCTGCCGAGGGGTCGTCGGCGTGTTCACGATCTCACCCGGCAAAAGAAATTGATGACGTTTGACAGAGCAGGTTATTCCGCGGCTTGAACTGGCAGGCTGCTTATAATATTACTTCATTTAAAACTGAATCGGCACTGCCGTAGTATCTATCGGGATAGGAGCTTTTTCAGATTCATGCCCCACAAAGATCTTCCAGCCCTCTTCATGTTTCCTGAAACCCACCGTGATCATATAATCCTCCATAATCATCTCATCACCGGTCGTCATGATTATGCCGTTGTTGCCGTGCCATGTATAAACAAAACATTCCGGGCTGACAATTATATACTTCTCAAATTTTGTATCAAAGCTCTGTCCTTTGATGTATGGGAAGTTCTGCTCAGCCAGCTCCATCATCCTGTCATAGTCATAAATCATACCGGCCGCAATGTAAGTCATGTCGGTATTGTTCTCAAACATGCCGGTCAATGTTTCAACATCGCTTACGGTCATGGCATCGAAGTAGGTCTTTACTGCGGCAGTAGCCTCTTCCTGGACTGCGGCTTTCTGCTCTTCAGTCATGGGCTTGTTTGTGGTGCAGGCTGCCATTAGCAGCAGCAACGGGATCAGGAGTTTTTTCATAATTACAAGGTTTTGTTTGACGATCATGTTATCAATTAATTATCAGATTACTACCAAAGGTATGACATAAACATATCCATGTCAAATTTTTTTAAGTATCACCGATTTACTGTTCGCACTCCTCAGTTGTGACTGTAGGCTGTGGAGTGCCGACTGAAATCCTTACAGGGTTAAAAAACCTTAATGAAAATGGCTTTAGGCCGTGACGGGTCAAAAAAAACATAACTTTATCCAAACTTTTTTGACCCCTATTATGAAGAAGTTGACACTATTTGCGTTACTGCTGCTGCTTGCCGGCGCTGCCGGAGAGGTGTGGTCATGCACCACCTTCATCATGTCAGGCAAACATACTCCTGACGGCAGGCCACTGCTATACAAGAACCGCGATACTGGAACACTCGACAATGCGCTGGTATTCTTTACCGACGGCAAATACCCCTACATAGGACTCGTCGATTCCAAAGCCTCGTGGCAAGAGGAGGTGTGGGGAGGATTCAACTCCGCAGGATTCGCTATCATGAATTCGGCAGCCTATAACAACAACGAGGGAGACACCACCAAACTGGCCGACCGCGAAGGGGTGGTGATGAAGATGGCGCTGGCCACCTGCGAAACCCTGGCCGACTTTGAGCAGATGCTCACCGACATGCTGAAGCCGCTGGGCGTGGATGCCAACTTTGGGGTCATCGATGCAGAGGGCGGTGCCGCCTACTATGAGACCGGCAACTTCGGTTTTAAAAAGATAGATGCCAACGATCCGGCACTGGCACCATACGGACTCATCATACGTACCAACCACTCCTTTACCGGTACCGTGGGCGAGGGAGGCGGTTATATCAGGTATGCCGCTGCCAGCGACGTCTTCAACATAGCCCTGGCACAGAACAGGCTCGATCCGCAATACCTCCTCAACAGCCTGTCGCGCAACCTGACCCACGGCCTCACCGGAGTGAACCTGAGGGCAGAGATGCCGGCAGACGCCAACAGCGAGGCTTTCGTGAACTTCGATGACTTCATCCCCCGCACATCAACAGCCGCTGCAATAATGGTGGTGGGAGCAGCCAAAGGCCAAGACCCCTCACAGGCAATGATGTGGACCCTGATGGGATTCCCCCTTACCGCCGTGGCAGTGCCGGTCTGGATTACCGCCGGCAAGAATCTGCCTCGCGTACTCAGCATGAAGGAGGATATGCACTCACCGCTATGCGACGTCGCCATGACGCTCAAACGTGAGCTCTTCCCCATAAAAAGAGGCTCGGGCGGCAAATACATGAATGTGGCTCTCCTGCTTAACAGGGAAAAGACAGGCTTTCTCCAGAGGCTCGCTCCTGTGGAGGAGGAGATATTTGCCAGAACCGCGGCGCTGACCTCGTTGATGCCCGAACGAAAAGGGCAGCGCAGTGAGGCAATAACGGAGTTCTACAGGTGGGTCGACAGCTATATATTTCAGTCCTACAATGACCTGTTTGGGCTGCAGATGGAGTAAAGCCACGTCTGATAAACCAGTCGAATTACAAAAAACCAGCCACCCTTGATAAAACAGTCCTATTACAGGAAAGCACAAACACTTTTGATGAACAACCAGTATAAGAAGAAATCAAGTCAACCTTGACGATCTGATCGGATTTCAAGTAAAATAAAGTTACCCTGAGATGAGAAAAACAGTAAGACCAGCAGTGAGAGGCTTTTTTCTTCTCATTGCATTTCTGATGATCAGTCACGGCTCTGTGTCGGCGATTGACAGGTACGGTGACCCGATAGCGGTGAACAAAAGGATTGAGCAGATACGGCAGAGCTCCCCGGCCCTGGTGAAGGTGCATAAGATGGCTGTCACCCCGGGAGGCAGGGAGATGCTGATGCTCGAGATAGGCAAGTCGGGCAGCACAATGCCTGCGGTGCTTGTCACAGCCAACATGTCCGGCACCACTCCCCTGGCCACCGAGGCAGCCCTCTCGCTCGCCTCACGCATCGTGGCAGACCAGAAGATGCAGGAGGGACACACATGGTACATACTGCCCCTGGGCAACCCTGACGCCTTCGCACGTTACTTTCAGAAGCCCCTCTACCTTGACGCCGCCAACGGCACTCCCTTCAATGATGATACCGATGAGCTGACCGACGAGGACGGGTATAACGACCTTAACGGTGACGGCATCATCACGCAGATGAGGGTGAAGGCTCATGACGGCATCTGGATTCCCGTCGAGGGCGAGCCGCGGCTGATGCGCAAGGCTGATGCCGTCAAGGGAGAAAAGGGCATATACAAGCTTTATACAGAGGGCATTGACGACGACGGTGACGGAAAATACAACGAGGATGCTCCCGGCGGAACGGACGTGAACATCAACTTCCCGCACCTGTTCAAGAGCTTCGGCAGACGCAGCGGCCTTTTTCCGGGATCGGCACCTGAGGCAGACGCACTCATCAAATTTGCCTTCAAACATCCGGAGCTGGCCATGGTTATTTCGTTCGGCAAGACCAACTTCCTCCTCTCGCCGCCGCAGGGCGGCAGGCAGGGCAGCTATGACGCCGAGAACATACGCATTCCTGAAGAGATAGGAAAGCAGATGGGACTGGACGTCTCGCGCAGGTACAAGATGAGTGAGATCATAGAGATGGTCCAGCCCATGATGCCGCCCGGAATGACTGCCGATGAGAGCATGATAGCCAGCTTCCTCGGGCTGGGCGCCGTGGTCAATCCCATGAAAGAGGACCTGGATTTCTACAATGAGATTTCTTCCAACTACAAGGAGTACCTTAAGAAAAAGGGAGTCACAGCAGAGCGTTTTGATCCCGCACAGCCGGAAGACGGTTCGTTCGAGCTCTGGGCGTACTACCATCTCGGGCTTCCCGTATTCACCATGGACCTGTGGGGTGTGCCGAAACCAAAGGAAGAGAAGAAGGACGGCAGCGGAATAACCGTGGAGGCACTTGAAAAGATGTCCTCCTCCGAGTTTCTGGAGCTCGGCGAGGATAAGATCACCGCTTTTCTGAAGGAGAGGGGTGCACCTGATCAGTACAATGCGAAGATGGCAATGACGATGGTACGCAACGGGCAGGTGTCGCCGGCACAGATGGCCGGGATGATCAAACAGATGCCTGCTCCGAAAAGTGATGCCAAAAAGGGCAACCCGAAGGAGACGGCTCTCCTTGCCTTCCTCGACAGTCATACCCCCGGAGAGGGTTTCATCGACTGGAAACCTTTCACCCATCCGACGCTGGGAGAGGTGGAGATAGGAGGGTTTGTACCCTTCACTGACAACACCCCTCCGGCAGCCATGGCTGACTCACTGCTTGACCTGCACCTTCCGTACCTCTCCGAGCTGGTCAGCCGCATGCCGCTGCTGCAGCTGGCCGAGGTGAAAGCGACGGACAAGGGCGGGGGAGTATACGAGATCGAAGCATGGGTGGCCAACAGCGGTTACCTTCCCTGGCCCACGGCTATGGGAAGGAGGAACAAGACTCCCGCACCCGCCATACTCATCCTGGAGGGGGAGGATATCAAAATCCTCTCCGGATACAAGAGGACGCCGGTGAACGCCGTCGGCGGTATGAAGTCGGAAAAGCATACCTGGCTGATCGTTGCACCGAAGAGAGCGTCGCTAACACTGAAGCTTGAGTCGAGCCAGGCAGGGAGAGATACAAAACGGATTAATATCGGAGGTTAGTCATGGAAAGGAAAAGACTTTTTTCGACATTTGTTCTCACGGCCATAGCCGTGATGATGATACAGGCCCAGGAGGTGAAGGTGCCCCTGCGGTTTGACTTTTACTACAGCTATGAACAGGTGGTTGATGCTCTCAAGACACTCAACAAGGCATATCCTGAGCTCACCTCCCTCGACCAGGTGGGTAAGAGCGAAGAGGGAAGGATCATATGGGCACTGACGATAAACAATCCGAAGACCGGTGACCCGATGTCGAAGCCGGGAGTATATGCCGACGGTAACATTCACGGCAATGAGATACAGGCGGGGGAGGTCTGCCTCTATCTTGCCAACAGGCTGCTGACAAACTACGGCAAGCTGAAGGAGATAACTGAGGTGGTTGACCGTAACGCATTTTACATTATTCCGGTAGTCAACGTTGACGGCAGAGCCCATTTCTTTGAGGATGCCAACACCCCCAGCACCAGCCGCGGACTGAGGATACCCATGGATGACGACCGTGACGGGCTCTGTGATGAGGACGGTCCCGAGGATCTCGACGGCGACGGCAACATATCCACGATGAGGATCAGGGATACGCTGGGCAGGTACCGGAGCGACCCGCAGGATCCGCGGCTGATGATAGCAGTGAAACCCGGAGAGAAGGGTGAATGGACCAGACTCGGACAGGAGGGCATTGACAACGACGGTGACGGACAGGTGAATGAGGACGGTGAGGGTTACGTCGACGGCAACCGCAACTGGGGTTTCAACTGGCAGCCACCCTATGTACAGCGCGGGGCAGGCAACTATCCCTTGGAGGGCTCAGGCATCAGAGCCATTGCCGAGTGGATGCTGGCCAGGCAGAACATCATCCTGGTATTTGCCTTTCACAACAACGGAGGCATGTATCTTCGCGGACCCTCATTCAAGTCGGCCGGCGAGCTGCCCCAGGGAGACATCGCGGTGTATGATTACCTCGGGAACAATATTGAGAAAATCGTTCCGGGCTATGAGTACCTGATAAGCTGGAAGGACCTTTACACAACATACGGCGACTTTACCGACTTCACCAATAACCTTGTCGGATCATACTCAATGGTGGGTGAGCTCTTCCAGCCGGAGACGGAGACCTATGACGGCTCCTTCAGGAGGAAGGAGGAGGAGGGAAGGTCACGGTTTGGCGAGGCCTCGGAATCAGAGAGACAGAGGCTCCAGTTCAACGACAGGGTGACGCAGGGAGAGCTCTACAGTGAATGGAAGCCCTTTAAACATCCTCTCTATGGCGACGTTGAGCTGGGCGGTTGGGTAAAGCTGAGCTCACGGCTGCCGCATCCCTTCATGCTGCAGGATCTTGTTCACAGGAATGCTTCGGCAGTGATATTCGCCGCGCGCAACACCCCGAAGATAACCATGGACGTGTTCGAGGTGAAGAAGCTCAACGGCGATCTCTGGAGCGTCAGGGTGAGGCTGGTGAATGAGGGGGCGATGCCTTCTGTGACCTACGAGACACTCAAGAATAAGCTCTATCCTCCCGATGTGCTCAGCGTATCAGGGCGCAATGCGAAAGTGATCGGCGGAGGAAAGCTTACCGACATATATACCGGCAAAGTTGACTATAAGGAGTATAAGCCGCAGGTGCAGCTCTGCCAGGTGCCCGGACTCGGCAAGATCGAGTACCAGTTCCTGGTAAGCGGCAGGGGAGACATAGATGTCAAATTCGTGTCTGTAAAGGCAGGAACGAAAACAGAGACGGTAGCACTAAAGGAGAAATAATTTGCGATTTCAGATTTTCGATTTTCGATTTCAATTCGCAAATCGTAATTCGCACATCGCAAATCCCTACTGCCGACTGAAGACTATTTATTGAACCTTTCCGTGACCAGCGGTGGCCACTGAAGGTCGAGCGCCTTTAGCGTCTTCAGCACCACAGTAGCTGTGCCATATAATTTCTGCCAGTTTTTGTCGGCCGGAACCACGTTCCACGGTATATCATTGCAGCGGTTGAGGACCTTCTCGTATACCTCGAGGTACTCGTCGAACTGTTCCCTGGTGTCCCAGTCGCCGTCCTTGTGCTTCCAGTGCTTCTCCTTCAACTCAATGCGCTCCATAAGCCGCTCCTTCTGGGTCTCCTTTGATACATTGAGCCAGAACTTAAGCACTTTCGTGCCGTTATCCTCAAGCATCTTCTCGAAGGCGTTGATGGTCTCATAACGCTTTTCGATGATATCTTCAGGGATATATTTACCAACCGTGGGTACCAGAATATCCTCATAGTGCGACCTGATGAACACCTGCATCACCCCCTTCGCGGGACAGACCTGGTGGACCCTCCAGAGAAAATCATGTGAATACTCGAGATCGGTGGGCTTCTTGAAACTGTGCACCTCAACACCGACAGGATTGCAGTATCTGAGCAGTCCCTTCGTGATGCCGTCCTTCCCGGAGGCGTCGGTGCCCTGCAGAACCACAATCATGCTGTACTTGCCCTGGGCGTACATCTTGTGCTGAAGCTCACCTATCTCCTTCAGCATCTTCTTTGTCTTCTTCCTGATCTCGTCCTTGTCCCATTTCCCGCTAAAGGTGGGATAATCAGATATTTTCATCATAATTCGGTTTGATTAGCATGGGTGTAAAATTAAGAATTAAGAATTAAGAATTAAGAATTAAGGAATTTAGGAAGAGAGATGTTGATTTCTTCATTTGTATCCGTCGGCCGGTGCCTTCAGCCCCTTCTTATCCAGGGCAAGCACGACCAATGCCAGAGTATCAGGCGACTGTTTTCCCTGTGCGTAAGTGAGGTTCTCCCAGCCTCTTCTTATCCAGTCCAGGGCAAGCACGACCAACGCCAGAGTATCAGGCGACTGTTTTCCCTGAGCGTAAGTGAGGTTCTCCACCTCGTTGTTCTTCAGTGCTCGGTCGGTAGTCGGCCACTTTCGCCAAAACCTAAGTTAAAACTACGGACTTTGTTCGTCGGAGTCGGATGTCGAAGAAGACTTCGGTGGCTAAAAGCAGTCGGCAGTCATGTGAGTCACTCATCTGCTGCTGACTGAAGACTGTGGACTGCAGACTGAACACACAGTGTTTGGAAGCGTTATGCAAAAGATGTACATTTGCCGGACATCAAATAATAATCGTGGATATGGCAGGACATAAGGGGCAGCCCTATTATGATATCTTCCTCAGCTACGAGATGTGGCTCGAGACTGTAAGGAAGGAGCGGATTCTTGACGGCGAGGGCTTTGCCCTCCTGCTTGACCTTGATAAGACAGGATCGCTCACAGCCTCGGCACGCAACCAGGGCATGAGCTACCGTAAGGCCTGGGGCATACTGCACGATGTGGAGCAACACCTGGGCTTCAGGCTCGTAAACAAGCGACGCGGCGGGGCCTCCGGCGGCCGCACCATCCTCTCATCTGACGGCAGACAGCTGGTGAGTGCCTACAACAGCCTCCGCCATGAGACCGATATTGCTATGAAGAGTATCGCAAAGGTGTTCTTCAACCGTATTAACGAGATAAACGGCAAAAAATGAGGATATTGCAGGCAACAGTGCTTTCACTGCTCATCACGCTGACAGGTTGTGGCGGCCGGAGCAGCGTCCAGACTCTAACCATATTTCATGCCGGCAGCCTCTCGGTACCGGTGAGGGAGCTGAGCAAGGCTTTTGAGGAGGCCAACAGCGGTGTCAGGGTTCTCTCCGAGGCGGCCGGCAGCCTCCATTCGGCGAGGAAGATAACCGAGCTCGGGAGGAGCTGTGACATCATGCTCTCCGCCGACCACTACGTCGTCAGCTCGATGCTGATACCCCGTTATGCCTCGTGGAACATTCACTTTGCCACCAACGAGCTGGTGATAGCCTTCAGGGATGAATCTGCATATGCCTCCGTCATCAGCGAAGAGAACTGGCCCTCGATACTACTCAGGGAGGATGTCATCATCGGCCGGAGTGACCCTGACGCGGACCCGTGCGGATACCGTACCGTCTTCGCCGCCAGGCTGGCAGAAGAATTTTACGGCAGGCCCGGACTGGCCGACTCCCTGCTGGGCAAGGACACCGAATACATCAGGCCCAAGGAGGTCGACCTGGTGGCACTGGCAGAGACGGGAGTCATTGACTATATGTTCCAGTACAGGTCGGTTGCCATCCAGCACGGCCTCAGGTTCCTCGAGCTGCCTGATGAGATCAACCTGTCGTCGCCCTCCATGGCCGACCGATATGCCACCGTCTCCTACATGGTACCCGGTAAGTCTCCCGGGCAGCGCACGGAGGTGAGGGGCAGTTACATAAGCTACTCGGGCACCGTCACCGACGATGCCCCGCAGAAAGAGCTGGCATTGAAGTTTTTTGCCTTCATGCTCAGCGACGAGGGAGCTGCCATCTTCCGGGCGGCAGGACAGGAACCGCTCCGTCCGGCCGTGGCCGACGACCCTGCGGCCGTTCCCGCTCCGCTGCAAAAGTATCTCTCCCTCTCCTCAGAATGAGCCTCTGTCCATGAAAGGTCATACGCTCTTCAACTGGATCTTTACGATACTTGCCTCGCTGGTGTTGCTCTTCATCATCGCACCGCTGGCAGGCATGTTCTTCGACTCATCATTCAGTGAGGTGCGGACCACGGCTGCTGACCCCGCCGTCCGCCGGAGCGTCTGGTTCACCCTTGCCATAGCCTTTGCATCCACACTCTTCTTTGCCGTCGGTGCCGTGCCGCTGGCATGGATCATGGCCAGGAAGAAGTTTCCTCTCAAGAGGGTGGTGCAGGGTATCATTGACCTGCCCGTGGTGCTGCCTCATACTGCCGCCGGCATAGCACTGCTGGGCTTCATATCGCGTGAGGGAGCGCTGGGAGGAGCGGCACAGAAAGCCGGCATACTACTGGTGAACAACGGTGCCGGCATAGCCCTCGCCATGGCCTTCGTCAGCCTCCCCTTCCTCATCAACGCCGCCCGCGACGGCTTTGCGGCCGTGTCTGAGAGGACAGAGAAGGCAGCCCTGACGCTCGGCGCCAGCCAGACACGAATATTCTTCACCGTATCCCTGCCGCAGGCATGGCGTTCCGTGGTCTCAGGCTTCATCATGATGTTCGCCAGGGGCATGAGCGAATTCGGTGCCGTAGTTATAATCGCATACCATCCCATGATAGCGCCGGTGCTGATCTATGACCGGTTCAATACCTATGGCATCAGCGCGGCACGGCCGGCATCAATAATATTCATCCTCGTGGCCCTCCTCTTCTTTGTGCTCTTCAGGGTGCTGGCAACGGAGAGGCGCGTCTTGTTCAAAAGGGAGGACGATGCTTCGGACTGAGAAACTGAGCAAACGGATTGACACCTTCTCACTGAGGGATATCTCCATCGAGGTGGGGAAGGGTGACTATTATGTCCTGCTCGGCCGCTCCGGTGCGGGGAAGACACAGCTGCTGGAGCTCATATGCGGACTGATGAACCCCGACAGGGGAAGGATATACCTCGAAGGTGAGGATATTACCTACAAGAGGGTGCAGGATAGGGGCATAGGCATGGTCTTCCAGGATCTGAGCCTCTTTCCTCACTACTCGGTAAAGGATAACATCATGTATCCTCTCAGGGTGAGGAAGATGGATCTGAAGGAGAGGGTTGACAGAGTGCAGCGTGCCGCCGCCGGGATGAACATCACAGACCTGCTGCTGCGCCGGCCTGACACCCTGTCGGGAGGAGAGAAGCAGAGGGTGGCACTGGCCCGAACGCTGGTGACAGACCCGAAGATACTGCTCCTCGATGAACCGATGGCCTCCGTCGATGCCAGCCTGAAGGACAACATCAGAAGATTGCTACGACGCCTGAACAGGAACGGGCAGACCATCATCCACGTCACACACGACTTCGGTGAGGCGATCAGCCTCGCCAGCAGGGTGGGAGTGATACATAACGGCAGGATAATACAGGAGGGGACACCGCTGGATGTCTTCAACCACCCGGTGAACAGGTTTGTGGCACGCTATGCGGGAATAAAGAACTTCTTCAGGGTCACTTTCATTACCTCGTACAAGAGCGCCTCGGCTATATCCGAAAAGAGGACAAGGTTCAGGCTGCCGCGCGGTGAGTATCCTTCATCAGGACTGCTCATCATAGGAAGCAGCGAGGTGCTGCTGTCACGGCAGGGAGCCTCCGGGTTCGGGATCAACAACATACGCGGCGTCATCGATGACATCGTGCCTTCACCGACAGGCTTCGAAATCACCGTCAACGCCGGCGATTACTTCTATGCTGATATCACTCACCGCGAGATGGAGGAGAGCCGCTTCGTCACCGGGGAGAAGGTCTATGTATCATTTCGCCCTGAATCACTGCGGATAGTGGGTAACGGGGAGGACATAAAAGAATACTGAACAGTCATGATAACATTTGAGGAAGCTTACAACACGGTAATGGCACATGTTTTCCGCACCGGCACGGAGCAGGTGAAGGTGGGCGATGCCGTCGGCCGCGCCCTTGCCGCGCCGGTGAAGAGCGACTTGGACATGCCGCCGTGGAACAAGAGTGCCGTTGACGGCTATGCCTGCAGGCATGAGGATTTAGGCAGTGAACTGAGGGTCCTGGAGACAATAGCAGCGGGGGTACTGCCCCTGAAGGAGGTGACTCCCGGCACCTGCTCGCGCATAATGACAGGCGCTGCCGTACCGGCAGGTGCCGACTATGTCTTTATGCTCGAGGATACGGAAGAGAGGGAGGGAGGCACGGTGCGCTTTACGGGCCGGGCCGGCAACAGCAACATAGCAAAGGCTGCGGAGGATCTCAGAAAGGGACAGACAGCCCTCAGGGAGGGACAGTATGTAAGAGCGCAGCATGCAGCCGTTCTGGCTGTCGTCGGTGCCACAGAGGTGACGGTGAGCTGCAGACCCACAGTGGGTATCATCAGCACCGGCGATGAGCTGGTGGAGCCCGACCGGGTGCCGGAAGGAGCACAGATACGCAACAGCAATGCCAGCCAGCTGATGGCCCAGGTGAGCAGGGCAGGGGCATCGGGCAGGTACTACGGTATCGCCCGCGATGAGGAGGCAGCCATAGAGAAGCTCATGAGCTTGGCACTGAAGGAGAACGATGTGGTGCTTATCTCCGGCGGTGTCTCGTTCGGCGACTTTGACCTGGTACCCGGGGTGATGCGCAGGCTGGGACTGTCGGTCCACTTTGACCAGGTGGCCATGCAACCCGGAAAACCCCTCACCTTCTGCACGGGAGAGAAGAAGGCGGTGTTCGGCCTTCCCGGAAACCCCGTATCCGTCTTCGTACAATTCGAGGTGATGGTGAGGCCGTACCTCGACAGGATGGTTGGAGTAACGGCCGAGACGCCCCACATCCTCATGCCGCTGGCAGCAGACTACTCGCGCAAGAGGGCAGAAAGGCTTTCATGGATACCCTTCATCGTCACACCCGCGGGTGAGGCCATGCCGGTGGAGTATCACGGTTCAGGACATATATCGGCACTGCCGGAGGCATGGGGGCTGATCACCATCCCGCGTGGACAGAGCTGGATACAGAAAGGAGAGATGGTAAGTGTTAGACAGATTTAACAGAACGATAAACTACCTGCGCATCTCGGTCACCGACCGGTGCAACCTGCGCTGCCGCTACTGCATGCCGGCGGAGGGGGTGAAGCTCATCAGCCATGAGGATATACTCACCTATGATGAGATCACCGAATTCACGAGGGTGGCGGTAGCTGCCGGAATAAACAAGGTCAGGGTCACAGGCGGAGAGCCGCTGGTAAGGAAGGGAGTAACAAACCTGATCGCAATGCTCTCTGACATTGAGGGCATCACCGATCTCTCCATGTCAACAAATGGGATCCTGCTGGCAGATTATGCCGACGGGCTGGCTGAGGCAGGGCTGATGAGAGTGAACATCAGCCTCGACACCCTCGATGCAGAGAAATACAGGTATGTCACCCGCGGCGGTGATATCAACGCTGTCTTCAGGGGCATAGAGGCGGCGCAGAGGGCAGGACTGAGGCCGGTGAAGATCAACTGCGTCATCAAGACCACCCCCGAAGAGGAGGATGCACGTGCTGTTGCCGGCTTCTGCGTGAAGGAGGGTCTGGAGGTAAGGTTCATCAGGCAGATGGACCTGGCCAAAGGCACCTTCTCCGTCGTCCACGGAGGCACCGGGGGACACTGCGCCCGCTGCAACAGGCTGCGGCTTACTCCCGAGGGGCTGGTAAAACCATGCCTCTTCAGCGACATAGGCTACAGCATCCGTGAGCTGGGAGCAGAGGAGGCGATAAGACTGGCGTTGCTTAACAAGCCGGAAAAAGGAACAGTAAACCACCTTAACGGATTTTACAATATTGGAGGATGAACAATGGGAGAGCTGACACACACAGACGATAGCGGCAGGGCACATATGGTGGATACCGGCGGCAAGCCGGTGCAGCACCGCACTGCCGTAGCATCGGGAAGGATAAACATGCAGCAGGAGACACTGCGGCTGGTGGCTGAGAACATGATGAAGAAGGGCGATGTCATCACCGTGGCGGAGATAGCAGGCATACAGGCCGCCAAACAGTGCGGTACGCTGGTGCCGCTGTGCCATAACATCACACTTGACCAGGTGAAGGTCACCCTCGAGGCTGACGACCGGGGTATTACAGCTGTGAGCACCGTACACTGCACCGGCAGGACGGGGGTGGAGATGGAGGCGCTGACGGCGGTGAGCATAGCGCTGCTGACAGTGTATGACATGTGCAAGGCCGTTGACAAGACGATGATCATTACAGATATCCGACTTGATAAAAAAGAGAAGCATGACATTACCTGAGAAATTCAAAGTGCATGTGATTACCCTGAGCGACAGGGCGCACGCAGGCATCTACCGCGATCTCAGCGGTCCGGCGGTGGTCAAGTATGTCAGGTATGCCCTTACCGCCGCGGGATGGAAGTATGAGATCACCACCACGGTCATCCCCGACGACGAGGTGGCGCTGCGCGCCGCACTCACGGCAGCACCGCAGACTGACCTCATCATTACCACCGGTGGCACCGGCATCGGTCCGCGTGATATCACACCCGACGTAGTCAGGCCATTGCTCACCAAAGAGCTGCCTGGAATAATGGAACAGATCAGGGTAAAGTACGGCATGAAAAACCCGAAGGCTCTCCTGAGCCGCGCAGTGGCAGGCACTATGGGCAATACGCTGATCTATACCCTTCCGGGTTCAGTGAAGGCGGTGCATGAATATATGGCCGAGATAGTAAAGACCATGGAGCACACTTTTTATATGCTGTACGGGATTGACGTCCACAAGTAGACAATGGTATAAAATTATGAATTATCTGACACGAGTGCTCAACCGCTCAACAGCAGAACTTCCCGACTATCCGATGGCGCTACTTCGCGAAGATAGTCCTTCTGACCTTATTACTTGATTCAAACAATCATGGATCATAAATGAGAAATATGATACTAAACTATCCAACACGGGAGATATCGGACTTTTCTCGATAATAAAATCTCTTTTAAAAGGGGCTGAAATGGAGGTTGTAAAGAAACATGCAAATTTGGTGGATAGAATAGTGCTACAGGAGGTTTTAAACTCCGGAGGTCGGGTCCCTGATGACTCCCTGTATGCAAATGTTTCTGAGATAATCATTTTAATATAGGTGCGATATGAAAAAAATACTCACTCTATTATTCTTTTTCTTCACCCTTTCCGTCTATTCTCAAACTGTGATTGTAAGTGGGTATGTAAGAGATTCCGAAACCGGAAAGGGGTTAGAGGAAGCTAATGTCTATTTGGCAGGAGTGCACCGCGGTAGTACTACCAGTAAAACAGGCTATTACCGGCTTTACCTCCCCGCCGGGGATGTGAATCTGAACTGCAGCTATGTAGGCTATATAAAAGAGCAATTTCACCTTACCCTCACGCGAGATACTATATTGGATATAAACCTGCACTTGGATACCCTTTTAAAAGATGTTGTGGTTTACGCTCCTCGGAAAGATTTCGGGATCCAAAGCAGCCAGATTAGCGCTGTTGAGGTGCCTGTTGCTCAGATAAAGAGTATCCCGGCACTGTTCGGAGAGGTCGATGTGATGAAGGCGTTGCAGCTGCTTCCCGGGGTGCAGTCAGTGGGAGACGGTAATGCAGGTATTTATGTCCGCGGCGGGAATTATGACCAGAATATGATTACCCTCGATGGTTCTACGCTTTACAATGCTGACCACCTTAAAGGATTTGTCTCTTGCCTGAATGCCGATGTAATACAAAATGTCGTATTATACAAAGGAGGCTTTCCGGCCCGTTTTGGTTCGCGTCTTTCAAGTGTTATAGACATAGGTATCAGGGAGGGCAACAATGAGTATTACCATGCCGGGGCGACCTTGGGGGTACTCTCATCAAAGATACACGCTGAGGGTCCAATAGAGCAGGGTAAGTCTTCGTTCATTATTGCTGCCCGTATGTCGTATCTGGACATGATTGTACAGCCGCTCATCAGGAAACTGGCAGATAATTCCAGGACTCTGGCTTCTTTTGCCGATATGGATTACTATGATATCAATGCCAAGTTAACGCGCAAGTTCTCTGATCGGGATAAGGTCTCGGCAGTGTTTTACCTGGGCAATGATGTGGCCGTAACAGCGCCGTCCGACAGCAGGCAGGAGTTTTTCTTTGAGCTCTATAATTCTAATTCTTTAAGTAACAAATCTGACAGGACTGAAAACCGCTGGGGGAACCTGGTATCAAGCATCTACTGGACCAGGACCATCAACGACCGGATGAACAGTAATGTGAACCTGAGCTACAGCCGATTTCAGTACAGGCTTAAAATGAGTTCTGTTATTGAGAATGAAATCATAGACTTAGGTATTGACAAGCGCAGAAGTTATTATTACGAGAACACGCGGGCAGCGTACAATTCGGGCATAGCTGATGTATCCCTGGCCGGAGACTTCAATTACGTTCCCGATAACCTGCATCATATACGCTTCGGAGGCAAACTCTCGTCACAGCATTTTACCCCGACAGTAGATGTATTTAAGTACGTCCGTACAGATAAATTAGGACTTTCCGGTGAATACTTCATAACAGAAAGCACTATTGATACTCTGTTAGGGAAGACAAATGCCCTCCGTACAATGGCAGTTTATTGTGAAGATGACTTTTCGGCAGGGGATCGTTTGAAGTTCAACACCGGTTTGCGATACACCCTGTTCAATGTAAAAGGCAAAGCATGGCATTCACTGGAGCCCCGTTTGAGCGGACGGCTGCTGCTCAGTGATGCCCTGGCACTGAAAGCATCGTTCTCATTGATGCAACAGGGCATTCATATGCTGAGCAGCAACAACATTGTGATGCCGTCTGACCTCTGGGTACCTGTTACGGAGAAGTTCGCACCCATGAAGTCATATCAGTTTGCAGCGGGGATTAATTACAGGACAATCAAAGAAGTTGACTACTCCCTGGAAGGATATTACAAGACATTGAATAATACCCTGGAATACATGGAGGGCACTTCATATATGACCGCTGCCGGAGGCTGGGAAGAAATGGTGGCGGCAGGCAGAGGCTGGTCGTATGGCATGGAGTTTATGGCACAGAAGAAGACAGGCCGGACGACGGGTTGGCTGAGTTATACCATGTCATGGTCGTGGCGACAGTTCGACAGACCGGGACAACTGATAAGTGCCGGTGATAAATTCTATGCCAATAATGACTGTCGCCACAACCTCAGCCTGACATTATCACATCGCATGGGTAAATCAATTGAACTTTCCGGTACTTTTGTGCTTAATTCGGGAAAACGGGGAACACTGGCTACAGATGTGATGTATGGCGGGATCATTGATGAATTTGATCCGTATTGTATTCCGGCGAATATGGCTTCAAGCCATTTAGATGATCATGTCATATATCATCCTTATGGTTTTAGCGAGATACCTGACGGAGCTGCCTACATCAATCATTATTCCCGTTTTACTACTTTTTCCGGGAGAAACGGATATGAACTGCCCTTGTATCATCGTCTGGACATTGGAGTTAATTATTTTATTTTCCACAAGACGGGTAAAAGCACCATAAGTCTGAGTGTTTATAATCTGTATAACCGGCAGAACATATCAAATGTTTATGTAGGGTATCATAATGACAAGACAGTGCTCAAAGGTGTATGCCTTCTGCCGGTTATGCCTTCAATAAACTATTCCTATCAATTCTGATCATGATGAAGACTACTTTATATATTTTGTTACTTTCTTTAATCGCATTTCTGAATAGTTGCGAAAAGATTATAGAGTTTGAAGGGGAGATTACAAATCCGAAAATTACGGTAAACGCAGTAGCTACTCCGGACACAGTCTTTGTTGCCGGGATATCCAGGGAACTTTTCTTTACGGATGTAATTCCGGAGAAAAGTTGGGAATCGTTATATCCTGACTTCGTTCTGGAAAATGCTGAAGCCACAATAACTGTTAACGGCATGGATACGTATCCGATGCAATTTAACCCTGAGAATCTGAATTATGAGAGCACATATATACCTGCTGAGGGTGATGAGATCTTGTTGAATGTCAGTGCTCCGGACCTTGAACCAGTACAGTCCGGGGTTGTTGTGCCTGTGAAGGGAGAACTAGAAATACTTAAAAAAGAAGTATTATATAGTGAAAATTATATGGCATTTGATGATTGGATGGATATTTCAGCCCTTGATACAATTATGCGAATCACTGCGAAAATAACCGATCCTCCCGGCGAATCGAATTATTACCGGTTAAAAGTGCGAAGCATTGGTTACTATCTGGATACCAGCAGTGGAGATGATTGGTATCATATGAGTGATGTGTTTTCATCGGCTGATGTCATTTTCAAGGATGAACGCCTGGTGAAGAGATACTGGGGGTGGCCGGCAGGATTCTCCAATGTAATTGACGACCATCTGTTTGACGGAAAAGAATACGAATTTACGGTTGAAACAAGAATGCGCTGGGGCACTGACCAACATGTGGTAGTAGAGCTTCAGTCCATAACCCGTGAATTCTATTATTACCTGAAGTCAGTTATGCTTTACCGTATTACTGACCAGGATTCCTATACCGAATCAATCCAGATATATTCCAACATCAATGGAGGTTACGGAATATTAGGGGCACTAAACGGAGAAAAGCACATACTATATTTCAATCCCTGAACATTTTGAGTTGTCAGGTCACAGCTGCCTTACTCCCGCGTATTGGCCACAGTGACGCCCGTCAGCCGGTCATACCTCTTGGTGGGGTCACGGAAGTAGGTGAGGATGAGGTAGTCGTTTTCCGCCTCCCAGTGGCTGCTTTGTTTCTGCTTTCTGGTTGCTTTTTAATTCATAGTAATTGAGTAGAAAAAGTAATATACTTCAATAATCATGGTCTGGAGGGATTTTTTCTAGCGTAAATTAGGTAAATTAAAGCATTCAATAAAGAAATGATTATCAGCAACAAGATAACCACCGTAATAATTTCTAAGAAAAACTTAAGATTTCCGTGTCACAAAAAGGTACTTTCTGACATGTATGGTATAGAGTTCTTTCACATCAAAACTAACCGTCATGAAAACACCAGTTAAACTTGTCTCAGTCTTTGTACTAGTCTTACTAACAGGCTTTATAACGAGTCTTTACGGTCAGATCAAGGTATTTGACAATGGGAATGTTGGAATAAAATACACCACCAGTACTCCTTCGTCCAAGTTTGTCTACAATAGTACCGGTGAATCAGCATACGATGTATACTTCTATGCTGGCAACAGGTCCGGCTCTGGCGGTAATCAAAAGAATGTGATTGCGACTGGCACTGGTAGCTCAAATCATATCTACAGTTTTATAGGTCAGGCACAAACTGGTGCAAAATAATTTTTTGTACGGTGTTTATGGAGTGTCCTACAGGAGTTCTCCAATCTCCTATGGCCGTACTTATGGTGTCTACGGCCTGGCAGGCAATGCAACAACCGGATATAATTACGGGTTATATGGATACCTGTACGGCACCAACAATGGTACTGCAGTCTTTGGAACTACAAGTGGTGATGTTTCAATTGCCGGTAGATACGCAGGATATTTCAAAGGTGATGTTTACATAACTGGGTTGATGTCAACCAATACGCTTACTGTTCGTAGTTTAGATGAAAAATTCAAAACTAATATTGCAACCCTTACATCCTCCGATGCATCTGACAAGATTGAGAAAATAAGGCCAACAACATATAATCTCAAGCAACACGAAATATCATCGGCAGACAGTGCCAAGGTAACCTATCTATATGAACCAGACAGCGAAGTGTTTACTAAAAGAAAATATGGCTTCATTGCTCAGGAATTGCAAGATATTTTCCCAGACCTTGTTTATACGTTGCAGGACGGAACACTGGGCATTGATTATACAGGGATGATTCCGGTTATTGTACAGGCAATACAGGAACAACGCAGAGAAATAGAGACTCTTCGTAAGAGGGTTGAAGAGCTCGAATCAAGATAATTTAAAAAAAATAGATCATGCAAAGGATACTTGTTTCATTGGGATTTATTGTCCTGGTTGGCATGAGAGCACAATCAGTATCGCCAGATACATTAAGGAGTTACAGTTTCATCTACGATGATAGTGGTAACAGGACCCTGAGGGAGGCTGAAATAATTCAGTTGAAATCCGGTGCAACAGGATCTTCTTGCCATGAAGATTTTCAGGAGCAGGTTTTGGGAAAAGAGCTATCTGGACGTGCTATTAAAATCTATCCAAACCCTACCAAAGGTTCAATAAAAATCTCCATATCTGAGACTGTTAATGACGCACCACGTGTAATTGTATACAACACTCTTGGGCAGGTGATTGCGGATAAACATATTGAAGGCACAGAGGGCGAAATAAACCTATCGCAACAATCTCCTGGGATATACTTTATGAGAATTGTTATTGATGGAAAGTCATTAGAATGGAAAGTTCTAAAAGAATGAAAACCTGTTTTCACAGCGAACCTAAATTGACTAACCATGAGACGATTATATTTAATATTAGCTTATAGCGTTGTGTCTTTTGCAACCGCGGCACAACCTTATGACCTGGTCCTTAGTGCTCCGGAGTCTGGAACACAACTGCACCAGGCGTTGAACAGTATCACATTTACGCCTAATTACTCCTACACACCTGCTGGCGGCACCATGCTTGCTGAGATTGTCAGCCCCGTTATCTCCGGAAATATTGTTTATTCAGATGCTGTTAACCCGGAAACTTATTCGATAAATGGCGGACTGGCTGTTGGAAGCACTCCGGGAACGCTCATTGCATCCGGTTCAGCAGGTTACCGGATACCAATTGAAACACCATCCGGAACTAATGGGCTTCAACCTGCAATTTCCCTAAATTATATGAGTAATTTTATAGATGGTATCATTGGTATTGGATGGAATATTGGAGGTCTGTCAGCAATCTCGAGAGTAAATAAAAATGTATATAATGATGGTATGTTTGATCCTATCCGGGGTAATTTGACTGATAAATATGCTCTTGATGGGAACCGGCTAATTGTAATTAGCGGTAGCTATGGAGCCTCGGGAAGTGAATATCGAACAGAAATAGAAAGCTTCTCCAAAATAGTCGCTTATGGAAGCACCGGCACAGGACCGGAATGGTTCAAAGCTTATACCAAATCAGGATTAATTCTCGAATTTGGGAATAATGAAGGCTCAAGAATAAGGAACAACGAAGGATGTATTCTGTCATGGAGGATAAATAAAATTACTGATAGGTATAGCAATTATATTAGTTTCAATTATCTCGAATCAGACGATGAACGTCCCATTGCATCAATAGTTTACACTGGCAATAGCTCAACCTCTCAGACTCCATTTGCTTTCATTTTTTTTATTTATAAATACAGAGTAACTATTTACCAGGGTACACCCCCGTAATGAATTTTAGATGTTCGCTTCGATTGCATCGCAAGCCGAATTAAGGTGTTCACTTTTCCTCTTGCTTGTTGCATGATTTGCTTCCGCCGCCACCCAACCAGCCAAATCATTTGCTTCTTGAATAGACAGATCAATCACGAAATAGTCACCACGCTTCTCCGCTGATTTCAAATATCTACCGCACATATCGCTGATCATCCTATTCGCCTTTAATGCTTCGAATTCATAAAGATATAATTCTATCTCAACTCTTTCTGATTTCATTGTTATTATGTTTCTGATTGACGGGGTATGTTACCTTGTCAAGAAGTTATATCCGTTAAAGGTATTGCATAATTCTGAGAAAACATTGCGTTCGTGTTTGCGGGTTGTTGAGACAAAGCTTGCTATTCGGGCATAGATCTCTGCTCCTTCGAAAGAACGGAAGCAATTGGATACTTTCAGTTTGACCTTAGCTGGTCTAAGATCTCGTTCGGCAAGATTATTTGTAAATGGCACTTCCTGGTTGAAAGCGAATGCAAGTACAGCCTCTTTTTCCCTGATCAGACGTTCTACAAGATTTCTTCCTTTGGTTCGTTTATAACGGCCCTTCTTTCCCGAAATCTTTCCTGGCGGGGGTTCCGCTTTTTCACCCATACCACAAATCAGGGTGTACCTCGCTTGAATTTGTTGTCGTCGCCTGATCCTTTCTTCAAGGGGCATTTCAAATATATGCATCAGGAAGGTTTTGAAAACCCCGGCCCACTTGCTTTGTTGGTTCTCGATCAATCCCTCAAGTTCCCTGAGAATATGTGCCCCGCAAAGGGCATGGTCCAGTTCATTGAAATTGAAATAGCTACCCCAGCAATCATGTACCAGCCAACCGGTGAGCTTATTCAGGATGGATTGCCCGCTCTGTAATGCCAGTCTCCCTCGTTTCTCATGTACGAAAAGATATGTGTACATCTCTGTGGTTGCAACGTGCAGCCAGTGCAACATCTCTTCTACCCGGATCCCGGTCTCATCGGCATGGGCGGTCATCGCCTCAATGATCTTTGATTTGATGATTTCCATGGGCTCTTTCAGCTGCTTGTAGCATTGCTTCGAGGCTGAATATACCGTTGATTCATTGATGGCATATCCGAACGAGTCACTAAATAAAATCTGTATCTTTTTGAATGGTATTCTATAGTCTACATTCAATAATGTCGTAAGAGCTTTAACTCCCTGACCATATTGAACAGGAGCATTGACCCCTTCAGGAGCAATACCCTTGTGCCACTTGCCACATACAGGACATTTTCCCTTTAGCAACTCATGGGAGATAACTTCCAGCCTGGGTTGGGGTAAATCGAAAACCTGGCGCGTTTCCGCCACACTCAGTTCCTCATCGCTGAATTCATGACCACAGTCGCACGGACCGGGTTTATGCTTCACTGTCTTATCTGGATGTTCGACCTGCCGAAGGGTTCTGCCCTGATGTCCCTGCTGGCCTCCCTGTTTGCCCTTCTTCTTTCTTGGAAAAGCAGGCTTCCTCTGGTAACCATCACTTGATGGAGGTTTACTGCTGTTACGGCTATTGCTGTTTATGCGAGCCTCCAGTTCTGCCACCTTGGATTTTAGTTCTGCATTTTCTAACTCCATCTCGGTATATTTCAATTGTAGCTCGGCATAATTTTTCTCCGTCTCATATAATTCTGAGTTTTTCAATTTAATGT
>DHHM01000009.1 GCA_002403305.1 Bacteroidales bacterium UBA4772
GGTACAATTTGTTGAAAATCTCAGAATATAATCGAGAGGTTAGACTATTAACCTTTTCAATAAGCTCCGATATGGCCTGTTCTGAAAGCAATACTTTTTTTCTTTCAAAACTACATGCCTCATGTCTTATAAATCAAATTATTAGCCCTTATTTTATCAGAATAATCCCAACAATTGTTGATAATCTATCGGTTTTTTTGAAAATCGGAAAAATACCCCATCGAATTAGTGCATTAATTGTTGATAACCCTTGGATTTTCTTTATTTTTGGATACCAGCTAAATAGTTACAAAAGTAGTAAGATGGGAAAGTTCAAGATATTATTTATTTTTCTTTTCACGTTAACCGCCTGCCAGACAGGTAATGAAAAATATATAGAAATGATTAAAAATGAGGGCCTCGTCACTGAAATAGAGAGTTTTAATATTTCCTATGAGTTTAGGGATGGACCTTACACTTATCTTAATGTAGATATTCAAAGTAGAGACACACTAATCGATCTATCTTTGATATATCAGTCACGAGAGCCATTGATTGTTAAAAGATATTCGAAATATTACAAAGATAAAGAGCTAAAATATAATGTGATGGAATTTGATCAAAATAAGGATAGTCTTTTCTGGATAAGATCATCAGATCCAAACGTGCCTTACAAAGAATTTGTATTTGGGGAATACAACTTTATGTACATCTATGACCTGCTTACAGAAGGTCAACGTAGGTTTTTTGAGATGCATAGAGATTCGCTAGCAAAAGTAAGAGGCTTCTCGTTGCCTCCTTTACCGGAGCTAAGTGAGAATCCCGGTAAAATATAACAACGAATCTGCCACCTTTCAGTACATGAAAGACGCAACTTAAAATTACCAAGGAAATGAAAAGAAGTCTGTTTTTTTCAGTGTTGGCTTTCCTGGTTCTGTATTCCTGTGAAAAGAATCCGGTCGGAACAAAGTCCGGCCACCTGGTACTCACCGGAATTAAATCTGCCAAAGGAAGTGAGATGGTCACAATCGACCTCGATTCGGGATACGTTGAGACCAATCCTGTAAGCTGCTACATTCTGAGTTCAACGGTATATGATCCAAATACCGGCGGATACGGGTATGTCAGCTGTGATACGGTGTTTACTCTTGTCAATACCGGTGACGGCAGTATAATCAGGTCAATCAGGCTCCCTGGCCTCATTTCAAGCGCTGTGATTGACCCGGAGAACAATGTTCTTATCGGCACTTATGGCGAGTATGAATATGTACTTGACCCCGATAGTACAAACGGCGCTACGCTGCCCGTATTTCACACCTATCTGCTTACAACTGACCTGGAGACAGGCGATATAGTATTAAACAAAGAGTTCAGCCTTGGTGATGGCGTTTATCTCTGCACTCACTTCTTCGACCCGGTGAACCGGCTGTACATCCTTCAAAGGGCTGACAAAAGTCTGTTATATATAAATCCTGTCACAGGTTCATTGACGAAAACCGTAGAGCTTGCTGAGCCATTGACAAATGTGGTCTATAACACTGATGAAAACAATATTATTGCTATGAGACCGGGAAGCGAAGAAGGAGAATATTACATTGATGTATATAATCCTTCGACGGGAGAGCTGATAAGCTCAAGCCCGGTCAACGGAATTGACGGTTATCATTACTGTATAGCCGCCTATGATCCGGTGACCAAATGCTACCTGGCTGTCAGCTCTGATAACGAGGTGTTGTTTATTCTTCCGGAGACAGGAGAAATCGTGAAAACCGTTAAGCTCGATTATCCTCTCAGTGACATCAGATTTCTAAGAAAATAGCTGGTGATTAACCTGATATCAGGCATTATTACCCGGATCGATAAACACTAACACGGAGGATTACTGCCGGATATCACGGGTGTTTACCACGCTGACCCCGGTGAGACGGTCATACCTCTTGGTAGGATCACGGAAGTAGGTGAGAATCAGGTAGTCGTTCTCAGTCTCCCAGTGACTGCCCTCAAAGGCAAAGCCCTCCGGTTTGTCTGACCCTGAGGGGATGAAGGCATATTCATAGTTGTACCATCCCTGCTTCAGCAGCAGCGAGGCCTCATAGCACCCCCGTGAAGCATTCCATCGCATCATGTTCTCCGGACCGTATCTCCAGCCGGTGAAGGCGCCGGCGACATATACCGAGCCTCCCTGCAGCTCACGGTGGGCAGGCAGGGTGAAGTATACCCGTACATAATCGGCATCCCTGTCCGGCTCGTCGCTCTCCTCCATCGCCACCCAGTACTTGCCGTTGAAGTCCTCATTGTAGAAATACTGCCTGAACTCCCGGTCGTCAGAGGGTATGAGGTAAGCATGATATATTCCGTTGACATACTCTATTGCCCGTACGTTCTGCCTGGTCTGCCTGATGGTCTTTATATCGAAGTACCTGAACTCGTTTCCGCCGGGCATCAGCGTCTTATCAGAGAGAGTGTTGAACTCCAGCCTGCCGCTGCCGACGAAATCGGGGTTGAGGCTGCTGCGGGCCCTGTCCCACCTGCCGTTCTGCATCACGGTGACGGTGACCTGCCTGTAGGGGTCAGTAACCGGCAGCGCTCCCAGGGAGACGGTGATCTCAGCCTGCTGATGCGTCTCCGTGGTGCCGGGCTTCATGGGCCTTCTGAAGGTGACGGCGGCTGAGGTGCTGCCCTCACTCACAAAGAAGCGCCTGGTGAGCAGGGGAGCATCGGGCTCCCCGTATGCCCATACCGTGATGACATAGTTACCAGAGACCAGGAACCTGATGTCATCATTGGGGAGACTCAGTGAGTAGTGAGTGTAGTTGACCTTCGTATTGAACGAGGGGAGGTAATTGGTTATCTGGTTCTCTTCAAAACCTTCGAGATAGTCGCTGGTGAAAAGGTCGCTGCTGTTCCAGTCGCGGTCACAGTGAGTGATGCGGTACCAGAGCGTACCCCCGTCACCGTCAATAACATCAAAGTGAAGTATCATCTCCTCACCGGATCCCGGTTGCACGAAGGGGTAGGCAAGTCTCCATCCGTCCTTCTCGAACCAGATGCTCTTCACATTCGGAGCACAATACTCGCCGGAAGAAAAATCCTGCGAAAAGGAAGAAAAGGTTCCTGCAAGAAGACATGCTATTGATAAACTTAATATTTTTATCGTTGTGAATTTTCTGTACATAACTAATAATTCAGGCCTAAAGTACAAATATCTTGCCGGATCGCAATACCACCCCAAAACTTATGTTCTGTTGTGATTTTTATTATCTCTGCCTGTGATGTATTTAACATTGTATTAATATTGTAGTCTCAATCGAACCAAGTTGTATTTCTATATATGTCAACAGTCATCAGATTACGTAAAGGACTGAACATCAAGCTTGCCGGTAAGGCTGAGAAGATTCTTCTTCCGGAGACAGCCGTTGACCGTTTTGGCGTCAGGTTTGCCGATTTCCCCGGTCTGACAGCGAGGCTTGAGGTCAGGGAGGGTGACAAGGTCATGGCGGGCACAGCCCTCTTTCATGACAAGGCTTACCCTGAGATAAAGTATGTTTCACCTGTCAGCGGGGTGGTCAGGGAGATCATCCGCGGCGAAAAGCGGGTGCTTACCGAGGTTGTCATTGACCGTGACAGGGATGACCGGGTTGATTTCGGCGTCGCCGATCCTCTCAAGATGACGCGTGAGGCGGTGACGGAGAGGCTTCTCAGCTCGGGAATGTGGCCCCTGTTGCGTCAGAGACCCTATCATATCGTCGCCCGTCCCGGCACTGCCCCCAGGGCAGTTTTCATCTCTGCCTTTGACACTGCGCCGCTGGCTCCCGATATAGATTTCATCATGGCCAACGTGCACGGCAATCATCTTCAGACCGGCATCAATGTGCTCTCGCGCCTTACCGATGGTAAGATACACCTCTCGCAGGAGGCCGGGGGATCGAGGGTGGCCGAGGTGAAGAACCTCACAGGCGTAGAGTTTCACCAGTTTTCAGGGCCTCATCCGGCCGGCAATGTTGGCATTCAGATACATCATATTGAGCCGGTATCAAAGAATGAGGTGGTCTGGACCGTTGACATCCAGGATGTGGTGGCCCTGGGCCGTCTCTTCGACACCGGCTTCCATGACCGCGAACGTATCATAGCCCTGGCGGGTAGCGGGGTGCTGCATCCCAAGTATCACCGCATCACACCGGGAGCCTCAGTGGGTGGCATCCTGAAGGCGAATCTCGGGGAGGGCAACCACAGGGTCATCAGCGGCAATGTGCTTACCGGCAGGAGAATTGCTGCCGACGGCTCCTTGGGTTTCTATGACAACATGGTCACCGTGCTGCCCGAGGGCGACTACCACGAGCTGTTGGGATGGGCCACACCCGGACTGAAGAAATTCAGCTACTGGAGGAGCTTCGTCTCCAAATTGCTTCCGCGGAAGGATTATGAGATGGACACCAACCTTCACGGCGGCCGCAGGGCCTTTGTCATGACCGGTCACTATGAGAATGTGCTGCCGATGGATATATATCCTATCTACCTCATCAAGGCGATCATGGCCGGGGACGTTGAACAGATGGAAAACCTGGGCATATACGAGGTGGCGGAGGAGGACTTTGCACTGTGCGAGTACATAGACCCTTCCAAGAGCGAGTTACAGGAGATCATCCGCAGCGGGATCAACCTGATGATAAAAGAGATGAACTAATTAAAGCAATGAGTCTGCAATGAGTTTCCTGCTAGATAAAATGAAGAAGATGGAGCCCCTCTTTGAAAAGGGAGGGCGCTTTGAGAAGCTGCGTTCCGTCTATGACGGCTTCGCAACCTTCCTGTACGTTCCCGACCAGGTTACTTCCAGGGGCGCACATATCAGAGACTATATGGATATGAAGCGCACAATGATCATAGTGGTCATCGCGCTGATCCCGGCCTTGCTGTTCGGGTCATACAACATCGGACTGCAGCATACCAGGGCCTTCGGCATCGTTGACTGGTCGCTGATGCAGATGTTCTGGTTCGGCTTCCTGAAGATCCTTCCGCTGATAATCGTGAGTTATGTTACGGGACTGGGCATTGAGTTCGTTGCTGCCCAGATACGCGGACATGAGATCAATGAGGGTTATCTCGTCACCGGCATGCTGATACCTCTCATCATGCCTATAGATGTGCCTCTGTGGATGCTTGCCGTCTCGGTGGCGTTCGCCGTTATCATCGGCAAGGAGATATTTGGCGGCACCGGTATGAACATACTCAACCCAGCACTCACAGCCCGTGCCTTCCTCTTCTTTAGCTACCCGGCATGGATGAGCGGTGACACTGTATGGATCGAGGGGCTTACAAAGGGGGGAGCTATTGACGCTTTCTCCGGTGCTACACCGCTCGCGGTGGCGAAGCTTGACGGCATTGCCCGGATGCCCTCAGCGATGGAGATGTTTGTCGGTACCATACCCGGGTCCGTGGGCGAGACGTCGGTCATCGCCATACTGATAGGAGCCCTGATACTGCTGGTTACCGGAGTGGGCAGCTGGCGAATTATGCTGAGCATGACCCTCGGCGCACTGGGCATGGGACTGCTGCTCAATCTTACGGGAGGGAACGCTTATATGCAGATACCGGCATACTACCACCTGATAATGGGTGGCTTTGCCTTCGGCGCTGTCTTCATGGCCACCGACCCGGTATCGGCAGCACAGACAAACACCGGGAAGTATATTTACGGGGCGCTGACAGGTATACTGGTCGTGATAATCAGGGTCTTCAACCCGGCATACCCTGAGGGGACCATGCTGGCGATACTGCTGATGAACGTGATGGCTCCGCTGATTGACCATTATGTGGTGCAGGCCAACATCAGGAGAAGGGTAAAACGAGTAAGGACAGCTTAACAAACCGCGAGATGAAAGATTTCAGCAACAGATATATAATGGTCTTCTCGGTGGTGATGATTGTCTCCGTCGCCATCCTCCTCTCCCTCACGGCGCTGCTGCTGCAGCCCAGGCAGGAGAAGAATGTAGAAGTGGAGAAGAAGATGAATATTCTCTCCTCGATTAATGTCACCTCAACCAAGGCAGATGCTGTTGAGCTCTATGACAAATATATAAGGGAGAGCTATGTGATCAACATTGAAGGCGAACACCTGGAGGGCGTTGACGCCTTCACCGTGGGACTTCGTGCCGAGCAGAAGAAACCGCTGGCAGAACAGTACCTGCCCGTATTCATTGCAGTGGACGACAGGGGCGACACCCTTCACATCCTGCCACTGGAGGGCAAGGGACTCTGGGGCCCGATCTGGGGATACGTCGCACTGAAGGAGGATCTCTCGACCATTGACGGAGTCACGTTCGACCACCAGGGCGAGACACCGGGACTGGGCGCCGAGATCAACACCACCGCCTTCGAGAGCCAGTTCCTGAATAAAAGCCTCTTTCGCGACGGCAGTTTCTTCGGGATAAAGGTGGTCAAGGGCGGCGCTGACCCTCAGAGCAGTCATGAGGTTGACGCCATCTCCGGAGGCACCATCACCAGCAAGGGGCTGGAGGCGATGGTTCACGACGGGCTTATAAAATATGAGAAATACCTCAGCAAAAACAGGAAGTAGATATGGAAAACGTTGAAAAAGAGCCGCTCTTCTCGGCAAAGTACAGGAAGCTGCTGACCAACCCGCTGGGGCAGGATAACCCGATCACCGTGCAGGTGCTGGGTATATGCTCGGCGCTGGCGGTCACGGTGAAGATGAACCCCGCCATCGTAATGGCCATCTCGGTCATGGTGGTGCTGGCAGTGTCAAACGTTGTGATAGCCTCGCTGAGGAAGATGATACCGGGTCGTATCAGGATCATAGTGCAGCTGGTGGTGATAGCCACCATGGTTATCATCGTGGACCAGTTCCTGAAGGCCTTCGCCTTTGACATCAGCAAGCAACTCTCGGTCTTCGTGGGACTGATAATAACCAACTGTATCATCATGGGTCGCCTCGAGGCCTTCGCCATGGCCAACAAACCGTGGCCCGCCTTCCTCGACGGACTGGGCAATGCATGGGGATACGGATGGATACTCATAGTTGTATCATTCTTTCGTGAGTTTCTGGGCAGCGGAAGCATCATGGGCGTCCCGGTGATGGAGAAAATCGGGGTATACAACTGGGGCTATGAGGATAACGGCATGATGATACTCCCGCCAATGGCCCTGATCACGGTGGGACTGATCATCTGGGTTCAGCGCAGCCGGAATAAAACACTGATAGAAGAAAATAAGTAGCATTAAGGGTCATGGAAAACTTAATCAACATATTCGTCAGGTCGATCTTCATCGACAACATGATCTTTGCCTACTTCCTGGGTATGTGCTCATACCTGGCGGTGTCAAAGACAGTCAAGACCTCTATGGGACTCGGATTAGCGGTCATTTTCGTGCTGGTGATAACAGTGCCGGTGAACTTCCTGCTGGAGCAGTATATCCTTAAGAAAGGAGCACTGGTATGGCTCAGCGACAGCTTTGCCGATCTCGACCTCAGCTTCCTCTCGTTCATCATGTTTATAGCGGTGATAGCCTCTATCGTCCAGCTCGTGGAGATGGTGATCGAGAAATTCAGCCCCGCCCTCTATAACTCCCTGGGAATCTTCCTGCCTCTGATAGCGGTCAACTGTGCTATCCTCGGTGCATCACTCTTCATGCAGGAGAGAGAGTACGCCAACATCGGAGAGGCCGCAGTATTCGGACTCGGATCAGGCGTTGGCTGGCTGCTGGCCATCGTGGCACTGGCTGCCATCAGGGAGAAGATGCGCTATTCAAACGTGCCTGCCCCGCTGAGAGGACTGGGCATTACGTTCATTCTTACCGGACTGATGGGCATAGCATTCATGAGCTTCCTCGGAATCACACTGTAATGCAACACCCATGGATCAGGAAGAGCAAACGCATTGTCAACAGAAAAAAGGGAAAAGTATTTCGACATTCCATATATGTCAATTTTTTGTCATGATGAAATCTGAAAAGATATGATATTAGGTTTATCAATAGCAGGCACTGTTCTCATAAGCGTGGCAGTTTTCGTGCTGGTAATGATACTGCTGGTGGTGCTGCTTCTCTATGCCAGGCAGAAACTCACCCCGCAGGGCGATGTCAAACTGAAGCTCAACGACCGTGAGATGGTGGTCTCACCCGGCTCGAACCTGCTCTCAACGCTCTCGAACAACGGCATCTTTCTGCCGTCAGCCTGTGGCGGAGGGGGCACCTGCGGCTTGTGCAAATGCCAGATCACCGAGGGCGGCGGGTCAATACTGCCCACCGAGACGGGCTTCTTCACCCGCCGTGAACAGCACGACAACTGGCGACTGGGATGCCAGGTAAAGGTGCGCGAGGATATGACTATCCATGTGCCGGAGGCGATACTCGGTATTAAGAAATGGGAGTGCGAGGTGGTCTCCAACAGGAACGTGGCAACCTTCATAAAGGAGTTTGTCGTCAAACTGCCTGAAGGTGAAGATCTCGTCTTCAAATCAGGAGAGTACATACAGATAGATATTCCGCGCTATGAGGTCGACTTCAGGAAGGATATAGAAGTGGAGGAGGAGTACCGGCCCGACTGGGATAAGTTTGACCTCTGGAGTCTCAGGACAAAGAACAGCGAGGAGACCTTCAGGGCCTACTCCATGGCCAACTACCCGGCTGAGAAGAACCTGATAATACTCAATATCAGGATAGCCACCCCGCCAATGGACAGGAACCGCAAGTGGTTGAACGTGCCGCCGGGGATAAGTTCGTCATATATCTTCTCTCGGAAGCCTGGTGATAAGGTGACCATCTCCGGACCCTTCGGGGAGTTTCATATCAAGAATACCGATGCCGAGATGGTATATATTGGAGGCGGAGCAGGAATGGCGCCGCTGCGGTCGCATATATTCCACCTGCTCAAGACTGAGAAGTCGTCGAGGAAGATCTCATACTGGTACGGAGCAAGGTCCATAAGAGAGGTGTTCTACGAGGATGACTTCAGGGAGCTTGAAGAGAAGTTCCCCAACTTCACCTTCAACCTGGCCCTCTCAGAGCCGTTGCCGGAGGATAACTGGACCGGCTACACCGGGTTCATCCACCAGGTGCTGCTTGACAATTACCTGGGCAAGCTGGAGCTGCCGGAAGAGATAGAGTACTACCTCTGCGGACCCCCGATGATGAACTCTGCCGTGCTTAACATGCTTGACAACCTGGGCGTGCCGGAGGAGAACATTGCGTTTGATGATTTTGGGGGCTAGTCCAGTCGGCAGTCTTCAGTCTTCAGTCGGCAGTCGGCAGTTTGAGGCTCCGCCGCAGGGAGAGGCTCAATCCCGCGCACGAACCTGTCCCGATGAAGTCGGGAGTGTTGGGACGGCAGTCTGAAATCGCAAATCGCAAATCGCAAATCGCAAATTTAATAATATGCGCATAATGATTATCCGTATTAATAAATAT
>DHHM01000001.1 GCA_002403305.1 Bacteroidales bacterium UBA4772
ACATGAGCGAAGCAGATAAGCAGTTTAATATATTGTATTGTCCTTGTCAGAAGGCATACCCGATAGCAAGGGTTGCGCTTGGCAGAATCCCTTCCAGATCAGCATCTTCGCTTGTTTCTCCTTTACCGATTGTATAGGAGGGCCCTATTCCCAGGTCCAGAACAAAACCGCTCTCCCAGACCCACTGATAACCAAGTTCGGCACCAAAGGATATTATGGTTGCACTGTAACTTTCATCAGCATCGTTCTTTACAGTTCCAATGGAAATCGATGCCTGTGGATTAAGGTAGAATCCGCCCGGTACCGGCTTTTTCGCATGCGTGAAGTAATAGCGATAACCGAGACCAATTCCGGCGAGGTTAACTTTTTCTCCAAACAAACTGTAGAGATACTGCCCCTTTATCAATACTGATGAGGTGGTGCCAAATACTCTTTCATATGTGGCATTGAAGTTTCCAAAAGCCAAGCCGAGAGGATTGGTTTTGATTACGTTACTCTGCGCATTTATTCCAAATGCGAAAGCAATGAAAACTAAGGAAAGGATCACTCTTTTCATTCCGTGGTCAGTTTTAATCATTAATAACAACTATAAAGTTAAACAATTATTGTTCAGAGAGGATTTAGGTTTCCTTATATTATTTATGGATCGCTCCTGACCCCAGCAACTCCACGCCGTCGTACCATGCGGCAAACTGTCCGGGAGTGATACCCCGCTGCTGCTTTTCGAAGATAATGTAACAGCCCTCCTCCCTGGCATAGAGACGGGCCCTCTGCAGCGGCTGGCGGTAACGTATCCTCACCAGGTAATCACGGCTTTCGCCGCTCTGCATGGTAAGGTCGGTACGTATCCAGTGAACCTCTTCTGCCCTGATGAAGAGCCCTTTGCGGTACAGTCCGCCATGCGTCTGACCCTCACCCACATATACCAGGTTGCTGACAGTGTCGGTGCCGATCACAAATAGCGGCTCCCTGTAACCTCCCAGATTCAATCCCTTGCGCTGCCCCACGGTGAAGAAGTGTGCTCCGGTGTGTACTCCGGCAGTCACCCCGTCACCTGGCCTCAGCGTATGCGGTGCTGCCATGAGCTGCAGCTCGGATGAGAGAGTGTCATTCTCCGGCAGTCCGTCAGGCCATGCCCTGAAAGGGTGATCCCTGGGTATGTTGATGACTCTGCCTTTTCTGGCCTCCAGCTGCTGTTGCAGGAAGAGAGGGAGGTCAACCTTGCCCACAAAGCAAATGCCCTGCGAGTCCTTGCGGTCTGCGGTTGCAAGACCAAGGTCAGCAGCTATCCTGCGCACTTCCGGCTTTGACAGGGCACCGACAGGAAACAATACATTGTTAAGCTGCCTCTGGCTTACCTGGCAGAGAAAATAACTCTGGTCCTTATTTCCGTCCACTCCTGCCAGGAGTCTGTGCATGGGACCGGACGGAGTCTCTGTTGTCACCGTACGGCAGTAATGTCCGGTGGCAACATAGTCTGCACCGCTGCTGAGGGCTTCACGGACAAAAGAGTCAAATTTTATCTCACGGTTACAAAGAATATCAGGATTGGGAGTGCGACCCGCACCATATTCATTGAACATGTAATTGACCACCCTGTTGCGGTACTCTTTACTGAGATCAACGGTGCGCAGCTTTATACCAAGCTTTCTGGCCACCATCTCTGCAAAGGTTACGTCCTCATCCCATGGACAGTCGCCCTTCAGCACTCCCTGGCTGTCATGCCAGTTGATCATGAAGATTCCCTCCACCTCGTAGCCCTCCTCCTTAAGGAGCCACGCAGCGACGCTGGAGTCAACGCCTCCCGACAGCCCTACTGCAACCTTCTTCTTCACACCGCAAAGGTAGCTCTTAACTCAATATGTTGAAAACTACTTCAACGCCGGCTCGGAGCGCGACTCTTTTTTTACTATTTTTCAAAAGATGAACTCTCCGGGTAAATTATTGAAATACAGTGCATCGGCCGGCTCAGGAAAGACCCACGCCCTGACTGCATTCTATCTGTCGCGTGTGCTTCGTGATCCCGGCGCCTACCGCAGGATTCTTGCCGTAACCTTTACCAACAGCGCCGCTGCCGAGATGAAGAGCCGCATACTGCAGCGGCTGTCGCTCCTCGGAGAGGAGAGTCCTGAAGGCGAGAGGGAGAGGAGTATCTTTGCCGGTTATCTCTGCAACTTCTTCCCGGAGCTGTGGCCCGACCCTGATGACGCCATGGTGACGGTGCGAAAGAACGCCCCGCTGGCACTCAATAACATCCTGCAGGATTATTCCCGATTCACCGTCGGTACCATTGATTCCTTCTTCCAGAGGGTGATCAGGGCCTTTGCACGTGAGATGGATATTCCTTCAGGCTATGAAATCGAACTTGAACATAACAACCTGCTCTCTGATGCCGTCGACGGACTGCTGGCAGAGGTGGCAACAGACAGAAGGCTGCTGGCCTGGATATCATCGTACGTCGGCTCCCGCCTTGATGACAATAAGGGATGGGATATCCGCAGAGAGATCATGGAGGTGGCCGAACTGATCTTCACGGAGAACTTCAGGCAGCTGAGCCCCCTGGAAAAGCAGACGATTGGCGATTACGAAGTGCTTAAACGGTACGCTGACAAGATATACATCATAAAGAGGAGCTTTGAGACAGAACTGAGAGCGTTGGCTGAAAGAGGCGTCACTCTCTGCGGCGAATGCGGACTTACCCCGGATGACTTCCTCAATAAGTCAAGGGGTGGGGTGGGTGATGCCATGCTAAAGTACGCAGGGGGTGAGACAAAACCTCCCAACGCCACCTGGCGGAAGGCAGCGGAAGAGGGTAAATATTATCCGGGGAGTGCTGCCCCTGAGGTGATTGCTGCCTTTGAAGCAGCCATGCAAAAGGGGCTGGGAGAGACGGTGAAGGCCATCACGTCACTCTTTGAAACGAGATATAGGCTATACCTCTCCGCCTTGGCACAGGTCAGGACCATACACGTGATAGGAATACTGGGAGCCATAAGCGAAAGGGTACGAAGCCTGGCACATGATGAAAACCTCTTCCTCCTGTCCGACTCCGGCGAGCTGATAAACAGGCTTATAAAAGATGATGACACTCCTTTTATATATGAAAAGATAGGCACAGCTTATGACCATTACATAATAGACGAGTTTCAGGATACCTCACGTATCCAGTGGAATAACTTCCGGCCCCTGATGAGTGAAACAATGTCGCGCGGTAAGGACAACCTTGTTGTCGGCGATGTAAAGCAGTCGATCTACCGGTGGAGAAACAGCGACTGGAGGATCATACATCGGGAGGCGGCGGCAGCCTTTGGCGATGAGGCAGTGCGAAACGTGCTGCTCGATACCAACTACCGCAGCCGTGCCAATGTCATCAGGTTTAACAACCACCTCTTCGCTCCAGGGGCCATGCCCGCACTATGCGACGAAAGACTTTCCTATGATCAGCTGAAAATCAGTTCTATATATGCAGAGTCAGTGCAAAAGGGTACCGATGCCAAACCAGGAGGGATGGTGCAGGTGAGCCTTTACAAGGCTTCAGAGGATGAGAAATGGAAGGATAGGGTGCTGAATGACATTCCTGCGTTGGTGGAGAGGTTACAGGATCACGGCTACAGGGCTGATGACATACTGTTCCTGTGCCGCACCAACGAGGAGGGGAAAAGCATCATCAGCCGCCTGCTTGAGTACAGTGCTGCCTGCCCCGATGAGAGAAAGTCAAGATACAACTTCGAGGTTACCTCGGGTGACTCTCTCTTCCTCGAGCGCAACCCGGCCGTCACCCTTATTATAGCATCACTGCGGTACCTGGTTGACCCCGGCAGCCGTATCAACAGGAGCCTGATGGTCAGATCATATGTTCTCGCCACGGGTGGCGATGAGCACATGATCTATGCCGGCGACAGAAAAACCGGTCATAATGATCATCCGGTGCATGCCGGAGAGATGGAACATTCAAACGAGCCGGATCCGTTGCATGCCGGAGAGAGAGGGCCGGGCGGCAATGATCATCAGGCGTATAGCGGAGAGATGAATACGGATAGTGATGATCCGATGCCGACAGGGTGGGAGGAGGCCTTGAATGCCTTCAGGAACGAGTCGCTATTCGGTGCCACGGAAAATATGATCCGTTACTTCGGCCTCGGCAGCCACAGGGAAAATGTTGCCTATCTCTGTTCCCTTCAGGACGTTGTGCTGACTTACTCCGGCCGCTACAGCTCCGACCTGTCGTCGTTCGTCGGATGGTGGGACAGGGAGGGTTGCAAGAGCACCCTCAGCCAGTCCGACCGCCAGGAGGCAATGCGCGTGATGACAATACACAAGGCCAAGGGACTGCAGGGAAAGGTGGTGATAGTACCCTTCGTATCGTGGATTTTTGGAAGACGGGGTTTCAGCCGACCCCTGCTCTGGGTAAAAGAAGTGCCTGAGCCTTTCTCCCCGATGCCTTTCGTGCTGCCTGAACTGAGCAGCCGCCTTGATGATTCTTTATTTGCAGGAGAGGCAATGACTGAGAAGATATCAGAATGGATTGACGGCATCAACCTTCTCTATGTAGCTTTCACCCGCGCGGTAGATGTTCTATGCATTATGGCTCCGGAGACGACAAAGCCCTCTTCCGGCGGTGCCAGCGCCGAGAGCCTTCTTAACGAGGCGGTAAAGGGCCTGCCTGATGACTTTACCCACAGTGAGACTGATGACGTGCTCCACATAACCAGCGGTGCGTTGCCGCCGGTAACTACTGAACGAAGAGAGGTGACCTATGACCTTGATAACTATGATGTAACCGAAAGACGCGGCAGGCTCAGGCTGAGGACGGGCGGCGCCCTCCCGCACGACGAGATCAAACTGACGGAGCGCGGGGGCAGGGCATACGGCATCATGATGCATGAGCTGCTTGGCATGGTGACAACCGCCAATGATATCGAAGCTGCTGCAGACCGTGTGTGCGACAGCGGACTCCTTCCCGTCACACGGCGTGATGAGATAGTATCACGCGTGCGCACAATGATCTCATCCGAGAGGGTGAGACGCTGGTTCGACGGCTCCTGCGCCGTGATGACGGAAGCCACAATCATACTGCCCACGGGCGCCGCCCGCCGTCCTGACCGCATCATGACACACAACGGCAACGTCACGGTGGTTGATTACAAGTTCGGGGAACGGGATGAACGGCACCGTCGGCAGGCCTCCGGCTACCGCGACCTGCTCCGGCAGATGGGTTACAACGAGGTGAGCGCCTGGCTGTGGTATGTGGAAAAGGATATTCTGGAGGAGGTATGACCCGGGAACAGACATATCCGTGGGGAACGGCAAGACGGTATAACTCATACACCGACTGGTTCACCTCCTACTTTGGAAAAAGGGTGCAGAAGGTTAGTATCAATGCGGGCTTTACCTGCCCCAACCGCGACGGCTCCATAGGTTATGGGGGATGTGCCTACTGCACCAATGAGGCCTTTATCCCTGCTTATTGCATACCCGACAGCAGCGTCACGGAACAGATAGAAAAGGGCATAGCCTTCCACCGTAAACGGTATCGGCGGGCCGATAGCTATCTTGCATATTTCCAGGCTTATACCAATACTTATGCTGGTATTGACAGGCTTAAGTCACTCTATGAGGAGGCCCTCTGCCACCCGGCGGTAACCGGACTGGTCATCGGGACCCGCCCTGACTGTGTCAGCAGCGAACTGCTCGATTACCTGGCACAGCTGGCACGGGACCGGTTTGTTACAGTCGAGTACGGAATTGAAACTGTGAGCGACGTAACACTTAAACGGATTAACAGGGGCCATACCTTTGCTGACGCAGTGAGGGCGGTGGCAGAGACATCCGGGAGAGGAATACGTACCGGGGCTCACCTGATATTCGGCCTCCCCGGCGAGAGCCGCAGCCAGATAACCGCAAGCGCGGAGGTGATATCGTCAATGCCCGTTAACATTCTGAAGATAAGGCAGCTGCAGCTTATCACCGGAACCGTTATGGCAAAGGAATTCAGGGATAAACCGGAGGAGTTTGACCTCTATTCGCCTGATGATTATATCAGCCTTGTCATATCTTTCCTCGAGAGACTCAACCCTGCCATTATGATTGACCGCATAAGCGGAGAGTCACCCCCGCGCATGCTCGATGACCCGCGCAGCTGGAGCCTGCGGAGCAACGAAATCCTGCAGCTGTTCGCACAGCGTCTTGAAGAACGGGAGACATGGCAGGGCAGACTTTTTAAACCCGGATTATGATGGATTTTCTTGAGAGAGTGGCATATGAACTCTGCAATGATCATGGTGACGATATGGTCAGCCAGAGAGTGGTGCTGCCCAGCAGGAGGGCGGGACTCTATCTCGCAAAATACCTCTCACGACTGAGCGACAGGCCCCAATGGTCGCCGGTGATGCTTACGGTGAGCGAACTGTTCCAGTCACTGACAGAGCTCAGACCGGCAGATATTGAGACACTGATCTTCGAACTCTACCGCGTGTACAGAAAGAGATTTGGCGAGGAGATGAGCTTTGACGACTTCTGGCCGTGGGGCGAGGTAATCATCAGCGATTTTAATGATATTGACCTCTGGCTTGCCGATGCTGAAAAGCTCTACAGCAATATCTCCGAGCTGAAGGAGATAGATGCAAAATTCGGCGGACTGACCGATGAGCAGAATGAGATTATAAGAGGCTTTTGGAAATCGTTTAATCCCGGCTCGGCCGAGAGCGAGGCACGGTCACGGTTCCGTTCGGTGTGGCAAAGGCTCGGACCTCTCTTCAACGATTTCAAAACGGCGACGCGGGAGAAGGGAGTGGCAGGAGACGGCATGCTCTGCCGCGATGTGGCTGAGAGAGCCATGGCCGGCACACTGAAGGTGCCCGATGGAGTTGTCTGGCATGTGGCAGGACTAAACGCACTGAACAGTTGCGAGAGAGAGCTGTTCAGGTATCTCAGGGAGAGGGGGAAGGCTAAGTTTTACTGGGATGATGACCATTTCTTCATGGAGGACCCGGGCCACAAAGCGTCCGTCTTCATCCGTGAGAATATCAGGCAGTATGGCAATGAGCTCACGACGGGGGAGGGTCAGCACTCATCACAACCGCACGGCACCTGGAACATAATTGACACCCCCTCAGACACTGCTCAGGCCCGCATGGTGTCAAAGATCCTTGAAAAGGGTGAGATCGCAATTGAAGGAGATATGACTGACACCGCGGTGATACTCGCCGATGAGAAGCTGCTGATGCCGGTGCTTAACTCTCTGCCCGCCTCCGTGAGTGATGTCAATGTCACCATGGGACACCCCTTTCGCTTTACCTCTCTCTACTCATTCCTGAAACAGCTGATGTCGCTCGTGAGAGCAGTGAGGATCAGCGGCGGTGACAGATCATTCAGGAGTGAAGAGGTGATTGCCCTCCTCAGGCACCAGTATTTCAGACTGCTTGCCGGCCGCGACGCGGGTGAGGTAATCAGCGCAATAATCTCGGGAAACATGATCAGGGTATCCGAGGAGATGCTGCGGTCACGCCTTCCCCTGGGAAAACTCTTTGACATACCTGCCGCCGGCAGTGCTCTGCCGGGATTCCTCTCAGCCGTGATGGAGACGATTGAAGAGGCAACCTTCGCCGCCGAAGAGGATAAGGAGTTGACTCTCAGTACAGACCGCGAGTATCTGAGGATGGCCATGAGCAGCATGACCCGGATCGATAACCTGATCAGGTCATACAGCCTTGACCTGAAGATTGATACATGCATCAGGCTCATAGACAGGATCCTCCGCAGGCTTGTCGTGCCTTTCTCCGGCGAGCCCCTGCGCGGCATCCAGGTGATGGGCGTGCTTGAGACCCGTGCCCTGGAATTCAGGAACATCATCTTCCTCTCGCTCAATGAGGGCACCTTCCCGGGTCAGTCCTTTGATAACACCTACATTCCCTATAACATCCGCAGAGCCTTCGGGCTTCCCACCCTGAACGAGCATGAATCAATCTATTCTTACTATTTCTTCAGGCTTCTGCGCAAGCCCGACAGAGGCTGGTTTATCTACAATTCCGCGGCACAGGGCCTGAGCAGCGGAGAGATGAGCCGGTACCTGGTAAGGATGAGTTACAGTCCTGCCTTCCAACCTGTTCAGCAGAGCACCCGTATCAGCGTCGGGCGCAGCCGCATGATGCCCGAACTGCTGCCTAAGAGTAAGGAACATAACAAGCTGCTGCTGGATCTTTACAGCACTGAAGGTAAGACAGGTAAATACCTGTCTCCCAGCGCAATAAATACCTGGGTGAGCTGCCGGATGAAATTCTACTACAGGTATGTGTGCGGAATACCTGAGGAGGAAATACTGGAAAAGGATATCGACCAGCGCAGGTTCGGTAACATCCTCCATGAGACACTCAACAGACTTTATGCCCCGTTCAGGGAGGACCCGGGAGCACCGGCAGCAATCTCATCACTGGCCGCTGACCGCCCCCGCGTCAGAGATGCCATCATTGATGCAGCGCTGGAGGAGATGAAATGGACCATGGATACCCTCCTGGCGGGAAGAGGCCTTATTATAGTAGAGGTACTGGAGAGATATATTAATGACCTGTTAAGGTATGACGCTGAAAATGAGGGACTGATATTGCTTAACCTCGAGGATGACTTTACTGCTGTCCGTACCGTGACGAATGGAGCCGGCCGGAAAAGGGTGATCAGAATAGCAGGAAGGGCCGACAGGGTTGACGTCACCGGAGGGCTGGTGAGGGTTGTCGACTATAAGACGGGAGCGCCGAAAAGGGAGGCTGTGACACCGGAAGATCTCTTTGATGAGGATAAGGAAAAAAGAAATGATGCATTTCTGCAGGCCCTGATATATAGCTGTCTCATTCGTGACCATCATCCTGACCGCCTCGTGATACCGGCCATCTACTGGGTTCAGCAGCTCTCTTCGGCAGATTTCACGCCCTATGCTACGGTTCCCGGACTCAACGGCCCCGGGGCTGACCGCAATGCATGGGAAGGGTTCATGGAAAGATTCTCGGAACAGCTGGATGTGACTCTTGTGCGGATCTTCTCAGAGGACGAAGAGTACAGGATGACACAGTTTGAACGGCGCTGCACGTGGTGTCCGTACAGGGCCCTCTGCCGCAGGTAGAAAGAGAAACCTATTTTTCAATCCGGCGCTGAAGTGCCGCCATGCGTATCGCTGTCACAGCTGCTTCGTCGCCCTTGTTGCCGTGTATGCCGCCGGCACGTTCGAGCGCCTGCTGCTGTGTCAGGGTGGTGAGCACCCCGAAGATGAAAGGTATGTTGTAGTCGAGATTGAGCTGCGTGATGCCCTGGGTAACCCCCTGGCATATGTAGGTGAAATGCGGTGTCTGTCCCTGGATCACGCACCCAAGGCAGATAACTCCGTCAGTGTCGTCATATTCGGCCATCCACTGTGCACCAAGAGTCAACTCAAATGCTCCGGGCACATGATGAACCACAATGTCATCATCCGCCACGCCATGCTTTTTCAGCGTTTTGAGTGCTCCTTCAAGAAGAGCATTGGTGATCTCACCGTTCCAGTCGGATACCACGATGCCAAACCTCATCCCTGTAGCGTCGGGAATCTGCGATGGATCGTGTTCAGATAGATTGCGTGTGGCCATCTGTCAGTCAATGTGCATTTTAACCCTCGAAATGAACTTCTCTATGCTTCTTCCTTCATTGCTGTCAGGGTAACTGCCCTGTATCCTCTTGTATATCTCCAGCGCCCTGGAATAATCTCCTCCGGTCTCATAGAGCATTCCTGCCTTCATGAGATAAATAGGCGAATGAAATGAGTTGTCAGCCATCTCCGCAGCCTCGAGGTAGTATTTAATACCCTCACCGGTGTCACCCAGCTCAACGTTAGCATCACCTATCAGCCCTTTGGCCTGGGGGGCCAGTATCTCATCGCTGACCTTGTACTTGTTCAGGTAATCGAGAGCCTCCTCAAACTGTCCGAGATGCATCATACAGGCACCTGCATAAAAGTTTGCCAGTTTCCCCGATTTCGTGCTTTTGTATTCGTCGGCTATATCAATGAAGCCAAGATTGTTACCGTCACCGTAGAGAGCCAGCTTCAGGGAGTCCTGCCCGAAATATTGTTCTGCCATGAATAACTGGCTGAGAGCCTCTTCATTCTTCTTGTTGTTGTATAACCTGACCAGCCAAATCAGTCCTACTATCACTACGGCACCTGCCAGTACGTATAAAAGTGGCTTGTAATTCTGCTCAAGGAACTGTTCTGTTTTTGAAAGTGTCTGTTCGACATTCTCCATTCCCTTGTTGCCGGTATCCTTTTTCTTGCTCATTTCAATGTTCTCTCTTACAGGTCAGAAAAATAACTCCGCAAAAGTAGTATTTCTCTACTTATTAAAAAATAAAAGCATAAAAAAATGCCCCGGCAGGCGGCAGCCGGGAGAGTGTAAGCACGAGAGGTAATGCGACAATTGCCAGGGTTCCTGACCCTGCGGTCATCCCGTCGGTTGATCCTGTTCTTGCCACTGTGGTCGTCCCGTCGGTTGATCCGGCAGTTGACCCTGTTCTCGCCCCGCCGGTTGCCTCAGCCATTTCTTTTCTTAACTTTGGACTTCTATCAGAAGCGATAATAAGAGATGCATCTTGCCAGGCTGGAACTGACCAATTTCAAGAATTACGGGGAGGTATCCCTCGAACTCTCACCGGGTTTCAACTGCTTTGTGGGAAACAACGGCGTCGGAAAGACAAACATTCTTGACGCAGTTCACTACCTCTCCCTCACCAAAAGTTTCTTCAACAACTCCGATGCCCTCAGCATAAGGCATGGTGAGGATTATTTTATCCTCAAGGGCCTGTTCGTAAGCGATGGTAATACCGATGAACTCTCCTGCGGCTTCCAGAGACAGAAACAGAAGGTGTTCAGGCTCAACGGCAAGGAGTACCAGCGTATGTCGGATCATGTGGGCAAATACCCTGTGGTAATGCTCTCTCCGGCCGACAGCACCCTGATAACGGGTGGCAGTGATGAGCGACGCCGTTTCATGAACATGATCATCAGCCAGTATGACCCTGTTTACCTTGATGCACTGATGCGATACAACAAGGCGCTGATGCAGAGGAACAGGATACTCAGGGAGGGAGGTCGCGACAGCAGCAGCATGCTTGAGATCTACGATGAGATGATGGAGCCTGAAGCTGAAGTCATTCACCGCTCACGCAAAGCCCTGACAGATGACCTTGTCCCGCTCTTCGCATCATATTATGCGAAGATATCAGGCGGGGCCGAGAGGGTGGGTATGAGATACCGGTCACATGTCAGCGAAGGGGACTTCCGTCAGCAGCTCGCCGATGCCAGGGAGAAGGATCAGAGCATGCAGTTTACAACCCTTGGCATCCATCGTGACGACCTTCTCTTCGAGATAGACGGTTACTCGGCACGCACCACGGCCAGCCAGGGCCAGCAGAAGTCATTCATCGTGGCACTCAAACTGGCAAAGTACGGCCTCATCAGCAAAATGAACGGCTTTGCCCCGGCACTGCTCCTTGATGATATCTTTGACAAATTCGACAGCAACAGGGTGGAGGAGATCATAAGACTGGTCAACTCGGGAGAGTTTGGACAGGTATTCATTACAGACACCCAGCAGGACCGAATACACCGTATACTGGATACCACCGGCGTCGATTTCAGACTCTACCGCATCGGCCGGGGAGGAATAGAGGAGGAGATCACCAACGGAACCAAACAGGCTGATGCGCAGGAATAAAACCATAACCATCGGTGAGGCGCTGGATGACCTCATCAGGGAATACAGGCTGGCGCCCAAGCTGAAGGAGGCATCGGTGATTAACCTCTGGGAGGGGATCACGGGCAAGGTGATATCCGCGCGGACAAAAAAGATATACCTGAAAGAGGGTGTGCTGCACATCTACCTCACCTCCTCGGTGGTGAAGAATGAATTGATGATGCTGCGGGAGTCGCTCTGCAACCAGCTGAATAGCAAGGCAGGAGAGGTGGTGGTCAAAGAGATCGTCGTTCACTGATGACCGTTAACCGGCCGGTGCTGACATGTTGACAATCACTGATTAAGTCTGAACTGTCCCGGCCGGCGAAGCACTCAGATAACAACATTTGCCGGCCACGCCTCGCGAAGCACTCAGATAACAACGTTTGCCGGCCACGCCTCGCGAAGCACTCAGATAACAACGTTTGCCGGCCACCTCGCCAGAGACACTCAGATATCAAAGTTAACCGTTCAGCGATCACTGTACGAAAACCTGTCACATTTCAGGATACTTTGTAATCACCCATCCGTATCTCTATCCTGCGATGGTGTCCCTTGGAACTGACAAAACGGTACTCTCTTCCTGCAAAGCCAAGAACGGCAGATCCGCCCTCATCCAGGTGTATCGTTACCTCTGCCGCGGGGCTGTCGTGTAAAAGCACATTGGCCATCAGAAAAGCCTTCTCGGCACCGTCGCCCCGCCCGAAGTTCCATACCTCATCCGGCTGTGCCATCCTGCCCGAATCATAGATTGACTTGTTCTTTATGCCCGACAGCACCTTATAAATACCGTCAGCCGATTCGCCTGCAAGCGCCGTGTGACATACCGGATTCCTCTCAATCGCTGCCTTGATGAACGGCCTCCAGTCGGTGTAATACATGTCACGGTATGCATAGAGTGCCAGCAGCGACATCTCCGACTCTGCCGCCGAAGCCTTTACCTTGCGTATAATATCATCACGGCTGTCTGTGACAACTATTTCCGGGGAAGTTGCCGAAACAAATTCCCGGTCTTCGGATGGCAGTCTTGGCTCCGTTACCGTGAAAGCCCTGATATCGCTGAACATCCTCCTGACACAATCAGTGTGCTCCGTCGGAAATGATGCCAGGAACTCATCTTCAAGTTCATGAAGGTCAGAGCCTGCCTTTTTCCGCAGAAAATTCTCCACATCGTTGAGCATGATCTTGCCTGCCAGCGGCTCCGGGAAAAACTCTTCATTGTCAACCTCCGCCAGGAGCTTGTCGCGGGTCTCTTCGTTCATACCTGCCCTGGATGAGTGTTCATATTCAAAAAGCTTTTCCAGGGTGATGTAATAGACGGAGCCGGTTCGAAGATAATGATACTGGAAAAGACACTTGTACTCTGTCTTGAACCTCAGGAAGTTGATGAACACGGCCGGGGTAAGGGATGTCCTGACAAAACACCTCAGCCTGTGGCTGAAATTGAGATAATCATCCTTGTTGATTGTTGCTTTGTCATAAACGCTATGTATATGCCCGGAAATATGGGATACTATGGTTACCTTTTCATTCTCCAGTGCCCTGCGCGCTTTACCCGACAACGATGTGCCGTTGAACCACATGTTTTTGGTCATGATACGGCGGTTGTTAGTCAGTAACCCCTCCTTCTCATCAATGAAATTCTGAGAATGCAGGGGAGTGGCAATCATAAAAATTTTCTCCAGGGGTATCTCCCCGACAATGAACATTGCAGCGGCATAGAGAGCGGCAAGGCTGACACACTCCCCGGCACCTGTGGTGTAATGCTCCCTGTGTATGAAAGCATTCATCGCTTCCACAGTTTCTGTCTTCCAGTAAGGTATGACCGAAGAGTCATACCTGTCAAGTCCGAAATGCTTCCGTATATCAATGCTGAAATAATACCTGTCTCCCTCATACCCGAAAAGAGCATTAGACTGTTTCAGCAACTCCGTGTCAAAGAAATCCGAGAACCTGGCAATCTCAGTTTCCTTTTCGGTAAGCCCCCAGGTTTCAAGATCCAGGTTGAAGATATAATTATCAATAATATACTGCTTAATGCGGTTAGCCCTGCTGGTGAAATTCTTGTGGTGTATTTCTCTGAACCACGGGTCGTCACGCCATCTCCAGATCAGTGGAGACATGATATTTGCCAGCACCAGGGGATAAAAGAGCTCCGGAAAGATGAATATCTCCATGTCGGAGAGTGTGTAGGCGGAAGAGTATTTCTCAAGCGTCTTCCTGTCAGAAAAGTCAGGAGAAAGTCTGGTGGTCATAAATTTTTGTTAACAGAACAGCGTACCTGCTCTTTTGTTCGTCTTCAGAATATTTCAATGGCAGGGAAGAAGAACGAAGCCTCTCTCCCGGCATTTTCCGGCGAGTCAGATCCGTGGACCGCATTCTTCTGAACGTCAGTGGCAAAGTCGGCCCTTATGGTGCCCTGGTCAGCACAGGCCGGATCGGTGCTGCCTATCAGCCTCCGAAACTCCTCAACGGCGTTGGCCTTTCTCAACACCATCACTATCACCGGAGCGGATGACATGAACTCCACAAGTCCGCGGTAAAAGCCCCGTTCACGGTGCACATAGTAAAAATCCTCTGCCTGCTGTCTGGTGAGCCTCACCATTCTGAGGGCCGTAATGGTGAATCCTGCGTCAGTAATCCTTGCAAGTATCCGACCGGCATACCCTTTGCTGACAGCATCAGGCTTAATGATTGAAAAAGTGCTATCTGAGTCCATAAACAGATGATAGTGTTAATTAGCCAGTATTTTAATACCTTGTTATTTTTCTTACCTTTGTCGCCTTCATAGGCCACTGTTGTGCCAGAGTTCGGTAAATATACAAAAGAATTAAAGAAGCTCATTGACAGAGCAGAGCATATTCTGCTGATATGCCACATCAATCCGGACGGAGATGCCATAGGTGCCATGCTTGCTCTCAGGAGATGGATCATCTCTCAAGGCAAGGAACCGCGTATGATATCTCCCAACGCACTTCAGAGCTTCCTTCTCTGGATGAGCGATGTGGACAAGGTTGTTGACTTCCATCACAATCAGGAGGAAGCATCAAAGTTTATCCGTGATGCAGATCTGATCATCATGGTCGATTTCAACTCCACCTCCAGGATGGGTAAAGCTGAAGATCTGGTGCTCGCCTCCGGGGCGAGAAAGGTCATTATAGACCATCATCCCGATCCGGGTAACTTCGCTGACCTCATCATCTCTGATTCAGGCAGAAGCTCAACATCGGAACTTATATATTTTCTTGTCAACGGAATGGAAGGGGAGGAGTTCAGCGACAGCGACTTCTTTACTGCGGTATATGTGGGCATTATAACCGATACGGGCAACTTTGAGCACGGATACTACACCGGTGATACAATGCGCACCGTTGGCCACCTGCTCGATATGGGAGTGGATAAGGAGAGGGTCTATAACCATATTTTCAGTAACTTTTCGGAAAACAGAATCCGCCTGAAGGGTTTTGCACTGCATAACCGTATGGTGGTCAACCAGGAACTGCATACAGCCTATATCTGGCTTACAAAGGAGGACCTTGAAAGCTTCAGCCATGCCAAGGGCGACACCGAGGGATTTGCCAACGTGCTTCTGACTATCCGGGGCATAGTACTGTCGGTGCTCTTTGTGGAACGCAGCGGTTTTGTAAAGATGTCACTCCGGTCCAAGGGCAGCTTCAACGCGAACCAGCTTTCCCGGCAGTGCTTTAACGGCGGCGGACACCGCAATGCGGCAGGCGGTGAAATGAAAGGATCCATAGAAGATGTGGTACGCCATTTTGAAAACACCCTTCCCTCGTACAGGGAAGATCTGGAGGCTGCCGCCGCTGAAATAAAACAATGAGAACGGTCTGCATAATACTGATACTTATGCTCGCTGTAAGCTGCCAGAATAAGCCTGACAGCAACAGCAGCTCAAAAGCCCCGTCGGAAGCTGACCTGATAGAAATGAACAGGTCACTGATAACCCGCGACCGTGGAGAGATCACGGAGTTCATAAGCAAAAGCGACATCCCCTTTACAGAGACTGGTACCGGTCTATGGTACAACGTAATCACCGAGGGTAACGGAAAAAAAGTTGTCACGGGCGACAATGTAACCTTCGACTTTGAATGTACACTAATCAGCGGAGAGCCTTGCTACAGCGGGTCACAGACGATACGGGTGGGGTATGCGGATGCGGGCAGCGGAGTGACTGAAGGACTCCAGATGATGACCAAAGGAAGCGACTATCTCTTCATTATACCCCCTTACCTCGCTTACGGCCATACCGGCGACGGTGATATGATACCCGGACGGGCAATACTGCTCTACAGAATTCGAATCAGGGAGATCAATTAGTTTGGAACAGTTTTTGCTGTAATTGGGAAAAATGTGAAAAATACCATGAATAGATCAATATATGCTATCGCGGCCATCCTTCTCGCCGCCGTGACAATATCATGCAACCCGGCTAAAGCTTACGAGGAGGAGGAGAAGAGTCTGATAGCTTCCTATATCGCTGAACATAATATTAATGTTGCACCCGACTCAGACGGTCTTTATTATATCGAACTGGAACCCGGTACGGGCGAACTGATAAGGACGGGAGATTCGGTTGGCGTATATTATACCCTCTTCTTTCTAGACGGAGAAGAGATCCAAAGCAATGTGGGAGGCGACACCCCTTACAGGCTCAGGGTCGGATCATATGAGGTCATTGAAGGATGGTCAGTAGGACTCAGGCACATGAAACTGGGAACCAAGGCCCGGATACTGATGCCTTCCAGCCTCGCTTACGGTACAACCGGCTTTGGCTATTACGATTATTACGGAAACTATTACTCCGTAATTCCCGGTTATACCCCTCTCCTTTACGAGATGGAGGTGGTTGAACTCGTCAGGGCCAGAAAATAATCAGAACACTGTTGCCGGGAATGCCCCCGGCTTCACCGGACAAAAAAAGAGGCTGCCTCAGATCGACAGAAGAGGCAGCCCCGTTATTGATTGCTTATTTATCTCCCTATAACTACAGCATCACCTGTGACCGTGACCCCCTTCAGGACTTCGGCATAATCTGCCCAGGGCCCTTCAAGGAATCCGTCAATAAGCTTCAGCGCTTCCGTAAGTGCAGCCTCAGCATCGTTCATGCTCTTCTCCTCCTGCGGCGAGGGAACCCCCGAAGCCATCAGCAGCGCACGGTAACCGTTGATCCGGGAGATGAGTCCTTCCTCCCTGCGACCAAAAGTCTTGTCTATCTCTGTAAGGTTCACTTTAACAGTCTTATGAATATCTGAAACAGCAGTTGCGAAGGCGGGTATTTCCGTGATGAGACTATCACTCTTCGCAATGCTCTCCCTGATCCCGGTGATCTTTTTGAGTTTGTCATTCAGGGCTGTAACACGTGCACTGAATGCCTCAGCCATCTCATAATTCTTTCTTAGGGCTTCAATGTCAGGAGCCTCTCTCCTCGGATCGGCATTGACCTTCACACTGGTAGTGGCACTGCTCTCTCCATTTGTAAGTGTCACGCTGTAGGTGCCGGGAATGATGACACCGCCAAAGTTCCTGTACCATCTCGATCTCGGATCCTCACGCTGCTGCTCGGAAGGATATAAGGCCACAGGGAGGGGATCACGATCGAAGCGCCACGTAAAGCGGTTGAAACCGCGCACCGCATCTACCTCCGTCGACCTGACACTCTTGCCAGTCTCATCTTTTATTTCTGCCTTGATCTTACCTGCGGGTTCACTTGTGTAAAACGAGATCATAGCTCCCTGCTGCCGGTTCTCGCCCCGGAACATTGCATCACCGTAGAAATAGTAGCCGGGAAGGTTGCGTGTGGAAACCATGTAGGCTTCAGGTGCTTCGAAAGCCGTAATACTGCTCTCCAGCAGCTTTTTGCCGTCTGAAGCAAGGGCACGCAGAGGTCTTATGTCATCAAGAATCCAGACAGCGCGCCCGAAGGTCGCGATGACCAGGTCATGCTCCCGCGGGTGTATGGTCATGTCGTACGTTGAGACTGTGGGGTAACCGCTGGTCCACCTGTTCCATTCCTCACCGCCGTCAAACGAAACATAAAGGCCGTATTCGGTACCTGCGAACATCAGCCGGGGCTCAATGGGATCCTGGACAAAGCAGAGCACATATCCCCAAACATCCGTATCGTCCATGATCCGCTTCCAGCTCTTGCCAAGATCCTTCGTTCTGTAAAGGTAGGCTGCATTGTCGCCCTGACGGTAATCGTTTACAACAGCGTAGGCCTCTTCGGGGTTATGCCTTGAGGCTGTAATCTGGGGTACCCAGGCGTTGCGCGGCATGCCCTTGATGTTCTGAGAAGTGTTCTTCCAGGTGGTACCACCGTCGCTGGTGACCTGTATCATGCCGTCATCGGTGCCGGCCCAGATAATGTCACGCTGCAGGGGGCTTGGCGAGATGGTGATCACCGTACAGTGGTTCTCCGCACCTGTAGCCTCATGCGTGATGCCTCCGCTCTCATCCTGCTTCTGCTTTTCGGGGTCGTTGGTGGTCAGGTCAGGAGAGATCCTGGTCCAGCTGTCACCCCTGTCTCTGCTCCTGTGCACAAACTGACTTCCAAAATAGATGGTGTTGTTGTCAAAGGGATCCTGCGCCAGGGCTGAATTCCAGTTAAAACGGAGCTTCTCCTCACCCTCGGCCACCGGCCTGATGCTCTTGCTCCACCCGGTGGTCACATCTATTCTCTGCAATGACCCTCCCTGCGTCTGTGCATAGCAGTAGCGACTGTCACCGGGGACGGGAAGGGCGTCAAAGCCGTCACCTCCCACCAGGAAATCATACATCTCATTGATAAGCGGACCACGATGCCATGAGTAGGCCGGACCCCTCCATGAGCCGTTATCCTGCAGCCCGCCGTATATATTGTAGGGCAACTCGTTGTCAACATTGATGTGATAAAACTGGCCTACGGGCAGGTTCTCAATGTGTCTCCAGGTGACTCCCTTGTCGTAGGTTATGCCCATTCCCCCGTCATTGCCGTCAATCATCCTGTCAGGATTTGCGGGATCGATATACCAGGCGTGGTGATCAAGATGGACTGACTCAGCTGTGCGTTTGTCAAAGGTCAGGGCACCGTCTTCGCTTACGTTGACACCCGAATAGAGAGTGTAGACCCTGTTCTCATTCTGAGGGTCAACATATATCTCCGCATAGTAAAACGGCCTGCTGCCTATGTTGCGTTCACCCCTCTTCTCCCAGGTAACACCGCCGTCAGTGGAACGGTAGATGGCCGATGGCTTTGACTCGACATAGGCGTAGACATATGAGGGGTTCGATGCCGCTACTGCAAGCCCGATCCGCCCTTTCTCTTCCGGTAGTCCCCCGGTGACCTCGGTGAAGGTGTCACCCCCGTCACGGGTGAGCCAGAGTCCCGACCCTTCAGATGATGATCTGAAAAACCAGGGCCAGCGCTGGTGATCCCACATGGCCACAAATATTTTGCCGGGGTTGGAGGGGTCCATAACCATATCAGCTACCCCGGAGGTCTCATTGGTAAAGAGAATCTGCTCCCAGGTATTGCCGCCATCGGTGGACCGGTATAGTCCTCTCTCGGTATGAGGTGCCCATGGATTGCCTATAGCGCCTGCAAAGATGATATCCGGATCAACAGGGTCAATGATTATCCTGTGAATGTAGCGGGTAAGCTCCAGACCCATGCACTTCCAGGTTAAACCTCCGTCGGTGCTCTTGTAAATACCGTAACCTCCCGTAACGCTGTTGCGCGGGTTGCCTTCCCCTGTGCCTGCCCAGACAATGTCAGGCCTGACAGGATCAACGGCAAGAGCGCCAATTGACGCCACTTCCTCATTCTCAAAGATGGGGGTAAAGGTGGTACCTGCATTATTTGTCTTCCATAGTCCGCCGGAGGCGGTGCCGACATAGAAGAGGTTTTCATTTCGGGGATCGACGGCAAACGAAGTCACCCTTCCGCTCATGCCTCCAGGACCGATATTCCTGGTTTTTATGCCGCTGAAAAGGCTCATGTCTCTCTTCTGGGCTGTAACAGCTATCGCCAGAGATGCAATCAGGGCAGATAAAAGTACTTTTCTGAACATAGCTATAGCATTTAGGGAGGACAATTTAACCAAATAAAACTTAAAGGAGCAGTTCGTGCAATGTGTTTTACAATATGAGAGAGGGCATCACGACTGCAGGAGAAAGACCGTCGGACGTTTATCAAGATTGGGCAGCGCTTCTCTCCAGGCAGCTACGCTCTTCGTTCTGACAAATTCGGTATCGAGGGTGATGTCTGCTGCTATACAGAGGCGGGTTGAGGGTCTGCATACTGCCAGGATATCCTGCAGCATCTTCCCGTTCCGGAAGGGAGTCTCCATGAATATCTGCGTCTCGCCACCGGCAGAACGTCGCTCAAGATCCCGGAGGGCCTTCTGCCTGACGGCGCTCTCCACGGGCAGATAGCCGTGAAAGGCGAACCTCTGCCCGTTGAGGCCCGACGAGACCAGGGCCAGCATTATTGAGGAGGGACCGGTAAGAGGGATGACCCGTATATTCATGCGATGCGCCTCGGCAGCAACAATGCTTCCCGGATCGGCCAGACCCGGCATTCCTGCTTCACTCATCACCCCGGCATCAGCCCCTGCTGATACCCTCCTGAGGAGATCCGGGATCATGGCAGGGTCAGAGTGCTTGCCGACAGGAAAAAAGAGAGTGTCATTAAGCGGAAAACCCCTGTCAAGAGTTCTCAGAAACCGCCGTGCACTCCTTATGTCCTCAACGGCAAAGAGCCTGAGGGAAAGGACGACCTTTGTTGTGCCCGCAGGTATGGACTGAGCGTGGTCAGGATTGCCGAGCGTTACCGGCACCATGTATATTACTCCACTCATTCGTGCTGACTTATGATCCGGTAAAGATAGACAAAAGCCAGTGCTCATGCCAAAGTGACAACCGATATTGTTCTTCTCTTATTTTCGGGTTATGTTTGCATAACCAATCCGAATGCCAGTGAAAATCACTTTTCTTGGAACGGGAACCTCCCAGGGCGTACCGGTTATTGCCTGCGAGTGCTCTACCTGTATGTCGGCTGACAGCAGGGACAAGAGGCTCAGGACCTCCCTGCTCGTGGAGATTGACAGTAATACTTTCGTCATTGACGCAGGTCCCGACTTCCGGCAACAGATGCTTACCGCCAGGGTCAAAAAGCTTGATGCCATACTCCTTACCCATGAACATAAAGACCATATAGCCGGGATGGATGACCTCCGTGCCTTTAATCACAGGAGCCAGGCGGCTATTGACATCTATGCCGAGGAGAGAGTCCATAACGCAGTCAGAAAAGAGTACTCTTACGTCTTCTCGGAAAACCGATATCCAGGTGTACCCAGGATGGAACTGCACGTTATCAGTGAGCATAGTTTTGAAATCAATGGCGTTGAGGTGATACCCCTGCGGGTCTTTCATTACCGGCTGCCGATTCTTGGCTTCAGGATAGGAAATATGGCCTATATTACTGACACCAATTACGTTCCTGAGGAGACAAAAGAACTGCTGGTAGGAGTGAAGTACCTGGTGATCAACGCCCTCAGGAAAGAGAAACATGTATCACATTTCAGCCTTGGAGAGGCAGTCGGTTTTATACGGGAAATTTCTCCGAAGAAAGCCTTCATAACACATATCAGCCATCAGATGGGAAAACATGAGGAGGTGAACAGGGAACTTCCTGTAAATGTCACATTGGCATGGGACGGGCTGGAGGTGATCTGTGAAGACTGAATTACCGCTTCTTGTAACGGTACAGTTTTTTCTGATATTTTTTTGAGAAGAAATATTTGTTGCGGCCAAGTTGCGAGGTATCAATGTATGAGTTCTTCCTTGCATCCCGGTAAGTGTTCTTTTTGGTCGATGCACATCCCGGCATCAGCAGGATAGCTGCCAGAAACAGGATGATAAATGATATGCCTTTGAACTTTCTTCTATTCATCGGTTTAGTCCGTATCGGCATCTAAAAGTAGTAATAAAAACCCTGACATCCTGATAAAATTAACTTCTTTGCCTAAAATAGCTCATTGACTGTACCTTCCCCTTTTATTTTCAGATACAATATCCTAAATTGCACTCCCGTTAAGTCGGATAGCAATTTTTCAGGTTATACTCAAATGTACTGCTTAAAGTTTCGCTTTTTTGCCCTTTTTTTGCTCTTTCTGATGCCGCTTTCAGCCCAGAAGCTTGAAAACCTTGGCATTGTGAAGGACAACGGAGCAGATGTTGTAGCCCTGGTGCTGGAAGACAGCAGCCGTATCACCATGACTGCTCCCAAACCTCTTTTCAGCTTCAGGCTTGACGGTGTTTATTTTGATTCTGACGATGTGCCGGCCGGACTGACAGGTAACCGTTTTTTGATGATTTTTCCCGGAGGCATTGAGGCCGGGTTTACTCCAAGGGGTGGATCTCATCCCGGTTTTTTAGCTGAGCTGGTACTGAAAAACAACTGGAATGACACTGTAATTATAAGCGACGTAGTGCCCTTCGGCGAGAATGGCAACAGCGCCTGGATCACCGGTTACGGCCCCCCGGGCCTCGCCAGGGCAAACCTCTTCCTGCCGGGAAAGAGCCCCGTCAGGGTTATATTGCCGGACAATGCCTGGGAGACAGGCTTTGCAACCTTTGAAGCCGGAGGGGGAGTGTCGGTAAGCGCCATTGCCAGACGCATTGGCACAGATAGCGGAACAGTCAGACGATATGAAACAATCCTGCCGCCGGGAGCGACAGTGAGGTACCACATATGGGCAGACCTCTACAGGGGATCATGGCAGGAGGGACTTCGACTGATGTTCTCTGAGCGCTGGCTCTATGACCTTACAGGCTTTGATGATACCCTCTACAGTCGCGATGACCTGAAGTGGATACGGAGAAGCTACCTGATGATCCTGCAGATGGCATGGGACAGGGAGTTTTATGACCGCTTCAGCGGCAAAGATAACTTTGGCAACCTCCTGTCAGAATACAACAGCCTCTTCGGGCATGTCGATGTCTACGGTATCTGGCCCACATGGCCCAGGCTCGGACTCGATGAGAGAAACCAATGGGACTTATACAGGGACCTGCCCGGCGGTACAGAGCGACTGAGAGCTGTCAGCAGGCAGGCAAGACTGAATGACTGCCGTTTCTTTATATCCTATAATCCGTGGGACCGCAGTACGAGGGAGGAGGACCATCTTGCAGGCATGGCTGCCATCATTGCCGGTACGGAAGCTGACGGTGTGGTGCTGGATACCGAAGGACGATCCTCGGATGAACTGCAGGATGCGGCAGACACCGTACGCAAGGGCGTAATTATGTATTCCGAAGGTATGCCGGTGATCAGGGATATGCCGGGAATTGTTGCGGCAAGAGTACACAATGCTCTCTTCCTGAGTCCGGAACTGAACCTTAACAAGCTGGTGCGACCTGACTTTGCCATCTTTCGGGTTGCTGACGTCGGAGAGGATATCCTGCACAGGGAGATATCAGTCGCATTCTTTAACGGCTACGGTACCGAACTTAACCTCTTCAGACCCGGAAGACGCAACGAAGAGTACAGGTCGGATCTTGACTATCTGGCCTCAACAACATACATCCTTAGAAGAAACAGCGATGCCTTCCTCGATATGAAGTGGACTCCTCTGGTCAAAAGCATGGCAGACAGGCTATATGTCAACAGCTGGAGGGCAGGAGAGAAGAGCATATATACCGTCCTGAGCATGGATAATCTGGGTTACGACGGACCTCTCTTCTCAGTGGGCGACACTGCCGGGAAACACCTCGTCTCCCTCTGGAGACATGAGGAACTGCTGCCGTCGGTGATAAACGGTCAGCTTATGGTGCCGGTAAAGACTGAGGGATGGAGCCGGTCACACAACGGAACAAGGAAGGAGAGCTCCGTTGATTGCATAGCCTTGCTGCCTCAGCTGATCAGTAGCTGCATAAAGGAGAACAGCCTCTACATCTCCTCTGACACCGCCGGTCTTCTGTCACTCTACACCGGATCACCGGGCTACGGTAATTCTCCCGTGATGGAGTTCCGATCACCTGCCGACACCCTCATTCCCATAGAGAGACTGTTCGGGATTTCCGGGGAAAAGATAGTCATCGAACTGACAGATGAGGGATTACTGCTTGATGAAAGAGTGATCACCACCGAGGCGGGTATGCCATGGCTCATCTCAGAGAGGAGGCGGACGCTCCCGCTGGTGGAGATGCCGGAAGATATGGTCACTGTTCCTGCTGCAACGGTGAGCTACAGCCTCGATGCCAATGATGAATTCATAGTCTATCCCAATGCCGGAAAGGTGGTTACTGTAGAGACCGACACCTTTCTCATCGACAGATACCCGGTCACCAATGAGCAGTTCCTACGTTTCATAAGAGAGACAAGGTATATCCCTGACGATACAACCAACTATCTCAGGCACTGGGAGGGTGGAATGCCGGCAGGTGGACAGGAGCGCTACCCGGTTGTCTGGGTGAGCCTGGATGATGCCAGGGCCTATGCCCTCTGGGCGGGCAAGAGACTGCCAACGGAGGGGGAGTGGCAGTTGGCAGCACAGGGTACCGACGGCCGGGAGTGGCCATGGGGCGACGAATTTCATGCCACAAAATGCAATAACGGATTTGGCAGGCCGACACCTGTTGATGCCTTCCCGAAAGGAGAGAGCCCATACGGCGTGGCAGACCTGGTGGGCAATGTGTGGCAGATGACCGGCGATGTCTACTCCAACGGGGTTTACTACTTCAATATAATCAGGGGAGGGAGCTACTTCAAGCCGGAATCAAGCTGGTGGTATATACAGGGCGGGCCCCAGCCGCTCACAAAGACCCAGATGCAGCTTCTCGTCTCACCCGGCTATGACCGCAGCGCCACGGTGGGATTCCGGTGCGCGATGGACTTGTAGCAAGGGAATGGGCAGTAGTGGATTTGCGATTTCAGATTTTCGATTTTCGATTTCTGTAACTATTCGCAAATCGCAAATCGCAAATCGCAAATCGCAAATCGCAAATCTCAAATCGCAAATCTCAAATCCTCCTTGCTCCGTCACCAACACCGGGCATGTAGAAATCAGCCTTAAGTCCTGTCTTTGCAGTGTATATCTCACCTAATTTGGCGGCAAACTCATCAGTGTGCCGGTTTTCCACTATCGAGACGGTGCAACCCCCGAACCCGGCACCGGTCATCCTGGTACCGATGACCCCGGGAAGCTTGCGGCCCTCATATACCAGGGTATCAAGCTCGATGCCCGTCACCTCATAATCCGTACAGAGAGAATCGTGCGATTCGTTCATAAGCCGGCCGAAGGTCTCAATATCATTTTTCTCAAGTGCCGTGATGGCTTCCAGGGTCCTGCCGTTCTCCGTAATGACATGCCTGGCCCTTTTACGCACTACCGTGTCGTCGATGTACCTCTCTGTCATCCACAGGTCGGAAACGGTTAGCTGACTGAGGTTCCTGACAGGATGGTGCAGGGATATCAGCTCTACAGCCCTCTCGCACTCTGACCGCCGCTCGTTGTATTTGGAGTCGGTAAGACCCCGCCGCTTGTTGGTGTTGGTAATGATCAGCCGGCGGTCTCCCAGGATCAGCGGTGCATACCTGTACTCCAGAGTGTCACAGTCGAGACTGATGGCGTGATCTCTCTTCCCGAAACCTACTGCAAACTGATCCATGATGCCGCAGTTCATTCCCGCAAAAATGTTCTCTGCCCTCTGCGACATTTTTACCAGCTTCATCATCTCTAAACCTGCCCCGGTGATCTCGTTCAATGCCACGGCAGTGACCATCTCAATGGATGCCGACGACGAGAGACCGGCACCGTTGGGGATGTCTCCATAGAAGAGAAGCTCCAGCCCGGGGGCGGAGATGCCCTCAAGGGCAAACTCGTTGATGACACCGACGGGGTAGTTGGTCCAGCTTCCCGGTATGGGCGCGTAGACCGGAGAGAGAGGCACCTCCACCTCACCGGGGAAGTTAAGGCTGTTGAGCCTGATCTTCGTTCCGCCCGTTCGGCGCAACGCCATCACCGTACCGAAATCCAGAGCACAGGGAAAGACATATCCCCCGTTGTAGTCGGTGTGCTCCCCGATCAGGTTGACACGTCCCGGTGAATAAAAAAAGACAGGGTCTGCTGCCCTGTCCCCGTATGTTTTGAAGAACTCCTCCCGAAGGAGGTCTATGTCTGCTTTCATACCTTCAGCTTTTTCTCTATTTCCAAAATCTGGTTCCTGAAATGACGGTCAGTGTCTATAAGGTTGTTGACGGTCTTGCAGGCATGCAACACGGTGGCGTGGTCCTTGCCACCGATGGATGAACCAATGCTGGCCAGTGACGCCTTGGTGAGACTCTTGGAAAAGTACATCGACACCTGCCTGGCCTGAACAATCTCCCTCTTGCGCGTCTTGCCCTGCATCAGATCAACGGGAATCTTGTAATACTCGCATACAACCTTCTGTATGTAATCAATGGTTATCTCCCTGCGCTGGGTGTTGACGAGCCTGTCAACCATCTGGCGCGCCAGCTCCAGCGTCACCTCCTTGCGGTTGAGGGTCGACTGGGCATAGAGCGATATAAGGCCTGACTCAAGCTCCCTGATGTTCGATGATATGTTCTCGGCAAGGAACTCAAAGATCTCATCGGGCAGCTCAATGCCGTCATTGTAGGCCTTCTTGCGGAGTATGGCCAGCCTGGTCTCGTAGTCGGGCTTCTGCAGGTCAGCAAGCAGACCCCACTTGAAACGCGACAACAGGCGCTGCTCCATACCCTGCAACTCTACCGGAGGCTTGTCACAGGTGAGTATGAGCTGCTTGCCCGACTGATGCAGATGGTTGAAGATGTGAAAGAAAGTATCCTGTGTCTTCTCCTTGCCGGCAAACTCATGAACGTCGTCAATGATCAGAACGTCAATCATCTGGTAGAAATGGAGAAAATCATTCTTGTTGTTGTTCCTTATTGATTCAACAAACTGTGTCTGAAATTTGTTGGCGTTCACATAAAGCACAGTCTTGTCCGGAAACTTCTCCTTAACCAGAATGCCTATGGCCTGCACAAGGTGCGTCTTTCCAAGCCCTGAGTCACCGTAGATCATCAGCGGGTTGAAGGCTGTGCCGCCCGGATTGTTCCCGACAGCTATACCTGCCGACCGGGCAAGACGGTTGCATTCACCCTCTATAAAATTTGCAAATGAGTAGTCGGGATTGAGCCTGGGATCAAAATGTAGCTTCTTGATGCCCGGGATAATAAAAGGATTGCGTATGGCAGGCTGCGCAGCCTCAAACGGTACCTGCATGGGCTTGTTGTGCAGATCACTCTTGTTCCTTGAAGGATACCGCACGGTGTAAGGCTTGCCGTTGGCATACCCCGCGTTCTCCATAATGATGTTGTACTCAAGCTTGGCATCATTGCCTATCTCACGCCTTAGAGTCTTGCGGAGAATGTCAATGTATTGCTCTTCGAGATATTCATAGAAAAACGGACTGGGCACCTGTATTGTCAGTATGTTCTTTTCGAGCCTGAGTGGAACGATAGGCTCAAACCATGTCTTGAAACTGGCCGAAGGAATTATGTCACGAATAATTTCCAGACAATTGTTCCAAACCTCATCGTGTGACTTATTCATTAAGATTGAAATTAAAAAAGATTTTTCCCTGTTTCAGGTGACGAAACCTGTGACAATATTTGTAAAAAAAAAAGGTAAAAAAAAATTTTTTTTCTCTTGACTTTTACATTTATTCTTTATGGTAATGAACATCAGGTCCTTATATCCGTAAAGAAAATTCAAAAAAAATAATGTACTGTTAATCAGTATTATACGAGGAAGGGTATGTCTCCCAACGACTTAAAAGAAGAGGATATTTCTGTCTTTATATTTATTCGGAAACTATTTCCCGTAAATATTCCTGTAACGGGATGATTCAATAATGTTTAACACTTTTCGGACATTTCATTCGCTCTTTTTGCCAAAAAGGGAGAAGTGGACATATTTGGCGGGATTGTTCCTCATATCCTGGAGCAAAAGATCGAGACTGCTGAGAGTGTTATTGAGATTCGTATAAAGAGAGTCGTCTTTCATCAACTTTCCCGCCGAACCCTCTCCCTTACTTATTCCTTTTGCCAGTGCATCGAGGCTGACAAGTGACGACTTGAGGGAAGTGAGCGTCGATTCAAGGTCTGCCGATGCAAAAGCCTCTGAGATCAACTCCAGGTTCTTCATCGTCGAATCAAGTGATGAGCTGTTTGCTGACATCATTGCCGTAAAGACCCTGAGATCTTCTATCGACGCCATGAGAGCATCCTTCTTGCTGTCGGTAATCTCCTCAAGGCCGTCAGTAAGGCCGTTAATATTGGAAACAGTCGACCTGATGCCGGCCGCAAACTCTGGCGTGAATATCGCATTAACCGATGAGATGACCGAATCAAGTTTGATGATCATTTCCGCAAGGTTATCCTCTACAGGGGCCAGCACCTCGCTGAGCCTCTCCGTAATGGGAGTCGCCACATAGCCGTCCAGGGTGTCGTGATTGTGACACATCTCGCTGCTCTGCCCCATGCGCAGTATGATCTTCATGCCTGCAATCAGGGTCGCTGTTGTAATCTCAGCCCTGGTATCAGCAGGGACATTGAAGTGCTTGTCGACGGACAGAGATACCAGTATCCGTCCGGAACCGTCGTTTATCAGCCTGATGTCCTGCACAACACCTGCCTGGTAGCCGTTTATCTCAACCGGATTCGACTCCGTCAGTCCGGCAATGTTGCCGTATACTACATGGTAGGTGTCAGTGCTTGTAAAGAGGGCAGTGCCCTTAAGGAAACTGAAAAGGAGTATGAATGCAACAATGGTGATAAGCGCTACAACTCCTACTTTAACCTCGTGTGATATCTTCATTCCGTTATTCTGTTTTTTTTGCCTGTATGGCCTCCCTGAGAGGCATGATCCTGCCGTTCCTGACAGCAATGACAAACGCGTCGGGGAACCTTAATGTAAGAATCCGCCGGTACTGCAGGGCGTCATTATAAACGGGGAATCTGCCCGCAGCGTATTTGGTCAGCTCCCCTTCCTTTATCCTGGTCACAGTTTCGATGTTCTTGAGCATATCCCTGCTCAACTCCCTGTCACCGGGCATGGCGGCTATCTGAACCATAAAGAAAATTTCATCAGCGGCGGAGGCATCTGACACGCCTGTCGTTCCGGTTGAAGTCCCGGCTGGCTTCTGCCCTGCAACTTCTGAAGGTTCTCTTGCCATCATTGTTTCAACCCTGGCTTCGCTTCCTGATGAATCCGGTGCATCGCTCTTTATGTCGCCTGCTGTAACCCCGGCATCTCCTGCGCTGACGCTGCCACTGACGGCTTCCGGCACTGCCACGGTGCGTTCAGAGTTATCTATCCTGATCCCTGAACGGCTGTCAATCGACTGCTTGTAATCCCTGAATGCCCTGAAAATAGCCGAGGCGAGGTAATCCTGTCCCAGTTCTGACATAAGAAACTTCTCCTCCTCGGGATTGCTGACATACCCTAATTCAACCAGTACTGAGGGCATGGTGGTCCGCCACAAAACGAGGAATCCTGCCTGTCTTACCCCCCTGTCCTTCCTGCCTACTCTATCCTTGAACTGTTGCTGTATCAGGGAAGCAAACTCAGTGCTCTGTTTCAGATAGGTATTTTGCATCAGCGAGAAGATTATGAAAGACTCTACCGAGTTGGGGTCATAACCTTCGTACTTGGTCTCATAATTTTCTTCAAAAGTGATTACGGAGTTCTCCTTCATAGCAACACGGAGGTTTGCTTCGTCCATGGTCTGTCCCAGAACATACGTTTCGGCGCCAGCCACCCGTCTGTCAGACCACCAGTTTGAATGTATCGAAATGAAAATATCGGCCTTGTGCCTGTTCGCTACATCTGCTCTCTCATCAAGCCCCGGGTAGGTGTCATTAATACGGGTATAAATAACTTTCACATCCTTAAGATATTCACTTATATATTTCCCCGTTTTGAGAGCTACAGCAAGATTAATATCCTTCTCCCTTGCCTTTGCTCCGTGGGTGCCTGGATCCCTTCCGCCGTGACCGGCATCAATTACCACCACCCATTCTTTTTCCTCCGCTACCGGCTGCGACCATGCTGTGAGTGGCATGGTAATTGACGCCATCACCAGGAGACTTGTCAGAATATCTTTTAACCCTCTTATTTTGGTATTCTGCCGCATTACAGCCTTGAGAATTTTAATTAGTTTTGTCGCTGGCATGTCAAAGATGCACATCAACAACGCAAAAATAGCATTTAACTTGCATTTTCACGCATCCGGATTGTTTGTGGCAATTTTCATGCCGCTTCTCTTCTCCACGGTACTCAGTGCCCAGGACCCGGTGAGGGCCGGCGTCAGGGAGGTTCAGTTGCCGGACACGCTCACCGCTGTCATGCCGGACACGCTCACCGCTGTCATGCCCGATTCCCTCTCCGGAGCTAAACCTGACTCCCTCCCGTTTCCCACCCTGGAGACGCTTAACGACCCCAATGCAGAACCTGATTCGCTCTACGCGGGAGTTTATTTATCCCAACCAGATACTGCAGGGACGAAACTACCCCTGACAATTTCCTCCGATGCCGTCGATAAGACAATTGTCTATAATGCTGACGGCTATATGAAAACCGACCTGAGAACCAAGCTGGTAAGCCTGGTTGAGAATGCCAAAGTCACCTATGGTACCATAGAGCTTACTGCTGACTCTATCGTACTGGACATGGAGACAGGTTCTGTCTATGCTACAGGAAGAATCGATTCCACGGGCCAGATGGTTGGCAAACCGGTTTACAAGGATAAGTCGGAAGAGTTTGAGTCAAGGGAGATCACCTATAATTTCAAGTCGCAGAAGGGTGTCATCAGGAACGTCACCACGGAGCAGGAGGGAGGCTTTCTGCAGAGCCTGAAAACAAAGAGGCATGAAGACGGCACCCTTCATGTAAACAGGAGCAAGTTCACAACCTGTGACGCCGAGGAGCCCCACTTCTATCTCTCCCTGCCCAAAGCAAAGGTCTATCCAGGCGAAAAGATCGTCTCCGGCCCGGCCTATATGGTCGTGGCTGACATCCCCCTGCCGCTCATCCTGCCTTTTGGATTCTTCCCGGTACAGAAGAAACGGGCATCAGGGATTATTATGCCCAGGTACGGTCAGGAGGCTCGCAGGGGTTATCACCTTTCCAACGGCGGTTACTATTTTGCCCTGAACGATTACTTCGATCTGAAGCTTACGGGCACCGTTTACACCAACGGCACCTGGCTGGCAGATGCAGCCACCTCGTACCGGCTGCGATACAGGTTCTCAGGCTCATTCGGATTCAGCTATGCCAACAACGTCACAAGTTACAAGGGCATGCCCGACTACGGCAAGAGCTCCAACTACCGCATCAGCTGGACACATTCGCAGGATGCCAAGGCCAGTCCCGGTTCACGCTTCTCGGCAAGCGTCAACATGAGCTCCAGCGGTTATGACAAGGACAACAGCTATGATGTGACAGACCACGTTACCACCACCAGGCAGTCAAGTGTAAGTTATTCGCGCTCATGGGCAGGTACCCCCTTCAGCTTTGCCACCAGCCTGAACCAGTCGCAGAACGTGCAGAACAAGACAATGATGCTGAACCTTCCCAAAGCGAGCCTGACCGTTGCCCGTATCTATCCCCTGAAACCAAAAAAGCCTGCTGTCAAACAGCGCTGGTATCACGACCTGACAACGCAGTACACTGCCTCACTCGACAATAAGATCGACACCTATGACAGTCTCTTCTTTACCAGCGCAATGTGGCGGGGGATGAAAAACGGGTTCAAGCATGAGATTCCGCTAAGCCTCCAGATAAGGCCCTTCAATAATTTTTCTATCTCACCCTCACTGCGCTATTCCGGCGTGCTCTACACACAGAAGATCGAAAAGCGATGGGTGCCCGACTTCTATGACGAGTCCCGCAACAAGATCGTGCCCTCCGTTGTCAATGATACGGTCAGGGGCCTTACCTACGGACATGCCCTTGTGCCTGCAATAAGCGCCTCATTTAACCCGCAGCTTTACGGAAACTTCCAGTTTACCGGGAAGGGATCGAGGATAGAAACCATCAGGCATGTGATGAAGCCCTCGGTGGGATTCTCCTATTCCCCGGAGACCGACAGGCTGTCGAGCGACATGTACCGGACCGTTCAGTATGATACCCTCGGCAATACACGTGAATATTCAATCTACGAGGGAGGTCTTTTCGGAACACCCTCATCGGGAAGGCGCTCGGGCTCGGTCACCTTCAGCCTTACAAACCTCCTTGAGGCCAAGGTCTATGCCAGGAATGACACGACGGGCAAACCTAAGAAGATCAAGTTGATAGAGAGCCTCTCACTGAATACATCATATAATATATTTGCAGATTCCCTGCACTGGTCGCCGGTGAGCATGTCATTCCGTACTACCCTTGCTCAGAATATCAACATCCAGGCAAGCAGCAGCTTCAATCTCTATGGCATCAATGAACAGGGCGGGGCTGTGAAGGAGCTTGCCATTGTTCAGGGTCGTGGGCCGGCAAGGATGACAAGCCTCAACATGAGTGTCGACTTCGACCTGGGACGCCTGCTCAGGGGTAATGAGAGCGGCAGGCAGCAGAGCTCTGCAACCGCGAGTTCTCAGGGAATGGGCAGAGCTCAGGGGGGCATGCAGACGGAAGGAACGGGGTCGCAGAGTAACCTGCCGCTTGCAGGCAGCAGCTATGATGAGTACGGATACGTGAAGTTCGATGTGCCATGGTCACTCAGGATGGCATATAACTTCAGCTACAGCAAGCCCGGGCTGCGCACCAACATATCACAGACCTTCACTATGTCAGGCGATCTCAGACTCACCCCGAAGATGGCCATCACCTACAATACCGGTTTCGACTTCAAGCAGAAGGAGATCACCATGACCAGGGTAGGTATCTCACGCGACCTGCACTGCTGGGAGATGAGCTTCTCATGGATACCCACGGGATATATGAAAAGCTGGAACTTCACCATCAGGGCCAAATCAAGCATGCTTCAGGATCTCAAGTACGAAAGACGCAAGGATTACCATGAAAATTACTAACGAACAAAAAATATCAGGTATGAAAAGAATCATCAGCACAACGGCTGCCCCGGGTGCCATTGGTCCCTACAGCCAGGCCGTAGAGGCCAACGGGACACTTTACATTTCGGGACAGGTGGCTATTGACCCGGTAACGGGTAAGATGGTCGATGGAGGCATAACAGAACAGACCACCAGGGTGCTGCAGAATATAAAAGCCATACTGCTTGCCGCAGGATATACCCTCGACGATGTGGTGAAATCAACCTGCCTGCTCTCCGACATGTCAGACTTCAAGGCAATGAATGAGGTATACGCAAAGTACTATACCTCCGACCAGCCTGCAAGGGCAGCATTTGCCGTCAGGGGACTGCCGCTGGGTGCTCTCATAGAGATAGAAACGGTGGCCGTCAGATAATAAAGGTAACGCCGGGCTTCAGACCCCCGATACCCGGATATAAGATAGACTGGCATACATAGCACAAGCGGCGGGTCTAAACCCGCCGCTTCCTGCATATCAATATGGTTGTTGGTGCTTATTCAGCTATGACTTCAAAGTCGATGTCAACTTTGACATTGCGGTGCAGCTTGATAACAGCCTTGTAATTGCCAATCTCCTTGATCGCCTCCTCGCCGAGCAGTATATTCTTCCGGTCAATATCAAACCCCTTCTCCTTAAGCGCTTCCGCCAGCTGGATGGTGTTTACCGATCCGAATATCTTCCCTGCTGAGCTTACCTTGGCTCCAAGAACCAGCTTGACCTCAGCAAGCTTGCCGGCAAGCGCCTCAGCTTCATTCTTAATCTGTTCCTCCTTGTGTGCCCTCTGCTTCAGATTCTCATTGTGAATCTTTACGGCAGAGTCAGTTGCCTGAATGGCGTATCCTTTGGGTATCAGGTAGTTCCTTGCATAGCCCGTCTTTACCGTTATGATATCGTTCTTCAGACCGAGCTTATCCATATCCTGTGTAAGAATTATCTTCATCTCTCTTCCTCCTTTACTTTAACAGGTCAGCAACATAAGGCAGCAGGGCAAGATGCCGTGCACGCTTGATGGCCGTGGCCACTCTCCTCTGATACTTAAGCGACGTACCGGTGATACGGCGCGGGAGGATCTTACCCTGTTCGTTGAGAAATTTCTTCAGGAACTCGGGATCCTTATAGTCAATGTACTTGATCTTGTTCTTCTTGAACCTGCAGTATTTCTTCTTCTTGATCTCTACTGTAGGCGGTGTCAGGTACCTGATCTCTGAATTGTTCTGTGCCATCTCTATTCCTCCGTAACTTTTTCGGTTTCTTTCATTCTTCTCTTCTTCCCGGCATACTCAATGGCATGCTTGTCCATACGGAAGGTCAGGAAGCGGATGATCCTCTCATCCCTCCTGTACTGCACTTCTAATTTCTCTATTAACTCACCAGGCCCCCGGAACTCGATCAGGTAATAAAAACCTGTCGACTTCTTCTGAATGGGATAGGCAAGCTTCTTCAGACCCCAGTTCTCTTCATGAACGATATCACCTTCGTTGTCGGTGATGATCTTCTTGAATTTCTGAACCGCTTCCTTCATCTGATTCTCAGACAAAACGGGAGTTGCAATGAAAACGGTTTCGTACTGATTCAACATCTCTTTTTTGGTTTATAATGGTGTTAATAAATTGGGTTGCAAAAGTAAGACAATAAATCTTAAAAAAAAATATTCGCGCAACTATTTCCTTATATTTGTGACTGATAAACCAGACAGACTGCTGATACCCGCTATGGATAACTTCATTGTTTCTGCCCGGAAATACCGGCCCGCCACTTTTGATATGGTTGTGGGGCAGGATACCATCACAACCACCCTTAAGAACGCGATAAAGAATAACTTTCTTGCACAGGCCTATCTTTTTTGTGGCCCCAGGGGCGTGGGTAAAACCACCTGTGCAAGGATATTTGCCAAGACAATAAACTGTTCCAGCCCCGGGCCCGACGGCGAAGCCTGTGACCAGTGCGAATCGTGCAGGTCATTCAACTCACAGGCATCATTCAACATTCATGAGCTCGATGCCGCATCAAACAACAGTGTCGATGACATCCGCAACCTGACCGACCAGGTCAGGATACCTCCGCAGGTGGGCAAATTCAGCGTATATATCATTGATGAGGTTCACATGCTCTCGGCACAGGCCTTTAACGCCTTCCTGAAGACACTGGAGGAGCCGCCGGCACATGCCATATTTATACTGGCAACTACCGAGAAGCACAAGATAATACCCACAATCCTCTCCCGGTGCCAGATATTCGACTTCAACCGTATCAGTGTTGACGATATCGTGCAGCGACTCACCTGGGTGGCCGGCAATGAGGGCGTGAATGCCGAACATGAGGCACTCCATGTCATAGCCACCAAAGCTGACGGCGCCATGCGCGATGCGCTCTCCATCTTTGACCAGATCGTCAGCTTCAGCGGCAAAAACATCACATATAATGATGTCATTGCCAACCTCAACGTACTGGACTATGAGTACTATTTCAGGATTGCAGCTGCAGCAATGGATGGCGATGTTTCCGAGGCACTGCTCACCTTCAACGAGATACTCAACAAGGGCTTTGACGGCTATAACTTCATGGCCGGACTCAACAATCATCTCCGTGACCTGCTGGTCAGTCGTGATGAGGCTACGGTTAAACTGCTGGAGACCTCACCCTCGATACGACAGCGTTACCGGGAGCAGGCCGTAGGGGCGTCCCTGACATTTATCTACGAGGCCCTGGAAATAGGATCCCAGTGCATGATTACCTTCCGCAGCAGCAAGAACCAGCGCCTCCATGTCGAGCTTGCTCTGATGCGCATGTGCAACCTGTCAAAGGTGCGGGAACCTGAAGAATCAAAAAAAAAAGCTGACACTCAATCCTCCCCACCCACAGCTGAACCTGCAGCATCTGCAGCAGCCGCACCCTCAGCCATAATTACATCATCACCGCCCTCGGCTGTAGTAACGCCACGGAAGGTGACACCGCAGACCTCTGATGATAAAAAGATCTCACTAAAGAACCTCATCACTGCCCCTGTAACAGGAGATAGCGAAGTCAGCGAACCGCCGCCCGGGACAGCCCCAGCACCTCCGGCCAGGGAGTTCACACCTGATGAACTTAAAGAGGCATGGAACACATTCGCTGATGACATTAAGGATGAGAGCCCGAGAATATCAGTGACACTGGCAGCCGTTACGCCGGAGTTGCATGAAGATCAGAGCGTGGTACTTAAACTCGATAACTCAGCCCTCAAGGAGACCTTCGATCATAACTTCAGGGCACGACTGGAGAATCACCTCCGCATATCACTGCAGAACAGTTCCGTCAGACTCAGCACCACCGTCGAGGCAACGGAGAGAGGCGAGATACTCTACTCGCCGGACCAGAAGTTCAATCATATGGCATCCAAAAACCCTGCACTGAAAGAGCTGAAAAAGAATTTCAACCTTGATTACGAATAGCCAGTCCTGAGTCGTGAGCGGAAAAACAGAGAAGAAGAGCGATGCCCCGCCCGGTGCAACAGATCGGGATCATGATCCTGTTGATGAGGCATATACAATTGCCGGAGGTATTGCCCATGACCTGAATACAATACTCACCGCAATTTACGGTTACAGCGAACTGGCCCTGGAATCTGCCGGTGATGCCGCTGTAGTTGAAAAATACATAAGAAGGATAATCGGTGCTGCCGACAGGGCCAAATCCCTGACGGGACAACTGATTGACCTCAGTCGCGGAGCACTGCAGCCCCGACAGAGTGTGAATATTGGCGACATTCTCGCAGATACCGTCAGATTCATCAGACCATCGGCAGGTGATAATATCACCGTCACAGAAAAGATAAATGCGCCGGGGCTGGTGGTTGATGCCGTACCGGCACAGTTGTTCCGGCTCTTCGTTAATGTTGCGGTAAACGCAATGCAGGCAATGAAGGAGAAGGGAGGCAACCTGGAGATATCCATTGATGCAGTGAGAGATAGCAACGGCAGTGCCGGAGCACCCCTCAACACTGCTTTGGTGCAGTTTGCCGATACCGGCAGGGGAATGGACCGTGAAACAACCGAAAAAATATTTACACCCTTCTTCTCCGCAGGTGACAGGGAGGGAGGAACAGGACTTGGTATGATGGTCGTCAGCGCTATAATGCGCGATCTGGGAGGAGCCGTCAGGATAAACAGCAAGCCCGGCACCGGTACCGTCGTCGGCCTGCTGATCCCGCTCTCCGGATTTGGTCCTCTTGACGAAAAGAGTTATCTTCGGGAAACTGATAGATGAATCTTTCCAACCCCTTCTGATATGGCAGGTGTACTGATTGTTGAAGATGATGCAAATCTGCGCGAGATGCTCAGGGATGCCCTTGAGAAACGCAAATTTACCGTCATAACAGCCGCCAACGGCAGAGAGGCAATAGCCCGCTTCCGCCCTTCGGTGATAGACCTGGTGGTCACTGACCTGCTGATGCCTGAAGAGGACGGACTGATGGTGATAATGAAGATAAGAGAACTGAAACCGTCGGTGAAAATGATTGCCATAAGCGGCGGAGGCAAGGCGGGGCCGGGAAGCTACCTGCTGATGGCCAGCACACTGGGAGCAGACCATGTCTTCTCCAAGCCTTTTCTGCCCTCGGAACTGGTGCAGAAGGTAAGGGAGATACTGGCATAAACATTATCCCTCTACGATTGTTGAAAGAATAAAATGAACCAGTAAAAATAATATAATATGTTGACCAAGAAAGTAGAAGATATCTGCAACAGGCAGATAGAAAGAGAAGGATACTCTTCAAACCTTTACCTTGCCATGGCTTCATGGGCAGAGAACAAGGGCATGGCCGGAATTGCCGGGTGGCTGTATCTGCAGGCTGACGAAGAGAAGCAGCACATGCTCAAATTCATCAAATATGTGAATGAGCGCGGCGGATGTGCATGCATCCCTGCCTTCAAGCAGCCGCCGGTGAAATACAAGGGCGTAGCGGAGATGTTCAAAGAGGTGCTTAAGCATGAGCAGTTTATCACCGCCAGCATCAACGAGGTGCTTGCCACTGCCATAGCTGAAAACGATTATGCCACAACCAACTGGATACAGTGGTTCGTTGAGGAGCAGCTGGAAGAGGAGATCAGCGTACAGCTCATACTCGACAAGCTTTCAATGGCCGGCGAACACGGGCTCTATTTCCTCGACCGTGATATCATGAGACTGAGGGGAGAAAATTAATACCCTCTCTTCCGCATTGCGACGCGGATTACAACTCAAGGCTGCTGCGGATTCCGCAGTAGCCTTTTGATTATCCGGCGGCCTGTGCTCTGCCTGCCACTGTTTCCTGTTCAGGCCAGCCCTGTTTATACAACTGCCGCAACCCCCTGAACCGGAAAAAATTATTAATTTTGCGAAAGTTTTAAAAATAAAGTAAATGAGCTTCATCAATAAGATACTGCCATTCTTTCTGGGTAACAAAGAGGTTCGTGACCTTAAGGAGATCAATCCGTTCGTGGCAAAGATCGGAAATGAAAGCTCCCTGATTATCTCTCTTTCGAATGACGCCCTCCGCGATAAAACAGCGGACCTGAAACAGATGATTAACGATTATATCACTGATGAGGAGAAGCAGGTCAGGGAAATCAGGGTCACTGCAGAAAAGGAGGAGGATGTTAACCGGAAAGAAGAGCTTTACAACCAGATAGATAAGATAGACAAGCTTATACTTGAAAAAATTGAGGAGAAACTTGACGAGCTGCTGCCTGTTGCCTTTGCCATAGTCAAGGAGACAGCACGACGGTTCAAGGAAAACGAGGTGCTGGAGGTCACGGCAAGAGAGTGGGACCGTGATCTCGCTGCAACGAGACCCTCAATAACCGTTAAGGGAGACAAGGCTTACTGGAATAACCGCTGGATGGCCGGAGGAAACGAGATACAGTGGGATATGGTCCATTATGATGTGCAGCTCATTGGCGGGGTGGCACTACATAAGGGCAAGATTGCCGAGATGGCTACCGGTGAGGGAAAGACGCTCGTCGCTACCCTGCCGGTATTCCTTAATGCCCTGGCAGGCCGCGGTGTACATATCGTCACGGTGAACGACTACCTCTCAAAACGCGACTCCGAATGGATGGGTCCCCTCTATGAGTTCCACGGACTGACAGTCGACTGCATCGACAAGCATGAGCCTAACTCACCGGCACGGCGCAAGGCCTACAACTCCGACATCACGTTCGGGACCAACAACGAATTCGGCTTTGACTACCTGCGTGACAACATGGCCATCAACCCCGAAGACCTCGTGCAGAGAAAGCACCATTACGCCATCGTTGATGAGGTTGACTCGGTGCTGATTGATGACGCCAGAACACCGCTCATCATATCGGGACCCACGGCCAAGAGCGAAAACCTCCAGTTCGATGAGTTCAAACATAAGGTCGAAAAACTGGTGAGTGCTCAGAGAAAACTCGTCACACAGTTGCTGGCCGACGCAAAGAGACTTATCAATGAAGGCGACAATGAGAAGGGGGGACTGCTGCTGCTGAGGGCCTACAAGGGACTCCCCAGAAACAGCGCACTAATCAAATACCTCAGTGAAGAGGGGGTGAGAACACTCCTTCAGAAGACGGAAAACTTCTACATGCAGAACAACTCCAAGGAGATGCCCAAGGTCACGGAAGAACTCTATTTCGTGATCGATGAGAAGGGCAACTCCATTGAGCTTACGGAGAAGGGTCATGACCTGATATCTACCGCGGTTGAGGATGCAAGCTTCTTTGTGCTGCCTGATGTCGGCTCCATGGTCGCAGAGATAGAGAAGACCGTCAAGGATGAGATGGAGAGGATGCGAGCCAAGGATGAACTGCTGAAGGATTACGCGGTCAAGTCGGAACGCGTCCACACCATGACCCAGCTGATGAAGGCATATACACTCTTTGAAAAGGATGTGGAGTATGTCGTTATGGATAACAAGGTGAAGATCGTCGATGAACAGACAGGACGTATCCTTGAAGGGAGACGTTATTCAGACGGGCTTCATCAGGCCATTGAAGCCAAGGAGAATGTCAAGGTTGAAGCCTCCACCCAGACCTACGCTACCATCACCCTGCAGAACTACTTCAGGATGTACCACAAGCTGGCCGGTATGACCGGTACGGCCATCACCGAGGCGGGAGAGTTATGGAATATCTACAAGCTTGACGTTGTGGTCATTCCCACCAACGTTAAGGTGATAAGGAACGACCATGAAGACCTGGTTTACAAAACCAAGCGGGAAAAATACAATGCCGTCATTGACGAGATAGTCAAGCTCAACAGTCAGGGCAGACCGATACTGGTTGGTACCACCTCCGTTGAGATCTCTGAGCTGCTCAGCCGTATGCTCAAGATGAAGGGGCTGAAGCATAACGTGCTTAACGCCAAGCTGCACCAGAGAGAGGCAGAGATCGTCCTTGAGGCAGGAAAGACAGGTACCATCACCATAGCAACAAACATGGCAGGCCGGGGTACTGACATTAAGCTGACGCCGGAAGTGAAGGAGGCAGGAGGACTGGCCATAATCGGTACGGAACGGCACGAATCGCGCCGTGTTGACAGGCAGCTGAGAGGACGCGCCGGCCGCCAGGGAGACCCGGGATCGTCACAGTTCTTCGTTTCACTCGAAGATGACCTGATGCGACTCTTCGGGTCGGAGAGGATATCCGGCATCATGGACAGACTGGGACTGAAGGAGGGGGAGATGATACAGCACTCGATGATCACCAAGTCCATTGAAAGAGCCCAGAGAAAGGTGGAGGAGAATAACTTCGGCATCAGGAAGAGGCTGCTTGAATATGACGATGTCATGAACTCCCAGCGCGAGGTGATCTACAGCAAGAGACGCCACGCTCTCCTCGGTGAGAGACTGGGCGTCGATATTGCCAATATGATGTATGACGTCACCGAACAGATCGTCAACACCAGCAAGGATGGCTCCGACTTCGAAGAGTTCCAGTTCTCCCTCATAAGATCACTGTCAGTAGACTCTCCGGTGGATAAGGGTGATTTCAACAAAAACAATAACCAGGAGATAACCGATGTCGTCTATGATAAGGTGCTCGATGCCTACCGCCGGAAAGGAGAGGTGATCGCTTCTACCGCACTCCCCATCCTGAAAGATGTATATGAAAGGATGTCAGCTACGTATGAGAATGTAGTAGTGCCTATCACTGACGGGGTCAGGACATATAACGTCATTACCAACCTGAAAGGCGCCGTGGAGAGCGAAGGCAAAGAACTGCTTCGCTCATATGAGAAGACCTCGGTGCTGGCTACCATAGATGAAGCGTGGAAGGAGCACCTCAGGGAGATGGATGACCTTAAACAGTCAGTGCAGAATGCTACCTATGAACAGAAAGATCCCCTCCTGATTTATAAGTTCGAATCGTTTGAGCTCTTCAAGACTATGATCAACAAGGTCAACCAGGATGTGGTCAGCCTGCTGATGAAAGGAACCATACCGGTTGCTTCACCTGACAATGTCAGAGAGGCACAACGTCGCAAACAGGCTGACATGAGCAGACTGAAGACGCAGAAAAGCAACTATGACAGCTACGGCGGCAGCGGTGGTGGTGCACCAGAAAAGAGACAACAACAGATGGCCCCGGTGAGAGTTGAAAAGAAAGTGGGAAGAAACGATCCCTGTCCATGCGGTAGCGGCAAGAAGTACAAGCATTGTCATGGTAAGAATCTTGGCGATTCTGCCGATGCCCAGTTATAATTCTGAGGTGGATTGAATGTCAGGCCCTCGTCTCAGGGGTGCTGATCATTGCCAGGTATAACATCGCCTGCTCAATGAACGAGGCTATGCTGAATGGCTTCGGTGTCCTTATCATCAGGTCGTAAGGCGACTTCTCAGGCTCGGTAGCCATGTCGGGACCCACCTTCATGGGCGCTGACGAGAGGGAGACAACAGCGTTAAGCTGAAAGAGTGCATCGGGATTGATGTCAATAATCAGGTCAAATTTTGAGGATATGAAATTTCGGGCATCCTCTGAAGTTGGTACAAAAAGCCAGTTAAGGTCACTCTGCCTGAGAAACTTCATGTAGGTGATGCCTGTAAGCCTGTCAGGGACGGTTTTACCGTGTATCCAGACCAGCACCTCAACGCTTTTGCCGGCTTGCGTAAGCTCCCTGGTCAATGCAGCCAGGTGCTGAAAATCATTTTCTGATGATGCATCCCAGAGTATCCCGACCCTCTTCACCTTTTCCAGATTAAACTCCTGCCTGATTCTCCTGAAGGGCGATATGCGCCTCCGGATGATCATCCTGCCGACCTTAAGTCTGAGATTACCTAGAATTTCCATTGTTATGCAAACCTATATTTTTTTTGGATCATAGCGCATTGGGTCACGATTATTCTTCGACCATTTTCAAGAACTCATCCTCGCTGACCAGGGGCACACCAAGGTCAGTGGCCTTTGCCCGCTTCGCCGGTCCCATGTCGCTCCCGGCGATTATGAACGAGGTGTTTCCTGACACTGACGAGCTAATCTTGCCGCCGGCAGCCTCAACGGCCTCCTTCAGCTGGTCTCTGGTGAAGTTTTTGAAGGTGCCGCTTATCACTACTCTCTTTCCTTCCAGCGGCCCGCCTGAGGCCGCTCTCTGTATGGCGCCGCCGAATCTCATGCCGGCGGCTCTCAGCCTGCTGATGGTCTCAATGTTGTCCGGATCGGCAAAATACTCCCTGACACTGGCGCTTATGCGCGGCCCTATCTCCGGCAGATCAGTCAGCTCCTCGTCGGTTGCCTTCATCAGAGCATCGATGTCAGTAAAACCGGAAGCCAGGACCCTGGCCACTGTCTCACCCACATGCCTGATACCCAGCGCAAAGAGTTTCCTGTGCCATGGTGCGGAGAGAGATGAGTTAAGCTCTGCGAGGATATTGGAGGCTGATTTGTCTCCCAGCCTGTCAAGTGATGCCAGTTGTTCATGCTTCAGGTAATACAGGTCGGCCATGTTGCGCACCAGCCCGCTCCTGTACAGGAGCTCGACGGTCTCTTCTCCCAGCCCGTCAATATCCATGGCCTTGCGTGATACAAAGTGAATTATGCGTCCTGTGATCTGGGGCGGACAGTGAAGATAGTCGGGACAGTAGTGATTTGCCTCACCCTCATTGCGCACCAGCGGCGTACCGCACTCGGGACACTCCTGCGGGAAGATCACAGCCTCCGATCCCGGCAGACGGCTGAAGGTATCCACCCCCACAATCTTGGGGATGATCTCACCGCCCTTCTCCACCGTGACGGAATCACCATAATGAAGACCCAGCAGCTCAATCTGGTCGCTGTTATGGAGTGAGGCACGCTTAACCGTGGTGCCGGCCAGGAGCACAGGCTCCAGGTTTGCTACGGGAGTGACATTGCCGGTCCTGCCTACCTGGAAGTCGACTGACAGAAGCCTGGTGACCGCCTGCTCTGCTGCATACTTGAAGGCTATGGCCCAGCGCGGCGACTTGGCAGTGACGCCCAGAATCCCCTGGGCCGCCAGTGAATTCACCTTTATAACCACACCGTCAGTATCATAGGGCAGTCTCTTCCTCTCATCCTCCCAGAGCCTGAGAAAGCTGATTACCTCATCCATCCCTCCGCAGAGCTGTATGATGTCAGGAGTGCGGAATCCCCAGGAACGGGCTGCCATGATGTTGTCATAGTGGTTGTCCGCAGGAAGCTCTTTTCCCAACAGATAGTAAAGGAAGCAATCAAGAGGTCGCGATGCCACCATACGCGGATCAAGCAGCTTGAGCGTGCCTGCGGCTGCATTGCGGGGATTGGCAAAGAGAGGCTCACCAAGAGCCTGGCGCGCAGCATTCATCTCCTCAAAGCCCTTCCGGGGCAGGTATATCTCACCCCTGACGGCAAAGGAGGCAGGAATCCCCGTTCCGGAGACCCTGACGGGTATGCTCCTGATGGTTCTTACATTGACGGTGACATCATCACCCACCGTGCCGTCACCCCTGGTGACAGCACGTACCAACAGTCCGTTTTCATATGTGAGACTGATGGATACACCGTCATACTTGAGCTCACAAACGTACTGAGGTTCATAACCCAGCGTACGGCTGACCCGTGCACCGAATTCCGTCACCTCCTCAATACTGTAGGTGTTGCCCAGCGACAGCATGGGCCAGGAATGCTCTGACTGAAGAAACTCTGCGGTGAGATCACTGCCTACCCTCATCGTGGGAGAGTCCGGCGTCACCAGCTGCGGAAACTTCTTCTCCAGCGCCTGCAGCTCATTGAGAAGCAGATCAAATTCAAAGTCGGTGATAATGGGTTGATTAAGAACATAATACCTGTGGTTATGTTCATCTATTGTTTTCCTGAGCTCCCTGGCTCTTTTCCTTGCATCGGCAAGCTTCATCGTTGGCATGCTACGGTAAATAATAATCTGTCAGCTCCATCTGCCCGGGATCACGGTTCCGCAACTGCACCTTCCGTTTCTGATCTCATCAGTGACGATCCTGAAACCACTCCTGTCAATCAGCTTCTTCCCGCATGACGGACAGAATGTATCGTCATGACCTGAGCCCGGCACGTTGCCCATGTATACGAAATTAATACCTTCATCATGTGCAATCTTCACAGCGGTTTCCAGTATCTTAATCGGGGTGGGAGGCAGGTGTTCAAGCTTGTATTGGGGATGAAAACGGCTGAAATGCAGTGGCGTGTCGGCAAAACCATTGTCATGCAGCCACCTGCTCATCTCCCTTATCTCCCCCGGCTTGTCGGTCCAGCCCGGAATAACAAGATTCGTGATCTCAAGCCAAACGCCCTCATCGCGGTATACCCTGAGGGCATCGAGGACTGGCTCGAGCCTGCCCCCGGTAAGCTTGAGATATGTGCTGTCGCTGAACGATTTAAGATCGATGTTGGCGCCGTCGATATGCCTGCACAGATCTTTGAGAGGCTCCTTGTTTATATACCCGTTTGAAACCATTATGTTCCTGACGCCTTTCCCGTGCGCAACCCTGGATGTTTCATAAACATACTCATAGAAGGTGACCGGCTCGGAGTAGGTGTAGGCTATGCTTTTGCATCCTCCGGCAATGGCCCGTGAAACTACATCCTCCGGGGGCATGTCGAAGTTTTTTGTCTTGTTGGGTGAGATTTGCGAGATGGTCCAGTTCTGGCAGTTCAGGCAGGCAAAGTTGCAGCCGGCTGTTGCGATTGAGAAGACAGATGTGCCCGGGAGGAAGTGATACAGCGGTTTCTTCTCCATGGGATCAATATTGGCTGCACAGGGATTGCCGAAAGCCATGGTGTACAGTTTTGACCTCCTTGCCACCCTGTTACGGCAGTCGCTCACCTCGCCCTCCTTAAGGGTGCACTCATTGGGGCATATCAGGCAGACGACACCACGTGGACTCTGCTGCTGGTGCATGGCCAGTCTCTCATGTGATGCCGGACCGGTGGCCTGCAGCGGAAGAGGAGTGATCATCCCGGCAGCAACGGCGAGAGAACCCTTGCGGGTAAAGTCCCTCCTCGTTATCTTCTTTCCTTTCGCGGTGGCTGACATTGGTGTATCAGTTACGGATCATAAAACTAATGCTTAATCACCACTGATGCAACAATACCAGAAACTAAAATGAGAGCTGCGAGAACGAAACAGGAGCCGGCAGTGCCTGCAAGAGGCACAACAGTGGTGGCAACGGTGAGATAACCCAGCGCGGCACCTGCAAGGTCTGAAGCATACACCGAACCGGTTGCTCCCCCGGCCCCGGATGTTGTGAGGATCCTGTAAACCGCACCTGTAACGAAACCTGCCACCGGAAGAATCAGAAAGATCACCGCTATAACCGTCCGGGGTGTTGCCGTAACCAGCGAGGGGCTCAGAAGCCCTGCGGCAAGATAAAGAGCCGCCAGTATCAACGTGCAGACTGAGAGTCTGGTCAGGGACAGTCGGTGACCTTGTGCCGCTCCGGCCGCCAGTCCCGCCATCAGCAGCGTCAGTATGATCGCTGACAGAATATAGATGTTGCCCACAGCGATCTGCAGGATGAATATCATTATCATGCCAAATCCTGCCAGCGCAGCTGACGAGGTGAACATCATGAGACCTCCCCGGCGCGTGAAAAGAAACGGAATCAGAAGTGAAATGGCGAGCAATAATATCATCTCTCCGCTGTTGCCCATTCTCTCCAGTGAAAGAATGTTAGCAAAGAGCGATGATACAGGCCTGAGGGCACTGTTCATGCCTGCCTCCCTGTCAACCTGCAGGATTATCTGTTCACTTCTCATCCTTATCTCTCCGTCATCGAGATAGTCGCTGTTGACATAACTGTTTTCCAGTGAGCGCGATCCTGACAGACGCGATATAGCTGTGGTCACCGGATAATCGGAGGCCACGGTGTAAAGAGCAGAGCCGGGTATTACCGCTATGTGGGTAAAAACCTCGTTAAGGGCATTGTAGAGAGGGGAGAAGCTCTTCCGGTAACTTTCCGGAGAATAATTGTAATAGGGCATGGGAGTGCACAGAAAGATACCTTCCTCAGACAGATGCTCCTTTACCAATCTGAAATATTCAACTGTATAGAACCTGTTGACCGAGAGGGTTGAGGGTGGAGGTATCAGCTGCACCACAGCATCATACACCTCCTCATCATCTCTCATCTCTGTGATTGGGTCATTCCCCACCACGGTCACCTTCATGCCTCCGGTAACAGTGTCACGGGCGCCCTCAGCAATGATGACACCAGGGTCATGTTCCAGGTATATCAGCTCTTTGATATTATACTTCTCAAGCTCGGGCAGATGCTTCCGGAGACCTCCGGAGATCAGCATAACCTTTTCATAGTTTTCCCTCTGAAGCAGTGCATAGTGAATGTTCTCCTCCCTGCTGACAACGTCGCTGCTGAAAAAGAGCGGCCTGTGATCATAAAAGACGGTTTGCTCCCCACCGTATATGGCAGTGGTGATGTTGCCAAACGGTGTGTCAGTGCTCTTAACGGTCGTGACCCCGCGCAGGAGAAGGCTTCTTGCAGGCAGATCAGGATTTGCGATCATTATCAGGATCGCCAGGGGTATGAGTGAAATCATCGATATCCTTGCTGCCCTGACAGGATATCCGAGCAGGGTCACTGAAACAACGGCGGCAAGCAGCAGTATCAGACTATAGAGCTCGTAGTTAGGTACGTGAAGGGTTACAGTCATTGCCGTAAGCACCCCGGCTGCCACCGACCCGGCGGTCTCAACGCCGAAGCTGCCTCCGGGAGCCAGGCCTGAGGAGGCCTTCCTGATGACGGAGAGCCTGATGAAAACCAGTGATGCGATGAAGGTAACAGGGGCAATACTGACCGCAAGTATGCCTGCTATCTGCAGCAGTGTGGCTGTCTCGCCGCGGTTGAGGAGAAGGATGTTCATCAGTATGAAGGCGACAGGCGCCAGCGCCGTCGCGGCAAGCAGTGTCCAGATCATCCTTCTCACCTCAGTTATCCGCGACCTGTTGCCTGCAATGGCACCGGCAGAGGCGATGATCAGCCAGATCCACAGGAACAGTGCAGCCGACACTTCTGTTCCGCCACCCAGTATCACCGCCTCGCGCATCATGATAAACTGCGACGATGAGCTGACAAAGCCGGTGAGAAGGAGAAGCATGGATGAACGCTTCATCGGAATCAGGTCCGGGGAGTCACCTTCAAAGACAACCTCGCTGCGGCTGCCTTTGCCAAAATAGTATCTGAGATTACGCACAAGATGAATGACGACCACAAAGGTCATCGAAATACCGGCTTCAACATGCCAGTTCAGCAGCTGATCATAAAACGGTATGTCCCACCTGTAGGTTATCTTCAGGGCCATAAAGAGGCCAAGAAGCCCCGTCATCGTGAAAACTACGAGCAACACCCAGTTCCAGATGCGGCGGTGCGATTGCCTGGCGGTGAACCCTGTTGAAGAGAGGTATAGCGTGTAGAGATAGAATGCCAGGACTGTCAGTCCTATGGGAATGACATGGTATGTCATTTATCACCCTTTTCGCCGAAGACGTAGGCTTCGTAGACAAATATCTCACAGTTTTTGTCTTTCCATCCGTCCCAGCCGATACCTGCCTTGTCACGTGCACAGTAACCCAGGAACTGTTCAGCATTCCATCCTCTTTCGGAGGCAACCTGCGGGAGGAGCGTGCCTGTTCTCATGCCGTGCTTCAGATAGATGCCGTGTGTTCCGATCTTTATCTCGTCTGCCCGCCTGACCTTGCTCATCGGTCCCAGTACAGATATCTCAAGCTCTGTCAGCGGGTACTCTGCAGCTGTCAGCGCCGGGAACCTGGGGTCACCGAACGCCGCCTCCACAGCCATCTGACCTATGACCTCCCATAGAGGTTCTGATGAGGTGAAGCGGCCAATGCAACCTCTCAGCTCACCCCTTTTCGTTATCGTGACGAAGGCTCCCAGCGGCTCCCGGAGACGGGGAGTGATCTTCGAGGGGTCCACGGCATCGGGAGACCGTCCATGGAGCCTTGCAGAGATGGCATCACGGGCGATGGCCAGCAAGGTGCTCTTCTCTCCAGCGGTGAGCAGGAACTTTTCTCCAGACCCGGATGGCTTCTCTGACGCAACACTCTTTTTCTCCACCACGATGGCATTGTAACCTACCACCTCATCCCTGCTGCCGTGCGGCGAGTCACCGGAATTGGTGTAACCGGCCTTCCGGTACGATAGCTCTGCCTGCCCTTCAGTCAGATAGAGAAGCACGAGTCCTGCCGGCCAACCACACATTGCCGTCACCAGATTGTCGGTGCCGGACGACTCGATGGCTTTGACAGTTTTCAAAAAGTTGTAAGGGTCACCCTTGATGATGGCTTCACCGGTGAGCCTGTCAACCCTGCGGGCATCGTCATATGAGGGATAGTGGGAGAAGTCGCTGCTGATGACGAATAGGTTACGGTCGTTGAACCATGGCTGCAGCCCCCTGGCCACAGCCTTGAGAACGGTGGTGTTCCGTGTGCCGATAAGGATGGGCACAACTGCAGGCTGATGGTCAAAATGATACTGTATGAAGGGAAGCTCCACCTCCAGAGAGTGCTCGGGACCATGGGCGTCATCATGCTCAATGAACCACCTGTTGGTTGCCCTGAGCTTCTCTCCCGCCTCCCGGTTGACCTTTATCTTTCCCAGTGGAGTAACCATGTCACCGGAGGTAAATACCGCCGCACCCTCGAAGGCATACCTGTGGCTTACTCCTATAAGAAAAATATTGTTGTAGACAGCCCCTGAAGGCACGGCAGCAAAACCCGCAGCAGCTGTGCGTCCCGAAAAAACATAGCCGGCATGCGGCACAATCAGCGCCCTGACCCTTACCCCCGGCCGCGGAGCGCCGGCCTTCGCAAAACAAGCTGCGAGCTCATTACGGAGAGTACCAACCGCGGCAGGATAAAAGCTGCCGGATACGGCAGGTTGCCTGTCATAACCCTGTCCGAATATTTTCATAGGCGATAGTATTAACGCAACCAGAATTATACCAACAGTCTTCATGAAACAGCTGTTACAACCTGTAAAGTTAAACCAAAAACCGGTAAAAAACGAGGAAGTGGCGATCAGACAAGAACGATATTCTCCTTCAGGGTGTTACCGTCATCATCTATGCCATAGAGCCTGATACCCACACTGCAGGTGGCATCAGCAGTGACATCCAGAAACGGAGAAAGGGATTCCCTTACATCTTCCTCACCCATCGAGTCATACTCCTCAATGTCAAAGTAAAGATGAACAAAAAGTATATGATCGTTCTTTTTAATCTTGGTCAGTGCCTTCAGTATCTTACCCATCCAGATGACCGAAGAGGTGTTGAAGTAATCGACGTTGAACTTCAGATTTGTACTCTCTGCAGGATTCTTTGCATACTCAGCCGCCCACTTGTACAAGGGCTCAAAGAAGCCAGATGCATTCTCCGGTAACGATTTGCCGGTAAATGAAAGATTCCCGGTGCCCGCAACAAAACTAACCTGCGGTGTTTTTGAGCTAGCCTCTACCTTAATATCCTTAAGTTTTACCATAGTATCGTAGTCGTTTCCTTCCCTGTAACGCTTTATTGCCCCAATAGAACATGATAAAGGTAACCCGTTTTTTTAGAAGGTTATTTCGTATTCGTCAAAAAATAGTAACCAGTTATCAACTTTTTTAAACAATTTATCCAACTGTTGTCTCATTCTTTCAGGCAGTTCGTTCAGAATGAAATATTATCTTTGCAGCCATAATTCAACGAGAATGGAAAACCTGCTCAGGAAGGGAGTACGCGAGGCTGTCAGAGAGATCTGGGGAACGGATGTGACGGATGACATGCTGCAGATACAGAAGACGAGAAAGGAATTTGCCGGTGACCTCACACTGGTAGCCTTTCCGCTGGCCCGTGTATCGCACAGCTCACCTGAAAAGACTGCCGGCGAGATAGGCCGATGGCTCGCTGCAAATATCAGTGCAGTAGGTGATTATAATGTCATAAAGGGTTTCCTGAATGTAACGATAGCTTCTTCCCAATGGGCAAAACGGCTGGAGAACATATCTGCAGCTGAAAATTACGGTTTCCTGGAAGCGGAATCCGGTTCTGCCATGGTCGTGATCGAATACTCCTCACCCAACACCAACAAGCCCCTTCACCTTGGACATATCAGGAACAACCTTCTGGGCTTCTCACTCTCAAGAATTTGCAGTGCAGCAGGCAACAGGGTGATCCGAACCAATATTGTCAACGACCGCGGTATTCACATCTGCAAGTCGATGCTGGCGTGGCAGATGTTCGGTAACGGTGAGACACCCGATACAACCGGTAAGAAGGGAGATCACCTTGTGGGCGATTACTATGTGCTGTTCGAACAGAAATTACGTGAACAGTCAGAACAGCTCGTCGCCGGCGGCATGACACCCGAAGAGGCCAGGGAAAACGCCCCGTTGATGAAGAAGGCAAGAGAGCTTCTTCTCAAATGGGAGGCGGGAGACCCGGATACGGTTGAGCTGTGGAAAAGGATGAATTCCTGGGTCTATGAGGGTTTTGATGTTACCTATAAAGACCTGGGCGTGGAGTTCGACAGAATATATTACGAGTCAGATACATATAAGACAGGCAAAGAGCTGGTGCTGCAGTCACTGGAGAAGGGGGACCTGGTCAGGAGGGATGACGGCTCTGTATGGATAGACCTTACCGCCGACAACCTGGACCAGAAACTGCTGCTGCGCTCTGACGGCACCGCCGTCTACATGACACAGGACCTCGGAACGGCTGTGTTACGTTTTTCCGACTATCACTTTGACCGGCATATTTACGTTGTGGGAAATGAACAGAACTACCACTTTCAGGTACTGGCACTGACACTTCTGAGGATGGGCTACCGGTGGGCAGAAGGACTGCATCATTTCTCCTACGGCATGGTTGAACTGCCTGAAGGCAAAATGAAATCAAGGGAAGGGAAAGTGGTTGATGCCGATGACCTGATTGAGGAGATGACAGCTACAGCCACCGAAATGTCAAGGGAGCTGGGTAAACTGGAGGGTTACAGCGAGAGCGAAAGGATGAATATCTGCAGGCAGATTGGATTGGGTGCCCTCAAATACTTCATCCTCAAGGTTGACCCAAAAAAGAATATGACCTTTAACCCGGCGGAATCAATAGACTTCAACGGCAATACCGGCCCCTTCATCCAGTACACCTATGCCCGCATCCGGTCAGTGATGAAAAAGGCCGAAGAGACAGGCGCCGGACAGGGCGACAGGGACTGCAGTGATGTGACACCCAACCTGAAGGAGATCAGTGTCATAAAACTGCTGAACGACTTCCCCTCGCTGGTCGTTGAAGCAGCAGAAGAGCTCAGTCCGGCACTGATAGCCAATTATTGTTATGAGCTGGCAAGAGAGTTCAACCAGTTCTATCATGATTATTCAATCCTCGGCGAGGAGGATAAAAAGATACGCGACTTCAGACTGAAACTCACCGGAGTGACAGGGAGAGTAATCGAAAAAGGACTCTGGCTGCTGGGGATTGAAGCGCCGGAAAGAATGTGACAGTGACAATTTTATTAAGTTATGTTTGAAAATCTAAGTGAGAGACTTGAACGATCGTTCAAGATACTGAAAGGCGAAGGGATCATTTCGGAGATAAATGTTTCGGAGACCCTGAAAGATGTTCGCAGGGCGCTTCTTGATGCTGATGTAAACTATAAGATAGCCAAGCAGTTCACGGATACCGTGAAGCAGAAGGCGCTGGGACAAAATGTACTGCAGGCTGTGAAACCCTCTGAGATGATGATCAAGATCGTGCACGACGAGCTTGTTCATCTCATGGGCGGCGAGAGGATTGATTTAAATATCAGGGCAAATCCCGCTGTAATACTTATAGCAGGACTGCAGGGAAGCGGTAAGACCACCTTCAGTGCCAAGCTGGCTAAGCATCTCAAGAGCAAGAGGGGCAAGAATCCGCTGCTGGTAGCAGGTGACGTCTACAGGCCTGCGGCTATAGAACAGCTTAAGGTTCTGGGCTCGCAGATAGAGGTGCCCGTCTATACCGAAGAGGGGAGCCTGAAGCCGGTTGAGATAGCAAGGAATGCCGTCAGAGAGGCAAGAAAAAACGGTAACGACCTTGTGATCATTGATACGGCCGGACGCCTTGCCGTCGATGAGGAGATGATGAATGAGATTGCCGCCGTGAAGAACGCTGTCACTCCCCACGAAACTCTCTTCGTGGTCGACTCGATGACAGGCCAGGATGCGGTCAATACCGCCTTCGAATTCAATGAGAGAATAGACTACGACGGCGTGGTGCTGACCAAACTCGACGGTGATACCAGGGGAGGGGCGGCACTGAGTATCAGGTCGGTGGTCAATAAGCCTGTGAAATTCATAAGCGCGGGTGAGAAGATGGATGCCATCGATATCTTCTATCCCGAGAGGATGGCCGACAGGATACTGGGTATGGGCGACATCGTCAGCCTGGTGGAAAAGGCCCAGGAACAGTACGATGAGGCCGAGGCACGCAATCTTCAGAAGAAGATTGCCAGGGACCAGTTCGATTTTAACGACTTTATCTCGCAGATACAGCAGATAAAGAAGATGGGTAACATGAAGGAGCTGATGGGGATGATCCCCGGTGTTGGCAAGGCTATTAAAAACCTTGATATTGACGATGATGCCTTCCAGGGTATTGAGGCAATCATTTCAAGCATGACCCCGGCCGAGAGATCCAACCCCATGCTGCTCAACGGCAGCCGGAGAAAACGCATTGCGGAAGGTAGCGGCACCACCGTTACCGAGGTGAACAGACTCCTTAAACAGTTTGACGAGACACGTAAAATAATGAAGATGGTAGCCAAAGGAGGCGACCTGTCGAAGATGGCAGCGAGGAGGCAATAGCCAGTCCTCAGTCGGCCACCTTCGCCACATCCTACGTTAAAACTTCGGACTTCGTCCGTCGAAGTCGGATGTCGAAGAAGGCTTCGGTGGCTGAAAGCAGGCAAAATCGCAAATCGAAAATCGCAAATCGCAAATCGCAAATCGCAATCATGTATCAGATCATTGACGGAAAATCAACCGCCGCCAAAATACGGGCGGAGATAGCTACAGAAGTAGAAAAGATGAAGGAACGCGGCTCACGCGTGCCCCACCTCGCAGCCATACTCGTTGGTAACGACGGGGGTAGCGAGACCTACGTGTCACATAAGGTGAAGGACTGTGAGGAGGTTGGCTTCCGGTCAACGCTGATCAGGCTTCCGGCATCAGTCACCTCTGAGGAGCTGTTTGAAAGAGTGAAAGAGATGAACAGCAACCCGGAGATTGACGGACTGATAGTACAACTGCCACTCCCTGAACATATCTCGGAGAACCGGGTCATCGAAGCCATTGCGCCGGAGAAGGATGTCGACGGCTTCCATCCCGTGAATGTGGGACGGATGGCGGCAGGACTACCCACATTCGTCTCTGCAACCCCCGCTGGCATCATGGAGCTGCTGAAGAGGTACAAAATACCCCTCAGGGGGGCTGAGTGCGTGGTGGTCGGCCGCAGTAACATCGTCGGCAGGCCGGTTAGCATACTGCTGTCACAAAAAGGTGCTGATGCAACCGTGACCGTGGTTCACAGCCGCACAGGCAATATCGAAGAGATAATAAAAAGAGCCGATATCATTGTTGCTGCCATAGGATCACCCGGATTTATCACTGCTGACATGGTGAAAGAGGGCGCCGTGGTTATCGATGTGGGAACTACCCGTGTGCCGGCACCGGAAACAAAGTCTGGATGGAGACTGAAAGGAGATGTCGACTTTGAAAACGTCGCCCCGAAATGCTCATGGATAACACCTGTGCCGGGTGGAGTGGGGCCGATGACCAGGGTCTCACTGCTGCTAAACACCCTGAAGGCCTGTAACCGATAGATTTGTTCTGCGTCAGGCTGCTTCTGCTGCCGGGTTGCATTTGCTGCCCGACTGCTTCTACGGCAGGGTAATACCTGCAAAATAGAGGTCGTATCCCCCCTTGCCTCCCGGACGGTCGGATGAGAAGACCAGAAACAGGTTGTCATATCTCAGATCATTGTTCAGTACCGGACGGTATTCGTTGGAGGGAGTGTTGATACGAGGTCCCAGGTTTACCGGTGAGCTCCATTTGCCGTCGCGGAATACTGAACAGTAAAGGTCAAAACCCCCGTATCCGCCCTCCATGTCCGAGGTAAAAACCATGTACTTACCCCTTACAAACGGACATTTATCATCGCCGCTGCCGTTTATGCTGTCGACTGCTGCAGCAGCAGCAGGCTCTGACGCAAACCACTCATCAATCGAAATGAGAGACGGCCTTGTCATTAGATAAATATCATAACCGCCACTCCTGTCTGAACAGAAATATGCCGTGTCAAGGGTGGTGCTCATTGAGAGGTATGCATCATTGAATGATGAGTTGAAAACCGTAACCGGCGCGGGGTCAGAAAGAGAAGGGGAGGAGGCAAAGGCCGGTATGTATACGGTGTAGAGCAGGTCAAGGCCGCTGCCCTCCCTGACTGACGAGACTGCCATGTATTCCAGGCCGTTACGGCCATTGAAGAACCTTAACGGTCCGAAATCATCACCGGCAGTGTTGAAGTGCAAGAGAAGCCTGCCTGTGAATGTCTCCTCCGTCATCCCGGCATCAACCTGAAAATAACCGGTGGTCTGACCAAAACTGTACGATAACCTGCCCTGGACAATATCAAATTCACCACCTGCGCTGTGACGGTTTGATGAAAAGATTACCTGACGGCTTGTAAATATACGGGCAGCTTCAATGTCCGTATTGTAGTCGTCATACTGCGTATTCAGCCCTTCCAGGGCTATTACTGTGTCAGGAAAATGCCCCATCTCATAGTTGATCTTGAGCATAGAGTCATCACGACATCCGGCCAGCGTTGTAAGAATGATACATGCCGCTGTCGCACAGAAAAGCCTTCCAGTCATCCTTGATGCGGTTTTGAATAGATAACGGACGGGGCAGACTTTTAATATGAATCCAATGAAAAAACCGGGCCTTGTGGCCCGGTCAGAAGGTAGAATTCAGGTTAATTCTAGGGTAATATTTGGTTTGAGGGTATTCGTCTCAATTCAATTATAAGATGAAAAGAGTGGCGCGAAGGTTGCGTCAGCCTGAATTTTTTTTCTAATGTGCTGCTTTTCATGTTTATAAAAACGACCCCCTGTTGATAATTGATTTTCATTTGGGTTTTACATTACCGATTATCTATTACATTTGCAGAATATTTGGGGAGAATGGAAGAAGAGAAATACGGTTTTGTACACGACGGTGAGGTAGAAGAGGTTATTCTCCGATTTGAAAGAATGAGGAAGAATAAGGAGACCTTGTATTTCGATGTGGTTGAGTTTGAGGCTATTATCGACTATTACCTGGAAGGGAATAATCCTGTCAGCGCCTTTGAGGCCACTCTGCTGGCCTGTGAACTGCACCCCAGGTCAGTGCCTATACTCATAAGAAAATCACGGGTGCTGCTTGAAAAGGGAAGAGCTGCGGAAGCCCTGGCCATTGCAAACAGCCTTGAAAATATTGAGCCGGGAAACTACGATATCTATCTCTGCAAGGGCACTGCCCTGGCAATGATGGGTGACATCGACAGCTCCAGGGGTGTGTTTGACCTTGCACTCGCAGGCGACTCGGAAGACCGGGAGACAGTGCTCTACGGCATCACCTCCATCCTGCAGAATCTCAATTACTACGGGGAGATGATACCCTATCTCCATATGCTCGCCGACCTGGAGCCTGATTTTCCTGCACATATCTATGACCTTGCCTATGCCTATGACAGGAAGGGCGACCTCGATAACAGCATAAGGTACTATACAATCTACCTTGACGAGGAACCCAATTCTGACAGTGCATGGTACAACCTTGGAATAGTCTACAACAAGGCGGGAGAATACGGCAAGGCGCTGGAGGCTTATGACTATGCCCTGGCCATCAACCCGGAAAATACCTTTGCGCTCTTCAACAAGGCCAATATCCTCAGTAACCTGGAAAAGTATACCGAGGCAATGGCCGTATACCGCGAATTTGTGGAAGAGGAGCCTGACAGCATGGAGGGACTGACCTACCTGGCTGAATGCTATGACAAGACCGGCGATGAGGAGATGGCCCGCAAATACTACACTGAAGCCATTGACCTTACACCTGACTTCCCCGATCCGTGGTACGGGCTGGCCCTTCTCTCACTGTCGCGCAATAAGCCGGCAGAGAGCATCACCCCGCTCAGAAGGGCTATTGAGATCGACCCCGATAATCCCGATTACTGGTTCTCACTCGGCAAAGCACATATCATGACGGGCAATATCAGGGAGGCCCTCAGATGCTTCCGTGATACCCTCAGGCTCGACGGTTACTATGACGAGGCATGGATAGAGATCGGCATCATAGTCATGATGACGGGTTCATACACCGGGGCACTGCGCATCCTTAAAAAAGTAAGGAAGATAAGCGGCGATCTCCCGGGAGTCTGGTTCCTTCTGGCATCGTCATACCTCCATACAGGTAACCTGCCCGAAGCAGCCCGCGCACTCATAAAGGCTTCAAGGCTGGATAACTACCTGCTTGAGGAATATGCCGTGCTGCTCCCGGAAGCCAAACTTACGCAAGCAATGAAACGACTCTTCAGGAAAACCAACTAAGATATGAAACAGACCAGGCAACTGCTCACCCATATTCCGGAGAGACCTGCCAAACCAAGAGATGAGGGCCTTACCATGGTGATGGATAAAGGCTTGAGCACCAGGGAGGCAGAGGATCTGGCATCCGTGGGAAGCAATTATATTGATTATGTGAAGCTCGGGTTCGGCACATCAGTGATAACCCCCGATGTCGAAAGCAAGATCAGGATCTATCACGATGCAGGTATGACAGTATATCTCGGTGGCACCCTCTTCGAAGCCTTCATTATCAGGGGTCTGTATGACGACTATGTCAACCTCCTCAGGGAATCAGGCATAAAAATGGTCGAAGTCTCCGATGGCTCCTATGAGTTCGAACACCCCGACAAGCTTGACTATATCAGGAGACTTTCACGGGAATTCACCGTTGTCTCCGAAGTGGGATCAAAAAAGAAAAATGTCGTCTACTCTCCTGACCAGTGGGTCGCAATGATGAAGTCAGAACTGGAGGCCGGATCGGTGAAGGTGATCGCCGAGGCACGCGAATCGGGAACCGTTGGCATTTATAACGACGACGGATCGGTCAACCTTGAACTGATAAACACCATCAGCAAGGAAATAGGATTTGGGAATGTACTCTGGGAAGCACCGCTGAAACAGCAACAGGCTTGGTTTATCTCCAATTTCGGGGCCAACGTTAATCTGGGCAATATCGCCCCCAATGAGATCATCGCACTCGAGTCACTGAGACAGGGCCTGCGCGGCGACACCTTTTTTGCATTCCTTCCGGATGAGTTGAGATGAAACTCTTCGGAATAATAGGATATCCGCTCGGACACTCATTCTCACAGAAACACTTCACTGATAAATTTGACAGGGACCAGCTGGCAGACCACTGCTACCGTAAGTTCGAGCTTCCGGACATCTCCCTGTTGCCTTCACTGATTGAGAGTGAACCGGAACTGCGCGGATTCAATGTCACAATACCCTATAAGGTGCAGGTGATGGACTACCTCGATGAGATCGATGAGACTGCCACAGGCATAGGAGCAGTAAATACCGTCAGGGTAACAAGGAGAGAGGGCAAACCTTTCCTGAAGGGGTTCAATACAGATGCACCCGCCTTCAGGGAATCACTGCTGAAAAATCTGATTACACTTCCTGAATCTGCACTGGTGCTCGGCACCGGAGGTGCGGCAAAGAGTGTTATGCATACTCTTATAGACCTGAATATCATAGCTATACCGGTATCACGGCAACCGGTCAGAGGCGGTTTTACATACGACGATCTGCCGGGAGATGTGATCAGTGAGGCGGGACTGATCGTCAACGCCACTCCGCTGGGGACGGCGCCTGACGTTGACGCGATGCCACCTATAGATTACAGTCACCTGAGAGAGGGACAGATGTTCTTCGACCTGGTTTATAACCCTCCTGTAACCTCCTTCCTTGCATTGGGAGAGGAGCATGGCTGCCAGACGGTCAACGGTGAAGAGATGTTCCTGGTCCAGGCCGAACTGGCGTGGGAGATATGGAACGCCGATATCAGATAAAAAGCTCTGCAGGATACTCAATTGCAGTCAGAGAGAGGCCGTGAGCCGGTGCCGACTGCCCGGCGAGACCACGGTTTCGGCCTTTGATTATCTCCTCAAATCCTTCCGGATCGAGTTTTCCCCTTCCGACAGGAATCAGGGTGCCTACAATAGCCCGTACCATGTTCCTTAGAAAACGGTCAGCACTGACGGTGAAGATTGTTCTGCCGTCCTCCTCATGCCATTCTGCCTGCGTTATCCGGCATATGTTCGTCCTGTTGCCCCCGTGAAGCCGGCTGAAACTGGTAAAGTCGCTGTGCCTTAACAGAATGGTGGAGGCCTCATTGAGCCTCTGCAGGTCAAGCGGCCAGTGAAGCAGCCATGAGGTGTCAGCGGCAAAGGGATCCTTCACCCTGCTGATCGTGTACCGGTAGGTGCGTGACAGCGCGTCAAAACGGGCATTGGCACCTGACCTTACCTTCACGATCCTGCTGACAGCTATGTCGTCAGGCAACAGGCTGTTGAGGCTGTAAAGTACTTGGCCGTCATCCCCAAGGTCTTCACGCACTGCGTTAAAATGGGCACAGAAGAAGGAGGCATGGACGCCGGTATCGGTGCGGCCGGCACCAGTCACAGCCGTGGGCTGCGACAGAACCGTCCCCAGTGCACCTGCCAGTACCCCCTGAACCGTACATCTGCCCGGCTGTAGTTGCCAACCGTAATAGGCTGTACCCCTGTAGGATAGAAAAACAAAGTATCTTGTCACGAGAGACTCAAAACGTAAAGATAGCTAAAGAACATTGCAGCGAGAGCAGCTTTTGGCTAAATTGCGGTCTCAAAAAGTAAAACAATGAATGAGCCTGTATTGAAACGCGGATTCGCAAGCGATAATAATTCCGGTGTACATCCTGCCGTCATGAAGGAGATAGAGTGTGTCAACCGCGGACATGTGGTAGGTTATGGTGATGATCCCTTCACCATCAGGGCAGTGGAGATGCTGAAAAAGGAGCTGGGAGAGACAGCTGAGATATTTTTTGTCTTTACCGGTACGGCTGCCAATGTGCTGGGACTGACGGGCGTGACACGGTCATGGAACTCGGTGATAACAGCCTATACCGCTCATATAGAGCAGGATGAGTGCGGGGCGCCTGAGAAGTTTGCCGGTTTTAAGGTGCTGACGGTCGATACCCCGGACGGCAAGCTGAGGCCGGAGTTGCTGACAAGACATATGCACGGCTTCGGCTTTGAGCACCACAGCCAGCCCGGTGTCATCTCTATATCACAGGCCACTGAGATGGGAACTGTTTACACCCCGGCAGAGGTGAGGGAGCTGGCGGACTACGCACACAAATCGGGTCTTGTGCTGCATATGGACGGTGCTCGGATAGCCAATGCAGCCGTTACGCTGGGACTGCCCTTCAAAGCCTTTACCACCGATGCGGGGGTAGACCTGCTGTCGTTCGGAGGCACAAAGAACGGCATGATGTATGGCGAGGCTGTCTGCATTCTCAGGCCGGGACTGGCACCGGGATTCAAGTACCTGCGGAAACAGGGGATGCAGCTTGCATCAAAAATGCGATTCATAGCCGCACAGTACATAGCCTATCTCACTGACGGACTCTGGAAGGAGTGCGCGGCACACTCAAACAGTATGGCACTGGAACTGGAAAAGAGACTGCGTGAGATAAGCGGTGTGACCATAACCCAGAAGGTCGAGGCAAACGGTATCTTCATTATTATGCCTCCCCTTGTGGCTGAGCAGCTCAGCAAAGAGTACTTCTTCTATCCGTGGGACCCGCTGACCTCCGAATACAGACTGATGACCAGCTGGGATACTACCATGGATGATATCGTTCAGTTTGCTGATCTACTGAAGGTTACTATGGATGAGAAAAGATAATGACTCAGATTCTTTTAAACTTCAGCAACAGAGAAGCGGAAAATACCAGGAGGGTAAAAAAGAGATAAGAGGGAAACCAGAGATAGACCGTTGGTGAAGATGACTGCCCCAGACTCGTGATCAAAATAATGATCATAAGAGGTATTGATGAGAGCCACGCAATCATTCCCGAAGAGGCGAAATCCTGTTTTTGCTTTTCATCGTAAAGCGTAAGCCTGGTTTTCCGCGACAATCTGATGACCCGGTAAATGATCAGTGTGAACCACGGGAGAACTATAGCCAGGGAGTAAAACATCAGTAGCCACAGAAGCCAGTTGCTTATAGTGAAATCTCCAAGGGCAACGTATACGTAAACAGTGAAGGCCAACCCTATAGACCCGCACACGATGCCGATATACTGAGTCACTTCGAACATTATCTCGTCAACCACCGATGCATGAGATGCGGTCAGTTCTTTGATCTCTTTGAGTATTCTGATTATAAGCTGATACAGTATTGTATAGAAAACAAGCCGGAAAAGAAGCGAACCATAAAGCCATATCCACTCCAGGGTGCAGTCATAACCCTGGATAAGGTAGTCATTGCTGATATCTTCCAGTGCCGCATAGTCAAAAACAAGCAGAATGGCAGAGACTGTGCTGGCTATTATTGCAGCAATGACAAGAGTGCCAGCCTTAAGCCCGGTTTTGAATGACTTCAGTATCAGAAGAGCAAATGAGAATAAAAGTAAAACCTGAGTTATAAATCCGGTTCCGATGAAATTGCTGATCTTTTCAATAGCAGGTGATTTTGCCCTTATCTCCAGGTATGCATACAGATCATAGAATAACGACAGGGTGGCAAGAATGAGAAGCACCAGAGTAATCAGGGAAACAGTCCTCAAAGACCTGTTCTTGGTCGGTAATCTATATGCTTGTTTCATAGGTCTTTGAGTTATGCTAAATAAACTTAAACTTCAGTATCGTTCCCGAAAATAAAAAAGAGATCCTCGACCTGTGGCATCAGCAACATACTGTCGCCGTAACTTAAGAAACGGTAGCCTGCAGTGAGGGCGTGATCATAAAGTTTTCTCCATGCATTGCCTGCGAAAGCCGCCACAAGCAGGAGCAGGGTGCTGCGCGGCTGGTGGAAGTTGGTGATCATGCCCCCCACAACACGAAAACGGTACCCGGGTACAATGATAATGTCTGTCTTTGCCTCAAGCACCTCAACACCCCTGTGGTCCATTACCTCAAGCAACCGGTCAAGGGCATCGTCTGCTTCCATCCCGTCACCAGTTTCATAGGGCTCCCACTGTGAGACAAAGGGTATACCCTCCGCAGGCCACCTGCCGGCAGCAGAGCTCAATCCGAGCCAGTAGAGGCTTTCAAGGGTGCGGACGGTAGTAGTCCCCACTGCGGTTATCTTTCTGCCTCTGAGCCTCCTTAAAGTCTCCCTGGAGACAAAAAAATGTTCGGTGTGCATCATGTGATCGCAGATGAGCTCCGATTTTACCGGCCTGAAGGTGCCGGCACTAACATGCAGGGTTATCTCAGCCTTTTCAATGCCTTTTTCATGAAGCCTGCCCAGAAGGGCGGGAGTGAAGTGCAAGCCTGCTGTAGGAGCGGCGACGGAACCGTCATGACGCGCATAGAGTGTCTGATAGGTGGCAGCATCACTCTCCTCGTCGTCGCGACCGAGATAGGGAGGGATCGGCATATGGCCCATCGACTCGAGTACCTCTGCAAAGGAGAGATCACCGGCATCCCAGGTGAACCTGACGATGAACGAGTCACCCTCAGAATCTATTTTCTCTGCCCGGAGGTGACAGCTGCGCCCCGAACAGACAAACTCAGCCTCGAGAGTACCATGCTTCCATCTCTTAAGGTTGCCTATCAGGCATTTCCACTCGACCGTACAGCAGGATGATAGATTGCTTGCGAAGTCAACCGGGAGATGCGGCTCGAGACAGAAGACCTCAATGACGGCACCGGTCTCCTTTCTGAACCTGAGCCTTGCCCTTATCACCCTGGTGTTGTTGAAGACAAGAAGGTGTTCCGGATCCGCCAGATCCGGAAGATCACTGAATACCCTGTCGGTGATGAATCTGCCGTTCCACACCAGCAGCCTGGAACGGTCGCGCTCCGGCAGCGGATACTTCGCTATCCTCTCCACGGGAAGATCATACGAATAATCGGTGATCCTGATATTTCCGTATAGCTCTTTCATCTGTTTCAGGTAGCCCAAAAATAGCTGATTTTTGACTATCTTTCATATCTCTATGAAAGGTAACAGGACAAAGAGGGAAAACAGTGCCGGCATGGGCACCAGGGAGGTTGACCTGCACCTCAGCAGCGGCTACAGCGGCCGCGATGCCGTTGAACGACAGCTTGCACGCTTCAGGGGCGAACTTGAGAGCGCCGTAAGAAGAGGAGACAGGGAGATTATCTTTATTCACGGGGTGGGTAGCGGGAGGCTCAGGGAGGAGATCAGGAAAATACTATCTCACGATTATCCCTCTTTCATCTGTCAGGACGCCCCGTTCAGCAGGTACGGATACGGTGGGGCTACACTTGTAACCATCAAAAGATAAGATATATGGCGTATATGAGTTTTAATCCGTGGCTCCAGAAGCCGGATGCCCGCTTTCCGCAGATGAGCGACAGGGAGCTGGGTGATATACTGGATGAGAGTGAGAGACTCTTTCATGAATGGCGCCGGAGCGACATTGCTGACCGATGCAACAGGCTTACCGCCATGAGCACTGTCCTGCTCTCTCGCCGCAGCGAGCTGGCTGAGATTATGGCCGCGGAGATGGGCAAGCCCGTGACACAGGGACTGGCTGAGATTGACAAGTGTGCGCTGCTCTGCCGATGGTATGCTGAACATGCACCTGAGATACTAAGGCCTGAGAAGAGAGCCTCCGCAGCGCGTAAGAGTTACATATTTTATGAACCGCAGGGTATCATCCTCGGAATCATGCCGTGGAACTTTCCCTTCTGGCAGGTGTTCCGGTTTGTCATCCCTGCACTGACAGGGGGCAATGCCGGGCTTCTCAAACATGCCTCCAACGTTCCCCGCTGTGCACTGGCAGCGGAGGAGATAATAAATGCATCCGGTTACCCTGCGGGCCTCTTCAGGACGCTTTTCCCGTCACACTCCCAGGTGGCACATCTGATCAGCGACCGCCGCATACGTGGTGTCTCGCTGACAGGCAGCAACGTTGCCGGGAAAAAGATAGCATCAGCAGCAGGGGAGAATCTCAGGAAAATGGTCATGGAGCTGGGAGGAAGCGATCCGTTTATCGTATTTCCCGATGCGCAGATCGACCTGGCTGTGGAAGCTGCCCTGACCGGACGGTTTCAGAATGGCGGCCAGAGCTGTATAGCAGCAAAGAGGATCATCGTTCACAACCACATCTACGGTGAATTCAGGGAAAAGTTCCTTGCCGGAGCAAAGGTACTCACTACCGGTGACCCGATGGATCCCGCAACAGATGTCGGACCGATGGTGAGTGTTTCTGCCGCCGAGGAGCTTGACCGACAGCTTGATGCGGGCATCAGGGCAGGAGCAGTGCTGCTCTGCGGCGGTCGCGCTGGTAAAGAACACCCTGCACTCTTTATTCCGGCAGTGGTTGAAAGTGTTCCTCTCACATCACCCCTGGCATGCGAGGAGACTTTCGGACCCGTGGCACCGCTGTTCAGCTTCAGCACAACGGAAGAAGCAATTGAAATGGCAAACAGCACACCCTTCGGACTTGGTGCAACGGTATGGACTGCCGATGAACGGCTGGGCCTGGCTATGGCACATGAGATCGATACGGGCACTGTGGCTCTAAACGGTTTTGTCAAAACGGAGCCGGGACTCCCCTTTGGCGGCGTCAGGGAATCGGGCTACGGACGTGAGCTGGGCGTGGAAGGACTGCGTGAATTCTTGAATATCAAGACAGTAAATATTTTCTGATCTCCGTCTTATTGTTGTATCTTTGCAGCATGGCAGGCCGGTCCGTCGCCCCGACATTTGTGCCGGGGAGGAAAGTCCGGGCAACAGAGAGCACCATCCTTCCTAACGGGAAGATATCCGAAAGGGTATAGTAGTGTAACAGAAAATAACAGTCCCGACTTGTCGGGATAATGGTGAAAAGGTGAGGTAAGAGCTCACCGGTTCCGACGGTGACGCCGGGAGCCGTACACCTGATGGGTTGAAAGACCGCGTATACCGGCATTCGAGGGCTGCTCGCCCGAGCCGGGGGGTAGGTCGTATGACCCCGTCAGCAATGACTGGGCAAGATAAATGACGGAACAGGTGCATAAGTCCTCTTGCAGGATACCGCATTGCGACAGAACCCGGCTTACAGGCCTGCCTTGAGAATAGAAGAGGGTGTCCTTTCAGGGGACACCCTCTTGATTTCTGATTATTGCCAGGGAACCATACCTGGCACGGAAATCTTCTCTTCCTCCCGGGCACAGGCTTCACTCAGTAATCCAGGCCTGTACTCCGGCAAGCGGAGAGGAATATTTTCCTATGTTTTAATTACCAATGAGACATCACTGTATCACGAAAACGGAGTCGTCCATCTCCCTGTCAAGCTCTATCTTGCTGAATGTCATGCCTCCCAGCTCCATGCCGTTGACAAACTGCTTGATGACTTTGCTGAATTTTGCCCCATTGACATCCATGTACTCCTTCACATATGATTCCACCTCCATTTCCTGTCCCATCTGTTCAACCTTTGCGACAGTCTTGACAGTGAGGCAGCTCTCCTTGTCAACAAAAGCTGTCGTGACATTGCCGGCCTCATCTGTGATGGTCAGCTTGTATGCGGGATTGCCGTCAATAGTCTCCTCACCGTCAAGGGTCAGCCTCCCACCCTTATAGGCCTCAAGCATGTTGTCCCGGAACATATTGTACTCCTGTACACTGCCAAGCTGCTCGGCAGGTATCTCAACAGGCTCGGTTGCGCCGGTGAGCGGATTGACCATAAAACCCTTCTCCCCGTCAAATGCCGTAATTATCTCCATGCCGCTGAAGGAGATGACAACCTTCACCTTGTTCGGCTTCTTCACCATGAGCGTCATAGGCATCTCCGTGCCCATCTGACTCATGTTGCCCTCCATGAAGATCGTGGTGGCCTTCTCGAGGATCTCAGTGCCGTTAGCTGCATAGTACCTGTTTACAATCTCGTCAAGTGTCTGGGCACTGCAGACCGATGCCATCAGAACGATTGCCATAAAAGCGATTGACTTTCTCATAATTAATTGTTTGTTTGTTAATTGTTTGTAATATGTTAACTGTAGCTTTGATAAACCTGGCGGATCAACGTCAGCAGCGGGAAGAAACAATAAACCGTCAGTCGAAATTTTCAGCATCACCCTGCGGCTACTGTTTCTGCTCAATGCTAACCTGAAATTCCCGGTTCACTGACTTTCATGGCATAAATTTAGTAAATATTTTATTTGGATCCGGTGCGATATTTATAAATTTTTTGCCACCGGGCGGCGAGCTGCTTACGAATTTCATCCTCACGGCTATTTGTCCCCGGTTCGTAGAATACTGTTCCCTCAATCTCCTCAGGCAGGTAGTTGTCAGCCACAAAGTTGTCATCAAAATCATGGGCATATTTGTAACCCTTGTGATAACCGAGATCCTTCATCAGCCTTGTGGGTGCATTGCGCAGATGCAGGGGCACAGGGAGATCACCCTTCCGGTGTACCTCTTCGATAGCTCTTTCGATGGCCATATAGGAAGCGTTGCTCTTGGGCGAGGTGGCAAGGTAAACGGCAGCCTCCGCCAATATTATTCTTGACTCTGGCCATCCCACCATGTTGACTGCATTGAAACAGGTCTGTGCGAGAAGCAACGCATTTGGATTTGCCATTCCTATGTCCTCGGCTGCCAGAATAACCATCCTGCGTGCAATGAACTTCACATCCTCTCCTCCTTCAACCATCCGTGCCAGCCAGTATATCGCTCCGTTGGGATCAGAACCGCGCAGCGACTTGATAAACGCCGAGATAATATCAAAATGCTGCTCCCCGTTCTTATCATACATCGCCAGGTTTTGCTGTACATGATCCAGCACCAGGCTGTCGGTGATAACTATCTCTTTGACTCCCTTTTCGGCTTCGAGAGAAACAGTCAGCTCAAGGGCATTGTAAAGTTTTCGGGCATCACCGCCGCTGATGCGTATCAACGCCTCATATTCACTGACCCTTACCTCGTGTTGAGAAAGATAGTAATCAGCCTTTAAAGCTTTATCTACAAGCTTTTTAAGTGTCTCATCATCAAGCGGTTTAAGCACATAGACCTGGCACCTTGAAAGGAGGGGGGAGATGACCTCGAAGGAGGGGTTCTCTGTGGTGGCACCTATCAGGGTCAGGATGCCCTGCTCCACGGCTCCCAGAAGCGAATCCTGCTGCGACTTGTTGAAACGGTGGATCTCATCAATGAACAAAATGGGATTGGGCTTCCCGAAAAACTGCTGGCTGCGGGCCTTCTCAATGGTCTCCCGAACCTCCTTCACGCCGCTGTTAACGGCACTGAGCTGGAAGAAAGACCTCTCGAGCCTGGCAGATACTATCCTTGCCAGGGTGGTCTTTCCAACTCCCGGCGGACCCCAGAGTATGAAAGAGGGAACATTGCCCGATTCAATCACCTTGCGCAACACGCCGCCGGGACCAACCAGATGCTCCTGTCCGGCAAACTCTTCAAGTGAACCTGGTCTTAATCGGTCTGCAAGTGGCTGATTTGAAAACATATGACTATTTGGTAATTGATCCTGCAAATTATCATAAAATCGCGTGAATCACTATGTTATTCGCCACTTTCGGAAAAAATATTTTCTCCGGATTAAATAATTTAATACTTTTAACAATTAAATTTCACCTATCGCATACTGTTCGCATTAAGAATTCGTTTAGTAACAGGATATTATCAAATTCCGTACTATGAAAAGACCTCTGCTGATCACCTTAATCATTCTGGCAGTATTGCTGTTAATACCGGCTGTGAGCTTTATCAGATGGGCGTTTAAGGAAAAAAAGCCGATAGATATCGTTATTCTGGACAAAACAGTTCCGACACTTGAAAGGCTGGGACACCGGTCATTTACCTATATTCTAACCAACGAACGTTTTGTAAGAAAAGAAAAGGGAGGCAGCTTCTCCGCTGCAAGGGACTATTACGGGTTTGTACCCCAGCGGCCTGTCAGAGAGAAACAGTTCAGGAAGAAGGACTTCCGCCTTACAGAGCTGATTGACCTGGCAGACAACAATGATGCATTATATTATGCTGATACCTACGGGGTCTTCTTCAACGACTGGTACCAGGGAATAAAAAAGACACGCAGGTCGCGCAAGCTTTACGGCGGGCTGAACAACAATGACTACCTGCTGATGTCGGAGATGAATAAGCGCGACAAGCTCGTGATAGTTGAGTACAATACATTTGACTACCCGACAGCAGGACTTGAGAAATTCAAGAGCGAAGAGCTTCTTGGCATTACATCCAAAGGATGGATGGGACAGCATTACCGTACTCTCGATACCGCAACGGCACAGGGAGTGCCAGGATGGATGCCTGCACTCTACAGAAAACAGTACCGTGAACCCTGGACATTCACCAATCCCGGTGTAGTACTGCTTAAGGATAACAGTATCATAGTGCTCGAGGAGGGAAGACACCTTGCGTCAGCATTGCCGGTGATAACAACCTCCGAAGGGTGGGCGGAAAAATTCAATCTCCCCGCAACGGTGGTCTTCACAAACACATTTGACATCATTGACCCGGGAGAGAACAATGTCGTCTCGGAATTCAACCTTATGACAACCCCTGAGGGTGATTCACTGCTTGCCGTCAATGACCTGGCCGCAGTCTTTCCTGCCGTGACCCGGGAATCATCGGTGCAGAATACCTATTATTTTGCCGGCGACTTTGCCAATAACAGGATTCCTTTCTGGACATCAAGATTCAATGGTGCAGACAAATGGGCCAGGTTGCTGTTTTTCTCTGACAATGAGAACGACCCGAACCGCTTCTTCTGGCGTTACTACAAGCCGCTGGTAACATCAATCTTCAACGATTACCACGACAAGATCGCAGGGAAGTAAAACAATAACAGACTAGTAAACAGGCCATACGGCCTGTTTTTTTTTGAAATAAACCCGGCAAATGCTGTCCCGGTTAAACATAATCATGTCCAAACCCGTTATTTGGTAGTAAGATCATGACTTTTCTCCTCAAAGCCGGGTAGCAGCATAGATTGATACCTGCATGCTTTAGATAAGGTGTTTTTATGTAAGTTTGATTTCGGTTTACAACGATGAAAGTAACAGTAGTACAAAGCGCATTGAAGTGGGAGGATCAGGATGCCAACCTTTTGCATCTCTCTTCCCTGCTTGATGCTGCCGCTCCAGGCAGCGGAATCGTGGTTCTGCCCGAGATGTTCACAACAGGCTTCACAATGAATCCTGCGCCTTTGGCCGAGGGCATGGACGGACCTACGGTCAGGTGGATGAAGGAACGGGCCTCTGCCGGTGGTTATGCTCTCTGCGGGTCAGTTATAATAGGTGGGGAGGAAATGTTTTACAACCGGATGATCTTCGTCACCCCATCCGGCGAGGTGACCTTCTATGATAAGCGTCATCTCCATACAATGAGCGGAGAACATACTGTATACAGTCGTGGCAATAAGCGTGTTGTGGTTCCTTACCGCGAGTTCAACTTCAACCTGCAGGTGTGCTATGATCTGCGCTTCCCGGTCTGGTCAAGGAACAGAGGTGATACTGATGTGATCATCTATTCTGCCAACTGGCCCTCGGTCCGCAGCTCTGTCTGGAACGCGCTGCTTGTGGCCAGGGCAATAGAGAACCAGAGTTATGTGATAGGAGTGAACCGCGTGGGTGAGAACCCTGATGGAACCTCTTACACCGGCGATTCGGCCATCATTGGCCCCCGAGGTGAGTTGCTGGCCTCACTGGAGCCCGTCGCCGAGGGAGTTGTCTCCGCCATTCTGTCGCGTGAAGCGCTTGACAAATATCGGGAGGATATGCCTGTCTGGAGGGATGCCGATCCGTTTGAGCTCTTATAAGCCCTCAGTCGGCAGTTATTAACATACAGACTGGCTCCCTACTTTCTAGTGCCGACTGAAGACTGAGGACTGAAGACTAACCTGGCCTCAAGGCCCGGAAGAGCACCTCTGCCGGATGCAGGGCGATCCTGCCAGTGCCGTCCTTCACATGGTGGCGGCAGCTTGTTCCCGGAGCACAGATGATGGTTGAGGCTGACGCCGCCCTCACATCGGGGAACAGAACCAGCTCTCCCACCTTCCGGGAGAGATCATAATGCTCCTTCTCGTATCCGAAAGCGCCTGCCATGCCGCAGCAACCTGATGGTATCTCCCTGACCTTATAGTTTGCCGGTATGCCAAGTGCAGCCAACACCGGCGCCGAGGTTGTAATTGCCTTCTCCTGGCAGTGCACATGCACAAGCACCTCTGCCGGCTCATCGTTGAACATATCACTCTTTATCCTTCCCGCACTGAACTCCCTGGCAATGAACTCCTCAAGAGTATAAGTGTGCTGTGCCATCCTTAATGCCTCGGGGCGCAACTCATCTCCGGCCAGGTCGGGGAACTCATCCCTGAAACCCAGAATGGCCGAGGGCTCAATGCCTACCAGCGGCCGCTCAACGTTTACAAGAGGGGCAAAGGCTTCAATATTTTGGACAATCAGCCTCTTCGCTTTGCGAAGAAACCCTTTGGATATGTATGTTCTGGCACTGGCCGTATTCCCGGTTACCGTGATCCGGTACCCGAGACCGGTCAGCAGCCTGGCCGTGGCAATCCCTGCGCTGAGGTCGTTGTGGTTTGTGAACTCATCAACAAACAGGCAGACCTCGCCGGCAGGAGTGGCCGGATTCAACCCCGGGAGATTCCTTTTCAGCCATCTCCTGAATGTCATCGGTGCCAGCAAGGGGATGCTTCTCTCGGAGGCAAAACCTGTCACCTTCTTGATTATCAGTGAGCTGAACTTGTTTGCTGCAAAGAAGTTGAATATCCCCGGAATGAAGGAGAAGAGACTGTAGATCGTTGGCAGCGAGGCAATCATCCGCGTCCGCAGCGAAGGTGGGTGTACATCGTTGTAATGCTGGAGGAATTCCGACTTGAGTTTGGCGATGTCCACTCCTGAAGGACACTCACTCCGGCATCCCTTGCAGGCAAGGCAAAGGTCCAGTATCTCATATATCTCGCGACTGTCCCATGGGTTTGCCCTTTCGGTATAAAGCATTTCCCTCAATATGTTTGCCCTCGCCCTGGTGGTGAGCCGCTCGTCGCCCGTGGCCATGTAGCTGGGACACATCGTACCGCCTATGGCGCTGCTCTTGCGGCAGTCGCCAGACCCGTTGCACTTCTCCGCCGCTCGCACCACACCGCCGCTGTCAGAGAAGTCATACCAGGTCTTCAGCTCTGGCGTGGGCTTTCCCGGGATATAACGAAGGGAGCTGTCCATGGGAGGGGTATCTGTTATCTTACCCGGGTTTAGAATTCCATGGGGATCGAAAACCTTTTTTATCCTCTTGTTTAGCAGATAGTTATGCTCTCCAATGATCAGCGGGATGAACTCACCCCTGAGGCGGCCGTCGCCATGCTCACCGCTCATTGAACCGCGGTATTTCTTTACTGTGCGGGCTGTCTCTTCCGCGACGGTGCGCAGCAGCTTAGCCTCGTCAGCATTCTTCAGGTTGATGAGAGGCCTGATGTGAAGCTCCCCGGTGCCTATATGTGCATGATATACAGACTCTTTGCCGCATGAGGCAAGCATCTTTTCAATATCCTCAACAAAATCGCCCAGCCGGTTCACGTCAACGGCACAGTCCTCTATCAGTGAAATGGGCTTGGCGTCGCCGGGTATGTTTGACAGGATGCCCAGTCCTGCCTTGCGCAGGTCCCACACCCTCTTCACATCATTGCCCCAGACGATAGGAAAGGCATATCCCAGTCCCTCAGCCTGCATCTCAGCCACCATACTATCAGCTGAGGCGATTATCTCTTCACGGTTGCCGGCACAAAACTCCACTATCAGCAATGCCCCCGGCTCACCTTCAATGAAGAACCTGTTTCGTTTCTGGCTCTCGACGGTGGCGGCAAGCGAGAGTATGTTGTTGTCGATCAGCTCCACAGCCCACGGTTTGCGTCTCAGGGCAATGAGGTTTGCACGGAAAGCCTCATGGCGATGCTGCAGGTGAACGCATGAGAGCGCCTTCACAGGCGGCGGGAGGGGCACAAGTCCCATCTTTACCTCCGTGACAAAGGCCAGGGTGCCCTCAGAACCTGCTATCAGTCGCGCCAGGTTGATGCCCCGGCCTGAACCCGGGGTGAAGGGTTCACTGTAAAGCAGGTCATCGAGAGCATAACCGGTGTTGCGGCGGGGAATGGTGAAATCCGGGTAGTCACGCCTGATTGCATCACGGTTTTCAGGGTCTGACATGATACGGTCAATCTCCCTGTATATCTCACCCTCGGCGCTTTGCAACAAGCATTTCTGTCTGTATTGCTCCCCTGTAAGCTCCCCGAAGGTGACCTCCGACCCGTCATGGAGAATGGCTTTTGCCTCAATGATATGATCCCTGACCGAACCGTAGACCAGAGAGTGCAGTCCGCAGGCGTTGTTGCCTATCATGCCTCCAATGTTGCACCTGTTGGAGGTTGAAGTCTCAGGTCCGAAGAGAAGCCCGTGACTGCGGAGCAGAGCGTTGAGCTCATCGGGGACCACCCCCGGCTCCATCCTTACCCATCGCTCTTCAGTGTTGATCTCCAGGATTTTACTGAAGTGACGCGAGAGGTCGGCCACAATACCCGAGCCTACCACCTGTCCAGCCAGTGACGTTCCGGCTGCCCTCGGGATGATGCCGATGCGCTGCTTCGCGGCAAACGCCAGAACTCTTTTGATATCTTCAGCATGAGCCGGATAAACAACTGCCAGCGGCTCCTCCCTGTAGATGGAGGCATCGGTGGCATACATGAGCCTCGAGCTCAGGTCAGATCTCACCTCACCTTCAAAACCGAGGTCCGCAAGTCCGGTAACAATGGTTGTGTCTTGATCCTGCATTATCGCAATTTCCGGCAATAAAAATAGAGATTTGAAGCCATCCCGGCACGGGCTGACAGTCTGTTTTCGAAAAAAAATTCTAAAATTTGAAAATTCTGACTTTAATCATGTAGTTGATAATTGCGGGATTACACTTTTTTCGTACTTTTAACCCGACACGAACATTTAACTAAAATATTGATATACAATGGAATTGCTTGATCAGATCAAATTGAATGCCAAACAGCACAATAAAATGATTGTCCTGCCCGAAGGTACGGAGGAGAGGACCTTGAAGGCTGCAGACGCAGTCCTGGCAGAGGGAATCACGCGCGTTACCCTTCTTGGTAACCCCTCGGAGATAAAATCACTTGCTGATTCGTTTGGTCTGAAGAATGTAGAGAGGGCGGATATTATTGATCCGGTCCGTCATCCGAAGAAGGAGCAGTATATCGACCTGATGGTCGAGCTTCGCAAGAGCAAGGGTCTGACAAGGGAGGAAGCATCAAAACTGATTGAGGACCCTCTTTACCTCGGGGTTATGATGATCAAGAGCGGCGATGCCGACGGGGAGGTTGCCGGTGCAAGAAACACCACGGGTGATGTGCTGAGACCAGCCTTCCAGATTGTCAAAACCACTCCGGGCATCTCCGTAGTTTCGGGGGCATTTATTATGATATTGAAGGACAAGGAGTTCGGATCAGATGGCATCATCGTGTTCGCTGACGGAGCAGTTCATCCTGATCCTACCGACAAGGAGCTGGCGGAGATCGCTGTGGCTACAGCCCGTACAACAAAGGCAATAGTGGGAGTGGAACCTAAAGTGGCTCTTCTCAGCTTTTCAACAATGGGCAGTGCAAAACATCCTATGGTTGATAAAGTTGTGAACGCCACCAGGATGGCAAAGGAGATGGCTCCCGAATTCATGTTCGAGGGTGAGCTTCAGGCAGATGCGGCCCTCATCGAGGCCATCGGCCGGAAGAAAGCACCTGGCAGTAAGATAGCAGGCCATGCAAACGTACTTGTCTTCCCCAACCTGGAGTGCGGAAACATAGCATACAAGCTTGTAGAACGCCTGGCACACGCACAGGCAATCGGCCCTGTCCTCCAGGGCATGGCCGCACCGATAAACGACCTCTCGAGGGGCTGCTCGGTAAGTGATATAATTAACGTAATTGCCATAACTGCCAACCAGGCAGCAGGCATCACCAAATAAAAACAATCGAATGACAATACTGGTTCTTAACTGCGGCAGCTCATCAATCAAGTATCAGCTGTTTAACATGAACAACGACTCTGAGGTCCTGGCCAAGGGACTGCTGGAGCGTATCGGACTGACAGACAGCATACTGACCCATAAGCCGACCGGAAAGGATAACTATAAGGTGGTGCTTGACATCCCTGACCATACCGTGGGTATAAACATGGTGATGGAGGCCCTGGTGCATCCCGTACACGGCGTGATAAAAACCGTTGATGAGATTAAGGCTGTGGGACACAGAGTGGCACATGGCGGGGAAAATTTTAAGGAGTCGGTACTGATAGACAACGATGTTAAACGTGATATCGAAAAGTGCGCTGAACTTGCACCTCTGCATAACCCGGCACACCTTAAGGGTATCCTCTCATGCGAGAAACTTCTTCCGGGAATACCCCAGGTGGCAGTCTTTGACACCTCATTCCATCAGACCATGCCCGACTATGCCTTCATGTACGCCATCCCGTACGAATACTACGATAAATACAAGATCCGCAAATACGGTTTCCACGGAACAAGCCACAGGTACGTCGCTGAAAAAGCATGCAGGTTGCTGGGTATGGACTATCCCTGCTCAAAAATCATTACATGCCATCTGGGCAACGGAGCCTCGATAACTGCCATAGAAAACGGCAAATCAATTGACACATCCATGGGATTCACTCCCGTTGACGGACTGATAATGGGTACCCGAACAGGAGAGATAGATCCCGGAGTAGTGCTCTATCTGGCTGATAAAGAAGAACTGAGCGTCAGCGGCGTAAATAACATGATAAACAAGAAGAGCGGTGTTGCGGGTATCTCACAGCTGTCGTCAGACATGCGCGACCTTGAGGTGGCCGCGGCGGAGGGTAATCCCAAAGCCCTCCTTGCACTCAATATGTACGCCTATAAAATCAAGAAGTTTATCGGTGCTTACGCAGCGGCCCTCAACGGACTGGACCTGCTGATATTTACCGCCGGAGTGGGAGAGAACGATTTCAACGCACGGAAGATGATATGCTCCGACATGGAGTATATGGGAATAGAGATCGACACCGGGGTCAATCACGGAGTGAAGGGTAGGGATCTGATTATATCCAAACCCACATCAAAGGTTAAGGTGATGGTGGTAACCACCGATGAAGAATTTGTAATAGCATCAGATACTAAAGAAATAGTTGAGAAGTTAAATATTTAACTGCTGTATATCATGGTATTAAGACACCTTGAAGAACTGAAGGAACTACTGGTTGACAGGCCTGCCAGGAGAATGGTGCTGGCTGCGGCACAGGACCAGAATTCGCTTGCATCGGCTATCATGGCAGCCAGGGACGGATTCATTGAACCAATCCTGGTAGGTGACAAAGAGGTCGTCCAGAAGATCGCCTCCGAACATAACCTCGACCTGACAGGTGTTAGGATGATCCATGAACCAGACACTGAAATGGCTGTGGAGATAGCTGTCAAGATGGTGCGAAGCAACCAGGCTGACATACTCATGAAGGGAAAGGTGGGAACCTCCTCCCTTCTCAGGGCTGTGCTCAACAAGGAGTGGGGACTGAGGTCCGGGGCACTGCTCTCTCACTTTGCCATATTTGAGGTGGAGGCATACCATAAGCTCATTGCGGTTACAGATGTTGCGATGAATATTGCTCCCAACCTGCAGGACAAGATATCAATCGTTAATAATTCCGTTGCCTGCCTCAACAAACTCGGTATTGAGATGCCCAAGGTGGCAGTGCTGGGAGCAGTGGAGATGGTAAGCGAGAACATGCAGGCCACACTTGATGCCGCCCTTCTCTCGAAGATGAACCAGCGCGATCAGATTAAGAACTGCATCATCGACGGGCCTCTGGCTTTTGATAATGCCATTAGCCTTGAAAGTGCAAACCACAAGGGCATAAGAAGTGATGTCGCAGGCGATACCGATCTGCTGCTGATGCCTGATATTGAGGTCGGAAATGTACTCTACAAGTCGCTCGTCTTCTTCGCTCACTCCGGTGTGGCTGCTGTGATACTTGGTGCTACTGCACCGATTGTTCTGACATCCAGGAGCGACTCAGACCAGGCAAAATACTACAGCATCCTTCTCGCAGCGGCAATCTCAAGAGCTTGATCCTATGATAACCAGCCTCGGTCAGATGGCTGATACCGTCAGGTCATCCGGCAAAATATACAAGATAGCAGTCGCCTGGGCACAGGATCCCAATACTGTCGGTTCACTGCACCGTGCTGTGAGTGAGGGCTTTGCGGAAGCATTTATGATAGGGCGAAGGGAGCAGATCGTCAAAACCTGCAGCGACAAGGGCATTGACCCCCGTGTTTTTACAGTCATCGAAGCGGAAAATGAAAGGGTTGCTGCTGAGATGGCGGTAAGGATGACACGGACAGGTGAGACTGACATAGTCATGAAAGGCCTCGTGGGTACCGACAAATTCCTGAAGGCGGTTATGGATAAGGAGCATGGGCTGCTCCCCCCGAAGGCAGTCATGAGCTATGTATGCGCAGTGGAGATACCGAAATACAGCAAGCTTCTCTTTATTACCGACACAGCCGTTATCCCCTTTCCGGACCTGGAACAGAAGGTGGCCATGGCTGAATATGCCATAGGAATAGCCCGCAGGTTCGGTATCAGGAAACCTCGTGCGGCGCTTATCGGCGCCTCCGAGAAGGTCAGCAGCCACTTCCCGAACAGCCTCGACTATTCTGTCATGTGCAAGATGGCTGAGCGGGGCCAGATATCCGACTGCATCATGGACGGACCGGTTGACATCTTCCTGGCCTGTGATCCTGAGAGCGTGAAAATCAAGGGGGTAGATACCCCCCTGGAAGGAGACGCTGACATATTGCTTTTTCCCTCCCTCGAATCGTGCAACCCATTCTATAAGGGACTTATGCTGTTCGGCGGTGGCGAACTTGCCGGGATGATATGCGGAACAACAAAACCTGTGGTGCTCATGTCCAGGAGCGAAAGCGAACTTTCAAAATATTACTGTGTGGCACTGGCATGCCTGATGTCATCATCAAACAAATGAACGTGATGAACGATAAACTGATACTTGCCGTCAACCCCGGATCAACCAGCACCAAGTTTGCACTTGCAAGGGGCAGTGAGATGCTGTTCGAAAGGACCCTGAAGCATGGCTCTGAAGAGCTGGTAAGGTTCATCTCAATGACGGAGCAGTTACCTTTCCGCTACCGGCTGATAATGGATGTCCTGGAGAAGGAGGGTACGGCACTTTCTGATATTGCTGCCGTTGTTGGCAGAGGAGGACTCGTCAACCCGATAGAGTCAGGTGTCTATGAGGTCAATGAGCTTATGAAGAGACACCTGACAGAGGCCGTCAATGGTGAACACGCAAGCAACCTGGGAGCGCTGCTGGCTGACATGATCGTTGCACAGCTGCCCGCAGCCAGAGCGTATATAGTTGATCCCGTGGTAGTTGATGAACTTAATCCGGTGGCCCGTCTCTCCGGTCATCCGCTGTTCTCCCGCAAATCAATCTTTCATGCACTGAACCAGAAGGCTGTGGCAAGGGTATACGCGGAGTCCGTGGGGAAGGAATATGAGGACCTGAATCTCATCGTGGCACACATGGGAGGAGGTATAAGCGTGGGAGCGCACCGGAGAGGCAGGGTTGTTGATGTAAATAATGCACTTAACGGCGACGGTCCCTTTTCGCCCGAGAGAAGCGGCGGGCTTCCTACCGCGCAGCTGGTAGCATTATGCTTCAGCGGCAGCCACTCTCACGAAGAGGTAAAGTCAATGCTGGCCGGAAAGGGAGGTATAGTGGCATACCTTGGCACAAATAGTTTTGAGGAGGCAACAAGACGCGCAGGGGAGGGAGATGCAGAGGCTGCACTCATCATCGAAGGCTGCAGCTATCAGACAGCAAAGGAGATAGGAGCAATGGCCGCCGTTCTGAAAGGTGAAGTGGATGCAATCGTTCTGACAGGCGGACTGGCATATGAAAAGGCTCACACAGACCGCATAACTGAGATGGTAAGCAAGATTGCCCCGATCTTCGTCTATCCCGGCGAGGATGAACTAAAGGCACTGGCCTTCAACGGCTACCTGGCAGTCACCGGCAGGATCAGAGTCAGGGAATACCTGGGATGATTCAGTCGGCAGTCCTCAGTCCTAAGTCCTCAGTCTTCAGTCTACAGTCTACAGTTCTAATCCTCAGCCCACAGTTAATCAATAAGTTAACGACTGCCGGCCGCTGACTGAGGACTGCCATTCAGGGTACTGACAGTGCCACAGGCAGAATTTTACCATTAAAGAATTTATTGCCGTTGAGGGCAAAATCAGCTACAAATGCCCCCATCTCAGCGGGGGAGACCGGAGCGGTGAACCCCGGGAAAGCCTTGTTTAGCATCTCGGTCTGCACGGAACCCGGACAGAGACAGTTGAATGAAATGCCCCTTTCGGCATACTCCGCCGCCAGCGACTCGGTAAGAATGGCAAGCGCCCCCTTGGCCGCACTGTACCATGAGAGTCCTGTAAACTTGAGACTGCCCTGAAATCCCCCCATGCTGCCAATGTTTACAACATGCGAACCCCTGCCGAAAAGAGGCAATAACTCCGAGATGAGAGCCGCGGGCCCGGTGAAATTGACAGCCACGGTGGAGGCAATCTCCTCCTCGGTATGGAGCTCAAATGGCTTGTTTACAAGATAGCCGGCATTGTTGATAAGGATATCGATCCGGCCCGGATCGGCGCTGAGGCTGTTTTTAAGCTCTCTGAGCGAGGACCGGGAAGCGGTAATATCAAAAGGCATGGCCACTATATTGCCGTTCTCACACTCTTCAGCAAGGCTTCTGAGAGCCTTTTCGCTCCGGGCAATAACAAAAACGCGGTTTTCAGGACTCCCTGCCAGCTTGAGTGCTACCTCGCGTCCTATGCCGGAAGAGGCACCAGTGATAATTATATTCATCTCGAAATCTGTGACTTAATTCATGTTCCTGATCTTTATCCGACCACTGCTGCCGTAAATGTACTATTTTTCACTTTATTTGTAGCCTCAAAATGAGACGAGCAAACAACAGTTTAAAAAGATGCCTGGCCTTGCTGTCGGTACTGTTGCTGATGATGACAGCATCCGCCCAGGATCCGGAGTTCAGGACAGAGGAGCCGAAGCCGCCGGTTGCACAGCGCCTCTATTTTGGGGGGTCATTTGGACTCCAGTTTGGGACTGTAACAAACATTGAGCTCTCACCTATAGTCGGTTTCTGGCTGCTGCCCCGCGTGGCCGTGGCGGCGGGACCCTCATTTCAGTATCTCAAAGCCCCGGGAGTAGGAACAACAATATTCGGAGGCAGGACATACCTCCAGTTCACACTGGTGCAGGACCTCAGTAACCTGATACCTGTTGGTGCAAGCACCGGAATATTTGTCCAGGGAGAATATGAACTGCTGAGCGTTGAAAAGAGATATGTGACTCTGTTCTATGAAGACGAGGGACGGGTCAGTAGTGGCAACTTTCTTGCCGGTGCAGGAATCTCTCAGCGAACCGGAAAAAGATCAAGCCTGAATATCACTTTTCTGTGGTGCGTCAGCGCCGACCGGTATGAACTCTATAGTAACCCGGTTATCAGGTTTGAGATGTATTTCTGATTTAGATAGATGTATTTAATATGAATAAAACCAAATTATTATGAAGATTGAGAATAAGAAATGTGCTTCTTTAACATACACTCTCCATGAGGACAGAGCTGAGGGCAGGGTAATAGAAGCGGTAGATGAATCGGCACCACTGACTTTCGTATTCGGATCTGGCAGAATGCTTCCTGCTTTCGAGGCAAACCTGGCCGGACTGGAGGAAGGCGCGGCATTTGATTTCAAGCTTGCAGCAGCTGATGCCTATGGTGAGAAGCGGGAAGAGATGATCATCGACCTCCCGAAGAATATTTTTGAGGACGAAGGTGTTCTCAGAAGTGAAGTATGCTTTGTCGGAAACACTGTACCCATGATGGATTCGCAGGGTAACAGGATGAATGGTGTTGTTGTTGAAATAGACGACTCTTCCGTGAAGATGGATTTCAACCATCCGTTGGCCGGAACCGATCTTCACTTCTCAGGTAAGATAGTTGGCGTGCGCGACGCTACGGCCGAAGAGCTGATGGGACCCTCATCAGGAGGCTGCTCATCATGCGGCAGCAGCGACAGCGGCTGCGGCGGCGACTGCGGCTGATAATCAGAATTTTCGATTTGCGATTTTTGGCTGACTGAAGCCTGGCCTATTAAACCCTGAGTTCCTCGCCTTCCGACTTGGCAATGATCGCTGCTCCGCAGGAGTCCCCGTAAACATTGACAGTAGTGCGGAACATATCAAGCAGCCGGTCTACCGCCAGGATTAATCCAATACCTTCAAGCGGGAGTCCCACGGCAGTAAGCACTACCGCCATCATCACCAGTCCTGCCATTGGTATGCCCGCTGCTCCTATGGCAGCGAGCAGGGCTGTGAATACCACTATAAGCTGCTGCCCTATTGTCAGGTCAATACCATAGGCCTGGGCTATGAATATGACAGCTACGCACTCGTAAAGAGCCGTTCCGTCCATATTAATGGTTGCACCGAGAGGCAGGGTGAAGCTGGCTATCTTGTTCGACACTCCGTCTTTCGTCTCGACTGTCTCCATTGTCAACGGCAGAGTGGCATTCGACGATGAGGTGGAGAAAGCAGTTAACAAAACTGCAGACATGTTCTTGAAGTGCTTTACCGGGTTGACTTTACCTATGAACCTCAATATCAGCGGTAGTGTGATGAATGCATGTACCATCAGACCTGACAGTACTGTCAAAAAGTAGATGCCCATACTGCCTATCACTTCACTGACTTTGTTCCCAAGAAGCAGCTGTTGCGAAATTACCTTGGCTATGATGCTGAATACGCCAAGAGGGGTGAACCTGATGACAAACATCGTAATCTTCATTACGACATCAAGAATCGCATTCAGCACATCCATAAGGACAACCCGCGGCTTTTCCCCGACTCGAGTCATAAAGAACCCGAACATGACTGCAAAGAAGATGATTGACAGCATGTGCCCCTCTGACATCGATTCTATTATGTTTGTCGGAACGATCTTGATCAGGGTCTGCCCGAAACTGTCCTGCACAGCAGAAATATCCTCCACAGGTACCTGGAGACCAAGATCGGCCCCGACACCAGGCTTAAAAAGATGAACAAAGAAGAAGCCTGTCATAATTCCAAACAGGCTTGTCATTAAATAATACACGATCGTTTTCAGTCCCAGACGACCAAGGTTCTCGGCACTGCTGACATTGGCAACTCCGGTGGTGATGGAACAGAAAATTAAAGGAACGATGATCATGTTCAAAGCCCGCAGGAAAATTTCACCTATCCAGTTGGTGTACTTGGTGAGATCAGGAAAGAGATAACCGAAAAAGCCGCCAAGCACAAGCATTATCAGTATCTGCCAGTGGAGAGCGAGGGAAAATCTTCTTTTAACCATCTGTCGTAAAATTTTAATAGCAATCAGGCCGTATGCGTGCTCGATAATCTTTTACCGGCTGAAGATAATCAAAAGATTATTCAGAAAAAGATGTTTTAAATTATCTGTCCTGATTTTGAAATTCCTGTACAATAGGAGGGATGGGCCAAAAAAATCAATTCTGAGACAGTTAAGCGTTCGTACGCCCATATGATTATTCTCCACTCACAATATCGAGAATTTCATTAACGAATATCTCTGATTTACAGATGTAAATAACTATCCCAGGACATAAGATGAGATAAGTAATTACAATTGTCAATGACCGCTGTATATAGATGTAAAGAAATTTGATTTACTTCTAATCTGGATATTAATATATTGTTTACCAGTATTTTAATTAAATTCACTTAAACATGAGATTAACTCATTATACCAGGTAGTGAGCCTTCCTTTTTAGAATTAAACTCTAATTATTGTTTAATTACCACATAATCAATCTATATAGTAATCTAAAGTGAAGCATTACTACAGTAATATACAATCATAATGAACTACCTCACCCCTTGAATTCTTGTACTGCAGTAAATTGTTATATCGATACATTACAAGTGTAAATCAAATATAGTTACACATGTAATTAGATAGATAATTACATTTGTAAAAACAAATAATTGTCATGAAGGATCGTATACTTGCCTTTTTACAGAGTGAAAACAAGAGTTATGCTCAGTTTGCCGAGGAGATTGGGGTTCAACCTTCAGGCATCTCCCATATTCTCTCAGGAAGAAACAATCCCAGTCTTGACTTTGTAGTGAAGATGCTTGACCGGTATGATTCTCTGTCAACTGACTGGCTGTTATTCGGGAGGGGAGAGATGTACCGGTATACGGCCCAGCCTACGCTGTTTGACGTGGAGCCTGTAAATTCAGCTCAGGACGATTCGCAGCATGAAGTGGCACCTGAGCCCCGTCCGGATACTTTGCCGGGTCCTGAAGAGCGTGAAACCGGTCCTGCGAGTAAAAAATTGAGGGGAGATCTGACCTCTGTGAGCGAGAAAAGGCTGGAGAAGGTACTTTTGTTTTACAGCGATAAAAGTTTCACTGAATACCTTCCCTCCTGACAGAATCTGATCAAATTGTCTAATTTTGCAGGCAAAGATGCCTGATGAGCAAGAGGATTGAAGATCTTACCGTAACTGAAAACCACAGGCTGGCCGAAGGCTTCTTTGTTGTGAAGGTTTCTTCATCAGCAGGTCTGCCGGAGATACTGCCGGGTCAGTTTGTTCAGGTACTTGTGACTGAGAGTCCTTCAACTTTTCTCCGGAGACCGATCTCGGTACACGATGTGGACTACCTGTCAAATACAATTTCCCTGCTGATACAGGTAGCTGGAGCAGGTACAGAAAGGCTCTCAAGGCTACGCAATGGAGAAACCATCAACCTGATCTACCCGCTTGGAAACGCCTTCACATTACCAGTTCTCGGCGATAAAGTGCTGCTTGCCGGCGGTGGATGTGGCATGGCACCCCTGCTCTTCCTGGGACGTAAGATAAAGGAGTCGGGCATTGAACCGCAGTTTGCACTGGGATTTCGCAACCGGTCAAGGATACTGGAGCATGAGCAGTTCAGAGATCTGGGCACGGTGCACCTCGCAACGGAGGATGGGTCGGAAGGACACAGGGGATTCATTACCGATATTCCGGCCTTCAGGGAAAGTAAATGGGACAGGGTTTACTGCTGCGGTCCTGAGCCGATGATGAAGGCAGTGGCAGCCCTCTGCCTCGAACGAGACATCTTCTGCGAGGTGTCGCTGGAGAACCTTATGGCCTGCGGAATGGGTATCTGCCTCTGCTGTATCGTTCCAACCACCTCGGGAAACCTCTGCTCATGCACTGACGGACCGGTATTTAATATTCGCGACCTCAAATGGCAGACCTCAGAATAAAAATAGGATCCCTGGAGCTCAGAAACCCGGTGATGCTGGCATCAGGCACCTGCGGCTACGGTGCTGAGCTGGAAGATTTAATCGACCTGACTAAGCTTGGAGCTATCGTTGTCAAGGGTACCACCCTTGAGCCAAGGGAAGGCAACCCATACCCGCGTATGGCTGAGACAGCCTCGGGGATGCTCAATGCGGTGGGACTGCAGAACAAGGGAATCGGTTATTTTGAGAAACATATCTACCCGAAACTGGCAGAGTATGATACACATGTTATCGTAAATGTCAACGGCAACACTGTTGAAGACTATATTGAGCTTGCACGACGCATCGACAGACTGACAGCCATCCCTGCAATTGAACTGAACATTTCCTGTCCCAACGTGAAACAGGGCGGAATGATCTTCGGTACCAATCCCACATCAGCCAGGGAGGTCATCGCAGCAGTCCGGCAAGCCTACAGCAAGACCCTGATAGTCAAACTATCGCCAAACGTTACCGATATTACCGAGTTTGCACGCATATCCGAGGAGGAGGGAGCTGAGGCTGTCTCGCTCGTGAATACCCTCCTTGGCATGGCAGTGGATCCCAAAACCATGAAACCTGTTCTGTCGACGGTCACGGGAGGCCTGTCGGGACCCGCCATCAAACCCGTGGCTCTCAGGATGGTGTGGCAGGCTGCCAGGGCGGTAAAAATACCAGTAATAGGCATGGGCGGAATTATGAACGGTGATGATGCCCTGGAATTTATTATGGCAGGTGCCACAGCTGTTCAGATAGGTACCGCCACCTTCATCGAGCCGCGAACAGCCCTCAATGCAATAATAAGTATCGATTCACTCCTTGCGGAAAGGAATTTTGACTCCGTCGCCAATATTATCGGCATAATTAATAGGATTTAAGTCCATTTTGCTTTAAATTTGTAAATTTCTTGGCGGAATTTATATCGTTAACTAAATTATAGAAAGTGATCATGGCAGAAAATTTGCAGATTGACAATCTGGACAGAAAGATCCTGGACATTATAACAAAGAATGCCAGGATACCCTATCTTGAGGTGGCACGGGAATGTAATGTCTCAGGCGCGGCAATACATCAGAGGGTTCAGAGACTTATTCGGACGGGTGTTATTAAAGGGTCGGAGTTCAAGGTTGACCCAATAATGGTAGGCTTCAGAACCTGCGCTTATATTGGCCTCTATCTCGACAACCCCGGCAAATACAAGGAGGTGATCAAGAAGCTCGCAGACATCCCTGAGGTAATTGAATGTCACTATACTACAGGCAACTACTCACTCTTCATCAAGGTCTATACCCATGACAATGAGCACCTTCGCGAGGTACTTACCGAGAAGGTACAGGCTATAACCGGCGTTGTGAGAACAGAGACGCTGATATCCCTCGAGGAATCAATCAGCAGGCAGATACCGGTGCTCTCGAAGTAATCAGGCAGATAAACTAAAAAATTGAGGGACTTCCTGACGGATGTCCCTTTTTTTCTGAAGGGGGAAGCGAGCGTGGAAAATGATCCTGTGAATCATTTTAGCGAGCTGTCGGACTGCAGGGGGGAACAACACTGTACTATAAAAAAAAAGGCAGCCCTTGCTGCCTTCGTGATCCAGCTGGGGCTCGAACCCAGGACCCCATCCTTAAAAGGGATGTGCTCTACCAGCTGAGCTACTGAATCAGTCCATTTTTTTGAGAGTGCAAATGTAGAGCAAAAATTAATCCCGTCAAAAAAAAAGGTCCCACTTTTGCCCAAATTTGTAAAAATTTCTCCGATCCTGCATGTGAGGACAAAATGTGATTATATTTATCGCCCATCTGACAGCCAATGAGACGCAACATTTTCCGCGATAAAGTTGTGATTGTTACCGGCGCTTCCTCAGGTATAGGAAGAGCCACAGCACTGGAGTTCGCCCGCCATGGCAGCAGGGTGGTTCTGGCAGCACGCTCTGCCGAACGGCTCGCCCACCTGGAAAAGGAGATCACAGCGATGGGAGCAGAGGTACTGGCATGCGTAACCGACGTGTCAGTGGAGGATGACTGCCGCAAGCTGGTCGAAAAAACAGTGGAGAAATTTGGCACCATCCATATCCTGATAAACAATGCCGGGATATCAATGAGAGCTTTATTTGACGATGTTGATATCTCTGTACTGAAGCGACTTATGGATGTCAATTTCTGGGGAACCGTCTACTGTACCAGGTATGCGCTGCCCTATATCGTCAGCAACAGGGGATCGATTGTCGGCGTCTCCTCCACTGCCGGATTTCACGGATTGCCGGGACGCACTGGTTACTCCGCCTCGAAATTTGCCATTCACGGCTTCCTCGAGACCGTCAGGATAGAGAACCTAAAGGAGAAGCTCCACATCATGATCATCGCCCCGGGATTCACCACCTCTGAGGTGCGCAAGCATGCACTGCTTGCCGATGGCTCGGAGCAGGGCCACTCGCCCCGGGAGGAGAAGAAGATGATGTCTGCCGAATATGTGGCAAGATGGATACTCAAGGGCATCCGCAAGAAGAAGAGAAACAAGATCATGACCTGGGCAGGCCGCTTTACCGCCCTGCTGCAGAGGGTAACCCCCGCGCTGGTCGACTACGCTTACTACCTCGAGATGAAGAGGGAGCCAAACTCACCCCTTAAATAAGAATCATGGCTGAACTGGCAGCACAGATACGCAACAGGCAGAGCCTGGTGCTCAAAGCCCTGCCTGCTCCCGTAACAGCAGCAGACAGGATGACGCTCAGCCTCGCCACTGATATCGCAAAGGCTTACTATCCGGCTGATGCCAAATACCTTGGTGAGCCAATGCCACTCTATTATCTCGAGCTGGCAAGGGTGACTGCATCGGTCATCGGTCTCACTCTCCCGGCAGTGATAAGCGGCCTCCTTTCCGGTGTAAGGGAAGGAAGTGAAGCCTGGGAAAAGATCGACACTCTCAATGACCCGTCTATAAAGGAGGTTATCAGTGGACTGTCGCGCGTCACAGCGCTCAGGGGCAAGGACTTCAAAGGGCAGCAGGCGGAGAACTTCCGCAAGCTGCTACTCTCCCTGGCAGATGATGGCAGGGTCATTCTGATTGCTCTGGCGGAACGACTGCTCATGATGCGGCGCCTTGACTGGCTGCCGGAGAGAGAGCGCCTGCCGGTGGCCTCCGAGACCTATTTCCTCTTCGCACCGCTGGCGCACAGGCTGGGCTACTATAACATCAAGTCGGAGATGGAAGACCTGGCTATGAAACTGATGGAGCCGGCTGAATACAGCGAGATAGAAGCGCGACTCAAACAGACAACCACCTCGAGGAACAGGCTTATCAGAGAGTTCTCCGGACCGGTGATGGAGAATCTGGATGCTATGGGCATTAAGTACCAGCTTAAGAGTCGTACCAAATCGATACACTCTGTCTGGCAGAAGATGAAACGCCAGAAAATTGCTTTCGACGAGGTCTTCGACATCTTCGCCATCAGGATCATAATAGATACAGCTCCCGCCAATGAGAAATCTTCCTGCTGGCAGGTCTATTCAGTGGTGACCGACCTATACCAGCCCGACCCGAGCAGGATGCGCGACTGGATATCGGTGCCCAAGACAAACGGTTATGAGTCGCTTCACACCACCGTGGTCACCCCGGCTGGCAGGTGGGTGGAGGTGCAGATACGCACCACACGGATGGATGAGATAGCGGAGAAGGGTCTTGCAGCACATTTTCGCTACAAGGGCCTCAAGGGTGAAGGCGGCCTGGATGCATGGATGGCGCAGATGCGTGAAGTGCTGGGAACGATGGAGAAGGAGGGAGGCGACTTTCTGGGAGACATACGTCCCGGCCTCTACACCGACGAGGTATTTGTCTTCACCCCCAAGGGAGAGGTGAGGCAGTTGCCTGTGGGTGCCACGCTGCTCGACTTCGCCTTTGACATCCATACCGAGGTGGGATCCAAATGCATAGGAGGGAAGGTCAACGGTCGTAATGTGCAGCTTAAACAGATACTTCAGAACGGCGACCATGTGTCGGTCATCACCTCTGTGAAACAGACGCCAAAGCGCGACTGGCTGTCGTTTGTCATTACCAATAAGGCCCGCACGAAAATCAAACAGGCTCTTAACGAGGAGAAATTCAAACTGGCGGCTGAAGGTAAGGAGATTCTCACACGCAGGCTGAAGAACTGGAAGATACCCTATGGCGATGCCACAGTGGTCAGGCTGCTGACGGAGTACGGGTTAAAGACCTCACAGGATCTCTATTTCAGTATCGCAATAGGCGAGATTGACCTCCTCCAGCTCAAAAAGGTGCTGCTCAAAGCCGAAGAGCAACCGGCAGAGAGCCAGCACAAGACTCCTGAGATACACACCCGGGAAGAAACGGTCACGGCTGCCGGTGATTATCTCGTTATAGATGAGAAAGTTGAAGGACTCGACTATAAGCTGGCAAAGTGCTGCAACCCGGTCTTCGGTGATAAGATCTTCGGGTTTGTAACTGTGCTCGAGGGGATCAAAATCCACCGTGAAACCTGTCCCAACGCCGATTTCATGCTCTCAAGCTTCCCCTACCGGGTAGTAAGGGCGCGGTGGACCAGGCTCGATGCCTCAAAGGGATTCCTTACCTCGGTTCGTCTGACGGGAGTGGAAAACCTGGGGATAGTGGCGAGGATCTCCGAGTTACTCTCCGGGTACCGGGGTGTGGCGGTCAAAAACTTCACCTACAGCATGAATAACGGCCTTTTTGAAGGACGCATCGAGTTGCTCGTGCCGAATATCAACATTCTTTACGGCATCATCAAGAAGATACAGTCGGTCAAGGGCATCACACGGGTGACAAGGGTGGACGGCTAGTGCAGGCAATAGTGATATATAGTTTATAATCAATACTTTGATTGTATGACTGCAAGACTATAAGGCCTCGCAAACCTTTAGACTTTCGACTTTATGGACTTTCAGACTATTAATACCTCGGGTCGGGCTGCACAGGTAGTTTGGCCATCTTTTCCACCTCCAGCGAGGTACTACCGAATTCATCAACTATCTTCCCCTGAATCAGGTAGGTACCGCTGCCCCGAAATGGCCAGCTGCTGATCGACTGGGGAAAATGGGTCGTGTCGAAAAACTCGCCAAGGTGATCAATGAAACATCCGAAATTCATCCACTCATTCTTTACCGTCTTGATATACTTCACATTAACCAGGTGTCCGACCATCTTTACCCTGCGTCCCACCGCGCCATTCATCTCCGCTGCCGTTATCTCACCCCGGTAGCTTGTTTGCAACATGTCAAACCATGTCATTGTTACCGGGAAGCTGAGAAACCCGATCTCGTCATAGGCATCCTCAAGCCTCGACTGCTCAAAGGGAGGCATGCTGAACCTCTTTGGTTCGGGATTGAACAGCGTTCGTGCCGTCTCTCTCTTACCCCTGTTTATGAGCATGTGAGCCTCCCAGAGCAGCAGTGCCTTGCTCTTGCCTGTGAAACGGAAGGCTCCCGTACGGATCAAAATCACAGTCTGCTCCAGACCCGGACCAATACGTGAGATGAAATCCTCTATTCCACTGAAAATGCCATATTTATTACGATCATTGATTATTGCCTTTGCCAGGTTTGTCTCCAGTCCCTGTATATGAATCAGTCCTATGAAGAGAGTCTTATCATAGAGAGTGGTTTTATATGTGCTCCGGTTGATGCAGGGGGCCTCAATGATTGCTCCCTCTCGTTTTGCCTCATGTATATAGACCCACGTTCGGTAGAAGCCTCCAAAGTTGTTGATGACGGCCACCATGAACTCGAGCGGGTAGTGTGCCTTGAGCCACAGGCTCTGGAAGCTCTCGACGGCATAGGAGGCAGAGTGAGCCTTGGAGAAGGAGTAGCCGGCGAACGACTCTATCTGGCGCCACACCTCCCTGGTGGTCGCCTCCGGATAGCCTTTGGCGCAGCAGTTGGCAAAAAAACGGTCGGTGATCTTCTGCATCTCCTTGCGCGACCGGTGCTTGCCGCTCATGGCGCGGCGCAGCGTGTCGGCATCGGAGAGGTCGAGCCCGGCGAAGTGATGGCACACCTTCAGCACATCCTCCTGGTAGACCATCACGCCGAAGGTCTCGCTGAGAAGATCCTTCATCACCGGGTGGATATACTCGAATTTATCGGGGTTATGGAAGCGGTAGATAAACTGGCGCATCATGCCTGAGCGTGCCACCCCCGGCCTGATGACCGAGCTGGCAGCCACAAGCGTCAGATAATCATCGCATTGGAGCTTTTTCAGCAGCCCGCGCATCGACGGGCTCTCAATGTAAAAACAGCCTTTGGCATCACCGCGCCGCAGGTGATCCTTAACCAGGGGGTCGTTCTTGAACTGCTGTATGGCATGCACATCTACATCCACGCCACGGTTGGCACGTATCACCTCAACGCTCTCCTTTATATGGCCTATGCCTCTCTGGCTCAGGATGTCAAGCTTCTCGTATCCAAGCTCCTCGGCAGTGTACATGTCCCACTGCGTGGTCGGATAACCCTTGGGTGGCATGTCCAGCGCCGTGTAACAACAGACCGGATCTTCGGAGATGAGTACCCCGCCGGCATGTATGCTGCGCAGGTTGGGGAAATCGGCAATCCTGTTGCCGGTCTCGAAGATAATATCCTGGATATCACCGCGATTGCTTTCGGCGGAGGGACTGGTGATGAGAGCGTCTATCTCATCTGCAGGCAGGCCGTGCACCTTGCCCAGCTCGCGCACGATCGACTTGCCGCGAAAGGTGTTGATGGTGCCCATCAGGGCAGTGTGACGGTGACCGTAACGGCGGAAGATATACTCGGTGACGGCATCGCGCTCCTTCCATGAATAGTCTATGTCGAAGTCGGGCGGCGAGGTGCGCTTCGGGTTGATGAAACGCTCGAAGTAAAGGTTCAGATCAATAGGGTCAACATTGGTGATCTTCAGGCAGTAGGCAACAACGGAGTTGGCACCGCTGCCGCGTCCCACGTGATAGAAACCGCAGGCCATAGAGTAGCGTATGATGTCCCATGTTATAAGGAAGTAGGCCGAGAAGCCGAGCCGGTCTATGATCTCCAGCTCATGCCTCACCCGTTCTTCGGCCACCTTGTTGTTTTTCCCGTAGCGGTACTTCATGCCGTCCCACGCCAGCTTCTCCAGCAGCAGCCTGTCGTCATACCTGCTCGCCGAGTAGATTTTCTTGTTCTTGTGCGTGGTGAAGTCTATCTCGAGAGAGCAGTCGTTCAGCAGCTTGCGCGTGTTTTCTATTATCCGGGGCCACATGGCGAAATGGCTTGCCACCGCCGCTTCGGGGATTATGCATTCGTCGGGCATGGCGGTCATCTCCGGGGTGAGCCGGCTGAGGAGGATGTTGTTATCCACGGCGCGCAGGCTGCGGTGTACGGGGTAGTCGGCTGGCGACTCCATCGTAACGGGTTGCAGGATAACGTATTTTGAGAGCTCGCCTTTTGTCGCCGACAGCAGGCGGCCGGCGGCGGCGGGGCGTATGCCTATGTACTCGTTGTCGCTAAGGGTGGCGGGGCTGATGTGTCTGTGCCTGCCTGCTGCAGCGGCCGCGGCAATCCCGGCGGCCCCTTTGCCGGAGCTGATGTTCCGCGCTGCCGCGGTGCCGTTCTCCTTGCTCATTGATCCATTGCCCCGCGTTGCCGTCTTTCCGTTCACCCCGCCATGTGACCCGTTGCCCCGCGTTGCATTGTTGCCGTTGCTCCCCTCGCCGGCAGGGTAGATGACATATACATTGGGGAAGGAGGGAGGGCGCGGGGGGAGAGGCTCGCCGGTGATATTATAGTGCGTGAGGAACTCGTTCAGCTCGCGGAAGCCCTCGTTGTTGCGGGCTATGCCTATGTAAAGCAGCCTGTTGCCGTCACGGAACTCGATCCCCGCGGCCGGGGTGATGTTGCGGCTGCGGCACTCCCTCACGAAGTCGGGCACACCCGTCGTGTTGTTGATGTCAGTCAATACCATTCGCTTCACCCCCGCAGCCGCAGCGAGCTCAGAAAGGCGCTCCACGGAGAGGGTGCCGTATCGAAGGCTGTAATATGAGTGGCAGTTTATGTACATTTTTTCAGTCTCCAGTCATCAGTCTGCAGTCAATCAGCAATTTACACTACTGCCGACTGCCGACTGAGGACTCCTAGTAATAGTGCCACCCCCGCAGCCGTTCCTCCATGCGTGATTTCTCTGCCAGGAGCTCCGACGCCTTTCTGAGCTCGCGCTCGCTGCGCTCCGCAGCGGTCATCACCCCGGCCGCACGCCGTATGGCATACCGGCCGAAACGGCCCCGCAGGCTGTCCATAGTCATATAGAGGCTCACCATCTCGGGCGTGTCTTCGAACATATTGAGCTGCTGCACCCCCCGCACCAGCCCGCTCACCTTCACCCCGATGAGCCTGATGAGCATGCGGCGCTGCCAGAGACGTCGGAAGAGACTCTGCGCCTCGCTGATGAGCACATGGTCAAAGGCAGTGTAGGGTATGCGCCGCTGCAAAATGTGAGTGTCGAAGTCGGAATACCTGATCCGCACCGTGAGACACGACGCCAGCTTCTCCTGGCGGCGCAGCTCATAGGCCAGCTTCTCGGTCATGCTCACAATAAGCTGGTTAAGCATCACCGTGTCGGTGGTGTCACACTCAAAGGTGTGCTCGGTGCTGATCGACTTCTGCTCGGAGTAACTGATGACAGGCGTGTTGTCAATGCCATTGGCCCTCTTCCATATCTCCATGCCGTTCTGTCCCATCAGCGACTCCAGCATCTCGGCAGGGATGACACGCAGGGTCTGTATGGTGGAGATGCCCATCGAGCGCAGCGTGTGGTAAGTCTTCTGTCCTATCATCGGTATCTTCCTGACAGACAGAGGGTCAAGGAAGGGGAGGACCTGCAGCTGCGCCACCTCCCTCTCGCCGTTGGGCTTGGCCTCGCCGGCAGCTATCTTCGAGACGGTCTTGTTGACCGACAACCCCAGGGAGATGGGCAGCCCCGTCTCCTTTATGATAGTGTTGCGCAGCTCGTGAGACCAGAGGGCGCAGCCGTGAAAACGCTCCATGCCAGTTAGATCAACATAATGCTCATCTACAGATGCCTTCTCATACAGCGGCGACCTGTCCGCAATGATGTCTGTCACCATCCTCGAGTACTTAGTGTACATCTCCATGTCGCCGCGTATGAAGACCGCCTCGGGACACATCGCACGGGCCATCTTCATCGGCATGGCCGAGCTGACACCGAAGCTGCGTGCCTCATAGCTGCAGCTCGATACCACCCCCCGGTCAGAGCTGCCGCCGATGATCACGGGACGACCGTTGAGCCGGCTGTCACGCACTCTCTCCACCGATACGAAAAAGGTGTCGAGGTCAAGATGCAATATGCTGCGCGAGTCCATGATGTAGTCCGTAAAGTCGAAAGTCAAAAGGTCTCATGTCTCAAGGTCATTTGTCGAAAGGTTGAGGATATTATCTATCCTTTGACCTTCAGACTTCAGATTGAGGGTCCGCCATCGGCGGAGACTTAATCCCGATAACATAGTGTATCGGGGCCTTCGGACCTTTAGACATTTTTTTCAATTTTTCCATTGCTATTTCCAAAACTTCATCTATCTTTGATTAGAAATTAATCAAACTTATGATTACAATATAATCAATATTTGCAATATGTACTTCGCATCGAACATAAAATTTTTGAGAAAGCGGAGGGGACGCACGCAGGATGATGTGGCATCGGCCCTCCAGATGAAGCGATCCACCCTCAGCGGCTACGAGAATGGTGTGGCACAGCCGGGCATAGAGGCCCTGGTGGCCTTTTCGGGATATTTCAACATCTCGCTTGACACCATGCTCAAGATAGAGCTGGCCCGTCTCTCCGAGAGCCAGCTGGGTGAGCTCGAGAGGGGATATGATGCCTATATCAAAGGCAGTAACCTGAGAGTACTGACCACCACCGTAGCTCCCGACAACCGCGAGAATATCGAACTGGTCAGCGAGAAGGCCAAGGCGGGCTACACCACCGGCTATGCAGATCCCGAATTCATAGGTGACCTGCCGCTATTTAACCTGCCCTTCCTCTCTTCCAACCGCAAGTACCGCACCTTTCAGCTGAAGGGCGACTCCATGCTGCCCATACCCGACAGGTCGTGGGTGACCGGCGAATTCATGCAGGACTGGCATGATATAAAAAGCGGAAAGGCATATATTATTCTTACATCGAATGACGGTATCGTATTCAAGGTGGTGGAGAACAACATTGAAAAGAGCGGCCGACTGGTGCTCTACTCGCTCAACCCGCTCTACGAACCCTACGAGGTCCATATCAGTGATGTGAGGGAGATATGGAAGTTCGTGCACTACATCAGCGATGAGCTGCCGGAACCGGTTCTCCCGGAAAAACAGCTCCTCCACACCGTCGCCTCAATGAAGCAGGACCTCTACCAGCTGAAGAAGAGCATTAACCGCGATATCGCAGATGCAACTGAACTGTGACGTTCGCAGTCGGATAAGGTCCTGGTATGATATTTACAAGCATGACGGGAATTAGCGAAGAGCTGAGCAAAATATAACCACCGGATCAACGTTTCTTAATTCTGAATATCAACGTAATTATGCCCGGAAAAGAGTACAATCCCGCAATGCACACCGCCGAACATATCCTTAACTCGGTTATGGACAAGATGTATCATTGCGGGAGATCGTTCAACAGCCACATCGAAAGCAAGAAGAGCAAATGTGATTACCGAATTAAGAAAGGATTGTCGGGAAAAGAGATTATGGCAGTGGAACGAACAGTAAATGAGATAATTAAGCTCAAGGTGCCGGTGAGAGAGGAGATGGTCAGCAGGAGGGAGGCTGACAAAAAGTATTTTACGGGGAAACTGCCCGAAGATGCTCAGGAACTGGTACGAATCATTACCATCGGTAACTTCGATGCATGTCCATGCATCGGAGAACATGTGTCAAATACATCGGAGATTGGTTCGTTCACAATTACCTCGGCCGATTTCAATGAGGGCATTCTGAGGATACGGTTTAAAATCAGCCGGGAAGAGGCTGAAGAGAGAGCCCGCCTGGCAGTTTAGATCCTGCATGCATGCCGGGGATAAAAAAACCGGCTCGGGGCCGGTTTTAATTTGTTATTCCTTGGTTAGCTGGACAATCATGTCAATTATGCCGGGTATTTCGGAATCGGCTATCTTGCCCTTGTAAACACCCCTGACTATCCGGTTCTTGTCAACGATCACCACTGTATAGCTGTCTTTAGGCATACCCCAGTCCTCATGCAGTTGGCCCTCAAAATCAAACAGGATCGTGGTGTCATATTTCTTGGCCTTCTTACCGGCAATCATACGCACCAGCCCGTCAGGTTTCCATGTTGATTTGTTGTCGACAATTCCAAAGCCTTTGAAGTACTCTCTATCAATGGTTTTGTCAATGTCTGTAGCTTTGTCGATAGCATCATTGAATGCATCGTTAAGGTCAGACTCATCAGGATCAACATAATTGATCTGCAGTACTTTGCCAGGCCATGAGTCCATGGTGAATGGCTTCTTGTCGGCATCGGTGAAAGTCCATTCCGGGGCTTTCATTCCAATCTCAAACTTGCCCTGTGCGGCAGCATACGGCAGTAGAAATGCTGCCAAAAGAACAGTGAATAACAGTTTTTTCATTTTTACACTCTCTTAAATTCATGCGAAAGATAATGTTTTTTAACATTCATGCACACTTCTGTGAAAAATGTGAAGGGAGAACAATGCCAGTTTCAACAGCACAGAGTTGAGGCTTAAGAGTGATTCTATTCTACCTGGCGGTATTCAGGAAGTCGTTCAGCGGCTTCATTGCACGGAAGCCACCGGTGACTACTTCGAAGAAATTCGGTGCAACAACTTCATCATCAGTAAATTGCCTCTCAGCCAGAAAGCTTTTCATCTTAATGAACTCTATATGAGGGTTTTCTTTGGAATATCCTCGCGGCGGGACTTTCAGGCTTTCGCCCTCAAGACCGCTGAAGTACTTTGTGTATTCCTTGCTGTTGATAATTGCTGTCAGCTCTTCACCACTTTCGGAGATTCTTTCCCTGATGGCACCAAGCCATGGTGAGGGAGGAATGTATGCGCCTCCGGCCACAAAAGATGCCCCTGGCTCTATATGAAGGTAATAGCCCGGGAATTTGTCTGCGTTCCTCTTGCCGCCACGTACGATGAAGGCTCCGAAATTCCTCTTGTATACCGATTTGTCGTGTGAGAACCTGGTGTCACGGTTAATCCTGAACATGCAGCTTTTGGCCTCCAGACCTTTCAGGATAGGATCAAACCCGATTATCTCATCAATAGCGGCCTGTACAAACAGCGAATAGTTCTCCCGGGCTTTCTCATATCGGGGGCGGTTCTCTGCAAACCAGATCCGGTCGTTGTGTGGACTCAGATCATGAAGGAATTTAATGGTTGACGGTTCTATTCGAGGTATGTTTCTCATGATGGTGAAAGATATTTTTAAAAAACTGCATAAACAAATCAGTTGTCTCAATCAATGCAATGGTCGGGAAGGGTAAAAATACATTTTTCCGGGAACATCGGCTTCAGCAGCCCTTTATGATCCTGCACAATAAATATATCTATATCGCGTTAATTCCTATAATTAATATTATGTTAAGTAGAATATAGAGTATGTCATGCAGCTCTCCGGATCGGTAATAATCTCGCCTCTTCCCCATCGCAAAAAAAAGGCACCTGCATGAGGTGCCTCTGTTATGTTTATCTGTTTTGACTGTCTTACTCCTGGAACTTCTCAACCTTTGCCTTGTACTCTTCGAATTGATCCATCATTTTCACCTTAAGGAAGATCTCACGCAGGAACTCCAGTGTGGCAATTGAGGTCGGATTGGCCTTCTCTGCCTCCAGGAAGAACGGGATGGCCTCCTTCATAACTTCAAACGCCTTGTCCTTGGCAATCTCATACTCCCTGTTGTCGGCAATCATATTGGCCTCATTGAGCATTTCATTCGCAATGGACACATAGCTGAGACCGATGTTATAGTTGCTTTCAAACTGGTCCGGCTTCTTGATCAGCGAATTCTTGAGGCTCTCGATGGCCTTCTCATAGTCTTCCAGCTTCATGTAGAGACTCCCCTCAACCAGGTCAAGTATGTGGTTCTGGGGATCCATCTCCATGGCCTTATGGACAAATTCAAAGGCTTTCTCTGAATTGTCGACATCAAGATAGAACTGTGTTGCCTGGAGGATGATGTCAAGAGTGTCAGGATAGGCATTGTAACCCTCAATCAGAGTTTCTTCAGCCTTAACAGTGTCCTGCAGCTTCATATAGCTGTCGCTGATGAAGATATAGGGCTTGGTATCCTCGGTCCCGGTCTCTGTGCACGTACGGAAATGGGCTATTGCCTCTTCGTACATCTCGGCATTGTATGCTGCAAGCCCAGCATTGAAAATCACCAGGGTGTCAACCAATCCAACGTACATTTCACTTTCAGAGACCATTACGTTCCTTTCAAATGATTGCATCGCTCCCTTGAAATCCTTTTCATTGAACTTGTTTATGGCATCATTGAGGAATGAATTCCCAAGCCTGGCATATGTATTATCCTGAATGATCTTATTCTTCATCTTCGGATCAAGTTCTATTGCCTTTTCATAGTTTTTGTAAGCCTCCATCAGAGGGTCGGGGTACATCTCCATGTATTTGGGATCGCCTGAGTCAAATGTGGCCTGGGCAAGCAGTCCCTTTACATAATAAGTCTTGGCATAGCCGACAGTCTTCGGGTGTGCAATTGCGATCTCAATGGCTTCCTTGGCCTTGTCGAATGCTCCATCCCTGATAAAATTTTCTGCAGCATTGACTTTCCCCTTTTGCGCGGTAGCGGCAACTGAGATTATTACTGCGAGTAGTAAGAGTGTAATCTTCTTCATGTCTGGATAATTTGCTTTTAAATGTTGTTTCAAAAATAAAACTTTAGAACATATTCTTCAAATAATTTGCCAAATTACTCATCACCTCCCTCCTGCTCCCCTGAAATCTGAGGCTGTTCGAGGCTATCATCTTCATTTACTTCAACATAGGCTACTGATGCAATTTTATCATTTTCTCTGATATTTATTAGTCTGACCCCCTGTGTGGCCCTTCCCATTACTCTCAGACTGCTTACAGGGATCCTCAGGACATTACCAACCTGGGTAATTATCATCAGATCATACTGGTTGTTCACACCCTTTAGTGCTATCAGCTTACCGGTCTTTTCAGTAACATTAATGGTCTTAACTCCCTTTCCTCCCCTGTTGGTTATCCGGTAATCAACAATAGCAGATCTCTTGCCGTAGCCCTTTTCAGAGACTACCAGGATGTCATCTGACTGGTTCAGCACCGTTATCATTCCAACTACCATATCGTCACTTCCTGAGAGGGTGATGCCCCTGACACCTGATGCAGTCCTGCCCATCGGCCTGACGGTTGATTCAGGGAACCTTACTGCACGGCCCGAGCGCACTGCAAGCATTATCTCGTGCTGGCCGTTTGTCAACCTGGCCTCCAGAAGCTCGTCGCCTTCCCTGACGGTTATTGCATTGACACCGTTGGCCCTGGGACGGGAATAAGCCTCGAGCGACGTCTTCTTGATTACACCCTTCCTTGTGCAGAGCACGATGAAGTTGTTGTTGATATATTCTCCATCGTCAAGGGATTTCACATTGATGAATGCCCTCACGCTGTCATCAGCCTCGATGTTTATAAGGTTCTGTATTGCCCTTCCCTTGCTTGTGCGGGTACCTTCGGGAAGCTCGTACACTTTCTGCCAGTAGCACTTGCCGTTTCGGGTGAAGAAGAGCATAGTGTTATGCATTGTGGCAACATACATATATTCAATGAAATCCTCCTCTCGGGTGGTGCTGCCCCTGGCTCCTGTCCCACCCCTGTTCTGACGCCTGAAATCTGTCAGCGGTGTACGCTTTATGTATCCCATATGCGATATTGTAATCACCATCTCATCGTCGGCATAGAAGTCTTCAGGGTTGAATTCGCCTGCTGCCGGAACTATCTCTGTGCGGCGTTTGTCGCCGAATTTGTCCCTCACCTCCGCGAGCTCATCCTTGATGATCTGCATCTGCAGTGCCTCATCAGCAAGCACACTTTTTAGGTATTCTATAAGTTTCCGCACCTCCTCGTACTCAGCCCTGAGCTTATCCTGCTCCAGACCTGTCAGTTGCCTCAGTCTCATCTCAACGATGGCCCTCGACTGTTCATCGGAGAGTTCGAAGCGTTCCTTAAGGCGCTCCCTGGCTATGTCGGGATTCTGTGACGACCTGATTATTGCGATGACCTCATCAATGTTATCACTTGCAATGATCAGTCCCTCAAGAATGTGGGCCCTCTTCTCCGCCTGATCCAGGTCGAATCTTGCCCTGCGCAGTACAATATCATGGCGGTGCTGGACGAAGCTGTCGATGATCTCCTTGAGCGACAGTATCTTGGGGCGTCCCTTCACGAGTGCGATATTGTTCACATTGAATGAGGTCTGAAGCTGGGAGTGCTTGTAAAGGTGGTTCAGCACCACATTTGCCGGCATCTCCTTCTTCAGGATGATGACCACCCTCATGCCGTTCCTGTCAGACTCATCATTGATGTATGAGATTCCTTCAAGTTTCTTCTCATTGATCAAATCGGCTATCTTCCTGATCATCTCCGCCTTATTCACCATGTAGGGTATCTCATTGACAACAATGCATTCCCTGCCCGAATGGGTTAGCTCGATCTCAGTCTTTGCCCTAACAACTATGCGGCCGCGCCCCGTCTCAAAGGCCTCTCTTATGCCCTGCTCCCCGTAGATGATGCCTCCTGTCGGGAAGTCAGGTCCCTTGATGTGGTGCATCAGCTCATCAACCGTGATCTCGGGGTTGTCAATATATGCTATGATGGCATTCACGGATTCGGAAAGGTTGTGAGGAGGCATGTTCGTGGCCATGCCAACCGCGATTCCTGACGCCCCGTTGACCAGCAGGTTGGGAATGCGGGTAGGAAGAACTGTAGGCTCCTTGAGAGTGTCATCAAAATTGGGCTGGAAATCGACCGTCTCCTTCTCAATATCCGATAGCGTCTCCTCGGCAATACGCTTGAGCTTTGCCTCAGTATACCTCATGGCCGCAGGACTGTCACCGTCGATTGATCCGAAGTTACCCTGTCCGTCCACAAGTGGATAGCGCAATGACCACTCCTGGGCCATGCGCACCATGGCATCATATACTGACGAATCACCGTGAGGATGATATTTACCCAGCACCTCCCCCACTATCCTCGCAGACTTCTTGTAAGACCTGTTTGAAAGCACTCCCAGCTCCGACATACCGAAGAGAACCCTCCTGTGAACAGGCTTCAGACCGTCTCTCACGTCAGGTAATGCCCTTGACACAATGACCGACATCGAATAATCAATGTAGGCCGACTTCATCTCCTCCTCGATATTAACCTTTATTATTTTTGTGTGATCTGACATATTAAATTGATAATTAGTGTATTAGCAGTTTGTTTCCCTGAAATGATTTTGATGCCCGAAAATAAGCAAAAGGTGGCATCTTTCAGCCTTTTCTGCCGTCTATTTGTTAACACCGGATGTTAAAAATTGGGCACAATTATTGCCTAATGTTATTTACAATAGAATTAACTTTGAAATCGGGCAATTCATGCATTTATGTCAGCGTTACTGACACAATAGCATGTATCCCTCAAACGAAAAATAATGGACGCACATTTCTCACAGAGAGTAAACGATATCTTAGGTTACAGCAAGGAAGAGGCGATCAGACTCGGAAACAGCCATATAAGTCCCGAGCACCTGTTCCTCGGCATCTTGCGTGAAGGGGAAGGGGTGGCAGTGGATATACTTCTTAACAACGGGGTTGATTTGCTGATGCTCAAGGGATCAATAGAGAAGAGCATTAAGGCCGATAAGCCAGTAGCCATGGCTGACAACGAGATTCTGCCTCTGCTCAAGAGCACCGAAAGGGTGCTCAGACTTGTACATATAGAGGCTAAGGCCTTGAAAACCAAAGTCATCGACACCGAACACCTGCTTATGGCTATTCTGCGTGACGAGAGCAATCTTGTCACAAGGTTCCTGACGGAGCTTGACATCGACTATTCGCTTGTCAAAAAGACGGTCGAGGCAGGTAACCCTGCCGCCCAGGCAGACTATCCCCGTGATGAGGATGATGAGGGCATGTTTACCGGCGGAGGTCAGGGAAGGCAGCAGCAGGGTGGACAACAGGCTCAGAAGAGCTCATCCGAAACGCCGGTACTTGACAATTTCGGGATTGACCTCACCAAGGCTGCCGAGGAGAGTCGACTTGACCCGGTAGTGGGTCGTGAGCGTGAGATAGAACGACTGGCACAGATCCTCTCACGGCGCAAGAAGAACAACCCCGTTCTCATCGGTGAACCCGGAGTGGGCAAGTCGGCGATCGCGGAAGGCCTGGCACTGAGGATCAGCAAGAGAAATGTCTCCAGGGTGCTATTCAATAAGAGGGTCGTGGCCCTTGACCTCGCCTCTATCGTGGCCGGCACCAAGTACCGCGGGCAGTTTGAGGAGAGAATGAAGGCCATCCTGAATGAGCTTGCCAAGAATGACAATATCATTCTCTTTATCGATGAGATACATACCATAGTCGGTGCCGGCGGCGCCAGCGGATCTCTTGATGCTGCAAACATGCTCAAGCCGGCCCTGGCAAGGGGCGAGATTCAATGCATTGGCGCCACCACTCTCAATGAATACCGGCAGCATATTGAAAAGGACGGTGCCCTGGAACGCCGTTTCCAGAAGGTGATGGTAGACCCAACCTCTATCGAGGAGACGCTCAATATCCTGAATAACATCAAGGAGCGATATGAAGATCATCATAATGTGAGCTATACCCCCGACGCCCTTGAGGCATGCGTCAAGCTGACAAACAGGTATATCAGCGACAGAAACCTGCCCGATAAGGCCATAGATGCCTTGGATGAATCGGGGTCAAGAGTCCATATTTCAAATATTGTTGTACCCGAGAAGATACTGGAGCTCGAGCAACAGCTTGAGGATACAAAGAAAGAAAAGAGCAACGCTGTCAAAAATCAGAACTTTGAACGCGCCGCCAGCTTCAGGGATAAGGAACGGGACATCCTTGACCTCATTGAGGCTGAGAAGAAGAGGTGGGAGAAGGATCTTGCCCTGAACCGGGAGGTGGTTGATGCCGAGAAGGTTGCAGAGGTGGTGGCGATGATGACAGGGGTTCCTGTTCAGCGTATAGCACAGACGGAGGGCACCAGGCTGCTGCAGATGGCAGAGGAGCTTAAGAGAAGCATAGTCGGTCAGGATGACGCGATCGCCAAAATTGTAAAGGCGATACAGAGAAACAGGGCAGGACTTAAAGACCCGAACAAACCGATAGGAACCTTCATTTTCCTCGGTCCGACAGGCGTGGGGAAGACGCAGCTTGCCAAGGTGCTGGCAAAATTCCTGTTTGATACCACGGACAACCTGATCAGGGTCGATATGAGTGAGTATATGGAAAAATTTTCCGTGTCACGCCTGGTTGGAGCCCCTCCGGGATATGTCGGATATGAGGAGGGCGGCCAGCTCACCGAGAAGGTCAGACGCAAGCCCTATTCAGTGGTGTTGCTCGACGAGATGGAAAAAGCTCATCCTGATGTGTTTCACATACTGCTGCAGGTGCTCGATGAGGGACAACTGACCGACAGCCTGGGACGCAGGGTGGATTTCAAGAACACCATTGTCATCATGACCTCCAACATAGGAACGAGGCAACTGTCGGAGTTTGGCTCAGGCATAGGCTTTGAAACCTCAACCAAAAGAACAACACGTAACGACCAGGTGAAGAGCATCCTGCAGAAGGCACTGCAGAAGACTTTTGCCCCTGAATTCCTGAACAGGATAGATGATGTGGTGATGTTCAACCAACTGTCAAGGGAGGACATAGACAAGATCATCGATATAGAACTCAAAGGACTCTATGACAGGATTGAGACGCTGGGCTACAGGATGAAGCTGAGTGCACAGGCACGGGACTTCATTGCCGACCGCGGCTTCGATGTGCAGTACGGCGCCAGGCCTCTGAAACGCGCCATTCAGAAATACCTCGAGGATCCCCTGGCGGAGGTGATCATCAAAGCCACTGTCACCGCGGGAGCAACCATAAATGTCGGCTACTCAAAAGGGAAAGAGGAGCTGTCATTCAAGGTAGCAGGCAAAAAGGATGTCGGGGAACCAACGAAGGAGAGTAATCCGGAAGAATAAGTGAAAATTTGCGATTGTCGATTTGCGATTGTCGATTTAATCGTAATTCGCAGTTCGAAAATCGTAAATCCTTCAGAAGGTTTCTGCATACAGATCGAATTCCGTTGACCCGGTTATCTTCACATCAATGAAGGTGCCGGGTTCGATGTTTTTGGCAGTGGTGATCAGCACCTCCTGGTCGACCTCGGGAGAGTCGTGCTGAGTACGTCCCACATGGAAGAGACCCTCCTTCCGGTCAATGATCACCCTGACAACCTCTCCCCTTCTTGAGGCATTGATCTCGCTGGAGATGCGCTGTTGCAGCTCCATAATTTTTGACACCCTCCTCTCCTTCTCCTTTTCGGATAAATCATCGGAGTAACTGAGCCACGCATGGGTGTTCTCCTCATGCGAGTAACGGAAAGCTCCCAGCCGCTCAAACCTGTACTCCTCCACAAACCGCAACAGCTCCCTGAAATCTTCTTCCGTCTCACCCGGATGACCGGCAATGAACGTTGTCCTTACCGCCGCATCAGGAACCATCCTCCGTATTTCATTCAGCAGCCGGCGCGTCTCCTCACTGCTGTGTTCGCGCCGCATTCTCCTGAGCACATTGTCAGATATATGCTGTATTGGTATATCTATATACCTACATATCTTGCGGTTATCCTGCATCATCTCAAGTATCTCATAGGGGAAACCGGAAGGATAAAGATAATGGAGCCTGATCCATTCTATCTCCTTAATGTCCGATAGTTGCCTGACCAGTTCCGGAAGCATTTGCCTGCCGTAGATGTCGGTGCCGTAGAGGGTGAGGTCCTGTGCAATGAGTATCAGCTCCTTCACCCCTGCGGAAGAGAGGTTGGAGGCTTCTGCTGCCAGCTCCTCCAGTGGCACCGAGGTGTAACGTCCGCGGATATCAGGAATGGCACAGAATGCACAGGTTCTGTCGCACCCCTCAGAGATCTTCAGATAGGCATAGTGTTTCAGACCTGGCAATATCCTCTCCCCTGTCAGTTCTTGACGGTAAGTCAGTCCCAGGTGACTGATCACCTCCTGCGGCCTGTTAACCCCGAACCAGCCATCAACCTCGGGTATTGATGTCTCAAGCTCCGTGCGGTAACGCTCAGACAGGCAACCCATAACGAAGAGCTTGCCGCGTCCGCGGCGCTTTATGGCCTCTGCATGGCTGATGATGGTGTCTATGCTCTCCTCCCTGGCATCAAGGATGAAGCCGCAGGTATTGATGATGACAATATCGGCCGGGCCCGACGAGTCAGCGGTAACAGTGTACCCGCCTGCCGTGAGCTGACGCATGAGCTTCTGCGAGTCAACGGTGTTCTTCGAGCAGCCCAGGGTGACGATATTGACCCTGTTACCTTCCATCAGCGGCTGTCACTGAAGAGGGAGTCGACGAACGCATACCTGTCGAATATCCTCAGGTCTTCCATCTTCTCTCCCACACCGATATATTTAACCGGTATCCGGAACTGGTCTGAGATCCCGATCACGACACCCCCCTTGGCTGTGCCGTCGAGCTTTGTGATAGCCATCGCATTCACACTGGTGGCCGCCGTGAATTGTTTTGCCTGTTCAAAGGCATTCTGTCCGGTAGAACCGTCGAGGACAAGCAACACTTCATGTGGCGCCTCCGGCACGACTTTCTCCATCACTCTCCTGATCTTTGAGAGCTCGTTCATGAGAGCTGTTTTGTTGTGAAGCCTGCCGGCAGTATCTATTATGACTATGTCCGTTCCCGAAGCCACGGCTGATGTGACGGTGTCAAAAGCCACAGAGGCCGGGTCAGCCCCCATCTTCTGGCTGATCATGGGCACGCCGGCTCTCTCCGACCATATCTTTAACTGATCGATGGCAGCAGCACGGAAGGTGTCAGCGGCTCCCAGCAGAACGCTCCTTCCTGCCTTCCTGAAGTTGTACGCCAGCTTGGCAATGGTGGTGGTCTTGCCTACTCCGTTGACACCGACTACAAGTATAACATAGGGTTTGGCAGGCAGAGGTGCATCGAATCCGGCTACGCCGTCCCCGGTGCTGCTGTTCTCCTCAAGGAGGCCGGCGATCTCATCACGGAGAAGAGCATTGAGCTCCGAGGTACTCACATACTTGTCGCGCGCCACTCGCCGGGATACCCTTTCGATGATCCTTAAGGTAGTATCAACCCCGACATCTGAAGATACCAGCACCTCTTCAAGATTGTCGAGGACGTCGTCGTCGATCTTTGATTTGCCGGCAACAGCCCTGGTGAGCCTGGCAAAAACGGTCTCGCGGGTTTTGACAAGACCCCTGTCAAGTATCTCTTTCTCCTCTTTCCTTAAAAAACCGAATAATGCCATTGCCTGATTATTGATCGTCAAAAGTAAAAAAAGAGACGCAATTATATGCGTCTCTCCCCTGTTCAGAATCAGAAAAACTGATCTTATTTCGTGGAAAAGAAATCCTTAACGTGATCGTTATGAACAATTTCTTCCTTGAACTGGTATGCTCCGGTCTTCTCTGATTTGACCACCTTTATACATTTGGTGAATGATCTGCCGGTTCCTGTCTTCAGTGTTGCAACAACTTTCTTTGCCATAACTCCTAGTTTATTTTATCTCCCTGTGAAGGGTCATTTTTTTAAGTATGGGATTGAATTTTTTCCTCTCAAGACGGTCAGGTGTATTCTTTCGGTTCTTGGTGGTGATATATCTCGAGGTGCCCGGCATTCCGGATTCCTTGTGCTCAGTGCACTCAAGGATAACCTGCACCCTGTTGCCTTTGCTCTTCTTTGCCATTTTCTCTCCGGTTTATTTAGTTGATAATATAACCTTTTCCCTTTGCCTCCTTAAGGACCGAGGCGAGACCGTTCTTGTTGATATTTCTCATTCCTGCTGCCGATACCTTAAGGGTGATCCATCTGTTCTCCTCAGGCAGGTAATACCTCTTGGTAAACAGGTTGACCATAAACTTTCTCTTGGTCCTCCTCTTCGAGTGGGAAACATTGTTTCCAACCACTGCTTTCTTGCCGGTGACCTGACACACTTTTGACATTATTATCCTCTTTTTACTTGTTCTGAAAAACTCCGAAAATCGGTTCGCAAAATAGGTGATTTTTATTCAATTAACCAAATAATTCCTTCATTTTTTTCCAACAACCCTGAATTCGCCTGCTCAACGGCTGATTATCTGCTTTCTAAGCATATTCAGAGCGGTGTAGGAGGCCCTCAGAATATTCACTGTTCTCTCGTCCGCAAAGCGATGTAATTCAGTTATTATACCCACGGAAGAGGCGATGGCTATCCAGACCGTGCCCATCGGCTTGGTGTCTGTTCCGCCTGTCGGACCGGCAATACCGGTTACAGCAACGGAGTAATCGCTTCCCGTTACTCTCCTCACCCCTGCCGCCATCTCAGCGGCTGTCTCCTTGCTGACGGCACCGTGAATCCTGATGGTGTCCGGAATCACCCCGAGCACGCCGGTCTTGATGCTGTTGTCATAGGCTATCACTGAGCCGAGGTACCATGACGAACTGCCCGGCACAGAGGTGATCAGGGAGGAAAGCTTGCCTCCCGTACAGCTCTCGGCTGTCGATACCGTCAGTCCTGCTTTGAGGAGTAGTCCGCCTGTCACCTCCTCAAGCGTTGTCTCATCCTCTCCGTAGATTACGTCGGGAATAATCGTATAGAGTTTTCTGACCTGCTCATCCATCATCGCCTGCATGAGCCTCTCCTCCCTGCCTTTCGCTGTAAGCCTGAGTTTGATAAGTCCGTATGATGGCAGATAGGCAATCCTGATATCAGGAGGAAGCTCCCTCTCAAAGTTCTGCAGCCTCTCTGCCAGTTTGGCCTCAAAGGTGCCGTAGGTCATTATGTTCTTGTGAATTATAACATTTCTCCCGGCTCGCATGGCGATCATTGGCAGGATGTGTTCTGTCATGATGTACTTCATCTCTGAAGGAACACCGGGCATGGATATAACCCTCTTCTCTCCCCGGGCAAACATCATCCCCGGGGCTGTGCCAGCCCTGTTGGCAAGAACAGTGCAGTTCTCCGGCACATTGGCCTGACGCCGGTTGTTCTCATTCATCTCAAGGTTCCTTAGCCTCAGCCTTTCTGTCACTTCCTGCAGCACACCCTGATCCGTAACCAGTTTCGACCCGAAGTATTCAGCCAGGGTCTCCTTGGTGATGTCATCACTGGTAGGACCGAGTCCGCCTGTCATCAGCACCATGTCACTTCGCCCGAGCGCCTCGTCCAGTGCGGCCATGATCTCCTCCCTCCTGTCTGCTATTGATGTGATACGCGCCACAGTTACACCAAGCAGGTTAAGCCTGCTGCTGATCCATGCCGAGTTTGTGTCAACGGTCTGGCCAATCAGAATCTCATCTCCTATGGTAATAATTTCTGAGCTGTTCATATCTTGAGTGACAGTTAATGGTGGAAGAGACAAAATTATCAATATTTTGTGTCAGGAATGGGTACTGGGAGAAATGAAAACCGAAAAGGAAATCATAAACGAGGTAAGCGATTTTGTTAAAGTCGTGGTGCAACAATACGACAGCGGTCACGGATGGTCTCATATAGAGAGGGTTGTGCGATTGGCTCTTTATATTCACGAATGCGAAAGACGTGGCGACAGGCTTACGGTTGAACTTGCAGCTCTCCTGCACGATGTAGGAGATCACAAATTTGCCGTACATGACGGTCCGGCAGAGATCAGGGCCCTCCTGGGCCGCCTCGGCGTGGATGGATCTGTGACCGGAGAGGTGGTAAGCATCAATGAGAAAATCTCCTTTTCCAAAGGGCCGGCCACGGGTCCAAAAAGTGACGAGCTGCAGATAGTTCAGGATGCCGACCGGCTTGACGCCATGGGCGCTGTGGGTATTGCCAGGGCATTCAGCTACGGAGGGTTCAAGGGACGTGAACTGTATGATCCCCGCGCAGGTTTTCCCGGGCAGCCGGGTGTAAGCTCATCAGGCAGAAATTCGGCCTCGACGATACATCATTTCTATGATAAACTGCTCCTTCTCAGGAACCTTATGAATACAGCCACAGGCAGAAGACTGGCTGACGAGAGACATGACTTCATGGTCAGCTTCCTTGACCAGTTCTTAAGGGAATGGGATCAGGGAGAAAGCCTGGATGACAGCCATGAAGGGTCGCAAGAATAATGAGTACCGGGAATGACCCTGTGATCAGCTGTGTTTTTCACCGGGTTATCTCATAAAATATTACTTTTACGTAAACAAAATAAAATCTAAAGACATGTTCATTGCACTGCTTATCATTATTTTGGTTTTGGTTCTGCTTGCTGTAGGTCTCTACAACAGGCTGGTAAGACTGAGGAACAACCGTGAGAATGCCTTCGCTGACATTGATGTACAGCTCAGGCAGAGGCTTGACCTGGTACCTCAGCTGGTGGAGGCTGTCAAAGCTTACATGAAGCATGAGAGTACCGTACTCACGGATATTACAAATGCAAGGGCCAAAGCCATTGATGCTAAGGGAATTGATGAGAAGATAGCTGCTGACGGCCGGCTCTCTTCAGCCCTGCAGGGACTGAGAGTTGCCGTTGAGGCCTATCCTGATCTGAAGGCCAGCACAAACTTTATCCAGCTTCAGGAGGAGATAGCAGACATTGAGAACAAGCTCGCTGCAGCACGCCGCTTCTTCAATTCGGCCACAAAAGAGCTTAACAATGCCGTAGAGGTGTTTCCTTCAAACATTGTTGCCGGTATGTTCGGGTTCAAACGTGAAACCATGTATGACCTGGCCGAGACCAGGGCACAGGCAGAGGAGACGCCGAAACTGAACTTCTGATACCAGGTGAAACTTGTATGAGTCAGAGCTCACACGAGATGAAAATATTGAATCTCATGCAAGCCCCATTCGACCGTTAATATATATGTTTCATACAGGATGAAATATATCGGCATTAACCGGCAGATATGGAATAACAACTTCAAATCTGTTGTTCTGCTCTTGCTTTTCCCGGCAATTATTCTGGGACTGGTATGGCTTTTCCTGTTTTTTGTACAGCCTGCACCGGAACTCAGCGTGGAAGATGCCAACAGCATATTCATCAGAACCGTACCCTGGGTTCTGGCGGGTGTGCTGGCATGGTTTGTCGTAGCATGGTTCTCGCATACCCGTATGATTGAAAAGGCAACAGGATCAGCACCACTCAGCAGAAAAGAGAATAAGAGAATATACAATCTCGTTGAGAACCTCTGCATTGGCAGCGGCATGACAATGCCCAAAATAAATATCATCAATGATGATTCGCTCAATGCCTTCGCCAGTGGCATCAAGACCTCAAACTTCACAGTCTCCCTCTCAAAGGGGATCATAGACAAGCTTGAGGATGACGAACTGGAGGCCGTGATAGCTCATGAACTGACCCACATCAGGAACCGCGATGTGAGGCTGCTGATCGTTTCAATCATCTTCGTTGGGATTTTTGCTTTTATCACTGAGGCTCTCGTTCGTTCAGTAAGGTTCAGCGGCGGCAGCAGGGGCAAGAAAGACGGACGGGTTGTCATCCTGGCACTGCTGCTGGCAGCAGTAGGCTATTTCCTTTCATCCATCTTCAGGTTCGCTATCTCACGGCAGAGGGAGTTTATGGCGGATGCAGGCTCTGCCATGATGACCAAAAATCCGCTCGCCCTGGCCTCCGCGCTTGAAAAGATATCTGCCGATCCTCAGATCGAGGCTGTCAGGCGGAACGACGTGGCCCAGATGTTCATTGACAATCCACAGCCCAAAAAGGAGAGGCCAGTCTCATTCAGCTTCAGCTCCCTCTTCATGACCCATCCCCCGATTGAAAAGCGGATTGCACTGCTGAGACAGTTCTGACCGGCACCCGGTACGCAACAACACGCAGGTATGTCCAAACTGTTTGTATGACAGGCATGATGACGATGCTTTATACTGCAAAAAATGCGGTGCAAAGATTGACAAACCGCAGGTAATGCATAACTTGCAAGAAAAAAATGAGACGTTACCTGATAATTATGATGTCAGCTCTGTGTTTCATGACAGTGAATGCACAGCGCTCTTTTGGTCAACAAGTCTCAGCGACGAATGAGGCTAACCTCAAGGCCTTGCAAACTCTTGCAACATACACTACGGCAGTAGCATATGATCCAAGATATCAGGGTGTAAAGGGTACACCGAGATTGTTTGACACGCTTGTCTCCTCTACGATCGTGATCAGGGGGGCAGAAGAGTATGTCAATATTGAAAGTGACATTAATGTGGTGCAGAATTCACTCCTCTTCATAAAAAGCTCTGGCGGAGAACTTATGGAGATCAAATCTGACAATATTGCTGAACTCGTTTTCCATCATGACGGAAAAGATTTGGTATTCAAAACCACAGATTCTATTGTGTTCGACAAAAAGCCGGATGGTAACAGGTTTTACCAGGTCCTGAATGAGAGTTATCCACAGTTCCTCAAGATTCCCGACAAAATATTTGTGAAAGCAGATTACGAGAGAGCATACGGACCTGATATACGGTATGACGAATTCAAGCCTGTCAGCAAATATTACATTCAGGGCAGTGACTCGGTATTTTACCGGGTTCAGTTGACCCGCAGGTCGTTGAGAAAGCTTTTTCCGGAAAAGCAGCAGCTTATCAATGAGAATTTCAATGAAAAGCTCTCCGTCGATCCTGAAGCAGATGTCATAGCTCTGCTCGGGAAATTCTGAAGAGAAAATAACCTGATTCGGTGTATGTTGATCAAAGAGGGATTGCTTCGCCTTCGGCTCAGCGTTCCCTGAGTGGGATGCCATCAGACAAAAAGCGCCACTGGCGTGGCGTTCTTTATTGTATCCTCTCTTCCCCCGGGTAAACTTGATTCAGGAAGCCCTCCTATGTCAGGGATTGCTTCGCCTTCGGCTCAGCGTTCCCTGAGTGGGATGCCATCAGACAAAAAGCGCCACTGGCGTGGCGTTCTTTATTATATCCTCTCTTCCCCCGGGTAAACTTGATTCAGGAAGCCCTCCTATGTCAGGGATTGCTTCGCCTTCGGCTCAGCGTTCCCTGAGTGGGATGCCATCAGACAAAAAGCGCCACTGGCGTGGCGTTCTTTATTGATTTACACATCCCTCCTTCAGGCAAGCCTGGGTCGGACTGTGTAAATCAACAAAGCCCCGACGATGTCGGGACTTTTTGTCTGAGCGGGAAAAGGGATTCGAACCCTCGACCCTCAGCTTGGGAAGCTGATGCTCTACCCCTGAGCTACTCCCGCTTATAATACTTCAACAACTTTAGCTTACTGATTCCCCTCCCCTTCAATCCGGCTGCTCGCTAAAATGGTCCACCGGATCATTTATTGACGCTCGCCCCTCTACTGCCTTCCCAACACTCCCGACCTAATCGGGACAGGTTCGTGTGCGGGATTGAGCCCCTCCTTTGTCGGCGGCTCAAACTGCCGACTGAAAACTGCCCCCAGAGCCTCCCATGGGAGTTGAACCCACGACCTGCTCATTACGAGTGAGCTGCTCTACCACTGAGCTAAGGAGGCATATATACAATAAAAAAAGCAGGGCGCTTAAGAAATAAGTGTGGAATAATTATGTCTCGCTGCATTTCCTCGTGCTTGAGGGAATAGCGCCCTGCCGGTGCAAATATAATAAATAATTCTAATCAAAAATATTTTACATCAGCATACCCCCGCAGACATTAATGGTCTGACCGGTCACATAAGACGAGAGATCCGATGCCAGGAAGAGAGCCACATTGGCCACATCCTCAGGCAACCCGCCGCGACGCAGAGGAATTTTTGATATCCAGTCGCTTTTCACATCATCAGGCAGCCGGCCGGTCATCTCCGTAAGTATGAAACCCGGAGCTATGGCATTGCAACGTACACTGCGCGAGCCCAGCTCTTTGGCCACACTCTTGGTGAAACCGAGAATGCCTGCCTTGGATGCTGAGTAGTTCGACTGCCCGGCGTTGCCGCTGACACCTACCACCGAACTCATGTTGATGATCGAACCGGATTTCTGCTTCATCATCGGCTTGATGGCAGCCTTCGTTAGATTGAAGACCGACTTAAGGTTCACAGTCAAAACCTGGTCCCACTGATCCTCCGTCATCCTCATCAGCAGAGTGTCACGGGTGATACCGGCGTTGTTGACCAGTATGTCAACCCTGCCAAAGTCTTTTACTATTTCTTCGATAACATTCCCGGCATCAGCATATACCGAAGCATCGGATACATATCCCTTAGCCTTTACCCCCAGCGCGGCTATCTCCTTCACCGCATCTGCAAACTCCTCGTTGTCAACGATGTTGGTGAGCGCAACGTTGGCTCCCTCGGCTGCAAAACGGAGGGCAATGCCCTTGCCGATGCCTCTTGATCCGCCCGTGATCACAGCTGTTTTTCCTTCCAGTAGTTTCATTAGTAATTGATTCTTATTTTTTTGGTCTAATGGAACTTACATGAAGAAAAATAATCATTTCCTGTTGTGAGTTACTGCTCATGTAAGTTTCATCTGAATGAATTTTGGGCACAAATATAAAAATTTATTTATGCAGTACCTCCCCAACGGTGGCGCCTATGTCTGCCGGAGACCTGACAACATGTATGCCGCACTCCTCCATGATCTTCATCTTGGCCGCTGCCGTGTCGTTCTTCCCTCCAATGATGGCTCCGGCATGTCCCATGCGGCGCCCTTTCGGGGCTGTCTGACCCGCAATGAATCCGATTACCGGCTTCGTTCCGTGCTCTCTGACCCAGTATGCCACGTCAGTCTCCATCTGCCCTCCAATCTCCCCAATGAGCACAATGGCATCTGTATCACTGTCAGCCATCATCTTTTTGATGATGTCGAGCGAGGTGGAACCGATCACCGGATCACCGCCGATACCAACACATGTCGACTGCCCCAGGCCCAGCTTGGTAAGCTGATCGACAGCTTCATAGGTCAAAGTTCCGGAACGGGAGATAACCCCCACCCTGCCCTTCTGATGTATGAAACCGGGCATGATGCCTACCTTGGCTTCCCCAGGAGTAATGACACCCGGACAGTTGGGACCGATAAGCACAGTGTCATACTCACCCAGGATCTTCTTGACCTTTACCATGTCAGCGGTGGGTATGCCCTCGGTGATGGTTACTATCAGCCTTATGCCTGCCTCGGCAGCCTCAATGATGGAATCTGCAGCAAAGGCCGGTGGCACGAAGATGACGGAGGTATCCGCACCTGTCTCCTTCACGGCATCCCTGACGGTGTTGAAGACCGGCAGCCCCAGATGCGTCTGCCCACCCTTGCCTGGAGTAACTCCTCCCACAACTTTTGTCCCGTACTCTATCATCTGACTTGCATGGAAGGTGCCTTCACTGCCCGTGAACCCCTGTACGATCACCTTTGACCCGGAGTTTAGTAAAATACTCATTTCAGTCTGTTATGTTTGTGTCATGTAACTCAAAAGTAGCTATTTTTTCTTCCTTTTGTTAAATTTACCCTTTATTATGGCATCATGGATTTTGTTTTACCGGTTCTGTTTGTAGGCATATCCCAGTCGTTCTTCGCAGGACTGCTGATGGCAACCAGGCGGCCATACACCACCGCAAGCCGTATCATGACGGCATGGCTGTTTCTCTTCTGCATCGAGATGATATTTGCACTCATCAACCGAACGGTGCTTGATATGTATTCCTTCCCCTTTATTTCACTGACATACGGACCATTACTATTTCTGTATGTGCGCCATATGACCGTGCCCACACGAAGATTATCACCGTGGCATGCACTCCATTTTATTCCCTTCGTGGTGTTTTTCGCTGTCTCGGTCATCTTCCGCGAAGAACCGATATTCGATGACCTCACAGGCTTTCTGGTGACCGACAGGTTTATTCCCCTCAGAATTGTCTACAGCGTCATATTCTTCCTTTCAGTGACAGTCTACAGCACCCTTTCCTTCCTGGAGATACGGAATCACCAGAGACATCTTCACGACCTTGTATCGTATACATCTGCAAAACTGACTCTCAACTGGCTTAAGATACTGTCAATCACATTCTACAGCGGGTACGTGATCGTTTTTATTCTTGGAGGAATAAAAATCATTGCCGGACTCCTCCCCTTTGATCCCTACGTCATGACTTTCGTATTTATCACCTTTTTTTCCTTCGCCTACAGCTTCTACGCGGTCCGTCAGCCTGAGATCATGGATTTCCCGGCTGCGGTGTATGAAGATGATGAAATCAGCGATACTTCAACGGCTGAGAAGTATGCCAGGAGCGGACTGCGCCCGGAACAGGCAGAGGAGTACCTCAATAAACTGCTGCAGATCATGGATGAGGAAAAGCTCTATCTCGACGGCGATCTTACCATCAATGACCTCTCGACAAGGACCGGTATACCGCGCCATTATATTACTGAAGTGCTCAATGAAAAATACGGACGGAACTTTTTCTCATTCGTCAACGAATACAGGATCAGGGAGGCGTTGAGCCGGATGAACGACCCGAAATACCAGCACTACACCCTGCTGGCTATCGCCTACGATTCCGGATTCAACTCAAAATCAACATTCAACAGCTTCTTCAAGGCCTACACGGGAAAGACCCCAAGCGCCTACCGTGATGAGATGTCAAAGTCCTCCTGAAAGGTCCGATCCGCTCGGTTAACACATCTTGCTTTTCATCCGGACGTCCTGACCATGCGGATCGGTCGATAAACCAGCTGATCATTCTCACCTTTGACGAAAAAGTCAATCATGGTCAGACGTTTTTCAATTGTTTTCCTGTTTCTGCTGGTGCCCCTTGTCATGACAGCACAGGAGAAGACCTTTACTCCCGGGGGCTTTATCAGAGGTGGCCTCTACCTCAGTACAGGCGATTATGAACATGACATTAACGCTGCTTTCGCGGATGCAGCACTGACACTCACTGCCACAGATAACCTTAGCTACAAGAGCTTTGCTGATCTCAGGGTCAGGTTGGGACGGCAGTTCGGTGATAATGTCAGCGATATCACAGTGAGAGAGGCCTGGGGTATGTATTATAACGGCTTCATGAGCCTCTCCCTGGGAAAGAAGATAGTCAAATGGGGCAGAACAGACCTCTTCACTCCTCTCTCAAGGTTTAACCCAACGGACTATATATACAGGAGTCCCGACTTCGAGGACAGGGATATGGGTAACCTCCTTGGTGAGCTGACACTCAATGCCGGCTCCCGGTTCAGACTGTCGATAGTTGCCACACCCTTCTGGAATCCCTCCCTGCTCATGACCGCCCCTCTTGAGCTGCCACAAAACATCACCCTGGAGATGCCGGGCGGACTCGATCCGGCTGACGGACTGCATTCCTACGGTTTCAGGGGCGATTTCATGCTGGGTTGCTTCGACGCCGGGATTCAGTTTTTTCACGGTCCTGACCTCACCCCCGGTCTCACCCTGACAGGAGCTGACTACAGTGACCCGATGAATCCGACGATAAGTATCACGGGCGTTCCTTACGTTATAAACCATGCCGGCCTGGACTTTGAAACGGTCCTTTCACCTTTTGTGGTGCGGGGAACCCTGGCATGGAGCAATCCGATAGAAGATAAGGAGGGCAACGAGGAGGTTCCCTTCTCCCAGGTCGAGTGGGTGGCAGCTCTTGACTGGACACCCGGGGCAGTGTGGATTACTGCTGAATATTCAGGAAAGAAGGTTCTTGACTTCTACCCCTCCCCCTATGATCCCATCATAGGCACCGAGCCTGACATGGCTGACCTTGCGGAGCTTTTCAACACCCCCGGGTTTGACCCGGTTGAATTTACACGTATGCAGACTGAGGCTTTCGGAAGGCTCTACAACAACCAGATGCACCAGTATTACCATTCCGCAGGACTGAGGTTTGAGGCTGATCTCCTTTACGGGAGACTGATCCCGTCAATGACGGCCCTCTATAATTTCACCTCCCGGGACCTTCTCCTTATGCCGGTGGTGGAGTTCAAACCAGCCGACGGGCTGACACTTAGCGCCGGTCTTGAACACTATTCAGGTGCAAAAGGCGGGCTGTATGACATAATAGACGATTTCATGAAGGCTGCCTTCTTCTCATTAAAGATTGAGTTCTGAAAAAAATGGCCGGATTTATAGTAAAATACAAATGGTGGATAATCTCAGTCTCAACGGCACTGGCCGTGGCACTGGGACTCATGATACCCACTGTTGAGACTGATCCTGAGATCAGGAATTTCGTGCCTCGCACCATGTCTTCCCGTATCAGCACCGACTCCATCGAAAAGGATTTCGGGGTGCAGGACATGATCCTGGTACTGCTGACAGACAGCTCTGTACTCACGGCTGAGAACCTGGGTAGTATAAAGGAGATTGACAGGGGCTTCTCGAGGATGGAAGGGATCAGCACTGTCAATTCACTCTTTACAGCAAGAAAGATTGAGGGCCGCGATGGCATGATGATAGTTGATCCACTAGTAAGAAGGATCCCTGACAATCCGGCCAGAACCGAACAACTGCGTGAAGATATACTTGCCAACCAGTTTGCATTGGGCATCTCGGTGTCTGAAGACATGACGGCAGCAGCCGTCACGGGTACTGTCAATCCTGATGTGCCCGAATATCTCACGCTGAACAGGGTCGACTCCATCATTGCTGAACAGGATAGCGAAAAGAAGATGCTGACGGGAGGTCTTCCCTATATCCGGCGTTACATCGTGGAGGATGTCAACCACGATGCACTGTTTCTTATTCCCATTGCGCTTGTCATAATGCTGCTGGTGCTCAAGCTGAGCCTCGGCGACTGGAGAAGTGTCTTCATGCCCTTCAGCGTGGTGGTGCTCACGGTGATAATCACGATGGGACTTATACCCCTGATAGGATGGAAATTCTCGATCCTGAGCCTGCTGGTGCCAATAATCCTGATTTCGGTAGCAAACAACTACGGGATTTACCTGGTCACGCGGCATAAGGAGCTGAAGCGCTCGGTGGTGCCTCCGGGCAGAAGGGAGATGTTGAAGCAACTCACCGGATCACTACGGATGCCCATACTGTTCAGCGGGTTGACGACCATTGCAGGATTGCTGGGCCTGCTGGCACACTCGATAATACCTGCCAGGCAGGTAGGCGTCCTGGCTGCCTCGGGCGTTGCCGTGGCACTGGCCCTGAGTCTTCTCCTGATACCTTCATTGATCTACCTCCGTGAAAGATCCGGCGCAAAGACCCGACTGCCTAAAGATCATTCCAAAGACCTCCTGAGCCGTGCTATCAACGCTGTCTCGAAACTGGTCATCCGCCATCCGGGCAGGGTGCTGCTGGCCTCTGCCGTGATAACACTGACAGTAAGCACGGGCATCGCCTTCCTGAGAATAGATACCAACCAGGAGAATTATTTCCCTCACAAACACCCGGTAAGAAAGGCCTCAGAACTGATAAATTCCAAATTCGGAGGGTCACAGACCATCTCGGTGATGATCAGCGGGAACATCAAAGACCCGGCCGTGATGAAGGGTATAGATGACCTTACACAACACCTGAAGCAACAGGAGGGTGTCGGCAGCGTGTTCTCGATAGCCGATGTGGTCAGGGAGATGACCAAGGCGCTCTATGAGCCCCACGAAAAGGGTTACGATAAGATTCCCGATTCGTCACAGGCGATAGCACAGATGTTCGAGCTGTACAACATGAGCGGTAACCCCGACGACTTGAAGCAGCTGATGAATTTTGAGAATACAAAGGCCCATCTCCTGGTGAAACTGTCGAGGCCGGAGAATGAGATTATCAGGGATCTGCGCGATGAGATAAAAAGCTACACTGCAGGCTTCCGGGCGGAAATAACCCTCGGCGGATATGCCATCATTATGGCTGATTTTGCGCAGAATATTATACAGGGACAGGTCACGTCACTGCTATTCGCACTGCTGGCAGTATTTATACTGCTGTCGGTAATCTTCCGCTCTGCACGCGGAGGATTGATAGGATCGATACCACTTGCGGTATCCATCATAATACAGTTCGGGGTGATGGGACTGACCAATATCGCCATTGATGCCGCCACAGCATTACTCTCTTCAATTATGATTGGCGTAGGGGTGGACTTCACCATCCAGTTCCTATGGAGGTACAACAGTGAGCTGCGCAAGGGGCTGAGCCATGCAGCGGCTATTGTCATGACATACCGAACCACGGGGAGAAGCATTGTGATTAACGGTCTGAGCGTCATGGCCGGTTTCTCTGCGACATTTATTTCGGGATTTCTCTCAATAAGGTATTTCGGGTACCTGGTGTTGCTCTCCATCGGCTCGTGTCTGCTCTGCGCAATAATCGTAATTCCTGCTTTCATGCTCTGGTTCAAACCAGCTTTCATAGAAGCTAATATTAATCGTATAAAAATAAAAAATGACAAAAATGGAAAAGATGTTTTATCTGCTGTCAGCACTGCTGATAGCTTCACTGCAGGCACTTACGGCACAGCAGCCGGATGCCACGCAGCTGATGGACAGAAGCCGTGACCTGACAATGTCAGGCAACCTGCAGTCGACCGTTACGCTGACAATCACTGAGAAAAGCGGTGCCACCCGCACACGGGTGGTCAATATGGTGTCCAAAACCTACGGAGATACCGAAAAGAGAATGATGAAATTCATCGACCCGGCCGATGTGAGAGGAACGGCAATGCTGATCATTGACAATAAGGAGAGCCAGGATGACATGTGGATCTATCTGCCTGCCCTCAGGCGAACGAGGCGGATAGTAAGCACTGAGAAGGGCAAGAGCTTCATGAGCTCTGAATTCACCAATGCCGACATGGCTTCCGGATCCAATTCCGACTTCAACATAAGTCATATGCCCCAATCGGGCGAAAACGGATTGTGGGTGATCGAGAGCGTCCCTATGGATGATGACATTGCCTATGAGTACGGTTTCTCGAGAAAAGTGACATGGCTTGAGAAACAGGGTCTGAAGATCAAAAAAATCGACTTTTACAATTTTGACGGCGACCTCTTCAAGACTATAGAGATACTCAGGACCCAGCCTAAGACCGGTGGCGGGGAGGGCTACATCATGACCGAGATGTACGCCACAAATCATCTCAACGGAAGAACCTCAAGGGTGCTTTTTGATGAGTTAAACACCTCGGCAAGCATCCCGGACAACACATTTATTGCAGACAACCTTTCAAGATAGCATGGAATGCAATAAACATCAGGTAATCAGTGTTTTATAAGAAATGCGAAGCCCCATGCAATTTTTATTATCAAGGGGCCTTCGCGCTATTTCTTCCTGACTGCGGCATGAATAGCCGCCAGAAGGCCGTCCTCTGAAACGTCGCCTCCCAGTTCCCAGAACATGATACCTCCAAGTTGGTTCCGGATTGCATATTCTGTTTTCAGCCGTACGGAAACGGTATCCTCATATGTGATGAAAATACTGTCAGCGGGATTGTAAAGGTAAGGTGCCAATGCCGTCTCATCCCAGTACCGTGAAAATCCGTTTTTGTTTTCATAGCCGCTCCGGAGAGCATAGTAACGACCGTTGCCTGTCCATCCCTCACCGGCAGGCTGGTATAGCCCGTTATTCTCAGGCGGTACACCTCTCCAGCCCTTGCCGTAGAAAGCCGCTCCGATGACTATCTGTGACGGCTGCACTCCCCTGCTGATGCAGAATTCGATGATCTCCTGAGCAGACCAGGGTCTGGTTGTATCACTACTTCTCTCACGCATGATCTCTGCTGCCGGGGTGCCGGCAAGATCTTCCAGTGTCACTTTCCCCAGGTTGGTGTGGTGCGAGGTGAATTTATCTCCTCCACCTGCCAGATCATAGGTCATCATATTCATGTAATCGGCATACTTCATTACCTGCTCTGGGTCGATATGATCGAAGAACTTCTGCCATCCGGCAGCTGCAAAGGTTAGGGTCTGTTCCCTGCCTGTCCTGTCCATCGCCTTCCTGAGCTCACGCATGAGTGCGGTGAAATTTTCCCTGTCCTCAGGGATGTACGGATTACCTATTCCCGGCAAGCCGGGGTATTCCCAGTCAATGTCCAGTCCGTCGAGATTATAATCTTCAATAAACCGTACAGCACTCTTAACAAATATTCTGCGTGACTTCTTCGTCCGTGCCATCTCAGAAAAACCGCCGGAGCCCCCCCATCCGCCGCATGCGATCATCACCTTCAGCCCAGGGTATTTTTCCTTTTGTTCAGCCAGTTTACTTAGCAGCACTCCCCGGGTTTCTTCCCTGAACTTCATCTCGTTATCTATCACCTCCGTGAAGCTGAAGATGATATGCGTCAGCCTGTCGAGCTGTAGGGTGTCGGAATCAAAATCATCACCCCGGGGGTAGAAGTATGCCATCACCTGAAGACCTTCATCGGCCGGTTTATCAGGTGCCTGGCAGCATGTGATTACTGCTGCCAGGATAAGTGCAAGAACAGTCAGCTTCTTCATTAGAGCGGTTGGATCACCAGGTTCTTCCACTGTACCTTAATGCCTCCTCCGTCATGGATCTGGAGGGCGATTCTTCCGTTGGCCCTGCCAATCTTCGGATCGTTGAGGTGCACCATCTCCTCCCCGTTCAGCCAGGTGGTAACATCAGGGCCGACAGCTATTATTCTTAGAGTATTCCATTCACCCGGCTTCAGTATGTTCTCCTTTTCATCCGGGATCTGTTTCAGCCAGCCTCTTCCGTACGACTCATATATACCACCTGTGTCATGGTCTTTGGGTGCCACCTCAACCTGCCATCCTGATATCCTTGTTCCTTCAATGACTGACCTGAAGAAAACGCCACTGTTGCCGTCGGATATCTGCCTGAAATCGACTGACAGGTCGAAGTCCTTGTAGTACCTATCCGTAGCCAGGTAGCCGTACTGCCTGTCAGGACCGCTCTCGCAGACCAGGAGGCTGTCCTCGACATACCATTTTTCGGTCCCGTAGGCAGTCCATCCTGTCAGGTCGACTCCATTGAAGAGATTTACCGGTTCCGTCTCTTTTTTGGGCAGCTCCCTGATCTTCATGTTTTTAAACCACGCCTTGCTGCCGTGATCCTGCAGGGAGATCAGTCCCGTGGCAGCCAGGCCGTACTCAGGTGCGCCGGCCCATTTGCCGCTGTTCTTGAGTTCAAACCATTCCGGTGTCCAGGCCTCGAACTCAACTATCTTTTCACCGTTAAGCCAGTATTCAACATGTCCGTTGTCAAAGAGTATCCTGGAGTTGTTCCACTCCCCTGCCGGATTCAGCTTCTTCTTCTCCGGATCAGGCAGGTACATGGCATAGTCGGCTCCTGTCTTCTGCCATTCCTCCAGTTCTCCGGGCCAGTTGATGTCATCAATGAGCTGGTACTCCGGACCAGTAAGGTATGGTGTGTGAAACCTGTCCGACTCCACAACATGGTACATGACCCCGCTGTTACCTTCCGGAGCAACCTTCCAGTCGAACACCAGGTCGAAATTGGCATATTCTTTTCTTGTAACGATATAGCCTGTGCTGTCGCTGCCGGTACCATCTGCCGCCAGGCAACCGTCGTCAATGCCCCAGCTGCCAGTGCCTTCACTGTTGTACAGTCTCCACTGGTCGAGGCTGGTGCCGTCAAAGAGCAGTTCCCATCCCTCTGCAATCTCCGCATTCGTAAGCCGGTTGGCTGTGCCGGCACACCCTGCCGCAAGCACTGTGCAGGCAACAGTGATGATAAGTATTGATTTCTTCATAGCAGTTTATGTTTGTTTGAGCACCTAAATTAACATATTATACCTTACCTCCAATCATTATCTTTTATCTGTAAATCCCGGATGTGGTCCTGATTTTGTACTGCCCGTGTAAAATCAGGTGTTTTTCCGTAAGTTTGTTATTAAATGGCATTCCACCTATGAACCTGAAGCCTGACACCACCATTGCTGCTCCCGCAACAGGCCCCGGCGGGGCCCTTGCCGTTATCAGGGTCAGCGGTCCGGAAACCTTCCGGCTAATAAGTGAGCTCTTCATCCCTGCCAGCGGCGCTGACCTGCGGGAAGCCAGAGGTTACACGGTGCATTACGGACAGGTGAAGGAAGAGGATGAATTCATTGATGATGCGGTGGTCACTCTCTACAGGTCGCCTGCCTCCTACAGCGGAGAGGATGCTGCTGAGATAAGCTTCCACGCCTCTCCCTGGATAGCGCAGAAGATCATGGAGATGCTCCTGGCCCGCGGTGCCACGGCCGCCATGCCCGGGGAGTTTACCATGAGGGCTTTCATGAACGGCAGGATGGATCTCTCACAGGCAGAAGCCGTGGCTGACATCATTGCTGCCGATTCCGCTGCCGCACACCGGCTGGCATCGTCACAGCTGCGCGGCGGGCTGTCGTCGGAGATAGAAAAGCTGCGGCAGGAACTGCTGCAGTTTGCGTCACTTATTGAGCTGGAGCTCGACTTCAGTGAGGAGGATGTGCAGTTTGCTGACCGCTTCTCCATGAGCGAGAATGTAATAAAGATAAAGAGCCTGGTAGAGAGGCTGGCTTCATCATTCCGGCTGGGAAATGCCATAAAAAAAGGTATCCCGGTGGTGATAGCCGGGAGGCCCAACGTGGGCAAATCATCCCTGCTTAACCTGCTGCTGCAGGAGGAGAGAGCCATTGTCTCCGAAAAACCCGGCACCACCCGTGATACTGTAGAGGAGGTGCTGCACGTGGGAGGCCTTCTCTTCAGGTTCATAGATACGGCAGGACTGAGGCACTCCGTTGATGAGATAGAGGTGCTAGGCGTGGAGCGTACGCTGAAAAAGCTTGAAGCAGCGGAGGTGGTTCTGGCTGTGGCAGAAGCCACCGACACTTCCGGGGATCTGGCAGCTTTTGCAGCCTCAGTGGCGGAGATGACCGGTAACGGCAAAGCAAATATTATCCTGGTTGTTAATAAGAGTGACCTTATAGCACAGGATCAGGCTGAGGCGCTGATGAAGGAACTGAAAGGCCTCTGTGACCTGCCGGTCGTTGCCGTTTCGGCGAAAGAGGCAACGGGAATCGATGACCTCAGGGTAATGCTACTGAAATCTGTAGAGACAGGGGTCATAGACTCTCCACAGTATATCGTCACCAATGCCCGGCACTACGAGGCACTGAAGAATGTCTCTGAGAGCCTGCAGAGGGTCCTCGACGGTTTTCGCGACGGGATACCAACGGTGTTGATAGCCACAGATATGCGGCAGGCAATATATTACCTTGGGCTGATCACAGGGCGGATCACCCCTGATGACATCCTCGGTGAGATCTTCTCGCGCTTCTGCATTGGCAAATAGTCTCCGCAAAAGTAGCAGGCCCCCGGTAAGCCCTGACTCATACTTACAGATTTCGCTGTCAGGCCTTCTTCATTATCTCCTGCACCATTTTGGTGACGCTCCGGAAGTCTGTTTTTCCGGAACTCATCATCGGCAGATCTCCTATTACTATAAACTCCCTGGGGAGATAGATGGCAGGCAGGTCGGCCGTCATGCTACGCAGAATATGAGTTTTATTTACCTCCCGTGAGACTGTCGCCACTATGGTTGATCCCTTTTTCTCTTCCTGTACCTCAACAACACAACACTGCACTCCTTCGGGGAGATACTTTTCAAGCATATTCTCCACCTTTACAAGCGACACCATCTCCCCTCCCACCTTGGCAAACCTCTTGAACCTCCCGGCATGCCACAGATATCCATCTTCATCAAGAAAGCCCATGTCTCCTGTATTATACCAGCCGTCAACCAGAACCTCAGCTGTCTGTTGCGGGTCATCATAGTAGCCCTTCATCACGCAGTCACCCTTAACCAGTATCTTGCCAACCTCTCCAGTCCTGCACTCTTCTCCGGTCTCAAAATTCTCTATCCTTACCTTTACACCCGGAATTACCCTGCCTGTACTTCCCGGTCTGTTGAATTCGTGGGAGTTGACAGAGATTACGGGTGATGTCTCAGTGGTACCATATCCCTCAAGGAGCGTCACGCCGTGCTTTTTCATGTAGCCTTCTCTCAGGGCATCGGGACACTTATCAGCTCCCGCGATCATCAGTCTCAGGCTCTTGAAATCGCCGGGTTCGGATTTCTGCAGGTAACCCCAGTAAAAACTAGGGATCCCTACCATAATCGTGGGGTTTTCTTCCCGCGCTATCTTGCTGACAGTCTGGAAATCGAGCGTATTGGCATAAGTCACCATGGTCATCCCGTACCAGAAAGGCAACCAGAGATCGACCGTCAGTCCGAATACATGATAGAATACCAGGTTGGCGAGGAGAATATCATCCTCACGCAACTTTTCGTATTCGCCAATGCTTTTGATGTTGGATGCTATATTGCGGTGGCTGAGCTGCACGGCCTTCGGGTCTTTCTCACTGCCACTTGTAAAGAGTATGACCGCGGTGTCCTGCTCGTCACCCTTATGAATGCTGTTCAGTATCATGCCGGCAGGCATCTTTGTCTTCAGCGCTGCCTTCAGCTTGTCCCCGGTGGTGAAGCTCTCCATCAACTCTTCAATGAGCACCATCCCTTCGATGAGAGGACAGTTGATCTTCTCCAGAAGGGCTTTTGAGGTAATAATAGTTTTGAATTTGCATTTCTTCTGCGCATAGCGAGCATTCGACCCGGCTCCGGTGGAATAGTTGATCATCACGGGAATCCGTCCGCTCATCAGCACGCCAACTGTTGCAAGTGCACATCCCGCAGAAGTAGGAATCATAATTCCAATAAAGCCCGGGTCATATTTCCGGAACTTCGAACTCAGTATCAGCGCCCCTGTCAGGGCCTTGGAATAGGTGACACTCTTGCCGGTGGACTTGTCTATTATTGCAAGCTTGCTGGCATTCTTCTTTGCCATCCGGACAAACTGCTGGTGGAGTAACATGGAGTTTCTGTTTTGGTTCAACCTTCTTTTTCAGAGCTGCCAATTTAAATATTTATCCGGTATGGCAATCATGCAGTCAGCTGTTTTTTTAAAATATGGTCGAAAAACATTTATTGTTGTTCGAACAAGTATGTGTCTATTATCTATTTGTTTAGTATATATGCCGGATCACCCGGACGGATAAATTTCAATGTTGTTCGAAAATAATTAGTATATGGCAACCTCCTGAAGAGTTCCCGCTGCTCTGCTGAGACTAAGAAACATCCACTTTGATCACTGAACCATCAGAAAATCAGGCTGGCAGTAAGCGTTAAGACAAGCCCGCATACTGCAATAATTGTTTCCATCACCGTCCACGACTGAAGGGTCTGCTTCTCCACCATCCCGAAGTGCCTGTCAGCGTGCTTACAACGATCGGCATAACGGGGTCACGATCAGAACCATTACCATCCGGAAAGAGAGTAATCCGCTCCGGGAGGCTTCCACATCGCCTGCGCCGTTCACAGCGACCGGCAGGTCGATCTTTATCCTGCCGGCAATGAATCTCCCGAAGAGAGGTCCTGCTATGACTGCTGTGGGCAACCCCAGCATCAGGCCGACGTCGAAGAAAACTGGAATTGCGACAATGAACCCGGTAAACAACCTTGCCCTCCGCCAAAATTTCACACCTCCGGGAATAGAGTGCCTACCGAAATTTTAAGAAAACTTTAACAATGAGCACATTGCGGGCATAATTTATTCAATTTCAGCCAAAAATATCTTTTTGGCCCCTCTCCGGCCCTGTCCGGCAGTATCTCTCCTCTTGTAAATGTGAATTTCCCCTTTTTAAATTTGCATTCCGTAGGAAAAACATAGAAAAAACAGGAGGAAATTCTTATGTCACCACTGAAGAAAATGACTGCTCTTCTTTTTATCCTTTCATCCGGGATAGTCTCTTACGGCCACGGTGCCGTCGCTGAAAAGGACAGCTTGCTGCTGTATACTCCGTTTACAAAGATTAGCGTTCCACCGGGAGAATCGGTTGACTACACTCTGGACTTCATCAACCACGGTGATAAGCTTGCAACCCTCGACCTTGCCGTTACCAACCTGGCCCGTAACTGGAGCTACACCCTCAAGTCAGGGGTCTGGAACGTAAAGCAGATCTCCGTGCTGCCCGGAGAAAAGAAAAGCCTTCAGCTGCATGTTGAGATACCCTACCAGGTAAACAAGGGGAATTACAGGATATACGTTGTTGCAGGGGCCAATCACACCCTGCCTCTGACAATCAATATCTCCGAGCAGGGCACTTACAAGACTGAGTTCACCACACGGCAGGCGAATATGGAGGGCCACTCCGGCTCCACGTTCACCTATAATGCCGACCTCCGGAACCGCACCGGAGAGAAGCAGACCTATGCCCTTCAGGGCGAGGTCCCCCGGGGATGGACTGTCACATTCCGCGCCAACGGCAAACAGGTGACTTCGGTGGAGGCAGAGCCCAACGCTACTGTCAGCGTCGCCGTTGAGATCAAACCCTCGGACCAGGCTGGGGAAGGTAATTACTCCATTCCCCTGAGAGCGGTGGCAGGGTCAACAACCGGGGAACTCACACTGGAGGCAGTCATCAGCGGGACCTATAAGACAGAGCTGACAACACCGACGGGACTTCTCAGCTCCAGCATAGTAGCCGGCGACGAGAAGCAGATCGACCTTGTTGTGAAAAACACCGGCAGTTCTCTCCTTAAGGGTGTGAAACTCACCAGCTCGGCTCCCGTCAACTGGGAGGTGACATTTGAACCCAAAGAGATAGAAACCATCCTCGCGGGAAAGGAGGCCGGCGTGACAGCAACCATCAGGGCTGACAAAAAAGCTATACCCGGCGATTATGTGACCACCCTCGAGGCGAGGACTCCTGAAACCTCATCCAAAGCATCGTTCAGGATGTCGGTTCGCACTCCGATGCTCTGGGGATGGGTAGGCCTCCTGGTAATAGTGGCAGGCATCGGCACGGTATGGTATCTGTTCCGGAAATATGGAAGGAGGTAGCCGTGGCCGATAATATCATTGAACTGAAGGGACTGACCAGGAGATACGGTCCATTCACCGCTGTCGACTCTCTGGACCTTGCGATTGAGAAGGGTGAGATATTCGGCCTGTTGGGACCTAACGGCGCCGGTAAATCGACCACCATACTGATGATGCTGGGCCTTACCGAGCCTGACGACGGCACGGTAAGGGTCTGCGGCTTCGACCCTGTCAGTGACCCGGTGGAGGTTAAAAAGAGAGTCGGCTACCTGCCTGAGGAGGTGGGTTTCTACGACGACCTCACGGGCATGGAGAACCTTGTATATACTGCCCGCCTTAACGGCCTCTCATCCAATGCTGCCCGGATTAAGGCCGGAAAGCTGATGGAACGGATAGGTCTGGATGCTGAGAAAGCCAAGAAGACAGGAAAATACTCAAGGGGAATGAGGCAGAGGCTCGGGCTGGCCGATGTACTGATAAAGGATCCGGAGGTGATCATTCTTGATGAGCCGACACTTGGAATAGACCCCGCGGGGGTGAAGGAGTTTCTGGAACTGATAGTGGGTCTCAGCCGCGAACAGAAGATCACTGTTCTCTTCTCATCCCATCACCTGCACCAGGTTCAGCAGATTTGTGACAGGGTGGGGATCTTCGTGGCAGGTAAGCTTCTGGCTGTCGGAGACGTAAAGAGCCTTGCTGCACAGCTTTTCAGGGGTGAGGATCGGCCTGCCGGTTCAGAAAGAAAGGATTACAGCCTTGACGATATCTATTTCCGTTATTTTGAAGGAGGAGTGGATCATGAGTAATGCTGTTGTGTCAATAAAGACTAAGACTGCCCGTACCGGGGAGAGGATAAGTCACCCTTTCCGCGTCATAGTTGAAAAGGAGATGGCAGACCATATCCGCAGCTGGAGATTCATCATTCTCATCGCCATTATTGCCCTCACCTCTCTCGGATCACTCTACACTGCCCTGGCAAACTTTTCCCAGGCAGTAAAACCCAATGACCCGGAGGGCACCTTTTTCTTCCTTAAACTGTTTACCATCACTGACGGCACCATGCCTTCATTCACGGTCTTCATCAGCTTCCTGGGGCCGCTGCTGGGCATTGCCCTGGGGTTTGATGCCATCAACTCGGAGCATAACAGGGGAACCATGGGACGTATGCTGTCGCAGCCGATACACCGCGACTATATCATCAATGCCAAGTTCACAGCCGCACTGGCAGTGATAAGCGTTATGCTTATGGCGCTGGGATTGTTGGTAATGGGGGCAGGACTGATATTTATCGGTATCCCTCCCACTGCCGGGGAATTTATGAGGGTGGTATTCTTCATCCTGTTGAGTATTCTCTATGTGGCATTCTGGCTTAACCTTTCGATACTCTTCTCGGTACTGTTCCGTCAGCCTGCCACGGCTGCTCTCTCGGCAATAGCGGTCTGGCTGTTCTTCTCGGTATTTTACCCGCTGATAGTAAACCTGATAACGAAATCACTCGCACCGTCGGAGATGGCTGCTCCTCAGACCATCATTGCATTTGAGCAGTTCCGGCTGGCATTGCTGCGGCTGATGCCCAACCAGCTCTTCAGCGAGGCTACCACCACCCTCCTGATGCCCTCCGTGCGCAGTCTCGGTCCTCTTACAATGGAGCAGATGATAGGTGCACTGCCGGGGCCGCTGCCACTGGGACAGAGCCTGCTGATGGTATGGCCGCAGGTGACGGGAATGGCTGCAGGTACTATTATCAGCTTTGTCATTTCGTATGTTTTGTTTATGCGACGTGAGATAAGGTCGAGGTAGAGGCACACAGGAAAAAGCCTCCGGGAGTTTATCCGTAAAAAGTGAGGTTCATCGGGAAATCTTCGCGCCGAGACTGGCCAGGTCATCAAAAAATCCCGGATATGACTTCGCCACCGCTTCTGCTCCGGCTATCGTTACTGTCCCTTCAGCTGCCAGGGCCATTACTGCTGCCATCATTGCAATACGATGGTCGCTGTGCGATGATACCCTGGCACGCAATACCCGTCCGCCGCTGATAAGCATCTCGTCACCGGCAATCTTCACTTCTATATTCATTGCGCCAAGCAGATCGGCAATGGCTTTTGCCCTGTCGCTCTCCTTATGCTGCAGCCGATTCACGCCACTGATCCTGCTGGTGCCGCTGCAGAATGCTGCCAGCGCTGCCAGCGGCGGAAAGAGGTCCGGTGAATCGGTGGCATCAAATACAAAAGCCCTAAGGTCAGACTTCTCAGCCTTCACCCCCGCAGCCTCTTCCGAAGGCCGGCAGCCGGCATCATCCAGCGCCTTAATAATTGCACTGTCGGCCTGCAGACTGCTGAGGTTGAGGCTTTTCACCGTCACTGCACCTGCCAGCGCTCCCGCGACAAGCAGGAATGATGCCCCGCTCCAGTCGCCCTCAACAGTGTATTCGCGGGCACGGTATGACTGGCAGCCCGGTACATTGAAGTGCCTGAAGCTGTCGTTTACAACGCTGACTCCAAATTCCTCAAGAAGCTGAAGCGTCATCATTATGTAGGGCCTGCTCTTCAGGTTCTCAACCGTAATCTCACTGTCTGACTCAAGCAACGGCAGTGACATCAGTAAGCCTGTCAGCAGTTGTGAGCCCTGGGAACCATCCAATACGGCTTTCCCGGCGGAGAGCCTTCCCGTCATGGAGAGAGGCAACAATCCGGCTGTGGATTGTATTTGCACCCCAAACTGCGGCAGAGCCTCGCTTATCATTGTCACCGGTCTCCCTGCCAGTGATCCCTCGCCGGTAAGGGTCACCCGGTCTGCGAGCATGGCTGCCACAGGGGCAAACATTCTCAGTGCCAGTCCTGACTCTCCGCAATTGAGAGTGACCGGAGAGAGAGCACCGGAACCCCCTATGATGGTAATGGAATTATTATCCCATGATACAGAAGCGCCCAGTCTCCCGGCCATCCCGATTGCCGCCAGTGAGTCGTTGCAGAATGAAGGATTGCGTATCACGGTGGTGCCCCGGGCCAGCATGCCGGCAGCTATGGCCCTCTGCGTCAGACTTTTGCTAGGTGGAGCTATAATGCTGCCCGCCATTCGCGACGGATGAACGGTAACCTCCATGGATCTAGTGATAGTGTGAATTATTTCCTGTTTACCGGTATGCTAAATTAATCTTCTTTCATCACTTTCATCTGGTGTGTGATCGATTCCTGATGTATCGCCTCCAGGAAGATCTGAATAAACTCGGGCGTCAGCCCTTTTCTTACTCCCTTGTCCACCGCATTGTCCTTTACCTCCTTCCATCTTGTGCTCTGAAGGATGGTTATATTATGTTCTTTCTTGTACCTTCCTATTGTCTCTGCTACCTGCATACGGCTCTCCAGGATGTCCAGCAGCAGGTTATCGTATACATCAATCTGACTGCGCAGGTCCTCGATGGGCTCGAGGAACTCCGGGTCGTCCGATGTCGGTGATCTCAGCACCAGGCTGTCGAGGATTTGGGTCAGCTCCGATGGTGTGACCTGCTGTTTCCTGTCGCTCAGTGCGCTTGCCGGGTCGTTGTGCGACTCAATCATCAGTCCGTCGTAGTTCAGGTCCATAGCTTTCTGCGACAGATCGCCGATGAACGATCTGTCGCCGCCCATATGACTCGGATCGCAGATCATCGGCAGATCAGGAATGCGCTGGCGCAGTTCCACCGGTATCTGCCACCGGGGCTGGTTGCGGAAGACGCACTTCTCCCATGTTGAGAAACCGCGGTGGATAGCTGCCAGGCGTGTGATTCCGGCCTTGCTGATGCGCTCCACAGCCCCTATCCACAGTTCCAGGTCAGGGTTGACAGGGTTCTTTATGAATACCATCACGTCGGATCCCTTTAGAGCAGATGCTATCTCGTTAAGTGCAAACGGATTGACGCTTGTACGTGCTCCTATCCATACAGCGTCGACACTGTGCTTCAGTGCCTCATAGACGTGTTTCTCTGTGGCAACCTCCACCGAGACTGGTAGTCCGTAAACCTCTCTCGCCTGCCGGAGCCACTTGAGCCCGACGGTACCCACGCCTTCAAACTTGTCAGGACGCGTCCGCGGTTTCCAGATGCCGGCACGGAAGAGGTCAACCCTGCCCGTGGCTGCCAGTCCGGCGGCGGTGAGCATCACCTGCTCCTCGCTTTCGGCACTGCAGGGCCCGGCAATCAGCAGTGGACGTTGCTTATAAATGGGCCACTCCTCTATCGGAATGATATTCAGTCTCCTTTTGGCATGTGCTGTGATATCTGGGGTCATTTTCCGGTCATTTATTTATTGATCAAAATATCTTTATCTTTTTTACCCGATGGCATCTGTCTCAAATTGATTATTCACATTTACCTTCTGTGCTCTTTCCTATGCAGGTTTCATTTCAGGATCTGGCCAACCTCATTCGCAGAGAGCATAAGCTCTTTAAGTGCATCCCCGTTGCCGGTTTCAATATGTGTCCGGAATAGCCGCATCTTCTCAATATAGGTATCAATAACCTCAAGTATCGGACCCGAGTTTCCCAGAAAGATCGGAGCCCATGTCTCGCCGCTGCTCTTTGAGAGGCGCACGGTGCTCTCAAATCCACCTGCAGCAAGAGCCATGATATTCTCGGCGTTTTTCTCCTTTTCCAGGACGCACAGGGCAAGGGCAAAGGAGGTTATATGCGAGATGTGCGACACATATGCCACGTGCACATCATGGTCCGATGACTTCATATAGAGGATATGCATGTTGAGCGACTGGAACAGGGCAGTTATCAGCTCCAGCGCATCCGTGTCGCTGCTCCCCGGGTCACATATGATGGCCACTTTGTCGAAGAAAAGTCTGTCAAGGGCTGCTGCCGGGCCGGAGTGCTCGGTGCCAGCCATGGGGTGGGCCGATACATACCTGCCCCGTGCCGGGTGCGATGCCGCCACGGCAGCAATGTCCGACTTTGTCGATCCCATATCGGTAACAACCTTAGAAGTATTATGAATCAAATCAAGTATATGGGGCAGGAGCTGGCAATTTACATCCACGGGTGCACAGAGGATAATGATATCCGACATGTCAACAGCCTCGTCCAGTGGCAGAAACTCATCTGCCAGGCCACGGTACATGGCTATGGTGCAGTGATGCGGATTACTCTCCACACCTGTTATCCTTCCGGAGAAACCGTTAAGCCTCAGGCTTCGTGCCAGCGAGCCTCCAATGAGACCCAGCCCTACTATACATATATTTGCAGACATCTGAATTTAAGCTGTTTGGTTATCTGTTATGGTTTTCTTTGATTTCACCCGTTCCAGTGCCGCAATGAGCAGCCTCTCATCTGCGCAGAGGGATATCCTGATGAATCTCTTTCCATTTTCACCGAAAACTAACCCCGGCGTAATAAAAAGATGGTTTTCATGGAGCAGTTTTTCGGTCATTTCGACCGCATCCGAATAAAGAGGCGGGATTCTCCCCCATAGGAAGAGCCCTGATTGGTCCATGTCAAAACTACAGGAGAGGGATTTCATTATCTCCGCGGCAATAGAGCGGCGCCGGCGATAGATTTCGTTGAGATCTTCATACCACCCGTCAGGAGCAGCCAAAGCCCTGGCGGCTGCAGCCTGCAATGGAAGGAACATGCCGGAGTCCATGTTGCTTTTGAACTTCAGAATATCATTTAGGAACGAACTGTTGCCGGCAACCATGCCTATCCTCCAGCCTGCCATGTTATGCGACTTGCTGAGAGAGTTCAGCTCCAGCGATACGTCGAAGGCTCCAGGCACTGAGAGCAGGCTGAGGTGATCACTGTTCAGAATGAAGTTGTACGGATTATCGTGGCATAACAGTAGGCCGTTCCTGCGGGCAAAGGAGACCAGTCGTTCAAAGAGTTCAGGTGTGGCTCGGGCCCCGGTTGGCATGTGGGGATAGTTGATCCACATCATCTTCACCCTCTCCACCCCTGCGGCCTCAATGGCATTAATGTCAGGCATCCATCTGTTATCTTCAGTGAGATCGTAAGGCCTGACAGTGCCGCCTGCCAGCTTTGCTGCGGTGCCATAGGCAGGGTAGCCGGGGTCAGGCACCAGCACCTCATCACCCGGATCGAGAAAGGCCATGCTGATGTGCATTATTCCTTCCTTGGAGCCCATCAGCGGAAGTATCTCGGTCCCGGGATCAAGTTCCACTTTGAAATATCGCATGTACCACGATGCAAAAGCGTTTCTCAATGCGGCTATGCCCCTGTAAGCCTGGTAGCCGTGGTTGCAGCTGTCAGATGCGCTTCTGCCAAGTTCCTCAATTATTTTCGCCGCCGGAGGCATATCAGGACTGCCGATCCCCAGGTTTATGACTTCGATGCCCTGCTGCCTCATGCGGGCTATCTCGGCCAGTTTGGTTGAGAAGTAATACTCCTCAACATGTTTAAGGCGCATCGCAGGTTGAATAAGTTCACTCTTCATCTTTCCGTTCAAAAAAAAAGTCCCGTTTTCACGGGACTCTATTCATCATATTTCTCTGGTATCTTTATACAGACATACAACTACTCGGCCCCGGTGCGGACTGATAATAAAAATAATAATAGCAGTATGCTGTTGTTCTCTTCATATCTGTGGCTGCTAAAGTACACAAAATAGTATCATGTCAACTCATTGCCGGAAAAAAATCACAATCCTTTTATAAAAAACTTAAAAACCTATCTTTAAAGGCAGAAATGGCATTGGAAATTGAAAGAAAATTTCTTGTCTGCGGCGAGTTCATTGATCAGGCCACAGAAACAACTGAGATCGTGCAGGGGTATCTCTCGTCTTTGCCTGACAGAACCGTGAGGGTGCGCGTCCGTGGAGAGAAGGGTTACATTACGGTCAAGGGTCTTGCAGATGGGTCGGGAATTGCCAGGTATGAGTGGGAGAAGGAGATACCCGTCGAAGACGCCAGGGAGCTTCTTAAGCTATGCGAACCATGGCCGGTGGAGAAGACTCGTTACCTGGTTCCTTACGGGGGGCATATCATTGAGGTGGATGTTTTTCACGGAGCGAACATCGGACTGGTGATGGCGGAGATAGAGCTGCGCTCGGCGGATGAGGTCTTTGAGAAACCACCGTGGCTGGGAGAAGAGGTCTCCGGTGACCCGAGGTACTATAACTCAGCACTCTCAGTAAAACCCTACAGCCGCTGGTAATGGTTAAAAAGAGCCCCGCGGAGGTTACACGGATCATTATTGCAGTGCTGCTGGTGATAACAGCCATTGTGATCGCATCAATGACCGTGGGGCGGGACATCTACAATGGTTCGCGTGACGAGGGGATGCTTTCATTTGCCATTGTTAACGCTTGCGGCTATCTCTTCTTTCTCTTCATGCCTGTGGAGGTGGCGTTCATTTATTATCTGCAAGGTGACATGAGTGTTCTGGCGCTCAATGCCGTAGCCATTTGTACGGCTCTCTTCTCACAGTCGATCGACTATTCCATTGGCCTGCTGGTGAGCAACAGCTTCATTGATAAGTTTATCGGCCGGAAGCGTTATGAAAATGCCGAGGCACGCATAGAAAAGTATGGCAACCTGACAATTTTTGTCTTCAATGCTCTGCCGCTATCCTCACCGGTCATCTCCCTTGCCGCAGGAATGCTACGGCACAGGATCACGGACACAGTAATCTGCACTGTTCTGGGATTGATGGTAAAGTACCTCGCCCTGACCCTGATCTTCTAGAGAGGACATGACGAATAACCCGGCCGGGCTCTCCGGTGAGCAATCTACGTAACCCCTAAAACCTGAAAAACCTTACATTGTCTGGCTGGTGACCGCGTCAGGCTTGCTTTGCATACTGCACCTCGCAGAAGATGCGCACGTCGTCGCTGACCAGCACGCCACCGGCCTCAAGAGCTGCATTCCAGTTCAACCCCCATTCCTTCCGGTTGATCTTGCCAGTAAGACTGAAGCCGGCCTTGAGATTGCCCCATGGGTCCTTGCCGATACCGCCAACCTCAACGTCAAGCTTCACTGGCTTTGTTATATCCCTGATGGTCAGATTGCCGTTCAAGGTGAAGCTCTCATCATCCACTTTTTCCAGTGATGTGGATTCAAACTTCAGTTCCGGATATTTCTCAGCATCAAAGAAATCAGCACTCCTGAGATGCTCGTCCCTTTGGTCGGAGTTAGTGAAAACGGATGCGGTGGCTGCCTGAAATTTAATCTTTGCCGTTGAAAAGTCATCGCCCAGCGACTCCACTTCCGAAGAGAACTCCTTGAAGCTGCCCGTTACGGTAGTGATCATCATATGCTTGACCTTGAACTGAATCTCACTATGCGAAGGATCTATCGTCCATTTTGTTGTTTCCATGATATTGAGACTTTTTAATGTTTTACGATTGCCTGTTTCAGGAATAAAACAACATTATTCGCGGATTGTTCAGCAGATGTTGCACAAAGTGCCAGTTCTCAGTCGGCAACCCTCAGCCGGCAGTCAACTTACCATTCCAAAAATGCAGGCTGCTGACTGAAGAGACTGCTGACTGAAGACTGTGGACTGAAGACTGAAATCAGATCGGGTACCTGACGCCGGTCAGCGATTCGGATACCTCCCACAGCCTGGCGGAGAGGTCAGCCTTGAACATTTTGCCGGCCTCATCGGTCAGGGCCGGATCACCTTTGTGGTTTCCAAAGCCGTCAGGTCCTATATATTCGCCTCCGCGCAGATCAGGGTGAGAAGCAGCACAAATAGTTGGCAGTGCGCCCTTTTCAGCCGGCTGTGCGACGATACTCATGAGCGCCTTCATCACCTTGCCTGTCTCCTTGCCCGATCCGCGTGACAGCAGGTTGGTGACACTGATGCCCGGATGGCACAGGACACTTATACTGGTTGATCCGGCACGCTCAAGACGGTGCTGAAGCTCAACGGCAAAGAGCAGGTTGGCCAGCTTGCTCTGCCGGTAGAAGATCATCGGGTTGTATCCGTGCGACCCGTCAAGATTTTTGAAGTTAATCCTGGCTTTGCGTGCAGCGATACTGCTGACAGTGACCACCCTGGAAAGAGGCGTGGCCATGAGTATCGGCAACAGGTGTGCTGTGAGTGCAAAGTGCCCCAGGTGGTTCGTGCCGAACTGGAGCTCAAAACCGTCCTTCGTCTTTGAGTAGGGAGGCACCATAACACCTGCATTGTTGATAAGTATGTCAAGCCTGTCAAAACGCCCGGTGAACTCCGAAGCAAACTGCCTGACAGAGGCAAGGTCGCCAAGGTCAAGATGCATTACAGTCACCTCCGCAGCTGGGTGCAGTGCCCTGATCCTGTCAGCTGCCTTCTCCCCTTTTGCCATGTTCCTCACGGCCAGAACCAGTCCGGCCCCTTTTGAGGCAAGCACCTCCGAAGCTGCCAGCCCGATACCGCTGGCCCCGCCGGTGACAATTAATATTTTTCCTTTAAGATCGTCTATACTGTCAACACTCCAATTAGTCATTCTTTTCTTTATGATTTAGAAGATAACAATATCTGCCTGTAAAAGTTCGGCAAATATAAAGGATTCGGGCGAAGTATCCCGGCGAACCGGAGGCCGGAGCTACAGTTTCACGGAATAAGTTACTCCCAGAATGTTTTCGTAAGCAGGCTTGGTTACCCTGCTGTCATTGTAGATATACTCCAGCCCGAAGGTGTGCCTCTTGTTGAAAGTATATTCGGCACCTATCATCGAACGCCATTTGTCTGCAGTATATTCATTGGGACTGAACAGCATGGTGTGCATCTCCACGTTGACGTAAGGCTTCAGAGGCAATCCCCTGATATCATAATCGAGTTCAAACCTAAGCCTGTGATACCAACCCGGAACCTCGTCATGGGGATCTTCAATATATGTTTTGATCTGCTGCTGGATGCGCGACCTCAGCGCAAAGGTGAAACGGTAAAGCTCAGGTGCAGTACCTTTTACCTGAAGGAACCAGCGATGACGAACATGGTAATTGCCGTCATCCTCATTTTGTTTTATAAGACGGTAATAGAGACCGGCAGCCAGATAGTCATTGAATTTGTACCTGATTCCGGGCTCAATATAATACTTGTCAATATGTGCTGCATTCCGGTCAGTACGTATACTGGTTTCGAGATCCAGCCGAAGATTGCCAATGATTTTTTTTTCGGCCTTGGCCTCATACCAGATACCGAAATCAGTCTTTTGCCCGGCAACCGCTGCCGGCAGGAGAAATGCAAAAAGTATTAAAACAGTCGTTCTAATCGTCATCATCGTTGTCAGGTTTGATAAAACCATCCTGGTCGGCAAGATTGACAGAGCGGCTTTTGTCATCGTAATATACTATCATCCTGCATGTATCCTTCAGGAAATTTATTGATCCTATCTCAACTTTCTTGATCTCCTGAATACCGGTACGTTCCCGGAGGTCGGCAATCATCTCGTCATATTTCTCAGGTACGATAAGATTTATCTTTTCATAAACGATTGATTTTGATGATGTGTGCCTGAGCAGCCACACCTTCTCAAGGCCAAAGGTGATGAGCAATACGGCAAGATTGGCAAACAGTATCTCATAGATGCTTGTGCCGGCTGTAAGGGCGTTGATCACGGAGACGCCGATGACAAGGAAGAGGTAGGTCATCTCCTTGATGGGCATGGGGTTGGTACGGTACCTGATGATACCGAAGATGGCAAAGAGCCCCAGTGCGAATCCTATCTGCAGGGTGACGCTCTCAAGCAGGTAGCAGAGAAAGAAGACCACAGTGGATATAAGTATGTAAGTGAACAGGTAATCCTTTCTCCTGCTGCCTGAATAATAGAGCCATCGAACCAGCAATATTATGACCGCCAGGTTAATGCCGAAGCGCACCAACAGCTCCGGGAACCCCGTAAAGCTGAACATTTCCGATACCGCTGCCGTTGTGCTGACGTCAGGCTGTGCCATTACTGTAAAATTCATCCCTGATCCTGTTTAGGAGTAAAAACTTTGGTTTAATGTTGTTCTGTTTCGGGGCACCGTTCAACAGTGCCATCCCAGTAACATACTTGCTGAATCCCGTGCTGCGTATGCCTTGACTCTTCAGCTGAATGAAGAAAGGTGACAGTGCCGTCGACTTTTCACTCTTTATCTCTGCTATTGCCAGGTAGGGCATCTCGAGGCATTCACCCTTCAGGTTGTTCCATGTGATATTGTAGTCAACGGTGATCCTCTCAGCATGCTGCAGGTTCACCAGTGTTATGCGTGTGAAGCCGGTATTCAGCACGGGTTTTAAGGAGGCGGTATCTGCTGATATCAGCTCCTCAAGGAACTCCTGAGATTCCTCCAGGTGGTCCATCCCATCCATCACCTTCTCTTTCTCCTGCCTTGTTTTTGAGGTCCTGCCCTTGTTCGACTTCTGCTTTACCTCAAGGAAGGTGAGACCGTTGCTCTCGTAACTCCTGACCCTGACTTTTGTCCTGTTCAGTTTTCCGGTTACATGCTGGAGGTAAAAGACCAGGTCGGGGGTGTCGAAGTAAACAGTCTTGTAGCAAAACTCGCGCTCGTTATCTATCTCGAGAGTAGAGTATACCGACCGGATACTTCGCAGTAGCAGGGGCAGCTTGCTTACCGGGAAGAGATACTTGGTGTCAACACGGTTCATGTACCTGACATTGTAGGTCCCGTCAAGGCCTATCGGATTAAAACCCTGTAGTATATCATTCAGTTTTGTCAAACTCTCAAATAATGAAGCTGTAAAGATAGCAGACTTTTCAGTCATGGCAAGACCGTCGGTCCGTGCTCACATATGCTGTCTGATAACATTACCCGGCGTGGTAATATTTTGTGTCAGGCAGAATAAAAGGAGCGGAATGAGACGACACTGTTGTCTACCGGCTAATTGTCAATCAGGCTGAACCTCCACCGTGGATTTGACGAGCTCCGGTGCTCCTTCTCCACTATCGCTCTGACCCTTTCTATAAGTTCAGGGTTCTCCGCAGCCAGATCATGCATCTCCCGCGGATCTGTTGAGAGATTGTAGAGTTCGAACCTGTCATTCCCCTTGTGCATCTCCCTGCGCAGTGCCTTCAAATTTCCGATCATCACTGCCTGCTGTCCTCCGTACTCCGGGAACTCCCAGTAGAGGTACCCATGTGCTGCTGCTTCCTTCCGGTCAGTTCAGGCAGGAAACTGATGCCGTCGGTTCCTTCAGGCCTCTCAGTGCCGGTGATCTCACAGATTGTGGGCAGTAGGTCCTGAAAGGACGACAGATGATCAGAGACCTCTCCTTCCCCGATCACGCCGGGCCATGATGCTATCATAGGAACACGTATCCCTCCCTCATACAGGAAGCCCTTGCTGTAGCCGTAACTGCCTCTGAAGGGTGCGGCGCTGCCGAACCATTCCGGATCCGTACCTGCGTTCCATGCCGGACCGTTATCACTGGTAAAGAGTATAAGGGTGTTATCATAGATGCCCATCTCCTTCAGGCGGGATACAAGCCTGCCGATCTGGTCATCGAGGTATGAGATCATCGCGGCATAGGTTGCATGCGGGTATCTTACCGGGAAGTAACCCTGTTCCCCGGTATAGGGCTCTTCCTCTCCGAATTTGTCAACGTAGCGGCGAATCCACTCCCCAGGAGCCTGAAGGGCCAGGTGAGGTATGGGCGTTGCCCAGTAGAGGAAGAAAGGCTTACCTCCACAGGAGTCGATGAAGGAGATCATCTCTCTGAACATCAGCTCGGGAGCATAGTCTCTCATGTTGAACCTGTCATAACTGGAAGGGTCATGGGGGTCGTCCCCGGGAGCAAATCCGGTGTAGGGAGCGACTGTATCGTTTCCGAGCCATACCCTGGAGTTGTTGCTCCAGAGATGTACCGGGTAGTATGTATGGGCTATCCGCTGGCAGTTGTAGCCGTAGAAGAAATCAAATCCCTGGCTGTTGGGTCTGCCTCCCGTATGGGGTGCACCTAGGCCCCACTTGCCAACGGCACCTGTGATATAGCCGTTCTTTTGCAACAGTGAAGCGACGGTCTGAGTACCATCAGCAAGCGGCCGCTGCCCTTCGAGGGTTGAATCTGCTATCATGGCGCGGTAACTCCACACATCCCCCCTTTCGGCCCATTCATCGTTGCCCCTTACCTGCGCATGCCCGGTATGCATGCCAGTCAGCAGCACGCAACGAGAAGGGGCACAGACGGCGGAGCCCGCATAGTGACGGGTGAACCGCATGCCACCCTCTGCCAGACGGTCTATATGTGGTGTCTCAATCTTCTCCTGCCCGTAAGGCCCCGTATCTCCGTATCCAAGGTCGTCGGCAAGGATGATAATTATATTAGGCTTTAGAGGTGCATCGGCACTGCACCCTGCTGCCGTCAGGGCAACCACGGCAACAAAGAGTGCAAAAAAGAGCTTTGCCTTCATTGAATCAGAAACCCCTGAACCAGCTTTGAAACTGTTCGCCCACCCAGGGAATGGGCTTCATGATATCCTGAGCCGACCATATAAGACTCATGAGCCAGAAAATAAACACAAGGATGCTTCCTATAAACCAGATCGCCTGGCCCAGGACAGGAATGGCATTGAGCACCGACAGTGCTATGCTTATGATTATCAGACCCAGATTCTGTCTTATGTAATAGCTGGCATACTCCTCCTTGTTGTTCATGTTGACAATGAGGGCGATGATCCATCCTATTCCGAAAAGGTGTGATACGATAGCCTTTGTCTTCGCATTCATGGTTTAAGTTTTTAAGGTTCATTCAAAATTATAAATAATGCCTGTGCCGATGAAATTCTTTGAAGGAATAAGTAAAAGATATTAACTCAACTGAACAGAGTTGCTTGCTTTGCATATTTTTGTGCCCTGAAATCTTTCTTACCGTGGCTGATTACATTGTTGCTCATACAGGAGAATTTGCCGCCCTTGCCGTGGCACTGTTCTGGACCATCACTGCCCTGGCCTTCGAGTCGGCCAGCAAAAAGGTGGGTTCTCTCACGGTGAATATCTTCAGGCTCTTGCTGGCCTTCATCTTCATAGGTGTCTTCACCCTGATCAGCCGGGGGCATTTCTTTCCGGTGGACGCCACAACCCATAACTGGATATGGCTGGCGCTGTCCGGGCTGGTAGGACTTGTTCTGGGTGATTATTTCCTTTTCAGAAGCTATGCCCTTATAGGTTCGAGGTTCGCCATGCTCATCATGACTCTGGCACCACCTATGGCCGCCTTCTTTGGTTACCTGATGCTTGATGAGAGGCTCACGCTCCTCCAGTTTGCCGGCATGATCATTGTTCTCACCGGTATTGCACTGGCAATCGTTAACAGGCCTGTCAAAGGTGAAAGGCTCTCCTTCAAGCTCTCCCCCAAAGGCCTGCTGTTCGCTTTTATCGGAGCCCTTGGACAGGGCCTTGGTATCGTGCTGAGTAAGTACGGCATGGGCTCCTATGATCCGTTCGCATCCACTCACATCAGAATAATTGCCGGAATTGCAGGCTTCGCATTCATAATTACAGTAATGGGAAGGTGGAGACAGACACTGGGATCACTCAGGGACGTCCCGGCAATGAAAGCTCTCGCACTGGGTGCATTCTTTGGTCCCTTCCTGGGGATCTCCTTCTCGCTGCTGTCCGTGAGGCATACCCAGACAGGCATCGCTTCGACCATCATGGCCATAGTACCTATCCTGATAATAGCACCGGCAGTGTGGATCTATAAGGAGAAACTGACTCCTGCTGAGATCCTGGGTGCTGTAATCAGCGTCGCCGGGGTGGCAATGTTCTTCATCTAAGTCTCACACTCACATGCCCCGGAGCCCTTCAAGAAGAGCATCCAGGAGCATGAATTACGGCACTGGCCATACAATCACTGAACAGTCTTTGCGTTATCCGTTATATTTGTTCCGGAAATATAACTGGAACCCATGACAGAAAAAGATTTTGACAGCAGGGTCAGGCAGCTCTTTGAAGAGCACTCTGCGCTTGTCAGTCGGCGGAACATCAGGAGAACAGACGGCAACGGCATCTACGACAGGTATCTGTATCCCATTATCACTCGTGATCATACTCCCGTCTTCTGGAGGTATGATCTCAACTACATGACCAACCCGCACCTGATGACACGGCTGGGCATCAACACCACCTTTAACGCAGGGGCGATAAAACATGATGGCATGTACTGCCTGGCGCTCAGGACCGAGGGTTTCGACGTGAAGTCGTTCTTCGCCATCGCGGAGAGTCCCAACGGCATTGACAACTGGCGCTTCCGAAATCATCCGATCGTGATGCCCGTCACCGATGACCCTGAGATGAATGTCTATGATATACGTCTCACCAGGCATGAGGACGGATGGATTTACGGTCTCTTCTGTGCAGAGCGGAAGGATAACAGTAAACCGGATGATTCATCAGCCGCTCTTGCAAGCTGTGGCATAGCAAGGACCAGGGACCTCGATAACTGGGAGAGGCTTGATGATCTCAGATCGTCGGCAACGCAACAGAGAAACTGCGTGCTCCACCCGGAATTCGTGAACGGGAGGTATATGGTCTACACCCGTCCGCAGTCGGGATTCATAGAGACAGGTGACAGCGGCATCTCGGCAGGCTTCTGTGACAGCATGGAGCATGCCGTCCTGGGAGAGGAGGTGCTCGTGGATGCCAGGCAATACCACACTGTCAGGGAGGTAAAAAACGGGCAGGGTCCTGCGCCGCTGAAATGCGAGCATGGCTGGATTCATCTTGCACATGGTGTGAGAAGGACAGCAGCCGGCCTGCGCTATACCCTCTACCTCTTCCTCACTTCACTGGAAGAGCCCTGGAAAGTGATCAGAAGACCCTCCGGACATTTCATAGAACCGCTCGACGAAGAGAGGGTCGGCGATGTCTCCAATGTAGTCTTCAGTAACGGCTGGATAGCTGATGAAGATGGCACTGTCTTTGTCTACTATGCAAGCTCAGATACCAGGATGCATGTGGCAACAACCACATTGGATAAACTGACGGATTATGTGATGAATACACCGGAAGATGCAGGACGCACTCAACTGTGTGCTGCCCAGCGCGATGAGATGGTAAAAAATAACCTGAAAATAATTGCTCAAAAGTATCCGGATATTAAAATTTAATATATGTTTGCGCCTCAATTGAAGGCCATCATTTCAAAGGACCAATAAGGAACAGTGAATAACTTCCCGCCATAATAGTTATTAATCAAACTGTCAGGTAATAACAGACGGATAATCCTTGTTGATATCTTTCCCCGGCCATAATTTTCGCACCTGTTCCATTTGATATCTTAGCGGAAATTTTTGAAATAAAATATTCACTAAAAACATTTAGAAACAACAACCAGACAAAGAAGGTAAATTATTTTACCGAAGTATGAACGCTAACAGAAAAGAGGCTACGGTGACTCATTATGAGCACCGCCTCATGGGCTGTTCTTCTGACGAAGAACCTGGCGCGGGTACCATGATCTTCCCGCAGATCGGATCCCACGATCAAGCAGTTAGCAACCGGAGTTCGGAATTCATACGCCGCTACTTCCCACTAACAAATGTTAATTCCTGGAATGACTGGCGCTGGCAGCTTCGCAATTCCTTTACTACCGCCGAGGCTCTGTCGCGCGTCATGACGCTCACCGATGACGAGAAGAATACTCTTCACAGGTTGAAGAACAGGTTGCCGTTGCGCGTCACTCCATACTATCTGTCTCTCATCCATGATTCGGAGCCCGGCGCCCCGCTGCGCCGTACCATGATACCCACCTCAGGGGAGATGATAATCACCGAGGCTGAGAAGGCTGATCCGCTCGACGAAACAGGCAGCAGTCCTGTTCCCGGCATCATTCACCGGTATCCTGACAGGGCGCTTTTCACCGTCAGCCAGTTCTGCTCATCATACTGCAGGTACTGCACACGATCACATTCGGTCGGCAAGCTGGGCCACCTGACGAAAGACGAATGGGAGATAGCCTTCAGGTATCTTGAGGAGCACACCGAAATACGTGATGTCATTATCAGCGGAGGAGATCCCCTGACGATGAACAACAATAAGCTGGAGTACCTGCTTTCGCGACTGAGATCTGTAAAACATATTGAGATCCTGAGGATAGGAACCAAAATACCGGCGGTGCTCCCGCAGAGGATAACGCCTCAGCTGGTGTCAATGCTTCGGAGGTATCATCCGCTCTATCTCAGCCTGCACTTCACTCACCCCGACGAGCTGACAAAGGAGACGCGCAGGGCATGTGAGATGCTAGCCGATGCCGGCATACCCCTGGGGAGCCAGACGGTGCTCCTGAAGGGAATAAACGACGATCCCGCCACGATGAAGGATCTGATGCACAAGCTGCTGACAGTGCGCGTGCGACCATATTATATCTACCAGTGCGACCTCATTCCCGGCTCCAGCCACTTCCGTACCACCGTAGAAACAGGAATAGAGATTATAGAGAGCATGCGGGGTCATACCAGCGGTTATGCAGTGCCCCAGTTTGTTATTGATACTCCCGGAGGGGGCGGTAAGATACCCATCCTGCCATCATACGTCGTCGAGAGCGGTCCCGAAAAGTGGGTGCTCAGGAACTACAAAAACAACCGGTATACTTATCCCAATAAAAAGTAACTGACGAATGAGGATAGGCCTTACCTATGATCTCCGGTCGTGGTACCTCGAACGGGGATATACCATGGATGAGACTGCTGAGTTTGACAAGGAGGAGACGGTGGCCGCCCTCGAGGCGACACTGAGTAACCTTGGCTACGAGACGGAACGGATAGGGAATCTCTTTGAGCTGGTGACCCAGCTCGCCGCAGGACGCAGATGGGACATGGTATTCAATATTGCCGAAGGGCTCTACGGCGACGGACGTGAGTCGGCCGTGCCGGTGCTGCTCGACCAGTATCGTATACCCTATGTCTTCAGCGGCCCGGTGGTGATGGGAGTCTCACTAAACAAATACCTGGCACGGCTGGTGGTTGAAGCTGCGGGCGTACCGGTATGTCCGGGCATAATTGCAGCCTCAGTCGCTGACCTTGTGCGGACATCCTCCCTGGCTTACCCCCTCTTTGTCAAACCTGTGGCAGAGGGAACTGGCAAGGGTATAAACTCAAATAGTGTGGTGCGGGACCGTGATTCCCTGGTGACAGTTGTGACCAAATTGCTGGAGACCTACCATCAACCGGTACTGATTGAAGAATACCTGCCCGGAAGGGAGTTCACCGTCGGTGTCACCGGCACAGGCAGTGAGGCGAGGGTGACAGGCGGCATGGAGGTGATTTGCAGGGATAATCTCCCCTATTCAGTCGAGGTGAAGGAGAACTACGAGAATTATGTCAAGTACGAAGTGTATGACGAGACGGTGCGGAAAGAATGCAATGCGGTGGCCCTCGGGGCATGGCGAGTCCTCGATGCCGTGGATGCCGGCCGCGTTGATATGAAGGCCGACCGGAACGGCAGGATATGCTTCATTGAGGCCAACCCGCTGGCCGGACTTAACCCGGTACACTCCGACCTTCCCATGCTCTCACGCATGAACGGCATGGGCTTTGAAACTCTAGTTGAGTTGATAATGGACTCTGCAAAAAAACGTTACGGACTTGCATGATGAACGGAAAATGTCTGGTCATCTACAATGAACCTGCCCCTGACGCCCTGCCGGACGAGCTTGACGTCATCGACCAGGTGAACTTCATTGAGGCGACGCTGAAAAAAATTGGAATCAATGTGCAGCGCAGAGGCATCACTGAGAATTTCTTCAGCGAGATGGCACGGATAGCTGACGAGGATATTGACTTTGTCTTCAACCTGGCAGAGGCGGTCGGAAAGAGGGCGGAGATACTCTATTTCATTCCTGCACTGCTCAATATGCATCACATACCCTATACCGGATGCTCCGTGGAAGCCGCTTTTCTCTCAGGCAGCAAGGTGCTCGCACGCCAGATAATGAAGGCCCACGGAATACCTGTTGCAGGCGGATACAAAATTTCCGAAGCTACCGGCATGAAACCGGGAAGAAAATATATCCTCAAACCTGTCTGGGAAGACGGCTCTCTGGGTATTACGGAAGAGTCGGTCTTTACCTTTGACGGCTCCATACCTGATATCCTGAAGGGTAAGGATGACAGCCACTGGTTCATCGAAGAGTTCATCGAGGGAAGAGAGTTTAATGTAAGTGTCAAATCTGGCCCTGACGGTCCCATGATGCTGCCTCCCGCTGAGATAGGCTTTCACGATTACCCTGATGATCTGCCTCGAATAGTCAGCTATAAGGCTAAATGGGAGGAGGATACCTTTCAGTACCACAACAGCAGGAGGCACTTTCCTGATGACCTGAACAGCACCCTTCTGAACAAGCTGGAGGAAACGGTAATGGCATGCTGGCATACATTCGAACTCAGGGGTTATGCCCGTGTGGACATGCGTGTTGATGGCGAGGAAAACGTTTACGTGCTGGAGATCAATGCCAACCCCTGTCTCTCTCCCGACAGCGGATTTATAGCGGCAGCCATTCATGCCGGTCAGACCCGTGAGGAAATAATTGGTGATATAATCCGTGACCTGAACCGTTGAAGCCATGGCTGAGATTTCCTTTGAGATAACCCGTGCCGACAGGCCGGCTCTTGAAAAGATACTCTCATCATCCGGATACTTCTATGACTTTGAGATAGAAGTAGCTCTTTCTCTGGCTGATGAAACGAATGAAAAAGGCCAGGAGAGCAGCGGTTACTACTGGGTGCGCCTCCTTGAAAACGGTGAGGTTGTAGGTTTTGCATGCTTTGGTCCCAACCCGTCATCAGTGCACTCATGGGATCTCTACTGGATAGCCATCCGGGAGGAACAGAGGCAGAAGCATTACGGTTCCATCATACTGAAAAATGCCGAAGAGCGAATCAGCTCCATGAAAGGAAAAATTGTCTGGATCGAGACCTCAGGGAGGGCTCTGTATGAACCGACAAGGCACTTTTACCTCAAAAACGGTTATGAGCTTGCGGCCACGCTGCGTGAGTTCTACGGCCCCGGCGACGATAAACTTGTGTACCGCAAAGTATTATGAGAGGTCTCCGGCAGTTCTGCTTCACCTTCAGAGGGTAGCCAGCACCTTCCTGATCCGTTGCCCCTGCCTGATGAAATCCCTGTTTCCCAGCAGCACGGAACCTACCGGTGCACCCAGTCCCTTTGAGAGGCATATCGAGACCGAATCAAACAACGCACCGTACTCCTCAGGCTTCCTGCCGTCGGCAGTCATGGCGTTGAACAGCCTGGCACCGTCGAGGTGATAACCGAGACCGTGCCTGTCACACAGCTCCCTGATCCTCACCAGCTCGGCAAAGTCCCAGCAGGCTCCGGCACCCCTGTTGACGGTGTTCTCCACCTCTACCAGCCGGGTATAGGCCTTGTGACAGTCGTTGGGATTATTGATGTACTGCTCCACATCTTCAGCGGTGAAGGTGCCGTTTTCAGAGTCAATAAGCGCCACTGAAGCACCGGAGTTGAAGGCAACACCTCCTCCTTCAAACTGGTATATATGTGCCAGCCGGCTGCAGATAACCTCATCACCGGGACGGGTATGAGCCTTAATTGCAATCTGGTTTGTCATCGTTCCGGAAGGACAGTAGAGAGCTGCCTCCATGCCGAACATTGAGGCTGACATCTCCTCAAGTTCATTCACCATAGGGTCTTCTCCGAAGATCATGTCACCCACACTGGCTTTCATCATGAACTCAAGCATCCCTGGGGAAGGTCTCGTTACAGTGTCGCTTCTCAGGTCTATCATAGCAATCAGAATTTGAGGTTCTAATATAATTGTTTTTTGATCCTTCGTTCAGGAGATAGACAGTTCTCTGAAAAATGGATATATTTAACCTCATACAACAAGTCTATCCGGAGACTATGCAGGTAAAGATTGAAGCAGGCTGGAAGGAGAAGCTGAAGGATGAATTCAGCAGCGATTATTTTGCAGCACTGACCGATTTCGTGAGGGAGGAGTACCGTACGCGCCAGGTCTTTCCGCCTGCCGGCAAGATCTTCAATGCCTTTGACCTCTGTCCGTTTGACAGGGTAAAGGTCGTGATCATCGGACAGGATCCCTATCATAACATTGGTCAGGCCCATGGACTCTGTTTTTCTGTCACCGACGGCACCGAGTTCCCTCCCAGCCTTGTCAATATCTTCAGGGAACTCAACCGCGACCTGGGGGTTGAGGTTCCAGGGACAGGAAACCTGGAACGGTGGGCCGCGCAGGGGGTTCTCCTGCTCAATGCTATCCTCACAGTAAGGGCACATCAGGCTCTATCGCACCAGAACAGGGGCTGGGAACGGTTCACTGATGCCGCCATCAGCGCGCTGAACCGTGACCGTGAAAACCTGGTATTCATGTTATGGGGCAACTATGCACAGAATAAGGGTGCATCAATTGATCCAGCAAAGCATCTGATCCTCAGGACCGTACACCCCTCTCCCCTCTCTGCCTCACGCGGGTTCTTCGGCTGCTCGCACTTCAGCAGGTGCAATCAGTGGCTCACCTCCAGGGGCATTGAGCCGGTGCAGTGGTGATCACGAACGGAGACCGCGCTCAATGACCTGCCTGATAACCTCGCGTGACTCAAAACCGACTGACATCCTGATCATTCCGGGTTCCGGGTATTTAGACCCCCAGACTGCCTCTACCGGCATAAGTATGGTGTGAGAGTCACCCAGGGTGGGTATGAGTCTGATGTCGGGATAGACAGCGGCTATGAACCTGTCACGACTATCCCTCTTCTCCTCCGGGCTTTCGCCAGCCATGTCGAATGTGACCATCGCGCCGTAACCCTTGCCGCCTGTAATCTCCCTGCATACGGTATGGGTAGTATGAGTTTCCAGGCCGGGATAGAGAACCGTGCCGACCCGCCCGGATGAGCTGAGCAGCTCTGCCACGGCCCGGGCATTGCTGCATTGCTGCATGAAGCGCAGCTCAAGAGAGGCTAGCTGGGTCTGTAACCGGTAGGCATCATCCGGAGAGAGCACATGGCCTATGAATTTGCGATACTCTACTGCACTGTGCAAAAGATCGCTGTCGTTGCCGCATATCACACCGGCAGTGAGATTGCCGTGGCCCGAGAGGTACTTCGTGGCGCTGTGGATCACCATGTCGGCGCCGTCATCAAGTGGCTTCCACAACAGGGGCGTGGCAAAGGTGTTGTCAACGATGACCCTGGCACCGTGTTTTTTTGCCATGGAAATGATACGGCTTCCGTCGGCAACAATCAGAAGGGGATTGGAGATGGTTTCAAAGTAGACAATGTCCGGTTTCGTCTCAGCCAGAATCCTTTCAAGCATCTCATAGTCATAATCGTTCCCTGTGGGGCTGAAGAAACTTACTCCCTGTCCCCGGCGCCTGATCAGTATGCTGTTGATGTACGAGAGGGTGCCGCCGTAGATCTCTGAGAAGAAGAGCCAGTTACTCCGACTTCCCGCCTCCTGGAAGATGGAGAGTGCAATGTCAATGGCTGCCATACCCGACTGAACAAGCAGGGCCCACTGGGAGCCCTCAACGGCCATGACGGCCTCCTCAGCCGCTACCACGGTAGGATTGCGGTAACGGGAATAGATGTAGAGATCGGGTTCCCTCTCATGTGCTGTCTCCGCGGAAAAGGCGTCCAAGGTGGTACCGGCTGTCGGCAACTCAAATCCGGCATCACGGTAAACCGGAGTCCTGACGCTGTTTATTTCTCTCTTTTTCATCTTTCACGTTCGTTAGCAAAGTGTTCTTTTATTGTATTTCTGATATTGACGGGATTGAAATCGCAATAGAAAAGCAGCCTGTCTGCCACCACTCCTGCCAGGAACAGTACAACTGCCGCACCGTCAGCTACGGGGCTCTCCGGGTAGAGCAGCATGAAGACGACTGGCAGCACCAGTGCCCTGAAGTAATAGAGATTCCGCACAAAGGGAGGTCCTTCGGCAGTCCTGTATCTCATGACGACTGAAATTGCTGCCAGCATGGAGAAGACCAGGAAGAGTGTTCCCGGCTCCAGGAACCATGAGACGGCATAAATGCCGGCAAAGAAGGCCTGCCCGGAATGAAGCTTCAGCGTCAGGCTCCTGTCGGCAGCAAAGAAGACGCGGTCGACGGATATAAGCGCCAGCAGTGCGGAAATGGCTCCGACCCCGGGCGGGATAAGGCCCGGAGAGATCCAGTTGAGCAGTGCGATAAGGGTTAGCAGGCCTGTCAGCACTATCTCCTGGCTCAGCGGTGAGGAGGTGATGTTTATTACTGCCCTCCAGGCTTTGCCCGGCACCCCCAGGTGGGCCACAGACACAGCCATTGCTGCCGTGAGAAGCAGTAAAGGTATCAACGCCGGGATAAGTGTATCCGTAAAGCCGGTGATGATCATCATGGCGGAAGCAGATATCAGCAGGAGAGAAAACAGGATCAGGCTCCACTCCTTGCGTATCCTTTCCGGCAGTCCGACCTGCGGCAGTTCCTCCTCTGTATTATCCGCCTCCCCCGATGGGATGATTACCGGTCCTTTTAAGCTATCAGCCTCTTTAAGTATCAGCGAAGGGCCTATGCCTGTCTCGGGGAACCACCCGATGCCAACAGGCTCAAACTTTTCCTGTTCTGTAAATCTGAGTGCGCCTGTCGGGCAGGCTGTAACGCATGCAGGATCGATGCCTTCTTCCGTTCTCTCATAACAGAGGTGGCATTTCTCAATGTAACCTTTGGCCTCATTGATCTTCGGGGCATCATAGGGGCACCTCCAGGTGCAGTAACCGCAACCCATGCACCTGTCTGCATGATGTATCACCACCCCGCTCCCCTCAACGGTATATGCCTTTGCAGGACACCCCTCAGCGCAGGCTGGCTCTTCACAGTGGCTGCATGCCAGTGAGAGGCTGATGACCCTCATCAGCGGCAGAGCTCTGTCGTTCCAGGTCAATATGGTTCTCGTACCGGCCTGCAGTCCGTTCTCCAGCAAGCAGGCGGCGCTGCAGGCCCTGCAGCCGACACACAGTGAAGCATCGAATGCAAATCCCCTTCTCATGGCGTTACCTTGTCGATGTCTACCCTGGTATTATGAAAGGCTGCCCCATAGCCCATGTCAGTCTCTGCCGGATGGATGAGCCTGTTTACTCCTCCACCCTCGGCACACCATATGCCATTTGGGAAGACTATGCTCCCGCTCCTGACGCGTGTGGTAACCTTCACTCTGCCTTTCACCTCACCACGTGAGTTGAAGACCCTGACAGTGTCACCGCTCTTAAGTTGCAGCCTGCGGGCATCGGCGACAGAGATCTCCCAGGCAGGAGCCTCAATCACACTTTTAACAACCTCGAGATTTCCGAACTGTGAGTGAATGCGAGAGGCAATATTGGGAGTCATGAGCCTGAATGGAAGATGTGACTCGCTGAAATCATCCAGTGGTTCATAGCTGGGCAGCGGGTTGACGCCCCACAGTTTCACCGCACTGTCTGACCAGAGCTCAATCTTACCGGAGGGCGTCGTGAAATGTCCGTCGGCATATGCCGGATTCTCATTCTGTTCAGGGATTACAGGATGCTGCATGAGCTCCTCACGAACAAATCCCGGTGTGCTGCTGATGCGCTCCGTGAGCCAGGCATCATAATCACCGGGGGCAGGAATACCGGATACGCTGTTATGGTCCATGCCTCTCCCCTGCAACGGGAGACCTGCGTCACCATCCTGCGTCTCTCCGCTCACCTCTACAGAGCTGTCGACTCCGCCACCGGTTGTTAATCGCACCATCTGCGCCAGGCGCCAGTAGATCTCACTCTCCGGCATCACCTCACCGGGAGGGTCAGTCACAGCAGGCTTGTACTGCACATAAGGGTTCCAGTAAGAGCCCACTATATCAGCCTGCTCAAAGATCCCCTTCGCAGGGAGAATGATGTCTGCCATCGCAGCGGTATCTGTCATAAACTGCTCAACGACAACCTTGAAGGGCACCGACTGCAATGCAGAAATTACCTCACTGCTTCCGGGCAGCTGTGTGACAGGATTGCCCCGTTCGATCCATGCTACCTCTATACCCGGCTCCGGGAGTGCAAAAAAGTCAGGACCGAACCTTGCCATTGAGATGGCACGCCGGAAAGGTTTATCTGATTCCTTATCAGGATAATAGCTCAGCGGCTCCTTCACATCGTCAAAAATATAGCTCTGAAGATTGGCAAAGTTGAATCCGCAGCCTGACCGGCCTATCATACCTGTGATGACAGGTATTGAAAGAATGGCACGAATAGTCTGCCCGCCGTTGGTATAACGCTGCAGCCCGTAACCGGCCACGACGGTTAGTTGTCCGGCCCCGGCTGCCATCACTGCAATCTCTTCAATGGCTTCGGCAGGTATACCTGTGATCTCCTGTGCGTTGAGAGGTGTTATCTTAAGTGACGCTGCAAACTCATTAAAACCTGCTACATTCTTGCTGACAAACTCTTTATCGACCAGATTCCTGTCGATAATCACCTTTGCCATCGCCAGTGCCAGTGCGGCATCGGTGCCGGGCCGCGGCCTGAGCAGTATGTCAGCCTTGTCAGCCGTGGGGGTTCGCCGCGGGTCGATAACAACAACCCTGGCACCGTTTTTCCTGGCACGGTCAATATGTATCATCTCCTGCACATTGGTCTCGGCGGAGTTCTTGCCCCACAGTATTATGAGACGCGTTTTCGCAATATCCCATGGTACGTTGTGCTTCACCTCCCCCAGTGTCAGCCTGACGGCCTCGAGACCGGCCGGCCAGCATAGATTGCCGTAAGTGGTGGTGGCACCGCCAAATAGTCTCCAGAAGTTGCCGGCAATATCATTGCTCAGGCCTGAGTAACCGCTGCCCTTATAGAAAAGCACCGAGTGCGGCCCATGCCTCTCCCTGGCGGCCAGCAGCTTACCTGCAATGATACCCAGGGCCTCTTCCATCCCAATCGGAACAAATGAACCGTCCGGCTGCCGCTGTAATGGTCTGATGATGCGTGAAGGCGAATATTCGCGTTCGAGATAGGATAACCCCTTGATGCACGGTCCCTCCGGGGTCGCCAGGTTACCCTCACATGGAAGGATCCGGACCACCCTGCCCTCACTGGTGAATACCCTGAATGTACAGGTGCTGTAACAGTTGCGCGGGCAGACAGTGATAAACTCCTTCATCGGTCACATATAATGAAGTCTCAGACAGCCAGGAGAATTTTTTTCTTAGGTTCTGGATGTTTCTGAAACCGGCAGAAAAGATACGAAAATTGTCTGTACGGGTTATATCTTTTCCATGCAGTCGCCCCGCACCCACCCCTTGTTGCCGTCGGGGAGCTTTACCTCGTAGAATTTGCCCAGCTCCTGTTCAACGGTTACTGTAGTTCCTGAATGGAGGACAAACAACTCGCTGCCGTTTTCTCCGGGGGCACTGCGACCGGTGACGATACTGCAAGTGATAACGGCCCGTTTGTTGTTGTTTATAAGCGAGTTATTGCGCAGGGCGAGTGATATCATCACTGCCGATAGTATCAGCGCAGTAAGAGCAAGCCAGAAAGAAAGGAGGCGGCCGCGGGCCCTTGATTTGGTAAGGAATATAAGTGCCAGCAGCAGTGAGACGACAAACATCACTAATGCTGCCATTGCCCAGCTGTTTGTGGAGGCAAGCAGGGAGAGAAAATCAAACCACCTGGAAAAGAAGAGGCGCGGGACGGTCTCAAACCTGTCAGTGACCCTGCTCCTTGCTATCTGCAGATTGTAGTCTATGTCCTCATCAGCCGGAGCCATAAGCTTTGCACGTTCGTAAAAGAGGATGGCAGAGGCGTTGTCTCCTGATCTGAAAAATGCATTGCCGGCATTGTAGAGAAGGTCCTCGCTCCTGTAACCCTCCTCATAAAGCTGCCGGTAGATGGCAGCTGCACCCGAGTAGTCTCCTGAGCTATAAAGTTCACCCGCCTGCGAATACCTCTCCCCGGCCGACTGTGCTGTAACGCCCGGCAGGCTGCAGATCAGAATAATAATTATGGCAATTGCTCTTCGCATCTGTTAACAATTTTAATCCAGCACATTATCAAGCTTACTGATTAGCAGGGAGGCCCTCTCAAGCAGGGCAGCAGGACTCTCCCCCTCAGTCCTGGGAGCATACTGTGAATACTCCGTAACAGAGATTATGCTGTCAAACTCCGTGATCAACCCTTCCTCCACATTCCTGGCTCTCAATCCTGCGTGGCAGTTTTCCCTTGTGATCTGCGACTGAGGCATTGAGAGTTTGTCGGCAAGATAACCCCACAGAGCCCTTGCCAGCTCGGAGTTGGCCTGTTCCGTCATGCCTGAGCCCAGCAGGGCCTTCGCCTTCGCCAGCCTCCTGTGTGCATTTCTGGCAGCCTTGCGATTCCGCAGGGCTGTAATGTCAGCGTTCCGGCGAAGCTGTTCGCGCCTGAGCAACAGCACAACCGATGCCACAAAGAGCGCCAGGATGAACCACAGCCAGTAGTATGTTGTCTTCACCAGAGGCTGCCTGGTGAGGGTGAGATTGCCGTTGCCGCTCCTGATGAAGCGGATATCCTGCCCCAGGTATTTAACATCTTCACCCGGAATATAGACTGGCGCTGCCACCTCTGCCTGATCATCGCTGCCGGTAACGGTGATGCTGTAACCTTCACTCCTCAGGGTGACATATTTATGCTGCTGCGGGTCAAAAACCGTATATGAAACCGGAGGTATCTCAAAAGTGCCGCTATTCCTCGGGATGAGGAGATACTTAAAGGTTTTGCTTCCGGAGGCAGTGCCGGAACTTCTGACTGTGACTTCAGGATCGTACTTTTCAATTCCCTGCGGAAAATTGATTACAGGCTCTCCCGCGAGGTTGAGATTGCCTGAACCTTTAATGCTGATTGTCAAATCAATAGCGTCATTTACCTCAACCTCTGATTTCGACAGATCCGAGCTGAGGGTGAAAGAGCCTACAGCACCGTGAAAGTCGGCAGGCCGGGGCTCGGGGAGCGGCTTCACCCTGATGGTTACCGGCTGTGATGATACCGAGCGCGGCACGGTGGAGACGCCGGAAAAGAAACTGTAAAAGAAAGGGTCGTCGAAGAAGGGATCGCGCATGCTGGTGCGCTGCTGCACCATGGCAGTCATCTGCACCGGTTCGATGCGAATCTCACCTGAGATCTGCGGATAGAGAAGAAAGTGCTGCAGCACCCCCGTCCCATATTGCACTCCGTCAATAACCTCAGTCTCCAGACTCCTGAGTTCTGGTGTCTCCAGGTCTTCGCGAAGGAAACCCTTGAAGTCGGGGTACTTCAGTTCATTGATCCCCGACAGGTTCACCCGCGTATAGAGCTTGAGAGTCGCCGAGACAGGCTGTCCTATATATACTTCCCGGGTACTGACATGGAGCCTCAGGGAGACATCCGTACCTCCGTCTGCTGCCTGTGCACCTGACGACTGGCTCACGCCCTGACTCTGACCCGGACTCTGGCCCTGTCCCTGGCTCTGGGAAGCGGCAGCCCCACCTGCGACTATCTCAATCTCCCTCGCCGGAGCGGTCACCGTGACATTTTTACTCTCGAAACTGGCTGCAGGGATGGTATATCTCCCCGGCACGGTGGCAACAACATAATAAATCAGTGTTGTTGTCGACACAGAGCTCATCTCACCGTTGATCCACTGTACATTGCGACTTGTCGACTGCTGAGGGCCGGAGACACTGAAGGATGGATCAAAAGCAGGGGGACTGAACTGCCCGCCTGTTGCGTTGACGGTATAGACTATCCTGAAACGCTCTCCTGCCACGGCCCTCTCAGGGGCATCGACAGTCAGATTAACCTCCTGGGCAGTGAGTGTAAGTGCTGCCAGAAGATAAAAAAGTGCCAGGATATATCTTTTCATCAACGCCAAAATTACCAATTTTTAATCACCCTTACCCTTGCCTTTGCGGCCTTCTCACGCTGCACCTTCTCCTGCGTCTCCTTCTCGTTGGCCGCCAGGGCATCAAGCAGGCGCTTTGCATCTTCCCTGCTTATCGACTGCTCCTGCTGCTGTCCTTCCTGCTCCTGAGGCTGTTCCTCCTGCTGCTGATCCTGTGGCTTCTCCTCCTGCTGCTGGTCATCACTCTCCTGCTGATCATCGCCCTTTTCGTTTTCCTTATTGTTTTCCTGCTGATCCTGGTTTTGATCCTTTTTCTGTTGCTGTCGCAGCTGATCCTGTGCCCAGGCGAGATTATATTTGGCCTCTATGTTGCCGGGATCGAGCTTCAGCGAGTTGATATAAGCCCTGATACCTTCATCATACTTCTGCTCCTTAATCAGCGAGTTGCCAAGGTTGTAGAGGCTCTGTGCCTGTTTGACCGTGTCGGTCTCACCTGCAACCGCTGATCTCACAAATTCGTCGGCAGCCTCGCCGTACCTGCCCTGTTTGTAAAGGGCATTCCCCAGGTTGAAACCGGCATCTTCAGTTGACTGCTCCTGCTCCTGTGCCCTTCTATACATAGCTTCACTGCCTGCAAACTCACTCTTTTTGTACAGCCTGTTCCCCTTTCTGATGTATTCACGCTCTTCCTGTGCGGAGAGTGAAGGGAGAGTGAGTAATATTCCCAGCGCTGTCACAATGACCCTTGCTATGTTTACCCTGTTTCTCATCTCTCAGCCTTTTTCAAATCTGATGCCACAATTCCAAGCCGCCTCAGAAGATGGCTCCTGCGGTCTTCAAAAAGCAGATCGGCAACGAGCAACAGGAAGAGAAGCACTGCCGGTACCAGGAACTGATCATTGTATTCGGTATACATCACCGTATTCGTTTCACTCTTCTTCATGCGGCCGATATCGTTATATATCTCGTTCAGTCCTATGCTGCTGTTGCTGGCCCTGACATAATTTCCTCCAGTCACGGATGCTATCTCCCTGAGCGTTTTCTCATTGAGCTTAGAGATGACGGTGTTGCCCTCCCTGTCCTTGAGGTAGTCGGTCCTGCCGCCTGCCGTTATCGGTATCGGAGAGCCTTCCGGTGAGCCTATGCCTATGGTGTGAACGGTAATGCCCTTTTCGGCTGCCAGGCGGGCCTGCTCTACCGCATCATCCTCATGGTTTTCGCCGTCGGTTATTATGATCAGCGCCCTGCTCTTGTCGCTCTCTGGAGTGAATGACCTGATCCCCAGCTCTATCGCTGCGCCTATTGCCGTTCCCTGCTTTGATACGGCATCAGGACCGGCTGAGGCGAGGAACATCTTGGCAGAGAGATAGTCATTGGTGACAGGTATCTGTGTATAGGCATCACCGGCGAAGAGTATCAACCCTATTCTGTCATTTCTAAGCTGATCAACCAGCTGCGATATAGCCTGTCTGGCCCGTTCAAGCCTTGAAGGATTAATATCGGTAGCCAGCATTGAGTTACTGACATCCAGAGCTATAATAACCTCAACGCCCTCACGCTTGACCTCCTCGAGCCTGGAACCGAACTGGGGCCTGGCCACTGTCAGCAGTGCAAGAATAAATGCCGTCAGCCTCATGAAGAACTTCACAGTCATACGTGCCTGCGAATAGTCGGGAATAAGCCTTCTCACAAGCCCGGGGTCGCCAAAGCGATCCCTTGCCAGCCTCCTTCTCCTGTTGCCTGCTGCCCATATAAGTATCAGTACCGGCACCAGGAGGAGCAGGTAAAGAATATCGGGATTGGCAAATCTGAAAGTATCCATGGCTTGCTATGACATGTTTTTAAGGAACAGATACCTGAACAGCAACTCGAGGGTGAGGATGATTGCCGCCGCCAGTGCCCACGGCATGAATACCTCCTCACGTCTGCTGTGCTCCCTGGTCTCTATCTTCGATTTCTCAAGCTTGTCTATCTCGCTGTAAACCTGCTGTAGACTGGTGTTGTCAACAGCCCTGAAATACCTGCCGCCGGTAAGTTCAGCTATCTCTTTCAGCAACTCCTCATCTATCTCAACCTGCATCTTCTGATAACGCATGCCAAAGGGTGTCTGCACCGGGTAATCGGCATAACCCCTGCTTCCGACGCCGATAGTATAAACCCTTATGCCGAAGGTATGTGCTATCTCTGCAGCCGTCATGGGGTCTATCGATCCCATGTTGTTCACCCCGTCTGTAAGCAGGATTATTACCTTGCTTATTGCATCAGAGTCCTTGATCCGGTTGATGGCAGTGGCCAGTCCTACTCCAATGGCAGTACCGTCTTCTATCATTCCGCTTTTGATCTCCCTCAGAAGGTTTATCAGCACGGCATGATCTGTGGTCAGGGGGCACTGCGTAAAGCTCTCCCCGCTGAATACCGTCAACCCTATACGGTCATAGGGCCTGCCGCTGATGAACTCGGTGGCAACATTTTTGGAGGCCTCCAGCCTGTCAGGACTGAAGTCGCGGGCAAGCATGGAGCCTGAGACGTCAAGAGCCAGCACGATATCAATACCCTCCGTGGTTGAGCTCTGCCATTTATCGACGTTCTGTGGCCTGGCAATAACGATGATGACCAGTGCGATGACCGCCAGCCGCATTGCAAACAGAATATGCCTGAGCCAGTGGCGGAAGGTGTTGCGGCTCTCCGCAAAAAAACCGGCAGTGGAGAGCTTCAGCGATGCATGTGACCTGTTCTGGCGGTAGATATAATATGCCAGCAGCAGCGGTATGACAAGCAGGAACCACAGAAACCACCCGTTTTCAAAGACGATGTTACGCATGCCTGCCTCCTTCCCCTGTCCTCTCTCCGGCAGTCTCTTCCGCCTCTCTTGTCTCTTCGACAAATTTCATGGCATCTTCGTAACATCTCTCGTGCAAGCTGCTCTCAGGAACATACTTGGCGAATTTCACCATGTCAGAGAGAGAGAGCATCTCTTTCACGACTGACATCTGCCGGCCTGTTGTAACCGCCGCTCTCTGCAGCATCCTCACGGTTTCGTCGGTGGTGAGCTCGGGTGAACTGATGCCGTAACGGTTATCGATGTACCGGCGCAGTATGTCCGACAGCCGCGAATAGTATTTCTTGACCTCTCCCTTCTGCCACAACTCTTCGGAACGCAAAGCCGACAGCTCCCGCAAAGCAATAATGTGTGCCGGTTCAGGAGGGGGCAGAGGTCTGACAAACCTCCTTAAAGGATTCCTTGGCAGGAAACGGGCCAGAAGATATAGAAGCACTGCTGCCACAAAGGCTATTACAAGCCACGGCACTATCTCCGCAAAAGTCACCGGTGCCCGACGGGGAGGGATAATGTCGAATATGACATCGGTACTGTCGGGAGGTGTGACATCGGGACGCAGGACCCTGAGGGATGAATTTTCCGAATAGTACCTGAGAAGTGTATCACCGGAGGCTACCTCAGCATAAAAGGGAGGTATGGTATAAGTTCCTGAATCGAAAGCCGTTATCAGATACCTGTCGAAAATTACGATCTTCCCGTTGGGCCCTGCCACGCTGTCCCTCGGGCTTTTACCCAGGATGACAATCTTCCCGGCGAGGGTGTCTCCCGCTTCGCTGATTCCTGCCACCGTGCCGGCGGGAATCACCGCCGAGACGGTAAAACCAATCTGATCACCAATAAGAATCGCCGTAGTGTCAGGCGCAGAGGTAATCGTCACCTCCTGGGCAGATGCCGCAACAAGCAACAGAAATAAGGCTGATATGACTGATATAATTCTTTTCATGCCTTACCTGTGCTTGAAGAGTGAGATCAGGGGCTTGATGTAGTCAGCCCCGGTGGTAACGGTGGCCACATCCACACCGCAGTTTACGAACGTATTGCTGACCGTCTCGTCATGTCTCTTCCAGCGTTCGGCATACTCCCTTCTGATACGGGAAGAAGAGGTATCAATCCAATCCTCTTTTCCAGTCTCCGGGTCAGCAATCTTTACAAAACCGATATCAGGCATCTCCCTCTCCCTCCTGTCACTGATTCGCAGAGCCACAACATCATGCTTGCCCGATGCAATGCGCAGCGACTCGGTGAAGGGCGGCGCCATGAAGTCGGAAAGGATGAATGCCGTACACCTTTTCCTGATGACATTTGTAAGATATCGCAGCGGTTCCGAGAGTGATGTGCCCGACCCGGAAGGTTCATAGCTAAGCATCTCCCTTATTATGCGTAGCATGTGCGCCCTGCCTTTCTTGGGGGGTATGTACTTCTCAACCCTGTCGGAGAAGAGCATCAGTCCCACTTTGTCATTATTGGCAATTACAGAATATGCCAGCACAGCTGCTATCTCTGTCATCAGCTCTCTCTTGGTTGAAGCTGCCGTCCCGAAATCACCGGAGCGGCTGACATCTACGAGCAGCATGACGGTCAGCTCACGTTCTTCTTCAAATATCTTAACGTAGGGATGGCCTAACCGGGCTGTGACGTTCCAGTCGATATTACGAATGTCATCCCCGAACTGGTACTCGCGTACCTCACTGAAAGCCATTCCCCTGCCGCGAAAGGCGCTGTGGTACTCACCGGCAAAAATCTGCCTGGTAAGGCCCCTCGACCTTATCTCGATCTTTCTTACTTTCTTAAGCAGCTCTGTCGTTTCCACTTTTCCCTCTCTTCTTTGCCCTCTCCCATGTGACTGTAAAAAAGTAATCGTCACGCTTGAGACTGACATCTATCTTCTCGCTTTTCTCGGTATAGCTCCACCTGTTTAGTTCGCCGGGCTTATAGAGCTCATTGAGCTCACTGATCCTGCTGTCGTAACGGCTGTTGGCGCAGGTTATCCTTACCCCTTTGCAAATCCCGCTATCATCAAGGAAGATAACCCAGGTCTCCTGATTGTCCTTGGACAGATACTTTAGATACCTTACACTGCTGTTCCTGATGTCACTCTGCAGCACCAGCCCCGGGTGTTCCATATCCATTACCTGCAAGATGTTACGCTCATGCAGGCCTATGAATCCCTGGGATTTCAGGGCTATCATGCAGAAAAAGAGGACAGTTACAAGCAGGATCCTTTTCATGGTTACTATGGCACTTCAACAGTATTGAGGATCTCGGAAATTATATTGTCCTGTGTAATGTTCTCTGCCTCGGCCTCATAGGTTAGGCCTATACGGTGTCTGAGCACATCAGCGCAAAGAAATCTCACATCCTCAGGCACTACGAAGCCTCTTCGCTTTATGAAGGCGTAGGCCTTGGCGGCCATGGCAAGGTTGATGCCTGCCCTGGGGGATGCCCCGTAGGATATGAGGGGGGAGAACTTATCCAGTCCGAATATCTCCGGGTTGCGTGTTGCAAAAACGATGTCGAGGATGTAGTTCTCGATCTTCTCATCCAGGTAGACCTCCTTAACCACACTGCGTGCTCTCATAATATCATCAGGCTTCAGGATGGTGTCTGCCGTCGGGAACTTGCTGGCGAGGTTCTCGCGGATGATCATGCGCTCCTCCTCCTTGTCGGGATAGGTAATAATCACCTTGAGCATGAACCTGTCAACCTGTGCCTCGGGCAGCGGGTAGGTTCCCTCCTGCTCTATGGGGTTCTGTGTTGCCAGCACCATGAAGGGCTCATCAAGCTTATAGGTGTGCTCACCTATGGTCACCTGACGCTCCTGCATGGCTTCGAGCAGGGCGCTCTGCACCTTGGCAGGTGACCTGTTGATCTCATCGGCAAGGATGAAATTGGCAAAGATCGGTCCCTTGCGGACAATGAATTCCTCTTTCTTCTGGCTGTAGATCATCGTCCCGATGAGGTCAGCAGGAAGCAGGTCGGGAGTGAACTGTATCCGGCTGAATTTGGTGTCGATGATCGAAGCCAGCGTCTTGATGGCAAGCGTCTTTGCCAGTCCCGGCACACCCTCGAGCAGTATATGCCCGTTTGACAGCAGACCAATAAGCAATGAATCAGTGAGGTGACGCTGCCCGACGATCACCTTGTTAATCTCCTGCCTGACAAGGTCAACAAAGGCACTTTCCCTTTCGATCTTCTCATTCAGGAGCCTGATATCGGTTGTGTGTTCCATTTTGTATAGTATTGTTTATCTCCGCGAAAAAATATCCGCAAAGATCATTTCTGATATTAAAAAACCTTGTTAAAGGTTGTTAAAGTAGTGTTAAAGCTCTTTTCCAAAGCCGCAGTGACTGTAGAGTCTTACAGTAATTATCAGCACCAGGGGAATAAGGGCAGGATTGATCCCCTGACCGGCGATGAGTGATACCGGAAGCCATGAGAGGGAGATGAAAAAGGCTATCCTGCTCAGCAGAACTGCTTTATTTCTTGTAAAGAGCAGCACGAACAGCACCGGGATCACGATATTTATCCCAAGGAAAAGGAAGTTGAAGTGGAGTGCATCATGTTCGGAAAAGAGGTTGGTAAAAACCAGTAGCAGGGCTATGACTGCATAGATGAAATAAATCACAAAATCAGCCGCTTTCTCCAGCTTCGGTCTCCTGAGAACGAATGTCATCAACAGAACGATTAACAGCAGAAGCCAGAAAACAGTCTGCGGTACCCATGCTTTTGCTGATGTCCTGTCAGATTCAGGGAAATCGGCAACAACCTCAGCAGGTCCTGTCAGAGCTTCTTCAACCCCATCATGGACAATGACCGTATTGAGCATGTTGTTCTTCAGATGGTCCGGAAGGAACATCTCATCATAGGGTGTGGCCTCTTTGTCTGCCTGCAGCCCCAACAGCATGTCAGCACCCATGTCGAGCCACGGCAGAACCTTCTGTTTGGGATCGACAAGTCTTCGAAAACTCTTCTGTCTCTTCCTCTCCTTCTCAGGAAATATCACTGTGTCGGTTGCGGCCGCAGCGACGATGTCCCGCACGCGGGTAGCACAGTTGTCGAAGAAGAAGTCATACCTGTACTTCACATTCTCAGGCTTCAGGTTCTCATTTATAAGTTCGAAGAGTCTCTCCTTCTCCGCGACGGTCAGGTTCAGCTTCTGAGACCATACCGACCGGCCTTCGGAGATGTACTCCATCAGAAAATCCTCATATCCGTAGGCTCCGAGCATGTAGTCAAGCCTTCCCTTGGCAAACCGGTAGACGAAATTAGGGGTTGAGAAGTCAAAAATACCCCAGTTATAGACCCTGTCAATGGTGGTCCCGCGGACGGCAACACGCAGCGCCGTATGGCCGTAAATCGAGTAGCTCTCCGTTCCCGGAGCGCAGGTAATGATATATACATCAGCGCTGTCGACCACCTGCCCGGCTGATGGCAGGGGTAGCAGGAGTGTTAAGAGAACGGTGAAAAGAGCCAGCTTTTTCATATCCGAGTATTAATAATGCAAACGTAATTAAAAAAATCAGCTTCCGGCAAGCGATTTTCACGCTGCAAATGGCAGCCGAAAGGCCGTATGGCGGTACATTAGTCCCAAATACAGCCGGACAGACTCCCTTCTATTCTTCCGTTGCCATGGCTGCCCTGACGGCATGGTGCCAACCTTTTACAAGGACGCTGGTCTCTCGTGGTTGCATTATTGGCGAGAATAACCTTTCAACCTGCCACTGACTCTTTATCTCGTCAACACTGCTCCAGTAACCTGTGGCCAGTCCTGCAAGATAAGCAGCCCCCAGCGCCGTGGTCTCTGTTATCCTCGGGCGTACCACGGCAGCCTGAAGGATATCAGCCTGGAACTGCATCAGCAGGTTGTTTGCCGTGGCGCCACCGTCAACCCTTAACTCACTTATTGTCAGTTGCGAATCATTCTGCATCGCAAGCAACACATCAAGTGTCTGGTATGCTATGCTCTCAAGTGCTGCACGTGCAATATGTGCAGCGGTGGTGCCACGTGTGAGTCCGGTGATCGTTCCCCTGACATCCTGGTTCCAATGCGGGGCACCAAGGCCGGCAAAGGCAGGAACGAAAAAGACACCCTCACTTCCCTGAACACTGGAAGCAAGCTCTTCAACCTCCGCGGAGCTTCTGATGATACCAAGTCCGTCACGAAGCCACTGCACGACGGCGCCGGCAATGAAAATGCTGCCTTCAAGAGCATAGTCAGTCCTGTCACCTATCTTCCACGCTACCGTGGTAAGAAGTCTGTTGCCTGACATTACGGGGGTGTTTCCGGTATTCATAACCATGAAGCAGCCGGTGCCGTAAGTATTCTTAACCATGCCCTGTTCAATGCACATCTGCCCGAAGAGAGCCGCCTGCTGGTCGCCTGCCGTTCCTGCGATGGGTACAGGTGAGGAAAATATCCCGTCAGTATGGCCAAGGAGCTCACTGGAGGAACGCACCTCAGGAAGCAATCCTGCCGGAATATTAAAGATCCGAAGCAGCTGGTCGTCCCATTCCAGTGTATGTATATTAAACAGCATTGTGCGCGAGGCATTGGTGACATCAGTGACATGCAGCCTGCCGGCGGTGAGGTTCCAGATGAGCCAGGAGTCAACGGTGCCGAAGGCCAGCTCTCCCCTTTCGGCTCTGGCCCGGGCTCCCGGAATATTGTCAAGTATCCATCTTACCTTCGTGGCAGAGAAGTAGGCATCGATGATGAGGCCGGTCTTTTTGGCGATGACTTCGTCAAGACCGTCCCTCCTTAGCTGATCACAAAACTCCGAGGTGCGCCTGTCCTGCCACACGATGGCGTTGCAGAGAGGCCTGCCGCTCTTTCTCTCCCACACGACTGCTGTCTCACGTTGGTTAGTGATGCCAATGGCTGAGATATGTGAACTGTCGATGCCAGCCCTGGCCAGCGCCTCTGCGGCAACTCCTGCCTGCGACGACCATATCTCATCCGGATTATGCTCAACCCACCCCGGCTGAGGAAATATCTGGGAGAACTCTTTCATGGCCGCTGCTACCGGCAAGCCCATGTGATTGAAAACAATTGCCCTGGAACTGGTTGTTCCCTGATCCAGGGCCAGAATGAATTTATCCATAATTGAGGGGTTGGTAACCGTGTAAAGAGGCTTTTGAATGTTTTCCTCAAAATAACTCTTTTTCAAGCCTGATCCAAACCGGTAAGCCGCAAAGAGTTTTAAGCCGAAAGTCAGAATAAAAAATTAATTTTACATGAGGAAAAGCTCACTTCCATGACAGGAAAATATATAATCACCATTGGACGGCAGCTTGGCAGCGGCGGAAGGGAGATAGGTCAGAAACTGGCTGCCAGGCTGGGTATCTCTTTTTACGATAAGGAGTTGATCAGGCTTGCTGCAAAGGAGAGCGGTCTCCGTGAGGAGTTCTTCGAGAGAGTTGACGAAAAGAAACAATTCAGTCTTTTCCCTGGATTATTTGGAATCCGCAATTCAATTACCGAGGATCTGTTTTCGAGCTATTACCTGAGCAATGAGACACTCTTTAAGATACAGAGCGATGTGATGCGCAGGCTGGCCGATGAAGGGTCCTGCCTCTTCGTGGGGAGATGCGCCGACTATGTCATGAAGGAGAGAAATGAATGTCTGAATATCTTTATCAGCGCAGACATTGATGAACGCATCGCCAGAATTGCCAAAACACATGACCTCACCGAGGCTAAGGCCAGAGACCTGATTGAGAAGACGGACAAGGGAAGATCATCATATTACAACTACTTCACCGGCAAGAAATGGGGCGACGCCACATCATATCATCTGTGCGTCAACTCCTCCCTTCTCGGTATGGACGAAACTGTCAGGATGATCGTTGGGGTTGCCCGGACGAGATTCAACATTCCGGGCTAACGGTAGCAAAAAAAAAGTCCCGGCATTTTCTGCCGGGACTAAGGTCATTTGTTATGCACTCTGTTGTTAACTATGCTAGCTTTACATTAACGGCATTTAAACCTTTTTTGCCTTCCTGAAGGTCAAAAGTAACCTCGTCATCCTCCTTGATCCTGTCAATCAGGCCTGTAGAATGCACAAAATACTCCTTCTCAGAGTCAGCGTCCTTGATGAATCCAAAACCTTTGGATACGTTGAAAAATTTAACAATACCTTTATTCATTACTGATGATTTTAATTAGTCTGCAAAGGTAAAGGAGTTTTTTTATTTCTCCACCTTTTTTGTGATTTTTATGATATTTATTGAGTCGATTGCCTCCCGGCAGCCTAATTCTTCCAGAATGACCTGGTGAAAAGGGCTGTGAAGGTGAATATCTCAAGGCGGCCGATTATCATAAGCAGCATCATTGTGTACTTGGATACACTGTTGAAGTGGGCAAAATTGCCCATGTTGCCGGAGGCACCGAGTCCCGGTCCCACACATGAAATTGAGGCGGCGGAAGCCCCGGCAGCCTCATCAGCGGGAACACCGGTGATGACCATAATAAGGGTGCCCACAATGAACAGAATGATGTAGAGCTGTATAAAGACCGACATCAGGCTGTTGATGCTGTCGGGAACTACCTTGTGATTCAGCTTTACAGGAGTAATGGCGTTGGGATGCTGCAGCCTGATGACAGTATTCTTCAGGTTCTTCATGGTAATGAGATGCCTGGCCATCTTAATTCCTCCGGTGGTCGACCCCGTGGACCCTCCTGCAAAGATGAGCAGGAAGATCACCAGGTAGGCAGCCTGAGGCCACACGGTGTAATCGCTGGTGGCATAACCGGTAGTTGTTATGGTTGACACAACCTCGAACAGCGAGTGACGGAATGCCAGCTCAAATGATCTTTCCGTACCTGTAAAGAGAAGCATGGTCACCACAACCACGGAGGCAGTTGTAAAAAAGAGGTAAAACCAGAACTCCTCATTGGCAGTGACGGTGCTGAAGCTTCTCTTGACAATGTAATAGAAAACCACATAGCTGGTAGCTGCCAGGAACATGAAAAGAGCGATCACATACTGAATGTAGGCCGAGTAACCCGCTATACTGTCGTTTTTTGTCGAAAAACCCCCCGTTGCCACCGTTCCGAACGAGTGGCAGATACTGTCAAAGAGGTCCATGCCTCCGGCACTTAGAAGTATTATCTCTGCGACTGTAAGAGTGAGATATATTATCAGCATCACTCCTGCCACTGATTTTGTGCGGGGAAGGATCTTATGCTTGAGTGATGACTCCAGGGAAAAAAGGTTATAGCCGCCCACCTTCAGTGTGGGCAGGATTATGATGACAAGCAGTATGATGCCGATCCCTCCTATCCAGTGTGTCAGGCTCCGCCAGAAGAGTACCGACCTGGGCATGCTTTCGATGTCAGTGAGAATGGAAGCGCCGGTGGTTGTAAAGCCAGACACGCTCTCAAAGAAGCTGTTGGTAAACCCTGCTATAGTGTTACTGTAAAGATATGGAAGCGATCCCGCCAGCACCAGCGTAATCCAACCCATGGTAACGCCCAGGTAGCCTTCCCTGGTAGTGACTTTCTCCCTTATCTGGCTGGGCATCAAAAAGTATACGGCAGCCCCCGGAACCATGGCCGTAATAAATGCAAACAGGAAGGGATCCGGCGGCTCGGAATAGATAATTGCGACAGGAATGCAGAAAAGGAAGAAAACTGCAGTGATCATCAGGGTGAGCCCGATAATCTTAAGAACCGATTTGATATTGATGGTCTTCATCCACCTGCCGTGGTGCCTGTTACAAGGCAAACACCCTGACTGTTGTGATTCCGGAGCGACTCGAACGCTCGACCCACAGCTTAGAAGGCTGTTGCTCTATCCAACTGAGCTACGGAACCGTAAGCGGTTTTTTAAAAACCGCCGCAAATATAATCACAATTTTCCGTTTGCCAACCCACTGTCGCAGCAGCAGTGTCTGTCATACACTCCTTATCCAGTTGACAAGTCCCTTCTTCTCGATTATCTGCTTCAGCTCCGGAGGCAGTGGTTCGAACCTGAACTCCCGGTCACCTACTTTCATTACTCCGCTGTCGAAGTCTATCTCAACAGCATCACCCTGAGTGTAGGCCTCGACGGCCTCACGATGCAATATCAGCGGCAGTCCCTGGTTGATTGAGGAGCGGTAGAAGATGCGGTTCACCGACTTGATGATGACAGCCCTGATACCGAGGTGAGCCAGACCTACCGAAGGGTGCTCGCGTGAGCTGCCGCAACCGAAGTTGTCGCCTGCTATGATTATGTCTCCGGGCCGGGCATTCTTGCTGAATGAGGGGTCGAAGTCGCTGAAGAGCAGAGGCATGATCGCATCTGCATCAGAACTCATAACGCTGTAGGTATGCTTGCCGGCAAACATCTGGTCGGTGTTGAGGTTGTCAACATCAGCATAGTTCCATACAATGCCCTCTCTCCTGTTTTCACCCTCACTTATTGTGTTGGTTTTACTCTGTGGAGGATTAAAAGGAAATATCTCCTCTCCCTTTTTTGCCCTCGGGTCACTGATGACGCCCGTCAGTGCTGAGGCAGCTACTGTTGCCGGTGATGCCAGGTAGATGGAGGCCTCCTTGTTACCCATCCTGCCGAGGAAATTGCGGTTTGCGGTGGAGATGACCGTATGACCGCTGGCGGGTATGCCCTGCCCGGTACCCAGGCACGGCCCGCAGGAGGGACTGAGGATGTTTGCACCTGCTTCAATGAGGTCGGTGATGATGCCCTCCCTGATGGCCATGAGGTAGATATCCTTTGAAGCGGGGATTACGTGCAGCTGAAACCCCGGCTTTATCTTCCTGCCCCTGAGTATGCCGGCAGCGATGCGGAGATCCTCTATCCTGCCGTTGGTGCAGGTGCCGATAAGTCCCTCATGCACTGCCGTCCCGGCCACGGAGGCGACCGACTTAATGTTGTCAACGTGGTGGGGTGCGGCAACCAGCGGGAAGACCTTCGAGAGATCTATGGAGAAGCGGCAGTTGTACTCCGCATCCTCATCAGCCCAGACACCCTTTGTCTCTGAGCCGAGAAACTTCTGTAATACATCGTCAGCAGGAAAGACGGCATTCTTGGCACCCATCTCGGAGGCCAGGTTGGCAACCGTCATCCTCTCGCTGATACCAAGCGTTGAGACCCCGTCGCCGTGAAACTCGATTGACATGTAATTGGCTCCGTCAGAGCCCAGCATGCCTATTATCCATAGCGACAGGTCTTTTGCACTGACGCCTGGATTCAGTTTTCCGGTCAGGTCGATTCTCATTGAAGGAGGCACAAGAAACCAGGTCTCGCCCCTCTTCCAGATCCCTGCCGCTTCCGTACGGTCAATACCGGCAGCCAGGGCGTTGAATGCACCGGCTGTGCAGGTGTGGCTGTCAGAACCGACGATAATCATGCCGGGCCGGGCATGATATGACATCATCTGATGGCAGATGCCCGTTCCTGAATCATAAAAGTTACTTATACCCTGTTCTGCAACGATATCCCTGATGGACTGGTACTGTGTTGCCAGCTTTGCATCGGCAGGAGGGGCATTGTGATCCAGAACCACAAGCATCTGACGCGGATCCGCCACATTCTCCCCTCCCATCTTGCGGAAGGTCTGATGAATACTTGAAGTGTTGTCGTGTGTGAGTACGATATCAGGTTTTCTGAATACTACGGCTCCCTCCGGAGCACCAAGGATCTTCTCTATAAATGTTCGTGGTTTCATCAGTATATAATTTTGATTTTAATGGTCTGATAGCCTGTCCCGATTTATCGGGAGAACCCACATGTTTGAAAATTATTTACATGTAGGTTTGTGTATGCAATATATGTGGGTTTCATGTACGAAATTATTGTAATTTAAATTTTCCCGAGTAATCCGCCCCTGACATAGATCTCATACTGGGCATCATAGAAAGGATTGACGGTGGTTGTCAGTCCGTTACGTTCATTGACGACATCACCTGTCAGGAGATTCACCGAGATGATGTCATGCTCCTTAAGGTCAATATTTTGCAGGGAGGCATACGTAAGCACAGGGAAAGCCGCATTTATGGCATTGCGTTCATAGATGGCCCCGAAGGAGCGTGCCATAACTGCCTGTACACCCAGGGAGACGAAGCAGTCTACCGCCTGCTGGCGTGAGCTTCCGCTGCCGAAGTTCTTGCCGGTGACTATGATGTCACCAGGCTCTGCTCTCTTTGCGAAGTCCTTGTAGCCTTCGAGGTTGTCAAAGGCATACTGACCCATCTCCCGCATATCGGTTATCGCCAGGTATCGGTTATGGAAGATCATGTCAGTATCAATATTGTCACGTTCTATCAGCCACACCCGGCCCCTGATCACTGTTGCTCTTTCTTCACCCCGGTCTCTGTCGCTGCCGGCGACGGGCTCCTTCCGGGAGTCTGTTTTCACAAACAGTGCCGGCTCCTGAGGGATAGCGTCAGGGGTTGTGATGTATCCTGCCACTGCCGATGCAGCCACCACTGCCGGGGAAGCCAGGAAGACGCTGCCCTGGCCCTGTTTGCCGGGGAAGTTTCTGTTGCCCGTGCTGACGGTCATCTCTCCCTTGCCGTTCTGCCCTACCTGTCCTGCCGCACAGCCAGCACAGCCGGCGTTGGACACCAGTGCTCCGGCCTGCTTGAAGATGGTGAAAAGACCTTCGTCAAGGCATTGCTTCCATACCGCATCCGTTGAGGGCACGATCTTCAGGACGACACCGGGAGCCACTTTCCTGTCACGGAGAATAGCCGCGGCCATCCTCATATCCTCCATCCGGCCGTTGGTACAACTGCCGATAAAGGCAGAGTCTATCTTTGTTACCGGCAGCTCTTTCACTGCCACAGTATCATGCGGCTCACCCGGACGAGACACCATCGGCACAAAGGCGGTCAGGTCGATGTCTGCAGTGACCTCATAACTGGCATCTGCATCAGCATAGACCGGTTCAAAGGGTGACCTGGCCCTTGTACGGCAATAGTTTATTATCTCCTCAGACGGCGGAAAGATGATTATTATTGCACCCATCTCAGTCCCCATTGAGGCAATGGTGATACGATCATCGAGTGTCATCTCATCGACAGCCTCACCGTACAGCTCAATACTGTATCCCAGCAGCGTATTGGCTCCATAAATGCGTAAGAGGTTTAGGATGACATCCTTGGCAGTGACGTTGTCCGGGAGCTTGCCTGTGAGGTTAATCCTTGCCGAGGCAGGCACCTTAAACCACACTTTTCCGCTGTTCCAGGTGGCTGCGATATCCATGTCTCCCATCCCCTGGCCAAAAGCACCTACGGCGCCCAGAATGTTGGCATGCGAGTCGGTAGATACGGCTGTGGCCCCCGGCCATACATAGCCCTCCTCAATAAGCAGATGCGTCCCGATTCCGGCATCGATGTCATAGAGCCGGATGTCATTGTTACGGGCAAACTGCCTGCAGATATGCTGGTTAACTGCATATTTCTGGTCTGATCCCGTAGGGTTGCAGTCGAACGTGAACAGTGTCTTTGAAGGATCAGCTACCGTCAGACCGTAGTCCCTGAGGTTCTTGACTACATTGGCACCTCCGAAGTCTCTGGCCACGCGTGCATCTATTGATATATCTATTATCTCTCCGGGTTTTACGGTGTCATACCTGGAGTGTGATGCAATTATTTTCTCAGTGATGGTCATTCCCATAGTAAGTCTCCTGTTTATTGATTGTACAATTGCAAATTTAGCATTATGGAATCATTGCCGGTATGAAAAAAGTCATCTGCGGCGTCAGTCCGGTAAACAGTCCGTTTCAGGGCATCAGCTTCTGTACTGTGCCCTGTAGTCGCGAGCCGACATGCCTGCATGCTTACGGAATTGCTTGTTGAAGTTTGATACGGTGGCGAAACCGCATTCAAATACTATCTCGTTTATCTGATGGTCAGTCTCGCGAAGCAGGTAACAGGCCTTGTTGGTACGTACCTGGTTGACATAATCGACGAATCCGCTGCCTGTACTGCGCGAGAAAAAACGGCTAAAGGAATGAGGGCTCATCTTTGCTAAGGCAGCTACCTCCCTGACAGGTATTGGCCTGAAGAAGTTATCTCTCACAAATGCACAGACGGCGGTGAGCCTGCTGTCATTCATATCACGTGTACCGGCGGCAGTATCGCCCGCCAGAAACTTGTATTTCTCCGCCGAGGAGAGTATCTCAAACAGGCGAAAGAGGCTTACCATCTTTCTCATGCCGGTCTCGGAGAGGAGCCGTCTCATCGGTTCTTCGGCAGCCCTGCCTGTCTCGGCAGTGAATGAGATGCCCCTGGCCGATTCGTCGAGCAGACGCCGCAGATCAGCCATCTCAAACTGAGAGAGAAGAGCCTCCCCCAATGACTCCCTTCTGAAGTGACACATAATGGCGTGCTTCTCCCTCTCATCACCTCCGTTGTTGTAAAAATTCCAGAAGTGACGCAAGTCAGGACCATAGAATACCAGGTCATAATGATCAAAAATCTCCACCGAGTCTCCGGCAACACGTGTGCCGTTTCCGGAAATATTCAAAACTATCTCATATTCAGGGTGTACATGAAGAAAGTTGCTCTCATGGTCAATCCACTCAGCCCTGAAGCCTGAGCCGTCATCGTGCCTGATGGCAATTATTTCAGGTATCATAAAAATTATCTGTTTGTTGCAGTGCCTGGTAATGATCCGATATCCCCAATAAAAATAAGCAATCTAAATGAGATGGCAATCTGACTCCCGGGAGATACCTTCACAAATAATTTAAAAATTTGCTTTGTGAAAAATAAAGTGTTATATTTGTCAAAAGCTAATGCTTTAAAAATAAAAAGAGGAGAGTAAGGGTTACCTGTGGGAATCAAGAGGATTGTATTGCAGACATTGACTTTCACATGGACCTATAGGCTGACTACCATAGGTTACTTCCTTTTATCAGACAGTAGATTCCGGGATTATTTCATAAGCCCGTTCCTTAAAGTACCACGGTAACCCTCTCCTCTTTTTTCTTTTGAACCTGCCGATGAAAACTTTCCTGAGAAGATTTGAGAATAACAGGGACCTGGTCATTCTATTCGGTACGTGGGGTATAGATGAAAAAGCTTTCTCAAATCTATGCACTGACAGGTTCGATTTCATCCTCTTCTACAACTACTCAGCTGACGAGCCGCTTATTCTTCCCGAGATGAAGACCTACCGCAGGGTAACCGTTATAGGATGGTCGCTTGGTGTCTGGGCGGCGGAGTACTACAGCCGGAAGATGGGCATCAAACCTGACCTTACAATTGCCATCAACGGCACCCCCGTGGCCGCTGATGACAAATACGGCATCCCTCTCAGGATATTTGAAGCAACACTGGAAAACATATCGAACTACAGCATGGGCAAGTTCTATCTCAGGCTCTTTGGTACAAGAAGCCGTTTTGAGATGAACAGGCAATATATACCATCACGGTCGGAGAAGTCGCTGCATGATGAGCTCAGATGGCTCTACAACAGGATGATGGAGCCGGTAGAGACAGGATTTGTGTGGGACTATTCGCTGATAGGATCGGAAGACCGTGTTTTCAGGGCTTCAAACCTGATCAGCTACTGGTCCATGCACCCCGAAACCAGGCAGATAATCGTGGATGCACCGCATTACCTGTTTGACAACTGGAATTCACTGGAAGAACTTATCCGGTATGTAAGGCGTTTCCGCCTCTCCCCCTTCCGCAACAAGTGACCGGCTGCGGCAGCCAGGCTACCTTCTTCAGCACTGGTCACAGTTAAAAGCACCGCCTATACTCTTTTCATTACAACAGTGACCGGCCGGAGAACTGGCGCTCCGTTGCAAAATAGAATCCTGCCTACAGGTCACGCAACAGTATATTGCCTTCCGATGATGCTATCACTGCCTCGAACTTCGACAGGGCGACATCTATCTTCCTGTAATCCGAGTTGTTGATGACTATCTTGTGCATGGAGCCTGAGGTTTCGAGCTTTTCCAGCAGGAATGAGAGTGTCATCTTGTTGATGTCGGTACCGGGCTGATAGATGTATCTCTCCTCCGTATCATCCCAAACCTCGGTAACCAACCCCGAATCCCTCAGCAGGTCAAGACATTCATGCACCGTACGCGCCGGCAGGCTCAGCTGCTCGGATATCTCTTCCGGGGCCTTCGGCCTGGCTCCCCTGATGAAGTCGGTGACAAGCGCATGCATCACCAGCAGGGAGAGCCTCTTCTTCTGCCGCTGAGAGACATTCTGGACGTCAAACTCAAATTCATACCGGGTGATGTTCTGCATGTAGTATGAGAGCTGCGCACCCATCAGCAGCACCACCCAGCTCATCTGTATCCAAATCATCAGAAGTGGGATGGCTGCAAAGCTTCCGTAAAGTGTGCCAAGTTTGGTGAGACCAACCTGCGACTCAACATAGAGTATCTGTATAATCTGCAGGGCTATACCCGCAACGATGCCTGAGATGATGGCCGACCTTACCTTTACCCTGGTGTTGGGCATCACAAGAAATGCAGCCGTCGATACAAGACAGAGCAGTATGAAGGGCAGGAGCTTCACCAGGAATGAGACCACCGGCTTCAGCCCCTCAAGCATGTCAGACCTGCCCAGCAGTTCGTTCAGCCTGGTGGTTGCAAGCACCGTGACACTGCTGGAGGCAATGAAGATCACAGGCACGAGGAAGATGATGGCAAGATAATCTGTCAGCTGACGGTACCATACCCTCGTCTCTTCCACCCTCCAGATGGAGTTAAAGGTGCTCTCAACGTAGCTCAGAAGCTGTCCTACCGTATAGAAGAGAAAGGCCACCCCGATACCCGCCAGCCAGCCGCCACTGGTCTGCTCAAGGGTGTTGTTTGCAAAATCAAGTATCCAGTTCATCACCTGCTCCTGGTTGTGGAACTGCATTATGATCTGCGCCCTCATCTCATCGTGAAGCCCGAAACCCTTGGCAATGCCAAAGGCAAGCGCGATGAGGGGTATGACCGAAAGAATAGAAAAAAAAGTGAGCGCAGAGGCCTTAATATAAATGTTGTCTCTCTTTATCCCCTTGTATAGAAGGTAGATGATCCTTCCCTGTCTAACCCAGTAAGGCTTTGAATTCCCGACCCTCTCTTTCAGGATCTGCCATCCCTTGCCGGTTTTCTGCCGGACTGCCTGGCTTATATCATTTAGCGCTCTCATCGGTTTTTGAACCGTAACTGCCGGAAGGCAAATTTAAGAAATCATCTTCAAACAGTATTGCTATCTTCACACTTTGAACTTTATAAGATGGAAATCACCATAAAAGAGTTTGTCAGAGGGGCTCAGGAGGCTGAAGGAGTGACAGTTATCATTGATGTCTTCCGCGCCTTCAGCACCGCATGCTATGCCTTTGACAGCGGAATAAAACGACTTATTGACGTAGACACCCCTGACAAAGCCTTTGCCCTAAGGGATAAACTTGGGGCTGACGCAATTATTGCAGGAGAACAGAATGAAATGAAGCCTGAGGGGTTTGACTTTGGCAACAGTCCGACAGAGATGCTCACCGGCCGTCTGGAGGGAAAGACAATGATACACTGCACAACTGCAGGTACTAACGGTATCGTGAATGCTGCCGGAGCCACCGAGGTGTTTGGTGCAGGACTTGTCAACGCAGGGGCAGTGGCTTCATATATCTCAATGCTGAACCCCGAAAAAGTCACCCTGGTGGCCATGGGTTACAGGGCAGTCGAATCAGCCGCGGAAGACCTGTTGTGCGCCAGCTACATCAGAGACATGCTCATGGGTCATGAGAGAGACATCACACAAGAGATTGAAGCCCTTGGAAAGGATTCGGGAAAAAGGTTCTTCAACCCTGCCAATATCAACTTCAGTCCGCCAACTGATTTCTTTCTCTGCACTGACCTTAACCGTTTTAACTTCGTGCTCAGGGCTGTAATGACAAACCACGGGCAAGCAGAGATATTGCGAATTGACATTAACCACTGATCTGCCTCACCCGTTATGGCAGGAAAATTGTACAACCGCAACAGATCAACATACTGACAGATGAACATCAGACACACGGCAGCATACCTTATCATTTCTTTTCTTTCGTTATCAGGTTTCATGAACGGTCAGCCGGGCCACTCGATAAGCGTCACAGTCGACGGCGCTTCCGAAGCCACTGTCAGGCTGGCATACCATGTCGGAAGCCAGCAGTATGTCAGAGACAGCCTGGTTGCTGACAGTAACGGCAGATGCAACTTTACAGGGGCAGACAGGCTTCCTCCGGGAGTCTATATGATCGTTCTTCCGGGAAATACTTTCTTTGAGCTCCTCGTGGGAGATGACCAGCATTTTGATATCAGCTGCGATGCAAAAGATCCGGGAGGAACACTTTCTTTCAGAGGCTCCGAGGAAAACCAGAGGTTCCTGGACTACCAGAAAAAATGGAAGGTCCTTCAGGAGGAGGCAGTGAATCTCTCAGCCGGACTCAGGGATTCGAGCCTGTCTAAGGGGGAGGCGGATCTCCGGAAAGAAAAACTAGCTGCACAGGAGAAGAAGATGAAACAGTATCTTCACCAGACCGCCGAAAGCAACAAGGGAACCCTTCTGGGTGCAATAGCAAAGTCAATAATCCCTCCCGAGCCTTTTGTCCCGACAGTCCCTCCCGGCACTTCCAACCGCGACTCGGTTAGCAGGCTGCTTTCATACATTCATTACAAGGATCATTTCTTTGACAATGTTGATCTTTCTCAACCCGGACTGATACGCAGCCCGATCCTGGGTGGCAGGCTCGAACAGTTCTTCAGGCAGGTGGTCATCCAGATGCCTGATTCCATCATCAGGGAGACCGACAGGCTTCTCGCGAAAAGCGCCGTGAATGAAGACGTCTTCCAGTACGTGGCCGTCTGGATAATGAACCGGTACGCATCGAGTGAGATCATGGGTCATGATGCGGTGGTTGTGCATCTTGCAGATGAAGTCTATCTGGCCGGCAAGGCCCCGTGGGCGACCAAAGAGTACCTGTCAGAACTGGAGAAAAGAGTCAACAGACTCAGGTCCAATCTGATAGGACAGAAGGCGCCGGAGCTGCTGATGAACTCCTTTGCCGGACACTATGTCTCTCTCTATGATGTTGAAGCTGACTACACGATAGTCTATTTCTGGGAGCCTGACTGCGGACACTGCAAGGTTGCCACACCCCTGCTGCGGGATTATTACAATGGCAACAGGGATAAGGGTATAGAGATTTTTGCCGTATGTACCCATCACGACAGGGAGAAATGGGAGAAATACATTGTTGATAACGGGCTCAGCTGGATCAACGGCTGGGATCCGGAACGACTGAGCCGGTTTGATCATTTTTACAATGTAGACTCCACTCCTCTCATCTATATTCTTGACAGGGAAAAGAAGATCATTGCCAAGCGTCTGGCTGCCGAAGATGTGTCATCATTCATTGATGCCTACAGAAAGTACCGCGGCCAGTGAGCCTGCTTTTCAAGCAGGAAAACCATCATGTTATGTTATGTGCACCTGCTCTCCAGCCGGGTAAACAATCGGCAAATGTTCAATACAGCTACTCTTCAGGCAGGTGAACCATCAGTTCATACAATGTCGAAAAAGATCTTGTTTCAGAGCCTTCAGCAAGTGTCCACCGCCATCCTTCCGGTCCCGTTTGCACCTTAACTCTCACTGATGCCTGCTGATCCACGGCGTAGCCGCATCTTCCAAGGGCTTTTTCTGTCAGGCTGAGAGCAGGAGCGTCACCCTTAAGAGCGATGCCCTTCCTCCTTCCCCTTACAAAGCTGAAGGTGCCTTCCTTGCTGCTGAACGAGAGCAGCGGGCTCTCAAAGGCCCGTGCGATGGTACCTGACAGTATCAGGTCTTCGGGAGCTCCTTCTATTATACATTCACCATCCATAAGCCATATCCTGTCAGCCTCGTTGAGAGCTGTATCGAGGTCATGGGTTGAATAGATGACGCATTTGCCCTTCTCCCTGGTCAGTTTTCTCAGCAGGCTTACTATGCCATACCGTGACGGCAGGTCAAGAAATGCGGTAGGCTCATCCATGACCAGCAACTCTGTATCCTGAGCCAGCGAACGTGCTATGAGGGTTCTCTGTCGCTCGCCGTCGGATATGTTGTCGAGCCTGCGCCCGGCAAGTGTCAGCATGCCAGTATCTTCGAGAGCATGGTCAACAGCCTCTCTGTCAGCATCTGTCATAGTGCCTATCCAGTTGGTGTAGGGAAAGCGCCCCAGTGACACAGCATCGCGGACACTGATATTGCGTTCGGCCACCGGCTCCGTGGAGGTAAAGCTTACTATCCTGGGCAGCATGGTACTGCCAATGGAGTGCAGATCCCTGCCGTGGAGCCGTATCTTTCCCCCTACCGCCGGCTGCAATGATACCAGAGTCCGGAGCAGGGTGCTCTTGCCGGCGCCGTTACGGCCTATCAGTGCCACCAGCTCACCTGACCCGGCACTGACGGATAGATGCTCCATGACCCTGATGCTCCTGCGGCGGGAGGCATACCCTATGGTGAGCTCTTCTGTCTCTGCTATCACGATTCCTCTCTTCTTCATCTCCTCCCTGCCGTTGCGTTCTTGCCGAGTATTATCCACAGGACGACAGGTATCCCGATCAGTGAGGTGACGGTATTGACCGGAATGATTTGTCCTCCGCCGGGTGCTGTGGAGATCAGGTCGCTCACCAGCAGAATGGCAGCGCCAAAGAGAGCTGTCCCGGGCATCAGTGTACGGTGATCGGTAGTTCTGAAGAGCAGTCGTGCCATGTGTGGCACAGCCACCCCGATGAAGGCCAGGGGGCCGCAAAATGCCGTCACACTGCCTGCCAGTATGCTTGCTGCGGCCAGAAGCATCAGCCGTGTGCTCCTCATGCGCACACCTACTGTACGGGAGAAGGTCTCACCCATAAGCATCGCATTGAGCGGCTTGACCATGACAAAGGCCAGGATCATGCCTGCCAGCGCAGCAATGGTCAGGGCCCTGAGCTGTTGCCACGAGATGTTGCCAAGGTTGCCCATAGTCCAGATGACATATGTCCTGAGCATCGTCTCATTGCTGAAATACTGCAGCAGGCTCACCACGGCAGAGATGGCACTGGCAAGCATCAGGCCGACGATAAGCACCGTCATTATATCACGCATGCGCGAAGAGACCGCCATGATGATCACCATCACCATCCCTGCACCGGCCCAGGCGGCAAGGATCATGCCCCACCCCTGCAGAGGGCTGTCGGCAGTGATGGCAAACAGCGGAGAGAGCGTAAGCACTGTCAGTGCTACTCCGAGGCCGGCGCCGGAGCTGATGCCCAGCACATCGGGCCCGGCGAGAGGATTGCGGAAGAGGGTCTGCATCAGCAGCCCGCTGACAGATAGTGCCGCCCCGGCAATGACAGCCGTGAGAGCCCTGGGAAGACGAAACTCCATCACGATGATCTTACTCTCCGGTGTCCCCTCTCCAAAGAGAGCCCTCACCACATCACCAGCCTCCAGAGGCGTTCCCCCAAAAAGAATATCGGCACAGAAAAGCAGCAGCGTGACCAGGAACAGTCCGGTCATCGCCAGTGGTAGCTTCAGGGATGGCAGCCTCTCTCTCATTCCAGCCTCCTGTAGAAATATTGTGTGTAGCCGGGCAGAAGCTCGGGATGAAGGATGGATACCATATCCATAAGCAGGATGTCAGGACGCACGACTGCCGTCTCCCAGTAGTCGTTGCCTCCGGCAGGAGTTATCCTTTTCCTGTTGTTCCATACCCCGCCCTCCCTGCATACTGGTAGCCGGCTGAGACGATGGTCAGCGGTGTTGATTTCGTCAAGGCTCTCCGCGGTGCCGGGATTGATCCATATATCAGCATCAGCAGCACGCCTGAATACTGCCTCCACCGAAAAGGGAACCGAATGGGCTTCAGTCATGTCAGCGAAGAGGTACCTGCCACCGGCATCTTCGATAAGCCTCCCTGTGTATGAGTTGCCGGGTGAGACATACCATACATCCTCCCAGGGTGCACCCAGAAGCACGGCTGGTCTCTCCCCTGCACTGCTCCTCACCCTGTCCGCGAGATCGTCATATCGCCGTGACACCTCTGCAAAGATACTGTCAGCCTTCTCCCTCCTGCCTGTGAGCAGCCCGAAGAGCCTTATCCAGCCGGCACGTGACAGCGGATGCTCTTCCAGGTAATCTGCATTGTAGATCACCTTTATCCCCAGCGAAGAGAGCTTCCCCAATTGCCCTGACGACGGGTCGGCAACGCCGTAGGCCATCACCAGGTCTGGTTTGAGTGCAATTATCAGTTCATTGTTTAGGTTGCCCTCGTATCCGACCTCGCGGACTGACCCGCGGGCCACAGCGTCAAGGATCAGAGTGTCATAAAACAACCCGGGACCGGAGATACCTGCCAGCAGGTCAGCGGCACCAAGCGCCGTGAGCATGGCAGTATGGGTGGTAGACATGCAGATCATCCTCTCAACAGGCACATATATCACCCTGCTCTCATCAAGAGTAGCCGGTATGGCCATTCCCCGGGGAAGGAGAAAGTACTCGAGCTCAGTGCCGTGCGAGTTCTGCCACGGATCCCTGATCACCACCCTGACATACTCCTCCTTCTCTTCTATTACAAGACGTGATGAGGCAGGGGGCAGCACGTTCTCCTTCTGCGCAGGAGTTTCACTGCCATGGCGGCATGAGCAGAGAATTATGGTCGCGGCGATGATGAAATACGAAACCTTCATTACCTGGAATCTGCCTTTATCACTGTACCGGTATGGAGAACCGAATCATTCCTGAGATTGTAATGATAAATGCCCGCGGCAAGATATGGCAGCTCAACGGGCAGAACCCCCGGAAACACATTACGGTATTCGCCGGCATAGACAACCCTGCCCGAGTTGTCCCAGAGACTTAGTGAGGTCTCCGTCACACCCCTCCCCTCCAGCTCGAAACAGATGTCGGACGTGAACGGGTTCGGAAAGACTTTCAGCGGTGAAGACTCCTTTTCGGGATCTTCAATATGGTTCAGGATTGTGTTGTCAACCATCACAACCTTGATACCCAGGGAAACTGGACCGGGAAATGTTGGATGCTGTGTGAATGGCATCCATGAGCTGCCGTTGTTGAACCAGGCACTGTTCCCGGAGTCGAGCGGCCAGGGGATAGAGTGTTTCACGGCGAACTGAGGCTGCGGCAGCATCATGTTGCTTCTGTAAAATACTTCATAACCGGTATAATAGGGTCCGGTGACCTTTACCGTCCGCCCGAAATCAACCTGCAGATCTGTATTGGCCTTCACCTCTGTCAACCGTATCGTCCGGGAGGCAAGCACCTGACCCGGTATGACGCCGCCGCTCCAGACGAAGAACCGGAGTGAGTCAATGGTCGAAAGATATGAAGCCGCTGCCACCTTCAGCCACACCCAGGCTATCTCTCCTGTCCCGACAAAGGGAAAATATTCCGCATACCTTCTCAGCCCGTCGGAGTTATTACCGGTTGAGCAGCCCCATCCCGGCGAGGTGTATGTCTCTGTGGTGCCCGGGTCAGAAAGAGGCATATTGTTGAGAGTGTCAGAAAGCGACAGGTTGTATGCATAGGGGTCGCGCCCCCCTGCAACGGTGGCGCCTGATGAGACGGGATCCAGCCAGGGCCTCAGATGGGAGGAGGTGATGGTCGTAATATTGAACATGCGGCTGATCTTGGCATAAAAATCATTAGTTGGTTCCGCACACGTAGCACTTCCGCCGGTAAGGGTTCCCCGTACCCTGGTGTTCTCGTCAAAGAGGGGCCCGCCTGATGAGCCGGGCTCCGTTGCTCCCAGCTCCCACCTGAGAATACGCCAGAAACTGTTCGTGGCATACCCGGAGACAGGATAAGAGGCAGTTATCGGGCTGTTGTCATCAATGGTTATCTTCATGACATCTCCCTCCGGATGATGAAGGGTAAAGGTACTGGAGGGGACCGTGGCAGTGATATCCCATCCGGCAAGATAAGGCTTGTAAACCATCGGAGGGAACTGTTGCAACTCCACCAGGGTGAAGTCAACATCAGGATTTGTGGCTCGCAGTATTGAACCCGTCAGGGAGTGGACTCCTGTGACATCAGGACCGTCACACCAGGAGCTGATGTAATTGAAAACATAGATCGTCTCATCTGCCAGCGTGGGTGTGTCAATGCAGTGGTTGGCAGTGAGCACATAGGCTTTGTACTCGCTTCCGGTGTTGTTGACCATCACCCCTGTACAGAGCTCGGCGCCACCCACCAGCAGGCGGACGACCGAGCGGGATGCGGTCAGGTAATTCGAATTCGTGGAACAGTTGAGGTCCGTCTCGCAACTGCCGGACCGGCCAAAATAGATATCCTTTGTGCCTTCAAGCTCAAAGTAACCGGCAAAGTCATGCGCCACCTGCTTAATTCCTATGGCACCGGCAGGAATTGACCTGCCGGGGAAATGACACTCCATAACCATGGTGTCACCCGGGAGAGGCATCACCGGCATACTCATCCTGCCTGCCCCGCTTTCTGCTGTGTATGCACCCCTGACAATGCGACGTTCACGGTCATAGATATATATATAGGCTCCCTCGGGAAGATCAAAAGGTGATAGGATGATATTGAGCGACAGGGCTCCCTTTGACGACAGAGGCATGACCCAGACGGTCTCATTGCCCCTTCTGACGATGAAACCCGCATTCTCCGGCGTCAGTTCAACCGGCACCGGAATGGCAAACCTGTAGGGCTGATCCTTGGGCTGGTCAAGTGACCGCAGTATCTCCACCTCCAGCGGATCGACAGATATCTCATGCCAGTCAGGTATGTCGGGAAAGAGTGCACTTCCAACAGGGAATTCCATCTGACCCTTTAGCGCAAGAGAGGAGAACAGTAACAACGCTGCTATGAATACTCTTTCCTTCAATCTGTTGTATTGTATATCCAAAAATAGTCAAAAACTCACCAATCAGTCATGAAGCGTATGAAACCGGGAATAATTCCGGCCTGCTCAATATCTTCAAGCTCCCCGCGGCTGTCGTAAATCAGCAGGTCACCCTTTTGCTGGTAATCAATCGCATCAGTCACAAAAATACGCCCACCGGCTCCTGCACCGAGGTCATAGAAGAGCCTCTCACCGGACGCTATGAAAGCCTCATCCGGCAGTGAGGTCGAGCTGACAGGCATCATTCTTACACCTTCATGAAGCCAGTATAGTGTATCACCCGAACCGTTAACGGTCAGTGATGAGGGATAGTCGGAAACAGAACCGAACGTCATCTCAGCCTCCTTTTCATAGTTAACGGTGTTTATCCTCACTAATTTTGGAAGATCCTGCATATATCCGCCGGTGCAAAGCACCCAGAGCTTTCCGTTTTTGTCGAATACCATGCTCTCCGGCTCAGTTCCTGTCGTTACAGAGCCGGAAATCTCTTCGGTTTCAAGGTCGACCACCACGATCCGGTCACCGGCAACCCAGTTTGAGGTGAAGAGCTTTTGCCCGGAGATCAGCACTGCCTCGCTGGTGCATCCGATATCAATTTGATGCGATATCTCCATCAGGTCAAGATCTACGACGGTCAGCTCACTGGAAGCGAGAGAGGTGACATAGCCCCTACGCCCGCTGATGGCCATCTGGCGCGGCGAATTGAGTCCGGTCACGGTTCCGAGACTCTTCATGGTAAACATGTCAACCGCCTCAAGAGTACCTGAATTATTCACGATGATATACCCCGTTGTGCCGTCAGTTGCAATGAATGTGGGCACATCACCCAGGGGTCTGCTGTTCCTTGTTTTGAAGAGCTCGTTGTATATCTCTCCTGTGATCAGACTGTAAAAAGAGACCGATCCGTTGCCGGCCATGAAATTGCCCTCACTGAGAATAAAAAATCCTTCTCCCTGCGGGAAGAGAGTGGGCTCAACGTTGTTTCCCTCGCATGAGATAAACATCAGCGGTACCAGGAATGCCAGCAACTTAATCTGATTCTTCATTTTCTTCATTTTTTTTGATAAAACTTATGGTCAGTCTGAGGTTGAATGTCCGGAGCGGCATCGGGTAATTGCGGACGCTTTCCAAAGAGCTGTTGAAAATATTTTTTACATCAATATCTATTCCGATTTTTGTAGCACCGGCTGGCAGCACCGCTCCCAGCCGTGCATCAGCAAGTAACGAAGGGGGAAGCCATTCGCTGTTGTCCGAGGTGGTATATCTCCTGCCCTGGCAGACTGCTGCAGCTCCTGCCCTGAGCATCTTCCAGCGCAGATCGAGGTTAAGGTTAAAATTATTCCCGGGAACATAAATCAACTGTTTTCCCACTGCCCTGTCATTGGGTATCTCTGAAGCAGCTATCTCAGTGCGGGTGAATGCATAATTCAGGTGAGAGGATATTACCAGCTCATTAACAGGCACTTCCGTTCCAAGCCTGCCCTCTATTCCGTAGACATTGACACTGCGTACATTCCCGGCGCTCCATATCCCTGTCACCCCGGGGATCCACTGTATCAGGTCATTGACGCGGGTAGCGTGGAGCACAAGATCAAGACTGTTTTTCAATCCTGACGAGGCTACCCTGACATATGAGTATGAGGCTTCACCTCCTGTAGCATTTTCATGTCTGAGGCTGCCGTTGCCACCGGGCACCCAGTAGAGGTCATTAAGGCACGGTAGCCTGGTGTTACGGCTTACGCTGGCTTTCAGCAGCTGCCCGCCGTCGGGAGAGAGCATTACTGTTGCACCGGCCGTAAACTCAGGTTTCAACACCATTCCGGTGACTAGCATCTGCCGCGCCTGGAGCAGCAGTCTGACCCTCGAGCCCGGATTGAACCTGGCGATCAGGGATGTGGAGAAGATATTCCTTCTTTCTGTCTCCGCGAAGCTAAGCGATTGCGCACTCTGGTACTCATTACCTGCATTGATACCCAGCTCACTCTTCCCGTTGGGACGATATGCAAGACGGGCCCTGAGCATGATGAATGACGACCTGTTATCGCCGTTGTATTCCGGATTCTCATGATAATAGAGGTTTACGTCAGACGTACCACCGGCTGTGATTCCCGCCGAGATCTTCTCCTTCTCCAGGGAGTAGCTGATCACACTTCGCAGAGACCTGTCGGTCTGCCGCTCACCAAAATCCTGCTGAACCGTTGTCACCGGCCCCGGTAGTTCACGCTCAGCGTTGTTGTACCACAGGTGAGCCGCAACTGTAGAGCCGCCGGTTCTGAATGCCAGGTCTGCCGTTGCGCCGCCAGAGGCAGCTGATGAGTTGGTCCTTCTCTCCTCCCTGGCTCCTTCCGCGGCGTTGCCGTTGATAAAAAGGAAATCATTCCTTGCCTTTCCTCCCCACAGGCTCAACCTTGACGAGACAGACTCGCCGCCTGATCCCGCCACTGCGGAGGCTGCGTAATCACCGTAGCTGCCGGCACCTGCTGCAACTGAGCCATAGAAACCTGTATGAAAGAGGGGATCAGAAGAGAGCTCCACCTTCCCTCCTATGGATCCCGAGATATCGCTGAGGTCATAGCCGCCCGGAGTGATCTTCACCGATGAAGCCGCATGGAGCGGGATGAGCGCAAAATCGGTGTATCCGTTACCTGCAGCATTGACAGTCAGACCGTGCCATGTCACCGTGGTATGACTGCCGGGCAATCCTCTCACCGATACAGAGGCGAGACCGTGGTTTCCGTATCGTTTGACTGAAACGGGAGTGGCATACATGAGCAGTGTTGCAAGATCATTCTCATGGTGCCCGGCTATGAGGGTCCGGTCAATGGAAATAACAGTGTAGGGTGTTTGTCGCTTGGAAGCAGTGGCAGTGACAGTGACAGCAGAAATGTTTACGGTATCTTCGATGAACATATCCTGCGCCCCCGCCTCCTGCGCAACGGCAATTAACAGTGACAACAGTGCAGCCGTCATTGTATTGCGGCTCACCTTAAAGGGGACAATATAGGCAGATGACCTTTTAAACATAACTTTTGTTCCCGAAAGCTCCTTAAACAGGACACGTTCTGGCAGGTCTTCTGACTCATCCCTACTCACCGGGCCTTCCCGTCCGCCAATTGGCGAACAGTGGCGGGAAATCCGGCTGTAATGATCCGCAAACGGCGGAACAGGCTTCACAGCAGCGGGCACTGTCCCTGGTTTAAACAGGGTTCCCTTTTCACTGCCGGAAAAAACCGGCAGCACCAGAATGATACAAATGTAATGAATTACCCGATCAGTATCCGGGGATAATTATCAACAAACGGATAAAGAGTGTTCATTTCATTATGAACTTCAGCTCTCCTCCCGTCATTATCTCCTCATATGTGATATAGTTACGGTCAAGTCTTTCTCCGTTCAGGAAAATTTCACTGACATTAATTTTTAATGCCGAATTGTTTTCCGCACTGACTGTAAATATCTTTCCTCCCGGAAGTGAGATCTCCGCACGCGCGAGGAGAGGACTTCCGATGACAAATCTGCCGTCAGCGGGATTGACCGGGTAGAAACCCATTGCTGAAAAGAGATACCATGCAGACATCTGTCCGCAGTCTTCATTGCCGCAGAGACCGTCCCTGCCATCGGTGTACATCTCTTTCATTATCCTGCGGACTGTTGTTTCAGTCCTCGCAGGGTCACCGGCCATGGAGAAGAGGTAAGAGATATGGTGTGACGGTTCATTGCCGTGAGCATACTGGCCTATCAGGCCGCTGATGTCAGGAGAGGCATTCTCTCCCCTGACCTCCTCATTCACGTTGAAAAGGCTGTCAAGGCGTTCCAGGAAAAGCTCCCTGCTGCCGAAAAGAGATATCAGTCCTTCAACGTCATGAGGCACCAGCCAGGTGTACTGCCAGCCGTTGCCCTCGGTGAAGTCTGAGCGTGTATGATGGGAATAAAGCGGATCGTACCCGGGACGCCAGCTGCCATCGCTCATCCGTCCGCGTACAAAGAGGATGGTTGTGTCGAACAGGTTGCGGTAATTTTTTGATCGCAGGAGAAACTCCCCGGCAATATCAGGATGGCCAAGATCAGCAGCCATCTGTGAGATGCACCAGTCGTCAATGGCATATTCCATGGTTTTAGCCACCGACTCATTCTCCAGCTCCGAGGGTATATAGCCATAGCTCCTGTAGTGGTCAAGGCCACGGAAATCGAGTGAGGCAGAGTGGAGGGCCGCATCAAGGGCTCTCTCATAATCAAATCCGGGCAGCTTCTTGTGTACGGCATCAGCCAGAACCGGCACGGCATGATAGCCAATCATGCAGTTTGTCTCATTGCCGGCCAGAGACCATACCGGCAGTTTGCCCTGCTGCTCCCTGATGGTAAGCATGGTATTGATAAAATCAGGTAGCAAGTCAGGTGCCGTGATGGTAAAGAGCGGATGTGCTGCCCTGTAGGTGTCCCACAGTGAAAATACAGTATAGTTGGTGAACCCTTCAGCCGTATGTACTTCTCCGTCAGTGCCCCTGTACCTGCCGTCGGTATCGCACCACAGTGAGGGTGCGATCATGGAATGATAGAGAGCAGTGTAGAAAACCTTCATCACGGAGCTGTCTGAAGACTCTGCCCTGATGACGCTCAGTCGCTTCTGCCACGCCTGTCCTGCGGCAGCAGCAGCAGCGTTGAAGTCCCATCCTTCCGTCTCGGCATCGAGGTTGCCGGCTGCCCCTGCCTCATCCACGGCCGAGATGCCTGTCCTGACCAGCAGCTCATCTCCCTGTTTCACCTCAAAGGCAAGAAGAGCGGCGATGTTTTTTCCGCTTACCGCCGTGTCACCCGCAGGGTGACCTGCGTCAAGCATTGTGATTGAGGCCGGAGAGCGGGAGAAGAGAGAATAAAAATACTGATACTGCCTCTCAGCCCATCCCTGCGAGATACGCATGCCTGACAGGGCTGTGCCGTCCCATCGCAGGCTGCATGCGGCTGGCCGGTCCCAGTTGATGGCAAACCCCAGGTCTACAAGAACATGCATTATCCCGTCATCAGCAGCGGTGTACCGCTGTATGCCGCACCGCGGTGTGACAGTCAGCTCCGCGTTAACGCCGTTAGCCAGTGCCACAGCATAATAACCCGGCCGGGCCTGCTCGGCCTCATGAGAGAAGAGGCTCCTGTTGATTTTTGCCAGTGACGCCGTGCTGTCAGGCAGATCCAGGGTAAATTCATGCATCGAAGGGAGGAAAAGAATGTCACAGAGATCCCCGATGCCGGTACCGCTCAGATGAGTATGACTGAAGCCGGCTATCACCGTATCAGACCAGTGGTATCCTGAACACCATTCCCAGCCCGAGGTTCCGTTGTCAGGACTGAGCTGTACCATGCCGAAGGGGGTGGTGGCACCTGGAAAGGTGTGTCCGTGTGCCGCTGTGCCTATAAAAGGATCTACATAGATGGTCAGATCATCCAGTGAGGGGGAGCTGCAGGCAACGGCAAGAAGGGCCGGCAATGCAGCAAGCAGTAATATTCTTTTTATCATGTCAGTCTATCTTATCTTTTTCAGTATCTGTTCTCCGGTACCTATGCGGTAGCCCTCCGACGAGAAGAGGATATTGCCCGTGCTGTCGCAGCACAGAACCACAGGCATAGGTCTCCCGCTACTGCCGGTGCCAAGCGCCGATGCCATAAAAGCCAGGCCACTGTCCTCGGCGAAGAGTGTGTTTTCGGCTGTGCCACTGATCTGATCCGTGCTGAATCCGGGCGGCGTTCGCTCCGGGTCAGTGAGGAAGATGAAATATCCGCCCCAGGCATCAAACTCACTCTTCAGCCGCGGGAGATCATTCAGTATGTGGCGGGTAGGCTCCCTACCGGGTTCGATCCAGATGAAGACCAGCCCCTTCTCTGCCACAGAGAGCGGACTGAGCGTCCCTCCGCTGATGAGACGCAACTCCCCGGCGAGATCCGCTGTGCCTGATATTGCAGAGGTCTCTTCCAGCTCCCTGAGCCGGACAGCCACTGTCTTTTCCTCTCCCGGGGCCAGGGTGAAGAAGGTCAGCGAGGAGAGTACGTTACCGTTCTCATCCCTGTTGCCGGTAGTGAGCATATACTGTCCCGGATCGAGAGGAATAAGTTTTGACATGTCACTCACCCTGGTTCCGTATTCGTATTTGAGGGTCTGATACTTTCCCCTGTCAATCCGCGCCAGGGAAAAATGAACGTGATATTCCGGCACCGGATCAGCCAGATCAGAACTGAAGGTAATGTAACCCACTGAACCTGAAGGTATTTCTTCATCATCAAACCATACGTTATGCCACCGGCCGTTTACATGATACTGCGGTCTTCCTGTTCCCGGTGCCAGCCTGGCAGGGACCCCCGCGTTCCTGCAGAGGGCCACGGTGAAGATATCGCGGGAGTGGCTGTCAGCACGGCGCAATCGCAGTACTCCCCCGGGGGTCAGAGGTGTGCCATAATGATTTTCAGTTTCGCTAATGGTGATTGCAGTGTCAATCCATCCTGCGATGCTGGCAGGGTCAGACCGGAATTTCCCCATCGTTTCGGAGGGGATTTCACTGAGGGCACTGCGGAAGGGAGAGAGAATCTCCGTCGATATGCGGGGTGAAAGCACATACCTGTAATAGAGGCCTGTATCCGTACCCGGAGCCGGCTCCGGCGCATTAAGTAGATGATCGGAGAGAACCTCGGCCGGCGTGTCTCGCAGGTCCTTGGCAGAGACATTCTCAAGCAGTCTCACAGCCATCTCTCCCCTGCCTCCGGATGAAGAGAGGAATGTAGCGACAGCCCTGTAGTTACCCATTGAGGCCTTGAGTATCTTCTCCACCTTTTCTGGAGCAACCCCGGCAAGGGCAGCCAGATCTTCGACTGACACATCTTTCATCCAGGAGTCCACGTAGGCCTTTCTGATGCTGTCTCCCCTCCTGAGGGCAATGTTGTTCTGACGCACCAGCTCCCCGTCAATGCCCGGTAAGGGTGTCAGTACGGGTGGCACCGAGATGTCGATGCTGACTGTCTCATCCAGGGGCTCAGACGATATGGAGACCACTGCCAGTGTATCGGCCGGGTATGCAATGGTGAATCCGTAACGCCGGCCGTCATCGGCCCAGATGAGCAGTGAACCCATTCCCGTTTTCAGTGAGCACTCGCCCGGGAGATTGCACTTCAGCCTGGCCAGAGGATAAAACTCAGCATAATTGTAAATCATATATCCTGTTTCAGCTTCCGGCACCGGAATGCCTGCACTGTCAGTCACCCTGACCCTGAGCTCTCTGGTGACAGCATATCTGTCGAGTGTATTGATCTCTGCGAAGAGAGGCTCTTCTGTTATTATCGTCCCGGCGCCGCTGTACCTGCCGAAGGCCTTGGTATGCACCAGCATGGCCCTTCTTGCCGGTTCGGTGAACCAGCCTCTGTCAGGCACCGGTTCAGGTTCACACGCCCCGAGATAGTGCCATTCCCCCTCTGCCATGAACTCCACCCAGGCATGATTGTCGTCTGTATGTGCCCACCTCGGGGTGTAAACCTGCCTTGCCGGTATGCCCACAGTGCGGAGCGCAGAGACGGTGAGGGTCGACTCCTCACCACAGCGTCCGCGAGCTGAGAGCATTGTTGCCAGCGGAGATGAAGTACGCGAGTCGGCAGCCTGGTATGATACCTTCTCCTGGCACCACCTGTTGATTTCCAGGGCTGCCTCAACGACATCAAGCCCGGCAACACGCTCCTTAAGCTCATCGTAACAGACCAGCCTGAAGTTATCAGGGTTTTCATTGTTGACCCTCGGGGGAAGGACAAAATGAAGGAAAACATCAACCGGGATCTCCGCCCCCCAGGGCATCTCCTCCCTCGTGCGAAGGGCGGCGGCGGCGTGCTCCGCCACATATTCGGGTTCCAGGAGAGAGATGTCACTCAGCGGCATGTATGCCAGAAGGAACTGAACGGCTTCCCGCAAGGCCACATCACTTATGGTGTCTGCCATGGCGAAGAGATCGCCGCGGGTGGAGGAGTATTCTTCAGACCGTGCGCCGTAGTCATCAGCCAGATTTTCGAGGAATGACTTATCGACAATAAGATTGCTGTTGCTGCAAGAGAGCAACACTGCCATGGCGATCAGCGCCTGCAGCCTGAAGATCCGTTTCATTGATATCTATTTTGCGTAAGAGCCGCAACTGCTCCTGATGATCAACTCCGGAGACATGTTCACCTGGCGCTTATATTTGCTTCTGCCCTGATTTTTCACTTCTGACCAGACAATATTGGCAACCTTCAGTGAAATTGCAGAGAGAGGCCTGCGCAGCCTGGTCACAGGTGTGCCGATAAGGTCAAACCCGATACCGTCTTCCATTGATACCAGTGCAACATCCTGAGGAATGCGGATATTCTTTTCCTGCAGTACCTGGTAGAGCGGAAAGACCAGCGGTGAGTTGATCACCATGATTGCATCACTGCGATGCGGCGGTCTGAGAAAATTCTCTATAGACCCGAAATCGAACTTCTCGCCCGCCTTTGGCAGCTGGGCAACCGTAAAGTGTACCGAATCATAATTCTTGGATTTCTTGGTGGCAGCCTTCAGCTCATCAAGCATCTCCTTGTCGTACGAGGCGGTATCTTCACCTGATACAATGAGCAGGTTCCTCAGCCCAAGAGAGGTGAGATGCTCCGTCATAAGAGAGGCACCGGCCATCCTGTCAGTGCATACGGTATTAACCCTCATCCTTTTCATGCGCTTCTCAAGAAGAACTATCGGGTATGAATCCCTGCTTAACGCCCTCACCACACTGTCCTCAGCAGCGTTGCCTACCAGTATCATCCCGCTGAAAAACTTCTTCAGTGAGGTTGTAAGCCTGTTGAAACGCATATCGTCCGGATCCCTTGTAAAGACCGAGAATCCAAGGCCTATGCTCGAAAATGCCTTCTGAAGATAAGGAGTGATCTCATAAATGAAAGGATCATTCATGGAAGGTACTATCATTCCGATGATTCCCGGCTTCTCCTCCGCCGGTACGGTCTCGCCCTTCTCGGCCGCTGCGCTGAAATAGCCCATCTGCCTGGCAACTGCAAGGACCCGTTCCTGTGTCTCTTTCTTGATTCCGTGCTGATCGGCCTTGTTATTCAGCACCAATGATACCAACGTGCCCGAAAGACCTAGTCTTGCGGCAATGTCTTTGTTTTTTATTTTCTTCCCCATTTTAAAAAAATATTTAAAGAACTAATTTAGGACTAAATTAGCTAAAATAAATGTTTTAGTACCCGGTTTTTTAAAAAAAATGCTGAATAGCATTCTTTTTCATTACTTTTTTTTAGGCACCTTGTAGCCGCTGCGTTTCTGGGCCTCTTCAAGCCTCTGCTGCCACTTCGATTTCTTTACCGGTTTCTTTTTGTTCTCCTCTATCTTCTTGAGTATCGCAGCCTCATCAACAAACCTGCGTGAAACCTGTGTCTGAATTATCGTAATCACGTTGGCAAGGAAATAGTAGTAGGTAAGCCCTGCAGAGAAGTTGTTAAGAATCAGCATGAACATGACGGGCATCATGTACATCATGGTCTTCATCCCCGGCATCTGTTCCTGGCCACCGGAAGGATTGGTAAACTTCGTTGAGATAATTGTGGAGGCAGTCATCAGCAGTGTAAAGAGACTCACATGGTCGCCGTACATCGGGATGGTGAACGGAAGGTTAAGGATGCTGTCATAGGTTGAAAGGTCCTTGGCCCAGAGGAACGACTCCTGCCGCAACTCGATGGATGTGGGAAAGAAACGAAACATGGCAAACAGGATGGGCATCTGCAGCAGCATCGGGAGGCAGCCTCCCATGGGACTGACACCGGCCTTCTTGTAGAATTCCATCGTCGCCTGCTGCTTTTTCATGGCATCTTCCTTTTTGGAATACTTCTTCCCTATCTCGTCAATCATTGGCTTTAATGCACGCATCTTGGCCTGTGAGAGGAATGACCTGTGGGTGAGAGGAAAGAGCACAAACTTGATCAGCAGTGTGAGAATGAGAATGATAAGCCCGTAATTGACAATAAAATTGTCAAGCAGGTTGAATATCGGGATGATGACATATTGGTTGATCCACCTTATGATATTCCTCCCCAGGAACACCAGTTCCTCCAGCTGAAGATCATATTTCTTCAGCTGGGTGAAGCTGTTGGGCCCGAAGTACATTCTCATCTTTACCGAAGTGCTGTCACCGTGAGTATAGGGAACACCTATCTCCGACTCAAAGAACCTGAGATATCGGGAGGTGGGATCGGCATTTGTTGATGAGACTGAGGCATTGAGGAAAAATCCGTCGGCAATGATCACGGAGGAGAAAAACTGATCCTTGTAGGCTATCCAGTCGGTTCTCATCAGGTTTTCAGTCACCACATCCTTCTTCTGCCTCTGTCTTGCCCCTCCCACATCAACCACACCTTCCTGGTAGACCTTGTATTTCAGCCCGGTGTACATATCTTCATTCTGTCTGCCCTTCTCCTGCTGGGGCAGGTACATCTTCCAGTCGAGTGCCAGTGAGGTGGTATTGGCAGGAATGACTGATCCCATGGCATTGAACCTGGTTTCGAACCCGATCATATAGTCATGCGGCTTGACCGTATATATATAATCTATGGAGGCTCCGTTGCCGGCATCCAGCCTCATTGTAAGGCTGACCGGTTCTTCTCCGGCAACCAGCGGTCCATCATATTCCAGCGGAGTGAAAGTCAGGGCATCGGTGATGACAGGCTTGTTGTCAAGAGTAAAGAATTTATACCCAAAGACTGTTGAGTCGCCGTTGAACAGCACAACCGGCAGAGAGTCATACCTCTGATAATCCTTCAGTTTCACTGAATAGACCTTCCCCCCCCTGGAGGAGAGGGTCATGACCATCAGGTCATTCTCTATGATATAAAACTCATTTTTTTCAGCGACGGTGGGTACAAAAATCCCGGCAGGTGAAGCGTCAGCCTGAGCCGGTGCCATGGCAGCTCCCGGCAATGATGAACTGTCTGCAGGCGCATTTGCAGCAGCACTGGCCTGACCTGCCGCTCCCATCCCCAGTTTACTGTTAAGCTCAATTACCCTCGCTTTTGCGGTCTCGTCCTTGGGCTTGTATCCGAGGGCTCTTATGTATGCTTCCCTGGCCTCATCATAGTTGCCTGCATTATAAAGAGAATCGGCATATTCGGTCTCTGCCTCGAAGAGCTTGCCTGTCCTGTTGTTATTATACAGGCTGAAGCCGAGAAAGATCAGAAAAATGAGAATGATGCCGGTTACTGTATTCTTGTCCATTATTGATATATCTCCAGATTAAATTTTGTTATCAGTTTTGATACATGCCTTCACGAATCCGACAAACAGTGGATGCGGCCTGAGTACCGTACTGCTGTATTCCGGATGGAACTGAACGCCCACGAACCACCTTTTGGAAGGGATCTCCATTATCTCCACAAGCCCTGACTCAGGGTTTGTTCCGCAGGGAATCATTCCTGCATTCCTGAATTCCTCAAGGTATTTGCTGTTAAATTCATACCTGTGCCGGTGGCGTTCCGTTATCTCCTCCTTCCTGTAGCATTTCCATGCCTCAGAGCCATGCAGTACCTCGCATTTGTAGCTGCCCAGCCTCATGGTGCCTCCCTTTTCAGTCACGCTCTTCTGCTCCTCCATCAGGTCAATGACCGGATTCCTGGCCCTAGGATTGATCTCGGTAGAATGGGCCCCCTCGAGGCCCAGGACGTTGCGGGCGAACTCAATCACCGCACACTGCAAACCAAGGCATATGCCGAGGAAAGGAATATCATTAATGCGGGCATATTTCGCAGTGAGTATCTTTCCCTCAATTCCCCTCGACCCAAAGCCGGGAGCCACAACTATACCGTCATAACCTGCCAGTATCTCAGTGTAATTTCCTTCTTCAATCTCCTCTGAGTGAATGAATGTCAGCCCCACAGAGGCATTGTTTGCGGCACCGGCATGGACGAACGCTTCGGAGATCGATTTGTAGGCGTCGGCCAGCTCCACATACTTCCCCACAAGGGCTATCTTAACACTGTGTGCCGGGTTCTTCAGCTTGTGCAGAAACTCTTTCCACTCATCAAGAACCGGCTCATGACCCGGCGGCATTCCCAGCTTGCGAAGTACGGTCACGTCAAGCATCTCCTCCTGCATTCTGAGGGGCACCTCGTATATGGTCGAAACATCTATAGACTCCACCACGGCACCGGGCTCAACGTTGCAGAAGAGCGCCACCTTCTTCCGTACATCCTCAGTGAGACTGTGCTCCGTCCTGAGCACAAGCACATCGGGCTGAATACCCTCTTCAAGAAGCATCTTTACCGAATGCTGTGTCGGCTTTGTCTTCAGCTCACCGGAAGCATGGAGGAAAGGCACCAGCGTAAGATGTATCACGATGCAGTTCTGCTGACCCTGTTCCCATCGTAGCTGCCTGACCGCTTCAATATAGGGAAGCGACTCAATGTCACCTACCGTTCCGCCAATCTCAGTAATGACTATCTCGTACTTACCCCCGGAACCTACCAGCTTGATACGGCGCTTGATCTCATCAGTGATGTGGGGGATCACCTGAACTGTCTTGCCGAGGTAGTCACCCTTGCGCTCCTTGTTTATCACTGACTGGTATACCCTCCCCGTGGTCACATTGTTGGCCTGCGAGGTGGGAACATCAAGAAAACGCTCATAATGCCCCAGGTCCAGGTCAGTCTCGGCGCCGTCGCAGGTCACGAAACACTCACCATGTTCATAGGGATTGAGGGTTCCCGGGTCTACGTTGATGTAGGGGTCGAGCTTCTGGATGGTTACACTGTAACCGCGTGCCTGAAGCAACTTGGCGAGCGACGAAGAGATAATGCCCTTGCCAAGCGACGAAGTGACACCGCCGGTCACAAAAATATACTTTACTTCAGTCACTTCTTCTATTCTTGTTGTTTCGGGAACAAGGAGCTTCACTCATCGATCGAGCTGTCAATGAGCTTCATCTTCTCTTCGAGGATCTTTATATTCTTCTTCGCCTCAGCAATCTTCTCCTCTACCTCTCTGATCATGTTGTCTGCATTCACTGACTTGGCAAAGAAGCCTATATTATTCTCCCAGAGGACTATATCATTCTCAAGCTGTTTGATCTTACTGTAGAACTTCTCGCGCTCTGCGCGCACTTTTCTTGCTGCCCGGGGGTTTGACCTTGCACTGTCAACCTTGCTGCGGTACCTGAGAATATTCTTATCCTCTTCATCGAGCTTAAGCCTGTCGAACTGCCTGTTAAGGGCATCCCTGTACCTGCGCGAGACCTCATCTTTCCTGTCGATGGGAACGTAGCCGATCTCCATCCATTTGTTCTGTAAATCCTTAAGCTTTTCAAAAGCGGCCTTCTCGTCATCGCCCGGGTCAAATGCCTCGAGCTCTTCCAGGAGTGAAAGCTTGGCCTGCAGATTGTCTTCATAGGAGGTATCCCTGCCTGCCACAAACTCCGACTTGCGTGAAAAGAAGGTATCGCAGGCCTTGCGGAAGCGCTTCCATATCTTCTCGGAGTATTTTCTGGGCACGGGACCGATCTCCTTCCACTCTTTCTGGAGCCTGATAAGCATATCGGATGTTTCTTTCCAGTCGGTGCTCTCCTGCAGGGCCTCAGCCTTAAGACAGAGCTCTGTCTTAAGCTGGAGGTTATGCATCTGTGTCTCCTTGCTCTCGGCAAAGAAGGCACGCTTCTTCTCAAAGAAGCTGTCACAGGCAGCCCTGAACCGCTGGTAAATCTTGTTGTTATGCTTTTTAGGCGCAAATCCGATAGTTCGCCACTGTTTCTGATACTCAATTATTGTATCCGACTTTCCCCTGAAATCGGCAAAGGTCTGGATATCACTGCCAGCTATCTCCTCAACCTTTTTACAGAGGGCTGTCTTGGCTTCCAGATTCTGCCTCTGCTCTTCCTTTTGAGTCTCGAAGTATTCATGATGCCTCTTGTTAATCTTGGAAGTGGCCTCACGGAACCGCTCCCAGATTTCGTTCTTATTTTCATGAGGCACCGGTCCAATCTCACGCCACTGATCGTGATACTCCTGCAGAAGTTTGAAGGCCGAGACGGCGTTGGGCTCTGTCAGCAGTTCCTCAGCCTTCTCGCACAGGACGATCTTTGCCTCAAGGTTTTTCTTCAGGTCCAGGTCTCTGAGCTCACGGTTGATCTTGATGTAATCATAGAATATCTCAACACTGTGGTGATAGTTCTCCCACATATCCTTCAGGGCTGACTGCGGCACTATACCGGTGGAATGCCACTCGTTCTGCAGGTTTCGGAACTCCTGGAAGGTCTTGTTAATAGCCTCCTCACGATTGACCAGCTCCTTTATCTGTTCAATTATCTCCAGCTTCTTGCGCAGATTATCCTGCTTCTCACTCTCCTGTACCCTGTTGAAATCTGTTTTCCGGTGGCGGAATACTTCGAGGATCGACTTGATTCTTACCTCCAGCTCGTCCGGCTCAGGCCGGTAATCATCAATATTGCCGCCCTCTTTGGCGTAATTGAGTCTGGCCTCGTTAAATTCAGCCTTGGTCTTTTTGTAGAAAAACTCCTTAATCCTGGCAACATCGTCATTGATCTCGGAAGGAGGCCTGTTCTCGACAATAAGAGCGAGCGTCTCCACCAGCTCCTTTCTTGAAAATCCGCTGTAGTCTACAGGAGGCAGTTCAGCCACCTCCTCATCACTGCTCTTCTCTTCAGGTTTGTCCTGATCCTCATCACCGCTTTTCTCCCCGGGTTCATCCTTATCCTCTGGTTTATCCTGATCCTCAACCTCCTGCGATTTATCCTGATCCTGCTCCTTCTTCTCCGTCTCCTCTGTATCTCCCTTCAATGAAGGTCCTTCTCCGTCAGCGGGTTTCTCCACGTAAGATGATTCAGCCTCCGCTTCGGCTGTTCCGTCATCTTTCGGTGCCGCTTCTTCAGCAACCTCCTCAGCAGCGTCCGGGGTCTCCCCCTCCTCCACTTTCTCCCAGGTTACTTCTTCAGCCAGCCCTGGCTTCACTCCGGCATCATCATCCGGCGCTGCCTCGTCGGCATTTTTGTTAGTTTCCTTACCCGCAGATTCGAGCTCGTTCTCATCAGCATCGAATTGTTCATCATGAACAGAGTTTTTCGGATCTTCAGTTGTCATCAGCAATCCTTTTTCTTCAGTGCGTCATACCTGCGCAAATGCGCCGGCATCCCCCATTTTTTTCAAACCACGAAAATAATGGATTAATTGGTAAAACTCAAACCTATACGCTATTTATCCGGGCTCTCCTCAAAAACGAAAGCCAAAATCCCTAACTTTGCGGGTTCTGTTTCAGTAATATATACCATGGACAAGAAAGATATCATTATTTTCGGAGCTATCCTGATTCTCACTGCATTTAGCCTCTACCGGCGCTATGCTGCCAAAAAGAAGAAAGAGGGAGACCCGGCGAAAGGGATGCTGCACAAGGGTGACAGCCTTTCGGGTCAGCCTGACGACTATGAACCCTATTCGGGTAAAAAATAGTTTTGCAGTTTATTTTCCCAGTTCAAGCTGGTCTCTGATAAGCCTGTAGTATGTACCCTTCAGGCTTATCAGCTCCTCATGTGTTCCATGCTCGGACAGGTGCCCCTTCTCAAGCACTGCTATCATATCGGCATGGCGCACCGTGCTGAGCCTGTGCGCCACGATCACCACCGTCCTGCCGCGGTAGAACCCGGCCAGATTTTCTACTATCATCCTCTCGTTTGAGGCATCCAGTGCGCTTGTAGCTTCGTCAAGCAACAGCAGGGAAGGCTCCCTGTATATGACCCTGGCAATGAGTATCCGCTGCTTCTGGCCCTGGCTGAGTCCGTGACCGCCCTGACCTATCCTGGTCATTACGCCGGCAGGGAGCGTGTCTGTCAGTGATCTGAGGTTTGCTGTCTCAATGGCCCTGTCAACCTTCTGCCTGTCAGGATTATCATCACCGGGAGCAATGTTGGCCAGTATAGTATCAGGGAAGATATAACCGTCCTGCATCACCACACCGGTTGATCTGCGCAAAGAGGTAATACTAAAATCTTCCAGCGGTATCCCGTTAAGCCTGATGGTGCCTTCGGCAGGCTGATAGAATCCCAACAGCAACTTAAGGAGAGTGGTCTTGCCCGATCCGCTCTCACCCACGACTGCAGTGATCTTTCCGGGAGGTATCACCAGCGACAGATCTTTCAATACCCAGGGTGAGCCGGGACCTTCATACCTGAATGAGATATTCCCGATGCTTACCTCCACCCTGTCCGGCACTGGCAGGCGGTCTCCCTCCCCCTGTTTCTCTTCAGGCTCCATGGCATGTACCTCCGATAGCCGCTCCAGGCTTATCCTGGCATCCTGGGTAGACTTCATGAATTCGATGATCTGTGATACCGGGCCATTTAGCTGACCTGTGATGAACTGTACAGCCAGCATCATGCCCAGGGTCATGCTGCCGTTGATCACCAGTGTTGCGGAGATAACTGTTATTATTATGTTTGCCGTCTCATGGATCAGTGTGCCGCCGGCAGCCTGAAACTGCAGCAGCCTGAGGCCCCTGATGCGTGTGCGGTGAATCTCCTGCTGATGTTCTTCCCAGTCGCGTCTGTTGGAAGCCTCATTGCCTGCCAGCTTGATCTCCTGCATACCGTTGACGATGTTTATCATCTTGTTGCCGGCATCGGCCATCTGCCTGAACCTGACGTTATCAAGGCGTTCACGGGCTGGCATAAACAGGGTAACATACAGAATGTACAGACATGTTCCGGCAAGGAAGACGAGTAGCACCGGGAGACTGTAGATGCCCAGCACAATCCCGAAAACGACAAAATTGAAAAAGGAGAAGAGTATTGCCAGGCTTGAAGAGGTAAGGTAGCTTTCAATGCGGCTGTTGTCATCCACCCTCTGCAGTATGTCGCCATTCAGTTTGGTATCGAAGTAGGCAATGGGCAGATCCATCAGCCTGGCGAGGAAGTCAGACACAATCTTAATATTCAGTTTTGTGCCCATGTGGAGGAGTATCCAGCCCCTGGTGAACTCCACAGCCATGCGGCCGGCCGTCAGGGCCAGCTGACCGGCAAGTATAAGGTAGATAAGCCTGATATCCCTCCCGGCAATACCCCTGTCAATTATCGCCTGCGTAAGAAAGGGAAAGACGAGCTGAATGGCGCTGCCTGCCAGCAGCCCTGCAAGAAGCAGTGCCATCTGCCTGCGGTATGGCTTCAGGTAAGGCAGCAGAAAGGAAAAGCCGCTGCCGGGCGGAGGGTCCTCACTGAGAGCATGAAATTCCGGCCCCGGCTCAAGCAAAAGTACTGTCCCGGCTGGCTCTCCTCCCTTCTGTGCTACGGACCATCCTCTTAAAAACTCTTCCCTGCTCATGCTCATCCTGCCGATGGCAGGATCACTGACCCACACCTTTTTTCCGGATATCCTGTTTACCACAATAAAATGGTTCTGCTGCCAGTGAACTATACAGGGCAGGGAGATCTTACCGGCAAGGACTGAAAAAGGAATCTGCATCCCCTCAGCCTTGAAGCCCAGGCTCACGGCTGCCGATCTGAGCCCAAGCAGTGATACGCCTTCACGTGTTATCCATGCACGCTTGCGAATCGACTCCAGTGAGATGCGCTTACCGTGCCAACGGGCTATCATACCGATGCAGGCAGGACCGCAGTCCATCGCATCATGCTGTCTGACAAAAGGATACATTAACGGACGGTGAAACAGTTAAAAGCAGTTGCAAAGATATCCATAATTGTCACTCCTAAGGTGCAGGGCTGTACAAATGTGCTGCAAGGGTATGATTCTTAAATCGGCCTCAGAAATGCTATATTTGCCAATTATACCTCTTTTTTGGGATTATTCAGGAAGTATTCGGACAGTGACATCATTGATGGGATCAGGAGGCAAGACAGCAAGGTTCTTACCTACCTTTATGATGCGTACCATCAGGTTATCCGCGATCACCTGAAACTGAACAGCGGATCCGACGATGATGTGTATGACGTGCTCCAGGAGAGTGTCGTGATACTCTACGGACAGGTCACCGGTGATGATTTTGTTCTCACCACAGATCTCAAGGGCTATTTTTTTGGTATTGCCAGAAACGTCTGGAACAGTCAGCTAAGGTACAGGTCACGACTCTCCGCCCTGGAGACGGATATGGCTGACACTTCAGAATCCGAGGATATCAATGCCCGGACCCTCGAACGGATAGTCACAAGGTCGTTCGCTCTCCTGAAGGAGGATTGCCAGATGGTGCTCAACCTCTATAGTGATGGTCACACCTATGAGGAGATAGCACGGAAGATGGGAATGAAGTCCGAAGCTTATGCACGGCGGAAGAAATACCTCTGTAAGGAGGCCCTGATTGAGATTATAAAGACGGACCCGGAATATCAGGATCTGGGGCCTCTGTAGGCTATAAACAGGAGCACTGCCGCGGCTATCAGGAAGAAGAGCAGGGCTACATAGAGTCTTATACTGTCATACCACAGCGGGGTGTCATCACCGTAAATCACCAGTGCAGACCAGAAATAAGGATGGGAGCGTGCCTGGTCTGCAGAGTGGAGGAATCTTAGCCGTGCACTTCTCAGTGCAGTGCTCTTTGTCTGTCCGCTCCGCATGTTCCTGTAAAATGAACGCATGACCTCCGATGCCGAGTTATCTTCAACGGCCCACATTGACATCACTACCGAGCGACTTCCGGCATATAGAAATCCCCTTGCCAGGCTCAGGATACCCTCGCCTGTGGCCAGTATCCCGTTACCGGTGTTACATGAACTGAGAACGACCATCATCGCATCCAGGGTTACACTGTACACTTCATAAGTGTTCAGCATGCCGTCTTCAGCGCTGGCAGGCGATGATGTGAAGATCATTTTCGAGAAGAGGGGGTGTTGATCATTCATCAGCGTGTGCATGGCAAGATGTATAATATCATACTTGCCCGCCTCCCTCTTATAGGCCTCCTCCGTTGCCTCATCTGCCAGGAAGGCTTTGCCCCCGCACTGGGCTACCGCATCCTCAGCCTCAAGAAGGGCATAGGGCAGCTCGCGAATCTCACCCCTCAGGTTGGGGTAAGCAGTCAAAAGACTGTCATCCAGCTCCATGCCGTCATAGTCAGGAGCAAAAGCTGCCAGGTTATTTGCCAGGCTGCGGCTTCTGCCCATGGTCTCTGATGAAAAAGTAACGCTGTAGATGTAGGAGAAACGGTATTTCTTCAATGCAAATGGAACCTCGCGGTATAAAAGCTCAGGACTCCTGAACTCTTCGGTTACCAGGGTCTCAAAGGGAATATATGACAAGATGTTGTCAGGCGAAATGATAATCTTGTCACCCTTCAGGAAGGGGACGGCAGGTTCCAGGAGCACCCTGTAAAGCTCATACGCAAGATCCATGTAATCATTGAACGGCTTGCGAACACTGCTGGTAGCAGGAACAGTTGAGAGCATATCCCGGAATCGCAAGAGCGATGCAATCAGAGCTGAGTCGGATTCGCGCCTGATAACCTCAGTTCTACGGTTGTTCGAGACAATTATGTAAAGTCTCTCATCAGTAAGCACATAGCTGATCAGGTTGGCTCCCCTGCCTATTACTCCGGGAACAGCCTTCAGTGGGGCAACCTCACCTTGAAATTTAAGGTTATAGTAAGAGGGATACCTCTCCTCAAAGACCCTGATGAGGGAATCGCGAGATCTCAGGAGTGAAAAGGTGACACTCTCCCACGTCTCTATCCTCTGGGTATCGGGTGCCGCCTTGTGCTGTTCGGAGGCAATCAGCTCCCTGTACAGGCCTATCTTTTCCCTGATGTTGTTGTCAAGGTCTGCAACCTCGGGCGGGAGGGAGAATTTTGCGGCGTTCAGCTCTCTCATTGAGGCAAGGAACCCTGCCACCTTGGTTCTCTCGGAAAATTCATATATGCCCTCCAGGGAGGCGGCGTCACGGTCACGCTCGTAGAGTTGAAAATAGTTCTCAATCATTCCGGTGTAAATCTCGCGCGAGAAGGCGCTGAGCCTGGTGCGGCTCTCATCCTCACTCATCTCAAGCCTGAGTCGGTCATACAGCGATACTATCAACCTGCCTGTCCTGACAGCCTCCCTGAGATAATTACTGTCGCCCGTAGCTTCAGCAAGGGCGTTGAGGGCGCGGTACCTGATCATGAGTACTCCCATCTCATCTTCAGAATAGGATGAGAGCGGCGAAAGACCCTCATCCTGGAGTTCTGCCGCCGACAGCCCGGTTTCGTTGCTTACCTCCAGAACCCTTTCATATTCACCAGCACCATACAGGGTGTTGGCATAGTTCAGAGTCATCAGCTTTTTCAGCGAATAATCCCACGGATGTCTGTCGGCATATTCAAAGCAGTCATCATAGATCTCAAGTGCCTTCCTGACATTCCCGGTCGTTTTACTCAGAAAGTCAGCCCTGTACACAAGCATCATGCAATATTCGCGACTGTCAGGACCGAACTCTCTCTCCACCTCAGCCAGTCCGTCGGCCAGCACCCTCTCCCCCTCCTCAGGCCTGCCTGTCCCGGCCAGGAGATCAGCATAATTGATATAGAGAAGGGCTTTATCCTGTATGTTGTTCCCGGCATCAATTGCAAGACCCTTCCTGAAATGCTCCTCAGCCTCCGGCAGCTGATCCAGCCTCCGGTGCAGTTGTGCTATAGTATTAAGAATCAGTAATCGCGATGCGACTTTGCCGGTTCCGGCCTGATCATAGAGCCTGAGTGCTTCACGGCAATAGACAAGCGACTTGGTATATTCGGATGTGCGGTAAAGACTAAGCCCGATAACCTGGTAAAGGTCAGCGGTAAGTGCTGCTGACACCTTGCCGGGGTATAAAGCTGCAAGCCTGAGGCCCGCATTAGCCAGTTCAATGGCTCTGCCCGGATCATTCATCTCGAGACAGATGCTTGACAGATTGAGATAATTGGCTGCCAGTGCTGAAGAGTCGCTTTCCAACAGTGCTCTCCGGGCCTGAAGACCTTTCAACCCCTCTTCGTATGCGCGGCTGAAGTCGCCTGCACTGAAGAGTGCAATGGCCATATTACTGATTCCCAGGGCATGCCTGCGGTCATACACGCCGGCAGACTCCCTGTAATCTACAGATAGGGCAAAAAATTCCCTCGATCTGCTGTAACTGTTATTCAGAAGATAATGATGACCCAGAAAATAATATGCGTCAGAGAGCATCAGAGAATCGGTGAGGTCATATGTAGCAATAATCTCCTCAATTCCAGCCGTGACAACAGACCTCCTCTCCGTTCCCGAATCCTCTGAAAGCAACGCGCCAAGCTCATCATTCAACCGGGCCAGCCTCAACGTAACAGAGTCACGGCGTGCCGGCTCTCCTCCATCCTTCCATTCTCCGGCAACAAAACCTGATGCCGGGAGCTCAGCAAAAAAGGCAAAAATCAGTAATAACAGCATGAGCATGTGTGGTCTCAAACTCATTGTGGCGGTTCTTCTTTCTTCCCGGGATAAAAGTATAAAACATAGTGATATTGTGAACTACGGGACCTCGGTAGTATATCGCACTGACAATCAATTTATTGTGTTTTTTTTGAAAAAAAGTTGAATTTTTTGTGTCACAAATTGCCCTATTCTGACATGTACTGTATAATGAAAACATCAAACAATTCTAACAATAAAAACTACATCAAAATGAAAACCCTGAAGATTGAAAACCTGGCCGATTTTGTTCTTTCAAATGAAGAGATGATTAATGTCCGCGGAGGAACCGGACGCCAGGGAATTGCTGAAGGCAATCCCACCAGACCTCCCATTATCATTGAGATCTGATATTGCATAATGGAGCCGGCAGGTCCGGCTTTAATAATTACATACTGTCAGGCATTCCTGCCTCTGGCTGGCTGCCTGGTGCCCAGGGACAATATCTGTATATGTTGTCTTAAATGCCCGGAGGGGAAGATGTGGCATGATATAAATGACTATGTGAACTGTAGTTTTTTATGAGTGTGAAATAATAATAATAAGAGATGAAGACTATCAATGTCAACAACACGATTGAGAACTTCCTGAGCGGTGATGCATGCGATGCCGAGAAGAGACTGCTCAACAGGGAGGTGAAGAAGGACCCGGACCTCGCGAGGGAGGTTGAATTAAGACGCAGGACTGATAAAATACTGGCCGACAGGGAGATCCTTAACCTGAGGACGAAACTCAATGTCATCGAGATGAAGAAGCGTTCTGCAGGAGGCCTTCGCAAAGCTGCGGCAAAGACTTCCAGGTATGCTGCTGCAGTCCTGATGGCTGCAATTGTAACTTCGGCACTTTATTTTAGCATTAGACCTGGCCCTTCACCGGAGAAACTCTATTCATCATACTACGAAAGGTATGAATCACCGGGGGCCTCAAGGTCTGCCGTCAGCGCAGATAACCAACTCATGGAAAATGCTATTGCATCTTATTCTGCCAAAGAGTACGATAAGGCTATCGAATATCTTGAGCAGGTCATTGCGAACGAACATGGCAACATGGAGTCTGTCTTCATGCACGGCATGGCCAACATGGAGGTGAGCAACTATCCTGTCGCCAGCGGATCATTCACCAGGGTTATTGAGCACAATGACAACCTCTACCTGGAAGACGCCGCCTGGTACCTCGGACTCTGTTACATGATGACCGGTAACAACGAAAAGGCCGTGAGTCAGCTGGATGCGATTGCCGGCTCCAAAAGCAGGTACAGCCGGCAGGCAACCAGGCTCGTGAGAAAAATCAGATAAAGGTGAATTAACCTCATTGATGTGCATATGTTCGAATTGCTTCGCAATAGTGTTTACAGTAACAGAGTGGTGACCGGGACGAAAGAGGAGGAAAAGATGAAACAAATTATTTACAAGCCACAACTGCTCGCCGGCGTTTCACACGAAGTGAGAACGCAGATGAACTCTATAGTGGCATTCTCCTATCTGCTGAACAATTCCAATTTTACCGAAGGAGAAAAACGTGAGTTCTCCGAACAGATAATTACTTCATGTGAACAGTTGGTCGGACTGTTTGAAAACTTCTTTGACACTGCCGTCCTTGAGTCCGGCTCTTCAAAGGAGGATGCCAGGGAGACTGATGCCGTCAGACTGTTCGAATCTCTCGCCTCTGATTTCAGGGTTTTGATGAGAAAGAGAGAGAAGGATCGTGTCGTACTTATTCAGGAGGATAATCTCCCCGAAAAGCTGATGATCAGGATGGATACCGCACGGACCATCCGTATAATGAATAATCTCTTCAGGAATGCGCTTGACAACACCTCTTCAGGGTTCATAAAAATCGGCTGCACATACAGTGACGAGATAATCACATTTTATGTAAAAGATTCTGGCCAGGGTTACCCTATCAGCAGTTACATACTGCTTTCCGACAATCCTGAGATCCAGTATTCCGAAAGTCAGGATACCTATTCCGCTATGAATTTAATCCTGGCCAGAAATCTTATTTTGACACTGGGGGGCAAAATCAGGGTTGAGACCAATGATGCCGGAGGCACTTCGGTATTTGTATCTCTGCCTGTCAGGGAGTGTTCCGGAATACAAATGATAACCGGTACTTCTTTAGAAAAGAAGATTGCAATCTGATTTTCTGAGGCACCACAACTGTCTGCTTGAAGAAGGAAGGGAGGAGGGTGACTTACAATGTCACCCTCCTTATTTTGCTGTGCCTTCTGACAGGATCTTTATCTCCGTCCGTCTGTTCTGTCTCTTGCCGGCAGGAGTAATATTGTCTGCTATCGGAGAACTCTCTCCGTAACCGTGCCAGAAGATCCTTTCAGGGGCAATGCCTCTCTTTACCAGGAACTCTTTTACCGATCCCGCGCGCCTCTCCGAGAGGAGCTGGTTATGTTCTTCCGTACCGTCGGCATCAGTATGACCGCCAATCTCGACAACCACCGTATGGTTAACGGTCAGGAACTCGAGGAGCATCTCCAGTTCGGGCATTGATGCTTCAAGCAGATCCCACGAATCCGTATCGTAGAAGACATTGAACATCCTCATCAGCTCCCCTTCACGCACTTTATTGAGTCTTATGGTCTTACGGTACGGTTCAGCGGAAGAATATCCCTCTTCAAAATCAAAATTCTCAGAGAAGATCATATATCCGTCAGCCGTGACGTTAAGGCCGTAACTGGAACCGCCGGGAAGACATACCAGGAATCCTCCCTTATTGTCGGTCATTGATGATATCACTCCTATCCCTCCGGTAAGGTCTGTAAGTTCATACCTTACAGTAATCGGACGACCGTTTTCCTTATCTATGACTGTTCCCCTGAAATAGGATACCGGTTCAGGCCTGATCACCTCAGGCAGATCTATGTAGAAGATATCCTTACCCATTTTCGGATCGCGCACCGACGAGAAGAATGCGCGTTTGCCTGACGACTCTATCACAAGCCCTGTCTCATCGGCAGGTGAGTTTACCGCCGGCCCCTGGTTGACAGGCTCTGTCCAGGTTGAGTCCGGGTTCAGTGTGGTAGTATATATATCGTGTCCTCCGAACGACTCTCTCCCGTTGGACGAAAAATAGAGAGTCCTGCCGTTAAAGTAGATGAATGGCGAGAATTCATCGCCGGCAGTGTTGATTACCTTGCCCGGGTTAACCGGCTTTTGCCATGATCCGTCACTGCTGCGAAGAGAGTACCATATATCCATTCCACCCATGCCCCCCGGCCTGTTGCTTACAAAGAAGAGCATGCGGCCGTTGGCGCTTATTGAGGGCTGTGACTCCCAGTATGTAGTATTGACCGGTGATCCGAGGTTTACTCCGGGCGACCATCTGTTGCCGTCATAGACCGAATGGTAGATATCGCACCGGCCGTAGCCGTCCTTGCGGTCACATGCTGTAAAATACATCGATCTTCCGTCGGCGGATATGGACTGGGCACCTTCGTTGCCTGCAGTATTGAGAGGGGCGCCGGCATTCCGCGCTATTCCCCAGTGGCCGTCGCTGTTCCACCTGCTGATATAAAAATCCTCCTGCCTGTCCCTGCCGTAACCTGACGCCCTTCTCACTTCTCTTGTGAAGATCAGCTCCTGGCCGTCGCCCGTCAGGCTGGGCCAGTACTCATCAAGGGCAGTATTGACTGAGTCACCGACGCTAACAGGCTCAACCTTAAAGAGCGATCCAGGAAACGAAAGTGCGAAGAGACAGTCGGCAACCAGCTTTTCAGCATCGATACGGAGCCTGGAGGTGGTCTTCGGCTGGCTGAGATATGCCTCGAGGTGTCTCTTTGCCTCCCTGTACTGCCCTATACGCATCTCGGCTCTTCCCAGACTGTAAAGAGCAGGAGGAAAATAGAGGGAGTCGAGCTCTATGGCTCTGCGATAGTGACTTACCGACTTCTCCCATTGGCCGGTGTCGCTGTAGAGCCGCCCCAGGAGCAGGTGTGCCTCATAGAAGCCAGCATCTTCCTCTGTTGCCAGCTTCAGGTTCTGCTCGGCACGGTCATAGTAGAGAAGGTCATAATCCCTCTTGCCGGTGTCATACAGGCGAAGAGCCCTGTTTGAGCGTGTGTGAAAATCCTGTCCGGTGACACCGCACTGGTTGAAAAGAACCATCAGCAGCGCCAGTATGAAAGTTCTGTTGTTCATTCAGGGGATATGCATGAATTTGTGTGCCTGTATTGAGACCATCCATTTGCTGTTTTTCTTCACATAATCGGTGATGGCAGCTATCATCTCCTTATAACGGCTCCATTCGGGCTGTAACATGAGCTTGCACTGCGGACTCACCCTGGTGCTGTATCCTTCTGCTCTCTCAAAATCAGTGCCATCGATGACAACAACCTTAAGCTCATCGGCCAGTGGCAATATCTCCGGCAGCGGCGGCGACTCCTTCTTGGGCGAGAGTGTTATCCAGTCCCATCTGCCTGTCAGCGGATGAGCTCCCGATGTTTCAAGATAGGTTTTTATACCCTTTCCCCTGAGGAGTTCACAGAGAGGGTCAAGATTATTCATCAGGGGTTCGCCGCCGGTGACAACCACGGAGTCTGCGCCTGATTCACTCACTCGTACTGCAATATCGCTGATGGACACCAGGGGATGAAGCTCAGCATTCCAGGCATGTCTCGTATCACACCAGCCGCAGCATAGATCACAACCGCCTATCCTGACGAAATAGGCAGCTCTGCCGGTATTCCAGCCTTCTCCCTGCACAGAGTAAAACTCCTCCACCACAGGGAGTGTGAGGCCGTCGCTATCCTTTCTCTCCTCGAGCATAACTATTTTTTATCCAGGGAGAGGAGCCTGATGAAGTCATGGAACAGCTCCGTGTTGTCCTGCACCCCTGTAAAGGCCATAGTAGCTCCGGGCCCGTATGCAAAGACAGGCACCATCACTCCCGAATGGCCATTGATACTGAAGTGGGCAGAGACCTCCCTGCGTGAGGTATCGCCGCCGGTGATGCTCATTCCGTCACCGATAAAGAGGATAAGGTTGCGTGGTCTCTGCCTTCCGCTCCCGGCTGAGGCAAGCATCACCGCAAGTAAGGTTAACAGCACTGTTCTTGTAATTATTCTCATTCAAATATCTCTTATCAGTTGTTTCCAAAAAGCAGCCTGGTCTCTCTCTCCGCAGCTGCCGAGGCCCACTCTTCAGGTATTATCTTCCAGTCAGACAGAGGTTCCGGGCTGATAGTGCCCCTTTCTCTTATCCATTCAGTCATGTGGTGCCTCAGATCCCTCTCCGTGGCACTGACAATTCGTCTTTCCAGTTCGCGGTTGGTTATTCCGGCAGCGGGGAAATGGCCTCCCCCGCCGTTGGCCCTGTAAGAGTTCACCGCGACGGTATATGTCGAATTGTGGCTGAAGGGTGTTCCGTCATCCAGTGATATTATGGTGACCCTTGCACCCTGCGGTTTGCTGACGTCAATGGTATAACTTATGCCCATTGCCGATTCGAAATTGTAGGATGGATTTCTCAACCGTGCAGTCCCGTTTATCATTACCGGTTTTCCGCTGCCGTCGTAACGGTATCTGAGCATATAGCCATCAGTGCCGTCCATCGTGTCAAACCAGAGTCCGGCTGCATGCTCAAGGTGCCTGTCTATCTCACCCCCCGTCATGTTGACGGTATAAAGGAAATTTTCAAACCGGTAGAGACGGTACATGTCACGTATCCTTAGCTCTCCCTCGCTAATGCCCTGATCAAAAGAGAGAGGTGCTGCAAATGATATGTCGGCTCCGCTGATGTCAAGCTGCATGCGGTGTATCAGGTCAACGAAGGCCGAGGGTCCGAAAAAGGCATCACGGGTATCAAACGAAGCAGTGGACCTGCCAATCACCTCCGAGGTGTAAGCCTTAAGACTGTCAGACACCTTCCTGTATCTCTTTATGAAAGCGAGCGATTCAGGCAGCTCGTCCATGGGTATCACTTTGCCGGAAATCTGCTTTTCAACGGTGCCGTCGGATTTCTTGCCGAATGATACTGTTGCATTCATGAGTGCCTCAGCCCTGCTGCCGCCATCCAGGATCAGCACACGGTCGCCGTTGACGGCTGTTATCTCCCTGACATCCTGTCTGTGATCATGACCGCAGAAAATAACGTCAAAACCCGGAACATTGACAGCTACCGCGAGGGTGCTGTTCTCATCCTCACCGGTATCGTCCTCATCACCCATGCCTGAATGAAAGAGCCCCACTATGATATCAGGATTCTCACTCTTGATGACAGGCATCCACCTGGATGCGGTTTCAACCATATTTTCAAACATAATGCCTTCATAGAGCGATTCAGGCAGCCATCGAGGGACGGAGGGAGTTATGAGGCCGAATACCGCAATCGTCAATCCTCCTTTTTTGATGAGGGTGTAGGGTTCAAAGTACGGTTCCCCGGTTTCGGCATGAACGGCATTGGCTGCAAGAAGCGGGAAGTTGTACTGCCTCCTGACCCTGTCATAAACTGCATGGCCGGCTTCAATATCATGGTTCCCTACGGTGGCTGCATCGTAGCCCAGATGGTTCAGAATATCAGCAACAACATGCTCACGGGTTGTGTCAATAAAGTTGTAATAGTAAGCCAGCGGATCACCCTGAAGTATATCCCCGTTGTCAAGGAGCACAATCTTTGTGCTTTCCCTGCTCTTTACAACCGATGCAACGTTGGCAAGAGATCGACCGGTCGATATTCCTTCTGTATTGTCGAACGGCAACAGCATTCCGTGGAGATCTGTCGTTGCATAGATCTCAATCTTGTCCGGTTGCTGCTGACATGATACCGTCAGCAAGAGTGTCAGAAGCGGGACAAAAATATATGATGAATGTTTCATGGTTCAGGGATGTTTAGCGCAGTTCTGCATCAAAACTATTTCTGAAGAGGTTACTGTCATTCTTTTTCTTTTTCAGGATAAAATGATCGACCAATGAACCTGAAGCGTCATACGCATTGTATGTCAGTTCATTGCCGTCAACAGTAATCTCCTGCCATGTCTGGGTGAAGGTCATGCCCCTGTCCCACCACGGTATTGCATCCTGCTGATATTGCTTTGCACCGCTGACGGAGACGACATAGACTGTGCCGGCTCGTCTTCCCCTTTTTTCCATCCCGTCAGGCATCACATGACCACGTGCATATGTGTGATCATGCCCTGTCAGCACCAGGTCAACATTATATCTGTCGATGAGCGGCTTCAGACGCTCCCTGACAGCTTTGTTGTCCCTTCTGGCCGAGGTAGAGAAAAGCGGATGGTGAAAAGTCATTACAGTCCATCTGCAGGGATTCTCTTTCAGCACCTCCTCCAGCCAGAGGGCCTGGCTCTCAGCATACGATTCGTTTCTCATCATCTCATCGGAGTTAAGGGAAATAAATCTCACACCCTGGTAGTCAACATAGTAAGCCGTCTCCTCAAGTCCTGCCGGCCCGTTTTCCGGGAGCGTGAAGCCAGGTCTCCAATACCTGTTGAGATCGCGTTTGCCTCTCACTGCAGGATCATAATGCTCATGATTGCCGGGTGTCGGCAGTACAGGCACCCCGGCATGGATAAAGCCTCCGGCTTCGTGCCATACACCCCACTCCTCATCCTGTGGTACGCCGCCGGAACCTCCGTCGACCAGATCGCCGGAAAATATCATGAGCGAAGCATCGGGCGCAGACCGGTAGGCCTGTCGCACCACCCTGGCATACAGGGAGCTGCTGCCCTGCGAATCGCCGAAATATAAAAATGTAAGCGGCTCCGGAGCAGCAGATGCAGTTTTAAATGTAAACCACTCACTTGCATTGGCTCCTGACCCAACACGGTAGGCATAATTCCTGTCCGGTGTGAGTCCGGTGAAAGTGATCGAGTGGTATCTTGATACGATTCCGTCACCGGCAATATCAGTATAAGTGCCGGTAACCGTGACCGCGGTATCTGCCAGCCGCACCGTGGGCAGATTCGGAGCTATCTGTGCAACAGATTCACTGACAGTGGTATCGGTCCTCCAGGTAACGGCCATTGAGGTTGTTGCCTCTCCGCTTATATTCAATATGATCCTGTCAGGGTCAGAACAGGGCCTGTACCTTGAGACTCTCTCCTGCGGCATCACATCGCCGGCAGACAGAAAAAGAAATAGAATCAGAAACAAAAAGTATCTCATGATGATGTTTTGATTTAAAAACAATTATCTGCATTGGATGGTTGCAAAGATATTGATTTATTTATACGATGCGATTCCGCCGGCCTTGCAGCCATGCCGCTTTTGATTATTTTTGTACAGTTATGAAAGTACTCTCCGGACTCGACGTCGTATCCCGGCGCATGCCATCAGGGCTGCGCGGCAAACGAATCGGCATCCTTTGCCATTCGTCAAGCATCACCTCCGATTTCAGGTTTATCACTGAAGTCTTCCACCGCGACAGCGGATCACACCTGGATGCCCTCTTCGGCCCGCAGCACGGCATCTCAGGGCAGACACAGGATAACATGATCGAGTGGGAAAGCACCACCGATCCAGTTCTGGGCATTCCGGTCTGGAGTCTCTACGGTGAACACCGCAGGCCGACACCCCGGATGCTTGAGGGACTGGAGGCCTTTGTGGTTGACCTGCAGGATGTCGGGGCCAGGCTCTACACATACATATGGACTGTCAAGCTTTGCATGGAGGCATCCGCGGAGGCAGGCATACCTGTATACATCCTCGACAGACCGAATCCTATTGCCAGAGTGCAGGCTGACGGGCCGGTGCTGCTTGAAGAGTACTTCACCTTCGTGGGGGGCGCCTCCATTCCCCTCTGTCATCGGATGACCCTGGGCGAGATGGCCACATGGATCAGGGAGAAATATCTGCCCGGTTGCGAGCTGCATGTCATCAGGATGGAGGGATGGAGAAGAGACTCGCTGTTCAGGGAGACAGGACTTCCCTGGGTGCTGCCCTCACCCAACATGCCCTCCCCTGAAAGTGCGACGGTATATCCCGGGACGGTACTTGCCGAGGCACTCAATATCTCGGAAGGTCGTGGTACGGTGATACCCTTTGAACTGACAGGAGCTCCCTGGATCGACAGCCATAAACTCCTCGGTGAGTTGCGAAGCAGAAAACTGCCGGGGTGCAGCTTCCGGATCCATGACTTCATACCCACCTTTCACAAATACGAAGGTGAATATTGCAGGGGCATACAGATACACGTTACCGACGCCTCGTCGTTCAGACCCGTGGCAACAGCCCTGCACCTCTTTGATGCTGTAATAAAAACCTCTCCGCCGGGATCGCTGCAATTCAAGAAGCCCCCGTATGAGTATGAGTACCGGCTGATGCCCTTTGACATACTTTCAGGCGACAGCCGCATGCGTGAGGTGCTCGAAAAGGGCCTTTCTCTTGCGGATGAGATATCACGATGGGATGAATCTATAGGGAGTTTTACGGCTGAATTCAGACAGATGGGTCTGTACGAAGAATAGCATGGTGACGGTCGGAAATATCATCCTTCTGTCACTTATCATCTTTACGGCATCTGTTGTCAGGGGATTTACCGGCTTCGGCCTGGCACTGGTGGCCGTGCCTCTGCTACAGTTCCTGATGCCGGTGACAGATACAGCCGTCTTTATCGCAATGATTAATTTCATCTTCTCCCTCCTCTATTACCGCCGTTCAAAAAGAGTGATCAACAACCAGCCACTGGGATTAATGGCACTGTGGACCGGAGCAGGTGTGGCGGCAGGAACCCTTATCCTGAAGTATATAAACCCGGCATTCATTCAGCTGGGATGGGGGATGCTCATCATTTTCATTGTTTTTGCACTCTACCGGGGAGTCGACTTTCATATAAGATCTGACAGGACAGCCATGACCCTCAGCGGCCTGTTCGGCGGGTTGCTCTCAGGCGCCACCGGTATTACGGGACCGCCGGTGGCTGTGATACTCTCCTCGTTGAAGACCCCGAAGGAGAAGTTCAATGCGGTAATCTCCGTGTTCATCCTTTTCGCCGTCTCCTATGCCCTGGTGTTTTACCTGATCTCAGGGCTGGTAAAACAGGAGACCCTCTTGCTGGCATTCTGTTGCGTCCCTGCCCTTCTTGCCGGACTGTACACAGGAGACAGGCTGGTGGCGAGGATAAGCCAGAATACATTTACAGGCATTGTCTACGTGGTACTCATAATAATGGGACTGATTACACTCTTAAAGGGTGCGAAGGCTCTCTTCGGAGGTTGGGACAGCATACATTCGGCACTATGACGCTCTTTTCTGATACATACAAAACTATTGATAATGAGACAAAAGGGCTTTTCAAGGCGAAGGGCAGCAGGTTTATTGCCCATGCCATTCCGGTTTCATCACAGGAGGAGATAAAAAGGAGGCTTGAGGAGCTCCGGAAGGAGTATCATGATGCCAGGCACCACTGCTTCGCCTGGGTTCTTTCGCCTGACAGACAGGCATGGAGGGTCAACGATGACGGCGAACCTTCAGGCACCGCAGGAAAACCCATACTTGGCCAGATAAATTCGCGGGAGCTGACAAACATACTGGTGGTGGTGATAAGGTATTTCGGAGGCACACTGCTGGGTGTCAGCGGGCTGATAAATGCATACCGCACCGCGGCAGCCGATGCTCTTGAGAATGCCACGATAAGTGAACGTCATCTTACTGAATACTGGCTCATCACATTCCCCTATGAGGCAATGAATGATGTGATGAAGGTACTGAAAGAAGAAGGCTGCGGACAGTCGGCACACCGGTACACCGGACAGGAGGTGTCGGTGGAGGTCTCGTTCAGGGCATCCCTGTCGCAGCATGTCACCGAAAGGCTGAACAAGATTACCGGACTCAGGGCAGAGTGGATCCGTACAGCCTGAGAAAGTTATTTTTCAAATACTTTTTAACACCGGGGATATTCCAGCAGCAGTTGTCATAAATTTGTACAGCCCCGGGCATCAAAAACACATTTTTATGAAAACCAGAAGTTTAGTATCAATTGATGATCTGACCACCGCGGAGATCACCAAAATACTTGATCTCGCCGCCGAATTTGAGAAGGAGCCTATTCAGGATATCCTTCGCGGCAGGGTGGTGGCAACGCTCTTCTTTGAACCCTCCACCCGCACACGGCTCAGCTTTGAAAGCGCCGTGAACAAGCTGGGCGGTAAGGTTATTGGCTTCACCGACTCCTCCAGTTCCAGCGTCACCAAGGGTGAGACACTGAATGACACTATCAGGACTGTCAACAATTATGCCGACCTGATAGTCATGCGTCACCCGATAGAGGGCAGCGCGAGATATGCCAGTGAGATATCCACGGTACCTGTCATCAACGCCGGCGACGGAGCAAACCAGCATCCCACGCAGACACTCCTTGACCTCTATTCTATCCTGAAGACGCAGGGCACTCTCGACAAACTTAACATATGTATGGTGGGCGACCTCAAATACGGGCGCACGGTGCACTCCCTGCTGATGGCAATGTCTCGCTGGAAGACCTCGTTCAATTTTGTTGCGCCGGAAGAGCTGATGATGCCTGACGAATACAAACTCTATCTCAGGAACCTGGGACTTAATTATTTCGAGACATCCAACCTGGCAGAGGTCATAAATATGGCAGACATCATCTATATGACCCGCGTCCAGCGCGAACGGTTCTCGGACCCTATGGAGTACGAAAAGGTGAAAAACGCCTATGTGCTTCATGAAAACATGCTCGGTGAGACAAAGCCCGGAATGAAGATACTCCATCCCCTGCCTCGTGTCAACGAGATCAACACCGATGTCGACGCCAACGCCAAGGCCTACTATTTTGAACAGGCGCTCAACGGGGTCTTTACCAGGCAGGCAATCATAACCACTTTACTCGGACTTAAATAGAAGATCATGAAGAATGCAAATGATCCGAAGCAGTTGCTCGTCAGTGCCATCGAAAGCGGCACCGTGATAGATCACATACCTGCAAAAACCCTCTTCAAGGTCATCAAGATACTGGGACTCGACAGGATAAGCAACCAGATCACCTTCGGCACCAACCTCGACAGCAAGACCGACGGCAAGAAGGCAATCATCAAGATCGCAGGTGTGTTCTTCGAGGATGATGACATCAACCGTATTGCACTGGTCGCACCCAATGCAAAGCTGAATATCATCAGGGATTACGAGGTGGTTGAGAAGCGTGTTGTGTCAGTACCAGACACCATTACTGCCATTGCCAAATGCATGAACCCCAAGTGCATCACCAACTTCGAGAAGGTGACTACACGGTTCAGGGTGGTGTCCAAGAAACCGGTGGCGCTGAAATGCCACTATTGCGAAAAGATCACTTACCAGGAACGGCTGGAGATCATCTGAGACGGTCGTAGGATTTCACCAGCAGCTCGTCCCTGAGAATGGCTCGGTGGGCGAGCCAGGCCAGGATGGCCGAGACCAGCGGAAATAGTGCCCGGACCTTCCACAGTATCGTAATGTCAATCTTCCTGTCAAACATCACTACATAAAATGCACCCAGGATAAGTGTGCCCAGCGAGAGCAGAAGCACTATCATGGTAACACGCATCTGAAGTGTCCTCTTCCTGTAAAGAAACAGTGCAACCAATGCCAGTATGGGCACCAGCGCCAACAGGAAGGTGAGCGGCCAGAGACGCTGGAGGATCCTGCCTCCCTCTTCTGCAAGCCCCATGAAATTGATACTGAAGAGAGTGCCGCCACCGCTGTCCATCATTACGAGATCACCTGTTAGCATAAGCCCCGACAGTACTGCCACTGCAAGCAGAAATAATGTCTGAATCCTCTGTATCATGTTAATTAACAGTTATCTGGTTTAAAACAGTTTTCTGAAATTCTGGTAGTCAAGGTAATACAAAATTTTCAAAGAGAGGCTGTTTGTCTGTGGCATTGAAAGTATTTCCGTAAAATTACTGAGAGCATCACTGACTATCAAATTGCCCTCGGAATAGATGGCATTCTTCCAGACGAGGGATAGCTCGCTACCCGGAGCAAAACGCCACGTATAAACGACATCAACATTCAGGAAGTTGGTGTTGACGTCAATGTTCGGTATGATGCCGGGAGTCAGCAACTCTCTCAGGCTGCCGTCATCCAGTAGCTCAAAGTAGCGGTTGTCATAATCAGCCCCTGACCAGTAATGCCTGCCCCTCAAAGTCAGGTAGGAGTTTGCGCTGAAGATGAACGCCCCCGACACGGTGTTGGTCACTGTTTTTACATCACGCCTGCCGAAGAGTGTCTCCTCTGACGGACTGGTCATGACATAGCCTATGTCATTGAACATCTTTTCCATGCTCAGGCTGTAATCAAATGAGAACCTCCTGTTTACCTTGTATTCAGCCTGGAATGACCAGGCAAAGCCATGCTGGCTGTATTCAGACCGGGCTTTATAATATTCGGCCTGAAGTTCGGCATAGAGCTTTTTGCTCTTGTCGGTGTCACCCCTGAAGCCGGCCTCAAATGCTGCAGGACGATGATAGAACTTTGACATGTCACGAGTTCGGGGCTCAAAGTAGTCATCCTCACCCCAGGGAGTGAATTGCATGTCAACAGAAAACGACCAGTAGTTCATCAGGATAATCATTTCGCTGAGACTGACGGAAGCCGAGGTAAATGCACGCGGGTTGTAGAGCTGATCATAGTTGAGATCAACCGAACTGCGGGTTGTCATTATGCTGCCCCTGGGCTCGTAGGTATTGTATGAGAAGTCCAGTGAGTGTTCAAGCTCGTTGTTTCTGCGCAGGTATCCCATATCATTCGGGTCATAGCTGTCACTCACAACAGAGAAGTCATAGTCGGTCCGAAACTTCCCTCCCGTCTTTCCGATGTTCAGACTGACCGAATGACCAAGGCCGGTTTCAGCGCCGGAATAGTATTTCTGGCTGAGGGCAGCAGCGGCTGAGGCGGAGTAAAGCCTGTTCCTGGTCTTCAGAAGGGCCTCGATAGCGGTGACGTTGGCAGTGTAAAAGTGTTCATCCTTTTCAGCAGCCCTGATGACATTCGTGTTTGCCAGGCTAACATATGAATCATTTTTCAGGGTCTGGTCGATCACCAGCATGTTGTAATTGGTCAGAGGTTCAGTCATTATCCTCCGCGTAGCCCCGGTAACAGTATCCCTGAGTTCAGCATACATGCCTGAGGTCACGGCATTGAACAGGCCCACACCGAGTCCCCCGTGCGTTCTTCCGGAAACCTTCGTGGCATTGAGAAGGCTTACTTCCGCAGGGTTGTTTGTAAAAATCTCCCCGGGCCCGGCCATATCATGGACGTCACTCACAAGGTGAGGGGTCCCTCCTATCCTGCGTGAGTAAAAAATGTCTCCCCGGTTGAAGAGTTCGGTCCCTTCCATGAAAAATGGCCTCTTCTCATTGTACTTCACCTCATAGGGGGTGAGGTTCAGTATGCGGTCATCAGACTCCACCTGCCCGAAGTCGGGAATAAGTGTGGCATCGAGCGTAAAACTCTCCGAGAGGCCAAGCTTAAGGTCAAGCCCGCCGTTATAGGTTGTGCTCACCCCCAGCTGTTCAGAGCCATGTTCGAGGTAACCGGAGACGTACGGCACCAGTGAGAGACGCAGCGGCGGTTTTATGTCAGTGATGCCCGTCAGTTCCCCGAGATGAGCTATCGTTCCTCCGAACTCCCTTGTCACGAAGTTCCACGAAGAGGTCTCCCTTATGCGGCGCACCTCGCGCCAGAAATTTATACCCCAGACCTGGTTGACAGATTTGGAGAACCTCAGTGCCGAATAGGGAATCATGAACTCGGCACTCCATCCGTCGTCGCCGATGTGTGTGCGGCTGCTCCACACTGCATCCCATGTGTCACGGTGCTCCCAGCTGTCACCGGAAGTCAGCTTATTGTCGATCTGAACATTCGATGCGGAAACCTTGAACATCTCACCGTTGAGCCCGTCGTTGAACGGAGATATCTCAACATAAAAATGGTCAGCATTAATGTCACCGGCATCTCTCTGGCCCAGCTCAAAAAAAATACTGTCGGGGTGGTCGTCATACATCATGGCGCCAACGTATAGTGCATCGTCGTCATATAAAACCCTGACCTCTGTCATAAAACGTGACGAAACGCCGTTATACGGACTGTAGATTATAAAATCCGTGGCTGCATCCGCCCCCTCCCACGCTCTCTCATCCAGCACCCCGTCAATGGTTATCTCCTCATCCATCCTAAGGGCCGCCAGGCTCCTCTTCTCCTGTCCGTTCGCGAACCTGACAGAGGAAAAAAGAAGAAGGACCGCGATGAGCATGATCATCTTCATCCGGTAAGTTATGACAGTAGCAACAGTGTGGGTCATGAGGACATTTCGGATATGGGTAGCAAATATATTTCACTCGCTCCTGATTCTGATCATTCTGAGCGATATTAACAATCTTTAACAGCAGTGAAGGCAAAGGATCAGAATGTCTTACTGATCACATTTTTTGTATTTTTGCAGCTTATCCTTTCAGGAAGATGAAACTTGCATGAGCAGAAACTTACAAAAGGGAATGATTATTTTATTTCATGTAAGTTCCATTCGACCAATGAAATAATAAAAATATAATCGAATGAAAAAGAGTGAGCTTATAACCAATGCTGACGGATCAATTTTCCATCTGCATCTGCTTCCCGATGAGATTGCTGACAGGGTCATCATTGTTGGAGACCCGGGCAGGGTTGAGACAATTGCCCAGATGCTGGACACAGTGCGCATCAGAAAGAGCAACAGGGAATTCAGCACTGTCACAGGCAGTTACAGGGAAACGGATTTTACAGTGATATCCTCGGGGATTGGGACTGACAATATTGACATAGTAGTCAATGAGCTGGATGCGCTTGCAAACATTGATCTTAACACGGGCATCCCAAAGGAGGAGCCGCGCTCACTCACCTTCGTCAGGCTGGGAACTGCCGGCGGACTTCAGTCTGACCTTGCGCCGGGCTCCTTTATCGCCACTGCCAGGGCGGTGGGTTTTGACGGATTGTTGCACTTCTATGAGGGATACGAATGGTGTATCGACCATATGCTTGCCGATGCTCTCGCCGATCACCTCGAGTGGCCTGACTCCCTGGCATATCCATATGCGGTGGATGCTGACACCTTCCTGCTTGAAAGCATCGCGGCAGAGATTACCAAAGGAATCACCATTTCCGCCCCGGGCTTCTACGGTCCGCAGGGACGTCACCTGAGGCTCGAGCCCTTCGACAGTGAGATAAATGAAAAAATCGCATCCTTCCGGTTCAGGGGTGAGAGAATTACAAACTACGAAATGGAGAGCTCTGCCATCTATGGACTGGGGAAGCTCCTCAACCATAAGGCTCTGACTATCTGCGTTGTGATTGCAAACAGGGTTACCGGGGAGTTCCTAACCGATTACAAGCCTGCAGTTAAGTCACTGTCCGGGAAAGTGCTTGATGCGCTCAGCTCCTGAATATCTCCAGGATCTCTTTAAGCATGGATACGGCAGCCTTGCCGTCACCATAGAAAGCCGGATAATGGAGAACCTCACTGTTATTCATGAAATAATCCCATGCCTCCCTGATTGCGGCGGGGTCAGCATCAGCCAGCCTGACTGTACCATTTTTGACCAGTTCCACCCACTCAGTCTCTTTTCTAAGCACAATGCAGGGCTTTGAGAAGAAGTGACTCTCCTTCTGCACCCCGCCTGAGTCAGTTATGATCAGCCGCGCCTTTTTCTCGAGCATGATCATCTCGAGAAATGAGACAGGCCTGATAACGCTGATGAACTGGCTGTCTGACAGAGCCTGATATAGCTCCGGTGCCCTGTTGCGCAACGCTATCAGTGTCCTGGGATGAAGCGGTATGACCATGCTGATCTGATTGCTTTCCGCCAGTTCACGGAGGGTACTGAATATGGCGGTGAGCCTCTCCGGATCATCAGTGTTCATGTCGCGGTGGATAGTGGCAAGCACATACTCACTCTCCGTGAGCTTCAACCCCTCCATGAAATCCTTCTTCTTCTTCTCGGCGAGGTCAGCATAAAAGAGGCTGTTGTCATACATGATGTCGCCGGTGAGAAATACCCTCGGGTTGTTGATAGTGTAAGGCGCAATATTCTCAGGGCGGAAACCCTCCGCCATCAGGTTTTTGAAGGCGGTGTTTGTGGGCGCAAAGAGAAGCGTGGAGGCATGGTCTGCCATTACGCGGTTCAGCTCTTCGGGCATGGCCTTGTTGAACGACCTCATACCGGCTTCAATGTGCACCACCGGATAATGCTGCTTTGAGGCAGCGATGGCAGCAGCCAGGGTCGAGTTGGTGTCACCGTAAATAATAACGCAGTCAGGCTTCTCATTGAGTATCACATTCTCAATGCGTTCCATAATCAGTCCCGTCTGGCGGCCGTGTCTGCCTGAACCCACCTGCAGGTTGTGATCCGGCATACGAATCTCAAGCTCATCAAAAAATACCTCGGAGAGCTCGCGGTCATAATGCTGACCGGTATGGACAACTATTTCAGTGATCTGATCGGCAAACTCGCCGGCAATAGCGCGACTGATGGCTGAAGCCTTGATTATCTGAGGCCTGGCGCCAACGATGTTGAGTATCTTCAGCTTGTTCATTTTGCATAGTTGACAGCCCTGGTCTCCCTGATGACTGTTATCTTAATCTGCCCGGGATAGGTCATCTCATTCTGGATCTTCCGTGCAATTTCAAAGGAGAGACTCTCAGTATCATTGTCTGTCACCTTGTCTGCCCCTACTATCACCCTCAGCTCTCGCCCGGCCTGGATGGCATAGGTCTTGGTCACCCCCGGGTATGAGAGCGCAACCGACTCAAGCTCATTAAGCCTCTTGATGTATGATTCTATGACTTCGCGCCTGGCACCGGGGCGTGCACCCGAGATGGCATCGCACACCTGTACTATGGGAGCGATGAGAGTGGTCATCTCCGTCTCGTCATGGTGGGCACCGATGGCATTGATAACCTCGGGTTTCTCCTTGTACTTCTCGGCCAGTTTCATCCCCAGAACGGCATGCGGCAGCTCGGGCTCGTCATCGGGCACCTTGCCTATGTCATGCAGCAGCCCTGCCCTCTTGGCAAGCTTGGGATTGAGTCCCAGTTCAGCAGCCATGATTGAGGCGAGGTTGGCCACCTCACGTGAATGCTGAAGGAGGTTCTGACCATATGATGAACGGTACTTCATCTTACCTACAAGCCTGATAAGCTCAGGGTGTAAGCCGTGTACTCCCAGGTCTATGGTTGTACGCTTGCCCGTCTCAATAATCTCCTCTTCAACCTGTTTCCTTGTCTTCTCAACTATCTCCTCAATGCGAGCCGGGTGGATGCGTCCGTCAGTGACAAGCTGGTGAAGCGCCAGTCGGGCTATCTCACGACGAACAGGATCGAAGCCCGACAGCACGATGGCCTCCGGGGTATCATCAACGATGATCTCCACCCCCGTGGCAGCCTCCAGAGCCCTGATATTCCGCCCTTCACGGCCGATGATGCGTCCCTTGATCTCGTCCGAGTCTATATGGAACACCGTAACAGCATTCTCGATGGCAGTCTCTGCCGCAACACGCTGAATAGCCATCAGCACTATGCGTTTGGCCTCCTTGGTGGCAGTCATCTTGGCGTCATCGAGAATCTCATTGATATATGACATTGCATCAGTGCGTGCCTCTTCCCTGAGCGACTCGATAAGCTGATTTTTGGCCTCATCGGCCGACAGTCCTGAGATGGTCTCCAGCTGCTCAACCTTCTGGCGGTGCATCCTGGAGAGCTCTTCATTCTTCTTCTCAAGCAGTTCCATCTGCTGTGCGAGGCTCTCCCTGATGCTGTCAGCCTCACTCTTACGGCGCTGTGCCTCCTCAAGCTTCTGCGAGAGGGTCAGCTCCTTCTGCCTGATCCTGTTCTCAGACTGAGATATGCGGTTGTTGCGCTCGTTGATTACCTTCTCATGCTCTGTCTTGAGCTGCAGAAAACGCTCCTTGGCCTGCAGTATCTTCTCCTTCTTGATAACCTCTGCCTCGGCTTCAGCTTCAGTGATAATCTTATTCTTTCTGTTTCGCAGCATCAGTTGCCACAGGTAAAATGACAATCCTGACCCTGCTATAAGGGCCGCCCCGGCAATTGCGAAACAGACCCCTGATGATATTGCTGCTATGATCATGGTTTTGAATTTATTAGTATAAAAAAACCCGCAGAGTTCCTCCAACTTTTAAAAAACCCCATATCTACATGGTTGAAGCGGCCGTCCTGCTTCGGGCTTCCACCGTCCCGATGCAATCGGGATCCCGGCGAACCGGGATGAGGCCTGTCCTAGGCAATCCAAGACCAACTCCAAAGTTTAAAGTGTTGAGTTTCCAAAACGAATAGAGAAACAATGCGGGCAATATCCTGCTATTTTAAAGAACGCGTATCTACTTTTTTGACAGACAGAGGTTGATCTTCTCAGTCAGCTCCCTCAGCCCCTCTCCGACTGATCTGTCCTCCTCCCTCTCCTCTATCTCCATGAGCCTGATAACGTACTGCAGGGCTGCCATTGCCAGGAAATCCTGTGTGTCCTTGTCAACATAGCGCTGCTTGTATTGCAGCACCTTCTCGTTGATCAGCCGTGCCGCCTTACGGATACGTTCTTCATTTTCACCTTCAACCTTCAACGGATAATATCTGTCGGCCACATTAACCCTGATCGAAAGTTTATCATCCATTGCTATATAATTATCTGTCTAAAAGAGCAATACATTTATCTATCTCCCGCACAAGTTCACTCACCCTCTTCCTTGCCGTTACGGCATCTTCCCCGCTCCCGAGGATAGCCCCCGAGAACTTCGCTCTTTCATATCTTGTTTGAAGCTCCTTTACTTCTTCATTTTTTTCAGCCAGCTGCTGTTTCACGGCTGACAATTCATCCTTCATCGTGGCTGTCAGCTCAACCATTTTTTCATACTCCGAAACCAGGTTTTCCACTGATCTTCTGAGTATTAGATACTCTTCATATCCCTTTGGATCCATAACTGACAACTATACTACAAAAGTAACGTTTCTTTTGCTCTTTTCAAAAAAAGATGGCATTAAGTTTGCCCATTGGATTCATAACTATAGTTTTGCAAAGAGACCTTTTCCCTGAGTTATGATTAAACGAAATTTACTCTTTGTTGTTGCTTTAACAATTGCAAACCTGGTTGGTTCTCAGGTATCTGACAGAGATCTCTTTGTCAGCCCCCTGGGCGACGCCCCCTCCCTATCCGCCAGCTTCGCCGAGCTGAGAAGCGATCACTTTCATTCCGGCATCGATTACAGGACAGGTGGGGTGACAGGTAAGGATGTCATGGCCGTAGATGCAGGTTACGTCTACAGGATAGCTGTCAGCCCGGGCGGCTTCGGCAAGGCCCTCTATGTCAGACACCCTTCCGGCTACTCGTCGGTCTATGCACATCTGCGAAGCTTTCGCCCTGACATCGAGGCGTATGTTGAGAACAGACAGTACGAGATGAAAAGCTTTGCGGTCTCTCTCTACCCGCAGCGAAACCAGTTCCGTGTTGAGCGTGGCGAGGTGATAGCCTGGTCAGGCAATACGGGTGGCTCCTCGGGCCCTCACCTTCATTTTGAGCTGCGCGACTCAGCAACCGAGGAGCCGGTCAACCCGCTGGACTTTGACTTCGGCGTCAGCGACAGCAAAAGGCCGGTGATAGATAAGGTGATACTCTACCCTCTCTCCCGAAGCTCAACGGTGAATGGCCGGAATGCCAGCCTCACACTTAAAACGGTGCCGGTTGACGGATCATACGGCATCGCCTCTTCTGACCTGCCCGTCATCGCAGGAGAGACAGGAGTGGGCATTAAGTGCTGGGACATTTTTGACAACAGCCCCAACAGGTGCGGGATATACTCCTTAGAGATGCTGGCTGACGGACTGAAGGTCTACAGCTTCACTGCCGACAGATTCTCATACAGCGAATCAAGATATATCAACAGCCATATCGACTACGCTGCCAAAGCCTCAGTAAACGAATACATACACAGGCTGTTCATACAGCCGGGTAACAGGCTCTCGATGTATGACGGCCATGTCAACAGAGGCATCCTTAGCTTCGGCGACGACCGCGACCATGATATCCGGATTATAGTGACGGACGCCTCAGGCAACAGGTCATGGGTGGCATTCAGGCTCAGGTCCCTGCCGAAGCCTCTCATCCCTACTGCTCCGGCAGAGTGCAGCAAAATACTGCCATACGGAAAGGCGTCCGACTTCACCGCTGACGGCATAAGGATACATTTCCCGGCAGGAGCATTCTATGATACCCTCTTCTTAATATACAATATGCGCAACGGCAGCCGGGACCTGCTCTCTCCCGTCCATTCCGTCCACAATGAGACCGTGCCGGTACACGACAGATACAGGCTCTCTGTCAGGCCTGACACGCTGATACCCGGCATGGAGGATAAACTGTGCCTGGCGATAGTCGACAGCAAGGGTAAACCCTCATACTCGGGAGGCAGGTTCAGTTACGGTTACGTGACCGGTGATGTCAACAGGCTGGGTGATTATGCCGTTGCCGTAGATACAGTATCGCCGGTGATAAAACCCTCTTTTGCGAAAGGTGCAAATCTCACAGGCAAACGGCTCTTCACAGTAACCATCACTGATGAGTTCTCCGGCATCGGAAGCTATGAGACCATGATCGACGGCCAGTGGTTTCTTGCCGAATACGATGCCAAGAACAACCTGCTCATCTACAGACCCACCTCTGTGAGATTGAATCAAAACGCTCATCACACCATGGAACTGACGGTTACCGACAACCGCGGTAACAGCACGGTGCTGAAGAGTGAATTCAGATGGTAGCATAAGCATTCAGAGGAACTTCGTCCGGAAACTGTCTTTCAGATCTGTTGTTCAGAACAGGGCTGCTAATACCCGGGCAGCGGCAACATATAATCCCGCATCATGAAAGTACCCCTCCCCCTGTAGCTGAGAAGGTATCACGTATTAAATATCTGGTGTAAGCTCGCTCTCAGAACAGCTTCTCAGGGTAGAGCCCCTCATCAACCATTTTCCTGATGCTATCCACCACAAAGGGCTTGTCTTCCCTGTAGGTGACACCGAACCAGTGGCTGTCGCTCCTCAGTATCTGGATGGTTATCTCACCCTTCTTGACGAATTTATCGAGCGACGTCGGTATGTCAAGCTCGGCCTTTGGGTCGGTAATCCTCTCGTCCAGGAAGTTGCTGAATTCCATGTTAAGGTATTTGTAAACCGAGGGTTTGAACCCGAACAGGTTCATTGACACTATCTCGTCACCGGTGTACTGCCTGATGTTTCCCTCCGCATCCGGAGCGAAGACGCCGTCAGGCCTCTTCTCTATACCCCGTGTCTCCACCATGTTCTGAAGGAAGCCTTCTTCGCTTACCTTGCATATGCCCCTGTTGACATGACCGTGATCAGAAAGGGTGTTACCCAGCCGGTAGCCCACGATGCAGAAATTGGTGTCGTCCTTGTCCTCTGTCAGGAATTTGTAAAGCACCCTGAAGGCATCATAACCGTAATAGTCATCGGCATTGATAACCCCAAAAGGTTCATGTATCTTCGGTTCAGTGACCAGGATGGCGTGGCTGGTGCCCCAGGGTTTCTGACGATCCCCGGGAACCTTGTAGCCGGCCGGAAGATTTCCCAGCTCCTGAAAGACATAATCTATCTCGATCACATCCCTGAGCCTCTGTACAAATGTCTCCTGGAATTGCTCCTCAATATCGCGGCGAATCACGAAGACAACCTTGCCGAAACCGGCCCTTTTGGCGTCGTAAATTGAATAATCAATGATCGTTTCGCCCGAGGGACCGACCTGGTCCAGCTGCTTGTTGCCCCCGTATCTGCTGCCCATACCGGCAGCCAGTACCAATAACGTAGGTTTCATCACATTAATTTTTTAATTCATAAGGAATGATGCAACACCCATGTTATAAATTCCATTACTGTTATGTTCTGTGAAAGATGGGTGTTTCAGTTTTTTTAATCTTTTAGGTCACACAATATTATCTAAATAATATGTACTTTCAAAGCCTTGATCTGAAGATTTGTCTTTTCTGGTGGAAATATGCGTCGACTCCGTAGAGTCAGCAATTGTTGCCGAAGCTGCCGGGGCAGGCAGAATAGAGCTTTGCTCAGCCCTGGCCGAAGGCGGTGTCACTCCCGGTGCCGGACTGATTGAAGCTGTCCGTAGCAACACCTCAATCAGGATGCATGTGCTGATTAGGCCCAGGGGCGGCGATTTTCTCTACAGCGACAGAGATTTAGGTGTCATGCGGCGCGATATCGACACTGCCGGAGAGAAGGGTGCAGAGGGTATCGTGACCGGCATCCTGATGCGCGACGGTACCGTGGATGTGGAGCGCACTGCACTCCTGGTCAATTATGCTGCCCCTATGAGCGTCACTTTTCACAGGGCCTTTGACATGTGCCGTGACCCATTTACAGCACTGGAAGATATTATCTCGACGGGCGCTGACAGGATACTTACCTCCGGACAGGCAAAGACAGCCATAGAGGGAAGCCGGCTGATAGGAAAACTGCGCGAGGCCTCACACGGCAGGATCATGATTATGCCCGGGGGAGGAATCGACGAATACAACATTGCATTACTGGCAGCCACTACCGGAGCATCGGAATACCACCTGTCGGGCAGGCGCCAGAGAGAAAGCCTGATGACCTTCCGGAGAAAAGGAATCTTCATGGGCGACCCCCGCCTGCAGTCAGAGTATATAATCAAAACAGCCGATGAAGAGAGGATCAGGACAGTAATTATGCTTCTCAGGGGTGTTGTTTTTTAATTAAAGATATTATTTTTGATGCCTGTCACCTCGCTCCGGCGAATAACCCGGAATTGTAAATATTTATTGACCAACTAGTTAAATTAATATTTTTATAATTATGAAAAGGATCACCGCTATGATGATGAGCCTGCTTATGCTTCTGATGCTGACATCGGAGAATGGCACGGCCTGTACCAATTTTCTTATTACAAAAGGGGCCTCAAAGGATGGATCTACTATGATCACCTACTCCGCTGACTCCCACGTTCTCTATGGAGAACTCTACTTCTGGCCGGCCATGAAGTACAGGCCCGGCACCATGGTCGATGTATACGAGTGGGATACGGGCAAATTCCTGGGCACCATAGAGCAGGCTCCTGAAACCTGGTCTGTTGTGGGTAACATCAACCAGCACCAGGTTGCCATAGGTGAGACAACTTACGGCGGCCGCAGTGAGCTTCACAATCCCGACGGCATTATCGACTACGGAAGTCTTATATACCTGGCTCTCCAGCGCTCGAAAAGCGCCCGTGAAGCAATCCGCAACATGGTTCTGCTCACTGAGAAATACGGCTACTGCAGCTCCGGAGAATCATTTTCGATCTCCGATCCGAATGAGGTATGGATTATGGACCTGATAGGCAAAGGCCCCGGCAAAAAGGGTATGGCCTTTGTTGCACGCATGATTCCTGACGGATACATCTCTGGCCACGCCAACCAGGCAAGGATAACCACCTTCCCGCTGGCAAACGGCACCACATCCATTACTGTCGGTGATATTGACAAGATATCAGACCCGGCTGTTGAGACCGTCTATGCAGGTGACATGATTGACCTGGCTCGCGAATTTGGATGGTATAGCGGCACCGATGCCAACTTCAGCTTCAGCGACGTATTTGCACCGGTGGATTTCAGTGGAGCCCGCTTCTGCGAGGCCAGGGTATGGGCTGCCTTCAACAGGGTCAACGGCTCTATGGGCGAGTATGTCGACTATGCCATGGGGCACGACCTCAGCCGCCGGATGCCGCTATGGATCAAGCCTGACAGGAAGCTCAGCGTTGAGGATGTGATGGGGCTCATGCGCGATTATTACCAGAATACACCCATGGATATGACCAAAGATGTCGGGGCAGGACCATACCTCAGCACCGTCAGATGGAGACCGATGACCTGGAGCGTTGACGGAAAAAACTACCTCCATGAGAGAGCCACCTCAACTCAGCAGACAGGATTTTCATTCGTCGCACAGTCGCGCAGCTGGCTGCCTGACCCCGTTGGCGGAATCATATGGTTCGGCGTTGATGACACCTACTATACCGTCTATACCCCGATGTACTGCGGCATGACCGAGATCCCTCACTCATTTGCAGTAGGTAACGGCAATATCATGACCTATAGCGACGACGCAGCCTTCTGGGTCTTCAACGAAGTCACCAACTTCGTTTACAGTCGCGCCAGCGTCATGACTCCCGACCTGCAGGCAAAACAGAAGGAGCTGGAACAGAAATATATCACTGAAACAGCAGAGATCGACAGGCAGGCTGCAGAGCTGTTCAAAAGCACCTCAAGATCAGCCGCAAAAAAGGGAACCGAACTGATAACAAAATACTCTGTCGATGCGGGAAACAATACGGTGAAAGAGTGGAGAGAGCTCTATAAGCACCTGTTCACCAAATATATGGATGGTAATATCAAGACAAAAAGAGAACTTAAGGAGGGCTATAAATATATAACCCCGGAGGTAAAGCAGCCCGGTTATCCCCAGGAGTGGTACATGAGAGTAGTCCTCGACGCGGGAGAGAAGCTCAGGATGCCGGACGGTGGCGGTCACTGATCTGTTTTATCCGCAATTTTATTTTGCAGATAATAAAATTTATTTTGTACCTTTGCGACCTGTTTTAAAAGAGTAGAGATCATAAATTTATTTTCGCAATGGACTTAATGAAAGTAGTTGAGAAGGAGTACGCCAGCAGCAATGAGTTTCCCAAATTCAAGGCCGGAGACACTGTTACGGTGCACTACAAGATAAAGGAAGGCAACAAGGAGAGGGTACAGCAGTACCGCGGAGTGGTCATTCAGAGATCAGGAGGAGCCGGACTGACGGCTACCTTCACAGTGCGCAAGATGTCAGGAAACATAGGCGTTGAGAGGATCTTCCCGGTAGCCTCACCCTTCATTGACAAGATAGAAGTGAACAAATACGGCAAGGTGCGCAGGGCACGCATCTTCTACCTCAGAAATCTCACTGGCAAGAAGGCCCGCATAAAGGAAAAAATCTTCTAGCCGTCAAAGTTACAAACGGGAGGGTGTCTCATCAGAGGCACCCTCTCTTTTTGCATCACTGCTCCAGCAGCTCGTCAGCCTTCGCCCGGGCCTCGGCAAGGATCTGGCCTGCCCTCCTGTCTGCCTCCGTTACGAGCTGTGTAGCACGTTTGTCTGCCTCCCTGTTGAGAGCTTCCGCAGCCTTCCTCGCAGCCATAAGTGCAATGGGGCCCTTTGACTCTGCCTCACTGACCAGCTTTTTACCCTGGAGGTCAGCCTCTGAGCGTATGACCTTCGCCGACTTTTCCGCTTCATCACGGACCATCTGTGCCTTCTCCGCGGCCTCCTTAAGGATCCTGTCAGCCTGCTCCCTGGCGGCCTCGTTAACCTTCTCAGTCACCTCCTCCTTCACCGCGGCGGTGACAGGACTGACTCCCCCCTGGCCGCCGGTGCCGCCGGCAAACACCGGCGTAATGACCGGTTTGGTGAAAGTACCTCCTATCTTCAGGTTAACCTTTATGATCTCCGGCGGTGTGATATTCAGTCCTAACGCCGCAACCTGGGAGGAAAACGCTCCCATCAGTGCTGCTGCAGACTCACCCAGCTCTGCCCTGGGTATCTCAGTCTTTACCAAATAATTAATTGTGCGGTCAAGGCCCTGATCACCCGAGACATTGAGTTTTATGTTTCCGAGTTTGGTGTCAAAAGGCTTGACGAAAAGCCTGCCATCATTAATTATAAACGTTGCCTTTAAGTCTTTAACAACGTTTGTATAAGCCTGATTCAACTTCAGTACGCTCTTCATTATGTCAAAGGATTTTGATTCCAGTATCTGCACCGACTCCGAACTGACCTCTCCATGCCCTGAGATCGTACTTATGACCGGCATCATACTGCTGTTGAGCAGACTTCTGAAATCCATCTTCACGCTCACGCTGCCACCCAGTCCTGCCGCTGCCGGGACAAGTTGCTGAACGGTGTTGAATGCATCAAACGCCTGCCTGATATTCACGGCACTGACAAGCATTGCCGCATTAACAAGGGGCTTGACGGTATCGCGCGTATCATATGAGGCATTCATCATGAGTGATCCCCCCAGCGCCTTCATACCGGTTTCATTTAAGGCAAGGACACCGTCGCGGACAACAATTTTACCCTTCACGTCATCGGCTGAGAGCTTGCCATAGGCCAGCCTGTCGATGGCGGCATCAAAGGCAAAATCAATGTTTTCAGGAATATGTATAACATCGAGTGCAGTGGTATCGTTTTCAGTGGTGTCTGACAGCATGATATCGAGGATCTCATTCAGGTCAACCATCTTTGATCTGAGCGACAGATTGCCCTTTATGGTACCGTCGGAAAAGAGATATGGGATATAGTTTTCGAGCCTGCCCGCAAGGGTAAAGTCGCTCTTCTCTCCCATCGTCGCCGCCAGTCCGGTAAGCTCAGCATAGGCCGGATTGAATTTAAATCCTGCGTCACTGATCTTCAGCGACGGCATGCCGGCCATTGTCACAGCCATGCCAGATATCTTCATGTCTCCTGCAGCCTGGAACTGATCGTACATTTTGTTCTCAAGCATTGACATCCGGCCGGCAATATCCAGGTAGACGTCAACCAGGCCGTTCATGGTTATGCTGTCAAGAGGGACAGCCTGCTGCAGCTTTGCCAGGTCAATCTTTCCCCTGGCGGAAGCCTCTACAAACGGGTCACTCAGCGGTGTGGCCAGCCTCAGTGTCATGTCGAAGGGATTTCCGGCAAGCTCAAAGTGGAAACGGCTGATTTCTGTTACACTGTTGTCCATCTCGTTCCCGTCAGTCTGAACCTTACCGTTAATAAATATGGACGTTATCTTCTCGGGAAGATCCGGATAGCTTATCACACCATCACTCACCTCCAGTATGGCTGTTATGTCAGGCAGGGTACTGTCGGCAGAGTTGTATCTGCCCTTTACTGCGCCTTCAAGGGCAAATGTTCCCGTAGCCTTAAGTCCCTCAAAATCCTTCATGTACAAAGCCGGCACCAGTGAGAGCAAAGATTTGAATGATGTCTCCGGGGCATTAAACACCAGATCAAGATTAATATCATCACCCGGCATGGCAGCCGTACCGGAGAAATTCAGGGAAATATTATTGATTATAAGAACATTTTTCCTCATTGTGAACCTCATCGAGTCGAGCAGGGCATCTATACCTGCCTTGAATTCCAGGGTGGCATCCGTCAGCCAGGGGATCTTGTCCATTACCAGGTCTACATTTCCTGCCACCATATAAAGATCAAGTTCTGTCTGCGATCCTGCCATGTTTCCGGAGAGATTGAAATCGAGATCCTCCATCGCTGCTGACATATCCGATTCCTTGTCAGTGTAGCGGAGCAGGCCGTCATTGACTGTAAACCTGCGGAGACTCATCTTAAGGCCGGATGCTCCGGGTTCTCCCGCACGCTCAGGACGCTGTATATCCTCCATCGGCATCTCCTGATCCTTCATTATATCCCAGTTCGCCTGCCCGTCACTGTTAACAATTGCATTGACATGTGGCTGGTCAATGATGACCGATTTGATCTCATATCCCTTATCGCCGAAGAGGCTCTTCAGGTTAATTATGATCGCCAGTGATTTCACTGCGGCGAGGGTGTCGCCATCGAATTCTCCTATTCCCATAACGCTGAGGTCATTCATTGAGAATGAGGCGTTGGGAAAAGTCCGGAAAATGCTCAACTTATATGCCTTGAAAGAGATTACAGCATCTACCTTGCTGTTTATTGCAATTTCGACCTTTTCCTTTATCCTGTCACTGAAAAATGTCGGAATGATCAGGCCGGCGACAAGTATCAGAACAATCAGCGAGGCAATTATGATCCCCGATATCTTTAGACTCCTTTTCATGTTTTTACCCTTTTGCACTTATCATTAACAAAGATTCCCTGTTTTTTATGCCAATTTTCTTGCCGGATACAGATATAATTTTATCCTTTTCAAATTCTGCCAGGATGCGGCTTACGCTCTCCCTTGAAGAATCGATGAGATTCCCGATCTCTTCCTGACTGATGGGAAGGGTAAAAGTGTCAGAATCAAAAATCGGCCCGGACATTTCCAGTATGACATCGGCAATTTTTCCCCTGAGCTGTTTTTGGGAACGATTTACACATCTGTTGTAGATCTCGAGCTCATTACGACAGATGTCCAGTATAATCTCATATGAGAAGTCAGGATTTGAGTAGAGCAGATTCCTGAAAGTAGTAATGTCAATAAAACAGGCCTGGACCTTATCGATAGCAGTGATTGAGTACTGGTTGATCTTGTCTCCGAAGGTGGTAGGCAATCCCAGGTACCCTGGTGCCTTGACGATCCTTACTATCTGGTCTCCGTAAGGGCCTTCAATATGCAACTTGATCAGCCCGCTCCGGAGATAGACTACATTGGTAGAGAGCATGCCCTGTTTGATGAGAACATCTCCCTTACTGAAGCTTGTAAGAGCGCAGTTAAAGGCGAGCGCCTCAGTCTCGGAATCCTTAAGCTTCTTTGCTGCCCTGGACTTGACGGAACAGTTTATGCATTCGTTTCTGATCATGTAATGGAGATTTTAAAGTGTGATCCAGATCACAAACTTACATAATCGACCTCACACCCGGAAGTGAAAACCGAAAAAGATTAAAGGCGTTCTTTGGCTGATTATTAAACTGAAGTAAATACCCATGGACAAAACAGACAAAATTGTAGTCATAAGTACTACAGGACCTGAATTTCAGGAAAAAGCCACGTTACCCTTCGTTGTTGCCACAGCAGCACAGACAGTGGATACGCATGTCGTAATCATTCTGCAGGCATCAGCTGTCCTCCTGGCTAAAAAGGGAATCGCGCAGAATGTAAACTCACCTGGTCTGATGCCATTGAAGCAGCTTATGGATACATTCCTTGAACTTGGAGGAGATCTCCTGATATGCAATCCCTGCATAAAGGAGAGGCATATCCCCGAAGACGAACTGGTTAAGGGCGCTAAGCCCATTGCAGCAGGGACGGTAGTGACCGAGGTGCTGTCTGCCAGGGCCGTCCTGACCTACTGATAAACATGAAAACATATAAATCAAACTATATTCTGTGATGCAAACAGAACTCACCAGTGAAATAAAAGACCTTAAATCGGAGATCGAAAATCTGAAGGCAAAGATTGCCAGACTTGAGGACTCTCGCCAGGATCAGCTCTCCATTGCTCTCATTGCAGGTGATCTTGACAAGATACTTGCAGCAATGATAATCGCCCTTGCCGCTGCAGCCCAGGATACGAAGGTCAAACTATTCTTCTCATTCTGGTCGCTTTCTGCCCTCAGAGACAGGAAAAAGACAGCAAAAGGCAAGGATTTCATATCAAGGATGTTCGGCATAATGCTTCCCAAG
>DHHM01000003.1:0-70073 GCA_002403305.1 Bacteroidales bacterium UBA4772
GGGGGCTTCACAAGTCAAAAGCCTTATCACGCCGATGGCGTGATGACGGACTTTTTGTTTTCCATCCCTCCGATTCGCAAGCGATCCTCGGGCTGTCAACAAAAAAACCCTGGTGCATTCGCACCAAGGCTTTTGACTTGTAGCGGAGGGAGGATTCGAACCTCCGACCTTTGGGTTATGAGCCCAACGAGCTGCCACTGCTCCACCCCGCAATATCGGATACAAATATACAACTATTTTATTTAATACCAAAAAGTTATTTGAGCAGGTAGGTTGAGCCAACCTCTGAACTGATAATTACCTCTTTGACCTCGAAAATTTGAAATTAGATTTGCATCTTTACATAAATTCACGAAACTATGAGACCTACATGAGCAGCAACTCGCAATAGGCATGATTGTTATTTTCATGTAAGTTCCATTCGACCAATGAAATAATAATAAAACAATCGAATGAAATACAAAAAACCGGGGACCAATGGTCCTGTCATATCAACCGTCGGATTCGGAACATGGGGTATCAGCGGACGCGACTGGGGTGATACTGACGACGATAAGTCACGCAAGGCCATTCATGCCGCACTCGATGCCGGGGTGACATTCATCGACACAGCCGATGTCTACGGCTTCGGCCACTCCGAGGAACTGATAAGGGAGGTGCTCGACCAGAGACCTGACAAAGAGAAGATCATTATCGCCACCAAGGCGGGAAACAACTTCTATCCCTTCCGCGGACAGGAGCATAGAATCACTCCGGCAAACAGCGATTACTCGGTCAAACACCTGGAATTTGCCGCTGAACAGAGCATAAAACGCCTCAACGTAGAGGCTCTCGATATACTCCAGCTGCACAGTCCCGACCTTGAAATCCTCGAACGCGACGAGCCGTGGCTTGCCCTCGAACGACTGAAGAAAGCGGGTAAGATAAAACACGCGGGCTGGAGCGTGCAGTCGTTCATGGAGACCGAGCAGGCACACATCCTCGAAAGACACCATGAGCTACTCGATGTCATCCAGGTAAGGTATAACCTGCTCGAACGCAAGGCCGAGGAGGTGCTCCTCCCGATGGCCCTCAAATATGGCACCGGCGTGATAGTGCGCATACCTCTCCTCTTCGGTTTCCTCTCCGGGAAGTTCAGCAGCAAATCCACCTTCGGCGACAATGACCACCGCAGGTTTAACCTCTCGCCGGAGAAGCTGGCTGATTACCTTAGGTCCCTCGAAGGATATCAGCCTCTGTTCAACAAATATGCCCCATATACCATGGCACAGCTGAGCCTCAGGTTCTGTATCTCTCACCCGGCATGCCATACCGTCATACCGGGAGGCAAGAACCCTGAACAGGTGCAGGAGAATGTCGTGGCGTCAGATCTCGATTTCATTCCTTTTGAAGAGTTCAGCATGCAACATTGATATTAAATCTTCTTAAATTTAGCACAGCAAACGATCAATCTGAACAGTCTGGTTGTTACTAAAATAAAAAGCCATGCCAAGAGTATTCAAAGCCATTGAGATAGAGAAGGAGGAGAAGGAGGTGATGCGCGACTATCTTGACCGTCACATGCCTCATGTCATCTGTCCTGACAACGTAAAACGAGGAGAAAAATTCACGGTCAAGGTGCGCCTCGGAGATGAGTACCCCCATCCTGATGAGGACGATCACTACATAAGTCTAATCCAGCTCTGGAACCGTGAGACCCTGCTGGCAGAGACACGCTACTCGGCCGGTGTCAACGGTCACCTGCCGAATCATTTCGAGGTCGATTACTACATTGTTGCTCCGGAGGTCTCCATGAACCTCAGCGCCATGGCCGTATGTACCAAACACGGGCTATGGCAGAGTGAGGATAAACCAGTGAAGGTGACCGACTGATCTGCGCCTGAAAAGCAGACGAACCCTCCACCGCGGTCATTTCAGCTGATTTTTTGACAATTAACTTATCCCCAATACAAATCAGACCATTGCAAAAAGCACTTAATATCCGAATAAAATAATGGGAAGCTATATCGACGGCCATCTCATCAAGGATGAGAACGTGGTCTATGAAACCAAATACCATTGGGTGATTTTCTTTTCACTGAAATCGATTTTTACCCTGACAATCTACGCCTGGATGAAGCGGTGGCTCTCCGAGTTCGTCATAACAAACCGCCGTATAGTTATCAAGGAGGGATTCATTGCCCGCCGTACATTTGAGATGAATCTCTCGAAGATCGAAACGGTGAATGTCGACCAGACAGTCATGGGCCGGATACTCAACTTCGGATCCATAACCATCATAGGCACCGGCGGAACCACGGAGACGTTCCATAACATAGCCCGCCCGCTGGTCTTCAGGCAGAGGTTCCAGGAACTCTGCTAGCAGAGTCGAAAGTCCCTAAAGTCTTTAAAGTCCATAAAGTCGAAAGTCAGTAAAGTCAGAGGCGTGAAGGTCAATAGATTTCTGTTTTGATTGGAGCTAACAGGCAAGTATCAGGATTTTTTCTTTTATCTTTCATCCTAATGAAAAGAAAACTGAAACTCTACCTGCTGCCGGCATATTTACTCAGAGTGGCATTCCCGGTGCTGGTCATCCTGGCCCTTTCGTCCTGCGGCCGCGTTGACAGAACGGAGTACACTGCCCCCGGTGTCTCGAAGCTACTGGCCACCTACAGGTATGAGACATTGAAAGAGGTCAGGTACAATCTGACATTCAGGATTGATACGGGCAGAAGCAGTCCCGTGGAGGGAACCGCTGTGATTGAGTTCGGGCGCACTTCTGGCCGCGAGCCACTGGTGATCGATTTCAATGTTCCCGCAGATCACCTCAGGACAGTTTCTGTTAACGGCAGACAGGCAGAGACCGGGCTGACCAACGGTCATATTGTGATTGACCGGAGTCTTCTCTCAAAAAGTTACAACCGCGTGGAGGTCGGCTTCCGCGCCGGGGATCTCTCGCTGAACAGGAACGATGAATACCTCTATACGCTATTCGTTCCTGACAGGGCCTCAACCGCCTTCCCCTGCTTTGACCAGCCTGACATCAAGGGCCGGTTCACACTTGCACTGGATATCCCGGAATCATACCGTGCCATGTCAAACAATCCCGTTGTCTCAGCTGACACCGCATCGGGCAGGGTCACCCTTCGCTTCAGCGAGACAAAACCCATCAGCACATATCTCTTCGCCTTCGCCGCAGGCAGGTTTGAACTAATTGAGAAAGAGATTGATGGCCTTAAGATGGAGATGCTTCACCGCGAAACCCGGCCAGGTTATGTTGAGAATAATGCTGAGGAGATATTCCGCCTTCATTACAGCGCCCTGAGGTGGCTCGGGGAGTACACCCAGATATCCTACCCTTTTGACAAGTTTGGCTTTGTGCTTTTGCCGCCGTTCCAGTACAGCGGGATGGAACACCCGGGGTCAATTTTTTACAGGGCCTCCTCTCTCCTCCTTGAGGCTTCTCCCACACTGAACGAGCAGCTGTCGCGGGCCTCGCTGATTGCCCATGAGACCTCGCACATATGGTTCGGCGACCTGGTAACCATGAAATGGTTCGATGATGTATGGCTCAAGGAGGTCTTTGCCGGGTACATGTCAGACAAGATAGTCACACCTGACTTCCCCTCCGTCAACCACGAGCTCCGTTTCCTGCTATCGCGCTACCCTGCCGCCTACGCCGTTGACCGCACCCGTGGCACCAACCCTGTGATACAGGAACTGGGCAACATGAAGAATGCGGGCTCACTCTACGGTGGCATCATATACAACAAGGCGCCAATAGTCATGCGGCAGCTCGAGCAGCTTGCAGGCGAGGAGGAGCTGCGTGAGGCACTGCAGATATACCTTAAGGAATACTCCTTTGGCAATGCCCGGTGGGATGACCTTATCGCCATCATTGAAAAGGTGACCCGCAAGCCCCTGGAAGAGTGGAGCAGGATGTGGGTCCGGGAGGCAGGCATGCCGTTGATCACTCCCGTGGTGACCGGCAAGGAGGAAAACACGGATGAGGGCTACAGGATCTCCTTCCGTGAAGATGACCCGGCAGGAGTGCTGAGACACTGGCCCCAGACACTGCAGACGATGGTCATCACGGCGTTGGATACCGTCACCGGGGAGGTCACCCCGGCAGATAAACGTTCGTTCCTGACTGCTTCCGGAGAACCCCTATGCATCATCCCCGACATCTCGGGAAGAGCCTATGGCACCTTCCTCTTTGACAGCATCACAGCCTCATACCTCCCTGAACATATAAATGATTTTCAGGATCCCCTGCTGCGGGGGATACTCTGGATCAACATGCACGAGAACCTTCTCAACGGAACCGTCAGCCCCACTGTATATTACAATGCCCTCTTCTCTGCACTGCAGACGGAGGAGGAGTTGCAACTGCGCAACTATCTCGCCGGCAGACTGGGATATGTATACTGGCATCATCTCTCTGATAGTGCCCGTACCGCCAATGCACCTGATGCAGAGGCAATGATATGGCATAAGCTCATCACCGCGGAGACGGCATCGGAGAAACGACAGTGGTTCGTGCTGTTTCGCAATGTGGCTGTCACTGAAAGGGGACTGGCACACCTCAGAGATTTGTGGAAGAGTGGCGAACTGCCCGGCGGTAAAGTGGCAAACAGGCCGGGATCCGGCCCCGTCAGTCTTGGCGAAGATGAACAGTCCGGACTGGCACTGACGCTGGCACTCAGGAATCACCCCGATGCAACAGCCATCATATCTGCCCAGCGTGATCGTATCACCACAGACGACAGGCTGCAGAGGTTTGACTTCGTACTCCCCTCTGTATCTCCTGACCCGGCTGTCCGTGATGAATTCTTCAACAGCCTCCGCGATCCGGCCAACCGGGAGCATGAACCGTGGGTGCTGGAGGCGCTGGGATACCTTCATCACCCATCGGTGGCGCACAGGTCAGAACACTACATCCTGCCATCACTGGAGCTTCTGGAAGAGATAAAGAGCACCGGTGACATATTCTTCCCGGGAGGCTGGATAACCGCAACCCTCGCCGGCCACCATTCGGCTGAAGCCCGTGAGACCGTTGAGAAGTTCCTGGAAGAGCGGCCTGACTACCCCGCTGACCTTAGGCTGAAGATCCTGCAGGCCGCGGATCATCTGTTCAGGCAGTAGAGGGCCGAGCGTTAAAAAATGACCCGGTGGGTCATTTTAACGAAGGAGCCAGATTGCAGGGATGGCAGCAGGCTGTAGTGGACCACCTTCGCCACATCCTACGTTAAAACTACGGACTTCGTCAGTCGGAGGCGGATGCCGAAGAGGGCTTCTGTGGCTGGAAACAGCCAGATTGCAGGGATGGCAGCAGGCAATAGTAGAATAATTTTCTATTTTTATAATCGAAAATCGCACATCGAAAATTTAAAATCGAAATGGGTATTTTGAGAGTTCTCGTCTGCATCTTCTTCCCTCCCCTGGCAGTCCTTGACAATGGCTGCGGCTCTGTACTGATCGTCTTCCTCCTTACACTTTGCGGATGGGTGCCGGGAGTCATCGGGGCTCTGGTCATTAATAATAGAAGGTAATCCTGGCCGCCCGTGTGATCTGCATAATGCTTTGATGAGCTTATGCCGGATCCTGTCCGGAGGGTATCATCAATATCCTTTTAAGTTTGTACTTATACTTTAACGTATTGACATCACCATGTGCCTTAAAATTGTTTTTCCTTAGCTCCCGGTATTTCGACCAGTTCACCGAGGAGAAATAAAATGACTTAACTTCTGACTCGACAATCGGGTACGATGATTGAACAATCCTAATCGCCTCGGGCAACAACTCAGCCCCCTGGATGGCTGTCTGGTATACCGCTTCAACATAATCGAAATGTTCAGGCAGCCCGGTTTTTCTCTGAATAATTACGATCCCGGTATCAAGGTTTTTGTCAATAAAATGAATGGTAGCCCCTATATATTCATACAGACCGTAATACATGGCCCAGAACGTAGAAGAAATGCCACGGATCTCCGGGGCAATCCCATGATGAATGTTCAGCGTTCCCAGTGGAGGTATGGAAAAAATATTTGCTTTCAATATTCCCGCACCACATTGAAATAGCAGATCGGGTTTGAGGTCCCAGATAATATTTTCTGTTTCCGCACCGTTAACGCTCTTCACAAATATCCTTCTGATGTGTTTATCAAACTCGCGGGGAATATGTCTGCCAATCTTCTTCTCCCCCAGCCTGCGGGCTGAATACCAACCGGGATTTTGAAGAAGAAGAGTGAGAATGATTTCCTTGATCAGATTCCTGAGCTTACCGATAACAAAACTGTACCTGTTGTCAAAAAGCACATATGTGAACTCACAATCAGGGCAGGCATTAATCAGCCTGAAAATATTCAGCCTGTTTACGTTCCCGGGAAAACGACTCGAAAAAAGTACAATCTTCATCTCAGAAACCGTGATTAATGAACGCCTTGTTCAGAGTAAAGGCTATTGTTTCAAATGTAGTCGTGGCTGATACACCCCAACGGTTGAGAATATACTTATCATTTTTATCGCTTGCGCACCGGTAGTCTACTGCCAGAAGGCCTTTATAGCCGGATTCATATGCAATTTTCTTAATGTTCTCATTATAAGAGCCATCCGGAAATGAAAGGTATTCCATTTCCCTTTGTGTAATCTCTGATAAGATGCTCCGTGAGAGTTCCATCTCGTTTCTTGCCTCCTCTTCTGAAATATTGGCCAGATTATAGTGAAGATGTCCATGTGAGCCAATTGTTACCAGTTCGGACTCTGACAGTTTCCTGATTTGTTCTCTGTTCATCAGTTTCCAGTATTCAGCAGGCAAATCGCGTATCTTCGTCCCCATACCGGGCTTTGACAGCAATCCGTTCAGTATCTCATCCCTTTCAATGTACATCAGTCCTTTAACGAACTCGAATATGCTGAGATTGCTTTCAGGGTCTGTCATATCAAACTTCCCGCGTTTAACAAACTTCCGGCCTTTTAACTCAAGGGATTCTCCTTCGATAAAGTAGCGAACAAACGCAAGGATATCAGACCACATCATGTACTTGTCATCCCGGGCACAGATTCCGGACACAAAAAAGGTGGTTGGGATTCTGTATTTTTCGATTATGGGCAGCGCGACCAATAGATTATTCAGATATCCGTCATCAAATGAAACAGTAAGGGTTTTCCTTTCAGGTCTCAGACCCTGCCTCTTTAGTTCGAAAGCTTCATCCAGGGATATTATGTCGAAATTCTTTCTGGTATACCTCATGTGCTGATCGAACTGCTCCCTGGTAATATGTCTTGGAAAAATCATGGTGGAGTCTTTCTCCACCACACCGTGATAAAAGATATTGAGAAGCTTCCTGCGCGTGGCCAGGTGATATACCTTCTCAGCCTGCAATTGCACCAGGGCAGGAAACAGATATTTTTTAATTAATCCTCTCATTCTGAACTCACATCCGGAGTATCCAACTGCATATAATGGATGTAATATTTCTAATTATCTGACAGCAAATGTAACGTTAAACAGGTAAATTATAGTCATCCGGATTAGTAGATTACCAACCATACAGTTATACATTCAAGAAAAGTTATGCAACTTTTTTTCTGTAAAATCATAAAGGCACGGTTAATTCTTTTCTCTTCATAGGGGGCAGTTCCTGATTCACCCGCTCCACCATATTGGTGGTTCGAATACGCTTGTGATGTGCAGGAGGAGCAACGTTTGTCGCATCCTGACCCGGGTACCTTAATGGTTTTTGTTTTCGATGCCGCAGTGATTGAAACTGTGCCATGGAGTACTGTAGTGCATGACTATCTTGTGCTTAAACGCTATGAATTTAAGTCTCCGGGATCTGCAAAAAATGAACTGGATTGTGACATACCCATAATCCTGAACTGATGAGCCCCATGCCTGCATATTGTACAGATACTAGTTCGAAGATGGATATGCGCTTCGCTCCGGAACGGATTTTTTCCGATCTTAACATAGTGATAAAGCAAATCCGGTCGTATATGAAACTGATAATGAATCATTATTTTGGTCTGAACGTTTAACCTGAAAATACTCAATGCCATGAAATGTAGTCCTGCAATTTTCATCCTCATCTTAATGGTTCTGACTGCCTGCGAGGATAAACCAATCGAAACAAAGTCGGGCAGCCTCGTCCTCACCGGTATCAAATCTGCTAAAGGGAGTGAGATGGTTACTATCGATCTCGACTCCGGCTACGTGAATACCAATCCCGTCAATTGCCACATCCTGAGCTCAACGGTATATGACCCGAATACGGGCGGTTACGGATACTTAAGCTGTGATACGGTTTTTACCCTGGTCAATACCACTGACGGCAGGATAATAAAGTCATTCAGGCTTCCCGGCCTAATTTCCAGCGCTGTGACAGACCCGGAGAACAACCTTCTTATCGGCACCTACGGGGAGTATGAATATGTGCTTGACCCTGACAGCACCAACGGCGCCACGATACCGGTATTTCACACCTACCTGCTTACAACAAACCTGGAAACAGGAGACATTGTACTGGACAAGGAAATTGATCTGGGCGAAGGAGTCTTTCTCTGCACCCACTTCTTTGACCCTGTCAATAAACTGTACATCCTGCAGAGAGCTGACAACAAACTCCTCATCATCAACCCTGTTACAGGAACAACCACCAAAACTGTAGACATCGGCAAGCACCTGATTAATGTGGTTTATAACTCCGATGACGGGAACCTGATATCCCTGTTACCCGCAAGTGAGCCGGGCATATGCATGATCGAAGTCTATAAACCAACCACCGGTGAACTGATCAGTTCACAACAGGTGACAGGCATCGACAGCTATCACTACTGCATTTGTGCCTATGATCCCGGTACTAAATGCTACCTGGCAGTGAACACTGATAACGAGGTGATGTTCATTGAACCTGCTACAGGAACAATAGCCAAAACCGTCAAGCTGGACTACCAGCTGAATGACATCAAATTCCTCAGAAGACAGGCTGAATCTTTCTGAGAAACAGGCATTTCAGAGATCTTACTTCCAGATGACGAGGTTTATGGCCCACAGGCGCCAGTTTGCCGGATTCAAGCCGGGACCCATTTACTGATATCCCATTAGCCGGATTCCCGGGTTGCCGAAGAGTCGGGTTGCCTGGTTCTGACTGAACCATTCTACCATATTCCAATACGGGGAAAAGAGTCCCCTCCATTTTATTTCACACCCTTACCATCATCCTCCATCTCGCCATTTTTGATTAATTTTGCACAATTCAAAAAGGTGTTTAGAACTTTAATCGGGCCCATTTGTTGAGTTTGTGTACCCATTGAAGGCAAAGGTTATGGAAAACGATCAGGATAAGGTACTGAACGAGGTTACATCAGGGGAGTACAAGTACGGTTTCGTGACTGATATCGAGACTGAGGTCATACCCAAGGGACTCACCGAAGATGTGGTAAGACTGATCTCAGCCAAGAAGCAGGAACCGGAATGGATGCTCGAGTTCCGCCTCAAGGCTTTCCGCCACTGGCTGACAATGAAGATGCCTGCATGGGCCAACCTGAAGATCCCTGAGATCAACTACCAGGATATTATCTTTTACGCCGCACCCAGGCAGAGACCGGCACCGGGCAGCCTCAGCGAGGTCGATCCGCAGCTGATAAAGACATTCGACAAACTTGGCATACCCCTCGAGGAGCAAAAACGCCTGACAGGCGTCGCCGTAGATGCGGTGATGGACTCAATTTCAGTGAAGACCACCTTCCGCGAGACGCTTGCAGAGCTGGGCATAATCTTCTGTTCATTTTCGGAAGCCGTCAGGGAACACCCGTCGCTTGTACAGAAGTACCTTGCCTCGGTTGTGCCCTACACTGATAACTTTTTTGCCACGCTCAATTCGGCAGTATTCTCCGACGGCTCGTTCTGTTACATCCCCAAGGATGTCAGATGCCCTATGGAGCTCTCAACATACTTCCGCATCAACACCTCCAACACCGGGCAGTTTGAACGCACCCTGCTCATAGCTGACGAAGAGTCATATGTCAGTTACCTCGAAGGGTGCACGGCACCCATGCGCGACGAGAACCAGCTGCATGCAGCAGTGGTGGAGATAGTCGCAGAGCGCGGCGCCGAGGTCAAATACAGTACCGTGCAGAACTGGTACCCGGGCGACAGGGATGGCAAGGGCGGGATTTTAAATTTCGTTACCAAACGCGGCATGTGTAAGGGCGACGATTCCAAGATATCATGGACGCAGGTCGAGACCGGCTCTGCCATAACATGGAAATACCCCTCATGCATCCTGCGGGGCAACAACAGCACAGGCGAGTTCTATTCCGTCGCCGTGACAAATAATTACCAGCAGGCTGACACGGGTACCAAGATGATCCATATCGGGAAGAACACGAAAAGCACCATTGTCTCCAAGGGCATCTCCGCCGGCTTCGGCCAGAACAGCTACCGCGGACTGGTGAAGGTGCTGGGCAAGGCCGAAGGAGCGCGTAACTTCTCGCAGTGCGACTCGCTGCTGCTGGGCGACAAGTGCGGGGCGCACACCTTCCCCTACATCGAGGTCGACAACCCCTCGGCGATAGTCGAACATGAGGCCACAACCTCACGCATAGGAGAAGACCAGATCTTCTACTGCAACCAGCGGGGCATCTCAACAGAAGATGCAATAGGACTGATAGTCAACGGATATGCACGTGAGGTGATCAACAAGCTGCCGATGGAATTCGCGGTGGAAGCACAGAAGCTGCTGCAGATCAGCCTCGAAGGGAGCGTGGGTTAATATTGTTTTACTACAGACAGAATATGAAAAGTGAATTTTTATTACAGATAAAGGACCTCAAAGCCTCAATAGACAACAAGTCAATCATCAAGGGCCTCAGCCTCGAAGTCAAACCGGGGGAGATACATGCCATCATGGGACCGAACGGAAGTGGCAAGAGCACCCTGGCCAATGTCCTCACAGGTCGTGATCTGGTCACCGTCACTGACGGCTCCGTCACCTTCGAGGGACGCAACCTGCTTGACATGTCGCCGGAGGAGAGGGCACGCGAAGGTATCTTCCTCTCGTTCCAGTATCCTATTGAGATACCCGGTGTCAGCATGGTAAACTTCATGAAGACCGCTATCAATGAGCAACGCAAACACCGCGGGCTGGAGCCGCTCTCGGCCTCCGAGTTCCTTAGTCAGATGCGCGAGAAGAAGGAGCTTGTGGAGATTGATTCGGCACTGACCAACAGGAGTGTCAACGAGGGTTTCTCCGGCGGCGAGAAAAAGAAGAATGAGATATTCCAGATGGCGATGCTTGAGCCGAGACTGGCACTCCTCGATGAGACAGACTCCGGTCTTGACATCGATGCCCTTCGCATCGTAGCCAACGGTGTGAACAAGATACGCAGTGCTGACACTTCAGTCATCGTCATCACACACTACCAGAGACTGCTTGACTATATAATACCTGACTTTGTGCACGTGATGTTTGACGGACGGATTGTAAAATCAGCCGGCCCTGAACTGGCTCTCGAACTGGAAAAGAGAGGATACGACTGGATAAGGAAGGAAGCAGACATAGCAGAAGAATCATGGATTACCGACCGGAAGTTATAAGCAAGCTGTCTGCCATGTTTAACGCAGGCCACGGGACCTTCCTCAAAGACTCCCCTGAGCTGTTCAACAGGCATCGTGAGAAAGCATTTAATGACTTTCTCCGCCTGGGCATCCCTGACAGGAAAAATGAAGCATATAAATATACCAACCTGGAAAAATTCCTCAATTATCAGTACCAGGATTATTTCTTCCCGCTTCCCTCGGATTTCAGAGAAGCCGAGAGGTTCCACTGCGAGGTGGAGGACCTTAATGTATGGAACATGGTGCTTCTTAACGGGTTCTTCCCCCATGGCGAGGACGGGCTGGTGATGCTCCCCGGAGGGATATGGGTGGGAAGCATGAAGGCCGCAGTCAGACAGTTCCCTTCGCTTGTGGAAAAACATTACAACCGCTACGTGGAGGATGGAACCGACGGACTGATACCGCTCAATACCGCGCTGGCATCAGACGGGCTGTTTCTTTATGCACCAAAGAACACTGTCTATACCAAACCCATACAGATCGTTAACCTGTTGCACTCAGACAAGGATATCTTTGTTCAGGACCGTAACCTGATCATAGTGGAAGAGGGGGCACAGCTGTCACTGCTGTCATGCGATCACTCCATTTCTCCCCGGCGTTTTCTCACCAACACCATAACGGAGGTGTATGTCGGCCGCAATGCCCGTTTTGATATTATCAGGGTACAGAACCAGCATGACAACTCAGGTAAGATAACACACACGTTCATCCACCAGGAGCGCGACAGCTATGCTTCGTCAAACAATATTTCGCTTCACGGCGGACTGGTACGTAATGCCACCTGGCACTACCTGGGGGGCGAAAACAGCGAGACCCACTCCTATGGCCTCTTCCTGGCCGACAAGGATCAGCACATAGCCAATTTTGTGAAGGTTGATCATGTGGCACCCAACTGTAACAGCACACAGCTCTTCAAGGGGGTGCTTGATGACAACTCCAGCGGGGCCTTCAACGGGCGCATCATGGTGCATAAGGATGCTCAGAAGACAAATGCCTACCAGAGCAACAACAACATTATCCTCTCGGACACCGCACGCATGGATACCAAGCCACAGCTTGAGATATACGCCGATGATGTCAAGTGCAGCCACGGCGCTACCGTGGGCCAGCTTGACGAGAATGCGCTCTTCTACCTCCGTTCGCGAGGGATCGACGTGCACGAAGCCAGGCTAATGCTTATGTTCGGCTTTGCCCACGAGGTGATAAAGAAAATCTCCATCGAAGCATTGCGCGACCGCATTGACGACCTGGTTCAAAAACGCCTCCGCGGCGAGCTGTCGCGATGCGCCTCATGTGCCGTACAGTGTAACTGATCATTACCATGCCACTCTCAAAAAGCATAGAGGCAATACGCGCCGACTTCCCGATACTGGCCATCACGGTGCACGGCAAACCATTGGTATATCTTGACAACGGAGCCACAACGCAGAAGCCGTTGCAGGTGATACAGACGATGGATGAGCTCTACCGAACAGCCAACGCCAACGTTCACAGGGGAGTACACTGCCTCTCTGACATGGTGTCGGAACGCTATGAAGCTGCCCGCGAGACAGTGAGAGCATTCATCAACGCTCCCAGGCGGGAAGAGGTGATCTTCACTGCCAACACCACCGCCTCTATCAATGCTGTGGCCTTTTCATTCGGCGAGAGATTCGTTGGCGAGGGTGATGAGATAATCATCAGCGGCATGGAGCACCATGCCAATATTGTTCCCTGGCAGATGCTCTGCGAGAGGAAGGGATCAAAACTGAAGGTCATCCCCTTCTCTGACGAAGGCGTTCTTGACCTCGAAGCTTACCGCAACATGATCAGCGGACGTACTCGCATCGTCGCCGTCACCCACGTCTCCAACGTGCTCGGGACCGTCAACCCGGTGAAGGAGATAGTGGCCGAGGCACACCGACACGGAATTCCGGTGCTGGTCGACGGCGCACAGGGCGTGCAGCACGGCACTGTAGACGTAACAGATATCGGATGTGACTTCTATGTCTTCTCGGGACATAAGGTCTACGGCCCCAATGGCATCGGGGTGCTCTACGGCCGCGCAGAGCTGCTCAATGAGATGCCCCCCTATCAGGGAGGCGGTGATATGGTCGCCAATGTCACATTCGAAAAGACAACCTATAACGAACTGCCATTCAAATTCGAGGCAGGGACCACCAACTTCACGGGTGCCATAGGCATGGCCGCGGCACTGGACTACCTTACAGGGCTGGGACGCGAGGCGGTAGCGGAGAGGGAACAGGCGCTGCTGGCACAGGCCACGGCAGGACTGTCAACCATTGACGGAATGAGAATCTACGGCACAGCACCCCATAAGGTGTCAGTAGTCTCCTTCCTTACGGGGAAGATACATCAGTATGACGCCGGCATGATTCTTGACAAGATGGGTATCGCCGTAAGAACCGGAACGCATTGTGCCCAGCCACTTATGGAACGCTACGGCATCAGCGGAAACATCAGGGCTTCAATCGCTTTCTACAACACTGAGGAGGAGATAGAGGCGCTGGTGAATGGCGTTAGAAAAGCTACTGAGATGTTGGCTTGACTATAGTATTATGACAATAAACGAACTGCAGGATCAGATTATTGAAGAGTTCGCCCAGTTTGGCGACTGGATGGAGAGGTATGAATATCTCATTGAGATGGGCAGGGAGCTGCCGCCCTTCGAGGAGACACACCGCAGGCCTGACTTCCTGATTGAGGGATGCCAGAGCAGGGTGTGGCTCTATCCCTCCTTTAACGACGGAGTGATAACCTTCGAGGCCGACAGTGATGCGCTGATAACCCGGGGCATCGTTGCCCTGCTGGTCAGGGTCCTCTCCGGCCGCACCCCCGATGAGATTCTGGGTACTGACCTCTGGTTCATTGACCGCATCGGGCTGAAGGAGAATCTCTCACCGACGCGATCCAACGGGCTGCTGGCAATGATAAAACAGATGCGTCTCTACGCGCTGGCATACAAATCAAAAGCTGAACAGTCATGAACACACAGGAGATACAGGAGACAGAAGCACGGATAGCAGGTGTACTTAAAAGCATCTTTGACCCTGAGATACCGGTAAACATCTATGATCTTGGCCTTATTTACGAGGTCAGGGTTGACGAGGAGCAGGTGGCACACATCACGATGACGCTCACCGCCCCGAGCTGCTATATGGCTGAGGAGCTCGTTGAGGAGGTCAGATACAAGGTTGCCGGTATCAGAGGGGTTAAGGAGTGCGACCTCAAACTGACCTTTGACCCGCCGTGGGACCGCAGCATGCTCACCGACGAGGCAAAACTGGAGCTGGGATTACTCTAAAAAAACGTATCTTGTACGATGCCCGCACCTGGCGAAGGCGGAGCCGGGACTAATCGGGAAAACCGCTCCATGACCGACGCCCGTAAATGAGACAGCTCTCAAAACCGTACAATGACCGATGCCCGCAAAATAGCACTTACCTGGAAGATCCGCGAAAGCATACGCCTCGAAGGCTTTGATATCTGCGGAATAACACAGGCTTCACCGCATCATGAAGACAGCCGCAATATCGGCGAATGGATTGCCGCAGGGAAGAATGGCACAATGAGCTTCCTTGAGAAAAACCTCGACAAGCGTGGCGACATCACCTCGCTGGTCGAGGGAGCTAAATCAGTGATAGTTGTCGGCCTGCGCTACTATAGCAATGAACCCTCCGCCGGCGAAAACAACTACTTCGTCAGCCGCTATGCGCGGGTAAAGGACTACCATACGGTAATAGAAGAAAAGCTGAACCGTATACAGAAGATCATCAAAAAGGAGGTGCCGGAGGCCGTAAGCCGTGGATTCTGTGATGCCGGACCCGTAACAGAAAAGGCATGGGCTATCCGTGCCGGCCTGGGATGGCGCGGACGCCACAGCATGGTCATCAACAAGGATATCGGCTCATTCTTCTTCCTCGGTGAGATCGTCACCACGGCAGAGCTGCTCTATGATAATGCCTCTGCCCGCGACCGGTGCGGCGACTGTACCCTCTGCGTAGAGGCATGCCCCACCCAGGCCATCTGCAGCGACCGTACCATTGATGCACGCCGCTGTATCTCTTACCTCACAATCGAGCACGACGGTGATATCGCGGAAGAGTTCAGGGGGAAGACCGAAAAGATGATCTTCGGCTGCGACCGTTGCCAGGAGGTCTGCCCCTACAATAAAAAGGCAGTGCAGTATACAGATCAGGAGCTCGTTCCTGAGTTTCACATCACCTCCCTGAGCAGAAAAGATTGGCTCACCATGACGCCTGAGGAGTTCAAAAAGCTGTTCAGGTCGTCACCCCTGAAACGTACAGGCTTCAGCAAAATAAGAAGGAATATCGATTTCGTCGACTACCGGTCACCAGAAAAGAGTTAGGACTCATACGCAGATCACCTCCGGTCACCTGAAAAGAGGTAAGATCCTCTCCCTGTTGCCGTCGTTGGGTGCCGGTGTCAGCTCCAGTATATCCGTAACAATATTGTAGACATCCACATTGAAGAGCGTGTCTGTCACAAAACCCTTTTTGAAGGCAGGCCCCTCGGCATAAAAGATCGAGTGCATGTCGCTGCACCGCCAGTCATATCCGTGGTCACCCCTGCTGTAGCGCGAAGGCTCCGGCCTCAGTCCCGCCGTCCAGCCCGGGTCAGCAATCAGTACCACCTCCGGAATGCGGAGATGGGTGCCGTAATTCAGATGGGCCGGCAGATCTTCCCTGGCATATGCCTTCATACCTCGCTGGATGTTCAACAGTTGCAGCACGCTATCCCTCTTCCCTTCGACAGGCTCCACAGCCCATACCGGGTTACCTCCGATGATCCTCTTTATCATTCTCTGCGGCAGGGTATCAAGAATATAATTATAGCGTGACTCATCCACCTCCGTCATACCGTGATCAGAGAGCACAATAAGATTGACCTTCTTCCCGTGGGGCAGTGCCGCTATGCCCGTGCGAAGCACCCCCAGCAGGCTGTCGAGACTCCTGACCACAGCGCCGGTCTCTGATGACCTGGGCCCGTAACCGTGACTAACTGCATCAGGCTCTTCAAAGTAGAGTGTCACAAAATGTGGCCTCCTGTCTGCCGGCAGCGACAGCCAGTGCAGAACCGTGTCAACACGGTCGCCAAAGGGAACCTCATCATCAAACGGCTTCCAGAAGTCGGGTTGCATCCCCTGTATGGGCGCCTCGGAACCAACCCAATAGAAGGAGGCCGACTTCATGCCCTGCTTCCGGGCGGTGACCCATAGAGGCTCGCCGCCGTAGAAATCGCCGTTGCCCACCATCGTCCTGTCGCCAATCCGGTAGACGAGGTCGAGGTCAGGGGCATAGAAGCTGTTGTTGACCAGACCGTGATGGTCGGGATAGAGCCCGGTGGCTATGGAATAGTGATTCGGAAAAGTCTTTGTCGGGAATGAGGGTATCAGTCTCTCCGCCATCACCCCGTTCCGGGCGATATCATCAAGCACCGGCGTGCCATGGATCGAGTCATAATCCCAGCGGAAGGCATCGAGCGAAACCATTAGCACGTATGGGTTGTCTCTCCCGGGCTTAAGGTTGCTGCAGGATGAGAATGCCAGCAGGGCAAACAACGCGGGTGCTATGTATTTGAACAACTTCATCACTTCTGATTATTAAATTCCCGGTTCTGAAAAATAAACAATTTTTGATTGGTTATGTTCCTTTTTTCCCGATAAGGATACCCAATCAGCTTTTGCGGTGACTCAGGTGGTCCTCCATCGCGAACAGGATGATCATCTGCTATTATCGGGTCAGCTGTTGCCGTCAGGTGCAATGTCGCTGACGTCTGCCTGAACAGAATTGGTCATGCTCTGATCAGCCGTTGGCTTGACTCGCGATAAGACCCACCAGCTCATGTAGCTTTTCTTCGCGGTTTTTGTACCCCACATCCACTACCACCGGGCTGTCTATCTCAAACCTGGATATAACACTGTCAACGAGGCTGTTACGCACGGCAATGACAATCACCGGCACAGATGCCTGCAGCAGTTCGGTGATCCTGGAGCTCCATCCCTCTCCCCTGAGCTCCAGCGGGCCCGCCTCATCAATAATGATCACGACGCTATTCATGTTACTCTCGGGGTCAAGAGCGTCAAGTCCTGCCCGGTACCCCTCGTCACTCATGGAGAACCGATCCACGCCAACGGTTACGGGGCCTGTGAGCCGTAGGAAAGGTTTCCGTGCATCGGATGAGATGTCAAGTATGTCATACCCTGTGGTGGTTTCACCCTCAACGGCTCGCAGTGCCAGAATGCCGCCCACAGCTACTCCCCGGCCCTTAAGTATCTCTGTCAGCTCACTCAGGAACGCGGTCTTGCCCTCAGCGATAGCTCCGGTGACAATTACCACTCTCTTCTTTATATCCCGGCCGGCCCTGACCTCTGCAAGCCGCTTCTCAACACGTGTTATCATACGGTTAAGAATAGCGACAGGGTTCTTCATCGCACTCCTGAGATCAGGCATGTCAGCTATCATCGCCGGCAGGCTGGCAGCTGCCAGCTCCAGGGCCACGGGCAGCTGCCTGAAGTGACTGCGGCTAAAGAGGTTGCGTATCTTCGGGTTGTAAAGCTCGGTACCCAGGGCCGAAAAACCGACGATGATTATCACTGCACGGAAGTTCATCTGTATGCCGATCAATATCGCCTCCGTCATGTTGTTCCCACCGGGCTGGAGAGCACTGAAGGCAAGGGCTGAAAGCATGGTAATAATAACAAAGGTGACCCAGAATCCCGGTTTCGACAGCTGTCTCATGGCCCGGTTGTAACGCAGCGCGAGAAGCGTGATGACAGGTACCACGGCGACGACCCACCAATGCCATTTCGTGATGCTGATAACTACCAGCAAACCTGCGATCAGCAGTATATCTGTTGCAAGCCACGCCAGGGAGTAGTCGAATGACTGCTCATCCCTTTTATGTGATGGATCCACGACGGCAGGCTTAGTACTAACCTCTGCCGGCGGCATGGATACCAGCCTCCGGCCGGTGACGATACCGACAACGGCTGTAAAAACACCGAAGAGAGCATATACCGACAGCAACAGCAACAGCGGCGCCCAGAAGGCATCGAACTGCAGGTTCAGCTGCCGCGCTGCATAGTCGGTTATGCTCGCATAGATGTCAACCAGCTTGCCGCCGTAAAAGATGATCATGTTAAACACTTTCTGGAATAGGTTCCACGACATGGCCAGCATTGAGCCGATGATAAACCCGAGATAGGTTCTCCCAAACAGCCTTACCGATGCCTCCAGGAACAGTGACTCCATGATTATGGCAATCATCGGCCCGAAGATAATGGCGCTGGGAGACATCGTCTTCATGAGGGCACATATCACCCCTGCTCTCCAGAACAGACCCCGATCCCGCCACTTGTAACTCAACGAGATCAGTATCACCAGCGCTATGGCTGTGAGCAGGTTACCGCTGAAAGGGACGCGCAGGTTATGCAGGAAGCTGCCGACCACGATCTCGGCAGCAGCCCATATCGTTCCTATGATGGATGCCTTGATCCACTTTTCGCTGATGATAGCTGTGCCCTTGTTCAATGAACTGCAGTCTGTTTCAGGGTTTCAGTCAAAAGGGATCACACTCGCGGTAGGCTTCAATCACCCTTTTTGCTCCGTGCGGGCCTTTCAGGCTGCGGCCGTGCTCCATGCAGATCACCCCCCGGTAGTCTTTCTCAAGCAGGTGTTTAAAGATATTTTTATAGTTGATCTCCCCGGTGGTAGGCTCATTACGACCGGGGCTGTCCCCCACGTGGAAGGCGGCTATCTCATCCCAGCAGGCATCGATGTTGGGTATCAGGTTGCCCTCGGTGATCTGCTGATGATAGAGGTCATCAACGATCTTCACGGCAGGACTGTTGACAGCCCTGCACACCTGGTAAGCCTGCGGCATCTGCGTGAGCCACAGGCCCGGGTGATCACGGAGGGTATTCAGCGGCTCGATGACGAGGGTCATCCCTTCAGGCTCGGTGAGCATGGCACAGTATCTCAGGTTCTCTATGACGTTTGCCAGCTGTATATCAGGGTGCAACCTCTCATCGTACCTCCCGGGAACCACCAGCGCCATCTTGAACCCGGTCCTCTTCGCCACATCAATACCTTCCTCCATCTTCATGGTGAGAAAGTCGCGTACCTCCCTGTGGGGCAGAACGAATGAGCTCTTTGAGAAGTCGGCATGCAACACCCAGGGACCCATCATCAGTCCCAAACGCTGGATGGCGGTGGCGATGCGATCCTGCTCCGCCACCGGGCGCCCCGGCAGACCGTTGTCGAAGACAGCCCTGAAGCCCTTGTCCTGTATGAACTTGAGATTGTCAACCGGATCATCGCTGCCGCACAGCTCACGGAACATGCCTGGCGAAGGTGCGTAGGCCAGCCTGAAAGGCCTGTCAGCATCAGGTACCATGGCTGAACGGCTCCTGCCCCTGAGCAGGGCCGGGGCTGTAAACAGTGCTGCACCGGTGGCGGCAGCACCACTGATAAAACTGCGTCTTGATCTCTCTTCCATAATAATAAATCTAAGTGCTTGTTAATGATTGCCGGAATGGTGTATCCTTTATCTGAGGGCGCATCCTTAAAATGTACGCCCGCTGTTTTCCGGATTATTTATTCACCCGGCACCGCGACACTCTTGCTTACGTCAACCGGACCCATCTCATATACCCTGGGCCCAAGCTTCAGATCGGAGTTCATCATCTCATCCCAGGTAACCTTCTTCCCGGTATAGGCAGAAATTCGGCCCATAATTCCTGCCATGGTCGAGACGGCAACGAATTCGGCCTCATTGAGTGGCTGGGCCGTGCGTATGGCAGTGACAAAATCGATGTGCTCCTGGTCATAGGGGCTCCTGATAAGCTGGTCAGTCATCTGACCCTGCTCGTCAAGTTTGTAGCCGTCGTACTTCCAGAGTTCGTTCCCGGCAAGGTCCAGGATGCTGTTCTGGCAGTTGCTGCTCCCCTCTGTGCCCTGTACCCATTCCGACACGTTGCCTTCGCAGCCGTTTATCTGGCGGCACATGCTGTGAACATGGATGCCTCCGTCATATATGAAGTCGGTGCTGAAGAAGTCGTACTGGTCTCCGGTGACACGACGGTGACGGGCACCGAATGAGACGGCGGATACCGGCTTCTTGCCTGTAAACCAGTTGACAACATCTATGTTGTGCACATGCTGTTCAACGATGTGGTCACCTGACAGCCAGCACCAGTTAACCCAGTCGCGTATCATGTATTCCATCTCGGTCCATGACGGGTTGGGGTCACGGTACCATAGCTGTCCCTGGTTCCAGTAGCAGTTGGCTGCCACGATATCGCCTATCATCCCCTCCTGCACCTTGCCCCAGGTGGCAACATAATCATGCTGATGATGACGCTGGGTGCCGGTCACGACACACAACTCCATCCCCTTGGCTTTCTCTCCCGTGGCCATTATCTGCCTGACACCTGCCGGATCAACCGCCACCGGCTTCTCCATAAATACATGTTTGCCGGCAGAGACAGCAGCCTCAAAGTGGTCAGGACGGAAATGAGGAGGTGTTGCGAGAAGAATGATGTCGATACCCGATTCTATCACCTTCCGGTAGGCATCAAACCCAACAAAACAGTTCTCGTCGGCGATCTCCACCCCGTCCTGTGCCAGCCTCTCACGGCAGGAGGCAATCCTGTCCGGGAAAACATCACCCAGTGCCGTTATGGTCAGGTTGGGTCCTGCGTGGATAAAGTTGACGGCTACCCCGGTACCCCTGCCGCCGCAGCCTATCAACCCGGCCTTGAGCAGCGGACCGTCAGGCGCGGAGTCAGGCATTACAGGAAGAATGACCTCCTTGCGCTTCTTTGATGAGCATGAGGTGATGAGTGCCGGCACGACGATGCCTGCTGCACCGGCAGCAGCTGCCGTACCCAGAAAATTTCTTCTGGAAATTGATGATTTTTTCATGATGGTTTAAATGTATTTCTCAAAGTTACGATTTAAGTTGTTTCTCAAAGTCGAAAGTCTATAAGTCATCTGGTCTTGCAGCCTTGCTGTCTAACACTTTAACTCTCAATTCTTAATTCTTAATTCTTTACTGCTGCCAACTGAAGACTGAAGACTGAAGACTGATTCCACTCCATCACCACCCGGAACCCGACATAAAAACAGTCGGAGTACCACCATATGCTCTTCGGCATCTGCGGGTCGGTCTTCAGCCACTCTGCCGTACGGGTATAATCACGCGCGGCGCTCCTTACACCTCCGGCCCCGTCACGGTAGGAGCCTCCCCGTATAACATGCTCTTCTGTTCCCTCGTATATGTCGGAACAAAACTCCGCCACATTGCCGCTCATGTTCTTCACTCCCCATGGGTTTGCCTTCACGAAAGAGGGCTCCTGTGTCTTCGACGGGCTGTTGCCCTGGTAGACTATATATCTGCTGATGACTGCCGTGTCGGGCTTGCCCCCGAAGATTCCCCTTTTATCAAATTTCCCCGGATCACCTTCAAAGAAATAGGGTGTCACCGTCCCTGCCCGGCATGCATACTCCCACTCCGCCTCCGTGGGCAGACGGTAGCCCTTGCCTGTGACCTGCGAGAGCCACCTGCAGTAGGTGTTTGCAGCATGCCAGCTCATCGAGATGGCGGGGCGCTGCCCCATACCCCAGTTCTGGTCGGGCTTGCCGTAGGGCGGTGTCGCCCCGGTGACCGCATCAACGTCATCACTCTTCAGCCTTGATCCCTCCGTATCAGTGGTCCTTCCCTCCGACGCCGTCTGCCGGTAAAACTCCATATACTCATCCCAGGTCACCTCCACCTCGGCAATGAAGAAGGAATCAACCTTCACCTCCCTGATAACCTCATCAGGGTCGCGCAGCGGCTCATCACCGCGACTTCCCATTGTGAAAGTGCTTCCGGGAATAGCGACCATCCGGAAGGTAACTCCCGATCCCGGTATCTGCTCCGTAAAGTCTTCAAAGGTTGTCACTGCCGCCGGGGAGCTGTAGAGAGTATCCGGTCCGCCCTGTGCCATGCCGAAGCCGGTATTGGTGCCGTGGAGATAACCCTCGATGTAATGTCCCGAATTGAGGTGGCAGCTGATGCACTGCAGCTCCTCCCCCTTGTCGGTAATCTGCTTGTAATAGAGATGAGCCTCTGACCCTTCCCGGGTAAGAGTTGCAGGGAATAGATTCTCATGGCATTTTACGCATGATGAATTGTAAACATGTTTGGAAGCTCTCTCAAGCGTTGACGCTGCATCCCAGTCGAAATCGGCTGAATCCTTCGTCCAGTGACTCCAGAGATCACGCATTCCTGTCTTCGCCTTCTCAATGATATAACCCTCTCCCTTCGGCGGCAGATGGCATTCTGCGCATCCTGTATGATAACCCGACTCCGTGGCATAGTGAAGCCCCTGCTTCCAGCTTGTAGTAGCCTGCGGATGCACATGACACAACGCACAGAACTCATTTGTCGAGGTAGCCTCTACCGCCTTACCCAACCCGGTTAAGATAACCGCCCCGGCCAGCAAACCGATAAAAAACCAAACCCAGGTCCTTTTCTTCACTCAAGCAGAATTAGGGTTGTCAAGATAATAAAAAACAAAATCCGCTGTACCCCGTGTGAGTGTTGCACGGCAGGTAATGACGATATCCTCAGGTAATCCGTTTTCGCCCCTCCGGAGTGTTACAATACAGGTAATAACAATTTCCGGGGGTATGCCCCTTTACACGCCCCGCGTGTTGCCGACAGGTAATGATGCCATCGGAAGGCAATCAGTATTACTTTCACTGCTTGTGGCACATCGGATTAGGACTGTAAATGAAAACACACGCAGACGAAATGATGAATCTCCTCCGAAAATGCTGACGCGCCCCGTGAACTACGTAGAACTGTTTATTTTCGGACGATTTTATGTAAGTTTGGGGAAACACGGAACAGATGAGACGAACAATACTGTCATTCCTGCTTTTGCTGTTGATCATACCCTCCGGAGCCCACCCCTGGAAGCCCCGCCATTATGTGATCATTGACAGCGACGGCGGGATTGATGACCTTAAAGCCATCTGCATGATGATGGCATCCCCTGACGTGAGAATACTTGCCATCACGGCATCGGAGGGCTATCACAGTGGTGAGATTGCCTGGGAGAAACTCAGGGCTCTCGCTGACGGACTGTGGCATGACGGACTCCCGGTGGCCAGGAGCGAAGAGGCCGTTGGGCTGATCGATGAACTCCTTGCATCAGAGACCATGCCGGTAAAATTCATAGCCCTGGGATCGCTGAATACGGCATCAGAAGCTATGGAGAGATCGTCTCTGTTTCTCACCGGCGTCAGGGAGATCATCTGGAGCAACAGCGCACTGCCCGGCAAGGACGGGCTAAATTACAGGGCGTCGCCTGAGGCTGCTGAGAAGGTGCTCGCCGGTCCTCTGCCGGTAAAGGTAGCCGGTACAGGTGGCGAGGGTTTCTATAACGAGGCTCTTCTCAGTGAGATGCGCAATATCCCGACACCCTATGCTGCAAGGGTTACCGACCTTATAGGTTCAATGCCCTCCCACACATTCGTCTATACTGCCTTTGACGAGATGGTCCCCCTGATGCTTCATTTTCCCGAACTCTTCACCGAAACTTTTTCAGGCGAAAGAAGAAGCTGCCTGGCACCGGCCGACAATAATGCACTGAGGCGGGCAGCCCTGAAGATACTCAGGGGAGAGACGGTGGAGAGGATGCAGGTTATCAAGACCATGCCAACTGACACTTCGTTTTATATGCCTGACCTTCAACCTTTTGTTAAAGAGATAAGGGACAAATACGGCGAAGATGAGTGGACATCGGGAGTGATAGGCAATGAACTGCACCGCCACCTGGGAGTATTCGCCATAATAGGTGTCAAAATGGGAATCAGGGCACGTGAATATTTCTGCACAGGCGTAGATGAGATGACCGTCACTACCCACGCCGGCAGCACACCACCCCTGAGCTGCATGAACGACGGCATACAGGTGAGTACGGGTGCCACACCCGGACACGGACTGCTGGCTGTGAGCAATGAGCCTCCGTTCTTCGCAGCTGCTGACTTCACACACAAAGGTAAAACGGTGCGCATCTCCCTAAAGAAGGAGCTTGCTGAAAAGGTCTCATCAGAACTGAAGGAAATCAATTTTGTCTATGGGCTCGACAGCGACATCTACTGGGAGCTGGTCAGACAGAACTCAATAAAATACTGGCTGCAGTTTGACAGGCATGAGATATTTGATATCAGGATGATTAATTGAACCTATTAACTTCAACAGCTTTTTTGATCATGATTAACCCCGCCTCCTCCGCCAGCTGTGGCGGTCAGCGCGGACAATAAAACACAGATTTATGAAACACGGATATCTTCTTACAGTATTGGCAGTGAGCGCTCTTATGATCTCCTGCAAAACAGAAAACAGATCATTGCCTGCGGTAATACCCATGCCTGTGCAGATGGAGGCAGGCAGGGGCATCTTCACCCTTGAGCCGTCGGCTACGATTAGTTACACAGGTGGCGCAGAGGGTGCAGCTGTGGCTGAGCAGCTTGCATCCCTGCTGCGTCCCGCCACCGGATTTGAACTAAGCACTGCAGAGGGTTGTGACGGAGACATAAGGCTGCTTATTGACACCTCCGGCGTCTGGAGGGCAGAGGAGTACAGGCTCTCGGTAGCAAAGAGCAGGGTGACGCTGACTGCCGCTACACCCGCGGGACTCTTCAGGGGCATTCAGACTCTCCGACAGCTGCTGCCGCCACAGGCAGAGGGCACCGCAATCGCAACAGACGTGGATTGGGTAATGCCCTGCGTTGACATAACGGACTATCCGCGGTTTGATTGGAGAGGCATGCACCTCGACGTGAGCCGCCATTTCTTTGACGTCGACTTCATCAAGAGATACATCGACATCCTGGCGATGCATAAGCTGAATGTATTTCACTGGCACCTGGTTGACGACCAGGGCTGGCGCATCGAGATAAAGAAATACCCTCTTCTCACTGAGGTGGGTGCCTGGCGCGTTGACCGCGAAGAGCAGCCCTGGAACTCGAGAGAGCCGCAGCGACAGGGAGAGAAGGCCACCTACGGCGGTTTTTACACACAGGAGGAGATGAGGGAGATCGTGGCCTATGCCGCCGAAAGATATATAACTGTCGTCCCTGAGATAGAGATGCCGGCACACGTCGGGTCCACCCTGGCGGCCTACCCTGAGTATTCATGCACGGGAGGACCCTTTACCGTGCCTCCGGGCGGCGTGTGGCCCATAACTGACATATACTGCGCCGGCAAGGAGGAGACATTCACCTTCCTGGAGGATGTACTGACCGAGGTAATGGAGCTCTTCCCCTCACCCTGGATACACGTCGGAGGCGATGAGGCTGACAAGAGTGAATGGAGGAGATGCCCCTACTGCCAGGCAAGGATCCGCAATGAGGGACTGCAGGATGAAGATGAACTGCAGAGTTATTTCATCAGGAGAGTTGAGAAGTTCCTCAATTCAAAAGGGCGCAGGCTGATAGGATGGGATGAGATACTGCAGGGCGGACTGGCCCCGGAGGCGACGGTGATGTCCTGGCAGGGCTTTGAGGGCGGTGTGGCAGCAGCAAAATCAGAGCACCAGGCGGTCATGGCCCCGGTGTCGCACTGCTACTTCAACGTCTATCAGGGAGACCCTGCAACAGAACCGGCGTCATTCAGCGGACTGCTGACACTGAAAAAGGTCTACTCCTTTGAGCCGGTGCCGCCGGAGCTGACACCCGAAGAGGAAAAATATATAATCGGTGCACAGGGCTGCCTCTGGACTGAGTATGTCCATGACGGCGAGAGAGCCGAGTACATGATACTGCCTCGCCTTACAGCCCTCTCGGAAGTGGTATGGTCACCCCGTGACAGCCGCAACTGGGACGGATTCAGTGAACGCCTGCCGCAGATGATGGAGAGGTTTGATGCTATGGGACTTGCATATTCGAAAGGATTATACAGTGTTGAGATGACAGCCTTATACAATGAAGAGCTGAACAGCATCACCCTCACCATGACCAGCGAACAGCCGTCGCCGGAGATCAGGTACACTACAGACGGCACCGACCCGGGACCGGTGTCAACACTCTATGAAGCGCCGCTGCCCCTGGATTCCACAGCAACCGTCAAAGCTGCCATATTCACTGACGGTGAGATGATTGGCAGGGTGAATGAAAAAACTGTTAACATCAACCTGGCAACCGGCAGGGCGGTGACCTACAATATTCCTTACAACAACAGATACAAAGCCTTTGGCGATAAAACCCTCGTGAACGGCATCAGGGGCAGCGGCGCCTTCGACGACGGACAGTGGCAGGGCTTCGAAGGCACGGACATGGATGTGATGATCGACCTGGGAAGCGAAATGGCAGTGACCCTCATCTCCTCAAGATTTATGGCGAATGTGGGTAGCTGGATATTCCTTCCTGAAAAAGTGGAGTACTCTGCATCTGCCGACGGCGAGAGCTTTACCCCTCTTCACGCCATTGTCACCAACCTGAAGCCTGAGGAACAGGGAAGCCGGACAGAGGAGTACTTCGCCTCATTTCCTGCGGTGACCACCAGGTACATAAGGGTCGTTGCACGGGGCCTCGGCACCTGTCCTCCCTGGCATGCCGGCGCCGGCGGCAAAGCCTGGCTCTTCTGCGACGAGATCATTATTGAATAGCCGGGGATCCTATGCGCCGCAGAGCCTGCCCCGATAGCCTGAAGTCGTATCAGGGCGTTTTATTACTGTAGCTAAAGAGACTATCAGATTCTTTGCCTCACAGAGGTTAAAGTATTGTATTGCTGTAAATTAAACATTGTTAATTGAACTCACCGAACAACCTGGACTTATTGTACCACTTGACGGCTATCCCATAGATCAACGCCGTCCAGAACGAGAAGAGTGCATATACCAGTGCAGGCTTGACCATCTCGTTGCTCTGGATAAGCGTGCCGGCTACCAGCAGCGCCAGGGTGGTGTTCTGCAGTGCCACCTCGATGCCGATGGTCCATGAGGTCCTGATGCCTGTCTTCCCGAATAAGCCCATCGCCATCCCGGCGACGAAACCTGCCAGGTTTATAATGACGGCATAAGGCAGGATGCTCCAGAGGTCGGCAGCGGTAATGCCGGAACCGCCCTTGGACTCGTCGGCAAAGGCTATCAGTGTATAGACACCCGCAAAGAGAATGATCATCGCTGTTCGTACCGGCTTTTGTATCCTGTCGGCGATCTTCTCACGGTAATATCTCAGCAGCACCCCGCTGAAAGCAGGCAGCAATGTCACAAAAAAGATATGAAGGAAAGTCCGGACAAGAGGCAGCTCGAAGGGTGAGTGTCTGCCGGTAAAAACAGTAAGTGCAATATTGACCAACAGCGGTATTGTAATAAGGGTGATGAGACTGTTAACGGCTATAAGTGAGACGGAGAGGGCAACGTTGCCGCGGAAGAGCACGGTGACAAATCCTGATGTGGTGCCTCCAGGACAGGCTGACAGGATGATGAAGCCAACCTTGATGACCGGCGGCAGATCAGTAAATCCCACTATCAGAAAGACGATGAGCGGCAGCAGGATCATCTGCGAGACCAGTCCCAGCACAAATGCCTTTGGTGACCGGTATATCTGCCTGAGATCATTGAAGTTGATCGATAGCCCCACACCAAACATTATGGTCGCCAGCACAGCGCTGACAAGAAGATCAATGTATGTCAGGTTCATCGCCGTAAAGTAACCGGTTTTTCCCGGAATGGCAATAAGAGTGAAAACCGACCCAAAAATTAAAAAGTTCAGATCGGTGTAAATCTGTTCCGGAACAATACAGAAAGAGGACTTAGTATGACCTCAAAATTGTCTGACGTAAACTGGCAAACGGGAAAGATAACGCCACAGAACCACCCGTGATCAGCTCGGGTCAACAACCTGCCCCATGAACACTATGGTGCCCGTGGTGGTCTCCCTGATGAAATAGAGGAACGGACGGTTTACATTCACAACCTTGGTTGAAGGCATGGAGGTGAACTCGAACTCCACTACCGTGGCAGCAGCAGCCTCAGTGCCCTCTTCATCGGTCTTTATATATGTCTGGTGAATTACTCTTGATATAAAAATCCCCTGGTCGGTGATGTTGCTGAAGTCGGCAGCTCCCGAAAAAGCTATGCCCATGCCGAGTGCCACAAGGTCATCCTTCAGCTCACGCTTGTATTCATATTCAAACTTCGGCAGGCTCAGCTGAACCTCGGTGGTGCCGTATGACAGCTGATGCATCCATTCAGCCCAATCCTCTGAATTCAGGGTTGCAGCAGCCTCGGTCAGTGATACCCCTTCGTCTGGCAGCATTACCACCATCGAATAGTTACCCTGCCCGTACGGAAGCTCAACAAGGGTGGCATTACCCGTGAGGGTCACCGCGAAGTTCTCCTCCTGGTACATCATGGGTACCTGCACCGACTCTCCGGGTGTGATGTAAAACGGCCTGTTCTGTGTATCTTCTGCGTCAAACTGATACCTCCACTTGCCGTTGAAATAGATGGCGTTTATAAGGAGCATGGCAAGGTCGGGACTCAGATAGTCGAGCATATCCTGTATCTTGTCGTGTGTCTTCTCCTCTATCCAGTTGTTCACCATATCCACGGCACCCGGGTCCGTCACGTCAATATTGCGGGCTTCTGCCAGATACCATGTCTTGAGGGCATCAATATAGGGCTGCTTCACCGTGAGTCTCTTCTCCACCCACACCGAATTGGCAATTTCCATCACCACGCGCGGGTCTACCGGTATCATCTCCTTCATCAGCCTGAGATAGGTCTCATTGACCTCCTCAATAGTCCTGCCATCATATCTCAGCGTATGCCTCACCGCGTCGAAAGTCTCCCCGGCGGCGCCGTTGAGCACCATGGAAAGGGCGCTGGTGATGCTGAAGGGAGATATCATCAGATTCTCAGATCCTTTGGTCTCACCGATTACAGGCTTAAAAATGTCAAAGGCAAACTTGTTGGCTGAGTCAACTACCTCCTTCTGCTTCAGGGTCAACTCTATCGGCACCGGGTCACCCGGCAGAGGATCATCTTTCTGTCTCTCACACGAGGCAGCCAGCACGGTTACGGCCGCAATTAAAAGCACTGCAAGGACTGTTATCTGATTTTTCATGACTGAGGTAGAATAGGTTTACAGGCAAAATGTACAAAAATCATACCATCCTTAACCGGCTGATCCGGAAACAAAGCCGGATGGAAAACCGTGTAACAGAGTTCGGTTTATTTTTCATAAGTTAGCATCCATAACCGTCAGGCAGTGAAACCGGAAAACGAAATACTCATGGCAGCCCGTAGGGTCCAGGCTATCGCACAGGCAGGGTTGCATTACTCTGAGAATGAATTTGACAGGCAGCGATATCAGGAGCTGAGAGATCTGAGTGTTGAGCTGACGGCTGCCGCCACTGACAGGGAAATAAATAAGATCCGGGATCTGTTTACAAATGAAACCGGATTTCAGACACCAAAGGTAGACATCAGGTCTGTGGTGATCAGAGACAATAAAATCCTCCTTGCCAGGGAACGCAGCGATGGCGGATTCTCGCTCCCCGGGGGTTTTGCCGATATCAACAATTCTCCTTCTGAAGTAGCGGTTAAGGAGGTCCGTGAGGAGACAGGACTGGAAGTCAGGACCAGCCGTTTGCTGGCAGTAATAGATACTGACAGACATAACTTCCCGCCTTTGGAATATCACTACTACAAAATTGTGTTCTTATGTGACCTTATCGGTGGTGAGCTCTGTGACAGCAATGAAACTACCGAAGCCGGATTCTTCGACTTTGATATCCTGCCCCGGCTTTCAGAGAAACGCAACACCCGCCAGCTCCTTGAACTGATAAGGAGTCAGCTTGATACATCCCTGACTTATTATGACTGATCACGCAATTATCACGAGGCAAATATGACTGGCTTGACAAAAGAAGAGAGCACCAGATACAACCGGCAGATAATCATCCCGGAGATCGGGGAACCGGGACAGCAGAAGCTGCGCAGTGCGGCAGTCCTGGTCATCGGCGCAGGAGGTCTGGGATCGCCGGTGCTGATGTATCTTGCTGCGGCAGGGGTAGGCACTATCGGCATAGTTGACCATGACGAGGTTCAACCCGGTAACCTCCAGAGACAGATACTCTATGACACCGGGGATGTAACACGTTCCAAGGTAGAGGCCGCCGCCGAAAGACTTGCTGATCTCAATCCCCTGATAACTGTGCGTACTTATCCTGTGAGATTCAGTGAAGAGAATGCGGCAGAGTTGCTGCAGGGATATGACATCGCGGTCGACTGCACCGATAACTTCGCATCGAGATATCTGATCAGTGACGCTACCCGCGCCGCCGGCATCCCTATGGTCTACGGAGCTGTCAGTCAGTTTATGGGACAGGTATCGGTATTCAACTACAGGGGAGGACCCTCATACCGGGATCTCTATCCCGAAGAGACACGCAATGCGGCAGATGCCACCCCCTCGGAACAGGGTGTTATAGGAGCCCTTCCCGGTATCATAGGCTCATACCAGGCCTGCGAGGTGATCAAGATCATCACCGGTAACGGCGAGGTGCTATCCGGCCGACTGCTTCAGGCAGATGCGCTTAATATCAGGACGGAGATCTTCGCATTCTGAACCGGACTTTTTGAAAAGACCGGGATTATTGCGAAATTAGGTCTCTGGTTTCCATCAAATGTCAACATCAATGATAACCCGCGCGGCCTCTCTTCTGACTCTTCTGATACTGCTTACCCTCTCACAGGAGGCAAGAGCCGCAAGTCAGGATGCCATTGATACTGCGGCAATCAATAGAAGGTCAACAGACGCCTACATCAACGCCCGCAGAAACCCCGACATTTCAATACTGATGGCCCACCAGTCACTCAGCGCATCCCGGTCATCAGGCTACAAAAAAGGCATCGCCGACGCTTCCCTCGCCCTGGGGATGGCCTACCTGGCTAAATACAACCAGGGCGACAGTGCCCATTATTATAATAACCTGGCACTCAATACATATGAAGAGACCGGTGACATTGCCGGACAGGCCAGGGCATGCTACGGACTCTCTTATGTCTACAGCTTCAAAGGTGACCTGGTCTCATCGGAAAAATACAGCAACCTCGCCCTGGAATACTTTGACGAAGCAGGTGATCACCGCGGGATGATCAACAGCCTCAACGCCCTCTCCTACCTTGCTCGGCAGAGACAGGATCTGGAGGCAGCGAAAGGTTACATCGAAAGAGCTATCACCACTGCCGGAGAGGTGAAGGACACTCTTCCCCTTGCAGATGCCACAAACAGCCTCGGTAACATTTACAAGGAGATGGCCCTCTTCAGCCAGGCAATAGATTCTTACTTCGAGGCCCTGAGTCTCTGGGAAACAAAGGGAGACAGCGCCGGAATGTCAATCGCATACGGAAGCATCGGCCTGGCTTACTACTTCCAGAACGACTATGAAAAGGCTCTGGAATTCAGCAGGAAGCATCTCTCACTGTCAGAGAAGAGGAATGATCTCTGGGAGGTGAGTAAGATCTGTAACACAATCGCCCAGATACATAACTCCCGGGGTGCATTCGACAGCGCTCTCGTGTATCAGCGCAAAAGCCTGAACCTGAACCGGGTGATGAATTTCCCCTCGGGAGAAGCTTCCAGCTGCTATAATATGGCTTCCACACTGCTTCATCTGTCACAGCCCGATTCCGCCCTGTGGTACATGAACAGAGCAATGGCCATTGCCTCGGATAATGATCTGCCTGTTCCTCCGGAATATTATATAACCCTTGGGAATATCTGGCAGTCTCGCGGTAATTACAACCAGGCATCTTCAAACAGTCTCACGGCTTACAGGCTTGGTAAGGAAAAGGGACTTCCCCTCATTGTCTCTGACGCCTCCCTGCTGCTCAGCGACATATACGGCAAAACAGGAAGAGATGATCTGGCATACCGGTATCTCAAAGAACACATGCACCTGAAAGACAGTATCAGCAACGACGAATTCCTGAAACAGGTCACCCGCATGGAGATCCAGTATGATTTCGACAAGAAGCAGAAGGAGGCTGAATATACACAGCTGCAGGAAAAGATGGTGCGCGACCAGAAGATAAAACAACAGGGACTCTATCTCAAAGGACTAGCTATTCTTCTTGTTCTTGTCGCCCTCATCTCTCTCCTCTACCTCCGGCACACCCGCCTGATGGCAAAATATTCGCAGATCGACCTTGAGCAGAGGCTGCTGAGAGCCCAGATGAATCCACATTTCATCTTCAACTCCCTCTGCGCAATACAGGACCTGATCATGGCTGACAAGCCGCAAAAGGCCAACGCTTTCCTTACAAAGATCGCCAGACTGATGCGCAATATACTTGAAAACTCACGCGAGGAATATATCCCGCTTGAGAAGGAGATTGAAACCCTCAGGTACTACATGGATGTTCAGCAACTCAGGTTTGAAACCGGATTTGAATACGATATCAACGTTGATCAATCAATTGATCCTGAAAATGTCTCAGTCCCTCCCATGCTTGCCCAACCATGCGTTGAGAACTCTATCGAACACGGCCTGCTGCCTCTGAAGGAGAAAGGCAGGATAAGCATAAGTTATACTTTCAAAGAGGGACTGATCATGCTCGAGGTAACTGACAACGGCATAGGCCGGGAAAAGGCTGCCGGGATCAGACCAACCGTGAAGAAACAGTCGGTCTCAACGCAACTTACTGAAAAACGGCTCGAGCACTTCAGAAAAATACTAAAGGAGAAGCAGATAAGTTATAAGATTATTGATCTCTTCGAAGAAGGAGCCGCTGCCGGAACAAAGGTTGTGATGATGCTTCCCTCTAAAAAGATTTATGCTTAGAAAACCTGGATAAGATGAAGGCTATAATTGTAGACGATGAACCGGCAATAAGGAACACCATCTCCACCCTGCTCAGGGAGAGTTTTTCCGACATAACTGTTAGTGGTCTTGCCGGGACCGTTGAAGAGGGTTATGCCGCCGTCACGGAGCATCAGCCCGACCTCCTTTTTCTCGATGTAGAACTGCCCGACGGACTCGGCTTTGAACTGCTGAAGAGGCTGTCACCCGTACAGTTCCGGACCATCTTCATCACCGGTCACCAGGAGTATGCCCTGGATGCAATAAAAGTCAGCGCGCTCGACTATATCCTCAAGCCGATCGACACTGACGAGCTGTCTGCAGCAATAGAGAAGGCCCGTGAGATAATCAACCACGAGGAGGAGCAACTCAAGATGCTGGCTCTCAGCGAAAATCTAGAAGGCAAAAGGATTCTGAAGCGCATCATCCTCCGCACCTCCGAAGCTTTGCAGCTTATTTCCGTTGATGACATAGTACGTGCCGAGGCTGAGAGCAACTATACCCATTTTCATCTCACAGGAGGGAAGCATATAATGGTATCGCGTACCATCAAGGAGTATGAGGCTATGCTCAGCGGCTCGGGTATAATCCGTGTCCACCAGTCGCATCTGGTCAACCTGATCCACATTGATAAATTCTTCAAACACGACGGAGGCTACCTTCAGATGAAGGATGGCACCACCGTGCCCGTCTCCCCCATCCTGAAGCAGAAAGTGCTGCAGGCTATCACTGACCATCTGTACGAATAATCTTCCCCGGATTTGTAGCTGACCTTCAACACTCAGTCTGCAGTCTTAACTGGCAGTAGTGTATTATGTGATTAAAATCGTAAATCGAAAATCGCACATCGCACATCGCAAATCCCTTCAATACTAACCCAAACCCCTCCTTTACTCATTTGCCCTTGATTCTGGCCTGAACGGCAAATAACTTACCACAAAAAACTCAAGGCCATGAAGTATTCAGTAATTTTCACCGTAATGATTGCACTGCTGTTCTGCTTCACCCCCGAAGCACAGTCTCAGGTCAAAAATCCGCTTAAGATAGTCAAGAAAGAGGGGGAGAACAGGACCAACAGAGGGGTTGACAAAACCATTGACAAAGGTTATGACAAGCTTGAAGAAGGTATTGGCAATCTCTTCAAGAAAAAAGACAAGAAGGGAAAAGATACGGAAGCTACTGAAAATGCTGCCGGACCCGGACAATCAGGTAATGCCGGTTCCGGAGCGAACCAAACCTCGGGTCCTACCCTCAACTGGGCAAAATACGACTTTGTGCCGGGTGACGAAGTTATCTTTGAAGATAACCTGGCAGGAGAAGAGAATGGGGAGTTCCCCTCCCGCTGGGACCTGTATGACGGGACCGTTGAGATGGCAGTCCTTGATGGAGAGAATGTTATCATGTTCAGGGAATATGGCTCAACAATCGTCCCCTATATGAAAGATCCTAAATCAGACTACCTGCCTGATATATTCACCGTTGAGTTTGATGCCTTTATCCCCCATGATTTTATTGCAATTGCGTTTGTTGACATGAAGAACCAGAGCGCTCCCCGTGGAAGTAACTACCTCTATATAAGGGGGTACGGAATGGAACTTAACCCGGCATCAAGCGATCTCCCCGACGGGAAGAACCTTGCAAACAGCTGGATCCACGTTGCCATAGCATACACCAGCGGTAAAATGAAAGCATATATCAACGATACAAGGCTGATCAATATACCTCGCCTTAGCTTTGATCCGATAGGAATATCTTTTCGGGCAATCCATGCAGGAGATAAGTCACATTATTACATTAAAAATATAAGGATAGCAAAAGGAGGCGTAAAATACTACGACCGTTTCCTGCAGGATGGCAAGATCATTGCCAACGGCATCCGTTTCGATGTGAACAAGGCAACACTCAAGCCTGAGTCAATGGGTGTAATCAACGAGATCGCCACCCTGATGAAGGAGCATCCGGAGGTTAACTTCAGCGTTGAGGGCCATACCGACAGCGACGGCGACGACGCTTTTAACCAGACCCTCTCGGAACAGCGCGCCGCGACTGTGGTGAGCACCCTTAAGAAGATGGGCATTGACGGCAGCCGCATGACCTCAAAGGGCTGGGGTGAGAGCAAGCCTCTTGACACCAACGCCACCCCCGAAGGCAAAGCCAACAACCGGCGCGTGGAATTTGTGAAGGTATGAGAGCAGAGCCAAACCTCTGTTTGAGCTATGCCGAATGCTGAAACAAATGTGCGAAGCAAATTTGTGAAGGTATGAGAGCAGAGCCAAACTTGTTTGAGCTCTGCCGAACGCCGAGCGAATGCGTGAAGCGAATTGTGAAGATTTTATCTGGACACACCTTCTCCCTACTGAAATGAAAAAAACTATCAGGATTTATGCGCTGTCGATCCTCTTCTGGCTTATACCCACAGCTCTGGCCCTTTCTTCCGGAAGCGCTGACCAGAAAGGTGGAAAGATCAACTGGATGGACGGCAACTGGCGGGTTTGGGATGTCAATGCTGACGGACAATTTGATAAACAGGATATTGATCAGCTTCTGGCCGACGGATGGCAGACATTTTCTGCCGACCTCAACTTTGATGGTAAAACTGATCCTAATGACGTCTTTGCATTGTACGTAAAGCTTTCTGTGCTCGACCGCAATGGCGACGAGGCAGTAAACGATGATGATTACAAACCACTAAGCCATATTGAACTGCCGGAAGCTGACTACTCAAAAGCATTGGCTATTATCAATGAAATAGTTCCTAAGGCTCATATAGCCTCTGGATTGGAGCCTGATGCTGAAGAGAAGTTATTCAGTTTTATTCCTGAGGACCGGAAGCTTTCTCCAGCTGAAAGATGTTATGTTTTTCAGTCCGCCGGCCTTTCGGCATTGTTCCAGAAGAACCTGCAGGCAGCTCAGTGGGCATTCGGAAGGGCATTTCAGGTATATCCCAGCTCAGCCACAGCATTGGGAAACCTGGCATTTACTATAGCCAAAGACAAGGATTATGAAAATGCACACCAGGATGCCCTTGTTCTCCTTGCATTGGCCAGGGAATATAATAGCGAATCTGCTGCAACTTCAGCAATGATAGGATGGATATATTCACGCCATGGGCAGGACAGCGAAGCACTGAACTTCTATAGGGAATCTGTCTTGTCAGCCCCTGATGTTTCACAATATCACATGAACCTGGGTATTGCCTGGCTGCGTGTTGGAGAGACTGAACGGGCTTATAACGAGTTTGTTGCTGCTGAAGAAAGAGATGAGGGCGATTTCAGGGCAACAATATTTAAATATACCGTACCACCCAAGGTTCCCCCGCCGGTAAAACCACCCGCGGACCTGAAGAAAATGCTGGAAGAATATGAAGAAGAATTAAGAAAACTTGAGGAAGAGGGAATAAGTGATGATGACAAGCCTGAAGAATGGGAAAATCTGCCACCCTGCGATCAGTCATATGTCATTGAGGATATACTTGAGAAACGCTATGACCAGTTGCATATAAGAATGATGCAGCCTGTTGCAGATGAACTGGTCAGAAAAGCCAATGAAGGATACAGGTCAATCTTCCCACAATTCAAGGACGCTGAAGCTGACTGGAAACGGTACATAGAAGGGGCGCCCAAACTGATTGCCGAGATGTATGCAGCGCAACTTAGTGCAAAAATAACCTCAGGGAAGGTATGGGCAAACCTTTGCAGGAGCAGAGGATATGAACTCCTCGGATACAGCGATTTTTTCCTGAAAAACGCTCAAAGAGAAGTAGAAAATACTTTCAATCGGAGATTCAGTGAGTATAAGCAACTGCCACATTACGTGCAAATGGACCTTTCACAAATAAAACTCCAGCTTTATCAGGGTGTCCTCGAAGAAGAGATGAGGTATTGTTATGAAGAGCGGATCCGGAGAGCATTTAATCTGATCAATACTGAAGAAACCCCAGGTGAACTACCTCGTGCTAACGAGACATCCATTGATATAAGTAGCATTGCGGCAATCCCTGGCCTGATAATCACCGGGTGCTTTAATATTGAGGGTTATTGTCATGACGGCTCATCTTATAATGAATCAATATTCGGAGGATTCGGAGGCGGATATGACATAAGCATCGGCGTCGATCTCTGGCTCATTGAATTTGAATGGAACCTTGAATCCGGAGAGTGGGAACTCAACATAGGCCAGGGATTTATTGTAGGTGCCACATGGAGTCCTGAAGCCGGATTTGGAGTTCAGGTAGGCGTAGGACTGGATGTTGATTTTGGTCCTATAGAAGTTAATGCAACCACCTACCTCAAAGTATCACAAAAAATGTCAGCAAGAATAGAAGGGGAACTGACTGCAGGAGTAGAAGCCGGGGCGTTTTATGGATTGTCAGTCAATGCTTTTCAGATTGTCGGCACAGAATAAAACAATAATAAACTGACATCCTGGTAATTATTAACTCCGGATAATTGCAAACACATTAAAACTCATACAATGAAAACAAAAGTCCTTTGTAGCATCGCCTTTCTTATCTCTGCTCTCTTATTCCTGGATGCCTGCAAGTCCAAAACCAAACCTGCCGAAACTGAAAGCAAGGCGGCAACTGAAGCTTCGGCAGACCAGAATGCTGAACCAGAAAACACGGAACCTGATGCCGGCAGCAAGGGCAAACCCCTCGGCGTGAAATCAGGGATCATTGAGTACTCCTACTCAGGTGATAAAACCGGTAAATCAACCCAGTACTTTGATGACTACGGTGTGAAGAGTGCTGTTTACGCAGAGATAGTACAACAGGGCGGGGAGAGCAAGGGTTGGTCTCTGACCCTTGGTGAAGATCAGTACATGTGGGATCTGAATTCCAGCCAGGGTATGAAAACAAAAAACCCGATGGTAAAACAGATGATGGAATTATCCGGCGGAGAAATTCTCGAATATATGGCCGGTATGTATGAACAGATGGGAATGACTAAAAGCGGAACAGAAATGTTCCAAGGCAAGCAGTGCACAGTATTTAAGGGAGATATGGGCAAGGTACTTATATGGAAAGGCCTTATGATTATGATGGAGATGAAAATAGGAGATATGGTATCCCGCCAGGAAGTCACCTCCATCAAAACCAATGTCAATGTCGACAGCAAATATTTCCGGATACCTGATAACATCACCTTCAATGAGATACCAGGGTTTTGAACGGGCACAACTCAACATGCAAACTCCATGAACCGCATAAAAACACCTAAAGGGGAGCCTGGCTGCCACAGTGCTCAATCTGGTTCTGTTCTTCCCAATCACAGCCACTCCCCTTTTTTACATCCCTGATGGCTGAAAATACATAGCCCGGGGAACCTTAGTCAACCCCCATGAACAGCCTGCCAAGAATAATCATCAGCAACCGGTAGGGTAGCAGGGCTCCCACACCGTAGGCCATCCGCATCGTACATCGGGGAATTATCACAGGCTGCCCCCTGAACATTTTATCAACGAGGTAAGCAGCAGCCTTTTCGGGTGTTAAGGCATTAGACCTGGAGATATAACCCTGTTGAACCATACGTTCCCTGACCTTGTTGTTGGTAATTATAGGACCGGGCATGGCCACACTTACACTCACTCCGGTGCCGCGAAGCTCCTCCCTGGTTGCAAGAGAAAAATGATAAACGTACGACTTGGTTGCTGAATATATGCTCTTGTACGGTAAAGGGACAAAACCGCCAAAACTGCCAAGATTAAGAATATAAGCCCTCTCCCTTCTCTTAAGTTCATCGATGAAAAGGTTGGTCATCAGCGTCGCGCACCTCATGTTCAGAAAAACGCTCTCCTCAATTGCATCATCACTGTACTCACCTATCTCCCCTCCGTGGCCGATACCGGCATTGTTTATCAATATGTCCGCTTCAAGACCTTGCTCCCTGGCATAATTAGCTATCTCTTCCGGGGCCTCCCTACGCCTAAGATCAGCCTCTATAAAATGCACCGACACATTACTCTGCCCTCTCAGATTGTCTGACAGCTCAGGCAGCCCCGTTCCCGGTAGCGAGACCAGCAGCAGATTGTGCCCCCGCCGGGCAAGCTCTCCGGCAAACGCCTTTCCGAGACCGGCGCTGGCACCCGTGACAATTGCATAATATGACCCCGGTCCGCTCAACCTGTTTTCCCTCTCTCTTTAAGCCACTCCAGGGTCAACTTCGCACCCTCTCTTAAGGGTGTGATCCGGTAGCCGAGCTCCCTCTCTGCCTTGCCACTGCTCAGGCTCCAGTGATTGAGGTATTTCTTCACCCACGCTGACGTTATCATCGGAGGCCATCCGGTCAGCGGTGCCTGCCACTCCATCACCCTGGCAATGGCAACCATAAGCCATACCGGAAAAGGAATGAGCAGCCTCCTCTTCCCTGTCACTTCTGCAAGTGTATCGAAGAAGTGACTGAAGGTCAGGTTCTCACCGCCCAGGGCATAACGTTCACCCGGTCGTCCATGCTTTGCGGCAAGTAGGATGCCACTCACCACATCATCAACCAGTACATAGCTCCCCACACAGCTCCCGTCGCCTGGCAGGATACGCCATCGTCCCCGGCTGTAGAGCTTTATCATCTTCGTCAGGGAATTGCTTTCATTGACCGGACCGGGACCGTAAACACGTGACGGATTGACAATCACAGTCTCAAGGCCGTCCCTGTTGTACGACCTGACCAGCTCTTCAGCCTCGGCTTTGGTCGTCTCATACTCGTTGAACCATGATACGGTCCTGGGAAAATCCTCATCAATGGGTTCAACCCCGGGCGAAGGGCCAATCACCGCAGCTGACGAAGTAAATACGAAACGCTTAACTCCCGCCGCCAGAGAAGCTTTCAGCATATTCTCAGTGCCGGAGACATTGATCCTGTGCGGCAAGCTTTTATCCTTTGACCACGGCTTGGCGTAGGCGGCAAGATGAAATACAGTGTCGCATCCGCTGACGCTCTCCTGCAGGGCAGAAATATCGTCAAGATCGCCTGTGACGGCTGTGACCCCTGGTAAATGTGAAAGCGAAGAGAACTTTTCAGGTGAACGTACAAGGCACCTCACACCGTGTCCTTCCAGGGCAAGACGCTCAGCCAGCCTCAATCCTATAAATCCGTTGGCACCGGTCAGGAAACAGTTCATGGAGTAAAAAATACTCCATAAAAGTAAAAAATATTTCAGCTTACATGCCTGCTGAGGCTATTTATCAGCATAGAGCCCCTCTCTTGACAGCAGATGGTCAAGATTGGCGATCCCGTACACAAGCACAGCTGTTACCACGGAAGTGTGCTCCTGGTATTCGGCTATGCTCTTGTCAAAGGTGTCACGCTCCGTGTGCCAGATCTCTCCGTAATTGAAGTTGTATCCCTTCACATCAGGCTCATCAAACCGCAATGTCGGTACACCGTTCATCGTAAAGTAGGCATGGTCAGAACCCCCGGCAGATTTGGGCCGCGGCCTCGGCTGATCAGTGCGCTTCTTCAGTGTGAATGGAAAATCGGAATTTATGCTGTTTAGCGACTTGTTCAGTTTTTCGAAATCATCATACATCGCCTCTGGGACAGTAATGCCCATGATGGGTGTCGGACCCCCGTCGCGGTTGAAATAGGCTGATATTCTCGGTATTTTTTCGGGGTTACTTTCCACCCAGTGCTTCGATCCCAGCAGCCCGAACTCCTCCCCTGCCCAGAGGCATGCGAGGATAGTCCGCTCAGGCTTGCCGCCGGCCTCTTTTATCAGCCTTGCCACCTCCATCGTGAGACTCAGTCCTGACCCGTCGTCGACCCCTCCCGTAGCAACATCGAAGGCATCAAGATGACCTCCGAGCATTACGTATTCATTAGGATATTTGCAGCCCTTTATGACGCCGATCACGTTGTGGTATTTCACCGGACCCGGCTTGAAATGGTTACGAATGTCAAACTCCAGCAGAAAATACTGCCTCTCCCTGGCCATCTCCGCAATAACTTCATACTGATCCTCGTCAAGCTTTATGTCGCAGACCGTCGGCAGGGTCTCAAAAGTCATCCTGTCAATGTTTTTCCTATCGTACAGAGCCCTTATCGGCACCTCTGACGACTGTATCACTCCGAGTATACCTGCCTCGCACATCTCACGGTAGAAGAGTGCCGGCTCCTCCTTCAGGGGGTGCAGATCCTTCGGGGGATCGGTCCTGTTCATCATGTTCTCGCGCATGATCCCGCGGTTGATCTTTGCAACCGAATCATTATAGGCAATGGTCTTTGCCCGGGCCGAGTCGGCTGAGGCCGACCAGTCAATCGGCCATCCGTTGTTTTTGCCTCCTATCAGAACCCATGCACCCTTAAGTGCCCCTTTCATGCGGTCAAACTCCTCCTTGCTCTTCGGCTCCAAGAGAACATGCCCGCGCTGTACACCCTTTGTGCCTGAGGTATAAGAGGGAGTCGTAAAATGCAGTATCATACCGTTGTCAGAAAGCATCCGGCCGAACCAGGGACCGCGGTTAAAGCCTACCGGCACACTGCCTGCCTCATCCATTATCACCTCCATGCCCCACTTTTTGAATTGCGAAGCACACCAATTGGCAGCATTCTCATAAGCGTCGGACCCTACCAGCCTGCCCCCGAACCGGTTTGAAACAACATCAAGATGGTCCATGGTCTGGTTGTCTGTAGTGCCAATCTCAATTATTCGTTCGGTGACCCTTTTATGCTGTGCGTCAGAGCCGTTGGCAAAGATCAGTATTGCCATTAGGGAGAGGAAAAGTCTTTTCATAGCTTTTTTCAGATTTCGGCCGGAATTTAAAACATAATCGCAAGAAGAAGCCCCTCCCGGGCATATGTTTAGCATTAATTAACAGTTCGCAACATCAGATTGTCTTTATACTTCCGACCCTCTAACACTGCAATGCTGATACGAAAGGCCAGACTTTCGGCCCTCCTACACTGCGATGCGGATACGAAAGGCCATACTTTCGACCCTCCTCCTTTGCAATACGGATAAAGAGAGAAAAACTTTCGACACTCCTTCTCCGCAACGCGGATACGGAGAGCACAGCTTTCGATTTTAGAAAAAGGCTGCCAGCTTCTCCGTCAGTATCACCACTCCCCGGCCAGCCCCTTCAGCAATTGTGTCAATCTTGTGATGAGTGTATACCGGCACCGGCTTCGGATCAATGATGAACACCGGAGTGGCAATCGGCACGTAGTGGATCAGTCCGGCTGCCGGATAGACATTCAGTGAAGTGCCTATTACCGCAAATATGTCAGCTTGCGAGGCCAGCTCCGCCGCTTCCGTCATGGCGGGCACAGCCTCGCCGAACCATACTATGTTCGGACGCAGCGGAGTGCCGTCTGAAGCCTTTTCGTCCGGGGCAATATCACGGTAGCCAATATCAATGATCAGGGCAGGATTGATGCTGCTGCGCGCCTGTGTCAGCTGTCCGTGCAGATGAAGCACCCTTGTGCTTCCGGCTCTCTCGTGAAGATTGTCGACATTCTGTGTTATGATCTGCACGTCAAACTTCTCCTCCAGAGCTGCCAGCCCTCTGTGACCGTTATTGGGCTGTGCACCCTCCAGCTGCCGGCGGCGCTCATTGTAAAATCTCTGCATCAGGTCCGGATTGCGGTACCACCCCTCAATAGAGGCTACCTCCTCCACCCTGTACTGCTCCCACAGTCCTCCGCTGTCGCGGAACGTCTTTATCCCGCTCTCGGCACTCATGCCGGCTCCGGTCAGAACAACAAGTTTCTTCATTCCTGTATCTAACTTATTCCATCATTCAAACAGAATCTGTATGAGACTTTATATCAAATCATTATGAGCTCATTGGTTACCCGGATCTCATTTCATGAATATAGGAAAAAACAGGTTAAATGGTCCTTGGAAAATCACAGCCACCTGCGTGGAAATAACCCAGCGTACTTCCCTGACTATCCCGTCAGCTTCATGGAAAAAGACCTAATCCCCTGTGGACATGCGACAAACCTGATAATTTCGTACCTTGTAATAGCGAAATACTATGAGGTTATTATTCATCATATTATTGTTCCTCACCGGGACAGCTTTTTGCCAGAACAAGGATAGCTATGACGCCGCCCGCCAGCGTATGGTAGAACAGCAGATTGTTGCCAGGGGCATCAGTGATTACGCTACCCTGAAGGCAATGCGGAAGGTGCCGCGGCATCTGTTTGTCCCGCCGTCAGTTGCAGGGCAGGCCTACAACGACTGGCCCCTGCCGATCGGTTATAACCAGACTATCTCCCAGCCCTTCATCGTGGCATACATGACCGAACTGTCACGGCCGGCAAAGAACAAGAGAGCGCTGGAGATAGGCACCGGGTCAGGCTACCAGGCTGCGGTGCTGGCCGAGATCGTCGATACAGTATACACCATTGAAATTGTACCTGAGCTGGCACGCGAGTCGGCGGCACGACTGAAGGTGCTGGGCTATGAAAATATCATTGTCAGGTACGGCGACGGCTATAAAGGATGGCCCGAACACGCCCCGTTCGAGATAATAATAGTCACCGCTGCTGCAGATCATATACCGCAGCCACTAAAGGAGCAGCTTACCGAGGGCGGCCGCCTGGTGATGCCCGTGGGCAATCCGGCCACGGTTCAGGAACTGATCGTCCTCACCAAACGTAAGGGAAAGATAACAGAGCAACGACTGGAACCTGTACGGTTTGTTCCGCTGAAAAGACTCAAAGAAAAATAGTCCCGCAAAGCAGAAAACTGTCATTGCACTGAGCCCTTTGCCCTACTGTATCGCGGGGTTGGTCACTTCGTTCCTCAAATGTTGTGTTCTCCATTCCCCACCTGTCCGCCCACTTCTGGAAGCCGAAACTTCAGTGCAGGCATCTGGCGGAAACACTGCGCCAAAATCCCTCCGATACTAACCCAAACCCTGCCTTTGCTCATTTGCTGTTGAATCATTGCAAGGCCTGCCTTTACTTGTAGAAAAAAAGTGGGAGCTATGAAGTATTCAATAGTTATTGTGGTAATAATGCTTTGTTTCCCATTTCCGCTCCTGACTCAAGGATGGGAATGCGCAGAATGTCCCAAAAGAGATATAGGGCTTTTTGACCTTGACGTCTGGATTGAAAATCCTGCAGAAAAAGATTCATCCATAATCGGACAGTTTGAACACCGGAACTGGGTTGAATTATTTATGGTAGCAGGGGGTATTCACCAGGTACTGTTTAATGAGGATCCGAGTAAGGAATGCTTGACTTACTATGACGGACAAATGTCAGTACTGTCGGACTGGGACCAGGGAAACTACACACATGGAAAAAACCAGCCTTCATTACCTCCCGCACCTGGCCTGACTGACGCAATAGATTACTGGATAACAGGAGTTATAGCAAAACAGGAAGCAGATGATTTAACTGTCATACAAGTTCAAGTTCAGGCATCGGGCACTGGTGAAACCGTTGTTGAGGCTTCAGCCCTTTATGATTATAATATCTCTGGCATGGAAAATGGCAAAAGGGTCGCACAGCAACTACTGCCGTTAATGGAGAAAATCCGCGACTTTGAAAAAAGAAAAAGAGATGAGGAAGAACGAATTGCCGTTGGCCCGTATGAAGGAGCTACTCTTGAATTAAAGCCTGCGAAAGAAGAAATTGAAACCGGCGAGAAAGTCGATGTAAATATTCGATTACTCGATTGTGATGATGTTCCACTGAAAAACATGAAAGTCGGGCTGGAAGCAAGAGGTGGAACTTTCAACCCGGCTGAGGTGACAACGGATGATGCCGGTGAGGCAACTGCAGAGTTTAAGGCTGATAATACCCCGGGGAAATATAATCAGCCATTTGAGTTTGAATTTCGATATCCGTTTTCCAATGAATTCTATACATCTGGTGATGAAGGCCATATTACCATAGTCCCGGTGGAGTATGATGCCAGAATAACAATATCAAAAAAGGCGACCAGAAAAACCAATACCAAAGATTCGGACGACACCTTCAGCGGCAGCTGTAAAACACATTCTGATGAAGAGTATCGTTTTGATGAAAATATTGAGGGAGAGATTACCTTAATTCTAAACAGGATTGAATCGCAAAAAATGCCCATCTTCAATCAGACATGGGAATATTATAAACCCGTAAGTGCAAATATTTCATCCTTCAGCTATACTTCCAGAAAACACAGTTACAGTCAGTCCAGCACTTCAGGGGTCGGATGTGCTTCCGGAGGACACGAAACCACCGTTGATAATACCGGATATTTAGACTACTACGAACTGGAAGGAAAAGAAGCTGTTACCCAGTTCCCCCGGATGCTGGTAATTGACAATGAAACCGAAAAAGCGGTAAAACTCATTCCGGCAGGATTTAATGTTGTATATGAAATTAATGAAACAGAGAACATTAACAGTGTAATATATACTGACCACGGCCCGGAAAGAGATTCAAAAACCAGCAAAAAAACCAGGGAAAGATCATTCGCTTTAGGTCCGGTTGCAGAAGAAGTCCCTGACCCTACCATTAAAACTTCAAATACCTGGATTCATGAATACTTGGAAGACCAGAGGATTGACATACCCGTAGGTGTGCCAATACCGAATGTATCAAATGAGGAAACGATTAAAGAAATACATCCCGATATTCTGGTTAAGTCAGGCGATGGTAAAACAAGCTTTGGCGGTGATGGCAGTCGCAGAACAAGAAAAGAACTTGAAGATGGCTACGAGGAAGAGAATTTATCTTACAACTGGCACATGAAAATTAATACAAGAAAGTAAATATCCTGCCCGATGAAAAGCAAAGCATGGTTCACAATTATTTTCCGGTTGCCCGGTGACCCTGAAAAATATAAAAAAACGGAGAGAGGCTTTAGCACCTCCTCTCTGCCTGAATCTTTCACGCCAACTTCTATTTCAAATGAAAAATGATAAAGAACTATCCAACCAGGAAGAAAAAATAATGCTTCTCATAAAGGGAGGCCTTATCAACGAGGAGGTGGCTTCAGTTCTCGGGAAATCACCCGATACTGTAAAGTACCATCTGAAGAAGATCTATCGGAAATTGGGTGCCGATAACCGGCTAGAGGCTATACACAAGTTTAACGATACTATAAATACAAAAAGATGAAATCATGAAAAAACTACTCTTTTTTCTTTCGTTAAGTCTGCTGCTACTGCCGGCGGAAGCCCAGTTCAAGGCAAAGATGTATTTCACAAGCATGGGCAAGGACCATGTTTTTACAGTCTATTCTTCTGATATCGGTTATAGGTATGAGTTCAATGAAGACGGTCAGGAGGGAGTGATAATCGCTAAAGCGGGCTCGCCGGAAATCTACATCCTGATGCCACAGCAGAAAATGGCAATGAAAAGCTCCGCAGATAATCCTATGACTCACGGGAATGATCCGGTAGGTAGTTATGAGTATCACAAGGAAAATGCGACAATCAAAGAGATCGGGCATGAAAAAATAAATGGCATTGATTGCATGAAAACGGAGTTATGGAATAATAACAGCAATGAATTTGGCCAGGCAAACCAGAAGCTTTTTACTGTCTGGACTTCCGAAGAATATGACTTCCCGGTTAAAATAATCAACCACATTGAGGTATCAGGTGAATCTACCATGGAGCTCAAGGAAATCGAAGCCTGGACACCAGACCCCGGGTACTATGATGTGCCCGACGGGTACCAGGTTATGGATATGCCTGCCGGTATGCCACAGAGATAATAATTTGGAAGACAAATCATCCCGTCCTATGAGAAAAGCAGTATTTATTTTTTGTCTTAATCTCACGATTGTAATTTCTACTATCACGTGCCAAGCGCAGGAGGAGTTCTGCTGCAAGAGATCCGTTATGTTCGCACCTGTAGAGATGCCTGCTGAACAGGAATATAATTCGACTGGTTGGCTGGAGTGCGCTTTCTACGAAGGAATCAATATCTGGAGTAACCGTTATGAGTGTCCAATAGAACTCACTGTCATAGATGCTGATGCACGCATGAGCCTTGAGAAGATGATAAGTAAATTAAGCGATCTGGCTGGCTCCCCTCCAAATCCTGATCATGAGAAAGCAATTGACAGCTATCAGGATTTGGATTATGTTTTCTTTTGCGAGTTGCATCTTGACGCCGTAGATGAGATTGATCCCGGCGAATGGGAAGAGGGTTACGAAGGCCAGCCGAACTATATCCAGGGTCAGGCCAGGGGTAACTACTCCTTAAATATCCGTCTCGTTAATGTTCATTTCGACGAAAAAGTATGGGAGGGCTATACCATATGGAATGGCAATGCCATGGGTTATACTGAATGGCTGCCGGAACCAACCACTCCCAATGCAGTAGAAGACCTTGGAGCCACTATGTCTCCAAAAATAGACAAGCTGATCTACGATTATGAACGTACTCCGATGAACTGCACCATCGAGATGGAGCAGGAGGAAGTCTCAACCGGCGAAGAAATCGATATTGTACTGACAAACCTGACAGATGAAAAGGGCCGCCAGTCACGACACTGGCAGCGGCTGGTAATAAGCCTGGAGCAGGGGGAAATTACCAATGCAACAAAATATGGCGGAGAGGAGAAACACTGGGTGGTCCTTGTAGGTGAAGATGATCAGGTCACATTGAAGTACAAAGCACCACGGCTGTGCCAGAAAGAAAAAGAGACTATTAAGATATTCAATTCCTGTGTCTGGGGAGGACCAACTAAGCCACTTGAAGATACTGAACCTAAAAAACAGTTAGCCACCAAAACCTTTGACATAGTCCCCTCAGAACCTAAGGACTGTAGTGTCAATATTGATTATAAAACCGAATATCCCCCCTATTTTAAACTTGATATCACAGATATTATCAATGAAAATGACAAGCCCTGCCCTGATAACCTCCTGATTGCCGTCAAGGCTGAGAAAGGAAGACTTGAGGGAGGACAGTTTATCAGTGGCTGGCGTATTTATTCAACTTCAGGTGGCCGCATTACTGAGAAAATAAAATATACCCCTCCGCAATGCGCAGTCAGCCACACTGATCTTCTGAGCTTCGCTGCCGTTTGTGAGACCAAAGAAGGAACATTGAGCATCTCACCGGTAAAATTTACCAAAAAGATCACTAATCCTAAATGTTCCGATGCCACTTTTACTCTGACATCCAGACACCTGGTGGAAAAGAAACTTGACAAAGAGGAGACTGTCGGCAATGATTATGTGAAACGGAAAAATGATTACAGGTATGACAGAAAAGGTACAGTTACAATCCAGTTAAAAAAACATTCTGTATTAGACCTTCCTTCTATAGGAAACCGGAATGTACTTCCTGAAACATGGGTCTGTTACATGAGTGAATCCAGAAGTTTTGACAGCTGGGATATAACGTACTTCGAGCATCGAAATGAAGAAAAGACGAGCAGAAGCGGTGGATACAGACAAAAAATCAATGAGGAGGCTCAGATATCAGATGTCAGGCTTATAAGTCCAATTCCGGAGGCGCCAATAATGGTTATTGTTGCTTACGACAAAAACACTAAAAAAGCTAAACGCGTGATGGTCCAGGCAAGTTTTGTACTGGGATATACTATGAACATCCTCAGAACCACAGAATCAGAAAGCTGGCTTCAGGGGGATAAAACCAGCAGCAGCAACAGCGAATCGAAAACAAAAAATGAAAGATATTCTTTTGAAATTACTGGCAATCCGGTTATGGATCCTGCATTAGGCAAGGAATTCCCTTACGGATGCCTTGTAAGCGGTGGTGATGGAAAATCCTCCTTTTCAGGTACAGGCAGAAAGGAGGAAACAGCATCAGGCAATGGCGGCGGAGACTATGAGGAAATATATGATCTGAAAACATCCGATTGGGTCCTGATGGTCAATGAAAAATAATGATGTCAAAACCTAAAACGTCTGAGAACTAAACCTATAACAAATAACTAAATCTTCTGCGATTATGAAAAAACTACTTGCATTTTTAACAGCCATCACCTTAGTATTTCTACTCACCTCCTGCGAGAAAAAAGACGAGAATCCTTTCATCGGTAGCTGGGAGAACACCGAAATAACTACCCTCGGTTCTGTTATCGTTACTCTGACCTTCAGGACTGACATGACAATGACTTTCACCATGGATTTGACGGTGAACAGCCAGACCACCACATCCAGCACTGATTATACATATTCATACACTGATACGCAGATCACCGTGCAAAAGACAGGTGATCCGGAGGAAACCACAGACTATATGATAAGCGGTAACTCCCTGGTACTGTCATTTCCCGGAATGAGGCTCACAACTTTCACCAAAATTTAATTGGAATAACTCCTGAAATTAAACCTTAAATACTGTACATCCATGCAAAGACTGATGAAGAATAAAAAAAACGTGATAATCTTATCATTACTCATTATCGGCTCTTTGGGCCTGATAGCCCAGCCTGCTGATAACTCCTCCTCTTTTATTGATACCCGTGATGGAAAAACATACAAAACGATCAAGATTGGAAATCAGATCTGGATGGCTGAGAATCTTGCTTTTAAGGCCCCTGAAGGATGTGTGGCTGTTGATAATATTGAAAATAACGTTAACCTGTACGGCTATCTGTATAACTGGGAAACAGCTAAAAAAGTGTGTCCCGAAGGATGGCACCTGTCAACAGATGGAGAGTGGACTCAACTGACTGAATACCTGGGTGAGGAAGCAGACAAAAAACTGAAAAATTCATCAGGTTGGTTTGAAGAGAGAAACGGGATCAACTCGAGTGGGTTTAGTGCCCTGCCTGGCGGATGCTCACCATCGAACAAGGTCTTTCAGTACTCAGGATATTATGGTTTCTGGTGGACATCCACACAGGCAGATGAGCGTAATGCATGGTGCCGTATTATGGGCTACAACCAGGATAAGGTGGTCCGCGAGAATATGAGGGTTAATTACGGTTATTCGATCCGATGCATAAAAGACTAAACTGTATATTGGATATGTATCCTATGATCTGGCTGAACTTCTTTTAGAGAGAGGAGCAGATATCAATGAAGAAAACACCAATGAATATATGGCAGGAGAGACTCCTCTATTCATAGCAGCAGGTGAAGACAATGAAGAACTGATCAAATTCCTGATCAAAAATGGCGCGAATGTTAATGCCAAATCTAAAGAGGGGAAGACTCCCTTATCGATAGCCACAGAGGCAGGGAATGCTAATATAATTGAGCTGTTAAAAGCCAGTGGCGCTAAATGAGCTCCATCACCTGGCACTGATAATGCACGGACTTTAACTTAAACTGACTAAAACAATCGTTCAATGAGATTCGGAAATGTAACCACAAGAAGACCAGGGAATGCAAATCCAATTACCCTGGGGATCGTATTCGCTCTGATCGGCGGAGCTATCTTTTTCCTCTTTGCCTGGCCTCCGCTACAGTACGCAAACACATCGAAGAGCTGGCCTACAGTGCCGGGTACCATAACCAGATCTGAGGTCAAAGTCTGGAAAAGAGACGGCAACACCCATTACGAGCCTGATATTGCCTATTCTTATACCGTTGAAGGCAAGAAGTACACTTCTTCCAGGATTACCGTAGGTGACGGGTCTCTTGACAACAATGTCTCAAAGGCAAAACGTCTGCAGGCAGAATATCCAGTTGATAAAGAGGTCAATGTTTATTATGACCCCGACCTGCCGGAGTCGGCAGTACTGCAGCCAGGCACCAAGTCAGGCGACCTGATGCTGGCAGGCATCTCCGCACTCTTTTTCTTCATCGGACTGCTCGCTGTTTACCAGGGTGTTAAGGCAAAGCGACGTGCTGCTGAGGCAAAGAATTCACCGAATATGGCTTAACCAAAATCTCACTAAAATAGAAATCATGAAAAACAAAAAACTCGTAACGGTTATCGCGATAATAACCGGAACCCTCATGTCATTGAATCTGTTCCCGCAGGAAACAGCAGAAGATCCTCTCTACAGTGCAACAATAAGAGCAGACACCGTTGAAGTTAAAAAGGCACTGGCTGACGGTGCCGATATCGACAGGCAGAGCGACAACGGATATACGGCCCTGATGTGGGCCTGCAGCTGGGCCTCCCGTCCTGGCTATTTTGATGTGGCAAAATATCTTATCAAAGCCGGTGCAGATGTGAATATCAGTGCCAATGATGGCTCAACGGCACTTCTGGAAGCAGCTGAAGGTTCGAAAGAAATCTCTCTCATGCTCCTTGAAAAGGGTGCGGATATCACTGCCCGAAGAGATGATGGAAGAGGAATATTTACCAGCTCTGTTTTTGGTATTCTCATGGGCAAGGTTGACCTCGACTTTGCTGGGTTCATTTTGACAAAGGGCGCCGATGTTAATGAAGCGGCTACCTCGGGAGATATAGCAGGCTGGGCAGCAATTCATTATGCGGCAAGCAACGGTAATGCAGAGTTGCTAAGGTTTCTCATAAAAAACGGCGCAGATGTCAATGCAGTAACAGCCGACGGCAAGACGCCTCTTTCCCTTGCCGGATCCAACCAGGAAATTACTGAGATACTGAAAGGCGCCGGTGCAAAATAACAACCATGAAATATTTATCTGAAATCAAAAAACTGGTTGCACTGCTGATATGTTCACTAATATGTCTCAATGCATGCAAGAAGGATCCGGAACCTCTCGCCCTTAACACAACCTCTATAACTGATATCACTTACTCATCAGCCACTTCCGGAGGAAATATTACCAGTGACGGAGGGTTGGAGATAACAGTCAGGGGCGTATGCTGGAGCAAGTCGCAAAACCCCACAATTAACGACAGTAAAACAGAAGACGGTTCAGGGTCCGGATTATTTACAAGCACAGTTACCGGCCTGACCCCGAACACCACGTACTATTTACGCGCATATGCAACCAACAGTGACGGCACCGCATATGGCAATGAGCTTCCGTTCAGCACCGGACTGTTGACAGATTTTGACGGGAACACCTATAATACGGTAACCATAGGTGACCAGACCTGGATGCAGGAGAACCTAAGAGTGACAAAACTGAATGATGGCACAAGGATTCCCTGCGTAACAGATGAAGATACCTGGCTATATACCAATGAGCCCGGTTATGGTTGGTATGACAATGATGCATCGACCTATGGAGAACTATATGGTGCATTTTATAACTGGTACACAGTTAACACCGGAAAACTCTGTCCCGTTGGCTGGCATGTACCCACCGATGCGGAATGGACAACCCTGACTGATTTCCTGGGAGGTGAAGAGATAGCCGGTGGTAAGCTTAAGGAAGCAGGTACTGAACACTGGGGCGTTCCCAATACTGATGCCACTAACGAATCGGGCTTCACAGCGCTGCCAGGCGGGTATCGTAGTAACGGCGGACAATATTACAGCATTGAATGGTCAGGTCGCTGGTGGACTTCCAGTATGATTGATAATATCTATGTCTGGACCCGACACATGCAATCAAATATCGCCAATGTAAACAGGTATGATATGAATAAAAACTATGGCTTCTCAGTGAGATGTGTAATAGATTAGCTCAAAAACAAAAATATCATTCTACGAAAATTCGGCAATAACAAAAAAATACTAGACATGAAAAAATATTGTCTGATACTGATCTCATTCCTTCTGCTCGCGATGACCTGCAGCTGTGAAAAAAATGAGCCGGTGGATGAGCCGGATACAATGACCATCGAATTCCTGGGTAATACAATTAAAATGATCTATTGTCCCGGAGGCACCTACCTGACCAATGCTGACGACAGTGACCCCGATTTCGAGGACGGACCCGAAGTAACCGTTGATCCTTTCTGGATATCTGAAACAGAGGTTCCCAATGACCTGCTGGTAACAGTGTTAAAGGTTTGCAACGGCGTCATTGCCGTACCGGGGGCCATTTCCGGAGGCACCTCCATTTTTGATACAGAGGAAAACACTGCTCATAACTACCTGTGCGAAGACTATGTAAAATGGGGCTGGCAACCCCTGATCTATATGGGCGGCTCACAGTTATACGGTCTTCATGATATTATTTTTAATGATGGATTTGACGTAAGGGGCGGACTCGACAATTACCCCTCCACCGACATCACATGGTATGGAGCAATTATGGCATGTAACTGGTTGACATTTAACTATTCAGGCGCCAGCAGAGTTGTCTACTCCGGAATAGACACTGATGATGAATGGTGGGATGACGAGACTATATGTGATTTTAATGAAAACGGGTTCAGGTTACCCACCAGTGCTGAGTGGGAGTGTGCCGCCCGCTGGCAGGGAGACAACAGCTCCGGTGAATGCTATGAATATCCGGCCGGAAGCGGTCAGTACTGGACCCGCGGCGGATGCGCCAGCGGTGCTTCGGCATTAACCAGTGATGTCAATGCAACAGCCGCAGTGGCAGTTTATGAATATGACAGCGACGGCTTCACCAACCCTGATGATATAGTCGAAGTAAAGGGTGACAGGAAACCCAACATCCTCGGACTGTACGATATGAGCGGAAACGTCTGGGAGTGGTGTTTTGATGATGCAGGCAGTTATCACCGCCTTATTAGAGGCGGAAGTGCCCAGAGCAAACATCATGATGTCCGTATCATCTCGACATGGGATTATCCGGCAGACGGCACCGCAAGTGACCTCGGATTCCGCCTGGTGATGAGCACAGACGATTAGCTCTGCCCAAAACTGACAATCCAGGCCGCGGTGAGCTCATCAGACTCGAAGACCCGAGGTTCGAGCGGGAGTTCTGCGTCTACGGCGATGACCAGGTAGAGGCAAGGTATATCCTTACCCCTGCGCTGATGGAACGCATTCTGGCTTTCAAAAAGAAATGGAACACCAGGGTATACCTCTCATTCCTCGACTCCAAAGTCTATATCGCCATCAGCATGTACAAAAACCTCTTCGAGCTGCGCACCTTTAAGCCGGCAGCCGACTACCCCTTCCTCGAGGAGAGCATGCGGTTCCTTATACTCCTTACAGAGACAGTCGAAGACTTGAAGCGAATCCCATTTATGCCTCAATCTCTCAGGTAAATCACCAATCAGCCTCTTGCTGATTTTGATCAGGATTTCTTCAACCAGTTTATAGTCGCTTCCGTGTTGAACCGGTATTTTGACTTCATCCCAGAGAAAGGGAAACTCACCGGAAGATTTTCGATTAACTGCTGCATGCCTGTACCTGGCTGGTCAGGCTGATTGGTCATGAAACATGTAAAGGCGCACACCGGTAGTACTTTTTCAATGCGGCTGATCCGTGAGTCTATTAACGACTCACGACAGCAAAATAAAGATAAACACCATTAAGGATTTTGTTCTGTTATTATTCTGACCTCCACACGTCTTATAGGATCAGATTTATCCCCGGCTGCATAAAGCTCACCGAAATTCTGGCTCAGAATCTTCCTTGGTTCAATGCCTGATTCAGTGAGGAGGTTGGTGATGTAGTCTATTCTTTTCCCCGACAGGGTCCTGTTATACAGTGCTGAACCTGAGGCATCAGTAAATGCAGAGACGTGAATCTCCCGTACTAATGAAGCCGGGATTTCCGATAAGGCAGATCTCAAACCGTCAACATTATTTGGGACAAATGAGTTTGCCTCGTAATATGCTGTAAATGTGATTGTATCACTGGACGTCAGCATCGCCCTGGTTTCTGACAGCAGCCGATGCAAATTTTGCAGTGAGTCAACCTTTATCTTTAATTCACTTTCATAGGCATTACGCAGTGAGGCAATATTTCTCTCCAAAGCCTCATTTTTTAATGCCAAAGTGTCATCGTAAAGATATACCGTATCAACCCTGATTTGAGTCTTTTCATACCTGGGACCTAATGATTTCCTCAGAGATTCAACTGAATCTGAAACTGCCCCGATAAGATCGGTAAGCTCAAGAAACAGGCCGTCAGCTGAATCATCCTTAACTATTGTATCCGGTTTTGCATTGCCGATTCTTACGTATACAGTGTCAGTCACAATGATCACATGTCTTTCAGGTGTGTCTGGTAATTCTGAGGACATCTCTCTGGTAGTCTGTCCGGCAATGATCTCCTGACGCGATTTTAACTCCGGCTCAGGAGATGGAACATATGCCTGTTTCTCCGGAATTATCTGTTTAACCACGTGTACAGTGTCGGCCGCACTGCGTCTTAGAATGAGGTTTTCCAGACTGACCATACGGTAGTCAATGACCCTGAACTCATTTTTGATGTTCCCGAGAAAAGCCGATAAGGTATCAACAAGCGAAAGGTTCTTGTCTTCAGCAAGATAGGAGCTGAGATCATGTACTACGATAGAATCGGCAATGTGTGGCTCCTTCAATAAGGTGAGATCACTATTCGTAGAATACCGGCCGGACTCAGCAGGAGGCTCTGAAACCTGTATCGCGGGAAGCACCATGCCGATTTCCGTCTCCGGTTCAGGAAAGGCAGTTTCCGAGACAGCCGGAAACTCCTGAATGGCACGGTCAAGAGTATCAACAGGCAGATGCAGGGGTTCCGTATAAGTTACCCTGCTCCCGGGAGGCAGAAACAGATAACCCCCTGTTGGCTTGCGTACAGTACACGAACTTGTTGCCAGCAGTAAAACGATTATACTGGCAGCAGCTGCTATTTTTTTATGCCTGCCCATACATTTAGTTCAAATGCCACACCGGCAGTTGGCAACACACTGATATTACTGAAATCCTGTATCCCCTTCTCTGCAAGAATTAATGCCCCGGCATTTAACCTTAAGACCTTAAAAAACCTTAATCCCAGCCCGGCATAAACCGGCAGGTTAATGCCAGGTGTAATATATTCAGCACCGTTGGCATCCTTGACCGGATTGAGAAGAACTCCCAGAGAAAGACCGAATCCATCTATTGATTTTGACTTCGCCAGTATAGAGCTCTTATTTGAGAAAGGCAATGTAACTCCAATCCCCGGAGTAAAATCCATATTGCTGACAGTAGTATTTGTTATATCTATGCTCTTGCTCCAGGCATACATTCCGACATTAACAGGTAAAGTGAAAACCTCTTTATCCGTTGATACTGATTTGACGTTTACTCTTCTGTCAAGCTGAACCAGCTCTGAGTTAATATACGGGATCACCTCAGATAACACTACCTCAGAAAGGTCTTTCACTTTGTTATCAATTATTCCGGCTGCTATTGAATCCTTCTCAACGGCTCCTTGCTGATTCATCAGGGTGCCGAACTTATAGTCACTGTACCTCTCCAGCTCCTCCAGGACGAGTGTGCTGAGTTCAGGCTTCCTGACCGAGTTCTTCGACCGGTAGTAGAGTAGAGCCTCGTCAATCAGTCCTGCCATATCCCTGTACACAGCCCTTGCTTTATTTATTTGAATTCTGCTCCCGTCATATGAGATATTGTTCCTTAAATAATATCCAATCCGGTCCTGAAGCTTACCGATCAACTGCTCCTTTTGAAAATCCGACATTGCCATGTAGGTGTTGATCTCAAAATCATACTTGCTGTTGGAAATCAGGATTTCCGGAACCACTATGTCAAAACTTTCGGACACGTTCTTTCCATACCGGTTCCAGACAAATGAGTAAAGCTCTTTCCGGGAGTTTTCATTGCGTATTGTAATTTCAACGTACTCTATCTCCTCGCTGATCTCTCCCCGGATAATGAATGGCTTGTCGAACGGTATGTCAGGATTGTTTCTGAAAGAGTTTGATTCAAAGTCTACTACCACAACTCTCTCTTGTCCGCTGACAACCATAAATGCAGAGAGCAATAAAAACATCAGGCCTGCCTTCTTCATATAAATGCTTTCTAAAATGTTAATTATCTGACTTTTGACTTAAAAAACCTCCTTAATTCAATCTGAAGGCAAATCGGTAACCGGCCTGCAAATCTCCAATAAACCAGGCAAGCCATACTCTTGCTTCTTCAGTCACTGACTGTCGTCTGGTCAGGTTTCGTCTGATCCGGTAATTTTTTCTCAGCAGAATTTTTAAAAATTAACTTAAATGCCGAGACCACTATCCCTCCAGTGACCGCACCCAATGCATAAATCCCTAAAATCAACACGGCAACCGGCATCTCAATTCTCCATTTCAGGAACTTTATGATTGCCGTTTCAAAGTTCTGGGAAGCGAAAATAATAAGTACAACAACGATTAGTATCAGGATTATTTTCTTTATTGCTTTCATAGCAAAGGATTTAGGTTCATTAATTATCACAAAAAAGTCCTGGATATCTCAGGTCCGGTCGGATAAGAAATCTCCGTATCCCTTTCAGCGGTAATAGAAACCTCATAGAAATCGAAGGGAACCAGGGACTCAAGAGTGGCAGATCTTGCATTCTTCTTGGTAAGCTGACCGACTTTTCTGTAACCATTACTCGTATTTATCCAGACGGTATAACAGTTGGCCGGGGGGTTGAGCCTGTCAGGGCTTGCCAGATTCCTGGCGTTCACAATGATCCTGTAATTGCTGTTTTTCTCCAGCTTTTTCTTAACTGTAATCTCCGCTGCCGGAACAATATCGGAAACCGGAAAATCGCTTGTCGTGGCACAGGCGCCAAGAAAAACCATTACAGCAAAAAGAAATATCAATTCGGGCTTTTTCATTTTTTTCAGATTTATGACGCAAAGATAAGTTCATTGATCAGAAACCGGAACCGCCTCAGGTCACTTAAACCCGGTTGAACATTAAAAACACCTGATCAAACATCAACCAGATTTTAACCGTGCTGCCTGGCCCGGAGAAAGCCCGTACCTCTCCTTAAACCTCTTGCTGAACATTGATGTGCTTTCGTACCCGCACATCAATGAGATTTCCTTTATGCTTGCATTCCCCTCCTCAATAAGATGCCTGGCCTTCAGCAACCTTTCATCCCTTACTATTTCGGTAAACGTTTTCCCATACAGCTTCTTAAATCCCACCTTCAGCTTGGTCTCATTGGTGCCTGTGTTTCTTGCCAGCTCGGATAAGGTAATTGGCTGATGGAAATTCTTCCTGATGTATTCCCTCCCCATCTTTATGTACCTGACGTCGGCTTTTCTCAGAAGATCCCTGTCATACCCTTTTGTGTATTCCATCTGTAGTTGCTTGGTCTGCAGACATAGAAGCTCAAGAGCCTTGGACTCCTGGAAAAAGCGCCTGGTCAAACCCTGGTTCTCATCCGTTGATATCGCGTGAAAAGTATCCTGTATGTCATACGGCAGGTTGTTGTGATACAAGAAATTTTCTTCGTCGCTTTCATTATTAAGCATATTCTTCAACCTTGGAGGCAGGTTGTCAAGTTCATTCTTAAGATCAGCAGCAAATCTTTTAAAATCAATTTGTACAACAATAATATCGAGGCCGTTCTGTGCAGGGAATACAAGCTCCTGAACATCATCGTTCTGAGTGGCTAATATTGAACCTGTGTCAACGGAAAGACGATATCTGAGGCTGCCGGCGACAGCATGAATTAGGCTCCCATCCATGACAAAAAAATATCTGAGCATCTTCTCCTGCTGATCCCTGAAATCCAACTTATAAAGAACAAATAAGTCAAAATGGAAATGAAATAAAATGAATCCTTCTCCAAAATCCCTGATCAAAACCCACCCTCTGCTTCTGTCATTGTCCAGTGTAATCTCATGCTCATGGCCCGACTGAACATGTGACCCTCCAAGGTGGGCCTTAATGTGTCTTTGCAAAGAATCTGCCGTTAACTTACCTGCGCTGATATTCATATGTTTATGACTTGCCCTAGACTAAAATATCTAAAAATCAAATAAAATTCAATACAGTCAAATATATGAAAATCCAGTGTAATGTCAGTTCATTCCGAATTCTGGTTTTAATCATACCCCAAGGTAAAACCGGGACAAGGGTGTATGAAACCTCTGCACTGCAATAATGTTTATTTATGCAATCACTTTTTTATACATTTAACATATTTAAACATTTATATGTTATAACACTGATTGTATGTATTTTACATTTTCTTTTCGTGAGGTATTAAGTAGTTTGACAATATTTTTGTATATATTTTTATTTATCTATTTGAACACCTCAATACCCATGAAGTTTTACAGACAAAATTTACAATAACTACTAAAACCTGAACATCATGAAAAAGCAAACTTTTACTCTCGCAATGATCGCCCTGATGGGGATCTTTATATTTACGGGCTGCGAAAAAGAAGCAGAAGAAGAGATGAAACCCATATCTGACATGACAATAGCAGAATATGCTGTATCTGACAACAACTTCTCGATTCTCGTAGAAGCTCTCTCCAACGCTGACCTGGTGAACGCACTTAACGGTGCCGGCAACTTCACGGTTTTTGCTCCGACGAACGCAGCATTTACCGCTCTCTTTAACGATCTTGGCGTAAGCGGCATAGCCGACCTCTCCAAAGAGGCTCTTACTCCCATTCTTCTCTACCATGTATTGGGTACCGAAGCCAAATCGTCCATGATCACTTCAGGATACTATAATACATTGAGTCCTGCCCAGGGCGGTTTCCTCAGCCTGAAAGTCGACGTTGCAGCAGGCGTAAAACTGAACAAGAACACCTCTGTGACAACAGCTGACGTTCAGGGATCCAACGGTGTGATCCACGATTGACAACGTTCTCCTGCCTTAAGGCATCAATATATGATCCCTCAAAATCAAGCGACGCAAACTTATGAGTCGCTTTTTTGTTTAATAAACAGCCGCCAAATAAGTACAAAAGATTAATTTTAAACCTGGAATACTGGATATAATGGGCCGTTACACAATTGCCGACCTTGAAAAGCTTACCGGGATCATGACGGGTACCATCCGGATCTGGGAACGACGGTACCGCATTATCAAGCCGCACCGCACCGATACCAACCGGAGATGGTATGATGATGATGACCTTAAGCGGATTATTAATATCTCCATCCTGTACCGCCACGGCATCAAAATTTCAAAGATCGCCGGACTCACGGGCCCGCAGATAGTTGAACAGGTCGCCATCCTGACAAAGGACACCAGTGACTCTGACACACAGATAGACTCTCTGATAGTAGGAATGGCCGGTTTCAATGAGAATGCCATTAATGATATTCTTCTCAAGTCAATAATTACCCGGGGATTTGAAGAGACTTTTGAGAATGTAGTGTTCCCGTTTCTCGGGAGGGTAGGCATAATGTGGCATACCGGCTCCGTAGACATCGGGGCAGAGCACTTTGTCTCAAACATCTTCAGGAAAAGGCTTATTGCTGCCATTGACTCGCTGCCAAAGGTTGATAATCCGGACAGTAAAAGGATTATCTTATACCTCCCCGAGAATGAACTCCATGAGCTGGGGCTGCTCCTCTATACCTTCGCTGTCGTCAAAGCCGGACATAAAGCCGTTTACCTCGGACAGTCGACCCCGTTCAACACCCTGGCCGATGTGGCAGAACGCTGGCATGCGGATATTCTTATTACAGGTACGCTTACCGGACTGCCTGTCGGGAGGCCGGAGGAGTACCTCACCAGGCTGAGCAGCGCCTTCAGCAGCAAAAAAATCATCGTATCCGGTGCACTTGTCCCCGCCGCCTTGAAAAGAACATTCAGCAATGTCGTCGCGGTCACCTCCCTGAATGATCTGAAAAAACATCTTTAATCCGATACAAATGAAAAACGTAATTACGACTCTTTTGATCGCCTCACTGATATATTTAACGACCGGTTGTGATAGGCCCAGGACTTATGACCTCACCCAATGGCCGGCAGGGGTTATACCTGGCAGCCCTGCTGAAATACCAGGCCGATGACGGCATGTGGAGACAGGTCATAGATGACCCTGAGTTCCGGAAGGAGACCTCCTCCACCGCCATGTTCACCTATGCCATGATAACCGGAGTGAAAAACGGTTGGCTCGATGAAAAAATATACGGTGCAGCGGCAAGAAAGGCCTGGCTCACCCTTGTGACATTCATCAATGATGATGGCAACCTCACGGAGGTATGCTAAGGAACCGGTACAAGCAGCGACCGCAACCACTACGTCAATCGCCGCCGAATAACGGGAGACCTCCACGGTCAGGCCCCTGTGCTCTGGTGCGCTGCTGCACTCCTCAGGTAATTCTTTAAACACATCCCTCCTCCTTGACAGAATTGCTAACTTTGCCTTCATGGAAAAACTGAACCTCTTTTTTGCGCAGATAAAGGATATCAACTGGTGGCAGAGACTGTTCAGGTGGAGGAGGCTCCGCACCCTTAGCTTTGATGCTTATGAGGAGTTCCGAAATCTTGCCCGGGACCTTGAGAACGGACGCAAGACTTCGGATGAACTGAAAAACAGGATCACTGAGTTATCAACCCGTAATGAAAACCTCGCACAGAAGATAAGGGATATCGAGCTCCTTGCCACACGCAAGGATGCCAGCCTCGAGGAACTTAACGGCCGGCTCAGGGAGTACTCGGGAACCATCAATGAACTGACGAAGAAAGTCACAACATTCGAAGCCACCAAGGAAGATAACGTCAGAAATTATAACGAAAATATCGCACGGCTGAACCAGACCAAGGAGAGCTTCGAGGCAGAGCGGAGAAAGCTGAACGAAGACCGGGTCAGGGAAGCCGCAGACCGCTTCGAGGCGATGAAGAGGCAGTGGGCCGAGCATGAGGCCGACGTTAAGAACACCATAATCAGAATCTGCGACTTCAACCATGTGAACTACATTGACAAGGTGCCCTTCAGGGGCAACCCCGACAACACCATAGAGATCAGCGGCGAGTATATCATCTTTGATGCCAAGAGCCCCGCAAACGACGACCTCACAAACTTCCCCCTGTATATCAAGTCCCAGGCGGAGAACCTGAAGAAATACGCCAGCCAGGACAGCGTCAAGAAGTCGGTGTTCCTGGTCGTTCCCACAAACACCATCGATAAGCTGAAGCAACTCACCTACCGGCTTGGCGACTATGATGTGTTCGTTATAACCCGCGATTCGCTCGAGCCGGTCATCCTCTCACTGAAGAAAATCGAGGAATATGATCTCGCCGATAAACTGAGTCCCGAGGACCGCGACAGCATCTGCCGCATCATAGGCAAGTTCGCACATACCACAAAGCGGAGAATACAGGTCGACCAGTTCTTCCAGAAGGAGTTTATCGATCTCGTCCTGAAGAGCGAAAAGGACCTGCCGGAGGAGATTCAGAAACAGGTCATCGAGTTCGAGAAGTCGGAGAAACTCAACCCTCCCACCGAGAAGAGAGCAAAGATCATCTCTATAGATGATCTGCAGAAGAAGAGCGAGGAGATAGACGCCGAGGCCCAGGCACGAAAACTGTCCCTGCCGGGTGCGGGTGATGATTTACAGACCGGACAGTGACTACAGCATGACATCCAGAGGAAGAGATACAAAACCCCATGTGGGGATATTCGGCAGACGCAACGTCGGCAAGAGCTCGCTCATCAATGCATTGGTGGGACAGGATATTGCAATCGTCTCAGAGATAGCCGGAACCACTACCGATCCGGTGAAAAAGAGCATTGAGATACACGGTATCGGCCCGCTCATATTCATCGATACAGCAGGCATCGATGACACGGGTGACCTTGGACGGCTACGTATCAGAAAATCGATGGCGACACTTAAACTTATTGACCTTGCTATCCTGGTACTGTCGGATAACAGGTTCGACAGTTATGAGGCAGAGCTGGCGCAGGAGTTCAGCAAACTTGAGGTTCCTTATGTGCTTGTACATAACAAAAACGATTTAACGCCGCTTACAGACGACTTTCGCAAAGAGGTCAGAACCCGTACCGGCAAGGAATTAACCGGATATTCCGCTCTGCGGCCTGAGGAATACAATCCTGAACTACTCAGAGTGCTTAAGGAAGCCATGCCTCCCTCAGCTCTGAAAAGCAGAGGGCTTATCGGTGATCTTGTCAGCCCGGGAGACATAATCCTTCTTGTGACTCCCATCGATATCGAGGCCCCTGAAGGAAGGATGATACTCCCGCAGGTGCAGGTCATAAGAGATACGCTTGACAACGACTGTACAGCCATAATTCTGAAGGAGAATGAAATTGAATCCTTCCTTGGCAAAACCGGTATAAAACCCCGGCTGGTCGTAACTGACAGCCAGGCATTCGGGAAGGTTAATGCAGCAATACCACGCGACATCCCGCTGACTGGCTTCAGCATCGTGCTGGCACGGCAGAAGGGCGACTTTGAAGCTTACCTGAGGGGCACACCAAAAATTGGAGAGCTGAGAGATGGCGACAGGGTGCTGCTGCTGGAGTCATGCACTCACAACGTCTCGTGTGATGACATTGGGAGGCATAAGATACCTCGGTGGCTGACAAACTTCACCGGCAAGAAGCTCGAGTTTGACAATGTGGCAGGACTTGACGCAATACCCCGCCCGATAGAAGAATATGCCCTGGTGATACAGTGCGGAGGATGCATGGTCACCCACAGGCAGCTCATCAACAGGCTCCGAGATCCGAAGAAACATGATGTCCCCATTACCAATTACGGCATGGCGATAGCCTGGGTTCACGGCATCTTCCACCGCGCCACCGAACCCTTCACCGGCAAAGCCGGGAAGGCGGGTGATCTTTTGTAACCCCCGTTTCTCTGCCGAGAAAAGAAAAAGGCCGGTGATCTGCTCTGACCGCCGGCCATAATCTGTCTGATCAAACGTAATACCTCTTTTGTTCTGTCTCCCGCTGATGTGCCGGAGATATCAGAACGCCGAGACGAATCCCAGGCTTGCCTTTGCGTATGGAGTGCCTGAGAAGATATATGTGCCTTCTGCCACAGCCCGCACATTCCTGCGCAGGAGATACCCAAAATGAAGAGTGGCCGACTGATAATCAAACTGATCTATCTGCGATTCAACAAGATTTACGAGCCCCGTCAGATAGTATTTGCTCATGTCACCTTTAGGTGCATATATTATCTCAGCAAACCCACCGTGGGTTTTGACATCTGTCAGATGAACCTCCTCTCCTGCATCCCAAATATCCGAATCAGTCCTCCACAGATACTGCATGTTAATCAAAAGCTTTCCGTCAATGTCAATAGCCACATCAGGTCCGTACATCTTCATTTCACTTAAGTAAGGGCCAACGGCATTGTCATCAATAACCTCCTTGCCGGTGTACCCGAAGAAGCCGACCGAAACGCTTTTGCCGATGTCCTGCTTTATACGGATCATATAGTTCTTGTACTTGTCCTTGTCAAAGAGGTACCCCTCCCCCGCTTCACCCAGACCGCTGCCATTTAGAATTTCTCCGACTATAGTTGTACCGCTCGGGAATCCCTTTTCAAACATTATCCCCCTGTCATATTTCAGATCAACCGATGAGTTGTCAGGCTTAACTCCGTAGATTTTATAGGGTTCCAGCGTAAGCCGCAATTCGCCCTTGAAAAGAGGATCAGATGACTGGAACTGGCCGATATAAAAATTGATTCCGGTGTTGAAGGCATCGGCATACATGAGGAATGCGTCCTCAAGACCTGCAATCGTACCTCGTTCATTCATCAGGAAATAAAAATAGTACGACAGCTTGTCTGACAGCTCTCCTCCCGATAATACCTTAACCACAAACGGGGCTCCGAAATCAGCAGTACCTTCATTGTTGAAATTGACGGTGGCGAAGCCGTCGATCCGTATGGCCAGCGGCAGCTCCCGAAAGAGTGACAGCCTGTCATCACCCGCATTTATAAAATACCTGGGTGATTCATAATCGGTCATTCTGAACCCGGCTCCGGCATACTCGTCACCAAAGGTTTTCAAAACCGGCATCGCGGGCGAGTGACATACCTGGCAGCTGATCTGGTATTTTCTGGCAAAGGCCGGGATGGCCTCAGCCTTCGTAATCGGAATGATCAGCAGAACCATTGTAGCCAGAATGACAATCCAGGCAAATTTTGACTTTTCCATATTGCTTGTTTTAAATATCAGGTTTTTATCATTGAATGAATTATTGTACTTGTATGATATAACCTCCGGGTATCACATTATTCTGTGAGTCCTTTATGACAGCACATGGAGGTTTCAGGGAAGTATTTCAACTTTTGTTGAATGGTCATTTACCGTCAGTATCGCCGACTCATCTGAGGGAACCTTCAGATAATCGGCCACAGGCTTGACGAGCAGTTGGTAATTCAGTACGGCATGCACCGTCATCTCCCCGGGGGCAGCCTCGTAAGGAATTCTGAAAGTAAACTTTTCAACCTTTGTCTCCCTCGGTCCTATCCGGTAGTCGACTCCCTGCGAAAATGTGTTCCACTGCATTATCGTCATGTTTCCCTGCTCATCAAAATAGGGCATGCGGAATATCCTGTTCCCATAAGGGATGCCGTCACGCTGCACACCCTTGAAGTCCTTGATTTTAAGAGGTATCCCCATATCCTGATAGGCAAGGTAATCACCTGATATCGTATACTCTTCCCCCTCGAATCCCTTCTTGTCGACGTTCAGATGATACTTGTTTCCCCTTGCATCGGTGGCCTCCACATCAAGCCATGCAATACGGTCCTCAACAGAACCAGTCGGGAATTTATGTCCGGTCTTCTGGTTGAAAAGCGCCACGGTGAAGACGATGGTCTCACCGGGTTCTGCAAGGCGTATGTCTGGTTCTATCCTCAGCTCAATTGTGCCCCTGACCTTTCCCGGGTCATGGGCACCGTGGAAGAGATGAAGACGGGCATCATCAACGGTTTTGCCCATGAGCGCCAGCTGATACGGGCCACCCTTCGGCATGTGGCAGTCCTGACAGCGCACACCCTCCGCAGCATAGGGGCCCTCTTTCCACTCCATCTGGGTGCTCTTAACCCATATTCCATAAGGATTCTGTTCATTGTGACAGTTTCCGCAGAACTCGGTGGTCCGGTGAAAATCACTCTGTACAATTTTGTGTGCAGGTGACTCTATCTCAGGCAGACGGCCGCTGTACTTGGTCTGTCCCGGAACAATATAATAACTGAAGTTAAAGGGCGGATCAGTCTGGGCCCTCTGTATCAGGTGACACACCTCGCATGAGACTGACTCATTTGCCATGCTCTTTTCCTCAGGACGGGGAGGAGGCATCGTCCCCTCCATGTATCCCAGAGGCGTATGACAGCCGTTGCAGCCGTCAACGGGGCCCTTGAGTGAAGGGTTGACCTCAGCATGAGGCACGGCCAGGTTAAAATACTCGATCTCGTCCCAGTGATGAGTGTAGGCCTGTGACATCATGGCCTGCGACCATTGTTCATAGATACCCGGATGACATGAACGGCACTTGAGCGCCGACTCGAAATCCTTGTAATTGTACTTGCCCTTCAGGTCCTCCTGCGGAAGGGTTCTTATCAGGGTAAATGCTGTCAGTGCCAGCAATATCGCAGCCGGAACAACAGCCAGCAAAAAAAACGGAGTGATTTTAGGTCTCATGGTCTTGCATATTGATCCGAAAATTTACGAAATAAATTTTAAACCCATTCGAAATTATCACATATATAATTTCCTTTTAGCCGTACATTGACCCACCGTTTGAGGGTATAAAGAGCCCTCCCGGTCTGTCGGGAGGACACTGATTCTGGCCCCGGGTAAATTTCCCGGTACCGCTAAGAGCCTGCCCCGGCTGGCCGGTCAACAAGTCACATTTGATGGCAGTTATATAATTATTTGTACATTTGTATGTTAATCATCGTGTCATGACCCGAAACTGGACACTGGAATACAAGATTAAAATCAACAGGTCAGGATTGTATTGATGGCCCCTGCGCTGGTGGCCAGCTTTATGATGTCTTCCTTCAGGGGTGACCCCTCCCGCGGCCGGCAGAGCGTCTTTCTATTCTATTTTTAAAAATTCCGGTTTCATCTAAAATAACTCACATTATGGATACATTAATTATAACAGGATCAGGACTCACTGTCAACGATGTTGTCAATGTCGCACGCCACGGACAGAAGATTGAATTGCACCCCGATGCCCGTAAAAGGATACTGGAATGCCGTGCTATGCTCGAAAAGAAGATAACGGCCCATGAAATCATGTACGGTGTAAACACGGGTATCGGCGAGTTCTCCGAGATAGTGCTCGACGATAATCAGATAAAGGACTTTCAGAAATACCTTGTATACAACCATGCCGCAGGCATCGGCGATCCCGCTTCGGTAGAGACAGTGCGCGGTGCTATGCTTGGCCGCATCAATGTTCACGCTCACGGCAACTCCGGCTGCCGCCTCGAGATCACCGAGACCTATGTGGAGATGCTCAATAAGGGTGTCACCCCCTTCGCATGCCAGAAAGGCTCAGTGGGCGCCTGCGGCGACCTGGCCCCGATGTCGCAGATAGCTCTGCTGCTGATGGGTGAAGGCAAGGCCTACTACCAGGGCGAGCTCCTCGACGGCGCCGAGGCAATGAAGAGGGCAGGCATTAAGGTGCCCGGTCTGCTCGCACGCGACGGGCTGGCAGCGATCAACGGCTCCAACATGCTCACCGCCATGAGCGCCATCTGGCTCGTTGATGCCAATAACTGGCTCAAGCAGGCCGAGATAGCAGCGGCGATGTCGCTTGAGGCCCTCAAGGCTAACATGAAGCCCTACGCTCCCCTCCTGCATGAGGCAAGAGGCTTCAAAGGCGCCATCCGCAGCGCCAACGCCATCAACAGGTGCATCTCCGGCGGCGACCTTAAGGAGGGAAGAGTTAAGTCGAAAGTGCAGGATGCCTACTCCATGAGGTCGACCCCGCAGGTCATCGGCTCCGCCCATGATATGCTGGCCTATGCCCGCAGCCAGGTGGAGATAGAACTCAACGGTGTTGGCGACAACCCGATTTTCTTCCCCGACAAAAACCTGCAGCTCTCAGGCGCCAACTTCCAGGGTTCACCGGTGGCAGTCCCGATGGATATGGCCGGCGCCTGCATCACCATGGTGAGCGTCATGTCAGAGAGGAGGATGAACCGGCTCAACAACCCCGCCCTGAGCGTCGGACTGCCGGCCTTCCTCACCAAAGGCGCAGGTATGTTCTCGGGATTGATGCTCAGCCAGTATACAGCTGACATGATGATTGTTGAACAGCGCATACTGTCCGCCCCGGCATCTGTACAGTCGATACCCGCAGCAGCCGACCAGGAGGACTTTGTCTCCATGGGCATGAACACAGCCATCAAGAACAACCAGATCCTGGATAATGCCTACGGAATCCTTGGCATTGAGTTCATGGCAGCAGCACAGGCGCTGGATTTCAGGAAAGAGGAATACGGTTTCGGCACGGGCGTTCAGAAAGCCAAGGATGTCATCCGCAAACATGTTGAGTTCCTCGACATAGACCGCCCGCTCTATGATGATCACACCACCATGAAGGCACTCGTAAAATCATGCGAGATACTGCATGCTGTTGAGAGCGAGGTGGGCAGCCTGGACTAGGAAGCCTGCAGTCAGCAGTTGAGGGGGGAGCGTTAATAAATGACCCGGTGGGTCATTTAAGCGAAGCAGCCAGCCTGCAGGGAGGGCCTAGGCAGTGGTGAGGTTAATCTGGTAACGATGCAATAATTTGCTTCCCGGGCAAGTTTTTACATTTGAAGAACCAAATAGTATCCCCGATGAAAAAGTACCTCATCCTGCCGCTCATTGCCCTTGCCTTCTCCTCCTGCGCCACCCAGGAGCTTTACCTGAACATCACCCGCCCGGCACCGGTGACCATAGCGCCTGAGATAAAGAGTGTTGGCATTATAGACCGGTCCAAACCAACCGACCGTACCAAAACTCTTGACGCACTCGACAAGGTGCTGTCGCTCGAGGGTGCTGACCTTGACTCTATCGGCACCCTGGAAGCCATAAAGGGTGTCACTGAAGAGCTGGAGGCCAACGACAGGTTCCATGAGGTCAAACTTCTCAGTAAGCTTGAGTTTCAGGCCAGCAGCCTGGGCAGACTGCCCGCACCCCTGACATGGGATCAGGTGGAGGGTATCTGCCGCGAAAACGGCACCCAGGCACTGTTTGCACTTGAGATGTATGACACCGATACACGCGTGGAAAATGCAGGCGGAGCCCTCGCCGAGCTCTCCGCAGGTAATATCCGGGGTGCACTGCACCTGGGCCCCATGGAGACCCTGGTAAGAACCGGATGGAGGATTTACTCGCCTGCCAACAGGGCTATTCTTGACGAATTCATTGTTGCCGAATCAATTGTCTTCGGCGGAAGAGGATTAGACCCCGTGGCTGCCGTCTCTGGCATCATCCACCGCAAGGACGCGGTGAAGGAGGTAAGCCGCAAGGCTGGCAATGTATATGCCATGCGACTGATACCCTACCGCCTCAGGGTAAACCGCGAATACTATGTCAAGGGAACCTCCAATTTCAAAACGGCAAAACGACTCGCCCGGCTGGGCAGGTGGGATGAGGCAGGCGAACTGTGGAATCTCGAAACTGATAATCCTAAGCGAAAAGTGGCGGGCAGGGCCCATTATAACATGGCCATCATAAGCGAGATAAACGGCGACCTCGACAATGCCGTTACCTGGGCACAGACCGCATATGCCAGCTTCAGAATCAAGAAGGGTCTTCATTACGTTCGTATACTGGAGAACAGACGGCATGAGCAGGAGGTACTCCGTTACCAGGAGGAGAGATAACCATAAGGAGAAAGGTTAAAGGTTAAAGGTTAAAGGTTAAAGTAGGTCGTAGACCTTCAGGTATTGTAGAATAGTCACCAGTAGAAATACCCTTCCGCGTAGCGGATTAGGTATTGTAGATCGTGCCAACACCAC
>DHHM01000003.1:70163-126648 GCA_002403305.1 Bacteroidales bacterium UBA4772
TCCGCGTAGCGGATTAAGTATTGTATATTTGTTTCGTGAACACCCTTCCAATCATGAAACAAACTCTCCTCTTTTTATTAATCCTGGCTCTGATTTCTGACCACGCTTCCGGCCAGCTGCAATATGTCAATCCCCTCATCGGCACTGACAAAATGGGTCACACCTACCCCGGCGCCACCGTCCCCTTCGGCATGGTGCAGCTCTCGCCCGACACCGACACCGTACCCTATGAGATGAACGGCACATACAACCGCGATGTCTATAAGTACTGTGCCGGCTACCAGTATGCCGACAGCACCATCGTCGGCTTCTCCCACACCCACTTCAGCGGTACCGGCCACTCCGACCTGGGAGACATTCTCCTGATGCCAACTACCGGAACGCTGCAGCTAAATCCCGGAACAGCAGATGCGCCTGAGAAAGGTTACCGCTCGCGCTTCTCACACGCCAGCGAAACGGCCTCTCCCGGTTACTACGCTGTAACCCTTGAAGACCATGACATTCTCGCCGAACTGACAGCCACAACACGTACCGGTATTCATAGATATACCTTCAACCGGGGCGGCGATGCACATCTGATCCTCGACATGGATCACGGAATATACAACTATAACGGCAAAAACGTCTGGACATTCATCAGGGTTGAAAACGACACCCTTGTTACAGGCTACCGGATGACCAACGGGTGGGCGCGGACACGGTCGCTCTACTTTGCAATCTCATTCTCCAGACCGGTTGAATCATACGGATTCGTCAATGATGGCCCGGCACAGGTCTACAAAGGTTTCTGGCGCCGGTTTGACCAGCGCATGAACTTCCCCGAAGCTGCCGGAGAGAAGATCAGGGGTCATTTTGACTTCTCCATGAAGCCCGGTGAGCAGCTGACGGTGAGAGTGGCCCTCTCACCGGTGAGTACTGCGGGTGCGGTGGCAAACATGATCGCCGAGGCGCCGCAGACTGATTTTGATGCCGTAAGGCTGGCGGTGGAGAGAATGTGGGGAGATGAGCTGGGCAGGGTGAAGGTGAGAATGATGAACGAAGAGCAGATGGTCAGTTTCTATACGGCACTGTACCATGCATATCTCTCTCCTACCATATTTATGGACAGTGACAGGAGGTACAAAGGTCTGGACCGGAATATTCACACTGCAGACGACTTTGAAAATTACACCACCTTCTCGCTCTGGGACACCTACCGCGCGCTTCATCCCCTTTTTACCATCCTGCAGCAGCGACGAACAGCAGATATGATCAACTCGATGCTCGCCCATTTCGACCAGAGCGCTCATGATATGCTGCCAGTCTGGTCACATCATGCCAATGAGAACTGGTGCATGATAGGATATCACTCTGTACCTGTAATTGCTGATGCCATTGTTAAGAAGATTCCGGGTTTCGACTATTTCCGTGCGCTGGAGGCATGTGTCACAACCGCCCGTAACGGCTGGTACGACGGCCTTGATGATTACATGCGGATGGGGTATGTGCCCGACGAACGGACCGGATCCTCGGTTTCGGTCACGCTGGAATATGCCTACGACGACTGGTGCATTGCACAGGCAATCAGTAGTATGCCAGAAGGAGAGCCGGGGGCGGCTTTGCCACGGGCCGGCGGTGACCTGCTCCGCGAATCCCCCGGCAGTTCATTCTGCAACCCGGATACCAGCGACCTGCACCGTGAATTCCTCAACCGGTCACGCAATTACATGAATGTATGGGATCCCGCGTCCGGCTTCATGCGTCCGCGAGGTGTCGACGGCAAATTCCGCGCAGAGTTCGATGTTCTAAGCACTCACGGACAGGGTTTCATCGAAGGCAACGCATGGAACTACAGCCTTTATGTGCCGCATAGCCCGCAACAGCTTATCTCTCTTATGGGCGGTAAAAAGAGGTTCGTACAGCACCTTGACTCCCTCTTCACCATGCACCTGCCAGACGAATTCTTTGCCGAAACCGAGGATATTACCCGCGAAGGTATCATCGGCAATTACGTGCACGGCAATGAACCCTCCCATCATGTTCCCTACCTCTTCAATTACGCCGGAGCACCGCGGAAGACACAGTATTGGGTAAGGCATATAATGGATACAAAATATCTGCCGGCCCCGGACGGCCTGAGCGGCAACGACGACTGCGGGCAGATGAGCGCATGGTATATCTTCTCAGCACTCGGCTTCTACCCCGTAGCCCCCGGCTCAGATATTTATGACCTGGGCAGTCCGCTGGTGAAAGAGGCAACCGTCAGCCTCGAAAACGGTAAAACCTTTACCGTAACGGCGGTCAACCAGGGACCGCAAAATGTCTATGTGAAAAAGGTTGAACTTAACGGCCGGAAGCTTGACCGACTATATATCACCCATGATGAGATAATGAATGGAGGCAGCCTGGTATTCTATATGTCCAGATAATACCAGGTAGTCGCGGAGCAGTGATCCGTTTGCAGTCCCGTAGAGCCAGCCCCGATTTGTTGTGGAGCATCCCGTTTGCAGCCCCCCGGAAGCACCCTGCCTGAAGCCTCCCGACTTGTCGGGGAGCATCCCGTTTGCAGCCCCCCGGAAGCACCCTGCCTGAAGCCTCCCGACTTGTCGGGGAACATCCCGTTTGCATTCGCGTAAAGCGATCCCCGACTAATAAGGGACCACCCAGTTTGCAGCCCCCTGATTTGTCAGAGGTCAAACGCTTATCAGTGATTACTGATTCCTGAATGCTTCCGCCCCCCTGTCGAGCCAGTCGATATAGGCCTGTATGTCAAAGTCGGTGCCGCGGGTCTCTATCAGCGGTTTGCCCGAAAGGTCAACAATGGCATAAAGAGGCATAGAGTTGGTTTTGAACATTGAGATCTCGATATCCTCGTTCTTTTTACCCAGTGTCTTCTTTTCCTTGCCGTCAACCTCCGAAACAAAAATCTCACTGTCCGGCAATTTGGTCCGGTCATCGATGTAAAGACCCACCAGCACAAAATTCTCTCTTATTCGCTGCTGCACAACAGGGTCAGACCATACGCGGGCATCCATCTCCTTGCAGTTGGCGCAGGCGTGACCCTTGAAGTCGATCAGCACAGGCTTGTTAAGCTGCTTTGCACATGCGAGTCCCTCCCCGACATCAAAATAGCCCTGCAGCCCGTACTCAAAGTGAAGGAAATCGGAATATTTTGGGGTTCCGCAGATGGCTGCCCCTGGTGTGCCAACGGTACCCGGTGCAAAAGCACCGGGAGCAGCAGCACCCCTGTTTTCGCTGATGGCCTTGAGCAGGTTGAAACCCGATGTCTCCCGGGGAGGCAGCAATGCAGATATCCGTGTCAGCGGAGCTCCAAAGAGTCCGGGTACGAGATAGAGGGCAAAGGTGAATGATGCTATGATGAGCACCAGCCTGAACACTCCTATGTGAGGTACGTCGCTGTCATGCGAGAACTTGATCTTGCCCATGAGATAGATGCCCAGCAGAACGAACAGAACTATCCATATTGCCAGGTAAATATCCCTTGACAGTATTCCGAGGTTATAGACGGTATCAACCGTTGAAGCAAACTTCAGGCTGAATGCCAGTATGATAAAGCCAAGCACCACCTTGACCGAGTTGAGCCATCCTCCCGACTTCGGCATTTTGTTCATCCACGAGGGGAAGAGTGCGAAGAGGGTGAAGGGAAGGGCAAAGGCAAGCCCGAAGCCGAACATGCCAATGGTCGGACGAAGCACATCGCCCGAGGCAGCCTCCACCAGCAAGGCGCCAACGATGGGCCCGGTGCATGAGAAGGAGACCAGCACGGTGGTGACCCCAAGGAAAAACGTCGCCAGCGCTCCGCCCCTGTCAACCTTTGAGTCGGATGAGCTGACCCACTTTGCGGGAAGCACTATCTCGAAGGCTCCGAAGAACGATGCGGCAAAGACCAGAAACAGCAGAAAGAATATCACGTTGGGTATCCAGTGTGTGCTCAGAGTGTTGGCAAAGCCGGCTCCGGCGCTGGTGAGAGAAACGATGATCCCGAGCAGCGAATAGAGCATCACGATTGTCAACCCAAAGAAGAGCGCCTTGCCCACAGCAGAGCCCTTCTTCCCCGATCCCTGGCTGAAGAAGGCCACCGTCATGGGTATCATCGGGAAGACGCAGGGAGTGAGAATACCGGCCAGTCCTGCAAGCATGGAGAGCAGGAAGAACTTTAAAAACCCCTTGCCCTGCTTTCCGGAAGTGGTCTCTGTCGAAGCCACTGACTTCGTCTGACCCTCTGCAAATGAAATATCGGCAGCACTCTCAGCTGTTTTAAGATCTGTCACTGTGGACGAGGCCTCGGCGTCTGTCTCAGCACCCGTTGCGGTGCCTGTTGCGGCTTCATTCCCGGCAGCCGTCGCAGCATCGGTCCCGGCATCCGCTTCCTGTGTAGCAGTGATTTTTTCATCCGCCGGTTTTGCTGCTGCAGCCACCCCTCCCCTGAGTTCAATAGAAAATTCTTCATCCCTGGGCGGTAGGCACTGCTTGTCGTCGCACGACATGAACGTTACATATCCCTTCACGGTTACGGGCGACGCTGTGACCGTCACCTTCTGACGAAACTCGGCTGTGCCGCTGTGCATGCCGATATCCATCCCGAAACTGTTGTCGAACTTCACCTCTGGCTTAGTGACCTCAACCGTCTTGCCTGAGAGCTTATAACCGTTACCAGGTTCAAATGTAAAGCTGGTGGGAATCGGTCCACCCTCCCCGATATCCATGGCGTAGAGATGCCAGCTCGATTCGAGCTCGGCTGTCATAACCAGATCAAAAGTATTGTCGCCGGTCTTCTCGCTCCTGAAACTCCAGGTGACAGGCTCAAGAACCTGCGCCGTTACAGCTACCGATGCAACCAGCATGAAAAGTATTGCTGCCGTTTTCCTCATAACATTTTTTCTATAAAGACACTTTATTCCCTGAAAGGTACTACCTACAACCAAAAAAGAGTTCTCTGGTTCAAGCCAGGGAACAAAGTAAAGAAGTTTTTTTTATCCGTCTTACACGGCAATTACCGTCTGTGATAAATATTTGACACAGCCATTTTTGTGGCATAACTTTGTGTTAACCATCAGGGCGCAGGAGATGCTTCTCTTTTATAGACCAATGCCGGTAACTCACTTTCCTTTTAACAGGTTCAGTAAAAAATGCTTAAAGGAGCAGCAACCACCGGCGCCGCCGCCTACGGCATGATGGCGGCAATTGATAACCATGAAAATGTGGATGAGATAATACCGGACGTTCTGGACAAACTCTACACAGTTTAGTTATACCGACATATACGGTGGCTATACTTTGAATCTAAACCAAATAAACGCAAAAAAATTTTGATCCGAATCATCTTTGTCTTATCTTTGTTTATTCTTTGTTAAGAATTATTCCTATTTGATGAAAACTGAAGACTACAGACTTATACTCAGAGAGAGGGGACTCAAGATCACGCTGCAGCGGCTGGCAGTATTTGAGGCCGTGGATCTGCTGCATGACCATCCCACTGCCGAGGAGGTAAGTCAGTTCATAAGGAAAAAACATCCTGACATTGCAACGGGAACCGTTTATAAAACCCTTGATACCCTTGTCGAGAACGATATTCTGAAGAGGGTCAAGACCGAGCGCGGACTGCTCCGTTATGATTCCGAGAGGGATTCGCACCACCATCTCTATTGCACTCACTGCGACAGGATAGAAGATTACAATGACAGTGAACTGACGGAGATGCTCCATAACTATTTCGGGAAGAAGCAGATTCCCAATTTCCGGATCGAGGATATCAGACTTCAGATAATGGGCAAATTCACGGACAAACGGGAATCGGTAAGAAAAAAATGAAAAGGATTCACCTGGTAGCCATCGGAGCTACGGGGACGGTATTCAAGATAAGGTACTCTTTTGGTAACAACAACAGACATATAACAGGCAACCATTAAAAACAAACCAAAATGGCAAAGAAAAAACTCACCACAGCAGCAGGCAGGCCCTACGTTGAGAACGAAGACAGCATGACTGCAGGTCCGCGCGGACCGGTATTGCTTCAGGATTACTACCTGCACGAGAAACTGGCCCATTTCAACCGTGAGCGTATCCCCGAGAGGATCGTCCACGCCAAGGGCACCGGAGCCTTCGGCACATTCACTGTCACGGACAACATTACAAAGTACACCAAAGCAAAGCTGTTCAGCAAGGTTGGCAACAAATGCCGTGTATTGGTACGCTTCTCAACCGTCGGAGGAGAGAAGGGCAGCGCCGACACAGAACGTGACCCCCGCGGTTTCGCAGTCAGGTTCTATACGGAAGATGGAAACTGGGATCTGGTAGGCAACAACACCCCGGTCTTTTTCATCAAGGATGCAAAGAAATTCCCTGACTTCATCCACACCCAGAAGCGTGATCCGAGGACCAACCTCAAAAGCGCAAACATGCTGTGGGACTACTGGAGCCTCAATCCTGAGAGCCTCCACCAGGTAATGATACTGTTCAGCGACAGGGGAACACCTGACGGTTACAGGTTCATGAACGGTTACGGCAGCCATACTTTCTCCATGTACAACAAAAAGAACGAGAGAGTATGGGTGAAGTTCCACTTCAAGACACAGCAGGGCAACAAGACCCTTACCGGACCGCAGGCTGAGGAGCTCAGGGGCAAGGACCCCGACTATGCACAGCGCGACCTGGTCGAAGCCATCGAAAAGAAAGAGTTCCCGAAATGGAAGCTGATGATACAGGTGATAACCGACAAGCAGGCTGAAAAATTCAAATGGAATCCCTTCGACCTGACAAAGGTGTGGCCGCATAAGGATTATCCGCTGATCGAAGCCGGCATTATGGAGCTTAATGAGATCCCCTCCAATTACTTTGCCGACGTTGAACAGGCCGCCTTTGCCCCCTCTAACACTGTCAACGGCATAGGCCTCTCACCTGACAAGATGCTTCAGGGTCGTATTCTTGCATATCCTGACGCCCATCGCTACAGGCTCGGGGCCAACTACGAACAGATACCCGTAAACAGACCCATCGTGCCAGTGCATAACCACCAGCGCGACGGCTTCATGGCCATCGACGGCAACGGCGGCTCAGCACCCAACTACTACCCCAACAGCTTCGACGACATAGAAGCAGACAAGGAGTACAGGGAACATCCCATGAACCTGGGATCAGCAGTGGCCGACTACTGGGACCGCAACAAGAATGACAACGACCACTACTCACAGCCAGGAGTACTCTTCAGAAAGGTGATGACAGACCAGGAGCGCGCCAACACAGTGGCAAACTTCATAGCCTCCATGAAGGGGGTCACAGGTCCTAAAAGAAAAGAGATCCTCATCCGGCAGCTCGACCATTTCCACAAGGCTGATAAAGAGCTTGCGATGCTAGTGGCAAAAGGACTCGGCATAAAGTACCCTGCCAAGTAAATGGCTCTAAATAAAATAAATACTCAAAACTAAAGACGAAATTATTATGGCACAAATTGGAAGATCAATCGTAAAGATGGACGTTGACAAACTTCTCAACCTCCTTAACAAGGCACTGGCAGACGAGTGGCTGGCCTATTACCAGTACTGGATCGGCGCAAAAGTGGTGAAGGGACCCATGAAAGATGCAGTCATCGCTGAACTCGAGCTGCATGCAACCGAAGAGCTCTCACATGCATTGCTGCTGGTTGACAGGATCGTTCAACTGGGCGGTACTCCGGTACTCACAACCGACGAGTGGACAAAAATCACCAACTGCGGGTATGAGGCACCTGAAGATCCCTTCGTATCAGTGATCCTCGACCAGAACATCAAGGGAGAACAGTGCGCAATACAGGTCTACAGTGAGCTTCTCGATCTTACCAGGGTAGGCGACCCCGTGACCTACGATGTGATACTTCAGATACTCAAGGATGAGGTTGAACACGAGGAGGATCTCGTAGCCCTTAAAGAGGACTTCGATCTGATGATAGAAAGGAGAAAATAGAGTATAAGGGATTGAAGGATATAGAGATGAAGTGCTACGACTGGTTCTTCTGCACCAGGCCTCTCTACAAGCAGAAGGTACTGGATACCGTCCTCAAGAAATAAATATTTTCTGACCACGTAACGACAGGTCTGAGACCTGTCGCCACGTCATGGTTACCACGATTCCCATACGGGAGATGTTGCGGCAGGTCTGAGACCTGCCGCTCCTGCATGGTTAATATGATTTGACATGCACGTTGCGTACAGCCCGGCCCGAAGGTTCATTCTGATTCATGAAACTCTCATCCCAGGCCAGCGCCTCTGAACTGCTGCAAGCCACCGAAGGCGCGGAAGGTACCGTCCGGGCAGCGGTCTCCGAAGGAAAATGATCTGTAAAGATTGACCGGTAGTAGTACTCCTCCTTTGTCAGCGGTGTGTTAACCGGAAAACGGTATCCGGAAGTGGCCATCATCTCATCAGTCACCAGCTGTGATGTGAGTTGCCTGAGAGTGTCAATCCAGTTATATCCGACACCGTCGGAGAACTGTTCCTTCTGTCTCCATACAACCTCGTGCGGAAGATAATCCTCGAAGGCCTTGCGGATGATCCACTTCTCCATCCTGCCATTACCCGTCATCTTATCCGCAGGGTTCAGGCGCATCGCTACATCGAGGAATTCCTTGTCGAGGAAGGGCACACGGCACTCCACGCCCCAGGCTGCCAGTGACTTGTTAGCCCGGAGACAGTCGTACAGGTGAAGCCTGCTTATCTTGCGCACCGTCTCTTCATGCAGCTCACGAGGTCCAGGCGCCCTGTGGAAATAAAGATATCCGCCAAATACTTCGTCGGCACCCTCACCCGATAACACCATCTTCACGCCCATCGACTTTATCACCCTTGCCATCAGGTACATCGGGGTAGAGGCCCGGACAGTTGTCACATCATAGGTCTCGAGATAATAGATCACATCACGGACGGCATCCAGACCCTCCTGCACCGTTATGCTGATCTCATGATGCACTGTTCCAATATGATCAGCAACCTTGCGCGCAGCAGCCAGGTCCGGCGACCCCTCCAGGCCGATGGCAAACGAGTGTAGCTGCGGCCACCAGGCCTCCGCCTGATCATCTGTTTCAATGCGACGGGCTGCATACTTCCTGGCTATTGCTGATATGACTGAGCTGTCGAGACCTCCCGACAGCAATACCCCGTATGGGACGTCAGACATCAGCTGACGGTGAACAGCACCCTCAAGTGAAGTGCGTAGGGCCTTAATATCCGTGACGCAACCCTCAACATTCTCCCATGAGGTCCAGTCGCGCTGATACCAACGGGTAGGCGAACCATCACGGCTGTAGAAGTAATGCCCCGGAGGGAAAAGCTCAATCCTGTTGCATATGCCCTCCAATGCCTTAAGCTCTGAAGAGAAATAGAAGTTACCATGTATATCCCACCCCATGTAAAGCGGGATGATACCGATATGATCACGCGCCGCCAGGTAGCAGTCGTTAACCTCATCATATAATACAAAGGCGAAAATACCATTGAGATCATCAAGGAAACCGACACCCTTGTCGGCATAAAGCGCCAGAATCACTTCGCAGTCAGACTGAGTGGTAAATTCATATTTCCCCCTGTACCGCTCCCTTATCTCACGATGATTGTATATCTCTCCGTTGACCCCAAGCACCAGCCTGCGGTCACGGCTGTAAAGCGGCTGACCTCCAGACTGCGGGTCAACGATTGAAAGTCGTTCATGAGCAATGATAGCCTTTTCGCCACAGTAGATCCCTGACCAGTCCGGACCACGGTGCCGCAGCTTCTTTGACATCACCAGCACCTGCGGTCGCAGCACCTCAGCCTGCACCTTCAAATCAAAAACACCAACAACTCCGCACATATAACAAATAATGATTTATAAATTAAGGGAACAAAAATATCAATATTTATTATCCTAAGACCATTTTACTGATATTATTTAATTTTAAATGATAATTTGATTGATATTTTATATCTTATCAGCTGCCGACTGAAGACTGCCGACTGTAGACTGTAGACTGAACTACTGCCCCTTCGTGCCGACTGAAGACTGTAGACTGAAGACTGTAGACTGTAGACTGAAGACTGTAGACTGTAGACTGAAGACTGGACTACTGCCCCTTCGTGCCGACTGAAGACTGTAGACTGTAGACTGAACTACTGCCTGTTATAGGAATCAAAAAAATCGTTCCCCTTGTCATCGGTCAGGATGAATGCCGGCATATTCTTTACAACGATCTTTCTGACAGCCTCCATGCCCAGCTCCTCAAAATCGACCACCTCAACCGACAGGATATTCTCAGCAGCCAGCACAGCTGCCGGACCGCCTATGGATCCCAGGTAGAAGCCGCCGTACTTATTGCAGGCGTCGATCACCTGCCGCGAGCGGTTGCCCTTGGCAAGCATCACCATGGAGCCGCCGAGGCTCTGGAAGAGGTCAACATAACTGTCCATGCGCCCGGCAGTGGTGGGCCCGAAAGAACCTGACGCCATCCCCTGCGGTATCTTGGCCGGACCGGCATAGTATACCGGGTGGTTCCTGAAATACTCAGGCATCGGTTTGCCTTCGTCAATCATCTGTTTGATGCGTGCATGTGCCATGTCGCGCGCAACGATCAGCGTTCCGCTGAGGCTGAGCCTGGTCTTCACCGGGTACTGTGTCAGCTGCGCCAGTATCTCCTTCATGGGACGCTCAAGGTCTATCTCCACCGGTTTGTCGAGCTCCGGAGCCCTGGCAGGCATGAACCTCTCAGGCCTGGTCTCAAGCTGCTCAAGGAAGATCCCTTCAGCAGTGATCTTACCCTTAATGTTGCGGTCGGCACTGCAGCTTACACCTATGCCCACCGGGCACGATGCAGCGTGACGCGGAAGACGTATCACACGTACATCATGAACAAAATATTTGCCGCCGAACTGCGCACCCACACCGTACTCCTGGCATATCAGCTCTACCTTCTTCTCCCACTCAAGGTCACGAAACGCCCTGCCAGCAGCATTGCCCGTCACCGGGAGGTCGTCAAGGTAACCCGCCGAGGCCAGCTTCACCGTCTTGAGAGTCATCTCCGCCGAGGTGCCGCCGATAACTACGGCAAGATGATATGGCGGACAGGCCGAGGTGCCCAGATCCTCAATCTTCTCACGGATGAACTTCCTGAGAGAGGCCTCGTTAAGCAGAGACTTCGACTGCTGATAGAGGAACGACTTATTGGCGGAACCGCCACCCTTGGCTATGAACAGAAATTTATACTCACCACCCTGGCAGGCAGCAATATCTATCTGTGCCGGCAGATTGCTGCCGGTGTTCTTCTCCTCGAACATCGTCGTGGGCACTATCTGTGAATAACGCAGGTTCTTCTCACCGTAGGTCTCCCAGATACCCCTGCTTATATGCTCAGCATCATCAAAACCGGTAGCCACATCCTCGCCTTTCCAGGCCATGACGATGGCCGTGCCGGTATCCTGGCACCACGGGAGCTTGCCTTCAGCCGAGATCACCGTGTTGCGCAGCATCACCCACGCCACGAAACGGTCGTTGTCCGTAGCCTCCGGATCGTCAAGTATGGATGCAAGCTTCTCAAGGTGCGACGTGCGAAGGAAAAAGTTGACATCCTCGAATGCCTGCCGCGCGAGCATCCTGAGAGCCTCAGGCTGAACCTGCAGCATCCTCCTGCCGCAGCACTCCGTCACCCTGACATGATCGGCGGTCAGAAGACGGTATTTTGTCTCATCCTCCCCATGTTGGAAGGGTCTTTCGTAAATGAAATCTGCCATGTTACTGATTTTTAAATGAGCGCCTCTCAAATATAGTAAATATTTGACCCTGATAAGTTCAAATTTTCACTCTACTATTTAGAATGCATCTAAATAACACACACCCTCTGAAAAATATGCCTCAGGCCGAAAACGTTTGAAATAACATAATGAACGCAAACGCCCGAATAATCGGGCTGCAGAAGCCTCCAAAGGGTATTGCCGAACCGGATTTTCAACTAATTTTGAATAGGTTATGGAAATCGGGTAATAAAACTAACAGCTAACTGATTATGAACGTGATCTACAGGCGGAAGCCCAGGCTCTCATTCTGGCAGATATGGAACATGAGTTTCGGCTTTCTGGGCATACAGTTCGGGTTTGCCCTCCAGAACGGCAATGTGAGCCGCATCTTTCAGACACTCGGCGCTGACATAGACAATATTCCGATCCTCTGGATTGCAGCGCCTGTCACTGGACTCCTTGTGCAACCGATCATAGGGCACATGAGCGACCGCACCTGGAACCGTCTCGGCAGACGGCGGCCCTATTTTCTCACCGGGGCAGTTTTCGCCTCGCTCGCGCTGGCGATCATCACCAACTCACCCACCTGGATATTCGCTACAGTGATGCTCTGGATCATGGATGCATCAATAAATATATCCATGGAACCGTTCCGCGCATTTGTCGGTGACATGCTCTCCTCAGAACAGCGGACCACCGGTTTTGCCATGCAGAGCTTCTTCATAGGCATAGGGGCTGTCGTAGGCAGCTTCCTGCCCTGGATGCTTGCCAACTGGTTCAACGTGCCGGAAGTGCCGGCCGAGGGAAAGCTGATACCGTTCAACCTGAAACTGTCGTTCTATATCGGAGCCGTGGTGCTGCTGGTGGCAGTGCTCTGGACAATTTTCCGGACAAAGGAATATTCTCCTGCAGAGCTCGAGGAGTTTGAGAAGGGAGAGAAAGTTGCCCGGGGTGAGATTATGGAGGAGCAAGGAGCGCAGAGCTCAGGGCACATAGCAGAGGGCGCACAAGAAGCAGAGCGACGCAGTCCCGCGAAAGCGGGAGAGCACCAGCCTTCACCACCATCTGGCGGTTACGGCTTGCAAAGCGGGGCGCAGGGCGATGTAAATTTCTACCGTCCTGGTATAATCTGGCTGTCGATAGGCCTCATCCTGACATTTATCCTCTCAAGGGTTAACCTGGAGAAGGAGCTTTATGTTGTCACCGGCGGCGTTGCGAGCTTCGGCCTCCTGCAGATCCTCGCAGGCCTCCTGAAATCCGGAGGCAGGGGAGGTGGCGGGCTCAACAGCATCCTCACCGACCTCAGGCACATGCCCGCCACAATGGGACAGCTGGCTGTGGTGCAGTTCTTTACATGGTTTGCCCTCTTCTCCCTGTGGATATACACCACCGCGGCCGTGACATCACAGGTGTACGGCACCACTGATACCATCTCCCTGGAATATAACAGGGGAGCCAACTGGGTCGGGGTGCTCTTCGGCGTCTATAACGGCTTCGCCGCCGTGGTGGCCTTCATGCTGCCGGTACTGGCCAAATATACATCCAGGAAGATCACCCACTCAATATGTCTTGTCATTGGCGGCATCAGCCTGGTATCCATAAGCATGATCCATACCCCCGGGATGCTCATCCTCCCGATGCTCGGCATTGGCCTGGCATGGGCCAGCATTCTCTCCATGCCCTATGCCATCCTCACCGGATCGCTTCCCCACAACAAGATGGGAATATATATGGGCATATTCAACTTCTTCATCGTCATCCCACAGATCCTTGCCGCCAGCATCCTGGGAAGCATGGTGAAACATCTCTTCAACGGCAATACCATGATGGCACTGGTGACAGGAGGTGTATCGATGGTCATAGCAGCACTCTCTGTCTATTTTGTCAGGGATGTAGATGACAGGAGGTGACCATGGACCTCAGAGGATGCATATTCGATCTCGACGGTGTCATAGTTGACACTGCAAAATATCACTTCATGGCATGGAGGCGCCTGGCAAAGGAGCTGGGGTTTGAATTCACCATCGAAGACAACGAGGCTCTCAAGGGGGTGAGCCGGATGACCTCCCTGGAGATACTCCTCAGAACGGGTGGCGTGACTGTGAGTGAAAAGGAGAAGGAGATGCTGGCGGCCCGCAAGAACGGCTGGTATGTCGAATTCATTTCGGGAATGACTCCCGGCGAGATCCTCCCCGGAAGCGTCAGGCTCCTTAAATCACTCAGAAATGCGGGTATACTGACAGCAATAGGATCGGCAAGCAGAAATGCCGGAACAATCCTTGACCGGATAGAGCTCCGGGAAATGTTCGACGTGATTGTCGACGGCAACAAGATACATAAGGCCAAACCTGATCCCGAGGTGTTCCTTAAGGGTGCCGAAGAGATGAACCTTCCCCCCTCCTGCTGCATCGTGTTCGAAGATGCGCAGGCAGGGATAGAGGCAGCCATAGCGGGCGGAATGAAGAGTGTGGGGGTAGGCAACCCGGAGCTGCTGGGCCGTGCCGACCTGGTCATCCCGGACCTTAAAAAAATAACTTTAAAACAATTGAGAAACTTATAGAGTATAATGACAGATTCACGATTTCAGCCCGATGATTGGAAAATCATCGAAACACAATTTAATCCTGAGAGGGGACGCGACTCGGAGAGCATCTTTGCCCTGGGTAACGGCATGATGGGACAGAGGGCCAATTTCGAAGAGACATACTCCGGAGACACTCTGCAGGGAACATATGTGGCAGGCATCTACTACCCTGACAAGACAATGGTCGGATGGTGGAAAAACGGCTATCCGGAATATTTTGCCAAGGTGCCCAATGCACCGTCATGGACGGGCATCAGGGTCACCGTCGACGGCGAAGAGCTCGACCTGGCAACCTGCGAGGTGAAATCGTTCCGTCGTGAGCTCGACATGAGACGGGGAGTGCTGACACGCACTTTTACCGCCGTCATGCCATCCGGAAGGGTGGCTGAGGTGACTGCCGTGCGCTTCCTCTCTATGAGCGAACCTGAACGGGCAGCGATAAAATACAGTGTGCGCCTCTCCGGCGGCAGCGGCACGGCAGTGATAATACCGTGGCTCAATGCCAACGTTCATAATGAAGATGCCAACTACGAAGAAAAGTTCTGGGAGAACGAGTCGGCAGAGACCGACGGTATAAAGGCCGTAGTCGTTGCCAGCACACGCAAGACCGCATTCACGGTTGCCACAGCCATGGTGAACAGCTTCACCCTCAATGGCAAACCGTCCGGCGACGGGGCGGTCATGGATAAGACCGCATTGAAGGCTGGCGCTATCCTCACAACAGAATATTCTGACGGTGATACTATCGAAGTATGCAAATATGTTGCCGTCCTCTCTTCATTCAATCACCCCGACGAGGGCCTCGCAGCGAAAGCCATGGCCTCAGCCGCCGGGGCAGCAGAAAAGGGGTTTGATGCGATGCTCATGGCACACACCCATGAATGGGAGAAGAAGTGGGAACACGGTGACATAGTGATAAAGGGAGACATCGCCGCCCAGCAGGGCATCAGGTTCAATATCTTCCAGCTCAACCAGACCTATACCGGTGAAGACCCCCGCCTCAATATCGGCCCCAAGGGATTCACCGGCGAGAAATACGGCGGCAGCACCTACTGGGATACCGAAGCCTTTGTCTTTCCCTTCTATCTCAGCACCGCTGACACTCATGTCGCACGTAACCTGCTGCTGTACAGGTATAAACACCTCCAGAAGGCCATAGAGAACGCCCAAAAACTCGGTATCGGGGGAGGAGCCGCCCTCTATCCCATGGTAACCATGAACGGTGAGGAGTGCCACAACGAGTGGGAGATCACATTCGAGGAGATCCACCGCAACGGTGCCATTGCATATGCCATCTTTAACTATATACGGCATACCGGCGACCAGGATTACCTGGCTGAATACGGGCTGGAGGTGCTCATCGCGATCTCGCGTTTCTGGGCTCGCCGCTGCAACTGGTCGCAGGAGAAGAACCAGTATGTCATCCTCGGTGTCACCGGTCCCAATGAGTACGAAAACAACGTCAACAACAACTGGTACACCAACACCCTCGCACGGTGGACACTGCGCTACACCGTCGATTCGCTTGCGTGGCTCAAAAGCGAAAGCAGCATAAAATACAACTCCGTCCTTGCGCGTACAGGCCTTGACCCCGAGTGTGAGCTTAACCTCTGGCTCGAGATCATCAACAACATCTACCTCCCGGTACACTATGACCTGGGTGTCTTCCTGCAACAGGACGGATTCATGGACAAGGTGCAGCAGACCGTTGTTGACCTTGACCCGGCGGAGAGACCTCTGAACCAGCACTGGTCGTGGGACCGCATCCTGCGGTCGGTCTTCATCAAACAGGCTGACGTGCTCCAGGGGATATACTTCTTTGAGGATGAATTTGATGAGGAGACCATAAAACGCAACTTCGACTTCTACGAACCCAGGTGCGTGCATGAGTCATCTCTCTCGGCAAGCATCCACGCGATACTCGCAGCCAGGCTCCATGATACCGACAGAGCCTATAAACTTTACCTCCGTACCGCCAGGCTCGATCTTGACGACTACAACAGGGAGGTGAAGGACGGGCTGCACATCACCAGCATGGCCGGAACATGGCTCGCCATCGTTGAAGGCTTCGGCGGAATGAGAGTCTGCAGTGACAGGGTTTGCTTCAACCCGGTAATCCCTGACGCCTGGGACTCATATTCGTTTATTATCAGGTACAGAAACAATCCTCTAAGGGTGGAGGTCAACAGCTCATCCGTCACAGTAATAAACCTGTCGGATACTGTAATCCCGCTGGCTGTTTACGGCAACCGGACGGAGACAGCTCCCGGGGAGGCAAAGAAATTCGAGAGATCATGAACAGACTGAAATTATCCGTTACGGCACTGCTGCTGCTCTCACTGCTGCAGCTCAAGGGACAGGTGATAGAGCGTATCGACCCTCCGTCGTGGTTCACCGGCATGCATGACGGCGCTCTGCAGCTTATGGTTTACGGCAAAGACATCGGCGACTGGGAGGTGAAGACAGACTACCCGGGCGCAGAGGTGAAGACCCTTGTCCGTACTGATAATCCAAACTATCTCTTCGTGAACCTGAACATCAGCAGCGAAGCCCTTCCGGGCACCGTCAGGCTCACTTTCATCAACGGAAAGAAGAGTATGACACATGACTATCCTCTCTGCGAAAGACCTTCGGGACCGGCAAGAGGGTTCAACAGCTCCGATGTCATCTACCTGCTCATGCCCGACCGCTTTGCCAACGGCGATCCCTCCAATGACAACGTGCCGGGAATGACCGAGCAGCTAAACCGAAGCCATCCCGGTGGCAGACACGGCGGCGACCTGAAGGGTATCTCCGATCATCTCGACTATCTTCATGACCTCGGTGTCACCGGCATCTGGCTCAACCCTTTCCTCGAGAATAACCAGGAACGCTATTCATACCACGGATACTCCACAACCGATTTCTACCGCTCAGACCCGCGCTACGGCAGCAATGATGAATTTAAACAGCTGGTCTCCGAGGCCCATAAAAAAGGGATGAAGGTGGTGATGGACATGATCTTCAACCATATAGGATCATTTCACTGGTGGATGAAAGATCTTCCTTCAAACGACTGGATACATCAGTTCGAAAAATTCACCCGCACCAACTACAGGGCCTCGACATACATGGACCCCTATGCTGCCGGGAGTGACATCATGCTGATGGAAAAGGGATGGTTTGACATTACCATGCCCGACCTGAACCAGAGCAACCCGCTGGTGGAGACATATCTTATCCAGACCAGCCTCTGGTGGATAGCATACAGCGACCTCGACGGCATAAGGATGGATACCTACCCCTACCCCGAGCCTGAGATGATGGCACGGTGGGCAAAACGGGTGGAAGAGGAGTTTCCCGGCTTCTTTATCGTCGGCGAGGTATGGTATGACAGCCCGTCACAGATATCCTACTGGGCCCTGAACAAGAAAAACAGCGACGGCTACCGCTCATACCTCCCCTCCGTGACTGACTTCCCTGTATGCTTCGCAACACACAGGGCCTTCGAAGGCAATGACAATCCCACTGAAGGACTGTCGAAGCTCTATGACGTGCTGTCGCAGGACTTCCTCTACCCGGAGCCACTCAGGAATGTGATCTTCCTCGACAATCATGACATGACACGCTACTATACCCAGACAGGCACGAGCCTTGAGGCTTACAAACTGGGGCTCTCCTTTATCATGACCACAAGGGGGATACCCCAGATCTACTACGGTACCGAGATAGTGATGGAAGGCGATAAGAGCAGTGGCGACGGATATCTCAGGGAGGAGTTCCCCGGTGGATGGGCTGATCATGAGAAAAATGTCGTGGCCGGGAAAAACCTTACCGGGACCGAGAAGGAGGCCCTCGACTTTACACGTAACATCCTTAACTGGAGGAAGCAGAAGGAGGTGATCCACACCGGCAGGATGAAGCACTATATCCCTCAGGATGGCATTTACGTTTTCTTCAGATATAATGACGATGAGAGCGTCATGGTCATCCTCAACACCAATGCGAAGGAGAGCAGAACCGTCAGAAAGGAGAAATACATTGAGTCGATGGCAGGCTTTACACGTGGCGTTGACGTGATCACCGGACAGGCCATTGAAGACCTTACTTCATTTAAGATTAAACCTCAGACAGCAATGATAATAGAACTAAAATAACCAGATTATGAAGGAACACATTTTCAGGATTGTAATACTGCTTGTCGGTATAGCCGCCGTGGCGGCAGCATGCCGGCCAAAAGCGGCTGCAGTGATAGAGCCGCTGAAGACAACCATAGTACACGCTGACTGGACCCGCAACATGGTCCTGTATGAGATCAACACCCGGCAGTTCTCCAATGAGGGAACCTTTGCCGGCGTGCAGGAGAAGCTTCCCGAGCTGAAGGAGCTGGGAGTGAACGTTCTATGGTTCATGCCCATCTATCCCATAGGCGAGGTGAACAGGAAGGGCGAGCTCGGCAGCTACTATTCCATCAGCGACTACAAGGGTATCAACCCGGAGTTCGGCTCAAGTGATGACTTTAAAGCCCTTGTTGACACCGCCCACTCCATGGGCTTCCACGTAATCCTCGACTGGGTGGGTAACCACTCCGCGTGGGACAATCCCCTGGCAACAGAGTATCCTGAATGGTACGCAAAAGATTCGCTGGGCAATTTCATCTCACCCTTCGACTGGACTGATGTCATTCAGTTCGACTATACCGCCGGGCCACTGTGGGACTACATGGTGGGTGCCATGAAATACTGGGTGGAAGATGTCGGTGTTGACGGGTACAGGTGCGACTTCCCCGGACTGGTGCCCGAGGAGTTCTGGTACAGGGCCACAACCGAGCTCAATGCCGTCAAACCTGTTCTCATGCTGGCCGAGGATGAAGATCACTCCTACCTCCTCGAGCGTGCCTTTGACATGAATTACGCCTGGGCACACCATCACCTCATGAATGCCGTAGCTGCCGGCGAGCGTCATCCGATGGCCCTCGACAGCCTGATGCAGTATGAGCTTAAGCGTTATGATCCGGAGTCGTACAGACTGCGCTTCATGACCAACCACGACGAGAACTCGTGGAACGGCACCATAGACGAGAAGCTTGGCGATGTGCAGAAGGCATTAGCAGCCTATATCTTCACCGCCCCCGGTGTGCCTCTTCTCTATAACGGGCAGGAGGCCGACCTCGACAAGAGGCTCGAGTTCTTTCAGCGTGACCCGATAGAGTGGAAAGAATCGGAGTTGCGTCCCTTCTACACCAGGCTGGTACACCTGCGTACCTCCCACCCGGCCCTGCGCCACGGAACCGAGGGCGGCTCGTTCGTCACGCTGAAGACAAACCAGAAGAGGGTATATGCCTATAAAAGGGTGAAAGATGATAGTGAGGTGCTCGTTATCCTCAACCTCAGCAAAAGTCCGCTGACCGTAGCCCTGAAGGATGGTGCAACGGCTGGAACCTACACCGACCTGTTCACGGAGACAGAAGTTGAAATAGCACAGGGTCGCAAGATACAGCTGGAGCCGTGGGGCTATATGGTCCTCAGTCGGCAGTAGGCAGTCAGCAGTCGGCCACCTTCGCCAAGACTTCGGCGGCTAAAAGCAGTCAGCAGTCGTGGCTGAAGACTGCAAGCTGTTAATTTATGAAAATCCGAAGCTCCGTATCCGGAGTTCTAGTACCTGACCAGGCGCTTTACTGATGACACCCTCCCCGAGGTGACCTTCAGATAGTATATTCCTGTTGCAAGGTCCGACCCGTCAAGCGTAACCTCATCGATGCCTGAGGGTGCATTGATCATCCTTACTACTGCGCCTGAGGCTGATATCAATTCCACCTTATGCGGCTGATATTGACAGTCGCCTTTGAATTTAATCACGGTGACTTCACGGAAAGGATTCGGATAAACATCAAACAGGACTCCTGCGGCATCATCCATGAACTGGTCCTCAATGCCAGTCAGGAACGACGGCCGGTCAACCCGCTTTGAGGTGTAAAGCCTGTACTCTCCCTGCGGCAGCGATATCGGGGTGTTCTGGTTAACGGTACTGACATCAATGGCTGTGCCCCTGAAGAACTCGTACCAGGTACCCGTGCGGGTGAAGTTGGGATCAATGCTTCGAGGAAAGAGATCGAAGTTACCGAGTACAACCACATCCATGTCTGAATGCTGAATGTTCAGCCTCTTGGTCTCACCCGACTCGTAGATGCTGAAGTTGTCAGATGAGAAGGCAGGCTCATTTTTCTTCAGTCCGGCAAGGGCCGCGAAATTATCAAACAGGTTCTTGCGCGTTGCAACGTTATAATAATCCCATCTGATGGGCTTCGGCCCCAAAGGATCATCATTGTAGTTTTTGGCATAGTCATACCCCAGCTCCTGGAACTGCCACAGCATCTTCGGCCCGGGTATGGTCATGAAGAAGGTGGCCGTAAGCTTTATTCGCTTGAGTGCTATGGTGAGATCCCTGATGTTGTAACCGCCAACAGCCTCGCCCTGATTCAGGTTCAGCCACATGATCCTCTCTTCGTCGTGACTCTCCATGTAATCAACTACTCCCGGCACGCTCCACCCGCGGTTTATCCATGATGCTTCCGAGATCGACATATTCCAGTCAGTGTGGCTTGTTGAGGCAGCCTGGTAACGGAACTTCGCACTGCCCCACAGCAAAAATCCGCCGGCAGCCAGCTCCTTCTCCTCATTGTTGTCGGCAAAATGCTCCAGTATCAGTATGGCGTCAGGCTTGTAAGACCTGATCTTGTTCCCGATCCGGTTCAGGATTGCTATGCGCGATGCATCGTAAGCCCATCCGTCACCAGGGGTGTTTGTAAAGCCTTTCGTAAAGTCAAACCTGAATCCGTCAACCCTGAACTCATCAATCCAGTAATGACATACGCTGTCCACAAATGCTTTGGTATCACTGCTCTGATGGTTGAAATCGTATCCCCATGAGAAGACAGGATTGGGCGACACCACGTTGAACCACGGGTTGTTTGATGCAGGCTGGTTGGTTGTGCTGTTCCAGTACATCCTGACAAGCGGGTTGCTGCCGTAGGCATGGTTCAGAACGATATCCATGATCACCGCTATGCCCCTGCTGTGGCATGAATCAACAAGCTCTTTGAGATCATCAGCCGGACCGTAATATTTGTCAACCGCAAAATACATGGCCGGATTATAACCCCAGCTGCTGTTGCCCTCGAACTCGTTCACCGGCATCAGCTCAATGGCGTTCACGCCAAGCCTCACAAAATAATCCAGTGTATCACGTATGGTCTTGAAATCATGCTTCTCCACGAAGTCGCGCACCAGCAACTCGTAGATGATGAGTGTGTCGGCAGCCGGTGCCGTAAAGCTTGTATTCTTCCACACATACTCCGGCGGCCTGGTCTGAAAGACAGAGACCAGGTTGTCGGCAAGGCCCTCCGGGTAGGATTTCAGATCAGGATATGTTGTCTCCTCAATCCATTTGTCGTTCCACGGATCCAGCACCTTGGTACTGTAGGGATCGGGCACACGCAGCGACTCGTCAATCAGGTACTGAAACCCGTACTCCTTATCAGGGTCGAGCCCCGTCACCTCCAGCCAGTACCGGTTGCCGTCGGGACTCCTCTTCATGAACCCCTCGCTGCTGTGTATCCAGTTGTTGAAGTCGCCCATGACGAAGACATTGCTTTTATAGGGTGCGTAGAGAAGGAAAGTGGCAGAGTTGTCTCCGGTGATGTTCACCCCCGGCCTGAGACCGGCCGGAACATCCTGGGTCACCGTAGCGGTGCGGATAAAATAATAAGCAGAATCGGCTTTCGCGACATTGTCCTTCCATGCCCTGGCAACCAGCTTGAAACTGCCCGAACCCGTGGCGGTGACAGTATGGTTCAGTGTTGTTTCTGTCACTTTCTTAAGCTGCGTTCCGTTCTGGTAAAGAATAATGGAATCACACACCGAGGCTGATGCCTGGACGGGTATTACCTGCCCGGCATAAACCAGTGATGTATACTGGTCAGGCTGCGACAACAGAACCTCAAAGGCAGCCTCCTCGCTGACATTATAGAAGATATCGGCCCCGCCGACGTCGCGACCGGTTGCTGTATTGGGTGACGGCACCGTATCCCTGAAAACAAAGGCCAGTTTCAGTATCTTTTCACTCTCCGGTACACCGTAAAACTCTCTTATGGAAGGCGAAATAGACAGGGTATAAACATTGGCTGATACTTTTACAAGCCTGGCCTTGGCAGTAAACACACCCCAGTCGGCTACCACATGCTCCCATTCCGAACCACTGTTGCTCTGATCGGTGATGACACCGGTATGAGCGTAGATCCTGCCCGTTCCGGTATAATCTTTCAGTCCCATGTCACCTTTATCAGCGTTGAAGGTGATGGTCACGGCATCAGATGCTGTCGGAAATACCGGGTCGGAAGTGATGACCTGGGCCTTTACAGCCAGGCTGCATAAAGCCATGAGAAGTATCAGTATCGGCAGTTTTGCTTTCATCTTCATTGATTCAGCTTGTGAATGTTTCTAAATATAATCAAAAACCTCTTCCTGTCACAGAAGAGGTTTTTGATTTTAAGGAACGCTACGGTCATAACCGTAACATGGGGGGCTATTCCGCTCAGTTCTTCGTTACTGTTGCCACTCTTGCCCAGGGATCCAGTGTTATGGTATAGTTACCTGCCTCGGCAACAGGGATATTGCTTCCGCCCAGGCTGAGATCGCCGAGGTCTCCGCCGAAGTTATAACCCCAGTCATCATTGGCCCTGAACTTGATCTCGCCAACCACCAGGTCAAGGGTGAGAGTGAATACTCCGTTAACGGCATCCCAGCTCATATTCTGGTCATCACTCCAGCTTCCGGTTGCATCACCAATGATGCCCCATCTGTCGGCACGGTATGTATATTCATTCGGATGGCTCAGGTCAAGTGTGATGGCATAGTCATCCTCAAGGTCAGTGGCAATGTTGTCACCACCGGCCACCAGATTATTGCTGCCTGCCGGTGCACCGTAGTTGTAATCCCAGCTGTCATTGGCCCGGAACTTCCATCCTCCGGCAGGCATATTCATGCCGCCTTTCCAGATGTGAAGATCAGAATCATATGTCAGAGGTACCTGGCCGCCCCAGCCATTGAGATCACCAATCACACCCCAGTCAGTTGCAACAACTGAATAGGTCATGTCGGTAATGTTCGCCTTAATCTTCAGGTAGCCTGCCGGAGCAACAATATTGTTACCCGGATTTGTCAGTCCGCCTGATCCGTCATCACCAAAGGTGTGTGCATCATCCCAGCTATGGTCTGTGGTGAGTTTGAATTCGCCTGCAGCAGGGAAATAAACATATCCTTCAGCCTCGGGATTTGTTGCTGTGGAGATAATAAATTCAGCGTTATCGCTGTTATCCCAGCCGTTATAGCTACCGACAACCCAGAACTTGTTGATGTCCGCCAGTGTCTGGAATGCTATGTCATCTCCGTAAACAGTACCCTTGCTGTTTGTTGCATAGGCACGTACGTGGTACACAGTGTTTACAGAAAGTCCTGTCAGATCGCTCACAAAGGCTCCGGTACCATCACCACCAGCTATAACGTTATCGTTAAGATCGGGATCCGGGTCTGTGCTCCAGCAGAGACCTCTTGCAGTGATTGCTGATCCTCCGTCATATGTAACATCTCCGCCTGACACTGCTGATGTCTTGGTTATCTGGCTAACTGCTGAGGTTGTTACTGCCGGGAAGTCTATCTCGGTCCTGAAGGATACAGTTGGACCGTAACCCGTGCCTGCACTGTTGGTTGCATAAGCCCTGACATAATAGGTCTGATTGCCAAGAAGGCCCGTAAGCTCGCTGGTGAAATCGCCAATATCTTCGCCGTCAGTTGTCTTGCTGTCAGCGATTGTAGGAGGATCAGTGAGCCCCCAGCATACCCCGCGGGCAGTGACAGCCGCACCTCCGGCTACTGTGACAGAGCCGCCACCCATCGCCGAGTTACCTGTTATTTCGGTAATAACGAGCGTTGTGAGCGTAGGCACCACGGGTTTCGTGGTGAAAGTGAGCTCCTCACCGTAGACCGTTCCTGCCGGTCCGGTTGCATATGCTTTTGCATAATAGGTGGTGGCATAGGCCAGGCCTGTCAGAGGAACATGAAATGCAGCCGTGGTCGCTGCACCTGCGAAGGGTGTCTTCGAGCTGGCTATGGTGGGGTTGGCCTCTGTGTCATAGCAGATTCCCTTCTCGGTAAAACCGTCACCCTCAGCCACCACGAAGCCTGTGACCGTAGCCGAGTTCGAAGTGATATCAAATACCTTTGCGGTCCCGAGCTTGGGATCGAGCCTGACTTCGGATGTCTCCTTGGTGCAGCCGGCGATAAGTATCGCCGCTGCAACCATGAGCATCATTATTCTGAATATTGATTTCATTTTCATCTATCTTTTTTTAAATATCCCGGAACTAGTTGTTCTTCACAATAGTACATGAACCGGCTTCATCCGGACCGTTCGGCTGGGTGATGGTCAGCGTGATCGTATAGTTGCCAGCCGTCACCGCAATGTTGTCACCGTTGTGGAAGAGATCCGTCAGATCAGTTTTGCCCGGACGGTAACCCAGGTTCCATGCCCACGCGTCGTTGAGCCTGAATTTGATCTCACCGTCAATAAGGTCAATGGTGATTGACCATGTCCCTGTTGCAGGATCGTAATCCATCTTGGAGTCAGGCGAGTTCCATTCATTCGGTGTCGCTGATCCGACAAGCCCGATCATGTAGGCTGAGATGTCATAGGTCATCGCATTGACGTCGACATTGAGTCTGTGCCATCCGCTGGCAGGGGGATCAATACCCGCGCCGTCCACTGCCAGAGCTGCTCCGCTGGCACCGTAGGAGGTGTTCGAATCAGGATCAAGCAACGTGAAGGGCTGTGCCACATCAAGCTTCACAAGACCTGTGTATTTGCCGTCTCCAAGTGTTGATTCCACCTTCTGGTCCATGCCGGAGCCGATCAGGTCAAGACGGGGCAGACCATAGAGAGTCACACTCGCATTGACGGGAGTCGAGACATAGGAAAAGGGATTTGTACCTGTTCCTGGTGCTCCCGTGCCTGCATCAACAACCAGCACTCCCCTGATACGGAAGTCCAGAGAAGTAGTGGCATCAGCAGGGAACTTCTTCAGAAGTATGCCGTTCAGGTCACTTACCGTGATCTTTATTGACTTCGCCTGTGTCCCGGTCCATACCGTAACGGGATCAGCAAAATCAGTTCCGGCTGCACATGCCTCAAGATAGTATGTAACTGAGGCAGCGAACCCGGGGTCAACAGGGGTGCCGGTAAACTCCAGTACCTGCGTGCCGTTCGTCCTGCTAAGGGTTAGATCGGGCAAAGTCTGAAGTACCGGAGCCTTCGGATTGGAGAGCATGGTGACTATCTCACCGTCCTTTTCACAACCGGTGAAAAGGGCAGTCAACCCGATGAATGTCAGATATATAAATATATTCTTCTTCATTTCTCTACTCATTTATGTATTAGTAACCGGGGTTGTTTATCCCGTTGTAGTTCGGATTGGCTGAAAGCTCGTCACCGGGAATCGGGAAGATATTGAGGTGTTCCGAAGTGGCTGCTCCTGCATAAGCTCCGCCCTTCCACTGCCAGTGGTAATCACCGGTGGTGAACTTGCCGAAGCGGACAAGGTCAGTGCGCCGCTGAGCCTCATAATAGAATTCACGGGCACGCTCGGCCATGAGGAAATCAAGATCGAGATCATCAGCCGTAATGTTGCCGTCCTGGCTGCCGTAGGCACGCTCTCTGATAAGGTTAATGTCATTGACTGCCGCCTCAATATTGGCTGCTCCGCCAAGCCTGTAAAGAGCTTCGGCCCTCATCATGTAAGCGTCTGCCAGACGGAAGACCGGGAAATCGGTGCAGGCATATGCGGTGTTGTAATTCGCCGGCAGAGAAACGTCATGATTGCGTGCCGTAAACTTGTAAACCCCGACGCCGTAATCGCCGCTTGCGGAAGGACTCGGTATATTCAGAGCCTTCTTCTTCTTCAGGAAGATGCGCTTGTCAGGTGACTGCGAGAAGGTCGAGTCTGAAGCCGGAATTGCGACATTACCATAAGTGGCAAGGGTGTCAATCACCAGATCCAGGAATTCTATCCTGGCACGGTTACCGTTCCAGTTGGTGTTTGAGGTCAACCCATGGAAGTCTTCTGCCCTGATATACCGTGCATCACTCGACGATTCAATGATGAATGTCGTTCCTACATAACCCTGTGTGTTGATGCCGTCCTGCTCCCAGGCAAAGATCATCTCAGGGTTGTGGTTGCCGTCATTGTCAGCACTGAAGTTCTGCCTGTAATCAGAAGCAAGAGTATAACCGGCGCCGATAACTTGACCTGTATATGTCACGACATCTTCCCACCGCTGTGTTCCTGTGTAGACCTCTGCATTCAGGTAGAGCCTCGCAAGAAGCATCCATGCTGCAGCCTGGTCAGCCTGAGGATATGAGTATCTCGGGGCGCCCAGGGAATTATCCATGTCCTTCAGCTCAGATTCAATGTAATTGAATATCTCCTGCCTGGTGCCGATCTGCGGGAAGAACTTACCTACACCGTCAGCTTCTGTCGTGAAGGGGAACTGGCCAAAGAGGTCTATTGCCCAGGAGTAAGCCAGAGCCCTTAGAAAACGAGCCTCGGCAACATACCTGGTCACATCGGGAGAGGTGTTTCCCTCAGCGTTCTTGATGAAGTCATTGGCGTAGGTGATGCTCAGCGCCAGACGCTGGTAGAGAGCCGTGAGGAACGGGTTGCTCGGACTCCAGGTCTGGGTGTTTAGGTCGGCAATGCCGACATCACCCCATGCACATATCGCCTCATCGGTGGTGATCTCCTGAAGATTCCAGAGAGCTCTCGTGGTGGTGAAGAAGTTGCCGTCAGAAGCAGCAATGTCATCGCCACCGTTGGCACCCTGGCCTGAGATGATGAAACTTGCATAGATCTTCCCGAGGGCCTGTTGCATATATAACGGATCATCGCCCAGGTTCCCTGCAAGTATCTTGGTCGGGTCCTGCGGCACTACATCCAGATCTTTCACGCATGATGAGACCATCAGTGCTGAAAGTATTATACCGAATATTAAAATCTTCTTATTCATATCTGATTATCATTTTATTCGTTAGTAGGTAAGCCCTATGCCAAGCATGAAGGTACGGGGCCTCGGGTAGAAATTATTGTCAATACCCCCTGAAACCTCCGGGTCAAGACCACTGTATTTGGTCATTATCAGCGCGTTCTGCACCGTAAAACTAACACGGGCACCTAAGGCTCCGAAGAGATTGTCAAACCTGTACCCGGCACTTACGTTATCAAGCTTAAGGAAGGACGCATTCTCCACAAAATAGTCGCTGGTGAACTGACGCTTGACGAAATTGGTCTCGGCAAGAGCCCTGGTAAAGTTCTTCCAGTAACCGATCTGCTGCATCTGGTCATATGATGCACCGGCAGCCACCTGGTTGTACACATAGTTGCCCAGGCTGGCACGGGCCGAAGCCGAAAGATCAAAGTTTTTGTATTCAAACCTTGCTGAAAGACCCAGCAGGTAATCAGCTACAGGATTGTGATAGATGTACTTGTCGGCATTGTCGCCGTTGACCACTCCGCCCTCACCTGACTCATCAACATAAAGTCCTTCGATTGGGCTTCCGTTATTGTCATATACCTGCCTGTTGACGAAGAATGAATAGGCCGGGAAGCCTACCCGGGTGACCTGCTTCTGCCCCGAGAAGGCATCACCGTAGAGGATACCTATATAATTGGGATCGTCAGTGAGAAGAAGCTTGGTTATCTCATTCTTGTTGTAGGTGGCATTGAGCCCTATGGTGAGGGTCATGTCATTCGTCGAAACAGGTATGCCGTTAAGAGAGACCTCGATACCGTTGTTCTCAAGGCTGCCCACGTTGGTGAGAAGTGTGTTGGAGAAGTTGCTTCCGCTTGATACTGTGACCGAGTTCAGAAGATCGTCGGTAACCCTCTTGTAAATGTCAATTGAACCTGTAATACGGTCGTTGATAAATCCGAAGTCGAGACCTGCGTTCAATGTTGTCGTCTCCTCCCATTTTATGTCAGGGTCATAGGCATCAGGACGCAGTGTCGGGAGGAAAACTCCTCCTATGGGATAGTAACTGCCTTCCGAGGCTTCCCGGTAGAGAGCCTGGGCCGGGTAGTCATTGCCTATATCCTGCTGACCGGTTATTCCCCAGCCAAGTCTCAGCTTGAGGTTTGTAACAGCCTTTACGTTCCGCAGGAAGCTTTCGTCATTGATCTTCCACGCAAGAGCCACTGACGGGAAGAGTCCCCAGCGATTATCCTCTGCAAAGCGCGAAGATCCGTCTTCACGCACAGTGACGGTAACAAGATACCTGTCCATCAGCGTGTAGTTGACACGACCGAAGAACGAGACGAGATAGTTCTCTGTTATGAATGACGAGCTGTCAGTCTTCTGATATAACGGATGCTCGGCGTCCACAATGCCGCGTGTGTAGCTGTCTCCCTCTCTCTTGAAATGCTGCCATGAGTAACCGGCAGTGACATCAACCACACTCTGGATACTGGCCAGGTCCTTATTGTAATTCATGTAGAAATCGAGAAGATTGTTGTAGTTTGTGCCGCTGTAATCGCTCAGCCTGCCGTAGAGCGGTGCTGTGAGAACCGATGGTGAGGTCCTGGGCCTGTTGTTGTGCCCGTCACTCTCTGAATAGTCTGTTGCCAGGTTGAGGTTGGCCCTCAGCTCGGGAAGGAAGGGAAGGGCATAGTCAAACTGTATGTTTCCTATCATCCTGTTAACCACTGACCTGTTGTCAGCCTCGAGAGCCTGCTCAACAGGGTTGGCCGTTCCAAGGTTGGCGCCGTAATTGGCCCACTGGAAGTAACCTGCCGAAGCCGGTTTGCCATCCATGATCACCTGTGTGGGGTCCATGTTCACTGCGGAACCGATGGCTCCCGAATCACCGTAGTTGTGATGAGTGTTCATCCCCTTGACATTAAGGTTGACCTTAAGAGCATCGTTGAAGAAGATTGGATTGAGGTTAAGTGAACCTGTGAACCTCTGCATATCAGTATTCTTCAGGATACCGTTCTGATCGGTGTAACCGACAGAGAAGCGGTAGGGAAGAGTGCTGATAGCACCCGATAGACTCAGGTTGTGGTCATGCGATATGGCCGTCCGGAAGATCTCCTTCTGCCAGTTGGTGTTCTGTAGCCCCAGCAGGTCGAGGTTGTCAATACCAAACAGATCCTTTTTTGCAAGAGCCAGCTGCCTGATCTCATCACCTGAGAATACATCAACAAAGGCGATGGCGTTGGCAACAGAGACATTACCGTCATAGGAGACGGTCAGCGGACTGCCTGCCTGGCCTTTTTTGGTGGTGATGAGGATAACACCGTTTGATGCCCTCGAACCGTAGATGGCAGTCGCGGAGGCATCTTTAAGAACCGTGAAGGTCTCGATGTCATTCGGGTTTACAAATGAGAGAATGTTCGAGCTTCCCGAAACATTGTTATTGTCTATGGGCACCCCGTCAATTATTATCAGCGGGTCGTTGGAGGCATTCAGTGATGAACCTCCGCGGACACGTATCGTGGCGCCGCTTCCCGGTGCGCCGCCGGCAGTGGTGATGACCACACCGGCGCTCTTACCCACCAGCAGATCCTGAGGTGAGGTGATGGCTCCCTTGTTGAAATCCTTTGAGCTTACAGCTGCCACCGAACCGGTAGCATCACTCTTCTTCACGGTACCGTACCCGATGACCACGACCTCGTCGAGAGCCTGGACATCAGTGCGCAGCGCCACGTTGATGACCGTCCGGTCACCGACGGGCACCTCCTGCGGCAGGTAACCGATAAAGGTGAAGACAAGTACATCCCCGGGACTGGCCATGAGGGTGTAGGCTCCGTTGATGTCAGTGATAGTTCCCGTCAGCGTGCCCTTGACAACGACGTTCACTCCAGGTAACGTCATCCTGTCGGCAGCATCGGTAACTGTACCTGACACTCTTACCTGTTGCCCGAAGACAACAAGACTCATCATTATGCCGAAGGTCAGCATGAAGAGCCGTTTTACAGTTAGTTTCTCCATAAATAGATCAGTTTAATTGCAGTTTACAGAATTGTTGTTATTACTAATATTTGGTTGCTCAGATTTGGGATGATAAAATTCGGTCTTTTTTACTAGTTAACCAACTCTTTTCCAGCTTTTTTCCGCAATCGTTACCGCAAACGTTTGAATAGGGCATTTGCTAAATTAAGACATGCTGCAGAGAGTGATATTTTTTATTATATTTACCGGAGTGAGACATTTAGGCAGATGAGCAAGGAGAATATCACCATAAAGGATATAGCCCGCGAACTGGGTATCTCACCCTCAACAGTCTCCAGAGCGCTCAAAGACCATCCCGACATCAGTCAGGCCACACGCGACGCGGTGAACGAGCTGGCCGACAGATGGAACTACCGGCCCAATCCCATTGCCCTCAGTCTCAAGAGCGGATCATCAAAGACAATCGGGGTGATCATTCCTGACGTTGTCCACTATTTCTTCTCAACAGTCATCAGCGGCATCGAAGATGTACTCTACAAGAGAGACTACAATATGATCCTCTGCCAGAGCAACGAGTTGATGGAGCAGGAGGTAAAGAACATCAGGACACTCCTCTCAAGCCGCGTTGACGGCATCATGGCATCAGTGACCAAGACCACCCTGGAGTTCGGCCATTACCGCAACATCATTGATAAGAACATACCCCTCGTTTTCTTCGACCGTGCGGTAGAGGATCTTGATGCCGACAGCGTAGTCATTGATGATGAGACAGGTGCCTACAAGGCTGTTAACCACCTCCTGCGTATGGGAAAGAAGCGCATCATCCACCTCTCAGGCCCTCCCCAACTGGCAATAGCCCGCAACAGGCGCAACGGCTTCCTGAAGGCCATGAAGGAATACAGGCTGACACCTTCCGACGATGATATCATCAAGTGCGATGACATTGAAACCGCCGAAGAAATCATCCCGGAACTGCTGAAGCGTTCCCCTCTGCCCGAGGCTTTCTTTGCGGTTAATGACCTCACCGCAGCTCAGACTCTCATGATTATAAAACGGCACGGACTTCGTATCCCCGAAGATATAGCCATAGTGGGTTTCACCAACAGCCAGATATCCACGCTCACTGATCCGGGGCTAACCTCCGTGGATCAAAAAGGTTATGAGATGGGACAGATTGCCGCCACGCTGCTGCTGGAACGGATAGAGAACCCACGCAAACCAATGCAGAAAAGGGTGATAACCTCAGAGCTGGTGATCCGGGGCTCCTCCTCTGCCAGGTGATATTGCCGGCCTCCCGGTGATCCGGGGCTCCTCCTCTGCCAGGTGATATTGCCGGCCTCCAGTTGACCCGGGGCTCCTCATCTCCAAAATGATCATTTCTGCCTGCCGTTGATCAGTGACGCCTCCCCGGCAGAGTTATCCCCTGCGAGCTAAAGAAAGTCTGCCAGCCTTCCCTTTGTCCCCGCACGTATTCCCTTCGGTGTCTCCGTCACCGCACAGCACTCCGTCTCCGGATCATGCTGGAATATCAGCAGGTGGCCGGAGTGCAGCGCCTCCTCAAGGATCTCCTGTTTCTCGGCTATAGTGGCCAGGGGTAGCAGGTCGTATGCCATGTTCCACAGGAGTGGTATGTGTGCTACGGTCGGGATCAGGTCACCGGTAAAGACAAAGGTGCGGTCATGATACCTTATAACCGGTACTATCAACCCGGGGGTGTGCCCGTAACATATCCTCAGCATCACTCCCGGACAGAGCTCGCCGTTCTCCTCAATAAGGTTCAGCCTGCCGCTGTCAGCGAAAGGCTCTATATTCTCCGGAAGAAAGGCATCCTCCTCGCGCAGGTTGGAGTCGTTGGCCCACTCCCACTGCTCCCTGCTGATATGGTATGCGGCATTGGGAAACAGCGGCTCCTGCCCTCCCCCGGCACCGTTGACAAAACAACCACCGCAGTGGTCGGCATGAAGATGGGTTATCAGCACGTCAGTGACATCCCCGGGCCTGTAGCCGGACTCTGCCAGCCCGCCGGTGAGTCCGGACCCGCCGTGCAGGTAAACATGCCTGAAAAATTTATCAGGCTGCTTGTCGCCCCACCCGGCATCAACAAGGATGACCCGGCCCTCCGTCTCAATAACCAGTGTACTGAGTGAGAGCACTATGGTGTTATTCTCATCCGACGCTACCTGCCTGCCCCATAGTGCTTTGGGAATCACCCCAAACATCGCCCCGCCGTCAACCCTGAAATTGGATATATTGAAAAGAGATAGTTTCATTAGATTATTTGATTGTTATTTTATTGGTCTAATGGAACTTACATGAAGAGAAATAATCATTTCCTATTGTTAGTTACTGCTCATGTAAGTTTCATTAGATTATTTAATTTTATTTCATTGGTCGAATGGAACATGCATGAATTTTAATATTCAAGTCTTTGTGAGCTCCTGCTCATGCAAGTTTCATTTTATATGAACTAAACCGGCAGCAAGATAACCAATTTTGGTATTTTTGCGTGACCCATAGCGGAGCGAGACAGGCATCATGAACACCGATTTCAACTCAGTACTCTTTGCGTTCCTGCTGACGCTCTTTGCCGGCCTTGCCACCGGTGTGGGAAGTACTATTGCCTTCTTCGCCAAAAAGACCAACACCAGGTTCCTCACGGTAAGCCTTGGCTTCTCCGCCGGGGTGATGATCTATGTCGCCTTCGTGGAGATCTTCGTCAAGGGTCGCGAGGTGCTCACCGAAGCCATGGGCATGCGCCAGGGATGGTGGGTGGCCGTGCTGGCCTTCTTCGCAGGCGTGGCTCTCATAGCCATCATCGACAGACTCATCCCCTCACAGGAGAACCCTCATGAGGCGAGAAAGATCGAGGGAGGAGAAGAAGAGGAGAGAAGCGGCAGGCTGCTGCGCATGGGGACCATGACAGCACTTGCAATTGGGATCCACAACTTCCCGGAAGGTCTCGCAACATTCACCGCAGCCCTCGCAGACCCTCAGATAGGTATTGCCATCGCTGTCGCCATAGCCATACACAACATCCCGGAAGGAATAGCCGTCTCAGTACCAGTCTACTACGCCACCGGCAGCAAGCGCAAGGCCTTCAGGCTCTCTTTCCTCAGCGGCCTCTCGGAACCGGTCGGCGCTCTGGTAGGTTACCTTCTGCTGCTGCCGCTGCTGACCGATACCCTGATGGGTATCCTCTTTGCCTTTGTGGCAGGCATTATGGTCTTCATCTCACTTGACGAACTCCTGCCCGCAGCCGAAAAATACGGCGAACACCACCTTTCAATCTACGGACTGGTGTCCGGTATGGCCGTGATGGCACTGAGCCTTCTGCTTTTTAAATAAACAAAAACGGCCGGATTCTGTTAGTTAATTGTAATTTTGTATGAAATTCACTTAACAAAAGCAGACTAATATGAAAAGAACACTGACAATTCTGGTGATACTGGCCGCCCTGACAACAGGCATTCAGGCGCAGACTTACAAATCAGCAATCGGGTTCAGGGGCGGCGATCCCTCAGGAGTGACATTCAAGACATTTATCAACAGCGTAAACGCTCTTGAACTGATAGCCGGGACAGGTTACTGGGGACATAACTTCGCAATAACAGGGTTCTATCAGTGGCAGCAGCCCACCGACTGGACGCCGAACCTCGACTGGTTCATCGGCCCCGGAGCACATATAGGATTCTGGAACGACTACTACAGCGAAGACTACGGTACAGGCATTCTTTTGGGTGTCGACGGCATCGTAGGACTCGAATACACTCTTGACGATATACCTCTCAACTTCTCACTTGGCGTAGGCCCCAGCTTCCAGCTCACCAGCGGTCCCGGATGGTACTACTGGAACGGAGGCTTCGCCGTCAGATACGTCTTCTAGATAACAGCATCCCGCCCATAGAATGGCGGATGCAAGGCCGGCAGCGATTTTTTGCAAAATATTTTGCAGTTAAAAAAAAAGGCTCCATCTTTGCATCCGCTTTTTTAAGTTCTTTAAGGTCCATTCGTCTAGTGGTTAGGACGTCAGGTTTTCATCCTGGTAACAGGGGTTCGATTCCCCTATGGACTACAAAACATAAACTGAGAATATGGCTAATCACAAGTCGGCACTGAAAGCCGCAAAACAGGCTGAGGTAAGAAGGGAAGACAACAAGTACTATGCCCGCACAATGCGTAACGCCCTCAAGAAGATGCGCACCACCACCGACAAGTCGGAGGCAGACAAGATGCTCCCTGAGCTCAATGCCATGCTTGACAAGCTGGCAAAGAAGAACGTAATTCACAAGAATAAGGCCTCAAACCTCAAGTCGTCAGCAACAAAGCATGTACAGAACCTGAAGTAGGGTCTTGTTGAAAATATTGTACTGCCGCTGCCCCCGGACAGCGGCTTTTTTTATATATTGCAGCGGGATAATACGTTTTGCTGCATGTCAATGAAGATCACAGACTGGGCTGTCGAGGACAGGCCCCGTGAAAGGCTCTGGAGCAAGGGCCCCTCAAGTCTCAGCGACGCTGAGTTGTTAGCCATACTCATAGGATCAGGCACCAGGAACCGCTCGGCACTGGACCTGGCACGCGAACTGCTGGCCCTCGCCGGCAACTCCCTGGGCGACCTGGGAAAACTCAGCGCCGGGGAGATACGTAAGATAAAAGGGCTGGGTGAAGCCCGGGCCGTGACCGTCGCCGCCGCCCTGGAGCTGGGACGGCGCCGCAAACTGGCCGAGGCGACAGAACACCCGCAGATACGCTCCTCGGCTGATGTCTTCAACATCTTCAGCCCCCTGATGGAAGACCTGCCACACGAAGAGTTCTGGATACTCTTCCTCAACAGGGCAAACCGTGTCATTGGCCGGATGAAGATAAGCCAGGGAGGCGTCAGCGGCACCGTCACCGACGTACGCATAGTAATGAAAAAGGCGATAGAGTCACTGGCATCAGGGCTGGTCATCTGTCATAACCATCCCTCTGGCAACAACAGCCCCAGTGACTCGGACATACGCATCACTCAGAAGATTAAAGAGGCAGGTGCGCTGATGGATATCCAGCTGCTGGATCACCTCATCATCGCGGGCAGGGAGTACTACAGCTTCGCTGACAACGGGGCCCTCTAGAGCTGCTGCCCCGCCAGCCTCACATCAGAACGGTCATCACACATCCCGAGCATCTCCGCTACGGTGAGCCCGGTGACCGGATGTACCGCAGCAGGGGCAACCTCAAAGAGGGGCTCCAGCACAAACCGCCTGTCGGCAAGCCTGGGATGAGGCACCTCCAACCCCGGCATTGATATTATACGCTCTTCCCATAACAGTATGTCCAGATCGATGATACGCGACTCATAGCTCCCCCTGCCACTGCGGCTGCGCCCCATGCGGCCCTCAATGGACCTGAAGAGCTGCAGCAGCTGCCACGGCTCCATCGCGGTCTCAATGACAATGACCATATTCAGGAATTGCTCGTCGGCATCAAAACCCCACGGCTCAGTCGCCCATACCGACGAGACAGCTGTGACCTCCCCGGCCTCTTCCCTGACAAGCTCTATTGCACGGGCAAGAGCAGCTGGCCTGTCGCCCATGTTGCTTCCCAGTCCTGCAATTACCTTCGATCGTGCTGATAATTTCATCTCAAGCGCATTAGAGACGTAAAGATGCCAGTTTTTTTTATAATTTGGCAACCTGAAAAACAGCACTGACATGAAAACCTTCCTCAAAATGCTGCTCGCCGTGGTTGCCGGGCTGATAATAACAGGCATCCTCTTCTTTGTGATCATGCTCTCAGTCTTCTCAGGCATAGCCGCTGCAGGCACCAAAGCCGTTGACATACCAGAAAAATCGGTACTGGTGATCAAGACCGGCGCCATGATACCCGACCGCACCGGCACCAACCCGCTGGCCATGTTCGATCCGCTCACCATGTCTCTTACCGGGACACCCGGACTGAACGACCTGCTGAAGAACCTGCGCAAGGCTGCGGAAGATGACGATGTGAGCGGCATACTGATAGAAAACGGCACCATTCCCTCAGGATGGGCAACTGCAGACGAGCTGCGCACAGCACTGGAAGAATTCAAAAAGAGCGGTAAGTTCGTCTACTCCTACTCTGACTATATCATGATGCAGGAGAGCTACTTCATCTCCACCGCTGCCGACAGGATATGGCTTAACCCCGCCTCAACCTTCGATTTCAAGGGTCTGGCCTCGGAGGTCACCTTCTACAAGGAGGCACTCGGGAAGATCGGGGTGGAGATACAGGTGATAAGGCACGGCAAGTTCAAGGGTGCCGTTGAACCCTACATGCTTGACCGACTGAGCGAGGAAAACCGTTTCCAGATCTCGGAGTATGTCGGCTCAATATGGGAACATGCGGTAAAGGTCATATCCGAATCGCGCGGCGTGCCCGCCGGCAGGGTAATGCAGCTGGCCGACTCTCTTGCCGGCTATGACGTCGCACGCATGGCCGCGGCAGGAATGATCGACGGTACCCTCTACCGCGACCAGCTCGAAGATAGCATAAGAGCCGCCGCAGACATCAAGGAGGGCAAGAAGATCAACTATGTGCCGATGACAAAGTACTCAAAGGTGACGGTGAAGCAGGATTCCAAACCGGGACGCTCCAGGATAGCAGTACTCTTTGCCGAAGGGAGCATTGTCATGGGTGAAGGTGACAACACCAGCATAGGCGGCAACAGGTATGCTGCCGAGATGCGCAAGCTGCGGCTTGACACCACCGTCAAAGCCGTGGTCTTCAGGGTCAACTCACGGGGCGGCAACGCCATCGCCTCCGACCTTATATGGCGCGAGGTGGAACTCACCGGCAGGGTCAAGCCGGTGGTGGTATCCATGGGTAACTATGCAGCCAGCGGAGGATACTACATAGCCGCCGCCGCTGATAAAATAATGGCCTCGCCGGTGACACTGACAGGGTCCATAGGGGTCTTCGGGCTTATCCCCAATGCGCAGACACTGCTCGGCAAGAAACTGGGTATCACCTCTGAAGTGGTGAGCACCAACGCCCACTCTGACGCCCCCTCGCTGACACGTCCCCTCAGTGCCTTCGAAAAAGAGGCTCTTCAGGCCAACGTAGAGCGTACCTACAATACCTTCACGGGCGTTGTGGCCGAGGGAAGAGGCATGAGGCAGACAGAAGTGGACAGCATCGGGCAGGGACACGTATGGAGCGGTACCGACGCTGCCGGCATAGGACTGGTGGACTCCTTCGGCGGCCTCAACGACGCCCTCAGGGAAGCAGCCTCGCTGGCCGGACTGGAGAACTACCGCATCATCGAGAAGCCTGAGGCTTCTGACCTCTACACGAAGCTGCTCAAGGAGATGACCGGCACTCTCAGGGCGAGAGTAATCCGTGAGGAACTTGGTGCCGCCTCAAAATACTGGCATGACCTTAAGGAGATAATGTCAGCATCAGGCGTGCAGGCCATGCTGCCTTATTACATCGAGATCTACTAGGCATGATCATGCCTGGCAGGATACTGCTGTGGCTCTTCTCGCAGCTCTACGGTGCCACCGTGACTGTCAGGAACAGTCTCTATGACTGCGGCATACTCAGAAGCCACAGCTTCGACCTGCCTGTAATCTGCATCGGCAATATCACTGTCGGCGGAACCGGAAAGACACCCCACGTCATCTGGCTGGCAGATAGACTCTCTTCTGTAGTGCAGGTTGCCGTGCTCAGCCGCGGCTACCTTCGCAAAAGCAGGGGTTTCAGGGAGGTGATACCCGGCGACACCACAACCGATGCGGGCGACGAGGCGCTACTGATGGCCCGGCGTCTGCCCCGGGTACGGGTCTTTGTGGATCGCGACAGGGTGCACGGCATAAGAAAGATCATGGCCGAAGAGCCCCCGCCCGGCGCTGTCATCCTCGACGACGGCTACCAGCACCGGGCAGTGAAAGCCGGGATGAACATACTCCTTACTGACTGGAACAGGCTCATGACACGCGACAGGCTGCTGCCGCTGGGACGGCTGCGCGAGAGCCTGAGGGGAATGAGAAGAGCGGATATCATCATTGTTACCAAGGTGCCACCCGAAGCCACCGCCGCTGAGATGGACACCGTTAAGAGAGAAATGAAAGCCGGAGTGCGGCAAAGCATATATTTCACCACTCTCGCCTACGGTAACCCGGTGCCGCTCTTCCCGGAAACTCCCCCGCAAACGGTCACGCCAGACTCCTCAGTGCTGATGGTGACAGGCATAGCCAACCCTGCCCCGATGGCCAGCTATCTCTCAACCCTCTGCACAAGGGTAATACCTCTCTCCTTCCCTGATCATCACAGCTATACCGAAAGTGACATCGTAAAAATCAAATCAGCCTTTGATGCCATGGAAGGAGAGCGGAAAATTGTCATCACCACGGCCAAGGATGCAGTCAGGTTAAAAGAAATCGCTAATATTGCAGTTCACCTCGCTGAGGTAACCCATGTATTGCCGGTTAACGTGCAATTCATTGAAAATGAGGAGGATTTTTTAAACAAAATTTGCCAATATGCTGGAAAAGATCATTAAAACGGCTGATTTCCTGAGATCAAAAGGATTTACTGACCCTGAGGCGGGTATAGTCCTGGGCACCGGCCTGGGTGGCCTCACCACCGAAATTGACAATCAGATCGAGGTCCCTTATGCTGAGATACCCGACTTCCCTGTCTCGACGGTGAAGGGTCATGCCGGGAAACTGATCTTCGGCGATTTCGGAGGAAAAAAGGTGGTAGCTATGAAGGGCCGCTTCCACTATTACGAGGGCTACGGCTCCGAGCTGGTGACCTTTCCCATCAGAGTCATGAAGGAGCTGGGAATCAGGGCCCTCTTCCTCTCCAACGCCGCCGGCGGCGTTAACCCAACGTTCCGCATAGGAGACATCATGATCATCGATGATCATATATGCCTCGTCGACAATCCCCTCATAGGTCCCAACGACGACCGCATAGGTCCGCGTTTCCCCGACATGAGCGTCCCCTATGACAAACAGCTCATCGAAAAGGCCGAGGCAATAGCTGCCAGGCTGGGCATACCGGTAACAAAGGGTGTTTATCTCTCCACCACCGGCCCTACCTTCGAGACCCCGGCAGAATACAGGTTCTTCAGGATTATAGGCGCAGACGCCGTGGGTATGTCAACGGTGCCCGAGGTGATCACTGCCAGGCATATGAATGTGCCTGTCTTTGCCGTCAGCATCATCACTGACCTGGGTGTGGAGGGTAAGATCGAGTACACCACCCACGAGTCTGTTCAGCAGGCTGCCGAGCACAGCGAGGAGAAGATGACCAGGATCATGAAGGAGCTGATAGCTGCTCTCTGACAGGTTACCTGTTTCGCAGCGCCCTGGTTCATTACCAGGGCAGTGGTGCTCTGGCCAATTACATGAGCAGTGGTGGTCTTATCCGTTACCTTAACAGTGGCACTCTTACCCGATACCTTAACAGTAGTGGTCTGACCCCGTTACCTGTACAGCACTGCACACACCTTCTTCCACCGGTGCGATACCCCCGAAGAGCTTACTGATTCTGCTATTACCATATAAAGTCCTGCGGGCAGCCCTGCACCGCTGTCAGTCGTCCCGTCCCACACAAAGGTTGCCCCGGCACCTGCGGAGAACCTCTCTGCCAGGCGCCTGACACAGTACCCGCGGTCGTTGAAGACGGTGACTGATATGATGTTGTCATCTCCCCCGGGCCAGACCGACACCGATACCACCTCCTCAAAGCCGTCGCCGTCAGGAGAGACCCTGGTGGATGAGAGTCTCAACCCTTCGCCGGCATCCGCAGGCTCCACCGCCACAGAGTTGGCGGCACCCGGGGTGCCCCAGCCGCATACCTCGGATGCAGAGTGCCAGTTGGCGGCAACATCTGATGGCAGTGCCGGGGAAACCTTCTCCAGGGCAATACCCTCGGTCCCTGACAGAAACCCCTTGTGCATGGCGCTGCTGTAGCTGACCCTGTCGACAGCAGTCAACATCCGGTTGTAGAGGATTAGCGTACCGCCCTCGTCGGGCATCGAGGGAAGACGGGAAGCCTCGTAAACTGCATAGGGTGATGCGCAGGGATAACCCTCAACAACGGCATCCCTGTCAACGGTGACGGCCACAAATTCATACGGCAGCAGCTGGCGCGGCACGGCAGTGAGGGCATTCGCCGGGGCGGTGAGGCTGTTTGCCAGATAGAGGGAGGAGAGATCGACAACAGTGTTGCTGTTATTGTACAACTCGATATAATCTGCACCTCCTGGCAGGGGATCAAACAACAGCTCGTTGAACAGTATCTCCCCGGCCATCGGATCGGAGGGAATGCCGGTTCTGAGATCTCCCCGGCAGGCTGCGTTGCCGGCAAAATCAGTTACTGATGCCGGCACCGCCAGCGAGAGAATCTCTCCCCGTTTCAGCCCCTGGTCCAGGGGTACCAGCAGCAGACGGTCGGCAGGGTCACCGGATACCACGGGCAGCGTCTCCCTGCCGTCGGCCAGCCACTGTTCTCCCGGCACAGCCATAACGGTCTCATCAAACAGAACCCGGATGGTATCGCCATCCTCAGTCCAGACAGCGATAACCTGCGGGCAACGAAGGTCAGCGGCTGTCCTCTCTGACGAGTTGACCCTGCCAGGGGTGCCGCCCGAAGGATCAACGGAAGGACTCCATGCCGCAGGTTCATTGAACGGGTTGCCAAGGTTGGTCAGCTCCGCCGACCACCCTCCCCCTGAGCGCGGTCCCTGTCCCAGGAAGGCGGGAGTATAGCTGACGGCATGCAACAGCCTTCCGTCGCTATCGCGCAGGGCTAACAGCTCACCGTCGTTGTTCAGCGAGGGGAACGATTTTATTGCCATCACCCTTCCGTATGGCAGCAGAGCGCTCCTGCTACCCGTTGCGCACAGTATGACGTACTCCTGAGGAGCTATCGCCTCCGCAGGCAGGGTGACACTGTCCGGCCCTGCAATAAGTATCAATCCTCCGGTAAAGATGGTGTCACCGGTGCGGTTGGTTATCTCAAGGTACTCCTTATCAGGCAACAGCACCGGCGGCGAAGGGTCGGCCATGATCTCGGTAAAAACAATGGAACCGATGACCGGGACGTCACCCATACCGCCCGCCCTCTGTGCTATAACACACTGAGACAGAGGCAGTAACGACAACAGGATAATCTTTTTCATGCAGCGGGATTAAAAAAGAATTAAATTTGTCGCACTTTTTCAAGATAAAGTTCGCAAATAATTTCGAAACAATTACAGAAATGAAGGTAGCAATTGTCGGAGCCACCGGGATGGTAGGAAGAATGATGCTGAAGGTTCTCGATGAACGTGAGTTCCCCGTGGACACACTCCTGGCTGCCGCCAGCGAGCGCTCTGAAGGCCGGGAGGTAATATTCAGGGGTAAGCCTGTGAAGGTTATAAGCATCATGGAGGCGGTGGAGGCAAAACCTGACCTGGCACTCTTCTCCGCCGGAGCGGCAGTCTCAAGGGAGTGGGCGCCGGCGTTCGCTGAGCACGGTACCCTGGTTATTGACAACTCTTCGGCATGGCGCATGCATGAGAGTGTCCCGCTGGTGGTGCCCGAGATCAATGCCAGAGCTATAACGGCTGCCAGCAGGATCATCGCCAACCCGAACTGCTCCACCATCCAGATGCTCATGGCCCTGGCACCGCTGCACCGCGAGTATACCGTCAGGAGGCTGGTAATCTCAACATACCAGTCGGTAACCGGCACCGGGGTAAAGGCTGTGACACAGCTCGACAATGAACGGCGCGGACTGGGAGGAGAGATGGCATACCCCTACCCCATCGACCTTAACTGTCTTCCGCATTGTGATCACTTCCTCGACAACGGATATACAAAAGAGGAGGAGAAGCTCGTAAACGAGACACGCAAAATACTGACTGACAATAGTATACGTGTTACGGCCACCGCCGTTAGAGTACCCGTGAAGGGAGGACACTCGGAAGCAGTAAACGTTGAGTTTGCACGTGAATTCGATCTCGACAGGGTGAGGACATTGTTGTCAGAGGCCCCAGGTGTACTCCTGTATGACAGCCCTTCAGAGAACATATACCCCATGCCAGTCATCGCCCACGACCGTGATGAGGTATTCGTGGGCCGCGTCAGGCGCGACTTCTCGCAGGAGAGGACACTGAACATGTGGGTCGTGGCTGATAACATACGTAAGGGCGCTGCCACCAATGCGGTGCAGATAGCGGAGTATATGCGCTCGTCAGGCCTGCTGTAACTGCAGGTTAAACATCATCATAGAGAAAATCATTGTAGGGATACCGTGCCGCGTGTATCTGCCGGACCTCATCATATAGCATCTTTCTGAGCTCATCAATGTTGTCACGGGTCTTCGCGGAGATGAATACCACCTTCCTGTCGTTGTCGCTGGCCATCCAGCTCCTGCGCAGGTCACCGAGGGAGAGGTTCTCGCTCTTCACCGGGGTGAGGTCATCGTCATCCTTCCTGGTGAATGAGAATATGTCGGTCTTGTTGAATACCATTATCGTGGGTTTGCCCAGCGACACGAGCTCGTCCAGTGTGGCGTTAACCACCTCTATCTGTTCCTCGAAGCCGGGGTGTGAGATATCCACCACATGCAGCAGAAGGTCAGCCTCGCGCACCTCGTCGAGGGTCGACTTGAACGACTCCACCAGGTCGTGCGGCAGCTTGCGAATGAACCCCACCGTGTCGGAGAGAAGGAAGGGCAGGTTGCCTATCACCACCTTCCGTACCGTAGTGTCAAGTGTGGCGAACAGCTTATCCTCGGCAAAGACGTCGCTCTTGCTGATACGGTTCATGAGTGTCGATTTGCCGACGTTGGTGTAACCGACAAGAGCCACCCTGACCATCTTACCACGCCCTTTGCGCCGGGTGCTCATCTGGGTGTCTATCTTCTTCAGTTGTTCTTTAAGCTTTGCAATGCGGTCACGTATAATACGGCGGTCGGTCTCTATCTCCGTCTCACCCGGGCCGCGCAGACCTATACCTCCGCGCTGGCGCTCGAGGTGTGTCCACATGCCCGTCAGCCTGGGCAGCAGGTACTGGTACTGAGCCAGCTCCACCTGCTTGCGGGCATGCGAGGTGCGGGCACGGCCGGCAAAGATGTCAAGGATGAGGTTGGTGCGGTCAATGACCCGGCAACTGAGCTCGTTCTCGATGTTACGCATCTGCGCCGGCGTCAGCTCGTCATCGAAGATGGCAAGGGTGATATCGTTGGCGGCGACGAAAGCCGCTATCTCTTCCGTCTTCCCCTTGTTGACAAAAGTGCGGGGATTGGCATGCTCCACACGCTGGAGAAATGACATAACAGGCTCTGCCCCTGCCGTGCGGGCCAGAAACGCAAGCTCATCAAGGTATTCGCGCGCACTTACTTCGCTTATCTCAGGGGTGACAACCCCTACCAGTATTGCCTTTTCTATTTCTTTGAAAATTAGATGCCAAAAATAAGAAATCCGGGCGGTTCATGAAAGAAATGCAAGGGTAACATTATAAAGGTGTCGTGATCACGCTGCCATATACGCCTGCCGGCCGCATCTGCGGCCGGCTGAATGAAATAACACTATATGACGGCAAGGTGCCTCAGTTGATATACCTCCTGTTGGCCTCCATGAAGCCCCTGATAGCCCTCTTCAGGTTCTCGGTGCACATGATAACCATGTCAAGGTCCGTGGGGAACTCAACGATCTGCGACTGCAGCATCCGTTTCTGATCAGCCGTGAGGGCATTGACATCACCTATCGCCCGCGCCGACACATGCTCAAAATTGGAGGTGGCACCTATGGGCTCTTTCTTGATAGTCTTTTCCGGGTAGAGCAAAAGCATCTCCACATCCCCGTCGATGACACACTCCTTAACCTGGAATGTCTGGATGAGGGCGCACTGCAGATCCTTGTATTTCTTGACCTTGACGTCATTACCCAGTGAATCCTTGAGCACGTTGCCCCTGGCATCCTTAATATATTCAAACCCGTCCTCCACGGTGGCCTTCACCAGGCTGTCGCGCTGGAACTGACGGTCAGGACTGACGGCTACGTTCTTCAGGTTGATGTTCACCAGGTAGTCGAACTGTGTGTCGCTGTCGGGGATTGAAGTGTGATATTCCACCCACTCGCTGTTGAGGCGTGGCAGGTCAAGAGCCAGCAGTTCCTTCTCAAATGTCTCGGGAAATTTTGTGGGGGAGTAGTTCTTCAGTGTGACATATACGCGGCTGATGCCTAGCTGTCTGGACTCCCGAAGCATCTGGTCAATACCTTCATAGTCGCCCACATACTCCTGCGCCCTGACAAACTCATAGTATGCCTGTCGGTATGACTCCCTGGTGTCGTTCTTCATCAGCTCCTGTCCGTGAGCGTAGTAGAAGTCGGCTGCATTCTTTTTTGCAACCACCATCTCCTGCATGTAATCTACATAGGGCCACTCGATACTCCTGCCTTCATACTGGATCGGGGTTACGGTACGCACGGCTGTCTGCCTGTCGCTCATCTTCTTGTAGATGAGGTATAGCTCATCCCATGCGTTGGATCTGCCCTCGATCTTCAGCAAACGGATGCGCTCGTTGTCCTGTTCAAGGGCGATGTCCATGGCGCGCTCAAGGGTCTCGATATCCTTTGAGCTTTTGGGGTTTTTCCTCAGCCCGGTGACAGCCTTGTTAATGGCTGCGTCATAATTGCCGATCTCGAGCTGTTTCTTTGATGAGCCGCAGCCTGCCAGCAGGAGGGCTGATACAAACATGATTGTGAAAGTCCTTTGCATAAGTCTATAATTAAAACCCCGCTATCCGAAGGTGCGGGGTTCATATTTAACGTTAGAAAAGGCTGTTTATTGCAGCTGGAAGATGATGGGTATTGAGTATCTCACCCTCACAGGTCTGCCCCGCTGCATGCCCGGCTCCCACCTGGGGGATGCTGCCACTGCCTCTTTGGCGGCGTCATCGAGCAGAGCGTCGACGCTGCGGGTGACAGTCACGTTGCTTACATTGCCGTTTGTCTCAACCACGAAGGAGATAAATACCCTTCCCTGGATGCCGTTCTCGGCGGCCAGCTCGGGATAACGCACCCGTTTCTGAACCCACTCGCGAAACTTGTTGATATCACCTCCCCTGAATTTGGGCATATCTTCCACGATAACGAATATTTCATCTTCTGTCTCCTCCTCCTCTGCCTGCAGAACCGGAGCGTAGATCTCCACCACCTTGTCTTCCGATGTCTCGTCGTCTTCGAAGCGCACCTCGTTTTCTATCACCACGTCGTCTTCCACGATCTCAAAGAGGTCGGTGACGGTCACCTCCGGGGGAGGCATCTCCTCAGGGGGTGTCTCTTCGGTAACGGGTATCTGTTCCTCCTCGATTGCTTCCTCAGTCATGCCGTCAAAGATCGAGTCCCTTTTCTGTCCGCTGGTCCATTCGAGGGCCACGATACAGATGATCAGGGCAAGGATAAGGCCAATCTGCAGAAACAGCGACTTCTTGTTTTCCAGGTTTGCCTTTTCGTTTTTCTTGAGTTCCATGTCAATGCTGTTAGTAGGCACCTCAAAGTTACAAAATTGTTTGTCAACTCCGACGCAATGGCATAAAGTGATTTGGAAAAAAAGTTCTATATTTGCACCGCTCCGGTGATATGGGCTATAATGCCCTCCAGGAGCAGGTTCATAAATTTCCGGGGATATAGCTCAGTTGGCTAGAGCGTGTGACTGGCAGTCACAAGGTCAGGGGTTCGATTCCCCTTATCTCCACGTAACTCATTCATTATCAGCGAGTTATAGAGATTGGATCCTGTAGAATTAGAGTTTACAGGATTCTTTTTTTGTCTTTTCCCCTGTTTCATCACCGCAATATATCTGCCTTGGCGGCTTATTCGGTGTCCTTTTCAATATTATCATTTGGGACACCGTATAAGCTGTGAGATACTGGTATTCAATGGCTTACAATTCGTGAATTTGTGAGTATAAACCAATAAAATCAGTAGTATGGACAGGAGAACTTTTTCGATCATGTTCTTCATCAGAAGGACGAGGCTGCGTAAAAACCTTGAAGCACCGGTTCTGATGCGCATTACAGTAAACGGAGAGCGCACAGATGTTTCAATACAGCGCACTATCCTGCCGGAGCAATGGAATAGTGACAGAGGTTGTGCCATAGCGAATACCCGGTTTGGCAAGGAGCTGAACCAATGCCTTGACCAGATAAGGCTCCAGATCTACCAATGTCATCAGGAACTAATGTTAAGGAATTTACCTGTGACAGCTGCAGCTATTAAAACAGCATTTCTGCATGGTGCAGAGGACACGGAAGTCCATACACTGCTGGACTTATACCGTGAACATAACGCCAATCTTAAGACCTCGATTGACAAAGGCGTGTCGAGAGCCACGTATATCAGGCATGAAACCTCAAGGCGCAATCTGGAGAGATTCCTTCATGATGTTTATCAGAGAGAGGATATTAATCTCAAGGAGATCACCCATGTTTTTGTGAAGGATTATGAAACGTACCTGCGTACTATCAGAAATTGCAATAATAACTCCACTGTCAAGTATATAAAGAACTTCGGGAAGATAGTCAAGGAGGCGATGAATCGCGACTGGATTCAGGCAAATCCCTTCCGTAACATCAGGTTTCACCTGGAGGAAGTAGATAAACCGTTTCTAAGCCAGGGTGAACTGAACAAGATTATGACCAGAGAGTTTGCAATAACAAGGATTGCTCAGGTCAGGGATGTATTTGTTTTCTGTTGTTTCACCGGTCTGGCGTTTATTGATGTTAAGACGCTTACGGCAAAGGATCTTCATCAGGGTGTAGATGGTAATCTCTGGATCCGGAAGCAACGGAATAAATCCAAACAGTGGGCACATATACCCCTGCTGCCTGACGCCAGGCTGATTATTGACCAATACAGGTCTAACCTGCAGTGCCAGAGGAAGGGAGTTCTGTTACCGGTACTCTCGAACCAGAAGATGAACGCTTACCTCAAGGAGATCGCAGACCTGTGTGGCATACAGAAAAACCTTACGACCCATTGCGCAAGGCATACATTTGCCACAACAGTGACCCTGGCGAATAAAATCTCGATGGAGAGTGTATCGAAGATGTTGGGGCATTCAAGCCTCGCCATGACAATGAAATATGCCAGGATACTCGACTCGACTATAGGACTGGAAATGTCACAGTTAGCAGAGAAAATGAAATCCCAGATAAGTTAAATAACCATGTCTGGAATTGTGGCGATATGTAACATATAGATTATATGTAGGGGTAAGCTCAGCCCCCATACATACATTTTATATCACAGAAATTTGCTGATTTTTCCTGTCAGCATCTTAGGATAATTGCCGACAAGTGGGATATTGGATCACCCCTTCACAATGTACCGATCCTCCAAATACTGCAGCCATCTCAGGTACTCAGGATCTGTCTGTGGGTCCATTATTCGGAGAACACATTTTCAACCTTAAGGATCAACTGGTTGGTAAAGATTCGCTCCAGAACTCATCATAAATGAACTTATCCAGATGTGCATAGACAATCTCATCTCGATCAGCATCATAAAATCCTCGCACTACAGGATCAGATGAATTATACTCTTTCTGGAATTTCTCTAACGCGAATTGGTCCGCAGTATTTAATGAAATGCATACTTTAATGGGTAACCCTGAGAAGAGATCGAATCCTTCCAGGTAAGTGTCAGTGACCTTAAGGTTGCCCAGCTTTACAAAGAATGGCTTGACACTCTTGAAATCCTCCATTGACTGGGGGAAGCTTTGGAGAATCGGGTCCAGCATTAAAAGTGTCTTATCCTTATCCCTGTTCGTCAGTAAGGGATGTATGGCTGAAATAAGGTATCGTGAGGAAATCGTTTCGTATACCATCACACCCACTCCCAATGACCCTATCTGCTCTTTTAGCGGTTTTATACTCTCAGTAAGAATGTTAAAGGAATCTCCTGCCATAAACAGGCGATTGATCAGATTAATCAACGAGATTACGTTTGTATAGCCTATCGGACCAGAGTACATATGCCCTTTAGGATGAGCAAAAGCATTTCGTAGCTCCTTTGCTCTCAATAAGGTTTCTACCAAAATACCATCTACTTCCGCCCTACCCCTTAGACTCTCAATGTGCTGATTTAATGACGTATGCTTCTTAGTAAAGGTAATACCCATCTGCTCAGTTCTTAACCTTATCGCCATTTCCAAAATTCTTGTCATCTTGGAATGTACTTCCTCAGTTAAGGGATAATAAAAGTAAGAGTATGATATAAGCCTTTCTACAGTAGAGTATGCTTCTTTTATTGTTTCAGGAACATCCTTATGAAATTTCCCTGGGATAAAAAACCTATCAAGATATTCCTGGTGTGTGTAGCACTTCCATATCTCCCAGCGTCTGTCCGGCTTCAGAAATTCATCAGCTGTCATCACTCCCCCCACACCTTCGCAATCCGGTCTTTGATCTTTTGCTCAAAAAGTTGAATCAATTGTTTGTTAGAATTAACAATCCCCTGCTCATGTTCAATGTTGGCAACAATTTGATCCTGAATATCTTTTGAGGGGAAAGGAGTAGGTAATTTCTTTAAGTCCAAAATAGATAAGTTGGGTTGCATCAATGATCTTGACTTCTCCTCAACGAATCTAAATACTGTGTCTGTGCACAGAAATGCATAAATATAATTGATATTTGTACCCTCCTTAGCTTTGATACCTGCTACACGCTGATTCACTAAGCTGTTATCCCAATCATTAGGTACTTTTGCAACCTTTAGCCCGCTTGATATGATTGAACGTGTTAACGAGATGACCAGGTCTCCTTTATGAACAGTAAACCTTGGATATCTAACAAGAAATTCATCTGGCAAGTTTTCATCAGTATCAGTAACAAACTCCCTTACACCAACGTTTGTTATTTTGACACACCTGGCGTTATTCTCCTTTGAAAAATCCTTACTATCAAATCCATAGCCACTTAACACTTCTGTTACCTCACCCAACTCCACCATCTCCCACTCCGGATCAATATCAATCCGTGGCTTGTAGTTCTCCACCACCTGCCTTGCACCGTCAATGATCTTCTGGTAGCTTTCAATCTCAGCTACTATCTGCTCTTGAACAGTAATGGGTGGTACCGGGATCTTGATTGATTCCAAATTCTTTCTACTTATTCTGCTTCTACTTGAACCTGTTAAAAATGGCTTTATCGCATCGTAATATTTTTCGGACTTTGTATAATTGACAAATAATTTGGGGATAATCTTGGTTTGATTGAATCTCAAAATTGTGCAGTCCACAGCAGTAATTAGCTTTGTCTGTAGCCATGGCACTTGGCAAGCTCGTCCAACAGGATCAGGAAGCCTTGATATCAATACATCACCTGGAAACACCTCAGTGCAATGCAATCTTTGAAACGTTTCTTCTGAAATAAATCTCGCCTTCTCCCCCTTATCCTTGTATTCGCCAATCCCAATATTGCCGGTTTGGATTAATCTAATACCTGACTCAGATTGGTCCTTGCTTTCAATCCAATTCCCATCTGTCATAAAATCAACAATCTCCCCAAGGGCTTTCCACTCATTCTTACTGCTCTTCTTCTCTCGATGCTTAAACCTTTCTGCGCTAAGATTATAATCTTCCGTGGAGGAAATTTCCTGCTTAGTAACCAATAATACTCCACCACTTGAAATCACTTCAGGTGTTTCACCCTTTGTAATTCGTTGGCAAAATTCTACAATTTGGCTCTGGACTTTAGGCAGATCACTCCCTTTTACAACTCTCCTTTGTGCACCAAGATCAAATCCATCATTCTCAATCTTGATGAATAGTATTTTATCGGTCTTCTTTGCTAATAACTTATCAATCCAGAGTATAGAAGTCTTTACGCCAGAATATGGTTGAAAGACACCGGCTGGTAATGAAATAACTCCCACCAGGTAATCATCAACCAGCATCTTCCGTAGCTGCTTATAAGCTGTGCCACTTTGAAATATTATTCCTTCAGGGACGATAACTGCAGCCCTGCCAGTAGACGTCAGATGCTCTGCAATGTAATCTACAAACAACACCTCGCTGCGGTTGCTCTGTACGGAGAACCGCTTGTGTGGTCTGATACCACCCTTAGGCGACATGAAAGGGGGATTAGCAAGGATAACATCACTGAAATGATGCCAGTTGTCTTCGCTGGTAAGGGTGTCATACTCAAAAATCTTTGGATCCTTAATCCCATGCAGGTACATATTCACCAGCGATAACCTAACCATATCAGGAGAAATATCGTACCCATGAATATTCTTGGCAAGTATCTTCCTGTCATCAGCTGTAAGCTTGTCCCCAGCATACCCGTTGGTTGAAATGATCCGGTCGGCTACTGATTGGTCACCATTGGAGGAAACCCCATTATGCTCCTCAGGGTTATAGTTTGACGAGTTCTGCCTGATAATATGCTTGTAAGAGGAGATCAGGAAGCCTGCCGTACCGCAAGCAGGATCAAGTATTGTCTCGTCCTTCTTGGGATCAACTATCTCCACCATGAAATCAATAATATGTCTGGGAGTCCTGAACTGTCCCGCGTCACCCTGGCTGCCAAGTACAGACAATAGGTACTCAAAGGCATCACCGAGCTTCTCACTGTGGCTATAGTCAAACTCATTGATGATCTTCAAGAAACTCTTCAGCGTTTCCGGGTCACGGTAGGGCAGATAGGCATTCTTGAATATGTCCCTGAACAGCTTTGGTACTCCTGGATTAATATCCATCTTGTCTATAGCCTCGCTATACAGGTTCAGCAGCTCGTATCCGCTCTGCCGGGGATCAAAGATCTTCCTCCAGGCATACTTGGCATACTCCCCTACAAAGAATGTTCTCTTGCCCCCAAGCTCTTCAGACTCCACATCCATGTCATCCATAAACTTATAGATCAGAGCTATGGTAATCTGTTCTACCTGTGACTTAGGATCCGGCACCTTCCCTACCAGTATATCGCGTGCAGTGTTTATCCTGCTCTTTGTTTCAACGTCAAGCATTTTCAGTTAATGAATTTATTCAGAGGCACATAGTCCTTCACATACTCGGGTATCAGGAACCGCCATCTCTCTGGTACAGCCTTAAGGTCTTTCGTAGTAAAAGACGGGTTTACGTTAAGCTCCGTATATTTTTTATTATCAATTATCTCCCGAAGCTTGCCGTCGGTAACATACGACTTGAAGAAGTATTTAAGCGCCCTGATGTCATCCTTCTCCTCAGGCTTACAGTCTGCTAAAAACTTGTCAAACTCCTCGTCCAACAGTTCCTCCCTGGACTTGAAAAACGGTATCAGTCCGAATATGTACTCAACAATCTCCCTGAGCGTAACACGCCTGTCGCTCTGTATTGACCTCCTTAGCTTGTCAATGTTATAATATTCCTCCGGCTTGTTAAATATCTCCCGGTTGATATGATCAAGTATTTTATCCCAGTTCCCTTCCTCCAGGTTCTGTAGAACGACCTCGTCCTTCTTTACGGTCTCACCAAAGCGGTCAAAGAACATCCTGTCTACCTTCATCCCCTGCAATCCAATCGCGATCTCATTAACCGGAAGAAGCACATCCTGATCCAAATTCTCGTAGTCTGGAGGCAGAATAAATGTTGGTCCGTCCTTTTTCTTTGATCCCCTCTTGGGTAACTTCAGAATCTGATCATACTCAAACTTCTCTTCAAAATACTCATAGTTACCAAAGAAGTCAAAGAGCTTGAAGCTGCTCTTGTCGACATGCCCAATCTGCATAGATAATTTCTCGTCAGTGACTTGCCTCGTGAAATTATGCTTTCTCGTACCACGACCCTTAATCTGAATGAAATCTGTCGGGCTGAAAATCGGGCGCATCAGGCATATATTCAAGATATCCGTACAGTCGTACCCCGTGGTCATCATCCCTACAGTAACACATACCCGTGTCTTGCTGGTGCGGCACCATGGCTGGAAATTCGCTGTACCGGACAGGTTATTGCTCTTGTCAGAGAAGTTGATAGTATACTGTTGTGCTCCATCAATGAAGGAGGTCACCTGCAGGGCAAAATCAGATTTGTACTTACCGGGATACCGCTTATGAGCAAGCTCGTTCAGTTCCTGAGCGATCTTGGAAGCATGGTTCTGGCTAACAGCAAATATTATTGTCTTACCGATCTCCCCCGTTATAGGATCAACCAGGGCATTATCCATAAAAGCCTGGCAGAACACTGAATTGGTATCCTCAGAGAAAAACTTCCGCTCGAAGTCGCGCTGGAAGAATGATTGTTCCTCTTCCTTGATCTCTCCCTCATCCTCAACGGGAACAACTACTGCATACCCTTCATCCGATAGCAACTGAGTTGTAACATCTGTCCGAGCGTCAACCACAAGGGGGTTGATCAGAAAGCCATCGTTCACCCCATCCACAAGTGAATACCGGAATGTTGGAGTACCGCTCTCACAACCAAAGGTCCTGTATGTGTCCAGTAACAACCTCCGCTCATATTCTCTTGGATCGTTGCGTGAACTTTCAGTATCAAACCGTTTCAGATAATCCCTTGGCGTTGCTGTCAGACCCAGCTTGTAGCCGATGAAGTATTCAAACAACGCCCTGGCGTTGCCTCCTATAGACCTGTGAGCTTCATCAGAGATGACCAAATCAAAATCCGTTGGTGAAAACAGCCGGCTGAACTTGTTGTTGAACAGCAGCGATTGGACTGTGGTGACTACTATTTCAGCATATCTCCAATCGTCCTTGCGTTCTTTATAGATCACCGTTTTGAAGTCAGGAGTCAGGTACTCCTTAAATGCCTTGTTAGCCTGTGTCTCCAGCTCCAGCCTGTCAACAAGGAACAATACCCTCTTTGCATTACCGGTACGCAGGAACAGCTTTATAACAGCTGCAGATACTAATGTCTTGCCTGTCCCTGTTGCCATCTCAAACAAGAAGCGCTCGTTGCCCTTGCGCACTGAGTCCTGGATCGCTTGAACTGCGGCTACCTGGTATTTACGGAGGAAGCGCAGGTTATTGTCCTGGCTATACTGCTCACGGTTTGATGGATCCTGATACTCTGGTATAAGGTTATAGTTCGGTTTCTGTGTGGTAACTATATAATCAGCCTCTATCTTCTCATTTATCAGGCGATCGGGTTGCGGTTTGTATGCCGAGTAGTTCTTAACAGACTGCTGTGTCGGGAACCGAGTAATAATGGAGGGGTTGGACTTCTCAATGTCCCAGAAGTAATGTATATTCCCGTTGGACAGGATTATATATCCGCAGTTCTGTGCCCTGGCATATTTGCGTGCTTGCTCCTTCCCTACCAGCGGATTCTTATCTTCCGACTTTGCCTCCAACACTATCAAGGGAAACCCTTTTTCATCAAGCAGGAGGTAATCAACGAACCCGCTTAATATCATTTCATAATCTTCCCCCATGCTATCTGCTACATGGTGGGTGATCTTGACGTTGTTCTCGAAGACGACGTTGGCGGTACCATCACTGCTATCTAATAATCGCCAGCCAGACTCCTCCAGGAGCTTATTGATCTTGATACGAGCTTTGGCTTCTTTTGCAGGCATGCTATACCAGAACGGTTTGTAACTTCAACCGATAAAGTTATTTAAAAAAAGTAACTTTAACCCGATCTGAGATTCCGGTTTGAAAAGATGCTATGCTTAGTGGAGATCTAAGATTCGAACCCCTCAGGTCTTGTATAAATTGAAAGGCTGGTAAGGAAGGTGAGTGCAAGCATGCACCTACACCTCTTACCAGCCAAGAAGCACATTTTGCAACAAATCATCTGGATTACATTATTATATGCACCATCTTGATAGAAATATGAACGTAGCTCTGTTAGATCCAATGCACTTTGCTTTTTTCTTTTGTTATACAGGAAAGTGCTAAACTGCCATTAATGATGTACCTAAATCAGGTTTTATCTTTATCACCCTACATATCAATCCATTATGCTTGTGTCATAAATTGCTCTTGATTCCCATTTTTCACTTAATTATGCCAAAAACGTCGCAAACCCCAGCAAAACAAAGTACACCAGCAACAATAAACCTGAATAAAGGTGAATATCTTAATAGTAAGATTGCTTCGTTGCCGGCAGGAATGATAGATAAACGATATCCGGGTATTGGTGCGACGACACTGGAAATTGAAGACCCGTATCGCAATTCAATTATAGTATTTCCAACAAAGGCTCTCGCTGCCACAAAAGCCAAGGCAAAGAATATTCATTATTTTGGATCAGCGTACCCGGGCGTAAATGTATCAACTATATCAAAGATTATTGAGGATACAGAATCAGGCTTACTTACCAAAATAGCAATTGTTGCAGATAGTCTTGTAAATGTGTATGATAAGCTAAGAGACACTCTTCACTCCTATGATTTCTTTATCGTGCTTGACGAGATAGATTCCTTTCAAACCGAGTCAAGCTATCGCCCAAAACTTGAGGAATGCATAGATATCTATCTTGAGTTCCCCCCGGAAAGAAGGTGCCTGGTATCGGCAACACTTGAGCAGTTTTCTGATCGGAGATTGCTATCCGAGCCAAAGACCACGATCATGATTGACGACTATGTGCAGTTGGTGGTGAAGGTTATTAATGCAACCAAAAGCGCACTTAAGGTTGCTGCGCAGGAAATTATACGGGCTTATGAACCAGGTAAAAAGGTGTTTGTAGCATTTAATAGTATTGATGGTATTTTAAAACTCCTGGAAATACTACCTGATACACTCGCTCAAGAGACCGGGGTATTATGTAGCACAGACAGTCAGAGTAGATTTAAATCTCACCAGATATCCAGGCTTGAAAATGGTATTTTGCAGCATCAAATTACGTTCCTAACCTCCGCATTTTTCGTCGGAGTGGATGTATTGGAACCGCAGGAAACGGTACATGCAATTATCCTCGTAGATACCAATATCCCGGTTTCACTTGTGTCAGAAGCAAAGATCAGGCAAATATTTGGCAGAATCAGGCATACGGCAGCTACCTATACAATCATACTTAACTGTACTGAAAGACCCTATCTGCCCATAAGTACTTATCGCGAGTCACTTAATAAACGTCAGATTGCATATGAACAGGTACTGGATGCCATTCATGGGTCGTTTGACCAGGTTGGTCTGCATGAGGAGGGAAGGGAAATTGAAACTATTATGCTTGACACATGTCGTGTGGATAACATATGCCTGCTTCGGAGAGCCAATAACAAGGTCATTCTAAGTACGTCCAACTTCGATTACTTGATAATCAGGTATACGGCATTAAAAAAGCTTTATAGCGATTTTAAAAATACCGTTAAAAACCTGAATAATAATTTTAAGGTTCATCAAGAAGCCCGCCATTCTGAGCTTAACCAATCAGAGGAGATCGCTATCGCCAAGGTTGAAGCACTTCTACAGGACCAAGAGCTCGCCAATATGATGCATATTCTTGAAAATAGTATTACTGATCCGCTCCTGGCGAAGGGAAAGGCGAATAGAATACTGACGGAAATTTTTTAGGCTGCAAGCAACACCATTGATCTAATGAAGCTCAGGGCAATTATTACAGCCATGCCAATCCGGTCTGCAAAAGAGTTGAATAAGGTCCTGTTTCAGGTAAAGGTTTTTTCGCAGGAAGAGAGTTCGTTACTATGGAAACACCTTGATCTGCACTTCAAAATCGGCGGAAGTTATACTGCTAAGCAAATTTGGCATAACCTGAATTCTATTACAAAAGCAATAGGTTATGACAATCCGCTCGTTAAATTCCAAACCCAGATTCAGGCTGTCCAGCACTTTAAATTGATTTACGTTACGAAGAAGAAACTGAATAAACACGCGGGTACATACGAATCCCAGATACTATCAACGTTGCGAACCAGTTTTAATATTTAAAGATCTATAGCAATGCCTGAATGTATTAACTGTGGAGCCTATACAAAATTCAATGGTGGGCTTTGTTCAAAGTGTTACTCCGACAAGCACAAACGCGAAACTTCTCTCGATGAAATTGAGGTTAATGATGTCGGAGGTCTGACCGAAAAGGAAAAAGCATACAGGTATGGTATGATTAAGGGCAGGATTGCAGAGACCCTGATTCAGGAGCTATTCCTTAGCCTTGGGTACAACGTCTTCCTCTATGGCATGGAAAACACCATACTAGTAGTCCGTTCATAAATTA
>DHHM01000015.1 GCA_002403305.1 Bacteroidales bacterium UBA4772
GCACATTGCGACGCATACTGTCTGAAGTTGCCATTCGAAACAATCCGGCGCATCCGATCTGATTCTGATGTTCATGCGGCACATTGCGACGCATACTGTCTGATGTTTTATATTCGGAACATTATGATACACCCGGCCTGATGCTGTATTCTCGGCACACTGCGATACACCCGGCCTGATGCTCTCCGTGCTGGCTGAAGCGATGCATGCAGACCTTATGAATGCACACCGGGACTGACACCAGGCACCAAGGCTGATTCGATGCACTCGGGTACTTGTCTTATCGAGACTACCGGGAAGCCTCCGGTGACATATGCGATACACCTGGTCTGTTGTTGTTCAGGCGGGTGATGCGAAGCATAAAGGCTTTTCATATTGAGCCAGGGCCTATGCGAAGCACCAGGGTTACTATTGAACGCCCGTATCTTGCCAAGCGCAGATATTTTATTGCAGTGGAATGATCTCCTTCGGACCTGGCAGTAAGGAGGGCTGCTGTCAGCCTCTCAACACGAACTTATACCAGTCCTGCAAAACCCATAAATGCCAGTGCCAGTATGCCCGCAGTGACAAGCGCTATAGGCGCTCCCTTCATACCTGAAGGTACATCTGCCAGCTCAAGCTGCTCACGTATCCCGGCCAGGATCACCAGCGCCAGACCGAAACCAATGGCTGTGGCAGCCCCGTAGACAATACCCTCAACAAGATTGTAATCCTTCTTGATCACCAGTATTGCTACACCTAGCACGGCGCAGTTGGTGGTTATCAGGGGAAGGAAGATGCCCAAAGCCTGGTAAAGAGGCTGACTGATCTTCTTCAGAATGATCTCAACCATCTGTACCAGCGAGGCTATCACCAATATGTAGGCAATAGTCTGCATGAACCCGATACCGAGCGGTATCAGAATATAGGTGTAAATCAGGTAAGTCACCATGGTGGCCAGCACCATCACAAAGGTGACGGCACCTGACATGCCAATGGCAGTGCTCACCTTGTTCGACACCCCGAGGAACGGACAGACACCCAGAAACTGAGCCAGAACTATGTTGTTGACCAGTATCGCGGATATTATAAGCAGTATGAAATCCATGGCTCTCTTCCTTATGCTTTGTTGATCTTTTTGACAATAGCAATCATGTATCCCAGGGCGATGAACGCCCCCGGTGCTAGTATGAACACCAGTATGCCGTCACCGGAGATGAATTTAAATCCTCCTATGGCGCCGCTGCCCAGGATCTCTCTGATAGCACCCAGTACCCCCAGCGCCGCGGTGAAACCCAATCCCATCCCGGCACCGTCAACAACGGAAGACCATACAGTATTCTTGCTGGCAAAGGCCTCTGCACGTCCAAGCACAATACAGTTGACCACAATCAGGGGAATGAATATCCCCAGTGATTCATAAAGCGACGGAACATAGGCGTTCATCACCAGGTCAACAATCGTGACAAAGGTCGCAATAACTACAATGAAGGCCGGAATACGCACCTTGTCAGGTATCAGGTTCTTCATCAGCGAGACCACCGTGTTTGAACCCAGAAGCACGAAAGTGGTTGCCAGTCCCATACCAAGGCCGTTGATCATCGACGAGGTGGTGGCAAGGGCAGGGCAAGCCCCGAGAACCATCACCAGGATGGGGTTCTCCTTTATAAAACCCTTTGAAAAATTCTGTACCTGGTTCATTTCATACCTCCTTTCTCAAATGTGTTGTACGCCCTCTGTACACCTTCACAGAAAGCCCTGGAACTGATCGTTGCAGCAGTGATGGCATCAACAGGCCCGCCATCCTTCCTGACCTTAAGGGGAAAATCTGCAGGATGCTTTCCCTTGAACTGATCCTTGAATTCGGGCTTCTCCGGTGTGCCTTCAGGCACCATCTTGGTGCCCAAACCCGGCGTCTCCTTATGCTCAAGAACAGAGATGTTATATATCGTGCCGTCAGGCAAAAAGCCTACCATGAAGCTTATATATCCGCTGAAACCGTTGTTGGTGTATGACCTGACAGCATAGCCAACGACCTCTTCACCGCTCCTGGCAGGATAGACCTCCAGTGAGTCTCCTTCACCCGTGGGCAGCATGAACATATCATCATTGGGGTTGTTGGTGAACTCAGGCACCACCTGCTTGATCGCATCCAGCTTCTTGTTGAGTGCAGTGAGCTCTATCGGCCCCTTGGTCATCTCATAAACGAAACCGAGAGCTGCAGACGCCCCCACAGAGATCAGCGTCAGCGAAAGCACCATATTCTTCAGTGATGATTGTATCTTAGCCATGCTTCACCTCCTTTCCAAACCTTTTCGGCTTAATATACATGTTCAGCAACGGCACGAAGGCGTTCATTATCAGTATCGCAAAGGAAACACCCTCGGGATAGGCCCCCCAGGTCCTTATCAGAACAGTGATAACTCCTATGCCGATGCCGTAGATTATCATACCCTTATGCGTCATGGGCGATGTGACATAGTCCGTAGCCATGAATATCGCACCAAGCATTATGCCTCCCGTCAGAAGATGGAAGCCCGGATCGGCATATTTTGTGGGATCTGCCAGCCACAGGATCCCGGTGAATAGCGCTACGGACACCAGTATTGAAACCGGAATGTGCCAGCTGATGATCTTCTTCCACAGCATATAAATACCACCCAGAATCAGCGCTGCAGCGGCTATCTCACCCATCGAACCACCCATGTATCCGTAAAACAACTGCATGTGCGTGGGTACCTTCTCCATCAACGATGCCACAGTTTCACCCGCCTTCACACCCTCGGACAGAATGCCAAGCGGTGTGGCTCCGGTGACCGCATCCAGATACCCTGTCCTGAAGCCCGATGGCACCGGCCAGCTGGTCATCTGCACAGGAAAGGAGATAAGCAGGAAGACCCTTCCTACCAAAGCCGGGTTGAACGGGTTGCTGCCCAGCCCGCCGAAGGTCATCTTGGCCACCCCGATAGATATGATCGCTCCAATAATGATGATCCATATCGGAAGGTTGGAAGGTACATTGAACGCCAGCAACAGCCCGGTAACAACCGCTGAGCCGTCTTTCACCGAAGGTCTGGTCTTCAGGATGAACTTCTGCACCAGGTATTCAACCGCGACACACGAGACGACCGAGGTGAGCGTGACGATGATTGCTCCCATCCCGAAATAATAAACGGAGGCCGCCAGCGCCGGGATAAGCGCTATCACCACGCCGTACATCAGCCTGCGGGTTGTCTCAGGAGTGCTGATATGCGGTGAAGGAGAGACATTAAGTATGTTGTTCATATCGCTTGTATGCTATTTCGTAATTTTTTCACGTGCCATCCGAATGACCGTCGACTTGCCCAACCTGATGTAGTCAAGCAAAGGCCTTTTGGCCGGACAGGTGTAGGTACAGGCTCCGCACTCCATACAGTCGGTAATCTTTTCCTTCTCTGCCTGATCCCACATGCCCTTTTCCGACAGGACTGATATCAGCCACGGCTCCAGGCCCATTGCACACGCCGAGGAACACTTGCCGCACCTGATGCATGGCAGCACCTCTGCACGGCGCGCGGCAACAGCAGGGAAGAGGAGTATCCCTGAAGTGCCCTTGGTCACGGGCACCTCGGTAATAGCCAGCGCCTTGCCCATCATGGGCCCGCCGTTGACTACCTTGCCTGTGTCATCTGGCATGCCGCCCGCAGCTTCAATAAGAGCTGTCACCGGCGTGCCGATACGCACCAGGAAGTTGCCGGGATTAGTAACCGACTTTCCTGCCACGGTGACCACCCTCTCAACAAGTGGCTTGTTCTTCTGAACAGCCTCATATACAGCAAAGGCAGTACCCACATTCTGCACTACAACACCCACATCTATCGGTAGACCGCCAGAGGGGACCTCTCTCCCGGTACATGCCTTGATAAGCTGCTTCTCACCTCCCTGCGGATACTTCACCTTGAGAGGCTGCACTGTTATGCCCCTGAACTCCCTTGCCAGCTCAGTCAGATGACTTATCGCATCAGGCTTGTTTGCCTCGATGCCCACTACAGCTCTCTCTACTCCCAGGGCCTTCATGATGATTGTTGCCCCGGTAAGCACTTCGGCTCCCCTCTCCAGCATGAGCCGATGGTCGGAGGTTAGAAAGGGTTCACACTCCACACCGTTGATAATGACCTGGTCACAACTCTTGCCTGCAGGGACGGTCAGCTTGATATGGGTAGGAAAGGTGGCTCCTCCCATGCCCACAAGCCCGCACTGCCTGCATCGCTCAATGATCTCCTCACGGGTAAGGGTGATCTCCTTCTCCAGCGCGGTGCTGCGGTCAACTGTCGTAACCCATTCGTCTCCCTCAACATCAATGATCACCGCGGTCTGCTTGTACCCTGTGGTGTCAACCACGGTGTCAATCTTACTGACCTTACCAGATACGGGCGAGTGGATGTTCGTCGAGACAAATCCTTTTGCCTCCGCGATGACCTGCCCGGCCAACACCGCTGCTCCCTTCTCCACCACTGGTGTTGCCGGTGCTCCGATATGCTGCGAGACAGGCACCGTTACCTGTTTGGGAACGGGAAGGATAACTGTCGGCTTGTCAGCTGTCAGTTTGTTCTCTGGCGGGTGGATGCCGCCTTTCGGGAATGTCTTGAACACTTTTCCGGTTGTTTATAAGATTATCAGATTGTCAGTTCGTTTCTGCCTTCGCCGGCTCTGCCGGCTTCTGCTCCTTCACGGGAAAGCCGATCTCAAGTATTGCTAATGTAGGACACTCAGGCACACACTTGCGGCAGAGCTTGCATTTGTATGAATCGATGAAGGCCAGATTGTTCTCCATGGTGATGGCGTCATAGGGACATACCTTGACACACTTGCCGCACCCGATGCACGCCACCTTGCATGCCTTGCGGGCAGGACCGCCCTTGTCCTTGTTGACGCATGAGACATATATCTTGCGGTCTTTCCTGTTGCGCTTGCGCAGCTCGATGATGCTGCGCGGACATGCCTTCACACAAGCACCACAGGCAACACACTTGTCATCAAGGATCACGGGAAGCTCCGTCACCGGATCCATGTACATGGCGTCGAACTTGCACGCTAAAACACAGTCGCCGCAGCCAAGACAACCATAATGGCATCCCGTGGTGCCTCCATAAAGCGAGTGGGCTATCCGGCAACTCATTGCCCCGTCATAATAAGATGTGCGTGCGGCGTTGTCGGGAGTGCCGTTGCAACGCACAACAGCTACCTCAGGCTCAATAGCCACGGCCTGACGGTCAAGAATCAGGGCAACCTTTCCCATAGTATCAGCGCCTCCAACAGGACAGTTCAGCCCCTCAAAGGAGGTCGACTTAACCAGAGCCTCGGCAAAGGCGCGACAGCCGGTATAGCCGCATCCGCCGCAGTTGGCGCCGGGCAGAGCCTCATTGACCAGATCGATGCGGGGGTCTTCAACAACCTTGAACTTCTGCGCCACAAAATAGAGTATCACCGCTGCCAGCAGACCAAGGACACTCAGCATTGCGATCGTCAGTAAAACAGTGGAACTCATCTGTCACTCCTTTATTTTGAATTCAAATCTTTCTTCTATTCTGCCTCTCAGCAACCAGATAACCGTATAGTATATCCCAAGTGCCGCAAATGATAACAGCGCTGCAGCAACCTCCCCGGCACCCGCTGCCGACAGCAGGGCAAAAGCTGCTATCAGCACCATAAACGGAATAATATATCCTATGGCCAGCGCACGGAAACCCTGCGACAACTGCATCACCACGGTGACACGGTCTCCCGGCTTGAGCGCGGCACCGCTCTTTACTGTAACGACCTTGGTGTCAGACTTGCCTGGCGAACAGACAGACCGCGCCTGACAGCCGGCACAGGCCTCGGCAACGATGATCTCTACGTCCGCCGTGCCGTCGCCCGGTGCCTTTAAAACTATACCCTCGTGTGTTACTGTCTCTCCCTGCGACATCACTAGAATCTTGAGATGGCAATTTTAAGGAATTGCCGTGAAATATTACATAACAATAGTCATTATTTTGGGAAACCGGCAGGATTTGCGAATTGCGATTTTCGATTCGCGAATTATAATTGGGACTGCCTGCTGCTTGTATCCCCCGAAGCCCTGGCGAAGATGGCCGACTGCCAACTGCCGACTGCGGACTGCGGACTGTGGACTGAGGACTGTCGCCTGCCGACTGCGGACTGCGGACTGTGGACTGCGGACTGCCAACTGCCGACTGCGGACTACCGACTGCGGACTACCGACTGCGGACCGCGGAATGCGGACTGTGGACTGCGGACTGCGGACTGTGGACTGAGGACTGTCGCCTGCCGACTGGCATCCGCCAATTCCCTGCCCTCAGCTTATATCACTCCACGAATACTCCTTCCCGAAGAGCCGGCGGAGGTTGACTTTCAACAGATGATTGCCGCTGCCGGCCAGCTCGGGGTCATCGGCCAGGATCTCCGCAGCACGCGACCGCGCCAGGTTGAGTATCTGACCGTCCCTGCCCAGGTCGGCAATCTTCAGATCAAATGCCATACCGCTCTGCTGTGTCCCTTCCAGATCACCGGGACCGCGCATGCGGAGATCAGCCTCCGCAATCTCAAAGCCGTCATTGGTGGCTATCATGGTGTTTATCCGCTCTGTTGCCTCAGCAGAGAGCTTTTGCGAGGTCATCAGTATGCAGTACGACTGATCCGCGCCGCGGCCCACACGCCCACGCAACTGATGCAGCTGCGACAGCCCGAACCGCTCGGCACTCTCAATAACCATTACACTGGCGTTGGGAATGTCAACACCCACCTCTATCACCGTCGTGGCTACCATTATCTGAGCCTGACCGCGACGGAAAAGATCCATCGATATCTCCTTGTCGCGCGAGGTCATACGTCCGTGAACCACGCTTATACAGTACCGGGGAGGAGGGAAGGCCCGTGCCATGCTCTCCAGACCATCCTCGAGATCCTTGTAGTCAAGCGTCTCCGACTCCCTGATCAGCGGATATACAACATATATCTGCCTGCCATCCTCTATCTGGCGGCGCATGAACCCGAACACCTTCTCACGCTCGGCATCCGTAAAGCTCATGGTCTTTACAGCCTTGCGCCCGGGAGGCATCTCATCAATCACCGAGACATCAAGGTCGCCGTACAGTGTCATGGCCAGGGTACGGGGAATGGGCGTCGCCGTCATCACCAGCACATGCGGCGGACATTCGCTCTTCTGCCATAGCTTCGCCCTCTGCGCCACCCCGAAACGGTGCTGCTCGTCTATGATCACCAGCCCCAGATTGCGGTACCTCACGTTCTCTTCAATCAGTGCATGAGTGCCTATCAGTATGTCAATGCTCCCGTCCAGCAACCCCTTCTCTATCCTGGCCCTCTCACTCTTCCTGGTCGAGCCGGTGAGAAGGGCAGCCTCAGCATTTATACCCTCAAGAAACCTTCCTATTGAATTGAAATGCTGTATGGCCAGCACCTCCGTGGGGGCCATGAGACAGCTCTGATACCCGTTGTCAGCACCTATCAGCATGCTCATGAGCGCTACCATGGTCTTTCCGCTCCCTACGTCGCCCTGCAGCAGCCTGTTCATCTGATGTCCGCTGCCCAGATCGGCCCTGATCTCACGGATAACCCTCTTCTGCGCCTCCGTCAGGGCAAAGGGAAGCCTGGTGGCATAAAAGGTGTTGAGCCTCTCACCTACAACGGAAAAAAGAAAACCCCGGGTGTTCTTAGTGCGGCTGCCCTTGTACCTCAGCAGGTTAAGCTGTATGTAAAAGAGCTCCTCAAACTTCAGCCTGAAACGCGCATTCTCAATGTCACTGTTGGAGTCGGGAAAATGAATGCGGAACAGTGCGTCGGCAAGACTCATCAGCTTCATAGGACCTGTGATGCTTAACGGCAAAGTCTCCGTCAGCCGGAGGGAAGGCTGCGAAAAGACGGTGGCCAACAATTTTGATATAGCCTTCGAATTGAGGAAGTGATCCTTCATCTTTTCCGTCGTGCTGTACTGTGCCTCCAGCGCTGATGATACCCTTGCAGCTCTCTTCTCCACCTCCTCAATCTCGGGGTGAACAATGTTGAAGGCCCCGCTGAAGAGAGTGGGCCTGCCAAAGATAATGTACTCCCTGTCAGTCTTATAGGTGTTCAAAACCCACTTGTGACCCTTAAACCATACCAGCCTGACCATCCCGGTGCTATCATAGAAGTCAGCCGTCAGCCGCTTTACCTTTCCTCCACCCTCGGCAGAGAAGCGCCGTATCTTACCCCTGAGCTGTACATGCTGCATGTCGGTATCAAGCTCGCTCACCGTGTAAAAACGGGTCTTGTCAACATACTTGTACGGAAAATAGTAAATGAGGTCCCTGAAAGTGCGGATACCTGCTTCCGATTCAAGCAGCTCAGCCCTCTTCGGACCAACCCCCGGAAGGAATTTTATCTCATTGTCAAGCAGTTCAGACATCAGGCCAGGAGAAAATGATACTCACCGAAAATAGTTAAATTTGGGCTGCAATCAAATTTTACTGTCTGACGAAATGAACCTTTACCCGGCAGCGGCAACTATCAGGCACCTTCTCACCTCACGAAGCACCGCCGGATACGGAGTACACAGTCCGTTCGTCTATGACTTCCTGACAACGGTTGTCAGGGGTAAAACAGAGCCCCATATTCTGGAGGAGGTGGAAAGCCTCAGAAGAGAGATGCTCGCCAGCAGAAAAACAGTCAGGGTCACTGACCTGGGAAGAGGATCAGTCGTAAGCCGCGGTGCGGAGAGAAAGATATCAGCTATTGCTGCGGCAGCATCGCTGCCACCCGGGCAGGCAGCATTGCTGGCAAGGGTGGCCCGGAGGACGTTAAACAGAATAGGGGACTCAAAACAGAAGACACGCAACCAGGAAAGTTCTGATGAGGATACGGGTCCCGGCAGTTACGATAGTACAATGAAGACCCGGTTATCAGATCAGGGGGTAACAATAGCAGGTTCCTCAATCAACGAAACCAGGCAGAATTTACTGAATCAAGAGAACGACAGGATAATCAGCCGGTCAAATAAGCGGTCCAAACCGGATAAAAGAAAGATAATTCTCGAACTCGGTACATCACTCGGGATAAGCACACTGGCTCTTGCACTGGCACTGCCTGAACATGAGATAGTCACCGTTGAAGGATGCCCCTCCCTGGCCGCGATAGCACGGGAAAACCTGCAGAGACACGGCGCAGGGAACGTCGAGGTTGTCAATGCGGAGTTCAGTGCCGCACTGAGTATGCTCAGACAGGAGGATGTCAGGGTCTCATTTGCCTTCATCGACGGCAACCACAAAGGCAGCGCACTGGTTCAGTACCTTGCTGATATTGAAACAATGGGGGAGGAGATGATCATCGTGGCGGACGATATCCACCTCAGCCGTGATATGTACAGGGCATGGCGCTCTCACCTTGCTGACGGCAAGACTCCCGCTGCCATGGAGACCTTCCGCTTCGGCATCCTGTTCCGGCTTAAAAGCATCACTCCCGGCTGCTACCGTATACGGTGTTAACAAAAAATAACAGGTTCATAACATTATTATAGAGTAATTTCCACTAATTTCGGAACTTCAACAAAAAAGGCATGGACAAGGTAATTGAGATACATGAAATTGTAAAGAACTACCAGGTGGGTTCAGTGATTGTCAGGGCCCTCCGTTCGGTATCACTGGAAATCAAAAGAAATGAATACGTGGCTATCATGGGGCCGTCAGGATCGGGCAAATCAACCCTCATGAATATCCTCGGATGCCTGGATACTCCAACTAAGGGAAAATATATCCTTAACGGTACCGACGTCAGTAAGATGGAGGATGACCGTCTGGCGGAAATCCGAAACAAGGAGATAGGCTTCGTTTTTCAGACCTTCAACCTGCTCCCCAGGTACACTGCCCTGGAAAATGTGACCCTCCCCCTTATCTATGCCGGCATTCCGCGCCATGAACGGGAGGAACATGCAAAAAAAACACTGGACCTCGTAGGACTGGCAGACAGGATGACGCATAAGCCAAATGAACTCTCCGGAGGACAGCGCCAGAGAGTAGCCATCGCCAGGGCAATGGTAAATGACCCCTCTATAATCCTGGCTGACGAGCCTACCGGTAACCTGGACAGCAAAACATCTTTTGATATAATGGGACTGCTCGATAAGATCCACGAGGATGGAAACACTGTTATAGTTGTTACCCATGAAAAGGATATCGCAAGACACGCACACCGTATCATTAAACTGATGGACGGTGAGGTCTCTGCAGATTATATCAACGAGAACCGCATCGAGGTAAGAAAAAAATAGATGCTCTTCATTACCCGCAATGAAGATTTATACCAAAACCGGCGACAGGGGAGAGACGTCAGTCATTGGCGGCATGAGACTCCCCAAACACCATCCCCGTATTGAGGCTTACGGCTCAGTGGATGAGCTTATTGCATGGATAGGAGTGCTGCGCTCCACAGACCAGGAGTGCCTTCCCGTCTCTGAACTGGTAACCATACAGTCCGTCCTGATGTCGTGCTGCGCCGTGATAGCTACACACCCATCCGCAAAGGTGCCCGAAGAGATATCCATTGATGATACCTCGGCACTCGAAAAGTCCATCGACTTCATGGAATCCGGATTGCCACCGCTGAACTCCTTTATCCTTCCCGGTGGAAACCCCCTGTCTGCAAACTGTAATGTGGCACGCTGCGTCTGCCGACGTGCCGAACGGGCTATACTTCGCCTCGATGAGGAGGAAAAAGTCGACCCCGATGTGATCAAATATATTAACCGCCTCTCCGATTACCTCTTCGTGCTCTCAAGGTGTCTTGGTTATGAGCTTGGTAGTGAGGAAGTTAAATGGCTTCCACGAAAAGTCGATAAATAATCATTAAAAAAATCGGCATACTCTTTTTTTATTCTAAATAATTTTATATTTGCGGACTTTAAGAAGGGTAATAAAATAACTGCCTATATAATGTATTGGACACTTGAATTAGCATCAAAACTTGAAGATGCACCATGGCCAGCAACAAAGGATGAGCTCATCGATTATGCCATACGCTCAGGTGCCCCTATGGAAGTCATAGAAAACCTGCAGGAGATAGAGGATGAGGGCGATATTTATGAAAGTATAGAAGATATCTGGCCTGACTATCCCTCAAAAGACGACTTTTTCTTCAACGAAGACGAATATTAGCAGATTCCGTCAGATCACTACAGTCCCCTGCTGAACTAAAGCCTTTTCCGGACTAAAATGGGGTGTGGACTAAAAGTTCCTGCCTGCTGCTGCCATCAGGTTCCTACATGCGCTTGACTTCAGGTTGCTGGAGGCTCCTTGCATCATGTTGCTCCCTGCGCTTGCCCACGGGCTTCTGCAGGCCACTCTCATCTGGCTCCTCCCTGCGCTTGCCCACGGGGTCCCGAAGGCCACTCTCATCAGGCTCCTCCCTGCGCTTGCCCACGGGGTCCCGAAGGCCACTCTCATCTGGCTCCTCCCTGCGCTTGACGTCAGGTTGCCGGAGGCTACTGCTATCAGGTTGCGGTAGGCTACTGTCATCAAGTTCCGGTCGCACAATATAATCTTCAACTTCTGCATCGGGTCTGACGGGATACTCTTCTCTTGAGGGCCGCAGTTCAGGGTGCCACCTGAACCCGTCAAGCCGCATCTCAGCATCAGGTCGCTTCAGCGGGGGATCAAGAGTGCCGTCAGGACTCTGATTCTGGTAGATCTCAGCGATCTTCCCATCCTCGATGAAGATCTCAATGGTAGCGCTCCGGGCCCTGTTGACTCCCACAAGCTCGTTGCCGTCAACAACGTAATAGATAGCCTCGCCGTTACCCGTTACTGTTATCTGGTGAAGCTTGTTGTCAACGAAATACCCGGAAAGATTCTTACCGCTTATCTGGTCATACCGCGTGGAATCCACCTCGCTGACGACAAAAGCGTTATTGTACAGCTCCATATGATCAGCCTTGCTCTCTTTAGTAAAGAGAGAAATGGAGTCGGCAGTCAGCTGGTTCTCCCGTGACCATACAATAGGATCATGGTAAAGCCTTATCACTGAATCCTTGAAGGAATAGGAGAGGGAATCACACCGCCCCTGCATCTCACGACTGAACATCGTACAGCCAAAATAAGCCTTCAGAAGACGGTGACTGACACCTGCAGTGTCAGTCTGGGGTATGGCTCTGAGGGTATCGGACCGCAGTGTGAGAGTGTCATCATCGGCAAAGAGCCTGAACCATGGTGACCCGGTAAGCAGAAACCGCTCGGGCCTCTTGACGTACCAGGCATAACCACCTCCTGCCATGATATTGTCGGTGGTGTCTTCAATGACAACATTTCCGAAGCCTTCTCCTTCTCCCGACCTCTCGTCATACCATAGAGTGTCACCGGTAATGCGCTGCTCACGGTTGTCAAGAACCGCATTGATCATAAGCTGCGAGACATCGTTGCGGGTGTCACTCCATCCGTTCTCACAGTAGAGATATATACTGTCTCCTGACACCTCCGTAGGTCCTGCAAACCATGCGATCTCGTTGTGAGTGTCATAACGCATCGTATCAGCATTCATCACATAATCCGGGTTGACTATCCTGACACTGTCACGGAAATGCAGCATCTTGCGGTCAGAATAATAGATGCCTACCCTGCTGGTCAGCGTGTTGTCTCCGTTAAGAATGCGCCCGCCATCATCATATACTGCTACCTGGGTGTTGACATCATAGTCTATCTCCCTGGTAAACAGCCTCATCTCCTTGTCTGCCAGCTCCACGCTGTCGGTCATGACAGCCTTGCCTGTATCACCGTTATAAGAGAGATACTGACCCCAGATATGAATTGTGTCTCCCTGCCATATGTGTATGTTGCTGAATGCAAAAACCTGGTTCGTCTCATCATAGTACCAGGCGCTGTCACATATCATATACAGATCATTGTGCTTAAGCCTTACGCTGCCGTTCAGCTTGTTTCTCGAACGGTCAGCCAGACGGTCATATTCCATCTCGTCGGAATGGAGGATCTCAACCTTGCGCTTGACCGGGGTATCCTGTGAAAAAACCTCCCGCGGAACCAAAAAGGCCAGAAGCGGCATCAGCAAACAGGCAGTGAAGCGTAAACTGAGCCTGGGGATCCTTATCCTGGCTATTCGAACCATCCGGAATAGTGAAATCTGCAATCCCTGAACTCATCACTGATACGGATGTAGGTCCTCTTTATCTTCTCTGCGATCCACTCATTGTAGATCTTACCCTGCTTGTCATTGAGGGTCGCATTCGAAAGATAATTGTAATCGTCCTTCATGTTGACCCTATGGGGGGCGATCTCATCATCCAGCTTCACGATACAATATATGTAGTTCCCCCTTGGATCGGTGGTGCGGAAGGGCTCGGAGATCTCACCCAGCTTCATGTCTCTGACCACCAGGTTGATCTCGCGGGGAAGCTCGTCAAGTGTCAGCCAGTTGACACGCTCTGAAGGATTCTCACTGACCATCTTGCCTCCGTTGGCACGGGTGGCCTTGTCTGCTGAGTATCTCATGGCCGCTCTTTCAAAGGTGAGACTGTCTGAACGTATGATATCTGCTATTGTGTCAAGCTTCAGTAATGCCCATTCTGTCTGCTCAACAGAGAGCTTGGGCTTCATGAGTATATGCCTTGAGTTGACCATGTCTCCCTTTCTCTCAATAAGCTGTATGATGTGAAAACCGAACTCCGTCTCCACAATCTTTGAGACCACATTCTGTTTCAGGCTCCAGGCCGCCTCAGCATAAGGCTTCGTAAGCTCACCCCTGGTCATGAATCCCAGCTCACCTCCCCTGGGCGCCGTTCCCGGGTCTTCTGAATAGAGTACCGCAAGGGTGCTGAAACTCTCGCCGTTGATGATGCGGCTCCGCAACTCAAGAAGCCTCTGCCGCACCTCGGCCTTGCTCGATTCCATGTCGGGAGGCTCAACGGTTATTATGCTCAGTTGCACCTTCCTGGGAACAAGTGGCAGAGAATCTTTTGGAATAGTGTTGTAATACTTCCTTATCTCCTCCGGGGTGACAGTGATATCCTGCGCTATCGTCGCCTGCGTCTCCTGCACAATATACTGGTTGGTAAGCATCTCACGGAGATCCTTCCTGATCTCTGCCATACTCTTGTTGAAGTAGGTCTCCAGCGCCTGCTCCGAACCTGCACGCCTGATATAATCGGTCAGCCTGCTGTTCAGGTCAGACTCAACATTCTCGGGCGATACCTCTATAGAGTCTATCCTTGCCTGATCAAGAAAAAGCTTCTGTATCAACTGGTCCTCAAAGACCCTGCACCTCAGTTCATTAACAGGAGTGGGGTCCCTCTCAGCCTTGAGCTGCACAACCTGACCCTCTATCTCAGAAAGGTAAACTACCTCATTTCCTACCACTGCGGCTATTGATTCAACTATCTGCTGACCGGCAGCTGCATACCCTGCAATCAACAGAAGCATACCTGTAATAACTCTCCTTTTTCTCATTCTCTCTCTTCTAATAGACCTTCAGAGTATTGTTCCTGACTGCCTCATTGTATATACCGTCTTCAAGTTTTTGCAGGAAGTCGTTCCTGCGGTTATTGATAATTATGGTTTTAACCTGCCCCCTGATGTATTCAAACGGGGCTACGGTGTTCCTGGCTTTGAAATCCCTTATCACAATGAAATAGACAAACTTGTCATCCCTGAGCTCTACCTCCCTGTTGCGCGCCAGCCACTGATCCTGGTTGTCTGACTCGAAAGGCACTTCCATGAGCAACTGGTTGAAGGGAATCCATTCCTCATCATAATCCTCAAAGCGAAGCGCATACTGGTAACATAACTCCTCCAGCTCCTTAACGTCATCAGGATCCGATGACCTGTAAAGCCGCCTGATCCTGTCCAGGTCGGGGACCGTGACCGGAAGCTTGATGAAGAGTGCCTTCACAATATTGACGGTAAGCGTAAAGGTGCTCAGGTTGCCGATATAGTGGTTCTGCAACTCTTCATCGGTGACTGTGGTATCCATGTTGCGGATGAGCATCTGCTGCTGATACTGATAGATGAGCAGGTTATTGCGCATCTCGTTGAGCTGCCTGTTTACTTCATCCTTGTATTCCGGCGTCAGGTTCTCTTCTGCCCTGATGGCCATAAGCTCCTTACGTGCCCAGCGCCGTATGTAACTCTGTACCGCCGAGATACTGTCAGCGGGACTCATTCCCTGAATGACCAGGCCGGAGGGTATCTCATCAAGAAAAAGCACCCTCTCTCCGGCACGGGCAACGACTGTACGCTCAGGCTCCTGTCCGGTGTTGCTGCATGCAACGGTAATTATAATAAGTGACGCTGTGACTATCTTCCGTATCATCAGTATTCGTTGATCTTTCGACTGTAATTGGGGGCCTCGCGGGTTATTGTCACATCGTGCGGATGGCTCTCGATGACACCTGCACTGGTAACTCTCACAAAGCGACCTTCCCTCTTGAGCGTTGGTATGTCAGGCGCACCGCAGTACCCCATGCCTGAACGGAGCCCCCCGAGAAACTGGTATATCACTTCGTGGAGAGTGCCCTTGTATGGCACCCGCGCCGTAATCCCTTCCGGTACAAGCTTGTGGATGTCATCCTCCATATCCTGGAAATACCTGTCCTTCGAACCAAGCTGCATAGCCTCCACAGAACCCATACCCCGGTATGTCTTGAACTTGCGCCCGTTGTAAATGATCGTCTCACCGGGCGACTCCTCGACACCGGCAAAGAGAGATCCGGCCATCACACTGTCAGCACCTGCCGCCAGTGCCTTGACAATATCACCCGAATACCTTATTCCTCCGTCAGCAATGACAGGCACTCCGCTACCCTCTATGGCCCGGGAGACATTGTATATCGCTGAAAGCTGCGGTACACCAACTCCGGCAACGACCCGCGTGGTGCAGATAGAGCCGGGACCAATGCCTACCTTGACGGCATCAGCGCCCTCATCCACCAGCTTCTTCGCAGCTTCCGCGGTGCCGATGTTACCCACAAGAACCTCCGTTCCCGGAAAAATCTTCTTTATCTCCCGGAGTATCTCGGTGACACTCCTGGTGTGAGCATGGGCAGTATCAATAGCTATGGCGTCAACACCTGCACCCACCAGCGCCTCAACCCTTGACAGAGTGTTTGGTGCTATACCTACTGCCGCGGCTACCCTGAGTCGCCCCTTCTCATCCTTGCAGGCATTGGGCCTGTCCTTCGCCTTCGTGATGTCCTTGTAGGTGACAAGCCCCTTAAGCCTGCCCTTCTCATCAACAATGGGAAGCTTCTCAATCTTGTGCTTCTGCAAAATCTCCGCGGCAGCAGCAAGATCAGTCTGATGACTGAGAGTGATCAGCCTCGACATAGGCGTCATGATCTCACTGATGCGATGCGAATAATCTGTTTCAAATCGCAGATCCCTGTTTGTTACAATTCCTACGAGGGCACCCTCCTCATTTATCACGGGTATGCCGCCGATCTTGAACTCCTTCATCAGTGCCAGCGCATCCGCAACAGTTGCACTGTCTCCTATGGTCACCGGATCAAAGATCATTACACTCTCCGCACGCTTTACCTTTCTGACCTGGGCAGCCTGCTGGCCTACCGACATGTTTTTGTGAATCACACCTATGCCGCCCTCCCTGGCAATCGCTATCGCCAGCTCGGCATCAGTGACAGTATCCATCGCCGCTGACACGATCGGGGTGTTGATTATTATGTTGCGTGTGAGCATCGACCTCAGATCAACGTCACGGGGCATTACTTCCGAATAGGCCGGAAGAAGCAGAACATCATCGAAGGTCAGACCTTCAAACAGTAACTTATCTTCAGAGAATGACATCGGGCACCGTTTTATCTGGCCGGAAAATTACAAAAAATAGATATGCACCGGCCTATCTTAAATGTCAATAAAAGGTTAAAAATGAGATTGAGTTATTAAATTTGTATGAAACAGCCCTAATGACAATGTTGCCGGATATATACAGGGAGACACTCGCCCGCTATTGGGGCTTCACAACCTTCATGCCGCTGCAGGAGGAGATAATCGCCGCAGTGGCTGCAGGAAATGATGCAGTGGGACTGCTGCCCACCGGGGGAGGCAAATCCGTCACATACCAGGTGCCGGCCGTGGCAAACGATGGACTCTGCCTCGTAATCACTCCGCTGATAGCCCTCATGAAAGATCAGGTAGAACGACTTAAGTCGTTGAAGATAAAAGCGATGGCTATCCATAGCGGAATGACCCGCGAGGAGGTGGAGATCTCCCTCGATAACTGCCTCTATGGCGATTACAGACTCCTCTATGTCAGCCCTGAACGACTCCGGACACCGCTCTTCAGAGCACGCATGCCCAGGTTCAACTTTACCCTGGTGGCTGTCGATGAAGCCCACTGCATATCACAGTGGGGCTATGACTTCAGACCCTCATACCTCCATATCGCAGAGATAAGAGACCTGATTGGAGAAGAGGTGCCGTTCCTTGCCCTGACAGCAACGGCAACACCACGTGTGGTGAAGGATATCATAGGGCGCCTGAAGCTCAAAAACCCACAACTGCTCCAGACCAGCTTCAAAAGACCTAATATCACATATTTTGTCAGGGAGACCGAAGACAAGGCTGCCTACGTGGTCAAAAGCCTTAAAAAGGAACAGGGCAGCGGAATAATATACGTCAGCAGCAGGAAGAAATCAAAAGAGGTGGCTAAGCTGCTGGTTGAAAACGGTATCAGAGCAGACTTCTACCATGCCGGACTGCCCCAGGATCTGCGCGACAGGAAACAACAGGCCTGGACTACCGGCGAGGTACGCGTCATTGTAGCTACCAATGCCTTCGGCATGGGCATCGATAAGGCTGAGGTGAGGTTCGTCATACACTGGGATTGCCCCGACTCCATTGAGGCGTACTACCAGGAGTCGGGCAGGGCAGGACGAGACGGTAAGCCTGCCTTCGCCATACTCCTCTGGTCACTCGATGAGAAGAAGAGACTGGAAGACTCGGTCAGGATTAAATTTCCACCTATAGAAAAGATAAAGGATGTTTATGAGGCTATCTGCAACTACTATCAGCTGCCCGTAGGATCAGGGAAAAACAGCGTTCATGATTTCGACCTGTGGAAATTCGTGACCGCTTTCAGATTCTCAGTCACGGAAACCTACAACAGCCTTAACTTCCTGCAAAAAGAGGGATACCTTGAATTTACCGATGAGATCAATAACCCCTCAAGGGTCCATTTCGTGGTAAGCCGCGATGACCTCTACAAATTCCAGGTCGCCAACGAAGAGTATGACAGGTTCATCAAACTGCTGCTCAGAACCTATAGCGGAATGTTCTCCGAATTCGTGCCGGTCAACGAAGAATCACTGGCAAACAGGTCGGGCCTGACCCGGGAGGCTATCTACCAGTATCTCCTTAGACTCTCTTCACAGGGAATAATACATTTCATCCCGGGCAAAAAAAGCCCCCTGGTAATCTTCACCGAAGAGAGACTCGACAGAAGACACCTGCACATTTCACCCGACCTATACCTTAAAGTCAAGGAAAACTACATCGAAAGGGTGGCCATGATGATTGAATACGCAGAAAATAAAACACGCTGCCGCTCTGCCTTCCTGACAGGATATTTCGGGGAGGAGAACGGCAGATGCGGACTCTGCGACACTTGCCAGGAGAGAAATGAACTCGAACTCAGTAAGTATGAGTTCGACCTTATTATCGATAAGATAAAAGAACTGCTTGGAGAAGATGCCCTCAGGCCCGATGAACTTGCATCAGCTATGGAATTCCCTCCGGAAAAGAGCACCAGGGTAATCCGGTGGCTGCTCGACCACGAGAAGCTTCTGTATGACAGCCACCATAAACTCCTCTGGAAACACTGAAAACCCCTTTTATCAACACCGGCCTTTTTTTAAAACTGAAATGAATACTTTTGTCATTTGTTTATTCCCATGGAAGAGGACCAGAAAATAATCTACTCACGAAAAGTCATAGAATTTGCGGCATCGGCAAACGAATACTGCAAATACCTTGACGGAAGCAGGGATATCAACGGAATAGAAATCCTTAAGGTCATGCAGCGACTGCTGCCCTTCATCTACCTGAGAGCAACTCTCCTGCCAATGCTCGAACCCCTGCTCGAGGATGGAAATGAGAAGACGGTGTCTGAGTTTGACTGGACAAGGATGCACGAAAACCTGCTCTCCAAAATAGGAAATAATGATCCATTCCCGGTTATAGTGGCTGATGGCGACCCTGCGGACGGACTTTATACAGGCAGCATAGCGGAAAACCTGTCAGACATATACCAGGATCTGAGGAACTTCATTGTTAATTATAAGAGTGGTAACGAGGAAGTAATGAATGATGCGGTCTGGGAGGTGCTCATGAACTTCGAAGAGTTCTGGGGCAAAAAACTGCTGACCACTCTCTCTGCAATCCATGATGTTCTCTACTCCGAGGCCGACGGGGAGAACGAAATTGAAAAACCCGGTGATGACAAGACAATATAACGAGACCATAAATGACGATGAACTGAGAAAACTGCCCCTGCTGCAGTTCGAGGGAAACGTGACGCTGGTCGATGACATCCGCAAGTTCAATAAGGCTGTAGCAGAGATCAGCGGCTGCAGGATACTGGGCTTTGATACCGAGACAAAACCTTCATTCAAAAAGGGAAGAAGATATAAGGTCTCCCTTCTACAGCTTGCGGATGACCATCGTGCCTGGCTCTTCAGACTCAATATGATCGGGTTGCCGGCTGAACTGGCCCGACTGCTGGCAGATGAAAATATCATAAAGGTGGGCGTGGCAATTCATGATGATATCAAAGCCCTGAAATCACTTGAACCCTTCGAGCCCGGAGGATTCCTTGACCTGCAGAACGTGGTGCAGGACCATGGCATAAAACAGCTGGGACTGAAGAAACTCTCAGCACTCATCCTTGGATACCGAATCTCAAAATCGCAACAGGTATCAAACTGGGAAGCCCCGGCTCTGACTGAGCCTCAGCAAATTTATGCCGCCACCGACGCCTGGGTCTGCAGACAAATATACCTGGCACTTAACGGTAAAGAAAGCCGGCAGTAGTGATCACATCCCGGGTCAATCTGAAAAAAGGCAAGGAGCAGTCGGTAAGACGCTACCACCCGTGGGTATTCTCCGGAGCCATAGCAAGGGTTGACGGCACACCTGCCGAGGGCGACCCGGTGGAGGTACTGGCATCTGACGGTACATACCTGGCAACAGGACACTGGTCGCCGGGATCCATCGCCGTGCGGATCTTTTCGTTTGAGAAATGCCTGCCTGACATCAATTTCTTCAGAAAAAAGCTCGAAGATGCAGTGCAATGCCGCATTGGAACCGGTATAACCGGAAAAAGCGACACAAACGTGTGGCGACTGGTACACGGTGAGGGCGACGGACTGCCGGGACTGGTGGTTGATATCTATGGTAATACGGCCGTCATGCAGTCACATACAGCCGGCTTCTGGCATATACGCAAAATGATAGCCGGTCTCCTGCCGGAAGTGACCGGCGGACTGGTGAAATCGGTATATGATAAGAGCGAAGGAACACTTCCCTTCATGGCAAAGCTTAACCCGGTCAACGGTTACCTGCTGGGCGGCGACGGTGATCCCGATGCAGTGGTTTCGGAGAACGGATACAGGTTCAAAATCGACTGGGAGAAGGGACAGAAGACAGGCTTCTTCATAGACCAGCGCGACAATCGAAATCTGCTGCGCCAATACAGCAACGGAAGAAGGGTGCTCAACATGTTCGGCTATACCGGCGGCTTCTCGGTCTATGCCATGAGCAACGCCGCACTGGTGCATACTGTTGACAGTTCTGCCGCGGCAACCGCGATGGCTGATGAGAATGTCAGGCTCAACTTTGGGGAGGATCCCCGTCACAAATCTTTCGCCACCGACGCCTTCAGCTTCCTGGCGGAGATGAAACAGCAATACGACCTAATGGTGCTTGACCCTCCGGCATTCGCCAAGCACCAGACAGCCCTCAGCCAGGCCCTTCAGGGCTACAGAAGACTGAATGCCATTGCCCTTCAAAAGATCGCCCCGGGAGGCATCCTCCTTACCTTTTCATGTTCACAGGTGGTGAGCCGCGATGACTTCCGGCGCTCAGTCTTCGTGGCCGCAGCCAATACCGGCAGAAACGTGCGGATACTTCACCAGATGGGCCAGCCGCCTGACCATCCTGTAAATATCTACCACCCTGAGAGCGAATACCTCAAAGGACTGGTACTTTATGTTGAATAGACACTATGGACCCTGCAATACACATAAAGACAATAGCCGGTAAGCTGCATCTGCACGACTGGCAGGTTGAGAACACCCTCAGGCTTCTTGACGACGGAGCTACAATACCCTTCATAAGCCGTTACCGAAAGGAGGTGACGGGCAGCCTGAACGAGGTGCAGCTCGCGGAGATACGTGATGAATACGAGAGGCTGAAAGAGCTTGAAAAGCGCAGGGAGGCTGTCATCAAATCGATTGAGGAACAGGAGAAGATGACTCCTGAGCTGCTGGCAAAGATTAACGCTGCCCTGACAATGTCACAGCTTGAGGACCTCTATCTTCCCTACAGGCCGAAAAGGAAGACACGTGCCTCCGTTGCACGGGAGAAGGGACTGGAACCGCTTGCACTCTGGCTCCTGGCACAGAAGCCCGGAGACCCGGAAACCGAGGCAGCAAAATACCTCACTGACATTGTGGAGAGCACCGATTCAGCACTGGCAGGCGCCCGTGACATCATTGCCGAAATGGTCAGCGAGAATGAACTGGTCCGCGGATCGCTTCGGCGCTTCTACGAACGCGATGCGGTGATAACATCCAGGGTGGTGAAGGGAAAAGAACAGGAGGGGTCCAAGTTCAGCGATTACTTCGAGTGGTCCGAACCGCTGCGACGCTGTCCCTCCCACAGGCTCCTGGCAATGCGCCGTGGTGAGGAGGAGGGATTCCTCAGGCTTACCATCATGCCGGCAGAGGAGGAGGCCCTGAAAATCATTGAAAGACAGTTTGTTCGGGCCGGCAACGAAGCTGCCCGGCAGGTGAGGGAGGCAACGGCCGACAGCTGGAGCCGCCTGCTGGCACCCTCAATGGAGACAGAGTTCAGAAAGAGCTCAAAGGAAAAAGCCGATGAGGAGGCCATACGCGTCTTTGCCCAAAACCTGAGGCAGCTGTTGCTCTCCCCGCCGCTGGGAGAGAAAAGCGTGCTTGCAATAGACCCGGGCTATCGCACCGGATGCAAGGTGGTATGCCTCGACAGACAGGGTGCACTGCTGCACCATGACGTGATTTATCCCCACCCGCCTCAAAACGAGACTGCCCGGAGCGTCAGCAAGCTGCTGTCGCTGATCGACGAATACGGCATTGAAGCCATTGCCATCGGCAACGGCACCGCCAGCCGCGAGACCGAAGCTATGGTAAAACAATACCTGCCGTCTGACTCCGGCATCAGGATTTTCGTGGTCAGCGAAGCAGGAGCATCTGTATATTCAGCATCAAAGACGGCCCGCGATGAGTTTCCTGACCAAGACGTTACGGTTCGCGGTGCTGTCTCCATTGGCCGCAGACTCATGGACCCGCTGGCCGAACTGGTGAAGATAGACCCTAAATCAATAGGCGTCGGACAGTACCAGCACGATGTTGACCAGACACGGCTGCAGGCCAGCCTCGACGAGGTGGTGATGTCATGCGTCAACGCCGTGGGAGTGGAGGTCAACACCGCCAGTCCCCATCTGCTGACATATGTCTCAGGTCTGGGACTAAAACTGGCACAGAATATCGTTGACCACCGCACGGAAAATGGTCCATTCAGAGCACGTGCTGATCTGATGAAGGTAAAGAGAATGGGCGACAAGGCATACGAACAGGCTGCCGGATTCCTCAGGATAAGAAACGCCCCCAACCCGCTCGACGCATCGGCAGTGCACCCTGAAAGCTACCACATTGTGGAGAAAATGGCGCGGGATGCAGGCTGTACCGTCGCTGACCTTATACGTGATGAGACAAGACGCAAAACGATAAATATTGAGAAGTATGTTACCGCCAGTGCAGGACTGCCCACACTGAAGGATATCATGCAGGAGCTGGCAAAGCCGGGACGCGATCCGAGGTCAGCAATAGAGGAGTTCAGCTTCGCCGATATACACTCACTTGAGGATGTTAAGGAGGGTATGATAGTGCCGGGAATTGTTACAAATATTACTAAATTTGGTGCGTTTGTTGACATCGGGGTGAAGCAGGACGGCCTGGTACATGTCTCTCAGATGGCTGACCGCTACGTTGACGACCCGTCAAAGGTGGTTAAACTCCACCAGCAACTCATGGTGCGTGTGGTAAGTGTTGACCTGGCACGTAAACGCATTCAACTGTCGCTGAAGGGCATTAATAAGGTTAAAGACCTGTAAAATCAGTATACGCCGTAGGCGTTATAGTATTGTAGATCAATGACATGGTTGATAATATTTACGCCGTAGGCGTTATAGTATTGTAGCCTTAATTATAACAAAATCCATTCCCCGTAGGGGATGAAGTATTGTAGAACAATATGTTAATTATTAATAATTCATTTATGAAAAGAACAATTCTACTCCTCTTCACCGCCTCAGTGATCCTCGTCATGGCATCGTGCGGCAAAATACCCCGGCCACCCGTGGCTGAGAAAATCCCTTATGTTGTTGAGAGCAACGGCAACGAACGCGTTGACAACTACTTCTGGATGCGCCTCAGCGATGAACAGAAGAATGAGGAAACACCGGATTCCCAGACTGTTAAGGTACTTGCTTATCTCAACGCCGAGAACGACTTCGCCAAGGCTGCGATGAAACACACTGCCAAATTTCAGCAGCAGCTTTTCAAAGAGATTAAGGGTCGTATCAAGGAAGATGATGAGACTGTGCCTTACCTCGACAATGGTTATTTCTATCACACGAAATACTTTGAAGGCAAGGAGTATCCTGTCCTCTACCGGAGAAAGGATGGCACGGAAACAGCAGAGGTGATGCTTGATGTCAACCTGCTCGCTGAAGGTCATAATTATACCGGCGTCGGCGGTGCATCTGTCTCACCTGACAATAACCTCCTGGCATATGGCGTCGACCATGTGAGCCGCAGGCAATACACAATCTATGTCAAGGACCTCAACACCGGCGAACTTCTCTCTGATACCATCGTCAACTCCACCGGCCAGAGTGTCTGGGCTGACGATGATAAGACCCTCTTCTATGTGAAAAAGGATCCGGAGACTCTCCGCGCTGCCGTTGTCATGAAGCATAAACTGGGTACTCCCTCCTCCGAAGACCAGGTGGTGTTCGACGAGACCGACGAGACCTTTGCCGTCTATCTCGGTAAAACCAAGAGTAAAAAATATATCATGATTATGTCGAGTCAGACACTGACGACCGAGGTACGCCTCATCGAAACAGCCAATCCCGGCGGCGAGGTGATGATATTCGCACCGCGAATGGTAGGCCATGAATATTCACTAGATCATCTTAACGGTGTCTTCTACATCAGGACCAATGCCAACGCAGCAAAGAACTTCAAACTGATGTCATGCCCTGAAAACAGAACAGGCATGCCTGCATGGAAGGAAGTTATACCTCACCGTGATGACGTTCTGTTTGAAAATTATGAACTCTTCGATAACTACCTGGTTGCCGATGAGCGCATTAAGGGTCTTACCAACCTCCGCATCATCAATCTGGGCGACGGTTCCGAACATTTCCTCGATTTCGGCGAGGAGACCTATACGGCCGGCATAAGTGTCAACCCCAATGGCAACACCACACTCCTCAGGTACAGCTACTCGTCGCTGACAACCCCCAACTCGACCTACGATTATGATATGGCTGCACGCACAAAGACATTGCTGAAGCAGGACAGCGTGCTGGGAGGATTTGACAAAGACAATTATGAGTCAAAGCGCCTCTGGGCTACCGCCACAGACGGAACGCTGGTCCCTGTTTCCCTTGTATACCGTAAGGGATTCACACAGGACGGCACCGCTCCGCTGCTGCTTTACGCCTACGGCTCGTACGGCTCTTCAACCGATCCTTATTTCCGCTCATCCATCATCAGCCTCCTTGACAGGGGATTTGCCTATGCCATTGCCCATATCAGGGGTGGCAGCGAGATGGGTCGCCAGTGGTACGAAGACGGCAAGCTGCTGAAGAAGATAAACACCTTTACAGACTTCAACGACTGTGCACGGTTCCTTATAAACGAGAAATACACCTCTGCCGAACACCTCTATGCCATGGGTGGCAGCGCCGGCGGATTGCTGATGGGTGCCATTGTCAATATGGAGCCGGAACTCTACAACGGCATCATAGCCGCAGTACCGTTCGTTGATGTTGTCAGTACAATGCTTGACGCCTCAATACCCCTCACCACATTCGAATGGGACGAGTGGGGCGACCCGCGCAAGCAGGAGTACTACGACTATATGCTCTCATACTCACCATATGACCAGGTGAAGGAGCAGGAGTATCCCAACATGCTGGTTACCACAGGCTACTGGGATTCGCAGGTACAGTACTGGGAACCTGCCAAATGGGTTGCCAGGCTGCGCGACATGAAGACAGATGACAACATCCTCATCATGGATGTCAACATGACTGCAGGCCACGGAGGCGCCTCAGGCCGCTTCGAGCGCCTGAAGACCGTGGCACTGGAGTATGCATTCATCCTTGACCTCGAGGGAATAAAGGAGTAGCAGGCTATAATACCATCAGACTTGCAGGAAGACAGTGGTTAAGAGCCATATCGATCCGGTGAAGGAGGAATTATTGATTAGCAGGCTATTACACCATTGGCAGTAAAGAGAAGCGTGACAGGCTGCCAGCCCGGCGGCCCGGCAGTAAATGAATTTCCGGTCCTGCAGGACCGGATAAATACCGGATGAAAAAAAGAGGCTTACCCGCAACAGGTCAGCCTCTTTAACATTAACAGAATTGAAAAACAAAAAAAGTTGTGAGCCCGCCAGGCAGGTCAGAATCCGTAGGGCGATCTCCGTTGCGTTGATTTCATCTCCGGCTTGCGCGGTATAAGGTCATCCGCCATGGCGGCATTCCATGCCAGCCAGGCAGTTATTATTGCGTTATGCCTCAGGTCGGGCATGAGCAGACGCTCATATGTGTCAGCCAGGGTGTGATACCCACGGCCATATTCTATCTCGTCCTGGATGAACTGGAAGCCGGGCAGTCCAACCCCGTCGAAGCTCTGATGGTCTGTGCCGCCGGTATTGCGAATGGCAATGGTGTTGAACCCCATATCCTCCATCGGCTCCATCCAATCTTCAAACAACGGACGGACAAGGTTGTTCTCCTGCAGATAGATGCCGCGGTAACGACCCGTACCGTTGTCCATGTTGAAATAGACAGAGAACCTGTCATAACCCGGTTTTTTCTCATTCTTCTCCCTGTCAAACAGGTATTTGGAGACATAACCGCGCGAACCGTACAGACCCTGCTCCTCACCGCCCCAGAGAGCTATGCGTATCGTACGGCGAGGCTTCGCGTCAAGCGACTTCAGTATTCTCATGGCCTCCATCATCACTATGCAGCCCGATGCGTTGTCGGCAGCACCTGTACCGCCATGCCATGAGTCGATGTGCCCACCCAGCAGAACCACCTGGTCCTTCAGTTTCGGATCGGTGCCGGGGATCTCTGCAATGACGTTGTAAACACTCCTGTCGGGAGTAAACTCAGCATTTATCTCAGCCTCAACCTCAACCTTCTCACCTTTTTTCAGCAGGCGCTCCATCCTGCCATAAGGCTCCACCGGGATATTGATCTCCGTCACCGGCGGCTGACCCTTGCCGTCATATGACGTACCGGAGGAACGGGGTATGTTGAAGGCATTGCCACGGCTTATTATCATAGCCACCTCCTCGCTCTTCAGAAACTCGTTTATCTTGTTCCTCAGCTCCCTCATGGACATCCAGTCGCCCATCATCCTGCGGGTAGGGGTACCGCCGGGAGAGACCGTGGAGATCCTCTCCAGATCCTCCCCGGTGAGCCTTTTGGCCAGGGGCTCAAAACTGACCTCGTACTGTGAGGTGGAAGTGGTCATGATGATCTTGCCCTTTAGCTTGCCACGGTACTGCTCAATGTCCTCAACCTTGCTGATGTCAACAAGAATAACCTCACCCTTCAGCAATCCTTCCGTGCCGGAGGTCCAGGCCACCGGAGTTACGGAGAAGTTGTTGTAGTAGGGCGCAGTCATGGCAGCATAAGCCTTTGTATAATCCCATCCGCCGCGACTGAAGTCGCTGACCTTCTCAATACGCACATTGGAGAGACCGTACCCGGCAAGCTTTGCACGGGCTATCTCATTGGCACGGTCAATTCCCTGAGATCCTGTCAGACGCGGACCGGCAAGATCGGTCATGATATAGGATAGCGTCTCAATGTCTGAATTGCGCTGACCCTCCTGCCTGATCTTGTAGACCATCTCAAGGTCAAGGGCAACCTCCTGTGATGAGAGAGGCATAAACATTGCAAGGAGAAGTATGGTGATCATCGCTCTCCTTGCGGTGATAAGAACTGTTTTCATTTCACTGATTTTTAAGCGGAATAAATATAGGGTCATAAATTTTATGCCGGCGATGCATTAACATTAATTAACTTTACTTTTGTGCTGAAAGGTACATCTGATGATATATCCCGACACATACGAGCTTAAGATAGGTTTTGACCGCATAAGGGAACAGATCAGCGACGGATGCCTTAGCCCGGCCGGCGTTCGCAGGGTGGAGGAGATGCAGATATCATTCTCCCCTGGAGAGGTGCGGCACAGGCTAACCCTGACGGAGGAATTCCAGCAGATACTCTCTGATGGAGAACAGTTTCCTTCTGATAATTACAATGATCCCCATGCCATGCTTGAGAAGCTGCGCATCGAAGGCACCTTCCCGGAGCTTGATGAGGTGGTGGCACTGCGGGGTTCACTTGAAACAATAAGACGTATCACCGCCTTCTTCAGGAACAGGAAGGATGGGAGATATCCTACCCTCACCGCCATGGCAGGGGAGGTGGTGCTCTATCCTTTTGTCTCGGAAGCTATTGACCGAATTGTTGACAAGGAGGGCAAGATACGCGACAACGCATCGCCGGCACTGAAGGAGATACGCGCTGACCTTGCATCCAAATCACTGGCAGCCGTCAGAAAACTGCACTCCGTGCTCAGACAGGCACAGGCTGACGGTCTGGTAGACCGCGATGTCACGGTGGCAGTGCGTAACGGCAGGGGTGTCATACCTGTCAGCGCCTCCGGAAAACGGGGAATAAAGGGATTCATTCATGATGAGTCGGCCACAGGCAAAACAGTCTTTATCGAACCGGCAGAGGTGGTGGAACTCAACAACCAGATTACGGAGCTGGAACATCGTGAGAAACGTGAGATCGTAAGGATACTGACTGCACTGGCCGACACCGTCAGGCCATATATCGATGACCTGCAGGATAACCTCTCCTTCCTCGCCGGGATCGACTTTATACGTGCCAAAGCACTCTTCGGCAACAGGCTTCGGAGCATCAAACCTCCCGTGGCCGATACACCGCATATAAGATGGATAAACGCCCGTCACCCGCTTCTTACCCTGGCATTTGCCCGCACCCCCGGCAGGGTGGTGGTGCCGCTGACAATCACCATCGACAGCCGGGAGCGCATACTGGTCATATCCGGTCCCAATGCAGGCGGAAAGTCAGTATGCCTCAAAACGGTGGCACTGATACAGTATATGCTGCAGTGCGGTCTGACCGTGCCCGTGGGTGAAGGGACTGAGACAGGCATCTTCGGCAGGTTCTTCATTGATATCGGTGATGAGCAGAGCATAGAGAACGACCTGAGTACCTACAGCTCTCACCTGATTAACATGAAGCAGATGCTCAGGTATGCCGACAACAGCTCGCTGGTGATGATCGATGAGTTCGGCACCGGCACGGAGCCGCTGCTGGGAGGCGCCCTCGCCGAAGCCATCCTGGCGGAACTCAATGCAAGACAGGCATACGGGGTCATCACAACCCACTATACCAACCTGAAACACTTCGCCACTTCACAGGAGGGTATCAGCAACGGAGCCATGGCCTTTGACAACCAGCTGATGCAGCCGCTCTTCCGTCTCGACCAGGGTAAACCGGGAAGCTCGTTTGCCTTCGAGATAGCAAGAAAAATAGGACTACCCAATGAGATTCTCGCTGACGCTGCCGCCAGGGCAGGAGAGGGGAACGTCGATTTCGACCGTAACCTGCGCGAGATAGCACGCGACAAACGGTACTGGGAGAAGAAACGCGAGACTGTCCGCCGACATGAAAAAAGACTCGAGGAGCTGATCGCTTCATACGAAAGTCAGATGGGTGATATCAAGACCCAGAAGAAGGAGATCATCGGAGAGGCCAAAAACAAGGCTGAAGAGATGCTGCGCAATACCAACAGGATGATCGAGAATACCATCCGGTCCATTCGTGAGGCACAGGCCGAGAAAGAGAAGACCAAAGAGGTACGCGAAGCCCTGGAGACCTTCCGTGATCAGATTGAGAAGGAGACGAAACCCCGGGAGAAACCTGTGAACGTGCCTCCACAGCTCGATAAGCCTGCCGCAAGTATAGTCAAACGTATTTCCAGGAAAAAGGAGCCCGAAGAGAAAGCTGTCACACCCAAAAAGGATGGTGGAATCTCGCCGGGCGATTATGTGAGGATCACCGGGACCGATACGGTCGGAGAGGTTACTGAAATAAAGGGCAAGAAGCTGAAGATAGTCTCCGGCAGCCTGAAGATGAGCGTTGATATCAGCAGTACTGAACCAGTGGATGGCGCCATCTACAGGAAAGAACAGGCAGGGAAGAGGCCTCAGCAAAATATCGACTGGTCACTGACAGCACGCCGCAACCGGTTCAGCCCCGAGATCGACGTCAGGGGAATGCGCACCGAGGAGGCGCTGCAGGTGGTGCAGGATTTCATTGACACGGCACTGATGATACAGTACAGAAACCTCCGCATCCTCCACGGAAAGGGCAATGGCATACTGCGGCAGATGATTCGTCAGTACCTTGAAACCACAGGTGTCGTAAGACATATTGCCGACGAGCATGTTGACCGCGGCGGCGCCGGAATTACCCTCGTGGAACTCGATCTGTGAGAGTTGCAGAAAAGTCCTTTCGGGTTATCCTGTTAACCGTCATAAGAAGGTAATTCGCCCGTCGATGTCCCATAATAATCATTGGATTATCTGATCTCAAAGCGCCGTAGTAGCGGTGCGGAGAGATGCCGGAACAGGCATTGGCGCAGCTGAACTGCTATTATAAGATTCCGGTCTGCTGTTCTGTGGCGAGAGATCGTGCGGCACCGGTATGCCACCTGCGGTGAAAAGCAGATTGCCCGGAAGTCCCCCTGCCGGAATCCTCAACTGCGAAAAGCAGATTGTCCTGCAGTCTCCCTGCCGGAATCCTCAACTGCGAAAAGCAGATTGTCCTGCAGTCTCCCTGCCTGCATCGTTTACCTTGAATACATGTTCCCGCATTAATGCTAATAATCATTAAATTTACCCGGCAAAATGAACAGATTTGCATAACGAAACTTACATGACCAATAACCCGCAAAATGCAATGATTATTTACTGCATGTAAGTTCCATTCAACCAATGAAATAATAATTAATTAAACGAATGAAACCTACATGAGCAGCAACTCGCAACAGGAAATAATTATGTTTTCATGTAAGCTCCATTAGACCAATAAAATAGTAATTATTTAATCTAATGAAATATTCAATCATGAAGAAAATTGCCTTTACAATGATTATGCTGCTGGCTTTTGTGGTTGCCGGAGCACAGACAAACGACTTTTACGATGATGAACCTTCCTACCTGCTGAAGGGGAGCAAGAAGATTCTTGTCACCGGCGAGGTGGAAAAGGATATTACCGTGGATGTCTCCCGGTTGCCAAAGCACAGTATCACCGTCAAGGAAACCGTGCTGGCCGGCGACTCCGTCGGATTTACAGGAGCCTACCGTTATGACGGCTACTCTCTCTGTGACATTCTTAACAGAATCGTGCTCAAAAAGAAGAATGAGGCTGAATTTCCACCTATTATTGACCTCTATGTGGAGGTCGAAAATGACAGGGGCGAAAAAGTAACCTTCTCCTGGGGTGAGATCTATTACCCTGTTAACCGTCACCGTCTCCTGATCGCCACCTCGGTGGCCCGAATAGTGCCGTCAAAGAGCAAGGACCTGTGGCCGTTGCCGCAGGAGACAAAAATCATTGCAGGCAATGACCTTGTCACTGTAAGGAATATCAGCAATCCGGTGCGCATCACCGTGAAGTCGCTTGACAGCAAATACGCTATTAACAGGGAAATATCTCCTCTCTTCTCCGAGACCATGAGGATATGCGTCAACGGCCGCCAGAGAGAAATCCTGTCGAAACTGCCTGCCGGAATTCAGGATGAGACCTTCCAGACTGTCTTTTACGGCAGGGGTAGAGGCATCCACGGCACCACACCCTTTACCGGGGGGATGCTTTCAGAGGTTCTGCGTGATTATTACCGGATGTCATCCGATGCACTGCGTCAGGGTATGGTTGTGGTTGCCGGCGTTGACGGCTACCGTGCAGCCTTCACCCTCAGCGAGATTGTCAATCGCAATGACCAGCAGGAGGTCCTGCTCATTGACGGGGACAACTACCAAGGGGCAGGAAGGTTCTCTCTCTTTCCAGCCGGTGACTTCTTCTCCGACCGTGCCATCAAGGCAATCATGGAGATAGATCTTCTTCTGCCGAAGAGCGGGTCACAGTGGACCATCGCCGTCCACGGCGGCGCCGGTGTCATCACCCGCGAGCGCTTGTCTCCGGAGCGGGAGGCTGAGTACAGGGCCATGATGCAGGCTGTCATCGACACCGGCGCAGCCATCCTGGCTTCCGGCGGCTCGGCCCTCGACGCCGTGGAACGTACCATCAGGCTGATGGAAGACTCACCGCTCTTCAATGCCGGCAAAGGTGCCGTCTTCACCCACGAGGGCCGCAATGAACTCGACGCCTCCCTAATGGACGGCAGTGACCTCGCCGCCGGCGCCGTGGCCGGCGTGACCGACATACGCAACCCTATCACCGCCGCACGCGCCGTGATGGAACAGTCACCACACGTCATGCTCACCGGTAAGGGAGCCTCTGAGTTTGCTGCAGAAAAGGGACTGGATATTGTCGACCCCTCTTACTTCCGCGATGAGAAGCGGTATAACGAGCTACAGCGGTCACTTAAAAACGACAAGCACGGAACCGTGGGATGCGTGGCTCTCGATATGAACGGCGACCTGGCCGCCGGAACATCCACAGGAGGAATGACCAACAAGCGCTATAACCGCGTGGGCGACGCCCCGGTAATAGGGGCGGGCACATATGCCAACAACGTCACCTGTGCCGTGTCAGCCACAGGCCACGGTGAGTTCTTCATACGCTATACCGTGGCGCACGATATCTCGGCACTGATGGAGTACCGGGAGATGTCTCTCGATGAGGCGGCGAGAGAGGTGATAAAAAAGAAACTGGTGAAGGTCGGTGGCACAGGAGGTGTGGTCTCCGTTGATAGCAAAGGCAATGTAAGCATGCCATTCAACACAGAGGGGATGTACCGTGGCTATAAAACCTCAGCCGGGAAACAGGGTGTCTTTATCTTCTCCGATGAACCGGATAAACTGATGCCCTGACGCGGACCACCGCCCCGACATCTCAGGTCGGGAGAAGCGACGCAGCAGCACAGAACCCGCCCTGACACGGACCACCCCTGCAGATGCTCGCAGCGGCGCAGAAGCAACGTGGTAAAAAGAACGCGGCGCCCCAATTTCCTGAGGGCGCCGCGAAGCTTTGAGTAAAAATCCAAATTATCTAGTAGAGTCTTACAGACCCGTATGAGGTGTTTATCTTCACTGTTGCAGATGGATCGCTGCAACTGCCTACCTTGCCGGCAAGCTCCGTGCTGGTGTTGCCAGCAATCCTCCTCTCCGGCGAGAACCTTGCATCATCAATCCTGATGCTGCCGTAAGAGCTGCTGGCATCCAGCATGTAACAGGCCGCGGGGTCAATCCCGAGCCTCACCCCGCAGTACCCTGCCTTCACGGTCACCGACTCAAAATCTGCAGGTATCTTTTCTACGGAGAGATTGCCGTATTTGGTCTCAACCTCCAGCTTCTTGTTTACCCTGCCGAACTTAAGGTCAGTATATCCTCCCATCACAACTATGTTGTTGGCGGCATCGATGCTGTAACCGTCATACTTGCTGTCGGCTACCAGGGAGCTTACCTCATCAACTGAAACCTTCGAGTACTTGCTGTCTATCAGCAACGCCACAGCCCTTTCAACACTGAACATGCCGCAGTAACGGGCGTTGATCTCCGCCCATCCCAGCTCGTCAATGGTGGCCTTGCCGTAGGCAACAATCAGCGTATTCAGTGGCTTGAGATTACCCCTCGAAAGCTTGTGAACGGTGATATCTCCGTATTTGCTGTTCAGCCTGACCAGTCCGGCTACCTCATCCACAACAGTGTTTCCGTACTTGTTGCTGATATCGAGACTGATCCAGGCCGGCATCTTGATGTTGTAGTTGATGCTGAAGTTGTTGTTGCCACCCTTCCAACTAGTCGATGAGAAGCTGTCACTGAAGATCGTCTCCGCAGTCAGGTTATCGCCCTTTTCGGTGAATTCGACGGTGATCATCTCCAGAAGCTTCCGTGCCCTCTCCTCTGAGGAGTGTTCAACCTTGACCGTCACGTCAATGACGATATTGTTCTGATCCCAGGTTTCAGTGACCACAGCACCGAACTTGTTGATCACCGTGAGTGTGGTGTTGTCAGTGGGCGTCTTCTCCCTGTGATATTCCTTTTTTACCTCTGTCGCGGAGGCTGTCAGAGCTACGGCGCAGAGCAACAGTGCCAGGGTCGCAACTCTCCTGTTAAATAGTAACTTTTTCATGGCTGACTGGATTTTCGGTTTCTGCTTTTATCTGTCTCAACTGGTCAAGTAAATAACTCATGACCTCTATCTTGGTCTGGTAATGGCTTATCATGGCATCAATGATCCGCTGGTCGTTGGGATTGGCCCTGAGCTCTTTCTGCAACTCAGTGTAAACTGAGTCCATGGCTGCCAACTCACTCATAAGCATCTCCTTCTGCTCAGGATTAGCGATGTCAAGAGATGTGAACTCATTCTCCATCATGTTTACCTGCCTCACATAATACCTCTCTGCCTCACGGTACTCGGGAGAGACCTCACTGAGGGTCATTTGCTTCTTGAGGTTCGGCCTCACGAAGTGATCAAACGTCCAGAGCGAAGAGAGGGTCACAAGCAGCGTTACCACGGCAGCCTTGAGCAGGTAGGGCATGATGCTCCTCTTTGCTTTTCCGGCGTGCAGCCTCGTGGCAAGCTTAAAGCTGAATCTCTCGAAGTGGCCGTCTGACGGCTCCCGGTCGTCAAACACACCTCTTTCTCTTTTGATTATCTCTTCAAGTCGGGTCATATTCTTATTCATTTATCTTGTCTACCTTCAATTCACTCACCAGCTTCTGCTTTGCCCTCGACAGCTGTGACCGCGAGGTGCTGCTTGAGATGTTGAGCATCTCAGCTATCTCATCATGGTCGTAACCCTCAATGAGATAGAGAGAGAGTATCACGCGGTATCCTTCCGGAAGCCGCTCAATGGCCGCTTTGACCTCTTCCACCCTGGTCTCCGTCTCCTCCCTGTATTCAGCATCTTCAATGCTGTCGTCGCGGATACCGTCATGGCCGTCAAGCTCTTCAAAGATCGCTTTTCTTCTTCCCAGGGCATCAAGTGACCTGTTTACCACTATTCTCTTCAACCAGGCGCCGAAACTGACAGTCCCCGAATAGGTGTTTATCTTTTCGAAGGCCGACAGGAACGCTTCCTGCATCACATCTTCAGCTTCCATGCTGTCGTTTACAATTCTCAGGCTGGTGTTGTACATAGCCTTGTAATAGAGCTTGTAAACCTGGAACTGAGCCTTCTGATCACCTTCCCGGCACCCGTCTATCAGGTCCTGGTGTATGTTCCTGAATGCTGCTTCAACATTTCCCATTCTTAATTCAAGATCTTGTTTAAGTATGTATGACGCTGCACCCATCATTTGAACTCTTCAATTCAATGACGAAGACTGCTCGCGAATGCTGCATCCAAGGTAGAAAAAAGCAGCAGGAGGATAAAAATTTCTTTTAACCCTGTGTTACCGTACCGGTTGCAAAGTCGAGTTCCGACCCGAAAAGGCTGTGCGGTATTGAGTAGATCAGAAGCAGTATTACCGCTGCGGCGATGGTGTAACCAGGGCGCTCTTTTTTGCGGTTCATGATAACCGCAAAAGTCCATACAATAACGGCAATCAATAACTTATTGTCTGTAAGGTCCCAACCGAACGGGATACCTGTCCAGAGATCACCGAAAGCATGTTTCTGCACCAGCGGCCCCAGTACCATGCCCCCGGCCAGCAGCAGCCACAGCGCCCAACGACCGTATCTTCTTTGCTCGGAGTGGCCGAAGGCGGCGGTAAGACCCGCCAGGTTCGACAGAAGCATGGCAAAAAACATAATGATAATATGCGGTAACATTATCACTGCCGGCACGTCACCCTTGAACCTTATCACCACAGGATTCTCCTTCATGACAGTGGTCTCGACTCCCGAAGCAGCTTTCAAAACAATGTAATACTCAAGTTTGCCGGCGGCAGGCTGGGAGGGAAGCTCACCGGCCAGGTGCACACCGTCATGCTTCATCTCCATAGCAGTCCATTCTTCATTCATCTTCAGTCGGCGGTAAAATATCTCACCCGTTACCTGCTCCGGTATTTCAAGTTTTATCATGCATGGATGGGTGTTTGTCTGGCTCCGCTTGAGTGCGAACGAGTACTCCGTTCCGTCAATGGTCGTCGTGGTCTTGTAGGGATATGTAGGTCCGGTTGTCCTCTGGTATATTGCGGCGGCGATTGTAATCATCACGGCTATGGTCCAGAACAGGAAGTTTTTCATGTTTAATAAGCTGATATATTGTTATAACTGAATGATTAATAGCTCCCGAGCTCCATTGCGCAAGACTTCGACAGGTACCGTCTGGCCAGGCTTGAGCTGGCTGAGCCTGAACATGTAGTCCTCGATATTGCTGACCGGCTTGCTGTCTATAGCCACGATGATGTCACCCTTTACCATCCCTGCCAGTGCAGCCGGTCTGCCGGGAGTGACAAAATCTGCCCTCAGCCCGTTTGTGACATTGCCGGCAAAATCGGGCATTATGCCGAAGGTGATACCTCTCCTGCGGCCCATGGGACTCGTCGGTTCCTTTGGTCCGGCCTCGGTGAAGGCAAGCCTGGAGGGGCTGTTCGCCGACCATGATACCAGGTCCGTCAGAAGGTCACCTATCTTCACCATCGCTTCAAAATTCAACTTGTCCGGGGTGTCAAAGGGAGTGTGGTAATCGAGATGGGCCCCTGTGGTAAAGTAAAGTACCGGTATGTTCTTTCCGTAGAATGAGGAATGGTCTGAAGGACCGTAACCCTCAGAGGTGAAGGAGAGCCTTACCGCCGTCGTGTCACTGTGTGATATCACCGTGTCACGCAGACCTGCAGCCGTACCCACTCCGCCAACCTGCAGGCCGTTACCCTCTTTCATCCGTCCCACCATATCAAGATTAATCATCAGGTTGACAGCAGAGGGGTCAATGCCCATATTTTCAACAAAGTGCTTTGATCCCAGCAGTCCCATCTCCTCACCTGAGAAGGCCACGAAGATGATACTCCTTGCGTGTTCTCCCTTCTCTGCGGCCAGCCTCTCAGCCAGTTCGATCATAAGAGCTACTCCTGAAGCATTGTCGTCGGCTCCGTAATGGATTGCCACGGTATCGGGGACCCTGCTTGAGGAGCCAGGTCCGCCCATGCCGAGATGATCATAATGCGCTCCGATTATTACATACTCACCTGGATTTGAGTTCCCCTCCATCATCATGACCACGTTGGAGGTGATGGCCTCCCTCTTCTCCACATCCGCCTCGGCATAAACCGTAGTCTGCGTTATCAATCCTGTGGCGGATTTTGAATCTGCAGCCTTCTCTTCAAGCTCTTTTATGGTGGCTTCAGTGCCTTTGAGAATCGAGTCAGCCACGCTTCTCCTGATCTGCAACACCGGCACTCCGGCCCGTGACTCGCTGCGCGATGGTTTGTCAAGGTTGTCAGCCACATCCCATGTCTCGCCTGACACCAGCAGGACTCCTGCTGCGCCTTTTTCTCTGGCATTCAGCACTTTGATGCGGTCACTGCTGATAGATCCGTAGCCTACCGAGGCTGTATCCGACTCGGGGTAACCCCTGAGCAGCAAAGCCCATTTACCCGTAACATCCAATCCGGAGAAGTCATCCCGGTAAAGCGTGTCACCCGACGGTAACAGCCCGTAACCGCAGAAGACCACCTCAGCCAGCAGGGAAGAGTTTGCAGAGAGCGCCAGGGGCATAAAGTCGGTGCCGGTCATAAACTCCTTTCCGTTGACGACCAAACGGTTGTTTTTGCCAGGCTCAGCAGCCACATTTACGCTGAAGGGCTGCAACCCCGATTCAATGAAAGGATTGGCTCCGGCTTTCTCAAACTCCGTCGCTATGTAAAGCGCTGCCAGTGAGTCGCCTCCTGTTCCCGTACCTCTCCCGAAAAACTTGTCAGATGCAAGCTTCCCGGTGATGAGGGTCAGCTCCTCAGCCGTGATGGATGGATTTTTCCCGGTACCGGCACATGCAGTGAGGACAATGACAGCACATAATATGAAGACAACTCTCATAGTTCATTTTTTAGCGTCGGTAAAAATAGCATTCTTTTAATATCCGGGCGGGGTGATATTTGCAATACTCCGCTCAGCTTGTCAAAATCAGCTGAACTGAAGCAAGGCTTTCTTTATCAGTGAGATGGCATCACGAAGCTGCTCCTCGGTGATCACAAGTGGCGGAGCAAACCTGATGATGTGCCCGTGAGTCGGTTTCGCCAGCACCCCCAGCTCCATCATCGCCAGGCAGACATCCCACGCCTCCCTGCCGTCTTTGGGCCTGATGACGATGGCATTTAAAAGTCCCTTGCCGCGCACCAGCTCTATCATGTCCGACTTAATAGCCTTCATCTCGTCACGGAATATCCTGCCGAGCCTCTCAGCCTTTTCTGCCAGCTTCTCCTCCCTTATCACCTCCAGTGCTGCTATCGCAACCTTTCCGGCAAGCGGGTTTCCTCCGAAAGTGGAGCCGTGCTCGCCCGGCTTAATGGTTAACATGATCTCATCATCAGCCAGCACTGCCGAGATGGGCATTGCTCCCCCGGAAAGCGCCTTGCCGAGAATGAGTATGTCAGGCCTGACATACTCATGATCGCATGCCAGGAGCTTACCCGTACGTGCCAGCCCGGTCTGCACCTCATCGGCAATGAACAGTACATTCCTGCTCTTGCAGAGATCATAGGCTTTTTTGATATATCCCTCATCCGGAACAAAGACACCTGCCTCACCCTGTATCGGTTCTACAAGGAAACCGGCCACGTCAGGATCTTCCAGAGCCTTCTCCAGCGCCGGTATGTCATTGTAGGGTATGGTGATGAATCCGGGAGTAAAGGGACCGTAATCCTTGCGTGCATCCGGGTCAGTAGACATGGAAATGATGGTGATGGTGCGCCCGTGAAAGTTGCCTTCGCAGACGATGATCTTCGCCTGATCCTGCCTGATGCCCTTCTTCAGGTATGCCCACTTGCGGCAAAGCTTGAGGGCTGTCTCGTCACCCTCGGCACCGCTGTTCATGGGCAGTACTTTGTCATAGCCGAAGTATTTTGTGATGTACTCTTCATATTCCCCCAGCACCGAGTTAAAAAATGCCCTGGAGGTGAGCGTTAGTTTCTGCGCCTGCTCAATCAGCGCTGCAGTTATTTTAGGATGGCAGTGGCCCTGGTTCACGGCTGAATAGGCCGAGAGAAAATCATAGTATCTCTTGCCTTCCACATCCCATACATATGCCCCTTCGCCACGGTCAAGAACCACCGGCAGGGGATGATAGTTATGTGCTCCGTACTTCTCTTCTCTCTCAATGTAATCGTGAGGTTTCATATCGTTTTTATTTATTGTGTTGTCAGCAGGGTGGCAATGTTACAAAGCTTTTTCGACAAAAAGAATATAAACAATCATGATTCATCGTCGAGGAGGCCCGGCCGCTTTTCACGGGTGATTCGGACCGATTCCTCAAAACGCCATTTTTCTATCTCCCCGGTGTTTCCTCCAAGAAGGATATCAGGCACTTTCCATCCCCTGAAATCTGCAGGCCTGGTGTAAACGGGCGGCGCCAGCAGATCATCCTGGAACGAGTCGGAGAGCGCCGATTCGGCATCTGAGATGGAACCCGGCAGTAACCTCACAATGGCATCAGTTATCACGGCGGCCGGCAATTCGCCCCCGGTAAGTACATAATCGCCTATCGATATTTCCCGCGTGATGAGACGGTCCCTGATGCGCTGATCCACACCCTTGTAGTGACCCGCAAGGATAACGATATTCTCCTTCATCGACAGCTCGTTGGCAAGAGACTGACTGAAGGGTATGCCGTCGGGCGACGTGTAAATGATCTCATCATAGTGCCGCTGCGAAGTGAGATGAGTGATGCAGTTGTAGACCGGCTCAATCATCATTACCATACCTGCTCCGCCTCCGAAGGGATAGTCGTCAACACTCCTGTGCCTGTCGGTTGAATAATCACGCAGGTTGATGATGTTAATCTCAACCACACCCCTATCCCGTGCCCGTTTGATGATCGAATCACTGAACGGACTGCGCAGCAGGTCGGGCAGTACTGTAATGATATCTATTCGCATAAAAACCCCTTTGGTAAATCTAATGCAGTTTTTTTTGTATATTTGGAAACGACACGACAAAGTTAACCTTTAAATAAATTTAGTAATAATGGGAAAATTTGTTATCTCGAAAAGAAAGAACGGCGAATTTCAGTTTAACCTTCTCGCCGGTAACGGTCAGGTTATACTGGCCAGTGAGGGCTACGCATCAAAACCTTCATGCGTGAACGGCGTCAAGTCGGTTAAGAAGAATGCTGCTGACCCCAGGAGGTTCGATGCAAAAGTGGCCCAGAACGGGAAATTCTATTTCAATCTGAAAGCATCAAACGGTCAGGTTATCGGTAAGAGCGAAATGTACGAAGCTCAGGCCAGTTGTGACAACGGCATTGCCTCTGTTGCCAAGAATGCTTCCGGAGCAACCATTGACGACCAGACGAAGTAGATTTTTATCTGTTTCTTTCGAAGACTATCTTTCCGTCAACGATAGTATAGTTAGTTTTCACGGACATAATCATCTCCTCGCTGATATTGAAGATATCTTCTGAGAGGATTGTTATGTCTGCTAAATATCCCTTCCTCAACATACCCTTTCTGTCATCCATAAACTGGGCGTAAGCTGCCCCCAGCGTATAATATTCGATGGCCTTGCCCATGGTGATCTTCTCCATCGGGAACCATCCGTCTCCCTCTTCTCCCTTGCGGTCTTTCCTTGTCACTGAGGCGTAAAGCCCCTCCATAGGGTTCAGCGGCTCCACGGAATAGTCGGTGCCGAATGCCAGCTGTGCCCCGCTGTCGGCCAGGCTCTTCCAGGCATATGCCCAACGGCTTCGATCGGTGCCAATGCGCTTCTCCGCGAACCGCTTGTCAGTGATGCAGTGAGTGGGCTGCATCGAGGCGATGACGCCCAGCTGTGCAAAACGAGCCAGGTCTTCCTCTGTGAGTATCTGTGCATGCTCCGAGCGATGACGGCTGTCACGGATGCCGTTGACCTCCCTTGCCTTCTCGTAGGCATTCAGTATCCAGTTGTTGGCCTTCGGCCCGATGGCATGTATACCTATCTGAAACCCCCGGCTGTCGGCAGCCAGCACCCTGGCCTCCAGCTCCTCGTAACTCATCTGCGGCAGCCCTGTCTTTTCAGGCTCGTCATAGAATGGTTCAAACATCATCGCCGTGGCCGAGCCGAGAGTGCCGTCCATGAAATCTTTCAGGTAACCAAACCTGAGCCAGTTGCCTGCCGCCGGCATCGATCACCCTTGTGGTTGAAGGATCAATATGCCTGCTTATCTTTCTCTGACTGCCAACGGCCAGTATCACGTTGCCCCTTATGGCAACGGCCTCAGCATCCGGCACCCGGGAATCAGCGGTAAAGACCCTTCCGTTAACAATTACAAGGTCGGCGGTCTCCGCTCTCCCGCAGCCCGCTGAGAGCATAAGAAAAAGAACAATTAGTGCAATTATGCTTTTTTTCATGATTTTCGTATGTCAAAACTGATGCAGGATAAAAAAATAGACATTACTTTAGGTCCCAGTTTGCCTGTGAACATAAACTCCAATATTTCACACGATGAAAAATAAGATCATTCCTCCGGGGTATCTCTACACAAAAGGATACACCAACTACGTGTTCATTCTGCTGTTCCTGCTATATATGTTCGATTATATCGACAGGATGGTTGTGACATCCATGTTCGTGCATATCGAGCAGGATCTCGGGATCACCCATACGCAGAGCGGACTGCTCGTTTCGGCTGTTTACTGGGCCATTGTTCTGCTGACATTCCCCATCTCAATCCTTGTCGACCGCTGGAACCGTACCAAGACCATTGGTATCATGGCCGTCATCTGGAGCCTCGCCACGGCCCTGTGCGCACTTACAGGCAATTTCGTGCAGCTGGTTCTGGCAAGAGCCCTGATAGGAGTGGGCGAGGCTGGCTATGCTCCCGGAGGAAGCGCCGTGATATCCGGTCTTTACCCCGAGGAGAAGAGATCGAAGATGATGGGCCTATGGAATGCATCCATACCTCTCGGCACAGCAATAGGCGTCCTTATAGGTGGATTCATCGCAGCCAGGCTTGGATGGAAGCATGCTTTCGGCATTGTTGCACTGCCAGGAATGATAGTCGCTGTACTCTTCTTTTTTGTCAAGGATTATAAAACTGTCGATCTCTCATTTACAGACAGCTTTAACATCAAGGTGAAGATGAAGAAGATGGATGTGGTCAGGGAATTTCTCTCAAAACCATCTCTGCTTCTGACCTATTTTGGATTTGCTGCGGTTGTGTTTGTGACAACTTCACTGATGACATGGCTCTCAACCTATTTTCATGTCACCCGTGACCTGTCTGTAGAAAAAGCCGGCTCAATGGCCAGTGCGGTTATGGTACTGGCAATAGTAGGGGCACCGCTGGGAGGAATCATAACAGACAGATGGCGAAAATCAAATATCAGGGCCCGTCTTCTGTTTCCGACGATAACAACGGTATCGTCGGCAATCCTGCTCATGTTTGCACTGTGGATGACCCATGGCACAATACAGTATGTATTCTTCCTGCTGATGGGGGTGACGGTCACTGCTTTCCTGCCGGCAGCCGCTGCAGTGACACAGGATGTGATACACCCCGGGATGAGGGCCATGTCATATGCAGTGGCCGTGGTGGTGCAGAACCTGCTGGGGGCCTCCACCGCGCCGCTGGTCATCGGTAAACTCTATGACATGTTTGATATTGAAAAAGCCATGGCACTGCTTCCGTTCATGCTCCTCATTGGTGCTGCGCTGTTTTTTGCGGGCTCCCGGTATTATGTGAAAGACCTTGAAAAGACAGAGAAGATCAAACTGCAGGCTGAAGAGTAGTTGCCGGCAGGGCCAGGAGTCTCATGCATCAGGCTGACTTCTGAATATATTATAGTAGATTTGCAGCGAAAATTAAAAGCGATGAAGGAACTTTTGCATAACAGATATTTTAAATTCGGTGTGGCAGGCCTGCTCTACCTGCTCTGGGTCATCTGGGTGGGTAACTACTGGCTGCTCCTCGGATTGCCCATTGTTTTTGACATCTACGTCAGCAAAAAAGTCAACTGGGCCTTCTGGAAGAAACGCAACGGCAATAACAGCACCCTGGTTGAATGGCTTGATGCATTGATCTTTGCAGTAATCGCAGTCACGCTTATCAATATCTTCCTTTTCCAGAACTACCGCATACCAACCCCCTCAATGGAGAAAACTCTCCTTGTGGGTGATCATCTTGCCGTCAGCAAGGTGGCCTACGGTCCACGCATGCCCAATACTCCGTTAGCCTTTCCCTTTACCCAGCATACGCTGCCTTTCACAAAGGGTAAGGGTAAGTCCTGGTCCAACCTTGTGCAGTGGGATTACAAGAGACTTAAGGGATTCGGTCATGTCAAAAACGATGACATAGTGGTATTCAACTTTCCTGCCGGTGATACTGTATGCCTTGAGAACCAGGCCGTGAGCTACTATGAACTGGTCAGGGAGAGGGCCGAGATGCTCAATGCTGAAGATATCAGGGCAAACAGACCGCTCAGGGAGAAAGAGCAGTATAATGCCCTTGCCAGGCAGCTGATATGGAATGAGTATACTGTCATCTACCGACCTGTTGACCGCCGCGACAATTATGTCAAGCGCTGTGTTGGCATTCCCGGCGATACAGTATTCATAAAGGGCGGTCAGCTCTTTGTTAACGGTGTTGCAGCCAGGGTTCATGAGACACAGCAGACCTCATACTACGTCCGCACCAACGGCACCCGGATCAACCCGAAGGCTTTTGAGCGAATGGATATCTCCCGGTCAGACCAGTCGATGATGCTCTCCGGCACTGTATACCGGCTGCCCCTGACAGCAAAAAACGCCGAACTGATATCTGGTTTTGCCAATGTCACCGGAATCGAAGCCGACTACAGAAGGGCAGGGGAGTACGCCCCGTATATATTCCCGCATGACCCGCAATACAGATGGAACGAGGATAACTTCGGTCCGCTATGGATACCGAAAAAGGGAACCACGGTGAAGCTTGACATGGCCAACATCAGCCTCTACACCTCCGTAATTGACATCTACGAGGAGAATGATCTGGAGATAACCGATACAGTCATCTATATCAACGGTTCACCCGCTGACAGCTATACCTTTAAGATGGATTACTACTGGATGATGGGTGATAACAGGCATGATTCGGCTGACTCACGCTTCTGGGGATTCGTCCCGGAAGACCATATAGTAGGACGCCCGGTGATCGTATGGCTCTCCATAGATAAGGAGGCACAGGGATTTAAAAAGATAAGGTTCAAAAGATTCTTCAAAGGAGCCAAGCGATGATTTCCGCTTTGCGATTTATGATTTTCGATTTAATCACTGATAGCTGATCTGTAATTAATTCGCAAATCGCACAATGCAATTCGCACATCGCAATTCGCAATTCGCAATTCGCAATTCGCAAATCGCAAATCCAAATCGTCAATCGCACATCGCAATTCGCAAATCCAAATCGTCAATCGCACATCGCAATTCGCAAATCCAAATCGTCAATCGCAATTCACAAATCGCAAATTCAAATCGTCAATCGCACATCGCCAATCGCAAATAAAAAAGCGGGTCGCCCCGCTTTTTATTATTCTTTCACTTTATCCACTATCGCCTTGAAGGCTTCCGGATGGTTCATGGCCAGATCGGCCAGCGTCTTGCGGTTTAGGGTTATACCCTTCTTCTCAAGTCCGCCGATGAACTGCGAATAACTCATTCCGTGCAGGCGTGCCCCGGCGTTGATCCTCTGGATCCACAAAGCGCGGAACTGACCCTTCTTGGCACGGCGGTCACGGTAGGCGTAGCCCAGACCCTTCTCGAGTACGTTCTTGGCAACAGTGTAAACATTTGAGTTGCTGCCGAAATACCCTTTGGTCTGCTTTAATACCTTCTTACGCCTTGCCTTTGATGCTGGTGCATTTGTTGCTCTTGGCATTTTCTTTACTCTTTTTCGGATGTAAGCGCCTTGTAAGGTCTTTTATGCTTCACATCCTGGTTAATAATTCAATTGATTATCACACTGTCAGGCGGTTAATACTACTTGAGACCAAGCAGAAGCTTAACATTCTTCTCATCAGCCTTGTCTACCAGTCCGTCGTACGTAAGATTCCTCTTCCGCTTGGTCGACTTCTTGGTAAGAATGTGGCTCTTGAAAGCATGCTTGCGCTTAATCTTACCTGAACCGGTCAAAGAAAATCTCTTCTTTGCACCCGGATTTACTTTCATTTTTGGCATGTTATTTATATGTGTATAAAAAAATTACTTCTTTTTCTTTGGTGAAAGGATGATAATCATCCTCTTACCCTCAAGCCTGGGCGTCTGATCTACCTTCCCGTACTCCTCCAGGTCATTCACAAAACGTGCCAGCAGCTTCTCTCCCTGCTCCTTGAAGAGTATTGACCGTCCCTTGAAAAACACATAGGCCCTTACTTTTGCCCCCTCTTCAAGGAAATTGATCGCGTGCTTCAACTTGAAGTTGTAGTCGTGATCGTCAGTGTTGGGGCCGAAACGTATCTCCTTTACAACAATCTTTGCCGCATTGGCCTTGATCTCTTTCTGTTTCTTTTTCTGGTGATAAAGAAACTTCTGATAATCAACTATCTTACAGACCGGCGGGTCAGCGTTCGGAGAAATCTCCACAAGATCCAGCTCCATCTGGTCTGCCAGCTCAAGGGCTTCCCCTATGCTCATGACCCTTGGTTCAAGGTTGTCGCCAACAACCCTCACTGTTCTTGCCGTGATCCTGTTGTTGATCCTGTGTTCAGGTTCGGGTCTCCTGCCCGGCCTGGGTCTGGGCCTGTTATACGATCTGAAATAGGTTGGTCCTGCTATGGTCTTGTCCTCCAGTTAAATTAATAATATTCTTAAATTCAATCACTTAGTTGCCTAATTCCTGCCTTATCTCCTCCTTTACGAGGCTGATGAACTCTTCGGGGTTCATCACACCCCTGTCTCCTTCACCCTGACGTCTGACAGAAACTGTTCCTGCCTCACTCTCTTTTTCACCTATAACAAGCAGGTACGGAATCCTCTTTAACTCGTTATCCCTTATCTTCTTACCTATCTTTTCGCTCCTGTCGTCAATCAGGGTGCGAATATCGGAATTATTAAGGAGATTTAAAACAGTTTTTGCATAATCATTGTATTTTTCGCTGATTGGCAGCAGCACAGCCTGGTCCGGTGTGAGCCAGATGGGGAATTTCCCTGCTGTATTCTCAATCAGCACGGCCACGAATCTCTCCATGGATCCGAATATGGCCCTGTGGATCATTACAGGCTGATGCTTCTGGTTGTCGCTGCCTGTGTATGTCAGCTCAAACCTCTCCGGAAGGTTGTAATCGACCTGTATGGTTCCCAGCTGCCACTTCCTGCCAATGGCATCCCTCACCATGAAGTCGAGCTTCGGACCGTAGAAGGCGGCCTCACCCACAGCTATGGTGGTGATCAGGTTCTTCTCACCCGATGCCTCGATTATAGCTTTCTCGGCCTTCTCCCAGTTTTCGTCCGAGCCGATATATTTTTCACGGTTGGAGGGATCCCTGAGTGATATCTGAGCAGTGAACTCACTGAAACCTGCTATCCTGAAGATATACTGCACCAGGTCAATGATGCTCTTGAACTCCTCCTTGAGCTGGTCGGGACGGCAGAAGTGGTGCGCATCATCCTGCGTGAAACTGCGGACGCGCGTCAGCCCGTGAAGTTCTCCGCTCTGCTCATATCTGTAAACTGTGCCAAATTCGGCCATCCTGACCGGCAGGTCACGGTATGAATGCGGTGTGGCATTATAAATCTCACAGTGATGCGGACAGTTCATCGGCTTAAGCATGAAGACCTCACCCTCCTGAGGAGTGGTGATGGGCCTGAATGAGTCTGCCCCGTACTTTTCAAAGTGACCCGAGGTCTTGTAGAGATCCACATTGCCTATATGAGGCGTCGAGACCATCGCATAGCCCCTCTCCTTTAACACACCCGTCATGAAGTCGATCAGCCGCTGCTTCATGTCAGCTCCCCTGGGCAGCCAGAGAGGCAGTCCCATGCCCACGCGCGGCGAGAAGGCGAAAAGCTCCAGCTCCTTACCGATGCGCCGGTGGTCACGCTTGCGCGCCTCCTCGAGCATAACCATATAATCATCAAGCATTTTCTGCTTCGGAAAGGTGATGCCGTAAATACGGGTCATCATCCTGCGCTTCTCATCGCCCCTCCAGTAGGCCCCGGCAAGACTGAGAACCCTGATGGCCTTTACCGGTGATGTGTCAGGCAGATGCGGCCCGCGGCACAGATCGGTGAAGTTACCCTGGCTGTATAGTGTGATGGTCCCGTCCTCAAGCTCCGAGATTAGCTCCGTCTTGTACTCATCTCCCTTCCTGGTAAATAAATCCATCGCCTCCTGCTTGCTTACCTCACTGCGTACAATAGGACTGTTTTTGGCGGCAAGCTCCCTCATCTTCTCCTCTATGAGAGGCAGATCAGCCTCGGTGATTACCTTACCTTCACCCGGATCAACATCGTAATAAAACCCGTTCTCTATGGCCGGACCGATGCCGAACTTGATCCCGGGCCACAGCGCCTCAAGAGCCTCGGCCATCAGGTGAGCCGACGAGTGCCAGAAGGCATGCCTGGCCTCGGCATCATCCCACTTGTGAAACCTGACGGTGGCATCAGCCGTGACGGGACGGGTGAGATCCCATAGCTCACCGTTGACCGTGGCCGAATATACCTCGGCTGCCAGCCCCCTGCTGATAGACCTGGCGATATCAAGGCTGGTGATACCCTCCTCATACTCCCTCACCGAACCGTCGGGAAACGTTATCCTGATCATATTACCTTTTTTAAATAGTGTGCAAAGATAATATTTTTTGCTCATAATCAGAGGCGATGACCTGGCGTGAGGATATGTGTCAATGGTGCTGGTTCAGTATAAAAAATTAATGGCACAGATTTTGGATTTAACAAAACAGTACCAAAAACGGCAGTCATGAAAAGATTATTAATTTCAGCAGCAGCAGTGGCAATAATGCTCAGCTCGTGCGAGGTCAGCCCCGATGCCGGCTTTTTCTCGGACAAAATCAGGGCAGAGATAGGAGAAGAGGTAGTCTTCTTCAATAACTCCTACAACGCTGTGGAATATGAATGGGATTTTGGTGACGGAACATGGTCAGATGCCTATGAACCAATTCATTCCTATTCTGCATCAGGAATCTTCACCGTGATCCTCAGTGCATACTCCAAGACAGGAGAAGTCGACAGGTCGTACCTCGACATTGAGGTGCTTTCGCCCACCATGCTCGAGATAGAGGTCCTCGAATGGTATGACCAGTATCCTGTTGCAGGGGCAAGCGTGATACTATATCCGACTGAGGCCGACTGGGACAATGAGACCAATGCCATAATCGAGGGCTTCACCAACGCTTCCGGCAAGGTAGTCTTCACCAACCTGGGACCCTATGTCTACTATGTTGATGTATGGCATCAGAACCATAACAACTACACGCTCAGAAATGAGGATGTGGGCTTCATTATGACTGACCAGCTCTATAAGAACGAGCTGAACCAGTTCGTGGCATGGGTCGATTATACCGGCGCCAAGAGCAGTGCCGAACGCGACAGGAAACAGCTGCTGCCCCTGAAGGAGAGGAACCCGGAGACGGCCGTGAAAAAGTAACCCGACTGCAAAACAAAAAAAATAAGCAAATCAGTCCATGTGAGAAATTTCGTTAAGTTTGTGTGTTAACAAACCTAATCGAAGAAATCACATGGACACAACATTTGCGCTTCGTGGAATAGACTACCTTATAATGGCGGTCTATTTCCTTTTTGTACTGGGTGTCGGGTGGGCCCTGAAAAAGTACATGAAGAATGCCACTGCGTTTCTCGAGGCCGGACGTGCTATGCCGGCATGGGTCGCAGGGCTGGCATTCATCTCAACAAACCTCGGTGCCCTCGAGGTAATGGGCATGACAGGCTCGGGCCTCAAGTACGGGATGCTGACAACCCACTTCTACTGGATAGGAGCCATCCCGGCAATGATATTCCTCGCTCTTTTCATGATGCGGTTCTATTACGGATCGAAGGCCAGGTCAGTGCCTGAATACCTGAAACTTCGTTTTAACGAGAAAACCCGCGCCCTGAACGCCTTCCTCTTTGCGCTGATGACTGTCCTTGCCTCAGGGATATCAATGTATGCTCTGGCTATTCTGCTGGAAAACGTCCTGGGATGGAACTTCAACGTCTCACTCCTGGCATCGGCAGCCATAGTCCTTGCCTATACCTACCTGGGCGGACTGTCGTCAGCCATATATAATGAGGTATTGCAGTTCTTCATCATCATCATCGGCCTGCTGCCCATGACTATCCTGGTCATGAGCGATGTGGGCGGCTGGGGAGGCATGCAGGAGAGCCTGGCACCGATCGTCGAAGGTAAGGGATTTGCTGCCGATACCTGGACTACCACCTGGAAATACACTTCAAGTTCCGGAACAAACCCGCTGGGGGTGGAGTGGTTTGGGATACTGGCAGGACTGGGCTTTGTGCTCTCCTTCGGTTACTGGTGTACCAACTTCCTGATAGTGCAGCGCGCCATGGCCGCCGAGTCTATGACGGCAGCCCGCAAGGTTCCCCTGATTGGCGCCATACCCAAGATGTTTATTCCGTTCCTGATAATAGTACCCGGCATTGCAGCCCTGGTACTTCTCAATGATCCCTCCAAGAACTTCGTTCTGCCTCTCAATGCCGCCGGAGAACCGATATACGACTATACTATCATCATGCTGCTCAAACAGTATCTCCCGGCAGGCGTCCTTGGCCTGGGAGTGACGGCCCTGCTGGCCTCGTTCATGTCAGGCATGGCCGGAAACGTTTCGGCATTCAACACTGTCTGGACCTATGACATCTACCAGAGTTATATCAGACCTGCAACAGATGACCAGGAGGCTGATGAAAAGCATTACCTGAAAGTGGGCCGGATTACAACAATCGTGGGAGTGCTGGTAAGTATTGCAGCAGCATATATTGCCAGTAAATTTGGCAATATAATGGACTTCCTCCAGACGGTCTTCTCAATGATAAATGCTCCGCTCTTTGCTGTTATCTTCCTGGGGATGTTCTGGAAACGGTCGACAGGCAATGCTGCCTTCATCGGCCTCCTGATGGGCTTCCTGGTTGCTCTTGCACATCATGGCCTAACCCAGCCTGAAGGAGCCACTACACTTGTGAAGGGAGGATGGATAGGTGTTATCCATACCTACCCGGTGGAGATGGCACAGAACTTCTGGACCGCCATCTTCGCCTTCTCGGCAGCAGCACTGCTGACAGTGGTGATCTCGCTGCTCTCCAGGCGTGACAAAACTGATTCTGACTTGAACGGCCTGGTCTACTCGATGACGCCTAAACTTGATGACAGCGGTGTGCTGTGGTACCAGAGACCCTGGTTCCTGGCTCTGATCGTTGGAATCATTATGGTCGTGCTTTCTATATTGTTCTGGTAACCAAAAAAAAATATCATGCTTGACATAAGACTTCCCATCGGATTAATGTTCTCAGTAGTAGGACTGATCATCACCATCTACGGCCTTGCCACAATAGGGGATGTGGAACTGTACGAGAGATCACTCAACGTAAATGTGAACCTGATATCAGGATTGGGCACACTGGCCTTCGGCCTGATCATGCTTCTGCTCTCGGAACCGGTCAGAAAAAAACTGCGAAAGAAAGAGTGAATAACTAACTAAAAAAGAGGCTGACCCAGAATGGGCAGCCTCTTTTTTTTCGCAGCGCGAAATTCACAGTCCACAGTCCACAGTCCACAGTCCACAGTCCACAGTCCACAGTCCACAGTCCACAGTCCACAGTCTAAAGTCAATCAATTAGTTACAGAGAACCGACTGCCGACTGCTCTTAGTCACTGTAGCCTTGGCGCAGGTGGCCGACTGCTCTTAGCAACCGTAGCCTTTTTCAACATTCGTAGTTTTAACGTAGGATGTGGTGCAGGTGGCCGGCTGAAGACTGACCACTACTGCCTACTGCCTAATTACCAGTCATTTATCATCCGAGAAGACCGACGCCGGCAGCGACCGCATATTGTAACGCATTGCCATCACCTCGCCGTAGGCACCGGCAGAGCGTATGGCTATGAGATCACCGCGCCTGGTCTCGGGAAGCTCGATGTACTTGCCGAAGGTATCCGTGGTTTCACATATCGGACCCACAACAGTGTACTTCCTTGGGGGAAGCTCTGAGGTGAGGTTTTCTATGCGGTGTGATGCATGATAGAGAGCCGGCCTCAGCAGGTCAGTCATACCCGCGTCGAGTATGACGAATGTCTCCCTTGCACCCGGCTTGACAAACAGCACCTTCGAGATCAGCGATCCGCAACCGGCAGTAAGCGATCGCCCAAGCTCAAATGAAATGGTGCTCTGTATCCTGCTGTCAAGGTGCCTGCTGAAGACTTCAAAGTAATCTGCAAAAGGTGGGAAGCGGTCAGGATCCTCATAACTAATGCCCAGACCCCCGCCTACATTGATGTCGGCCGGCTCCAGTCCCCTGTCAGTCAGCCACTCCCATAACTCATTGATCCTCAAACATAGATTGCGGTAGACATGCAGGTCGGTAATCTGCGACCCTATGTGAAAATGAATGCCCCGATACTCAAGGTTCTCCGACTCTTCAAGAAGGGCAGTTACCTTTTCAAGCTCAGCGATCCTGATGCCGAATTTGTTTTCATCAGTGCCAGTGGTAATGTGTTTGATAGTATGAGCCTCCACGTTGGGATTGATGCGCAGTGCAACAGCGGCCTTCTTACCCATGCGTCCGGCTATCTCATCAATTACTTCAATCTCTTCAACAGACTCTGCATTGAAGCAGCCGATACCCAGGCGCAGGGCGTTCTCAATCTCACGGTCACTCTTGCCTACTCCCGCAAAAAGGGTCTCCGCGGCCGGAAATCCGCATTCCACGGCAAGCTTTGTCTCATTGCCGCTTACACAGTCTGCACCGAGGCCATACCCGGCAATGATCTTCATTATCACTGGATTGAAATTTGCCTTTACGGCGTAGTGCAGTTTAAATCCCCTGTTGGTGGCCTCCCCCGAGGCTATGGCAAGGGTCTCGCGCAGAAGGTCGAGATCATAATAGTAAAATGGCGTCTCCAGCTGCTGCAACCGTTCTGTGGTCTCTTTTGTGAACATCACTCTTCAGGAAATAGTTTTGAACTGAGCGACCTCAGTGCCACCACCTTGTCGCTTGTATTTATTAATATGGACATACTGTTGTCACTTCCACCGTATGATATCATCTTTACGGGGATCTCATTCAGCGCCTCAAAGATCTCAGGGGCAGAACCCTCCCTCGAAGGTCTGAAATCACCAACAATGCAGATGATTGTCTGATCCTTCTCCACCTCCACGGTACCTATTGACCCCAGTGTACTGACAATCTCGCTGAGCCATGTTGGGTCGTCAATCGTCAGTGAAACAGAGACCTCGGAAGTGGTGATCATGTCTATCGGGGTCTTGAAGGCTTCGAACGCCTCGAAGATCCTCCTCATGAATCCGTACGCCAACAGCATCCCGGCAGAACGGATCCTCAGCGATATCACTCCGTCCTTCGCCGCAACAGCTTTGTAGTCCTCAGGTGTTGATCCGGAGACGATAACCGTTCCCTCATCAGAGGGCTCCATGGTGTTCTTGAGCCGCACGGGGATATTCTTCAGACGCGCAGGGTTGATGCTCGAAGGGTGCAGTATCTTCGCCCCGAAATAGGCCAGCTCGGCAGCCTCATCATACGAGAGCTGCCTGACTACCCTGGTGTTCTCTACATACCGGGGGTCATTGTTGTGGAGTCCGCTGATGTCAGTCCATATCTGTACCTCCTCCGCTCCGATTGCCGCCCCGATGATGGTGGCACTGTAATCGCTGCCGCCCCTGCGCAGGTTGTCGGTCTCACCATAGGCATTACGACAGATGAACCCCTGCGTAATAATGATCTTTTCATCCCTGACAGCGCCAAGCTCACGGTTCAGGTTCTCCCTGATGTAGAAATAGTCCGGCTCACCGTCCTTGTCAATCCTCATGAAATTGAGACCCGGTACAAGCACAGAGGCAATCCCCTGTTCGGACAGGAGAAAATGGAGGAAAGCACTCGACAAAAGTTCTCCCCGGGCAAGAATGCGCTTCTCATTATGTCTGCTGTACTCTCGGGAAAAGAGGTCAGTGATGTAGTTGAAATGCTCATCTGTAAGGTCATGGGCCTTTTCGGACCACGTTAACGATGAGTACAACTCACCCGCCACCCGGTGGTAGTCGCTGCGAAGCGCCTCTGTCCCGGCCAACGCCTCCTCACTGTCACCCGAGGCAAACAGCCCGGAAATCTCCTGCAGGGCATTGGTCGTACCCGCCATTGCCGATAACACGACAATCTTTAACTCGCCATCGCTAATAAGAGGGAGTAGAGCCCTGAAACGTTCAGGATTTCCTACTGATGTGCCTCCGAATTTATAAACTTTCATTTTCTACAGCAAAAAGAACTTCAATACGCCTGCCTCAATAATCAATTTATCCGGTAATCAATAAAATTATAGCGCACACTCACCGTGTATCAGAATCCTCAGCTTTTTAAAATTTTGGCAAAATATTTGCAGTTTTAAGCTGTCAAATATAGATAAAAGTGTAACTGGTAATGTTGTCCGGTAAATATTTTGGCTAAATATGTCCTGAGCAAAATATGGAGGTAAAAATGAAAAAAATGAAGCTATTTGCAATACTACTGGTATTTGTCCCGGCCTGTGCCCTCTTTTCACCCGGGGGCAGTCATACTGTTCCGGATAATCAAAATGCTACCGGGTCTGACAGTACTGAATATGGTCTCGTTGTATTTGACCAGGGATTTGAAACATGGTTACTTATGCAGCCAGCTCATGAGTATTCTCTTGAATACTATAAGAGTAAAAACCGGTTGTATGTGAGCGAATGGAATTACCGCCACATGAATCCGGGGCGATATAAAGGCCTGTATGGTAGCTATATTGATTATGATCCTTTTACAGATTATGGGCTTGAATTTGAGCGTCGTCTGTATTATTATTTCAAGTATTTTGAGGAGACAAACAGGGTGCGGCTTGATCCGGGCAGCAGGTAGAGTAAATATTTATTTCTCATTTTGGTAAAGTGAGTTATTGATTGAAAAAAATCTTTATTTTTGCACCCGCGTTACAGGTCAAAGGATAAAAGGCGCAAGACAAAAGAGGTCAAATTTGACTTTCGACTTTTGACTTATAATAGCCCAGATGGCGAAATTGGTAGACGCGCTAGTTTCAGGGACTAGTGTCAGCAATGATGTGCAGGTTCGAGTCCTGTTCTGGGCACAAAAAACAGCACAGAGCGCAGTGCAAAGAGCACAGAGCATTAACATAACGTCTTGTGTCCTTAGCTCTGCGCCGGAACCGCCCAGGTGGTGAAATTGGTAGACACGCCAGCTTGAGGGGCTGGTGCTCGCAAGGGTGTGCAAGTTCGAGTCTTGTCCTGGGCACAAAAAAAAAGCCGTGAAGAGCGGCTTTTTTATTTTCGATTTTCGATTTTCGATTTTCGATTTCTTTCTCAAAATCGCGAATCGCAAATCACACATCGCACATCGCAATTCGCAAATCACACATCGCAAATCGAAAATCGCAAATCGCAAATCATTCAATTATCGCATCGTATACCGCCTGCAGTATGTTGCCTCGAATGGAGAGATCCGACAGCTTGCTGTTGTCGCGCGTCGGATATACCCTGTTGCTCAGAAAGACATACGATATCTCATCGTCAGGGTCAACCCAGATGAAGGTCCCGGTAAACCCGGAGTGGCCGAAGCTGTTAGGTGAGGCCGACGGACAGGGATACATCTCTTCCGGAGGGATGGTATCATTCGGCAACAGCGGCTTGTCAAAACCAAGCCCCCTGCGGTTCTTGTTCTCAGGAAACTGCACCCGCGTGTACTCCTTCAGTACCTTGTTGCTCAGCACCCTCACACCACCGTACTCGCCCCCCCTGCGGTACATCTCCACCAGCTTCAGCAGGTCATTGCCGGTGGCAAAGAGGCCGGCGTGACCGGAGACACCTCCCAGCATCGCAGTACCCTCATCATGTACCGTTCCACGCAGCAGTTGCCTCCTGAAGAGAGAATCGTACTCGGTGGGCACTACCCGTTCCCTGGGATATTTCTGCAACGGATTGTAGGTGATGTTCAGTGCTCCAATGGGCCTGTAGATATTTTCTGGTGCAAACTTATCAATAGTAGTACCTGACAGGCTCTCGATGATCTCGGCCGCCAGGATGAAGGTGAGATCGGAATAGACATACCTCTTATCTCCCCTGGGACTGTCACGTATCTCCCTGAACATATCCTTGAGATAGTGCCTGTTCATGTATATTGAGTCAGATACCTGCAAGGCAAATCTCCTGTTGCTGTAGTCCCTGAAGATACCCCGCCTGAAGGTGCTGTCATTCTCCAGCGTGTTGCGCCAGAAGGGTATCCACGACCTCAATCCTGCCTGATGCGCCAGCATATCACGCAACAGCATGTCACCCTTATTTGAAAAACGGTACCAGGGCAGGTATTGACCCAGGGTCCTGTCAGGATCAAAAAGCCCGCGGTCGTTGAGCAGCATCAGCGAAGGTGTCGCTGCTGATACTTTAGTGACGGAGGCCAGATCCCACAGATCATGCTCTGACACTGCCTCGGTGCTGTCATAAAGGTGGAAACCGTAACACTTGTTCAGCACCACAATACCTTTTCTTGCTATAAGCACATGACAGCCCGGAAAGGCCATGGAATCAAGTCCTGACCTGACAATAGAGTCAACCTTGCTGTACAGTATCTCTGACGAAAGTCCGGCATTTTCCGGAAATCCGTACTGAAGCCTCATGCTGCCCGCGGTCTTGATCCCAAACCCTTCCGGGTAATCACCGTTTACCGTTACCGGCAGTCGTCCTGAAGCTCCCAGCCCGCCGAATATCACCTGGACCGCAGCCTGATGCGTGTATTTGTTGTCCTGGTAGGCAACAATCATAGCCGATGGCTTCGTGCTCATGTCGAGGCGGGCAACGCCGTAAGGATTGCCAAACCAGACAATGACAGATCTTTCAAGCGCTGACAGCTGCCTGAAGAGACTGTTGAGCTGCGGTGTCACACCGTATGAGCCTGCAGGCTTTTGATCCAGAGATGAGAAGCCCGCAATGACCAGATCGTAGTCCCTGAGCTTTGAGAGCACATAATGGGCATCCTGCTCGTTACCCGGATTAATGAAAAAATGGTCAGCGTTGGTGTACCTGTCAATCGTTCTCTGAAAATCGCTCATTGCCAGTCTGTTGACAGAGACAGTGGCAATTCTGATCTTATCAGTGCGTTGCAACGGCAGAAGATTGCCGTTGTTTTCAATCACGGTTACGGCTGCAGCATAGAGATCCCTGATAAGTGCCGGATGTGCCGGGGCAGGGATCGCCCCGCTGCCTGATGATTCGTTGTGCGGATTCTTTCCGGCAGCCTCCAGCCATAGCTTTGCTGCAATTACCTTACGGCATCTTGAGGTGATCTCATCCTTTGATATCTCACCTTCTTCGACCCTGCGATAGATCTCGGCAATAGCCAGCAACGGATCAGTAGAGTACTCTATGATGTCATTGCCGGCCTTCAGGGCCTCAGCATCGGCAACTCCTGAAGGGAAGGTCATGGTTGCTCCGGCCATGTTCATGGCATCGGTCAGTATCAGTCCCCTGAAACGAGCCTCCTCCCTGAGCATGCCGGTGATGATCTGACGTGAGAAGGTGGCGGGCAACCGGGGTGTGTCATCAAGGCCGGGCACGTTGATGTGGGCGGTCATTACTGACCCGATACCCTCATCAATGAGACGGCGGAACGGAACCAGCTCCACGGCATCAAACCGCTGCCGGTCTCCCGTTATAACCGGCAGCCCGGTATGTGAATCAACATTTGTGTCACCGTGACCGGGATAATGCTTGGCACAGGCCATGACCCCGTTATCCTGCAAACCCTTCATGTACATCACCGCCTTAGCAGCCACTTTCGCCGGATCTTCGCCGAATGAACGGTAGTTGATGACAGGATTCAGCGGATTGTTGTTGACGTCGACAACAGGAGCAAGGTTGAGGTTCACACCTATGTCCCGGCACTGCCAGGCTATTGCTGATCCCATACTGTATATCAGTGAGTCATCCTGAACGGCGCCCAGGGTCATCTGCCAGGGGAAATCTTCTATCTCGCTGAGACGCATTCCCGCTCCCCACTCGGCATCCTGGGCAATAATCAGCGGAACCTTCGCAACCGTCCTCAGATATCTGGTAAACCTGACCTGCCTGTCGCGCGACCCTTCGAAAAAGATAACTCCGCCTACTCCGTGCTTAGTGACAAGATCCTCCACCTGCCTGAAATTGTCCCCGTTATCGGCTGCCCATGCCGGCACCCAGATAAGCTGGGCAATCATCTCCCTGACGGTGAGAGTGTTCATGATACTGTCAACCCTGGGGTCATCAATGTATCTCTTCCATGGAATATTGTCATCAACGGCAAGCAGATTCACAGGTACATTAAATAGAATGGTGAGCAACACAACAACTGTATAACATCTCTTTCTCATAACTCTGTAATTGGTTTTTGAAGCAATCAAACTTACATAAAAACGCCCGATTTTCCACAGGCATATATAAATCACGGCCAGCGCAGATATTCGCCGACGAAAAACAGTACTTTTCTTTAATAATGATTGCCGGTATGATTGTTCTCAAAATGCTATTTTTACGACATCAAACAGAAATATCATGTCAGCATCAAAAAGTATTGGTAAGAGTCTGAAGGGTCAGTCGGGACGGCTGGTCTCCCTCGATGTGTTCAGGGGTATGACTATCGCGTTCATGATTATTGTTAACACTCCGGGCACCTGGAGCCACGTCTATGCGCCGCTGCGACATGCATCGTGGCACGGCTGCACCCCCACGGACCTGGTCTTCCCCTCGTTTCTGTTCATTTCAGGGGTGGCGATGTGGTTTTCGCTGCGTAAGTATAATTTCGAGTTTTCCCGGCCGGCACTCATCCGCCTGCTGCGCCGAGTGCTGCTGATATTTGCAGCCGGACTCTTTCTTAATATCTTCCCGTACTTCGGGCGCGACTACACCACTCTGCGGATAATGGGCGTCCTGCAGCGCATCGCTCTGGCATGGGGCCTCGGAGCTTTGATTGTGCTGCTGGTAAAACGAAACCGGATCTGGATACCGGCAGCGGTACTTCTGTTCGGATACTGGGCACTGATGTACTTCCTGGGAGGAGATGACCCCTATTCACTCGAAGGAAACTTCGCCAGGAAGGTTGACCTGGCTCTCCTGGGAGAAAAGCACCTTTACAAGGGATTCGGCATGCCCTTCGACCCGGAAGGATTGCTGAGCACCCTCCCTGCAACCGCCACGGTGCTGCTCGGATTTATGTCCGGCGGACTCATCGGCACCAGGGGCTCCTCATGGAAAACGGTGGGCTGGCTCGCGGCTGTCGGAGCACTCCTTGTAGCGGCCGGGCTGCTGTGGGGAGAATATTTCCCGATCAACAAACCTATCTGGACAAGCTCATATGTACTCTATGCCGGTGGTATCGGAATGCTTATACTGGCACTGCTGGTAATGATAATAGATATCTTTAAAATACAGGGATGGAAGACCGTAGGCATCATACTGGCCGGGGGTGCCATTATGGCCGTAACCGGGCTTATCTGGAAGGCGACGGCTGAGACAGGATACAGCTCATCATTCCTGATACCCGTCGGACTCGTGGTCATCGCCTTCGGCCTCCTGCTCAAACTCAATTTCTTCCTTCCCTTCGGCATGAACCCGATGAGCACATACCTCCTGGCAGGAATATGGACCAAGACCATGCTCGCCATTAAAATAGGGGAGATGACTCTTTATAAATGGATTTTCACAAATCTCTGCAGCCCGCTCTTCGAGGAACAGAAGCTTGCCAGCCTCCTCTTTGCGCTGCTGCAGGTGACACTGATATGGGCATTCGGATATATTCTCTACCGGAAAAAAATAATGATAAAGTTTTGATATGGATGTAAGAAGTGCCGTTGAAAAGGCCTTTTTAAGCTGGAAGGGCTCACCGCCCGAGGTGATGACAAGGTTACCCCAATCAGGCTCTGACAGGGTATATTTCAGACTGGCATATCCCGAAGACCAGGTCATCGGGGCTTATAACCCCAGCCGCGAGGAGAACGATGCCTTCGTTGGTTTCTCCAATCACTTCAGGTCGAAGGGACTGCATGTCCCGGAAGTCTATGTCTATTATCCTGACGAGAAGATATATTTTCTTGAGGACCTTGGCGACATAAACCTCTTTACATGGCTTGCGCAGAGACCCGACGAGGAGCGTTTCAACAGCGAGACGGAGGAACTGTTCATGACCATTGCCGCTGACCTGGTGAAGATACAGACAGAAGGCATAAAGGGACTCGACCTCTCGCTCTGCTACCCGCACCGCAGTTTTGACCGGCAGAGCATAGTGTGGGATATGAACTACTATAAGTACATGTTCCTGAAACTTATCGCTGCTCCTTTCAATGAGATACGCCTGGAGCGCGACTTTGAGACCCTGACACAGTTTCTGCTTGATGCGGGGCAGGACTATTTTCTCTTCCGCGATTTTCAGACCGCCAACATCATGCTCAGGGACGGCACTCCGTGGTATATTGACTACCAGGGAGGCAGGCTGGGTGCTCCCCACTATGACATCGCCTCCCTGGTCTATGACGCAAAGGCCTACATACCTGCGGAACTGAGAAAAAAGACCCTCGACCGGCATTTGCAGCTCTTTGCCGAGGCAACAGGCACACCGAGAGACTCTTTGGCCAGGTATAGCGGGGCCTTTACACTCATAAGGCTGATGCAGGCCCTCGGGGCCTTTGGCTTCAGGGGGCTGCACGAAAACAAACCTACCTTCAGTGAGAGCATCGTGCCCGCCGTCGAACTGATGAACGAGCTTCTTGCCGGCGACGATCTCTGCATTGACCTGCCGGAACTCAGAAAAGCCTCAGAGGCAGTGCCGCTGCAGAGAAAATACCGCATACTGTCGCACTACCAGCAGATGGTTACCATAAACATCCAGAGTTTCTCATATGTCAAGGGAAAGACAGTCAACTATGACAACGGCGGCGGATTCGTGTTTGACTGCAGGGGACTGCGTAACCCGGCACATATACCTGAACTGAGTGATCTGACTGGATCTGACCCGGCGATTGCAGAGTTTTTCGGAAATGACGACGAGGCTGTCGCCTTCGCCGGAGACTGCTCAAACATCATACGCAATTCACTCCCCATGCTGAGACGAAAGGGTGTGCTGGAGATTAATGTGGCCTTCGGATGTATCGGAGGACAGCACCGCTCGGTATGGTGCGCCGCAAGGGTGGCATCAATGCTCTCATCCATGCCCGGGGTATCAGTATCGGTAACTCATTCGGAACTGCAGTGATGAAAGCAATGATCTTTGCTGCGGGACTCGGCACACGGCTGGGAGAGATGACCCGAACCAAACCCAAAGCCCTCGCTGACATCAACGGCAGCACCATGCTGCAGCTGACTGCAGAAAAACTGGTGGCTGCCGGCTTTGATGACCTCATAATCAATATTCATCATCACCCTGACCAGATGCTGGAGGAGGTGGAGAAACTGCGCGGCATGGGATATGCCATCACTGTCTCAGATGAGAGTGAAGAGCTGCTCGATACCGCCGGCGGACTGATGAGGGCGAGAGACTTCTTTGACGACCAACCCTTCATCTGCCATAACGTCGATGAGTTTACTGACTTCAGTCTCACCGAAATGTATCACCACCACATCGAATCGGGAGCCCTCGCTACCCTGGCCGTAAGACACAGGCCGGGTAACAGGCAGCTGCTCGTTGATGCCGGAGGCCGCATAAGAGGATGGCGCAATAATGCCACAAAGGAGGAGATAATTACCGTCACCAGCAGCAAAAAACTTGATGAGGTGGGCTTCTCAGGCATCCAGGTGCTCTCACCTGCCATATTTGAGATGATGCCGGAAGGAATCTATTCACTGACATCACTATACCTCACACTCGCCAGGGATAACCTGGTAATGTCATTCCTTCACGATGAGGGATACTGGTTTGACTGTGGCACACCCCAGAGCCTGGATAAAATCAGAAAACACCTTGCAAAACAGGAATGACAGGGAGACAGCTGCATTAAGGGTGACAGAGACACTATATCCGCGGAACAATCCACCGACTCGGGTAATAGCTGGCTCGCAGCCTGGGTAAAACCGGGAGACCGGTTGCGCTGACAGAGAAGCCGGACAGGTAGAAAGGCAGGAAGAGCCGACCTACATCATCTTCTTCTTCCTGAGTATAAAGACCCCGAACAGGGCAAGCAACACAGAACCTCCGAGAATGAACCAGAAGGCATTCATGCTGTTTTCCAGCCTGTTGGGGACATTCATGCCGTAGAAGCTGGCAATGAGGGTGGGAATCATCAACACAATTGTCACTATGGTCAGCGACTTCATCACGATGTTCAGATTGTTGGATATCACCGATGCAAAGGCATCCATCATTCCGCTCTGAATATCACTGTAGATCTTGGCCATCTCAATAGCCTGACGGTTCTCGATCATTGCCTCCTCAAGCAGGTCAGACGAGAACTCGTAATCGCGTATCCACTTGGAATTCTTGAGCTTGAGCATCATCATCTCATTTGACCGCAACGAGGTGGTAAAGTAAACAAGACACTTCTCCATCTTCAGCAGACGGTGAAGCTCCTGGTTGCGCGTCGACTTCTCCAGGTCCTGCTCGATCATCGCTGTCTGGTTGTTGATCTGCTTCAGATACCGGTGGTAAAACATGGTGGTACGCAGGAAGAGGTGGAGTATCAGGTCTATCTTCGTCTCAATTGTTATGCCCTTGCCGCTGCGGCTGAAGAAATCGTCGAGCACCTCATTGTTCCTGTGGCAGATGATGACCAGGCTCTCCTTCTTCAGGACCAGCCCGAGGGGAATCGTGGTGAAGGGAAAACCGTTCGACTGATTCTGGTACGGAATACGGTAGATCATCAGCAGCATGTCATCCTCTATCTCCATACGCGATCGCTCGTCAACGTCAAGAATGTCAGTAAGAAAATCATCAGGAACCTTCAGCGTGGTCTTTAAAATACCAATCTCTGACGGTGTCGGGTCAGTGACGTTGACAATGCAGCCCTTTTCGAAAGAATTTAACGGAAGGAGACCGTTCGGGATCATCTGCCAGTAAGTAATCATATAGTACCTCCTCTTTTATATTCCACGGAGGTACCTGTCGCCAGCTTACCTCAGCAGAACGAAATTAATATAACGGCTCGCGTGATAATCGTCCATTTAAGACAATAGTGTTGATACGACTGCAAAAATATAACTTTTACGTTAACCCGCATCCTGGGCTTTAAAAAATGTCCGAAAAAATTACCTTTGTGTATAACCTAAATTATCTGCAGATGGGAAAAGTGCTTGTTGTCGGTGCCGGTGGGGTGGGTACCGTGGCTGTGACAAAAATGGCTCAACTGCCTGACCTCTTCACCGAAATCATGCTCGCCAGCCGCACGAAGGCCAAGTGCGATGCCATTGCTGAACGCATCGGCAGCGACAGGATTAAGACGGCACAGGTAGATGCCGACAACGTTGAGGAGATGAAGAAGCTTATCGGCTCTTTCGGACCTGATATCGTTGTCAACCTGGCGCTGCCATACCAGGATCTTAATATCATGGATGCATGCCTGTCAACAGGCGTGGCATACCTTGACACGGCCAACTATGAGCCTCCCGAAGAGGCACGATATGCCTATTCCTGGCAATGGGCCTATCATGACCGCTATCGTGAGGCAGGACTCACCGCCATACTCGGGTGCGGATTCGACCCGGGCGTCACCGGTGTCTTCACCGCCTATGCCGCCAAACATCATTTCAGCGAGATACACTACCTTGACATCGTCGACTGCAATGCCGGTGACCACGGCAAGCCTTTCGCCACCAACTTCAATCCCGAGATCAACATCCGCGAGGTGACCCAAAAAGGCAAATACTGGGAGGATGGCAGATGGGTCTATACCGAGCCCCATGAGATACACAGGCCGCTGACATACCCCGGCATCGGCCCGCGGGAGTCATATCTTATCTATCACGAAGAGCTGGAGTCACTGGTTAAGAACTTCCCATCCATAAAGCGGGCAAGATTCTGGATGACATTCGGAGAGGAGTACCTGACACACCTCAGGGTGATCCAGAACATAGGGATGGCCCGCATAGACCCGGTTACGTATAACGGTGTCGAGATAGTCCCCATACAGTTCCTTAAGGCCGTCCTTCCCAACCCGGGAGAGCTGGGCGAAAACTATAAGGGATGGACCTCCATAGGATGCCGCATCAGGGGCACCGATATGGGAGGGAGGGAGCGCACGTACTACATCTGGAACAACTGCAGTCACGAGGAGGCTTACCGCGAGACCGGCACCCAGGCAGTGAGTTATACCACAGGCGTGCCTGCAGCCACGGGAGCCATGATGTACCTGAAAGGCCTGTGGAAACGTCCGGGAGTCTGGAACGTCGAGCAGTTTGACCCCGACCCGTTCCTCCAGGAGATGGGAAAGCTGGGGCTGCCATGGCACGAGAAGTTTGACATTGACCTGGAACTCTGAGATGATAGACTACCAAAATGTCCCCTCGCCCTGCTACGTGATAGAGGAAGAGCGCCTGAGGCGTAACCTGGAAACCGTAAAACATGTGGCTGATGCCTCCGGCACAGAGATAATACTTGCCTTCAAGGGCTTTGCCATGTGGTCGGTCTTCCCGACAGTGCGGGAGTATATATCCGGTGCGGCCGCCAGCTCAGTGCATGAAGCCCGCCTCTGCTATGAGGAGATGGGCGTGCCGGCACATACCTACTCCCCCGTCTTCAGGCGCGAGGAGTTCGGAAACATACTGCGCTACAGCTCACACATAACCTTTAACTCACTTGCCCAGTACTATAAGTTCTCCCCTGTGCTCAAACACGAGGGACAGCATATCTCGCCGGGACTACGGATAAACCCTGAGTTCTCCGGGGTTGCCCATGGCATCTATAATCCCTGCTCACCGGGCTCACGGCTGGGTGTCACGGCTTCCGACCTGAAGGAGGGGCTGCCGGAAGGAGTGGAAGGAGTTCATTTTCACGTGCTGTTTGAATCCGACTCCTATGCCCTGGAAAAGGTGCTTTCTGCTGTGGAGGAGAAATTCGGACACCTGTTGCCTCACCTGAAGTGGATCAATATGGGAGGGGGACACCTGATGACCGGGAAAAACTATAACACGGAACATCTTATAGGATTGCTTCGTGAATTCCGACGGAAATACGGCATTCATATAATTCTTGAACCTGGCAGCGCCTTCGCCTGGGAGACGGGTGAGCTTGTCTCCACGGTGGAAGATATCGTCGAGCGTGACGGCATCAAAACGGCTATCCTTGATGTCTCATTCACCGCCCATATGCCCGATTGCCTTGAGATGCCCTACAAGCCGGTAATCATCGGCGCCTTCGAACCAACACCGGGAAAACCGACCTACCGCATGGGTGGCAACTCATGCCTGTCGGGCGACTTCATGGGCGACTGGTCTTTTCACCGCGAGCTGAAGCCGGGTGACCGCATCGTGTTCTGGGATATGATCCACTATACCATGGTCAAGACCACGACATTCAACGGAGTATCCCACCCCTCCATTGGCATCTGGACCGGTGACCGGAAATTCCGGCTCGTAAGGGAGTTCGGCTACGAGGATTACCGTGACAGACTGTCGTGATATTCTGAAGTTTTGGATCAAAAAAAACAGGCGGGTATACCCGCCTGCTTAATTAATATAATTGCTTATCTGCTTTACACATGTAATTTATTTTTCTTCCCTGTCAAAATTTTCAGAGGTACTGGTGCTGTTGTCATGGCCTGCTGCACAAGTCTATAGAAAACCTTTCCTCTGTAAGTTGACAATTTCCTATTGAATCGAAAAGCATACTCATCAAGATAAAATCCTAAGTGTTTAGATGATATCCTGCCTTGATGAGTCCCATTTATCCATCGCTTCAAAAGAGAATCAACCATATGCACATGTGGCAATAAATCATGTGCCTCCTGTCCACTATCGGATATTATTTTCTTTTCGTGAGTATAGTTCACCGAATCTGATAAACTATCATAGCCTCTCCATCCATCAGTTATTATTTTGCTTCCATGTTCGATATTTTCTTCTATAAATTCCATCAAGTTCTTACCAGAGGCACTTTCTATGCACTTAAAACGTACTCGTCCTAATTGTTTGCCAAGACATTCAGTGGCCACTACTACTAACACCTTTTCAATACTACCTCTCCCAGTTTTACTTGTCCCATCTTCTTTTTGGCCTGATTCTTTACCTCCAATAAATGTCTCATCTACTTCCACATCACCTGTTAGTTTCTCCCGACCTGAACGAACCATCGCTCGCCTTAGTTTATGCAGCCAAGCCCATGCTGTTTCGTAACTTCCAAACCCCATAAAGTCCTTGAAGTTACTAGCACTAACTCCAGTCTTTTGCGCTGCAACCCACCACATAACATGAAACCAAACTAAGAGCGGTTTTCTGGTGCCATGAAAAATGGTCCCGGCAGTTATCGAGAGTTGATGTCCACAGTTACTACATTCAGCCACTTTCCGGATATTGAGGTAATATTTCGTGCTATTACATTTAGGGCAACAGAAGCCATCTGGCCAACGAATAGAGAATAAATATTTCCAACAATCATCCTCCGATTTGAATCTATCAAGAAATTCTTGAAAATCTTTTGGGTAATCCTCAGCAACCATTTTTATGGTAAAGGTGTTAATTGTTTTAACATGAGCGAAGCAGATAAGCAGT
>DHHM01000011.1 GCA_002403305.1 Bacteroidales bacterium UBA4772
AGATGCCTGGACAATATTTGGATAGGTGTGTCCTGCGGGGAACCAGCAGCTATGGATCGGCTAAATTCAGGTGATATGGTTTCCCATAACTATTTGAGAGATGGGAGAATAAAAGGCCTCCCGTGGCCGGCCTGCAGGGGCGGGTCACAAACCATCACGAGCTGCGTTCAAGGGAAACCTGAAGGTGGTTAGCATTGTGAGCAAAAGGCAGAGAATTACTGGTAAGGTAAGTTTGAAGGAGTTGAACGAGAGTGAACCATTGAAGAAGCATCGTTAATGTTATCAAGTTGCATCAAAAGTATGATTTCTATTACGCATACGACAAGGACAGCGGAGACCTGTTTACTGGCTGTTTGGTGCACGGTGTATAGATGGCAAGACCTTCAGACAGGCTCTCAGATGGAACAGGAGAAATCGATACGTCATGACAAGAGAAAAAGCCATAGACCAAAGAAGGCTGAAAGTATCGAGGGGCGTATCGGTGGCGGATATTCCCGTAGTAGTGATAAAGACCCTGTAATGGGGTTGGAGCAAAGGGGAATACGTATTTGGCAAATTTCACTGAACAACTTTTCAATAAGGAGGAACCAATGAAAGGAGCAAAACCAATAAACATTGACAAAAGGATCGTTTATGAGGCATTTAAGAGAGTAAAGTTTAACGGCGGAGGTGCAGGCATTGATAATGTCAGTATGGCGGATTATGAGTCGAACATGTCCGATAATCTATATAAGTTATGGAATCGGATGAGTTCAGGGAGTTACTTTCCACAACCGGTGAAACTGGTAGAAATACCCAAATCAGGTGGCGGAACCCGCCCCCTTGGGATTCCTGCCATAGAAGACCGGATAGCCCAAATGACGGCAATGCTGAAGATAGAGCCGCTGATTGACCCGCACTTTCACAGGGACTCGTATGGATACAGACCAAACCGGTCTGCCCACGATGCTGTAGCCGCAGCACAGGAACGATGCTTCCGTTATGCCTGGGTGCTGGACATGGACATCACAAAATTCTTTGACACTATAGACCACGAATTGCTGATGAAAGCAATACGGTGTCATGTTGAAGAAAGGTGGATACTGATGTACATCGAAAGATGGATAAAAGTACCATACCAGAAAAGCACCGGGGAACGGATAGAACGCACGAAGGGAGTGCCGCAGGGGTCCGTCATAGGCCCCATATTGTCCAATCTGTTTTTGCACTATGTGTTTGACAAGTGGATGGCAATTTTTCATCCTCAAATACCTTTCGAACGTTATGCCGATGACTGTATCTGTCACTGCAGAACTGAAGAAGAGGCAAAAACACTGTTAGCCACAATCAAGGATAGGTTTGAAGCGTGTCATCTGGAGTTGAATGAAAGCAAGACAAAAATTGTCTACTGCAAAACAACTCGTAGAGGTGGCACCTATGAAAACGTCAGTTTTGATTTTCCTGGTTTTACATTTAGACCAAGAGGGGCTAAGGACAGGAGGCACAATGTGCTTTTTACCAGCTTCTTACCTGCCATAAGCAAGAAGTCTGCCCGACATATCCGGGAAGAGATACGTAGTTGGCATCTTTCCGGCAAGAGATATGCTAGCATGAAAGACATAGCCAACGAGTATAATCCTGTAATACGTGGGTGGGTAAATTATTATGGTAAATTTGGTAAGACTGAATTCCGGAAAGTGATGATGTGTTTGAACAGAGTCATTGCTTACTGGATAAAGAAAAAGTACAAGAGGTATGCGAGAAGATCGGTTGTAGCCGCCCATTATCGTCTGGCAGCCATAGCCGAGACCTTTAAGCCGTTTTTTCATTGGCAGGAGGGTTACTTTCCGTATCGTCGGGCGAAGGTTTAAGGGTTTAGAATACGAAGAGCCGTGTGATGGGAGACTATCAAGCACGGTTCTGTGAGGGGCTGAGGGTGAAATTCCCTCGGTCTACTCGACAAAGATTTTGGAGAACCGTAAAACAAGAGTATGTTTACCTGAACCCTGCAGAGGACGGAAAAGTACTTTTCAAGGGATTAAAAAAGCTTCTTGATTATTACAACAACCGGCGTACGCATAGGAGCCTTGACCGTAAAACACCCTTTGATTGGTATGAATATGCAGCTTAGAAAAGGTGTGCAGAAAAAGGAAAAAGATGTTTAATAAGAAAAAGAACTTTAACCTTAAAAAATAACTCCGGTGGTTTAAGAAAGGGGAGTAATAAACAAATACGCATTTTTTGTGATAATAATCCTTAATTGTTGAAAAATTGTTGTAACCAATAACCTGCTTTAAGTACTTTTGAATCATGTTTTATAGAAGGAAAATATTACTTTCTTTACTTCAAATATTTGGAAGCGAACTTGATAAACTAAGTTTCCAGAAGCTGTTAATGCTTTTTTCTAAGACCCAGGCCAATCCTGATTTTAACTTCGTACCTTATAAATTTGGCTGTTTTTCCTTTCAGGCAAATGCCGATATGTCAACCATGGTAAAGTATGGACAGGTAAGTGAAAATGACAGGAAGTGGCAAAAAATAGATACAGAAGACTATTTATCCTTGTTAAAGGAAACTGATAAAAAGGCACTTATTAAACTTAAAAGTTTATATTCCGGAAAATCCAAAGATGACTTAATACGATATACATACATCGAGTACCCGTATTATGCCATAAATAGCACCATCGTAAAGAATGTATTGAATACCAATGATTATTTTGCTGTTGAATCCGCAAAACCTGCGTTTGAAAGCACTGTACTATTTACTATCGGTTATGAAGGTATAAGTCTTGAAGAATATTTGAACAAGCTAATTCTTAATGGGGTAAAACTGTTATGTGATGTTCGAAAGAACTCACTGAGCATGAAATATGGTTTCAGCAAGTCCCAGTTAAAAAAGGCTTGTGAAGGGGTCGGAATTGACTATGAGCACATACCAGATTTGGGTATTGATTCAGATAAGAGGCAGGAACTTAAAACGCAATCAGATTACGATAAACTTTTCAGGCAATATAAAAGTGAAACACTGACTCGCACTTTCTCGCAGCAAGAACATATACTTGAGCTACTGAAAAGGCATAAGCGCATTGCCTTAACCTGTTTTGAAGCAAATATCTGTCAGTGCCACCGGAAACATTTAGCTGAAGCTGTGACCATGTTACCGGGATTTGATTATGAACTGAAGCACATTTGATATGGCATTGACAAGAGTTCTAATCACTGTTAAAACTTATCCCAGCATATCAAAAAAGTATGAAGAACTTGTATGTACTGCCGGATTTCTTGAAAATGGCAGTTGGGTGAGATTGTACCCAATACAATTTCGGAAAAAATCTTATGCTGAGCAGTATAAGAAGTACCAGTGGATTGAACTTGATATCGTAAAGAATACCAGTGATTTCAGACCTGAAAGTTTTCGTCCGGTTTCACATGATACACCGATTGAAATTATAGGGGAAATTCCACCTGATGGTAATACTTGGGCAGAAAGACGAAAAATTGTCCTTAATAAGGTTTATACTAGTCTTGCCACCTTGACTGCCGAGGCAAAAGATAAATCAATTTGTACATCCCTTGCGGTTTTTAAACCAACCAGAGTAATCGATTTCGTATGGGAAGAAGAAAAAGAACGGCAATGGTCAAAAGAAAAGCTTGCACAATTTGACCAGCTTAATTTATTTGAATCTAAGAATGGCAAAGAATTTCAAGTCGTCAGAAAGCTTCCATATCAGTTTTCGTTCATTTTCGAGGATGATTCTGGTCAGCGCAGTAAGCTTATGATAGAGGATTGGGAGACAGGGGAGTTATTTTGGAACTGTTTATATCGAAAAGGGGGAGATGAAAAGCTGGCATGTGCTGATGTAAGGGGAAAATATTTTGATGATTTCGCTCAGACAAAGGATTTGCACTTCTTTTTGGGAACGACTCAGGTTCATCACTATGTTGCCCCGAATCCTTTTATCATTATTGGTACATTTCACCCCAAAAAGGTAGTGCAGTATGATTTATTCAATCAATTACCAGAATAAATTTTCTAGCACTTTTTCTACTACATTGAAATATGCCGTTGTAATTAATTGATTTACAACGGCATCTTGGTGCGCCCGGCATGGGCGATAACTATAGGGTGAGAGACCCGAACGCGCCTTGACAGTAGGAAGCGTTAGCCAAAGGCAAGGGTNNGAGGCGGGATCTGAAGGAAGCCGGAGGCAAAGTCCCGGTCTGACGAACAGGAACTTCATAAAAGGCCTAAGGCTGCGGATAAGTTTGCAAGACAAAACGAAGTCCGATACTGTCCGGAGCAGCCAAGGTAAATGAAGCAGACAGATGGGATAAAAGTTATCGTTCTTACCCGGGGATACCTCACGGACATGACAAGACGGAGTATGCGTCATGGTCGAAAGAAGGTTTACCGTGAGGAGTCAGCCGGGGCCATAGTACTGAGGGGACGACACCCCGCAGGAAGGGCCGAACCTTAAGGAGTGAGAAGTAAATGAAAGTTACCACATGAAAGGGAGAGAGCAGAAAATCTTTGAGAGATCAAAGACCTGCCCGCATGGAGATAGGACGGCATCCGAAGGACATGAGGGAGGGCAGACTGCGTATACATCCCAAAAGTGTTGCCAAGATGAAAGCCCGTATTAAGAAGCTGACATCAAGGAGCAACGGCTGGGGTAATGACCGGAGGAAGGAAGCACTGAGACAGTATATTAAAGGCTGGGTGCAATACTTCAGGCTGGCAGACATGAAGATGCTGCTGGTAAGTGTTGATAAGTGGTATCGCCGGAGGTTACGTATGGTTATCTGGAAACAATGGAAACGGATAAAGACCAAGATAGCTAATCTCAGAAAGCTGGGCATTAATAAGCATAAGGCTTACGAGTGGGCGAACACAAGGAAAGGCTATTGGCACATTGCAGGTAGTTATATCCTTGCCACGACTATTACCACAGAGCGTCTCCGCCTTGCTGGCTTCGTCTTCTTATCGGACTACTTCATTAAGGTGAAAGTTTTATCTTAGGGAACCGCCGTATACGAGACCCGTACGTACGGTGGTGTGAGAGGTCGGAAAATGAAATAGGAGGAAACCTATTTCATTTTCCTCCTACTCGATTTTATGAGTCGGGGTGAGAAGACTCGAACTTCCGGCCCCTACGTCCCGAACGTAGTACGCTACCAACTGCGCTACACCCCGATTCGTACGCCGTAGCCTTGGCGAAGGCGTACTTTATTCACCGCATCCGCCGATGGGCGAAGTTGGTGGATATTGACTCCATATCCGCCAGAGTCCTTCGTCAAGACTATGGTCTCCAAAGGATGGCGGAGAAGGAGGCTTGGTCCTGACGTTAATCAGGTGTGCAAAATTAATAATTTTTTTTATCCCGACGGAACTTTTTTCCTGTTAAAGAGCCAGCTCGGCTATCTTGCGGTGCAGATCGTTGCTGCTGACCGGCTTGGGCAGATAATCAGTACAGCCGGCCTCGAGGGCACGGCGCCGGTCATCAGGGAATGCATATGCCGTAACCGCCACTATCGGCAGCTTCGCAAAAGCCTCCTCACTGCGGAGACGACGGGTGAGCGACAGACCGTCCTCGTCGCCTTTCAGGGATATATCCATAAGCACAAAACCAAAGCTCCTGCTGTGCAGTAAATCCCAGGCCTCCCTGGCCGAGGCTGCCACATAGGTGTCATACATGCCCGAAAGCAGCTTGGTGAAGTAAAGCTGACTGTGCGGGTCGTCTTCCACAATCAGAATGGACATTCTTTGCGACGGTGATGGTTCTTTCATAAACGTATCAGTTTATATGATAAAGAGCCGGCTTTTATCTTTTCGGCATGAACGAGAGCCGTATTCCAGTCGGTGTTGCCGTGTGCCATCCGGAACTTGTCAGCCCCGCTCAGATCATCTCCTGTCTCTTTGTCCCACAAATGCCGTGCCGCAGGAGCAGCCATAACCATATCTGCACATGCCCTGTCAAGTGCAACAGGGTCTGTTGAGGCAGCGATGCCTATATCATCGATCAGCGGCCTGTCATTGTGCCCCCAGCAGTCGCAGTCGGGCGAGACGTCAATGATGAAACTGATATGCAACGAGGGTTTGCCTTTTATCACGGCCAGCGCATATTCTGCAATCTTTTTGCTAAGGGTGTCTCCCTCTGAACCCCACACCACCCTGGCGGCATCATACTGGCAAACAGCCACGCACTGGCCGCAACCGGTACACCTGTCATTGTCTATGTGAGCCTTTCTGTCTTCACCGAGATGAACGGCATCATGGGCACAGTTGATGACACATATGTTGCATCCGGTACAGTTCTTTTCATAGATGACAGGCGGATTGCCTGAGTGGAGGAAGAGTTTTCCGCCGACGGAAGCACAGCCCATGCCCAGGTTCTTCAGCGCACCGCCAAAGCCAGTCTGCTCATGCCCCTTAAAGTGATTCATGGATATGATAATGTCAGCATCAGCTATGGCGGTGCCTATCATGGCATTGCGGGTATAGTCGAGGTTCACCTCTATCTCACGGTAATCGGTGCCCTTGACGCCGTCGCCAATAATGACGTGACACCCTGTAGATAGGGGGTTATAGCCGTTGGCATATGCCGCCTCGATATGATCGGGGGCATTGGCACGCTCACCATGGTACAGCGTGTTGCAGTCGGTGAGGAAGGGCTTGCCGCCTCTGGCCTTTACCATTTTGACTATGACGGCAGCGAAGTTGGGCCTGAGGTATGCCAGGTTGCCCGGCTCGCCGAAATGGATCTTGATGGCGGTCATCTTGCGGTTGAAGTCGATCTCATCGATCCCCGCAGCTTTAACCAGCTTCTCAAGCTTTTTCATAAGGTTGAGCGAAGGCGTACTTCGCATATCGGTAAAGTACACCCGTGATGGTTGCATCTGTCTGCTGCCGGTCACTGATCAGACGTTAAGTATGTCGATTATGTCAACGAGATGCTGCTTGAGTCCCTTGTGCTGTTTCACCGCTTTCCTGAATGGTATGAGCACTATCTCATCGCTCTGCAGCCCGACCATCACGCTCTGCTGTCCGTCGAGCAGCGCCTCCACTGCAGCATTGCCCAGCCTGCTGGCATTGACACGGTCGAGGGCTGAGGGTGAGCCGCCCCTCTGCAGGTGTCCCAGGATTACCACCCTGACTTCATAGCCGGTAAGCTCCGGCTTCAGTTTCTCTGCTATGGCAAGGGCACCTCCCTCTTCATCTCCTTCGGCAACGATGATGATGTTGCTCGATTTCTTCCTCCTATTGCCTGTCTCAATCATTTTGGTGATGTTGCGCGCATCGCCCTTGATCTCAGGCATGATGATGGCCTCCGCCCCGCTTGCAATGCCGCTGTAAAGTGCAATATGGCCGGCCTCGGCTCCCATCACCTCAACAAAGAACATCCGGCTCATGGAGCTGGCAGTGTCACGTATCTTGTCAACGGCCTCAACAACGGTGTTGAGCGCTGTATCATAGCCGATTGTATAATCTGTACCGAAGATGTCATTGTCAATCGTGCCGGGGACACCGACAAAAGGTATGTTGTGTTCTTCGTTGAAGAGGCTTGCTCCCTTGAATGAGCCGTCGCCGCCGATAACCACCACTCCGTCGATCTCTGCTGCCCTGAGGTTCTCATAGGCCTTCTGCCTTCCCTCCGGCGTCCTGAATGCCTCGCAGCGGGCAGTCTTCAGTATTGTGCCTCCGCGCTGAATGGTGTCCGACACCGTATGCGCATAAAGCTGCTTGAAATTGGCATTCACCATGCCCAGATAACCGTGCCTTATACCTATCACCTCCAGGTCGTTATAGATGGCAGTGCGGGTGACAGCCCGTATGGCTGCATTCATGCCGGGAGCGTCACCACCAGATGTGAGAACGCCTATCTTCTTAATTTTCCCCATTGAACAAATGATTTAACAGACTACGAAATTACTATTATTTTGTGCAATGTCAATTTAGAGCTTCAACATTGTCACATCTTCTCAACAATACCGGCTATATCCTGGATAAGCCATTTAGGGGTCGATGTGGCACCGCAGATACCTATGCTTCCAGCATCCCTGAGCCACTCAATATCAATCTCCTCAGGTGAAGAGATGAAGTAAGAGTTTTCGTTCTCCCTTTTGCACACGTCGAAAAGCATGCGGCCGTTCGAGCTCTTCCTGCCGCTAACGAACAGAATCACATCATGTTCCCTGGAAAACTCCCTGAGGCGCGGCTCACGGTCAGAGACCTGCCTGCAGATGGTGTTGTAAACCTTAAAATTGTTGCCCGGATGGTTCTCTCTCTCCTGCTCCAGCTTCAGCCGTATTATCTCTGCCACCACCTCATACTCGGTTTTGCTGCGGGTTGTCTGTGCGAAGAGCCATACGGGTCTGGTAAAGTCAATCTTCACGATGTCATGCCTTCCTGTAACGAGGATACCTTTATCTCCTGCGGCTCCCAGCAGGCCAATCACTTCAGCATGGTCCTCCTTGCCGAATATGACAATCTGCCCCTCCTCTTCCCTTGATACTTTCTGCACCCTTTTTATCTTTTCCTGCATCGAGTGCACAATGGGGCAGGTGGCATCTATGATGGTGATGTTGTTCTCACGTGCCTTCTCATAGGTAGAGGGAGGCTCGCCGTGCGCCCTTACCAGCACCTTGCAATCGCGCAGCTGCTCAAACTGATCGTAGGTAATGGTGACCAGCCCAAGTTTTTTGAGGCGGTCAACTTCGATGTCGTTGTGTACTATCTCACCGAGGCAGTATACGTCTTCGCCTTCCTCCAGCGCCTCTTCGGCAATTCTGACGGCGTTCTCCACTCCAAAGCAAAAGCCAGACCCGGCTTCTATTTCAACTTTCATTGATTGTCTGCTTAAAGAGTTTCCTGAACCAGACCATCTGTTCTGCGGGTGTCATATCACTGTTGTCCAGCACCACGGCGTCATCAGCCTTGCGCAGGGGGCTCGCCTCACGTGATGAGTCGATCCGGTCGCGTTCATTAATATTTTTCTCAACGGCAGCATAGTCTGCCGGCAGCCCTTTCCCCAGCAGCTCCAGGTAGCGGCGCCGTGCCCTGACCTCGGGGGTGGCGGTCATGAAGATCTTGAGTTCAGCTTCCGGGAAAACCACGGTACCTATGTCGCGACCGTCCATGACGATACCTCCTCCGGCCCCGGTCTCACGCTGCAGTTCCACCAGCTTTCTCCTCACCTCGGGGATGGTGCTGACGGCACTGACGTTGTCCGATACGGCCCTGTCGCGTATCTCCCTCTCTACATTCTCGCCGTTAAGCACGGTCTCGTTAAAGCCTGTCTCTCTGTTTAGCAGGAAGGTGATGCTTATCTCCGGAAGGAGACTGACCACGCTGCCGGCGTCAGCCACGCCCCCGGTGACATATCCCCGGCGCAGACAGTAGAGGGTCACGGCCCGGTACATGGCGCCGGAGTCGATGTAGAGGTAATCCAGTTCAGATGCTATGGCCTTTGCGAAGGTGCTCTTGCCGCACGACGAATATCCGTCAACGGTTATTGTGATTTTTTTCTTTTTTTTCATCCGGGCAGCAAAGTTATAACGAAAGAGGGTCATTCAGGTTCATCTGGCATCACTTTTTAAAGATCATCTCAGGCCTCAGGGTCACGGTCAGGTGGTTGGTGCCTCCGGCAGGGTGAAAAGCCTCACGGCCGTAAGCCAGGTCAAAACTCCCGGTTCTGAACCCGAATCCTGCCGAGAAGCCTGACACTCCCGTTCTCTGTTCCAGGCGCATCTCCGCCCTCCGGCCGTAGTTCAGCCCGAAGCCCATCCAGAAGGAGTCGGCGGGGAGTATCTCCACGCCAATTATAGCGTGTCTGAGCAGGTTCTCCCCGAAGCCGCCAGCCGGGGTGTCATCCTCAGGGTCGTAGTCATAGGTAAGGTCAGGCTTCTCCAGGTGCCTGAGTGTCAGCGAGAAGCTGAAGGGGGCGTGTGCCAGCCTCTTTGTCACCCCGGCGATGATCTCCAGAGGCAGGGGTTCCCCACCCCGGCCGGTGTGACTTTTGATCTGAAAACCGGCGTTCCTGATCACCACTCCTGCGTCAAGCAGCAGCCTCCTGTTGCTCCAGGTGGCCCCTATGTCAGTGCACACCCCCGCGGAGAAGTAGCGTTCAAGGTGCGAGAAGACCGGCTTGAGGGCAATGCCCACCGTGAATGAGGAGTCTATCTGAAACGACCATGCAGCATTGAAAGCATATTCGGCAGCGGTAAAAGTGCCGGTGATGTTACCGGCAGCATCGGCCTCCGTGAAATGTCCGTAGCTGATGAAGCTCACTCCCGCGGCAAAGGTTCCCCGCCTCTCCGTATCCATGGCCCATGCTGCATGGCCGTAGGTAATACCTGCAAACCAGGTGGAGAAGCTAAGCGATATATCATTATCCATCGACCCGCGGAGGAGGGCCGGGTTCCAGTAGGGGAGGCTCAGGTCATCACGGTCATCCGAGACGGTGATGCCTCCTGTGGCCGTGGCAAAGGCTGAGTGACTGAGGTTCAGGAACTCATAGGTGTTGTCACCACCCGCCTGTCCGCTGAGCGGCAGGAGAGTGATAAGCATAATGAGTGATAGAGCCTGTAGCCTCATGTCGTGGCAGATTGCAAACAAAGATAATACTATCGGCAAAACGGGGTGCGCAGGTTGATAATTCAGGTTGCTTTATGCACTCCTGCCGGCAAGGTCGAGCCCGATGGCGGAGCTCTTTTTCTTTTCGGCCTGCGATAGGAACAATCCTACGATGACTATCACTATGCCCACACCGTTATTGAGGGTCAGCCTGTCACCGATGACGAGGAACGCAAAGAGGGCAGTGAATATGGGGACGAGGTTGGTGAAGAGGTTGGCACGGGATATGCCAAGGTGTCTGACCGAGTATGCAAAGAGAACGAATGCACCACCGGAGGCAAATATCGCCAGCAGCACAATGGAACCGAAGCTCTCGGCTACAATCCCGGTGGAGAGCATCTTTCTGAGATCAAATATCAGGAAGAGAGGCAGGAACAGGATGATGCCTATGGTATTCTGGATATTGACAATGCTGACCGGATTGTAATGCGTTACCAGCCTTTGGAGGACCATATTGTAACCCAAAGCGGCGATGACAGCCAGGAACAGCAATGCCAGTCCCTTCATGCTCATCGACAATCCTCCTCCGCTGTTGGTGATGAAAATTATTACCCCGACAAATAAGATCAACACCCCTATATAGTTGACTAGCCTGAGCTTCTCCCGGTAGAAGACCCATGCAAAGATGACAGTAAAGACCGGGATGGTGGATATCATCACTGAACCCACCGTTGATGAGACATAGGTAAGCCCGAAACTCTCTCCCAGGAAATAGAGGAAAGGCTCGAAGAAAGCCAGCAGCAGGAAGTACTTGCGGTCGACCTTCCTCACACCCATGAAGCCATGGGTGATCCATAGGTAACCCGAAAGAAAGAGCGAGGCAATGCATAACCGTATAAAAATTATGGTTATCGGGTCATAATGCCTGTTGGCAATCTTGAACCAGACAAACGAGAATGACCAGAAGATCATTGACAATACCAGGGCTGTGTAAGGTCTGCCTTTCATTTTTAAGGAAACAGTGATAATTATCCGGCGGGCGAAGTTAATTCAATATTTCAAATCATGTCCAAATAAAACAATATCCTATAGCATCGGGTGACATTCCAGGTGGTGCAAGTTCGACCATAGCCGGAATGAGCACATGGAGAACTCTATAATACACAGTAGGACAGGTATATAATAAGCTGTTCTCTTTCGACCGTGCTCCTAAAAACTGTAATCTGTCTATTGCAGGCATGGTTTTATTGTTATATTTGCCATTTCAATTGTGAGACGAGATATGAAAGGAATCAAGATCGTTGTACTGGCGAAGCAGGTACCTGACACGCGCAATGTGGGTCCTGACGCCATGAAAGCCGACGGTACCGTCAACAGGAGTGTTCTGCCGGCCATCTTCAACCCTGAGGATCTGAACGCGCTGGAGCAGGCACTGCGCATCAGGGATCAGTATGAAGGGAGTACCGTCACGGTTCTCACGATGGGGCCGGGCCGTGCAGCCGAGATCATCCGTGAGGGCCTCTACCGCGGTGCCGATGACGGGGTGTTGCTGACCGACAGGGCTTTTGCGGGCTCTGACACGCTTGCCACATCCTATGCCCTGACGCTGGCCATCCGCAGGCTGGAGCCCGACCTGGTTCTCGGGGGTCGTCAGGCCATCGACGGTGACACCGCGCAGGTGGGTCCGCAGATAGCAGAGAAGCTGGGATGGCCGCAGGTGACCTATGCCGAGGAGATGCACTTTGAGAATGACAGGCTGGTGGTACGCAGAAGGCTTGAGCGCGGCGTTGAGACCGTCTCTGCCCCGCTGCCGCTGGTGGTGACCGTCAACGGTACCGCCCCCGCATGCCGGTACCGCAACGCCCGCCTGGTGATGAAGTACAAATATGCCCGCACCGACACTGAACTGCAGGCTGAGAACGCCGACTACATAGCCGGCAGCAGACCCCTGGTGCGTATTACCGAGTGGGGGACAGAGGCTGTCGGTGCTGACACGGAACAGCTGGGGCTGTCGGGCTCACCCACCAAGGTGAAGGAGATAGACAATGTCATCCTCCAGTCGAAAGAGGCAAAACAGCTCACCGCTTCCGACAGGGACATTGAAGCGCTTGTCAGGGAGTTGCTTGAGAGTCATACAATTGGTTGATAAACAGAAAAAATATCCGCAAAGTGAACAATCTATTCGTCTTCTGTGAGCTTGATGAGGGCAAACCTGTCGATGTGAGTCTCGAACTGCTGACCAAAGGCCGGTCGCTGGCCAACACACTCGGCTGCAACCTCGAGGCAGTGGTGCTTGGCAGCGGCATTGAGGGCATTGAGAAGGAGCTATTCCCTTACGGCACCGATGTGGTGCACCTGGCAGATGACCCGGTACTGGAGCATTACCGTACCATGCCCTATACCTCTGTCATCACCGGCCTTCTCAGGCAGGAGCAGCCGCAGATAGCCCTGATGGGAGCCACCACAACCGGTCGCGACCTGGGACCAAGGGTCTCCTCGGCACTGCACAGCGGCCTTACAGCTGACTGTACAGGCCTCGAGATAGGTGATCACTACGTCAAAAAGACAGACACCACCTATAAAAACCTTCTATACCAGATAAGACCCGCCTTCGGGGGCAACATCATTGCCACAATCATCAATCCAGATCACCGCCCCCAGATGGCCACCGTCCGCGAGGGGGTGATGAAGAAGGAGATTGTGAACAGGAACTACCGCGGTGAACTGAAAAAGATTAATGTCTCTGACTTCATAAAGCCTGAGGACCTCGCCGTGGAGATCATTGAACGGCATATGGAGGCCCGGAGGGTTGACATCAAATCAGCGCAGATCATTGTGTCAGGAGGTTACGGCATGGGGTCAAGGGAGAATTTCAACATGCTGTACGAGCTGGCCGCCGTCCTCGGGGGTGAGGTGGCTGCCTCCAGGGCAGCCGTGGATGCAGGGTTCGCCGGCCATGAGCGGCAGGTGGGGCAGACAGGGGTTACGGTGCGGCCGAAGCTCTATATCGCCTGCGGCATCTCGGGACAGATACAGCATACGGCAGGCATGAGCCAGAGCGGAAAGATCATTGCCATCAACAATGATGCGATGGCACCCATCAACAGCATGGCCGACTACGTGATCAACGGAGATGTGGCGGAGATTATACCGAAGCTCATTAAACATTATAAGGCAAATGCCAGGTAAAAGACTCTTCTGACAGTAACAAAAGGATATTCCGATGGCAAATTTTTATACAGACAACAGAGACCTGCGGTTCCATCTCAACCATCCGGTGATGCGCAAGATCGTCAGGATGAAGGAGATGGATTACCGTGACAGGGATCAGTACGACTATGCCCCTCACGATTACGAGGATGCGATGGACAATTATGACAGGGTGCTGGAGATCATAGGCGCCATATGTGCTGATGTCATCGCACCCAATGCCGAAGATGTTGACCATGAAGGGCCTGAGGTTGTTGACGGACGGGTGCGTTATGCCCGCGGAACGCAGGAGAACCATGAGGCTCTGACAAAAGCCGGTGTCATAGGGATGAACTTTCCGCGCAGGTATGACGGGCTCAACTTCCCGATGGTGCCCTATGTCATGGCTGCAGAGCTGGTATCGAGGGCTGATGCAGGGTTTGCAAACATATGGGGGTTGCAGGATTGCGGGGAGACCATTCTCGAGTTTGCCGCAGACGAGCTGAAGGAGGAGTTCCTGCCACGCTTCAACAGGGGGGCGACGGCAGCCATGGACCTGACGGAGCCTGATGCAGGGTCTGACCTGCAGGCGGTCCAGCTTAAAGCCCATTATGATGAAACAAGGGGCACCTGGATGCTCAACGGCGTCAAGCGATTCATCACCAATGGCGACGCAGAGATATCACTGGTGCTTGCCCGCTCAGAAGAGGGGACCACTGACGGGCGCGGACTATCGCTGTTCGTCTATGACAAGGCTGAGGGTGCCGTGACGGTGCGACGCATAGAAAACAAGATGGGCATCAAGGGTTCACCGACATGCGAACTGGTGTTCCGCAATGCTCCGGCAAGGCTGATAGGCGAGAGACGCATGGGGCTGATAAAGTATGTCATGTCACTGATGAATGGAGCACGCCTGGGTGTGGGAGCACAGTCGGTGGGCATAGCACAGGCGGCATATGGGGAGGCAAGGAAATATGCCTCGGAGAGAAAACAGTTCGGCAAAACCATAGACCAGTTCCCTCCTGTGTACGAGATGCTAACCCTGATGAGGGTGCGAATAGAGGCGATGAGATCACTGCTCTATGAGACGGCACGGTTTGTTGACATCTACAAGGCATGGTCGTTCATCAGCGAAGAACGCAAGCTGGAGAAGGAGGAGCGTGATGACCTGAAGAGCAACACCCGGTTGGCCGATATCTATACCCCCATGGTCAAGCTCATCAGCAGCGAATGGTGCAACAGTATTGCCTATGATGCCGTTCAGATACACGGCGGTGCGGGATTTATTAAGGACTTCCCCGTGGAAAGGCTCTACCGCGATGCCCGTATAACATCCATCTATGAGGGCACATCCCAGTTGCAGGTAGTCGCGGCTGTCAGGGGCGTGACCACCGGCGGATATCTTGCACAGATGAGAGAGTACGAGAAAACGGAACTGAGGCCTGAGCTGGAACACCTGCGCAGAATACTCATCACCCTGACCGATGACTATGAAAAGAGGGTTGCGGAAGTGGTCGCTGCCGGCAACAATGAGCTGACCGATTTCCATGCACGGCGCATGGTGGAGATGGCTGCCAACATTATAATGGGACACCTGCTGCTGCAGGATGCGCAGCGAGATGCCTCGTTTACCACCTCGGCAAAACTCTTCGTATCCCTGGCCGTCTCCGAGAACAGAACCAGATCGGAATATATCAAAGGGCTGGAAGAGAAGGAGCTTGGCCTTTTCAAGGTAAACTGACCTCCCCGTAGTTTTCACCCTGACAAACCTGGTCGAAGGATAATATTTAGCAGCCCGACCGGTGATAAATGTCAATTGACCAGTTGACAAGAAACAGCTATAGATCAGACAAATATATCATGGTCGCCCACAAAGAGACCCCTTATTACGATATATTTGTGATTGGAATAACAATATCAGAAAGATGGAGCGTAGAAAGAGGATTATAAAGTTATTGCTGCCAGCAATGCTGATGACCTGCATGGTGGTCATGTCTTCATGTGAAAAGTATGCATGGGCAAAGCCGGAAATACCGCAGGATCTTGTTGTCAGCTATTCGGTGAACATCTTTCCGTTCTGCCAGAGCTGTCACGGAGCGTGGAGTGAAGACCGGGCATACGACAAACTGTTTGAAAATGTCGATACCGTCACCCCGGCCTCCAGCAGGGTTCTGTCGATTCATTCATCGATAACTGCGTTCGGGTCGCAGATGCTGCAGGTCGACACCCTGTTGTTGCCGGCGCCTGATGTTATAAAAATCTGGGCATCCCAGGGAGCCGAAAAGGACTAACCTTAAGAACTTAAACCACGATAAACATGAGAAAGATATTATCATCAGTAATTCTCGTCCTGCTTTTTCTGCCTCTGTTCAGCCAGGAGAGCGAAGATTACCCGGTAAGACTATTCGAAACAAGCATATTAATTGATAACCAAACGGTCACTACTCCATTCAAGGGTATGCTCGAGTTTGAAATACATCACAGGTTCGGGACGGTAAACAATGCTCTTGATGACCTGTTTGGCCTTTGGGCTCCGGCCAATATACGACTGGGACTCAATTACGCCGTCACTGACAGGCTGGTTATCGGCGCCGGTACTGCGAAGAATTACAAGGCCCAGGATATAGCAGTGAAGTATGCCCTGTTGCAGCAGACCAGCTCCGGGTCGGTACCGGTGTCTCTGGCATTTTACGGAAATATGGGATTGAACCTGCTGAATCAGAATACTTTCGGGCCGGCACACGACTGGAGGGAGATCCACCGTCTTTCCTACTTCAGTCAGATATTGGTTGCCCGTCAGTTTGGCGAGAAGTTTTCACTTCAGCTGGCACCGACATTCATATGGTTCAATGCCGTTGAGATCGGGTATAAAAATGCTCACTATGGAATCTCAGCAGGAGCAAGGTATAATGTAGCCGGCTCACACAGTATCATAGCCGAGTACGATCAGCTGTTCAACAAACAGGAGAACGAGGATTTCAATTCGAAGCCTCAGCTTGCTCTCGGATGGGAGATCGGTACACCCACCCATGCATTCCAGATATTCTTTGCCAACTATAAGGATATACTGGGACAATATAATTGTGTTTACAATCAGAACAGCATCAGTGACGGTAACTTTCTGATAGGTCTTAACGTTACCGTAAGGTTCTGATCAAACCAGGCAAAAAATGATCTTAAGTAGATATTTTGTTTGTCTGACAGTCATATTATTTGTCTTCTCGCAGCAGGCAACTGCCAGGGCGAATTATCAGGACAGCCTGCCTGTGACCAGGGGAGCCGAGCTGAGCCTCTATGCCGAAGATAACGAGACCAATTGCCTGGTATGTCACGGGAAGCTTATTTACACCCTTACTGATACAGTGATGGGGATGACACGGAAGCAACTGATGTCAGAACAAAATCTTGTCATACCGGGGATGTTCTATAACTCAGTTCACTGGAGTTTCAGTTGTCTCGACTGTCATTCGGAGGAATTCAAAATTTTTCCTCATTCGATTGAGGCACGGTTTGAAACATCGTGGGGATGTATTGATTGTCACGGTTATGATCCAAACTATGAGCAGTACGGATTTGAGGAGATAGATGCGGAGTATCAGAAGAGTGTTCACTATACCGCAACTGACGGCCTGATTACATGCTGGAAGTGTCATGACCCGCATTATTACAATCCTCTTGCCCGGCAGACACGGGGAGGCAGGGAATACATAATCCGGTCAAATGAAATGTGTCTCCGCTGTCACAGCAATGCTGAAGTCATGGGCTTGATCACCGATGAAAATGTTGAGATTGTGCTGCCGAAGCATGAGTGGTTGCCTGATGTTGACCGCCACCTGGAGGCGGTGAGATGTATCGACTGTCATACCCGCATGAACGACAGTGTGCTGGTGGCTCATGAGGTCATGCCTGCAGACAGCGCCGTCAGGGGATGTACTGACTGTCACAGCCAGAACTCGATACTGATGGGGACTCTTTACAAATATGCCGCAAGGGAGAGTCGTGATGAGAAGGGATTTGTCAACGGGGTAATGCTCAGGAATGATTCATACGTAATAGGTGCAAACCGCAGTAAACTGATATCCTTTGCAGGACTGCTGATTATTGGCATGACTCTTGCATTTGCACTGGTGCACACCATCTTCAGGATAGTTGTTAAACCTAAGGATCAAGTTCATGAGTAAGAGTTTTTATCACTATCCCGCCTGGGTCAGGCTGTGGCACCTTACCAATGCAGTTCTGTGCCTGTTCCTGATTGTGACGGGGTTCAGCATGCTCTATTCAGACCCGGATAACGCACTTGTCGTTAAGTTCCAGAGGGCTGTCTCAATACATAATGTGTGCGGTGTGCTTCTTACGATAAGCTATACGCTGTTTCTCTTTGGCAATCTGTTCACCTCCAACGGCAAACATTACCTGTTGAACATTAAGGGATTGGGGAAGCGGCTTTGGAAACAGGGACGCTATTACGCATATGGCTACTTCAAAGGTGAGGAGTCGCCATTCCCCGTAAGCAGCGAACGCAAATTCAACCCACTGCAGCAGGTATCATATGTCGGGGTGATGTATTTCGCCCTCCCTATGCTTTTCATCACCGGCTGGGCACTGATGTTTCCCGAATTCATCCTGAAGAAATTCCTGGGATTCAGCGGTATTTTTCTCACAGACCAGTTCCATGTCATTCTTGGATTCCTGGTAGTTATATTCCTGTTCATTCATCTTTATGTCAGCACAATGGGTAAGACCCCCCTGAGTAATTTCAGAAGTATTATTACCGGCTGGCAGGAGAGTCACTAATAGAGTTTAATTAAATTATAGCTTTATGAAACCCACATGATTGACCACAATCACAAACACGAATAAATATAATTTACAATCATGTGTGGTTCTCCCGATAAATCGGGACAGGCTATCATACCTTTAAAATTAAAATTATATTATGATGAAAAGATCAATTAAAGTTGTATCAGTAATGTTCCTGGCAGCTTCGTTTGGCTTCATGTCCGTCACTGCCAATGCTCAGCAGAAAAAGGGAGAACCCTGGGAAATCCCTGCCGAATACAAGAAGATGGCTAATCCTGTTGCCGCAGACGCTGCTTCAGTCAAAGCCGGCCAGATGGCATACGCCAGGAACTGTGCTTCCTGTCACGGAAAGACAGGCCTCGGCGACGGACCCAAGGGAAGAATGTGCAAAACATTCCCGGGTGATTTCACGGGTGCCGCTTTCCAGGGCTATACCGATGGCGAAATTTTCTACCAGACTAAATTCGGAAGGGGCGAGATGCCTGCTTACGATAAAAAGATGCCTGATACTGATATCTGGAATATGGTCAACTACATGAGATCGCTGAAGAAATAGCTCCTGTCGGACATAAAAAAAAGCTGCCTCTTTCGGGGCAGCTTTTTTTGTGCACTTTCTCTGTTATTATTTTCCGGGAACCGTGTATCCCAGAGCTGTCATGGCAGCTATCGAGTTGTCGAGCAGTACCCTTGTATATTCAGGGTTGTGTACCCCGTGGCTGCGGTCTTCCTTGATGGTGTTGTAATTCAGGTAGGCCAGTACCGCATTTGCCTTGAATGTTCCCTTATTGGCAAGTTCGGTCGTGGTATTGTAAATACCTGCGGTGACGAGCTGAGCTTCCAGAACCTCCATCCTGTCGCTGATGTCATCAGTCAGTGTGGCAAGCATCGATGTCAGATTGTCCGCATTCAAATGACATGTGGTACAGCCTGTCTGAAGCATGGTCTCATGACCGTGGCTGTCATACCAGACCCCCATGTTATGACCTCCGGCCTGATAACCGTATGGTGCTGACATATGGCAGGTAACACATCCGCTGGCCGTGGAGTGTGGGTTGTTTGCCGGTAGCTGAGCACCTGGCAGTTCAAACGGCGTCTTACCCAGTATCAGGTTGGCATTGGGGCCGTGATGAGGGCCCATACGGTTGTTGGTTATTTCAAAATCGGCACCATTAACTGAAGGAGCAGGAGAGACATTGCGCGACTGATGGCAGAAGACGCACTGGTTGCTTGTACCCTTGTTCCAGACGACATCGGCACCTGCATACTTGACCTCCAGTGTCTCTGCCCCGGGCTTGGTAAGAGCCCAGTCGTCCGAAGAGAACGTCTCATGAATTTTGTGGCAGGTAAAGCAGTTAATCTGCATTGGATTTTGAGGCACGGAGATGTCTGCTACTGATCCTTCGGCTACATACTCGAGAAAGCCCTGGCTTGTGTGACACTGCACGCATCCTTCTCTGTTGGCGTAGGCAGCATTCCCTCCTGTGGCATGAGTCGATTCTTCCCACTGGGCAGAGAAGGCTGTCATCTGACTGTTGCTGTTATGGCAATCGGCACAGGCAAGCGTCGTTCCCGGTTCTCCCTGGTCACCTTTTTCACCATCCTCACCGATCGGACCCATGGGACCCTCACAGGAAGACATTACAAGGACTGAAGCAATCAGGATCGCAATAAGGTTAAGATTTCTTTTCATTACGGTTAAGTTTATTTCTATGTATGATGGCACACCCTGGTCTGCCGTTGCGTTTATGTTATACGAAACATTAAAGTCCAGAGTGTGTCGCTGTCATATTTTCTGGTCTGAAAGGTAGCAAGACCCTCAATCGGTGCTCACTGTTAACCATTGATATTTCAATCACAACAGATTGATAAGTACGAGGCAATGGATTGATATAAGTCAAACATAAATATGATATATGTTATATTTATGATTCAACAATGATGTTCGTAATTAGCTTTGACATTAAATATTTATCCTGATGTATAGCGAAAATATTATTTCAAGCTGTGAGGTCTGCGACAGGTGTTGGGCCAATTTCAAGGGACTGTCAGTGGAGGAGCTTGAACTGGTAAACAAAAACCGCTTTGAGGCCAGTTTTAATCCTTCTGAGATTATAATCAAGCAGGGATCCCCGTCTTCAAATGCAATTTTTCTCACATCCGGGCTGGCGAAAGTCTACATGGAGGGTTATTCGGGCAGAAACCTGCTGATCAATCTTGCCGAGCACTCTACATTACTGGCCGGACCCGGTGTACATGTGAATTCCCGCTACTGCTATTCAGTAGCTGCAATAACCCATGTACAGGCCTGTTTTATCAGTTTTGACATAATCCGAAAGATCATTGCCGAAAATCCCGCATTTGCCCTTGGTTTTATTGAAGATCTCAGTGAGAAGGCATTCCGGATGTATCAGAAGATTTTAAACCTTACCCAGAAAAAGATGCATGGCAGACTGGCTGAGGCACTTCTTTACTTTGCAGATGAGGTTTTCCACTCGGACGATTATGAGATGCTCCTGACACGTCAGGAGATCGGCGAGATGACAAATATGGCCAAGGAAAGCGTTGTCAGGATCATGGGCGAGCTGGAGAATGAAAAGATCATCAGGGCTATGCCTCGCTCAGTTAAGATCCTTAACAAGGAGAAGTTGCGCGTTATCTCAGAAAAGGGCTAGTTTTGCACACAAATCAATTTCATGAAGACAATCAGGTTTTTGTTCACGCCCGCATTGATGGGCATACTGTTCATTGTGCTTGCCATTGCGATGGCTGTTGCCACATTCATTGAAAATGACTTTGGTCCGGATAGAGCCAGGGCACTGATCTACAATGCCCGCTGGTTTGAGCTGCTTTTCCTGCTGCTGGTTGTAAACCTTACGGGCCAGATCGTAACCTTCAGGCTTTACCGCAAGGAAAAATTGACTGTTATGCTGTTCCATGCCGCCTTCATTGTCATGGTTATCGGGGCAGCAATAACAAGATATGCCGGTTATGACGGCATGATGCACATCAGGGAGGGAGAGACCACCTCGCTGACCTACTCATCAGGCAATGAACTGAGGCTCGAGGTAAGTGACCCTGACGGACGGCTGCTGTCCAGCCACTCTGCACCCATTGACCTGACGGGGGGACGTGGCAACCGCTTTAAAAAGACCCTCATGGCCGGAGATAAAGAGATCACGCTTAAGTTGGAGAAATTCATCCCCGGCGCCGTAAGAGAAGTGAAGGAGACACCCGACGGAGTTCCTGTGGCAGCCTTCCTTGCCACCCCCGATATGGTTAGCAGCCAGACCATTGTGCTACAACAGGGAGAGACAGGCATGATCGGAGAGATGTCAATCGGACTGGACACTGATGCGGTTATCAGCGTGATCAGTGACAGCCCGGCATTCTTTATCAGGTCCGTCATGGAGATCCGCTCAACCAGCATGCAGGATATGCAGACAAAGATATTTGCTCCCGATACGCTGATAGCTCTGGCAAAGGGCACCGTCTATACCGTGGGAGGCTACCGGATAATGCCTCAGCAACTTACCATGAACGGCACCGTGGTGCCGGCACCCGACAGGGCCGGCGAAAGTCCGGAAGGAGCCCTTGAATGCACCCTGTCAGGTGCAGGTTATGAACGGAAGATATACCTGTGGACCGACGAGGCGCAAGGGGGATCAGTATGGCAGGGCGAGGCGGGCAGCCTGAAGGTGAGGGTAAGCTACGGCAGCAGCATGAGGGAACTCCCTTTCAGCCTTACCCTTGATGATTTTATGATTGAACGGTATCCCGGCTCAAACAGTCCGTCAGGATTCAAAAGCAGGATCACCCTTATTGATGCTGACAATGAGACCCAATTTCAGTATGATATTTACATGAATCATATACTGAAATACCGGGGATTTCGCTTCTATCAGTCGTCCTACGATCCTGACGAAATGGGCACGGTGCTGTCGGTGAACCATGACCCGGCAGGCATGTTGACGACATATACCGGCTACGGGCTACTGTTCCTGTTCATCATCCTCACCCTGCTGAACAGACGGTCGTTCTTCCGGACAGTCAGGCCCGGCCACTGGACCAGCAGATACCACAAGCCGGCGGCAGTGATAATCCTGGCACTTGTTGCTTCCCTGATGCCGGTCAGCGCACAGAAGCTGGTGCTGGACAGGGATGCTGCCGACAGTTTTGGAGGGGTGCTGGTGCAGGACCAGAAGGGACGCACGAAGCCTCTCTATACTGTCAGCAGTGACATACTGCGCAAGGTGGCGCGGGAGAACACTCTTGACGGCCTCTCGCCGATGCAGGTCTTCCTGGGCTGTTCGCTCGATTTCTATCACTGGCAGCAGGTGCCTCTGATCAAGGTGTCAAACGAGGAGCTCCGCCAGATGCTGGGGCTTACCGGAGAGCGGGCAGCATTTTCCGATATCGTCATCTTCGGCGAGGGTGGCGGTTACAGGTTGTCAACCTACGTTGAGAAGGCCTATGCCAAGGCTCAGAGTGAACGAAGCAGGTTCGACAAAGAAGTGATCAAGGTGGACGAGCGGGTTAACATATGCTACATGATGTCAAAGGGTGAGTTCATGCGCATATTCCCACTGAGGGACGGCACTGATCACTGGGGGATGGCTCAGGACGCCGTCAGGCATGGGATCAGCACTGAAGACTCACTCTTTGTGCTCAGCGTGGTACCCATGTGGGTGCAGTCGGTCACAACCGTAGGCAAAGGCACGGCTGACCCAAAAGATTTTATTTCGGCTCTGAAGCAGTACCAGCGGGTCCATGCCGGCTATGATCTTCCTTCCGCCGGCAAAGTGAAGGCGGAGCTATTCTATTACAGGGCAAAGATATTTGAGAAGCTCTTCCCATGGTATGCCACCGTTGGCCTGATAATGATAACCGTCATCATCACCTTTATCATCAGGGGAAGGGAACAGTCAGGGGTGCTGCTGAAGATACTGTTTGCACTGATCGCCGGCGGGTTTGTTTTTCACACGCTGGGGCTCGGCATAAGATGGTACATCTCGGGTCACTCACCGATGAGCAACGGCTATGAGTCGATGCTGTTCATCTCGTGGGTTACACTGCTTGCCGGGCTCATCTTCAGCCGGAGATCGCTGCTGACGCTGGCGGCAACAGCAGTGCTGGGCGGACTGACACTGATGGTGGCGCATCTTAGCTTCATGGATCCGGAGATCACCAATCTGGTGCCGGTGCTGAAATCATACTGGCTGACACTGCATGTATCGGTCATTACCGGCAGCTACGGGTTTCTGGGGCTGGGAGCCATACTGGGACTGATAGTACTGATAATGATGCTGTTTGTCAACGGCAGCAACCGGGAACGGATAAGCTCTGTAATTGATGAGCTGACGGTTATCAACTACAGGTCCCTGACCCTCGGGCTCTATTTTCTTACCCTCGGCACCTTCCTGGGGGCTGTCTGGGCCAACGAGTCATGGGGACGCTACTGGGGCTGGGATCCGAAGGAGACATGGTCATTGATCACCATCATTGTATATACGCTGGTGACACATTCGCGCATGATACCCGGCATGAAGGGGACCTATACCTTTAACCTCCTCTCGCTCTTTGCACTCTCGTCGGTGCTGATGACCTATTTTGGTGTCAACTATTACCTGTCAGGGCTACATTCCTATGCCGGTGGTGACCCCGTGCCGGTGCCGGTGTTTGTTTATATTGCCGTGGTGGTACTGGTAGCCCTGGCTGTTGCAGTAGGGTACAGGTACAGGCAGATGTCCGCGGGGCGGAAGTAAATCTGGTATCAGCTGAATGTATGAGCTCTCTGCGGGCATGGAGAAGGCGGGAAGGAGAGAGGCAGCAGGGCTCCTCGCCCTGTCTGGAGTAGCTTGGAGGACAGATGAGGCAGGACTCCTCTCCCTGCCTGGAGTAGTCTGGAGAACAGATGAAGCAGGACTCCTCTCCCTGCCTGGAGTAGCCGGGAAGAACAGCTGCGGTCTGGCCTCATTACAGCACTGATCTGGCAGATGGATGCACACGGGGACTGACCTGGCAGACTGATTGCTGCCAGTACTCATTGAGTGTGGATGAGCTGATGCCCCTACCTGTTGAAATATTCCTTGCTTTTCTTGCGGGTGACGTTGTAGGTTGTGCCTTTAATGGCAGGGGTAAAATCATGATAGGTAATGTATTCATCCCCGTCGTAGAATACTGTATATACCATGGTCATGGTATGATCGCACCCGTCATAGGTGCCGCTTCCCTCGACCCAGCCAACATAACCGTCTCCGAATTCGAAATCCTGTTTGGGGACTGTCACCTCCTCGAGGAAGTCGCCTGACAGGGTATAATAAATCACTGCCCCTGCACCGGCATAGTCCCAGAAGTTGTCGTTCACAATGGTATTGGCCAGTGTCGGATGTTTGGTAAAGTTCACATCATAATTGCCATAGCCTGCCTCGTCGCAATCATATGCCCCGATGAAATTGTTGATATCAAAATGGCAGAAAGATGCCACATTCACCTCTACCACCTTTTCGGGGGAGACGACACCTCCCGATGTCGTCTCGGTGACGCTGATATAGGCAGCGTCACCGGCAGGTTTGGTCGGGAAATGAACCGTGGCTGTGCGGGTGTCACTGCTTACACCCTGCAGCTCTGCGCCCGTCACGCTCCACTCCCACGAGGAGCCTGCACGGTTATATGTGACAGAATAATCCCTCGTCTCAGTCTGGTAGACGGTTGTTGGTCCGTCCACTCCCAGCACCAGGGGCACCACATCCTGTGCCGTGTAAGCGTTCTGATGTTCCTCTATGTAGGTCTCGCCGCATGCCGTAAATAGCATCGGTAATATCAGCGTTATACCTGATACCACTTTAATTCTGTTTTTCATAAGCCTTTAAGTTAAAAGTTGCGTATGACATCACTGCAATTTACATTATTTTATTGACTCGCTTAAATACGGTCAAAAAAAGGGTGCTTCATTAAAACGAAGCACCCTCTTAAATAATTGTAAGATTATCCCGGATTTATCTTTCTATAGGGATTAAACGTGTCACGGGGCCTTTCTCTCCGCCCTTCTTACCGGTTAGTGCAAGATTAGAGACAAAGTAGGCATTAGGAAAGTAGGCCGCATATGTCTCTGCCAGTCCTGTATCATCTCCCGCATAATAGATATCATACTGAAGGTATATTGTCGGATCATCGGGGCAGAAATCGTACAGCCCGGTTCCCTCGATCTCATAATCATAGGGATCACCATCCCATTCGGTGGTATAGATATACTGCCTCGGGATGTTAATTGTACCGTCATTATTGACAGTTACAGCTATAGTCCCTCCGTCGATGACTGTTTCACCCCACCAATCTTCGATGAAAAGCTCACTTATTCCCGACATGTTCAGTATTGTGGAACTTGAAGATGTGGCCGTAATAACAGCTCCGTCGTAGTATGCATCATCACCTGTCCATGAGCCAACAAGGCTGCCGGCGCCGTTGGGCAGCGGACAGAATTGTTTGACTGTAACCTCGATATCCTTTTCAGGTGAGGTAACACCGCCTGCTGTTGTCTCGGTGACCTTTATGACAGCCTTGCCGCTTGCCGGCAGGTTGTCAAACAGTATTGTCGCAGTCCTGGTGTCAGCACTTACCGACTGAACAGTGGCGTCACTGGAGCTCCAGTTCCACTCGGAACCTGAGCGGGCGTAGGTTACTTTGAAGTCATAGACGAAGGTCTGCAGTACCAGTGAAGGCCCTGAGGTGCCTAAGATCAGGGGTACTACATCCTGGGCCGTGTATGCGTTCTGGTTCTCCTCGATGTACGTCTCACCGCAAGCGGGGAAGAGCATCACTGCAACCAGAAGGAAAGCAAGGCGTGCTATAATGTTCTTTTTCATAATCTTTTATTTTTTATTACCGTTAATATCCAACTGCTAAAACCATCCGCCGTTTGAATAGTCTTCACCTGCAACACCCTTGCCGGGGCCGAAGGTATAGTTCTCCATCTGGTTTACTTCAAGCTGCTGGCCGGGAATCGGAAAATGAAGCGGTGTTCCGGCCTGCAGTTTGTTGGCTTTGCGCATTATGAAGAATTCCAGGCCACAACCAGTTCCGTGAAGCTCTATGTGCCGCTCATAGAAAATGGCTGCTTCGACCACTGCTGCGGTTGCTGCTACAGGTGCAAGTCTGCCGCGGGTGACCCTCGTGCCAGCATTAATGATAGCGGCAGCGCCGGTAAGATCAGGCTGATGCATCAGCGCCTCTGCCTTAAGCAGGTCATTCTCAGCCTTCATGAAGCCCTCCTCCGGAGTCGTCCATGTGGCAAGCATATCGTCATACCTCTGTGAACGGTAGCATGAGAAGTGATAGTAGCCGCGTTCAACCCTGAAGCCGCATGTTTCAAGGAATTCAAAGTCGGTGAAGATCCTGTCATCAATACCGTCTACGTGAGCTGTTGCCGGTTCGGGAAGGACATCCCAGGTGCCTGCATCGGTCCAGCGTGCCGGGAAGCGTGGGTCCATCATATTTACCAGCCTCATATCTGTCTGGCCCCAGCCGCCGTAATGAGCATATGTGTGATAGAGGTTATACCAGGAGATATCATCCATTACAGGGGCAAAGTCATAGGTCAGGCCCTTGTTGGCATAGCTCAGCACTTTTCCCCAGTTGACTGCGTCATTCTGAGCCTTGTTCCTCGGTGAATAGGAGAGCAGTAACGCTGCCACGGTATTGGCCAGCTCAGACACTCTGACATTGGTCATATTGATTCCCGGAATCCAGGACCCGGGCAGGGTGAAAGTGTTGGTTGCACAGATAGCAATACACTTGTCGAGGCACATGACAGCAGTGTCAATAACCTGATTCCAGGGATATACCTCCAGGGTCTGTGTCAGGTCAGTGTTCTCGGTTGTGATATACCCTTTGTCATACAGCAGTCCGATATATCCGAGATTCAGCCCCTGCGCAAGGTGTGCAAAAGCAGCCACCATCGGTGTCTCATCGGTGCCATCTTCAGTCTCGATCACCATATCGCCCACAACAACCTTTCCCAGCACTTCATTAGCTGAAGCCAGGCCTGCGTAAAGCCATTTATATACAGTCTCAGTGACGTTGGCATTACTGTAGGCAGCCGTATTATCCCACGCAATGCGTGGTTCATAGCTGAGGTCGCGCATACCGGCATTACCCCATGAGCATGTGCCAGCATCAGCGGCGACCCAGAGACCCAGTGCTATGCCGTTATAATTCTGGACGGTCATGTACCAGGTGTTCATCAGCGATCCTGCCACACCCTTAACATCAGATGGGTTGGAGAAAGCTGTCTCAAAGTCAGGGTCGTTGAGGTTTTCAACCTCCAGGCTCTCACATGAAGTGAATAGGAACGCCGCAACTATTGAGAATAAGAGAAAGTATCTTAGTGTTTTCATAATCACTTTGGTTTAGTCGTTAGAATTTCAGTTCAAGTGAAGCAGAGTAGGACCTGAAGTTGGGATAGCCCATGAAGTCGTAGGCGAAATACTGTGTGCCGTTTGTCGTTCCTACCTCGGGATCATAACCGGTGTATGTTGACATGGTGTAGAGGTTTTTACCTATGAGTGAGAGTTTAAATCCCTTCAGATAGCCATTCAGGAATCCTCTGAGTGCTGCCGCGGGAACACTGTAGGATACAGAAAGCTCTCTCAGCTTCAGGTAGCTTCCGTCCTCTACCCAGAATGCGTTCTGGTCATTAACCATATAGAAAGCCTTATAGTACTCTATTGTCTTCTTCAGGTAATCTTCCTTGCCGTACTGGTCCATCATGCCGTGCCTGTCGTCACGTGTCAGCCACTGGGCCGACTTGTTATAGACATCACCGCCGTTCTTCCAATCGACGAGTGCATAGATACCGATGCCCTTGAAGGTAATGGTGTTTGTCATTGACATCTTGAATTTCGGGTTGGAATCGCCGATCTTGCCAAACCAGAAATCACCGTTCTCATCACGTTTTCTTACGGGTATTTCAAAGATAGTTCCTTCAGTTCCCTTGGGTATTACGTACCCGTCGCTGTTGACCACATAATTGGTAATAAGGTCACCTTCACCGAGCTGCAGCTGCATCTCATCAAGGGTCTTTACAAAGGCAGCGCCGTACATAGCACCAAACACTTCTCCTTCGCGGATATAGAATGCCTTGTAGGCTTCCTGTCCCTGGGGACCTGTCTGATACGGAGGCACGTCAAGCTGTGTGATCTGTGTGCGTACCCTGTCAAACAGGAGACCAAGGTTCCAGTTCACTGACTTTGATCTTACAATCTGGGCATTGAGAGATGACTCCCATACCTTTGAATTCAGAGAACCGGCGTTCTGCATCTGGCTTGGCCATCCGCCATATTGCACTGCGAGAGGCACTGCCAGCAGCTGGTCTGTGGTGTTGGTCTCCGAACGAATAAGTTCAAAGCTGAACCTGTTGAGGAAGTCAATATTAATACCTGCCTCAAACTCTTTTGAGAGAGAAGGTTTCAGCAGTTTGTTTCCCAGCTGGCTCTTGTTGACGTTACCCTGTGCGATTGACATCACCTCATACTGGTCGGCAAAGCCCGGCCTCTGTCCTGCAGTACCGTAGGCAGCCCTGATCTTAAATTCCTGGACGCCGGGGATCCTGATGTCTTCCGTGATCCTGTAGGCGGCTGACACCCTGTAATAGGGGCTCCACCTGGCATCGGCACCGAAGAGCGACGAACCGTCGTAACGGAACATGCCGTCAAAGATGTATTTGTCCTTATAGTCCAGGTACAGTATGGCAAAATAGTTCTTGGCCAGTACTTTTGATTGGTAGCTGGTTGACGAGATGTTCCCCGAAATTGCGTCAAATGAAGGTACACCTCCAAGCCCGAAGTCTACACCGGTGGTCGAGTTACTGCTGAAATCGTTCTTTTCAAACAGGTAGCTCAGTTTGGCCCTCGTGTTGAAGTCTCCGAACTTCTTGTTGAAGTTGGCAGTGAACTGGGCGTTCTGAGAGGTGCGATAAGAGTCATAAATATAAAGCGAACCCAGTGAATATACCGGTACGCTTCCTGCCCTTGTATATGAATCATAGGGGTTGTAGGTTGTATTGTTCTGTTCCTGCTTTTCGAAAGCATATCTTGCCTCGAAGTTCAGGAAGTCGGTCAGGTTATACTTGGCCTGATATACCCCCATAAATCTGCCGCGCTTATCCATGTCTTCCGGCTTCCAGAGCTGATAGAGAGGGTTCTCCTGCTCCATGTTCCATACGCTGGGAAGATAATTGTAGGGCTGCCCGTCCGTGTTCGGGTAGTAATAGTCAACATCGGGTTCTGTCAGCAGCACATCGAAGAACATACCGCCGTTGTATGCGCTTACGCCGCCCGGATCCTGGGATGTTACCTTTATATATGTGTTGCTGGCTGAAATGGAGAGCTTGGGTGTAAGCTTGTGGTCAACATTCAGCCTGAAGGAGTTCCTCTTGTAACCTGTGGTTTCCACAAGCACACCTGACTGCACGTTGTTCTCGAATGAGGCCAGGAAGTTGGTTTTGCCCAGGTTTGAAGCCACACCTACATAATTGGTGTAGTTGGAGTTCTCAGCGAAGATGTCACCTTCATGATCGTAGAGTACAGCATACTCGTTATCCATGTAATGGTCATCCTCGAGGCGGCGGGTACCGGTAACTCCCTGTTCCGTGCCGCTGTAGCCGGCCGGATATGTGACACCGGCATACCTCGTGTAAGGATAGCTTGCCTGGTCATCGGCAAGGACATAGGCATGATGTTCCGAGAGCCAGTATCTCTTTGACAGCTGGTTTATACCGTACTCATTCCTCACCACGACTTCTGTCTTGCCTTCTGTCAGCAGGTTACCGCGCCTGGTGGTCACAGCGATGACGCCGTTACCTGCGCGTGAGCCGTAGAGAGCTGCTGCGGAGGCACCCTTGACAACCTCTATTGATTCAATATCATCAACGTTGATATCGGCAAATGACCCCTCCATGATGGCTCCGTCAACGACTATCAGGGGATCCTGTGATCCTGAGATCTGTGTGGCGCCGCGGACGAGGATGGTCGACTGTGATCCCGGCTGGCCGTTGGCGTTGATGACCGTGAGGCCTGACACCTTGCCCTGCAGTGCTGATGAGGCTGAGGTAGCGACAACTTCCTTAAGTTTTTCCGCGTCAACCCTGTCAACCGATACTGACATTTTCTTTTTTGGCGTCCCTGCCGCAACACCGGTGACGATGATCTCGTCGAGGTTCAGCAGGTCCTGCTCCATCACAATGTCAACCCTGTTAAGTCCGGTGACATTCACCTCCTGCGTCTTCATTCCGATAAATGAGAAAACGAGAGTTCTGGAGTTCTGCGGTACGTTGAGGGAGAAATTACCGTTGGCATCGGTGAAAGCCCCGAGGGTAGTACCCGGAACAGTAACTGATACGCCCGGTATCGGGCCCTCCCCCTCCACTGCGGAGGTAACCGTGCCTGTAACAGTTCTTGTCTGTGCCATCAGTGCTGTGACACCAGTACACAGAAACAATACTAACAACAGAATTAGTTTCTTCATACGTTCAAGTTTTAGGTTTAAAATAGAGCAGGTAAGGTAAGGATTTTCTTTTTAATTAAACAAGAGAAAAGCCGGTTTTTTTATCGGAGGCCTTGCAGATGGGGCTTTTCTGAGGTGAGATGTGCAGGTATAAGCCTCTAAAACAGGGTGCAGTTCTGAGCTGTCTGTCAGCATTTTTCGATAGAGAGTTGGTTTAGGTGGCGTGGGTTGGAGAGGGACCGGTTTGCCGTCTTTGCTTCGCTCAGACGGAGAACCGGAGGAGGGGAACCTTATTTCAGGAAAGGCCGGCCCCGTGCGACAGCACGGGGATGCGGTCTTTCAGGAAAGGGGTGGAAGACCGGGGTCGAACCGGCGACCTCCAGATCCACAATCTGGCGCTCTAACCAACTGAGCTACAACCACCGTTTACGGAGTGCAAAGAAACATCAAAAAATGCATTCCGCAAATAGTTGGTTTAATTTTGTTATCATGCGAGGCAAATAGTATCTTAGAACCCCGAAATGGATGCGGTACACTTTTTGCCGCAATTTCCCCAATCTGCTTCAATACCAGAGTTAGTTTGGCCAGGCTCAAAGTCATAGACAACATATCAGGATTGCAGGCTGTACAGCTGCTGAGATTTGTCACCTTCCTAATAATAAGTATTGTATTTACCAAGAGTCACCTCTCGCGTGCCCAGATTGGCAACTGGGAGCTGTTCCTCTTTATCTCCAGCCTTCTCAGCTTCTTCTGGGTTACCGGCATCATCCAGTCGTTACTCACCCTCTACAGCCGCAACCGTACTTACAGAACAACCGGGGAGACCGAGGGCCGAAAGTCGCCCGAGATCTTCAACGCCTTCCTTCTGATCCTGTTTTTCAGCATCCTGGTCTTCGCGGTTGGCATACCCCTGAAATTTACGCTGGCCGTTCCGGGGAGGTCGCCGGAGATACCATACCCCAACATGCTCCTTCTCTACATCCTGCTGAGCAACCCCGTCACACTGATAGAATATATATACCTGCTAAACAAGAGGCCTCACCGTATACTGCAGTACGGCATATATACCTATTCCGCACAGCTGCTGCTGGTGCTCGCCCCGGTGCTGGCCGGATTCGACGAGCAGAGCGCTGTATGGGGTCTCTTCATCATCACGGGGCTAAGATGGGTGTGGCTGGTGATACTGTTGCGAAGGTACACCCTGCCGGAAATATCGTTCGACTTCATGAAGGAGCATATGAAGGTGGGTCTGCCGCTCATAATGGCCTTCCTTATTAGCGGCTCGGCACAGTATGTTGACGGTATAATCATCTCAATACGCTATACCGACCCCGGTGTCTTCGCCATGTACCGCTACGGCGCCAAGGAGTTTCCGCTGGTGCTGCTGCTGGCCAACGGCCTAAGCAACGCCCTCCTGCCGCAATTCAGCACCAGGGAAGGGATGAGGGCCGCACTGGTGACCCTCCGCACCAGGTCTGACAGGCTTATAAAATACCTCTTCCCCCTCGTAATAGTTACCATGCTGGTGGCACGCTGGGTCTACCCCCGACTCTTCACCCCGGAGTTCACACGCAGCGCCGACGTCTTCATGATCTACCTGCTGCTGATTATACCACGACTGGTTTTTCCTCAGACAATAGTCATCGGACGCCGGAAGACAAGGGTCACCCTCATAGCGGCAGCGGTAGAGCTGGCGGTGAACATACCGCTGAGTCTTATGCTTATTAGACCCTACGGGGTCGTTGGCGTGGCACTGGCAACATTCATCGTCTATTCGCTGGAGAAGCTGTTTCTCATATGGTACGTCTGGAAGAAGATGAAGATACCTCCTGGAGAGTATATCCCTATAGTTAGCTGGCTGATACACTCGGCAATCCTGATACTTATCTTCGTGCTTATCGACCACCGTATCATCGATCTTCATTAAGGCCTGACACGGCCCCGGAGTAGTGATATCAAAAAGAATTATATTTGAGCCAAATAAAAGATGTTGCTTCAGATGCACGACAACAGCAGCCGGTCAGAGAAATATTTCAGTGAGTTCAGGAGAAACATCACAGGCATAGACCAGGAGTATGCCACGCCTTATGGCAGAAAGAAGATCGTCTATTGCGACTGGATTGCCAGCGGACGTCTCTACAGGCCGATAGAGAGACAGATGTCAGAAGCCTTCGGGCCCTTCGTTGCCAATACCCATACCGAGACCTCCGAGACAGGATCGGTGATGACCTGGGCCTATCACCACGCCCAGGAGATAATCAAGAGACATGTCAATGCAGGACCTGACGATGTGCTGATAGGCGCGGGGGCAGGCATGACGGCCGTGATCAACAAGTTCCAGAGGATACTGGGGCTGAAGGGATGCAACTATCCCCGTCCGGAACGGTGCATAAAAGAGAGCGAGTGCCCTGTTGTCTTCATAACCCATATCGAGCATCACTCCAATCAGACCTCATGGTACGAGACTATGGCCGATGTGGTTATGATAGAGCCGGGAGAAAATCTCTCTGTTGACCCCGCCAACCTTCAGAAGGCACTCGACAAATACAAAGACCGGAAATTCAAGATAGGCTCCTTCTCTGCCTGCTCAAATGTCACGGGAATCCACACTCCCTATCACACTCTTGCACGTATCATGCACGAGAACGGCGGACTCTGTTTCATTGACTTCGCTGCCTCAGCACCTTACGTCGACATTAACCTGCACCCTGACGACCCTATGGAGAAGCTTGATGCCATCTTCTTCTCTCCCCATAAATTTCTGGGCGGTCCGGGCTCGTCGGGCATAATGATCTTCGACAAGTCGCTTTACCGTTCATCTGCCCCTGACCAGCCCGGAGGGGGCACCGTCGAGTGGACCAACCCATGGGGTGAATACAAGTATGTTGACAGCATAGAGTCCAGGGAGGACGGCGGCACACCGGGGTTTCTTCAGATGATCAGGGCCTCGCTGGCCGTGGAGCTGAAGGAGATGATGGGTACCGCAAATATCGGTGCCAGGGAGGATGAGCTGGTGGCACGGGCCCTGGAAGGGCTCGCGGCGATACCCGGACTTCACATACTGGCGCCGGAGGTGAGACACCGCCTGGGGTCCATATCATTCTACATGGATGACCTCCGTTATAACCTGGTTGTCAAGCTGCTGAGCGACAGGTACGGGATACAGGTCAGGGGCGGATGTGCCTGCGCGGGTACCTACGGCCACTACCTGCTCGACGTGACCTATGACCACAGCCACCGTATCACCGAGATGATCAACAGGGGTGACCTGTCGGAGAAGCCCGGATGGGTGCGTCTGTCACTCCATCCCACAATGACCGGAGAGGAGCTGGAATGGGCTATTACCGCCCTGGGGGAGATAAGGGAGAACGGAGCGGAATGGAGCAGGGACTACATATATAACAGGCGGACAAACGAGTTCAGACACCGTGAAGACAACGGCGCCGGGAAGGAGACGGTCAGGTCGTGGTTTAAACTAAACAACTGAGGGAGATGAAGATAACAGAAGTAGCCACTGCGGCACAGAAGAGAGAGTTCATCAACTTTCCGAAAAGGCTCTACAGGGATGACCCCAACTGGGTATGCCCGCTCGACAGTGAGATCGAAGCTGTCTTTGACCCTGAAAAAAACTACGCCCTCAGCCACGGCGTGGCCACCCGGTGGCTGCTGCTCGATGATGAGGGTAAAACACTGGGCAGGGTGGCGGCCTTTGTTGACGAAGTGCGCTCGAAAGCCAACAGACAGCCTACAGGTGGCCTCGGGTTCTTTGAAGTGGCAGAATCACGCGAGGCGGCGTTCATCCTCTTTGACACGGCAAGGCAATGGCTGGCCGACAAAGGCATAAAGGCAATGGACGGCCCTATTAACTTCGGCGACAACGACAACCACTGGGGACTGCTGGTTGAGGGCTTCATGCAGCCGGGATTCGGCATGCCCTACAATAAGAAATACTATAGGAGCTTCTTTGAAGGATACGGGTTTAAAGTCTATTTCGAGCAGTACAGCTATCACAAGGATGTGGCATCCGTGGAGGTCTTCCCGGAACGGTTCAGGAAGATTGCCGAGTGGATAGCAAAAAAGCCGGGATACAACTACCGCCATTTTGACTTTGGTAAACGTGATGAATTCATTGCCGACATGGTGGAGATCTACAATGAGACATGGAGAGTCTTCAAGGAGGATTTCACCCCCCTCGACCCTGCACGGCTGCGCAACACCCTCCAGCAGGCAAAAGCCTTCATCGATCCTGAGCTGATATGGTTTGCCTACCACAACGACAAGCCTGTTGCCTTCTTCATTCTCTTTCCCGACCTCAACCAGATTCTCAGGCATTTCAACGGCAGGCTGACACTGTGGAACATGATCAGGTTCGTCTGGTACAAGAAGACACACGAGATGACCCGCGCCAGGGCGCTGGTGGCGGGAGTACACCCTTCATACCAGAACAGCGGCATCGAGTCGCCGATCTTCCTTGAGTTATTTCACGTTTTCCGCCGCAAACGTTTTTACAGGGAGATGGAGCTGTCGTGGGTGGGCGATTTCAATCCCAAGATGATATCTATCTATGAAGCCCTCGGGGCCTCCAGGGCAAAGACCCACTTTACAATGAGATACATGATCGATGAATCCCTGCCGTTCATTATGTACAAGGATGAGATGAAGGAGAACCTGGCTCAGCGGCAGGCCAGGACGAAGGAGTGAAAAATTTTTAACTCTCTGCTTGTAATTTGGTTATTGTTCATTATCTTTGCACTCCGCTTTAAAAGGGATTTTTTACAGTAACAAACTATAGCATAAGATGAAAGAAGGTATACACCCGAAGAATTACAGGCTGGTTGTATTTCAGGATATGTCAAACGGTTTTTCCTTTATGACGCGTTCAACAGCTTCGTCACGTGATACCATCAAGTGGGAGGACGGCAATGAGTATCCGCTCATCAAGCTTGAGATTTCAAATACCTCGCATCCGTTCTATACCGGCAAGATGAAGCTTGTTGACACTGCAGGAAGGGTTGACAAGTACATGAACCGTTACAGGAACCATCTGGGCAAGAAGTCGAAGTAGATGATATTTATACATCAGGGGGGCTGCCTTAAACAAGGCGGCCTTTTTTTTGTTGCAACGGTGACACTCATCGCACGTCGCCCCTCGTGGCAGGCACAGGAGTGATATAATTTAACTAAATTTGCATCGTTTACAAATACAATGGAGAAAAAGGCTTTTGGGAAATGGAGTGGTGTTGGCTTTAATGAGCTGATAGATGAAGGGAGGGAGATCATTCCCATTCTTTCCGACGGTGATGATCATGAGCTTGAGGATGTGGAGATTCCCGGAAACGTTCCGCTGCTTCCGCTGCGCAATACGGTACTCTTCCCCGGCGTGGTGATACCCATTGCCGTAGGTCGCTCAAAGTCGGTACAGCTGGTGCGCGAGGCATACAGGGGCAACAAGCTCGTTGCGGCTGTGGCACAACTCGATGCAGAGGTGGAGGACCCGCAGATACAGGACCTCAACGTTGTCGGCACCCTGGGACAGGTGGTCAAGCTGCTGGAGATGCCTGACGGGACTACCACGGCCATCATACAGGGACGCAGACGAGTCTCGGTTGTAAACCTTGTCACCACCGAACCCTACATGACGGTACAGTTGCAGGCTATCCCGGAGGCAAGGGGTGGAGAGGATGAGAAGGATTTCGAGGTGATCATAGGATCGCTCAAGGACCTCTCGGTGAAGATCGTCAAGCTCAACCCCAACATCAATCCTGAAGCCTCATTTGCCGTTAAGAACATAGAGAACAGCACCTATCTTATAAATTATATATGTGCCAACACCGAGATAAACGTCAATGACAAGCAGAAGCTGCTTGAGGCGGCTACCCTCCGTGACCGCGGGCTGAGGCTGCTTGAGCATCTCGTGAGGGAGATACAGCTTCTTGAGCTGAAGAACGAACTGCAGTCGAAGGTCAAGTACGAGATAGACCAGCAGCAGCGTGAGTTCCTGCTGCACCAGCAGATGAAGACCATACAGAATGAGCTGGGAGGCAATCCTGTTGACAAGGAGGTGGAGGATTTCCGTGCCAGGGGCAAAGATAAGAAGTGGAATGAGGATGTGGCAAAGGTCTTCACCCGTGAGCTCGATAAACTGGCGAGGCTGAACCCTGCCGCCGCCGAATACTCGGTGCAGGTCAACTATATCCAGACTCTTCTGGAGCTGCCGTGGAACGAATATACCGTCGACAATCTCGACCTCGTGAATGCACAGCGGGTGCTTGATGAAGATCACTACGGGCTCGAGGAGGTGAAGGAGAGGATACTTGAACATCTCGCGGTTCTCAAGCTCAAGGGTGACCTCAAGTCGCCGATACTGTGCCTGTACGGCCCCCCGGGGGTGGGTAAGACCTCCCTGGGCAAGTCGGTTGCCAGGGCCCTGGACCGCAAGTATGCACGAATGTCGCTGGGAGGACTGCATGATGAAGCCGAGATACGCGGACACCGCAAGACATACATTGGAGCCATGCCGGGCAGGGTGGTGCAGAACATACGCCGTGCAGGGTCATCCAACCCGGTGTTCATCCTCGATGAGATAGACAAGGTGGGACAGGATTTCAGGGGCGACCCCTCCTCCGCCCTCCTGGAGGTGCTTGACCCTGAGCAGAATACACATTTCTACGATAACTTCCTTGAGCTCGAGTACGACCTCTCAAAGGTGCTCTTCATAGCAACAGCCAACACCCTCTCAACCGTCAGTCCCGCCCTGCGCGACAGGATGGAGCTGATCCCCCTGACAGGTTATCTCGTTGAGGAGAAGAGGGAGATAGCTGTCAGGCATCTCATGCCCAAGCAGCTGGAGGCCCATGGCGTTATGAACAGTCAGTTCCTGCTGCCTGGTGATGTCATTGAGGATTTGATACAGCGGTATACGCGCGAGTCAGGGGTCAGGGAGCTCGACAAGCGGATAGCCAAGCTGGTCAGATACAGGGCCAGGGAGATAGCCTTCGGGGATAAGCCCGATGCCACGGTCACCGCTGATAAGGTGGCTGAGATACTGGGTCCTCCCAAATACCTCAGGGACATCTATGACGGCAATGACCAGGCCGGCGTCGTCACCGGGCTGGCCTGGACAGCCACCGGCGGTGAGATACTCTTTGTGGAGACCTCACTGAGCAGGGGCAAGGGCAACCTCACCCTCACCGGCAACCTGGGCGATGTCATGAAGGAATCGGCGGTGATAGCCCTCGAATACCTGAAGGCCCACGCCTCGCTGCTGGCACTGCCCGACACCTTCGCCGAAAAGTGGAACATACATGTCCACGTGCCGGAGGGAGCGATTCCCAAGGACGGCCCGTCGGCAGGCATCACCATGGCAGCATCCATAGCCTCAGCCTTCACCCAGCGAAAGGTGAAGAAATATGTGGCGATGACCGGTGAGATCACACTGCGCGGCAAGGTGCTCCCGGTGGGAGGTATCAAGGAAAAGATGCTGGCAGCCAAGCGTGCCGGGATAAGGGAGATAGTGCTCTCGGAACAGAACCGCAAGGATGTGGAGGAGATAAAGGTGAAGTACGTCCGCGGACTGAAGTTCAGGTATGTTGATACAATCATGGACGTGCTTGACCATGTGCTGCTCAGGCAGAAGGTGGCTGATGCCAGGACTATTGATTTCGATTAACCGTTAAAATGCAATCATGAACAAAACAGCTGTTTTCCCGGGCTCGTTCGACCCTTTTACGGTGGGTCACGAAGCGCTTGTAAGAAGAGCGCTGCCGCTATTTGACAAGGTCATAATAGCTGTCGGTGAGAATGCAGAGAAGAGTAGCCTTTTCAGCATTGAGATGAGGCTCAAAATGATATCAAAGGTGTTTGAGGGTGAGGAGAGGGTGGAGGTCACCCGCTTCAGCGGGCTGACGGTCGAATTCTGCCGCAGGCACAATGCCCGGTATATCCTGAGAGGACTGCGTACCGCCGCCGACTTCGAGTATGAGCGCGCAATGGGCCATATGAACTGGAAGATGGCCCCCGAGATAGATACTGTTTTCCTGCTTACGAGCACAGAACATACTCCCGTCAACTCCACCATTGTTCGTGATATCATCAAGAACGGGGGCGATGCTTCGATGTTTGTCCCCTCCGCCATTAATCTGTCCGATTATCTCGGAAGATAATTACCTGACTCTCAGGGTGTAGTTCAGAAGATCAAGTAACGACTGAAAGGTGTTGTCCTTAATGCGGGCAATCTCCTTTGGCTCAAGCCACTCAGCATGGGTGATGCCCTCCTCGGCCTGCGGTTCGGTTATCATCTCACCGCTGTAGCTCATGCGGAACCACCATGTCTTTTTCATATAAGGCCTGCCGTCGAACAGATAGGTATGGTAACTCGGAGGCAGTGTTCCCATGATGTTGTGTCCCCGGATGTTGCACTCCTCGGTCACCTCCCTGAGGGCACACTGCTCAGGCGTCTCACCCTCTTCGATATGGCCTTTAGGAAGGTCCCACCTGCCATAACGCATGATGAAAAGGTACTTTCCCGAAGGATGTCCCACCAGGCCGCCGGCAGCCTCTATGACGGTAAACCACGAGGAGAAGACACTCCAGAGGTTGTTGATATCGGATGAATAAATATTAAGTGAGGGTATGTCAATATTGACAGCAAACTCTGATATTTGGGCAAAGAGCTCCTCCTTCGCACCGAATTTATGGAAAAGGGCGTATTTTTGCACCCGGTCGGGCTCGGGGGAGAGGGTGATGACCCTGTTGTCAAAGTAAACCTTATATCTCAGCATATGGACGAAACCGCAAAGAAAACCGCAGAATACCTTCTGCAAATTAACGCAATAAAATTGCAACCGGCAAAACCTTTTACCTGGGCTTCAGGATGGAGGTCACCCATCTACTGTGACAACCGAAAGACCCTCTCATTCCCCGTGGTGCGCAGTTACATCAGGGATGCCTTTGCCTCAAAGGTCAGACAGCTATATCCTGACGCAGAAGTGATAGCCGGGGTTGCCACCGGGGCCATAGCCCACGGCGCGCTGGTGGCCGACGCTCTCGGCCTTCCGTTCATCTATGTCAGGTCGGGGGCCAAGGATCATGGCCTGGGCAACCAGATAGAGGGTTATTATGCGGAAGGCCAGAGGGTGGTGGTGATCGAGGATCTCATCTCCACGGGAGGGAGCAGCCTGGGAGCTGTCAGGGCCCTTCGCGCGGCAGGATGCAAGGTAGAAGGCATGATCGCCATCTTTACCTATGGCTTTAAAAAGGCTGAGGAGGCCTTCGCCGCCGAGGAGTGCAGGCTTGACACCCTGGGCAACTACTCGGTCCTGGTAGATTTGGCCCTGGACTCTGGATATATCTCCGGGGAAGATGTGGAGACCCTCAGGGAGTGGAGAAAAGAGCCGTCAGAGTGGGGGAGAGGGTGAGGATAAAGGATAAAGGATAAAGGATAAAGGATAAAGGATAAAGGATAAAGGATAAAGGATAAAGGATAAAGGATAAAGGATAAAGGATAAAGGATAAGATTAAAACTAAAGGGATTCAGGCGAAAGGATGAGTGCAATGACATCATACAGCAGCAGGAAAGGAGAGGTGCCGGTGGGCGATGACGACCTATATGCTTTTCTCACCGACATGCGCAATTTCAAACCGGTCATTCCCAACGGTTTATTGGATGAATGGCAGGCCACGGCAGACCGGTGCAGTTTCAAGATAGACAGGGTCGGCAAGGTGTCGGCATCACTGTCCGAGGCGCTGCCCCATTCCATTATCACCTACAATGCCGAGACGCTCTTTACAGGAAAGATAGCGGTGCAGGTGGTGATAGAGCCTCTCTCAAGGAACAGATCGTCGTTCTATATTACCGCAGGCCTGAACATGAATCCCCTGATGCGGATGCTGGTGGGTGACTCAGCCGGCACATACCTGGGAAAACTTATTGATGCCATCGAGAGCTACGGTGGCTACGACAAGATCAGAGGATGTAGTCGACCTCTTTGAAGGCATATTCACTGAGAGTGCCATCCTTACGGCGCATCATCAGCATGCCGTCGTCCCTGACCGACTCTATCATGCCCCTGAAGATACCCCTGCTGTCGGTATAACTGTGCCATTCACCCCTCCGGTAGAGGGCCTTATGGTACTCCTCTGCCAGTGGCGACCACTCGCCGGCGGTGACCATACGGTACCGGCTGTCGAGGAGTGCTGTGAGCTCGCGGATTATGCGCGCCAGGTCGTAACTGCTGCCTGTCAGCATGGCCAGTGAGACCGGGTTGATGGCTCCGCCGGTGAAGGCCATCTGGTTGACGTTCAGCCCTATGCCTGCCACACTGCCCGCCAGCCTGGATCCGATGATGCTGTGCTCAATGAGGATGCCTGCAATTTTGTCTTTCCCGGCATAAATATCATTGGGCCACTTGACAGCCACATCGTAAGCATATGTGCTGACAAGGTCACATACAGCCAGGGAGACGAACTGTAATATTACAAACTGCTCTTCCGGCTTCACCATCTCAGGATAGAGTATGACACTCATCAGCAGGTTCTTGCCGGGCTCACTCTCCCAGCGGTTGCCCGCCTGACCCTTCCCGCTCTCCTGGTATGAGGCTGTTATGACGGTTCCCTCCTCCGGCTTCTCCTCCCTCATCATTGCCGAGGCCACGCTGTTTGTTGATGACACTCTGTCATGGTGGATTACGGTTGAACCTATTATCATGATGATCAGATGTTTCTGTTACTCTCTTATGGAACAACTGCCGGTTGCACCACGGGCTGAACAAATTGGCACCACAATTGTATAAAAGGGGTTACGCTGCACGAAAATACGGATAAATGTTCGTAATTTTGCGCCAGTTAAAAGGGACTGTTTATTACTGAAAAGATTATTGATGGGAAAAACCAGAAAAGAGGCCACCCGGGTCACTGAAAGCATCGTCAGGGGATTGTTCGGAAAGAAGGGAGAGAAGGTGGCGCTTATCGATCTGAGAAAAATTGAAAACAGGGTTTGTGACTGGTTTATAATCACTCATGCCACCTCCGCAAGGCAGGTGGATGCACTTGCCTGGTCAGTTGAGGATGAGGTGAGGAAGGAGACAGGCATAAAGCCCTTTCATATCGAGGGAAAGGAGAACTGCTTCTGGGTTCTTCTCGATTACGGTGACATTCTGGTGCATATTTTTCAGCAGCCCTACAGGGAGTTTTATGACCTCGAATCTTTATGGGCCGACGGTCATATAACAATTATTGAGGACAGTTCAGAAAATAAAATTAACTAATGGCAGAGAACAAGCCCCCCACCGGGCCCAACAAGGATGACAAGAAGAACGGCAAATCATGGCTCAGCTCGAGCTGGTTTTTTGTCATTCTGATACTGTCATTCATCGTAGTCAATATATTTTTCTCGGGGAAGTATACCCAGAAGGCTGATCAGCGGCAGATTGAGGAGATGGTGAAGAACCGCGACATCGAGCGGGTGGTCGTGATCAATGAGGAGCAGGCTGAGATTTATCTGTATACTGAGTCGCTGAAGAGCGGGCGATACCCTGACTTTGCGGAGAAGAGGAGCTTTGGACTCCAGCCTCCCAAGCCACAGTACTATCATACCTTTGGCACGGTTGAGCTCTTCGAGGAGTTTTTCACCCAGGCCCAGGAGAAGGCGGGCTACACCGAGGATGAGATTATCTATCTTGATTACCAGAAGAGAAAAGACTATCTCTCCACTTTCCTCGGAGTCATACTGCCGTTTCTGATCATAGCAGCACTGTGGATATACTTCATGAGGAGGATGGCAGGCGGCGGTGCCGGCGGCGGTGCCGGCAACATCTTCAGCGTCGGCAAGTCAAAGGCGCAGATCTTCGACAAGGACACCCATATCAAGATTAACTTCAATGATGTGGCTGGGCTTGAGGAGGCCAAGACAGAGGTGATGGAGATAGTTGACTTCCTCAAGAACCCGAAGAAGTACACCTCGCTGGGCGGTAAGATCCCCAAGGGGGCACTCCTTGTGGGACCCCCGGGGACCGGCAAGACGCTGCTCGCCAAGGCAGTGGCGGGAGAGGCCAACGTACCCTTCTTCTCCATCTCCGGATCCGACTTCGTCGAGATGTTTGTCGGCGTCGGCGCCTCGCGCGTGAGGGATCTCTTCAAGCAGGCCAAGGAGAAAGCCCCATGTATAGTCTTCATTGATGAGATCGATGCCGTTGGACGTGCCAGGGGCCGCAACCCTAACATGGGGGCCAATGACGAACGTGAGAACACTCTCAACCAGCTGCTCACGGAGATGGATGGCTTCGGCACCAACAGCGGAGTTATCATCCTTGCAGCCACCAACAGGGCCGACATACTCGACAAGGCGCTGCTTCGCGCCGGCCGTTTCGACCGCCAGATACACGTGGAGCTCCCCGATCTGAAGGAGCGCGAGGCTATCTTTAAGGTACACCTTCGTCCCATCAAGCTGGAAGATGGATTTGACATCGCCTTCCTGGCCAAACAGACGCCGGGATTCTCGGGCGCTGATATAGCCAACGTATGCAATGAGGCGGCACTGATAGCGGCACGCCGCAACAAGGCGATGGTGGAGAAGCAGGACTTCCTCGATGCCATCGACAGGATCATAGGAGGCCTGGAGAAGAAGAACAAGATCATCTCCATGGAGGAGAAGAGGACGATAGCCTATCATGAGGCGGGTCATGCCACGGTCAGCTGGCTCCTGGAGCATGCCAGCCCACTCCTTAAAGTTACAATCATTCCCAGGGGCAAAGCTCTCGGGGCAGCATGGTATCTTCCTGAAGAGAGATCTATATCAACACGTGAGCACATACTCGACGAACTTGCCTATGCTCTCGGCGGCAGGGCCTCAGAGGAGATTATAATAGGCAAGATATCAACCGGGGCGCTGAATGACCTGGAGAAGGTTACCAAGCAAGCCTACGCCATGGTTGCATATTTCGGCATGTCTGATAAGGTAGGTCATATGAGCTACTACGACTCGTCGGGACAATCCGATTATGGCTTCACGAAGCCCTACAGCGAGAGGACGGCAGAGCTGATAGACGCCGAGGCCAAGAAGATTGTCGAGGAGTCATATAAAAAGGCCAAAGAGGTGATCTCGGCCAACATCAACGGCCTCAAACGGCTTGCCGAGCAACTTCTGGAGAAGGAGGTTATCTTCAGCGAAGATCTTGAGCGCATCTTCGGCAAGCGCAAGGGCGACCATACCAGGGACCTCTCTGAGACCGGCAGTGACGGGGAGCAGAAGGCTGACGAGAAGCCCGTCGGGAAGGAACACTCCGGGAAGGAGCCCGCCACGAAAAAATCTGTCGCGGAAGAACCAGTCATTGAAGGATCTGCCGGGGAGCAGTTCGCGGCAGATAACCCGGGCGAAGAAAAAGAGGTAAGGAAGAGCTCCTCCTGCGAATCCTCAGTAGCAGAAGAGGACAATGGAGAATGAGTGGGTTGTCATAGCCGGCTTTACAGACGACGTTAAGAGCCAGATTGCCGTTGACCGGCTGCTTGCAAATGGAATCGATGCCGTCGCCGTGGACAAGCGCGACAGAATATACAGGATAGGGGAGATAGAGCTCTTTGTTCATCGCGATAATGTTCTTCCTGCAAAGGAAATAATCAAGGATCTGTGAGGTGACCAATTTTGTAAGGCGAACCGTTACCGGTGCTTTTATAGTGATATTTATTCTGGGCGGGCTGTGGCTCCATCCTGTCTCCTTCTTTATTGTCGGTGCAGTGATGATGGCAGGCATACAGCGCGAGTACTACCTCATGGTCAGGAGCACAGGTGTGCGTCCCCAGATGGTGACAGGCATCATCAGCGGCTTCATTATCTATGTTACATCAACATTGATAGCAGTGGGATGGCTGTCCATGAAGGGATTTTTTGTACTCATACCGTTGATAGTGACAGTGATGGCGATTGAACTCTTCAGAAAGGAGGAGAGGCCTTTTGACTCCCTGGCACACACTCTCTTTTCCCTCCTCTACACAGCGGTGCCCATATCCATGTTCCCCTTCGCCGCCTTCAACCGAACGGGTATCGAGCCCCTGATGCAGATGGAAGGGACAGAGTTCTCACCGGTTATACTGACAGGCTTCTTCCTGCTGCTCTGGACCAATGATACCGGGGCTTACCTCGTTGGCTCAGCACTGGGCCGGCATCCTCTCTTTGAACGTATATCCCCTAAGAAATCATGGGAGGGTTTTGTCGGAGGCCTGATACTGACACTGATCGTTGCACGCCTGTTATCGGGGTGGCCAGGGGTGGCCGGCACTGCCGGGTGGATCATTATTGGCGTCATTGTGTCGGTGGCCGGCACCCTGGGCGACCTGCTGGAATCGATGCTTAAGAGGAGCCTCGGGCTGAAGGACTCCGGAACTGTAATGCCGGGCCACGGTGGCTTCCTCGACAGATTTGACAGCGTGGTGGTAGCATTTCCGCTTGTTTATCTATATTTGGTTTTAGTAGGATGAGATCATGGTAAAAAAGATAAAAATACACAGGGAGGGATACAAAATCATTCTTGCTGCCCTTGTATTGTTGCTGATGGTTAACGTTGCCGTGAGGCTGATATGGCCCGCGCTGCCGCTGGTGCATAACCTGCTGCTGGGAGCCTCTGTCATGCTTCTGGCCTTTGTCGTGCTCTTCTTCCGTACACCGGCCAGGCACGTTGAGCCTGACCCGCTGCTGATATATGCACCGGCTGACGGCAAAATAGTGGTCATGGAGGAGACCTACGAAAATGAGTACTTCAAGGATAACAGGCTCCAGATCTCCATCTTCATGTCCCCGTTCAACATGCACAGCAACAGGTATCCTATCTCCGGCAGCGTCGTCTACACCAACTATCAGCCAGGCAAAAAATTCCATGCCCGTAGCCCCAAGTCATCAGTGCTGAACGAAAGGAGCACAATAGTTGTTACATCAGAGAACGGCACCGAGATACTTGTGAGACAGGTTGCAGGTGCGCTCGCCCGCCGGATAGTGACCTACTCAAAGAAAGGTGAAAAAGTGAGGCAGGGCGACGAGATCGGCTTCATCAAGTTCGGATCACGGGTAGACATATTCCTGCCCCCGGAAACTGAGCCCAGGGTGCAGATGTTCAGACAGGTAAGGGCCAGCAGGACGGTACTGGCGAGGGTTGTATAATTATTGGATTATGAAACCCACATGTATTGCATACACAAACCTGCATGTATATAATTTTCAGACATGTGGGTTCTCCCGTTTACGGGACAAGCTATCAGACCATTAAAATCAAAATTATATACTGATGAAAGAAGACAGCAGAATAATTGACCTCACCCCTGACGTAAAATGGATCGGGGTGCTTGACTACGACATCAGGACATTTGACATCGTGATGCACACGGATCACGGCACCACCTATAATTCATATTTCATCAATGCTGATAAGAAAACGGTCATCGAGACCGCCAAGGAGAAGTTCAGCGAGACCTATATCAACAAGCTGAAGAGGGTTACTGACCCGGCGGAGATAGCATACATCGTCCTTGACCATACAGAGCCTGACCACTCGGGTGCAATGCGTCAGCTTCTTGATCTGGCCCCGTCAGCCGTGGTTGTCGGCAGCGGTAACGCCATCAGGTACCTCTCTGATATTGTCAACAGACCCTTCAGGTCGCTCATCGTAAAGGACGGTGACACCCTGGACCTGGGAAACAAGACACTGAAATTCATCTCAGCCCCCAACCTGCATTGGCCTGACAGTATATATACCTGGCTGGTGGAAGAGAGGATACTCTTCACCTGTGACTCATTCGGTGCCCACTACTGCCACGAGGAGATATTTGATGACCTGGTTGGCGATTTCTCTGACGATTTCAGGTACTATTTTGATGTCATCCTGAAGCCATACAGCAAGTTCATGATAAAGGCCATCGAGAAGATCAGGCCGCTGGATATATCCATGATAGCCACAGGTCACGGACCTATACTGCGGAGTACCTGGAGAGATACCGTGGACAAAACCCGGGATCTCGCACAGGACTACCTGAGGCTGACAGCCGAAAAGGAGCAGAAGAGGCTGCTGATCACCTACGTCTCAGCCTACGGTTATACCAGGGAGATGGCTGAGCTGATAGCCCGCGGCGCCTCGGCGGTGGAGAATGTAGTGGTGGAGGTGATGGATATCGAGAGTGCCGACATAGGAGAGATGGATTCCAGGCTGACTATAGCTGACGGCATCATTGTAGGGTCACCCACCATCAATCAGAACACCCTGCTGCCTGTTTACAGACTTATGGCAATGGTGAGTCCGCTGCGCGACAGGGGTAAACTGGCCGGATCATTCGGGTCATACGGCTGGAGCGGTGAGGCTCCTGCTCTGATCGCGGAGATGCTCGGAAACCTGAAGCTGAAACTCTTCGGTGAACCGGCAGCATACAAGTTCATCCCGGAAAGCGGGAAAGAACGGCCGCTAATCGAATACGGCGAGAGGTTTGCACGAGCACTGACGGCTGTCGCGACTGAAGCCTGAAAATTTCCCATATAAAAATTAAAAAGGGTGCCTCAAACGGGCACCCTCTTCATCTTACTGCCAGCCGGCGTTGCGGCCGGAAAGAACCGGATTACGATATCGAGATCGAACGGACCTTCTCCTTCTTCTTCTCTTCCTCCAGCCTGGGGATCTCAACATTCAGGATGCCATCCTTGTAGTTGGCTCCGATCTTATCACCGTTCACATCCTCAGGCAGATAGAAACTGCGGCAGAATGAACTGTAGCTGAACTCCCTGCGCTTGTACCCTTCAAGCTCCTCCTGCTTCTCTTCCTTGTGCTCCGATGAAATGGTCAGGACGTCATCCTTTACCTCAATGTGCAGATCCTTCTTGTCCATGCCCGGAACGGCAAGCTCAAGGTAGAAAGCCTTCTCGTCTTCCCTGATGTTAACTGCAGGCAGACTGCCGGTGTTCCTGTTAAAAGTCGGGAAGAAATCCTCATTCAAAAAATCCGACAACGTAAGCGGTTTGTAGTTCCTTCTGGTAATCATTGGTAACATAGCAACCTCCTTTTTTATTTTGTTTGACATTATTAGCATTTACACCCTCAATATTTCAATCTGCATGCCACCACCTACGGCCTGACACAATGGCATGAAACGCCCGAGGCCTGGTGACATAATGGCATTTTTGCCCGATTGGTTGCATAACCGGGAATTCTTTTTAATTTTGAGATGAAGAGTTTGCTTGGTGCATGTGGCGTATGGATTAACAATCAGACCCTGATGAGCTATGAATTCCACACTTCGTAATTTTCTGATCATTATAGGCATAGCGTTGCTGGTATATATCTTCTGGTATTTCAGGGGCATTTTTGTATACATACTGGCTGCAGGTGTGATATCACTGGTAGGGCGACCCATAGTTGATCTTCTGAACAGGATAAAAATATGGAAGTTCAGGTTCCCAAAGGCTCTGAGCTCCCTGATCACCCTGCTATTCCTGTACGGTCTCCTGGCCCTCTTTTTCGTGATCTTCATACCATTGATAACCAGGCAGATAGATGCACTATCGGGATTTGACGCCAGTTCACTGGTGCAGGGACTGCGTGAGCAGATCGACAAACTTGATGCGCTGTTAAGAAAAGTGTACAAGGAGATGCCGGCTGACAAAACCCTCTATGATATTGCCGTCGATACCATCTCCAACGTTCTCAATCCTTCATCAATAACCGATTTTGCAGGTAACATTGTTACGGTTATACGCAAGTTTATAGTAGCCTTTGTGGCGATAACATTCCTCTCCTTCTTCTTCCTCAAGGATGAGGGTCTCTTCAAGGAGACGGTGATGGTGATGGTGCCCGACCAGTACGAGAAAAGGATCAGGAATGTCCTTCACTCTATCAAACAGCTTCTGATAAGGTATTTTATAGGTATCATCATCCAGTGTTCAATCGTGCTGATCAACATCACCATCGGCATGACCATAGTAGGCTTACCGTTCCAGCAGGCGCTGGTTATGGGCCTGATCATCGGTATCTTCAACGTGATACCCTATGTGGGCCCGTGGCTGGGAGGATCGGTAGCAGTGCTGATGGGCATGGCAACGGCAGTGACCACGGCAGGGTATCCTGCCATCTGGCTGTTGCTCATCTACATGGTGATAGTCATCGCCGCAACCCAGGCTATTGACAACAACCTCATCCAGCCGATGATCTATTCCCGCAGTGTCAATGCCCACCCCATTGAGATCTTCCTGGTGATCCTGGCGGTGGGCAGCTTTGCCGGCATCGCCGGCATGATCGTGGCGGTACCCTCGTATACCGCCCTGAGGGTCTTCGCACGGGAGTTCTTCAATAACTTCGGACCGGTACGGAAGCTAACCACCGGCCTGGGAAAAGAGACAAAAAAAACGGCAGACTGAGAGATGGCACGACTATTTTCCGCCCTGGGCAGAGTTGCACGCTTCTATTATGACGGGTTTCGAACCATGTCATGGTGGGGAAACAGGGTGTGGATCATCATCCTCGTCAAGCTCTTCATTATGTTTCTCATACTTAAACTGTTCTTTTTCCCTGATTTCCTGAAGACAAATTTCAGTTCCGACAGGGAACGGGGAGACTATGTTCTGGAACAACTAACCGGTAACAGCTGACAATATGATCGAAAATTTTGATCTCTCACTCGTTAACTGGTCGAGGGCGCAGTTCGCCCTGACGGCCATGTACCATTGGCTCTTTGTCCCCCTGACACTGGGTCTCTCGTTCATACTGGCGTTCATGGAGACCATCTATGTCCGCACGGGCGATGAGATATGGAAAAGGATCACAAAGTTCTGGATGACACTCTTCGGCATCAACTTCGCCATAGGAGTGGCCACGGGTATCATCCTGGAATTTGAATTCGGTACCAACTGGTCCAACTACTCATGGTTCGTGGGTGACATCTTCGGGGCTCCCCTGGCCATTGAAGGTATTCTCGCCTTTTTCCTTGAATCCACATTTATTGCAGTTATGTTCTTCGGGTGGAACAAGGTGAGCAGGAAGTTTCACCTGGCATCCACCTGGCTCGTGGCGATAGGTGCCAACCTGTCGGCACTCTGGATACTGATCGCCAACGCCTGGATGGAAAACCCCGTGGGGATGGCATTCAATCCCGACACTGCCCGCAACGAGATGAACAGCTTCCGTGAGGTGGTGTTCAACCCGGTGGCCATTGACAAGTTCACCCACACCGTGACCTCGGGTTTCGTGCTTGCCTCGGTGTTTGTCGTTGGCATCAGCGCCTGGTTCCTGATACGCAGGAGAGAGCAGATGCTTGCCATAAAGAGCATACTGACTGCAGGCATCTTCGGGCTGGTATCATCGCTGCTGGTGGCATTCACCGGTGACACCTCGGCCCGCACCCTGGCAAAGGTGCAGCCTGTCAAGTTCGCCGCCATGGAGGCCCTCTACGAGGGAAGAACGGATGCCGGACTGACGGTCATCGGTGCCCTGGATGACAGCGGTGAGAGGATAGGTGAGAAGAAGGTCCATGACGTCAGGCTGAAGATCGAGATCCCAAAGCTGCTCTCCATCATGACAACCGGCAAGGGTAGCGGCTATGTGCCGGGGATAAAGGACCTGGTGAACGGCAACCCTGAAAGGGGCATACTCTCGGTGCAGGAGATGATGAACCGCGGGACTTATGCCCGGCAGGTGCTCACCGACTACAAGATGGCAAAGGAGATCGGCGACACGGAGAGCATGACCTCACTGGCAGCCATGTTTGAAGACCGCGATTTCGTTGACAATTACTTCAGGTACTTCGGGTACAGCTATTTTGAACATCCGTGGCAGGTGATACCCTCAGTGCCTGTGACCTTCTACAGCTTCCGCATCATGGTGGGGCTCGGCTTCTTCTTTATACTTCTGTTTGCTCTTGCCCTCTGGTTTTACCGGCGCCAGAGCCTTGAACGAAACAAATGGTTCCTCTGGCTCGCCCTCCTCTCAATACCCCTGGCATATCTTGCCAGTGAGCTGGGATGGGTAGTTACGGAGATGGGCCGCCAGCCATGGATAATACAGAACCTCATGCCGGTAAACGTTGCCGTCTCGAACATCAGCACCGGCACGGTGCAGACAACCTTCTGGCTCTTTGCCGTGCTCTTCACAGCACTGCTCATAGCAGAGGTTTCCATTATGGTTAGACAGATCAAAACAGGACCAAAACAGAAGGAGGAGTAAGTCATGACATATCTGATAACACACGCGTTCCTGCAAAGTTACTGGTGGATGATAATATCTCTTCTCGCCGGTCTCCTGGTCTTCCTGATGTTCGTTCAGGGAGGGCAGTCGTTTATATTCTCACTGCCGCGCAATGACATGCAACGCAAGATGATGGTCAACGCCCTGGGTCGCAAGTGGGAGTTCACATTCACCACCCTGGTCACCTTCGGCGGCACCCTCTTTGCATCGTTCCCCCTCTTCTATGCCACCAGTTTCGGGGGAGCATACTGGGTCTGGATGGCCATCCTGTTCAGCTTCATCATCCAGGCAGTGGCATACGAGTACCGCTCCAAGCCTTCCAACGTATACGGCACCAGCCTCTTTGACACCTTCCTCTTCATCAACGGCAGCGTCGGCCCCTTCCTGATAGGGGTGGTCGTCGCAACCTTCTTTACCGGCTCGGACTTCACCCTCGACCTCTTCAACAGGGTCACCTGGGGCTCTGGATGGCACGGTCTGGAGGCGCTCATCAACCCGGTCAACCTGCTGCTTGGGTTTGCCGTACTCTTCCTGGTAAGGGTGCTGGGGCTGATGTATCTGTCAAACACCATCGATGATGCGGAGATGGCTGTCATCATCAGAAAAGCCCTTGCACGGAATGCTGTACCGTTCCTGATCTTCTTCCTTGCATTCGTCGCTGTCATACTTACCGGAAAGGGATTTATGAGCTCACCGGCAGGCGAGGTCACCATGGTGAAATATCACTATCTCCATAACCTTGTCACCAACCCCCTGACCCTGATATTTTTTGCGGGTGGGGTGGTGCTTGTGCTTGTCTCTCTCTGGCTTGCCCTATTCAAAAACTCCGACAAGGCCATCTGGTATGCCGGTTTCGGAACAGTACCTGTGGTGATGGCTCTTTTCTTCATGGCCGGATACGGAGATACAGCCTTCTATCCCTCCACTGCCGCCCTGCAGAGTTCGCTGACGCTGGAGAATTCATCATCGAGCCTGTTCACCCTCAGGACCATGATGTACGTCTCCTTTATCATTCCCTTTGTGGTTGCTTACATATGGTATACCTGGCGTTCGATCAACCGCAAAAGAATTAACAGTGAGGAGATGAACGGTGATGATCATATGTACTGATCTTTATTAAACAGTGAGGGGCGCATGCAGGGAGTAAAGTGATGGAGGCAGCTGAGATAGGTTCATGGGGGTTCGGAGAGGCCCCGCTGATAATCGCGGGGCCCTGCAGCGCCGAGAGTGAGGAGCAGCTTCTCGTGACAGCCCGGGCCCTGAAGGCCACGGGCAGGGTTCATATCCTGAGGGCCGGGCTCTGGAAACCGCGCTCACGGCCCTCCTCCTTCGGGGGTGAGGGCTACAAAGCCCTGGAATGGCTCCGTACGGTGAAGCAGGAGACCGGGCTGCCAGTAGCCGTGGAGGTGGCCTCCCCGTTGCATGCGGAGGCCTGCATGAAGGCAGGGATAGACGTGGTGTGGCTCGGCGCGCGTACTGTATCTAATCCTTTCAGTGTTGACGAGATCGTGGCTGCCCTCAGGGGTACAAATCAGCCTGTGCTGGTGAAGAACCCTCTGGGTCCTGACCTGGAACTGTGGCAGGGAGCCATTGAGAGAGTCCATGCGGCAGGCATTGAAAAGATCGCGGCTATCCACCGCGGATTCACGCCCTATGAGAAGAACCGCTACCGTAATATACCCAAATGGGAGCTGGCCATTGAGCTGCGCAGCCGCATCCCCTCACTGCCGGTGCTGTGTGACCCCAGCCACATGACGGGCAGGGCTGACCTTGTGCCCGGAATGGCACAGAAAGCGCTCGACCTGAATATGGCAGGATTGATGGTTGAGGTGCACCATGATCCCCATAACGCACTGAGCGACAAGGAGCAACAGCTCGACATCCCCTCATTCAAAAAAATGATGGAGAGGCTGGTGTTCCGGGCTTCCACATCCGATGACACCGGATTCCGGAACAGGCTCGGGGAGATGAGGGACAGGATAGATTCAATTGATAATCAGATTATTGAACTGGTGGCGTCACGCATGAGGATAAGCAGGGAGATGGGCGAGTTCAAGTGCCTTAACGACATAACCATATTCCAGCTCGAGAGATGGCTCGAGATACTGCAGACAAGAACAAGCCACGGTGTCGCCGAAGAGCTCGACAGAGTGTTCGTCGGGAAACTTATACGCCTCATTCATGAGGAGTCGATACGCTGCCAGGAGAAGGTGATGGAGGAATTAAGGGAGAGGGGTGGTTGCCCTCCTGCGGATCAGGGCGGTGATGAATGAGATTGCGATGTATAAGGCCATGATCAGTGGCAGCGCGTCCACCCTGAAGAGCACCAGAAGCAATATGACGGCTACGGCAAAGACGTAACGCTCTTCGTTTCCCTTCCATTGCATTCCGGTAATCTTCAGAGAAAACATCCTCGTCCTGATAAGCATCATCACCGCAAGGGTGAGAGAGAGTATGGAGAGAAACCAGGGTGACGCTGTCACTGTGTCGTAGATGGGACTGTCACTGTATGCAGCAGAAAGCACGAAGGATACGACGGTGAAGGCGCTGGCCGGGGTGGCCAAACCTCTGAAGGAGTTTGACTGGGTGGTGTCATTATTGAATATTGCGAGTCGCAACGCCGACGCTGCAGGTATCAGCGCGGCAACCGCAAAGGCTGGCAGAGTGGCCACGCCGGCAGTGACAAGCATGCTGAAGAGAATAGCACCGGGGGCAACGCCGAAGGTGACCACATCAGCCAGGCTGTCGAGGTCCTTTCCAATAGACGAATAGGCTTTAAGCAGCCTGGCCGCAAATCCGTCGGAAAAATCGAGCAGCATGCCAGCCATGATGCAGAATGCTGCGTACTCATTGTAACCTTTTACAGAACAGATGATTGCGGCAAAGCCGGTCACCAGGTTGAGCAGTGTCAGGGTGTTGGGTATCTGTTTTATCATGATACTTCTTGAGGCACTGCTAAATTACAATATTCCGGGCAACTATTATTTGATTATTTTTGTTGACGGATTATGAGAGATCTGACAAATATTAAAATTGCAATTGATTTTGACGGTACCATCGTCGACCATGAGTATCCAGCCATCGGCAAGGAGAAGCTCTTTGCCTTCATCACCCTGAAGGAGTTGCAGAAGAGAGGGGCGCTGCTGATATTGTGGACCTTCCGCACCGGCAGGGAGCTGGAGGAGGCCGTGGACTACTGCCGTCAGAACGGCATTGAGTTCTATGCCGTGAATAAGAATTATCCTGAAGAGGTTTGTGTGGAAGATACGCCGCGAAAGATCAACGTCGATATTTTCATTGATGACAAGAATGCCGGCGGCTTCCCGGGATGGGGCGAAGTGCTCAATATGATAGACCCATGGTCGGAGAGAGAAGAGGATGCTATGCGTGCTATCAAAACGAGACGTTTCAGCCTGTTCGGAAAAAAATAGAGTCAGCAAGATGAAAAGAGACACCCTCAATGTTTTTCTGTTTCTCCTCATACTGGTATCGGTGATATCATGTTCGGGCTCGGCCGGCAAGTCGAAAGAGGTTGCAGCCGTGAAGAGTGACAGCGAACCTGATGCCATGCCTGCCAGGAGGCTCATAGAGGTGGTGTCGCCAGCCGACAATTCAACCCTGGCCTGCAATGAGAAGATAGGATTCTCTGTCACCCGCGCTGCCGGACAGAACAGCGTGGACTCAGTGCAACTGTGGGTCGACGGCGTCCATAAAACCACCATAAAAACCCTGCCTGCAACCCTGGAGCTGGAGGGCAGCGGGTCGCCCGGCAGGGTGTCACTGAGGGCCGTGGCTTTCTCCCCGTCAGCAAAACCACAGACGGTGACACTGTTTGTCACCATGCTCTCAGACATAGTGCCTGTGACCTGGCGCTACCGCGTAGTAAACAGCTACCCCCATGACCGTCGTGCCTACACACAGGGGCTGGTCTATGACGACGGCTTCTTTTACGAGAGCACAGGCCAGATGGGAGAGTCATCGCTGAGAAAGGTGGAGGCAGAGACAGGCAAGGTGGTGAGCCAGGTAAACCTCGACGGCTCTCTCTTCGGAGAGGGGCTCGCCCTGCTTGGCGACCGGATCTACCAGCTTACCTGGACCACCAAAGTGGGTTTCGTTTATGAAAAATCAACACTCAGACAGATCAGCAGGATTTATTACCAGACACAGGGATGGGGACTGGCTACCATTGGAGATTCCCTCGCCATGAGCGACGGCACTAATGTTTTATGGTTTCTCGATCCTGACTTCAATGTGCTGTCATCGGTTGATGTGTGGGATAACAAAGGAATGGTCGACAATCTCAACGAGATGGAGATGATCGATGGCGAACTATGGGCAAATATCTGGCAGACAGACCATATTGCACGCATTGACCCCTTGTCAGGGAAGGTGCTCGGCTATGTTGAGCTGGGCAATATACTGCCACATGAGGAACAGACCCGTGAGACCGATGTCCTCAATGGGATAGCATGGGATGCAGAGAACAGGCGCATCTTCGTCACAGGCAAATACTGGCCAAAACTCTTCGAGATTACCGTCACCGCCCGGAAGAGATGACCCCGCGGGCACCCCTGGCGTTGTTAAAAACGTGTTAATAATCACGCAGAAAATGTTTACAATTACAAACTTGCCCGAGTTTCCCGGCAGGTCAATAATTGTAAATTTGAGGCTCATTAATTTAAGGACGAAAGGGATCATATGTCAAGGATTATAGCGCTTGCCAATCAGAAGGGAGGAGTAGGAAAAACAACCACGGTGATCAATCTTGCCGCGAGCCTGGCAGCTCTTGAAAAGAAGGTGCTGATCGTTGATGCCGACCCCCAGGCTAATGCCACATCAGGTGTCGGCATCGATATCAAGCAGGTAAAGACCACCATCTATGACTGTCTCATTGACGGTGTCAGTCCGCACGAAGCCGTGTTGCCCTGCTCCTCTGACAATCTCTCTGTCATCCCCTCCAATATTGACCTGGTGGGTGCAGAGATAGAGATGCTCGAGCGGCCCGAGAGGGAGAAGACACTCAAGAAGGTGCTGGCGGGTATTGCTGATGAATATGATTATGTTCTCATCGACTGTTCTCCGTCGCTGGGTCTGCTCACCGTAAATGCCCTCACTGCCGCCAGTTCGGTCATCATACCCGTACAGTGCGAGTATTTTGCTCTTGAGGGTCTGGGCAAGCTTCTGAATACCATCAAGATCATCCAGACAAACCTCAATCCCGATCTTGAAATCGAAGGTTTTCTGCTGACCATGTATGACTCGCGGCTGCGTCTTGCCAACCAGGTTGTTGAAGAGGTGATGCGTCATTTTCAGCAGATGGTCTTCAACACCATCATCCAGCGGAATGTAAAGCTCTCCGAGGCTCCCAGCTACGGGCAGCCTGCCATACTCTACGATGCAGAATCGAGAGGTACCGTGAATTATCTCAACCTGGCCCGCGAGCTGCTTGAGCGTGTGGAGGCCAGGCAGAAGAAACAGGAGGAAACGTTTTAACAGCATTATGAATACAGCCAGGAAGAGCCCGTTGGGCAGAGGTCTCGGCGCCCTCATTGACGGAGTTGAAAAAGAGGCGCTGGAGAAGAAGGTGGAGGCCAACCTGCAGATTGATATTGACTCCATTGACGGCAACCCGTTTCAGCCGCGAACCCGCTTTGACAGCCAGACACTCGAGGAGCTGGCAGCCTCAATACGTCAGGTGGGAATAGTGGTGCCCCTGACTGTCAGGGAGACCGGCAACGGCCGTTACCAGCTCATCGCCGGCGAGAGAAGACTGCGTGCTGCCCGCCTGGCCGGGCTGACCCACGTGCCGGCCTATGTCCGTACGGCAGACGATACTGCCATGCTGGAGATGGCCCTGGTGGAGAATATCCAGAGAGAGGACCTCGACGCCGTCGAGGTAGCCATAACCTATCAGCGGCTGATAGAGGAGTGCAGCCTGACACAGGAACAGCTCAGTGACAGGGTGGGCAAACAGCGTTCAACGGTCTCCAACTACCTGCGGCTGCTCCGCCTTCCGGCCGAGATACAGCTGGGAATACGCAACGGTAACCTCTCCATGGGACACGCCAGGACACTCGTCAATATCGAAGACCCGGCAAAACAGATAGATATCTACTATCACATCATCAGGGAAGACCTCTCTGTCAGGGCGACGGAAGAGCTGGTGCGGCAGTTTCAGAGCGCAGCCACCAGGGACCCGGCCAAAGCCGAGAAGAGGAAGAAACTCAACACCGAGTACGAAGAGCTCGGCAAACAGCTGAGTGACCTGTTCGGTTCAGAGGTGCAGTTCCGCATCAATGAGAAGGGAAGAGGCAAGATCACCATCCCTTTTTCCGACAGTGATGAGATGGAACGCATAATCGCAATGCTCGATAAACTTAACAGGTAAATGGTTATATTTGCCGGCAAACAGAAACGGTTTGCCCCTTGGAACTGTTCGGCAAAATAGCACTCCTTTTTCTCCTCCTCTTTGTTGCCACCTGCAATGCAGGGGCACAGGACACTGTCACCGTCAGAAAGGAGAAAAATTATCTTATCGAACCTGTGAGATCAACCATGTATGCAGCAGCACTCCCTGGGCTGGGACAGATTTACAACCGCAAATACTGGAAGGTGCCTTTGGTATATGCCGGCTTCGGGGCACTGGGGTATGCCGTCACCTTCAACACGAGAAACTATAATAGGCTGATCAGTGCCTATCAGGATTTTACTGACATCATTCCCGAGACCGACAGCTACATCGGGGTACTCACAACACTTGACCCTGCCGAGTATGACCCTGTGCTCCATCCGGAAACATACAATCCCTCCACTGAAGCATGGGTCAATACCCAGCTGATCAACGGTGTCGACTATTACCGCAAATACCGTGACCTGTCATACATAGGCATAGTGGCCTGGTACCTGATCACAGTCATCGATGCGCACGTTGACGCAAGCCTGTTTGATTATGATGTAAGTGACGACATTAATGCCACAATACTCCCGGCGGCCTCAACCTTTGCAGGCATAGCCCCGGGAGTGACCATCGGAATTACAAAGACCTTTTAAACAATCATGAAGATGAATCTCAAACCTGTAATAATACCGTTTCTTTTTTCCCTTCTCCCTCTCTCACTTCTCGGAGTGAATGACACCATCATCATACGTGGTGACGTCTCCACCGAGCGGATTGAACGTGATCTCGACAGTCTACTCAGCGACTGGTTCATCCGTATGTCTGTCGCCGGGAGTGACATAGCACCTCCGGACTCTTCAATAACGGAATTCAGTGATTCAATCTATATAGACCGGCTCGGAAAGATCAACTCTGTGATTACCCTTCCCTATAACAGTATCATCAGGAACCATATCCACGTCTACACCGGTCGTAAGCTCGACAGGTTTCAGGTGATGCTCGGCCTGCAGGATTACTATTTCCCTATGATAGAGGATATTTTCGATTCTTATGGTCTTCCCGTGGAACTGAAATATATGGCCGTCATTGAGTCTGCCCTCAATCCCAATGCCGTGAGCCGTGTGGGTGCCACGGGACTGTGGCAGTTCATGTACAGCACGGGACGCATGTACGGGCTGACAATTAACTCTGTCGTGGATGAACGGCGTGATCCGGTAAAGGCAACACATGCCGCCGCCAGGTATCTGAAAGATCTCCACGGCATCTACAATGACTGGATACTTGTCATCGCCGCCTACAACTGCGGTCCGGGTAATGTAAACAAAGCCATCAGGCGGTCAGGCAACAGGAAGGATTACTGGGAGATATATTACCGTCTCCCGCGTGAGACCCGGGGATACATACCGGCATATGTGGCTGCAACCTACGCCATGAATTATTACCGTGACCACAACATCACACCGGTTCAGATAAACATGCCGCTGTCAGTCGATACCGTGATGGTATCACGCGATGTGCACCTTGAGCAGATAGCTGCTGTGCTTGACCTGCCTGTGGGTGAGCTCAGGGCGTTGAATCCGCAGTACCGGACAGGACTTGTTCCGGGGACGAGCAAACCATATCCCATTATGCTTCCCGTTGACAGGCTGGGGGAGTTCATATCCCTGGCCGACACTATCACCGATTACAGGAAGGAACAGTATCTCACCCGGGTGAACCAGACCTCCAGCCCACAGAATTCGGTATACATACCCCCGGACGTCAAGGGCAAGACCAAACTTACCTATGTGGTCAAGGAGGGTGACAACCTGGGGTACATATCCGAGTGGTACGATGTGGGTCTCTCGGAACTAAGATACTGGAACAATATCTACCGCAACACCATCAGGATAGGGCAGAAGCTTGCCGTATATGTTGACCCTGGCAAGGCAGAGCGATACAGCAGGGTCAACTCGATGAGTTTTGCCGAGAAGCAGAGGATGGAGGGCAAGAGTGTCTCCACGGCCGCGGTGGCAGCAGCTATGCCTTCGGCAGCAGACGGTGAGTATGAGGTTTATACAGTGCAGTACGGCGATACTGTCTGGGATATTGCAAAAAAATTCAGCGGGGTATCCGCCACTGATATAATGAGTCTGAATAACCTCTCTGACGCTTCCCGTATCAAGGTGGGCCAGAAGCTGAGGATCAGGAAAAAAAGCTGACAAGGAAAGTTATGCGCCCGGGCAGAATATTTCTCTTCCTGCTACTGCTGGTGGTGACGCTCTTTTTGCTGAGCCTCTCAATGGTTCACCTGAAGAGGGAGGGCAATAATCTCTTTTATTCAACACCTTATGATACGGTCCTCAATGACGTAACTGACAGCATATGGGCCGCCGGAGAGCGTTCAGGGCCGTCAGAGGATGATACCGTCATTGCCGTTCGGGAGCTGTCACCTGCCGCTGCAACGAAAGATGTTGCAGGCGATGCTTCCCTGCTTCCGCCATGGCCGGGTGATCTGATCAGGGACTCGCTGGCCTCGGGGGGGCAGGTGAGAGTGCTATTCTTCGGCGACTCGCAGCTTGAGGGTGACCGTGTTACTTCACTGTTGCGCAGCGAGCTGCGCAGGGAGGGCAGTGGCACCGGGCCGGGACTGATCTCCCCGGTCATGCCGGTGATGTATACCCGTTCTTTCGTGGTCAAATCGTCATCCAACTGGAAGAGGTATACCCTCCTTGATTACCGTAACGGCTCGTTGCCTCACAACAGGCTGGGACCGATGCTGTCAGTCTGTCGTTTCACCCCGCCAAAGGACTCCCTTGTCGGCCGCTCCTTTGCCACCGTAAAGGTGAGCCCCGTTCCCGGAGCAGACCCCTCTGTAGCTGTATACGAGAAACTGAGGATATTCTACGGCAACAATTTTGACACGGTGCTCGTGGGTATCAGGTCAGGCAACTCCCTTGTCGACTTCGCGATGCTGCAGATGGGTGCCGGAGTGATGGAGTATGCTGTTCCTCTTCCTGCTGTTTCCGACATTGAAGTCGAGTTTACAGGTCGCAACTCTCCTGATATATATGCCCTGAGCCTCGAGAGCGAAAGAGGGGTGATCATTGACAATGTGCCTGTGCGAGGCAGTGCCGGGCTTGAGTTTGTAATGACAGACCATGAGACATTCGGGAAGGCAGTGGCAAAGCTTGCCCCTGACGTCATCTTCATGCAGTTTGGCCTCAATGTGGTCAGGAATGTAAGGAGTGAGTACCACTATTATGAAGAGGGGCTGGTCAAGCAGATAGAGTACCTGAAGAGGGCTACGGACGGGGTTCCTGTTATACTTATCGGTGTCACTGACATGGCCCTGAGAACTAATGACACCATCAGGCGATTCTCCAACATCAGGGCCATCAGGGATGCCCAGCAGAAGGCGGCAGCACGCACCGGGGCCATTTTCTGGGATGCATGGGAATCGATGGGAGGGCCCGGATCAATACTCAAATGGCGGAATCAGATGCCGCCGCTGGCATCACGTGACCTCACCCATCTCTCCAACGCAGGTGCTGACACCATGGCTGCACGCATCTATTCCGAACTCCTTACGGCAAGGAGTGAAGTACCGGCAGTTTCCGGCAGCAGATCCGGCGGAATTACAGCCGGCGACCCCGCGGCCGGCAGCACCACGGAAGGAGACAATGCCGGAGAGAATGCTGACAAGGCCGTTGAAGCCGCGGCGGCGGGGAGAGATGCGGAAGCCTCCCGGAGGACGGTTGACGATAAACAGCGGTTTGCCGCCGTAAGGTCGCTGCTCAGCTATAACCCGCGACAGACATTCATATTCACTACCTTCAGCTTCTGGGTCTTTTTCCTGGTGGTCATGGCCGGCTTTGCACTCATGCACAAAAAGCGGGCTATGTGCCACACATGGCTCCTGCTGGTGAGTCTCTACTTCTATTACCGGGTGGGTGGACTATTCATTATATTGCTGCTGCTGACAACTATCCTGACCTGGTTCACAGCCATCATGACAGAGAGGGCAGAAAGAAAGGCGGGCAAGAGATTCTGGCTGATAACCAATATAATATTACTCCTGGGGTTCCTCAGCTACTTCAAGTATGCAGGCTTTATCACTGAAAGCATCAACTCACTGTTCAACACATCACTGGTGGCTCGTGATATCTTTTCTTCGTGGTCAAACAATCTGTTCGGTACCTCCTTTGATGTCAACACCATCATTCTGCCGGTGGGTATATCATTCTTCACCTTCCAGGCACTCAGCTACAGCATCGATGTTTACCGGGGTCGCATGAGCCCGGAGAGGAATATTGTCGATTTCTCTTTTTATCTCACCTTCTTCCCCCAGCTGGTGGCCGGCCCCATAGTCAGGGCGTCGGAGTTCATCCCACAAATGAAGGGCAAGTACACTATCAGCCGCAATGAATTTGGTTATGGACTTTTTTTGATACTGCAGGGGCTTGTAAAAAAGATGCTCATCTCGGATTTCATCTCTGCAGGGTTCGTCGACAGGGTGTTTGACACGCCGGCGCTCTATTCCGGATTCGAAAACCTGATGGCGGTGTACGGGTACGGTTTACAGATCTACTGTGATTTCTCGGGGTATACCGATATAGCGATCGGTGTGGCGATGCTGATGGGATTCCGGCTGCCGCTGAATTTCAATTCGCCATACAAGGCTGTCAGTGTCAGTGACTTCTGGAAGCGGTGGCACATATCACTTTCGAGATGGCTGAAGGATTATCTCTACATTCCCCTGGGTGGTAACAGGAAGGGCACCATCCGCACGGGCATCAACCTGATGATCACCATGCTCCTCGGCGGCCTGTGGCACGGTGCGGCGATGCGTTTCGTGGTCTGGGGAGGGCTGCATGGCATAGCGCTGGTGGCAGACAAGATACGCATGCGCATCTTCAGCCGCTCTGCGGGTAAGAGCCGCGCGGCACAGATAACGGGTATCTTCCTCACCTTCAACTTCGTAAGCTTTGCCTGGATATTCTTCAGGGCCGGCACAATGCAAGATGCCGGCGTGATGCTTACGCAGATATTTTCGTCGTTCAAACCGGGAAATTACGCCACGGTGCTTATGGCATACCTTCCGGTGGTTGTGCTTATCGTCTCGGGCTATATCATGCACTTCCTTCCTGTGACCGTCAAGGAGGCATACCGGGGACTGTTCATCAGGATACCGCTCGTGTTCAAGTTCCTGATAGCGGCTGTGGTTGCGGTGTTGCTTTACAAGGTGGGCACGGATGTCGTTCAGCCCTTCATCTATTTCAGGTTCTGAGAAGCCTCTTCCTCACCCACTTTACTTCGTCTCAGTCATTATCTCAGCTTCGGCCACTCCTTCGGTGGAGGCCCTGATCATCACCCTGCCGGGATGGGTGCCGGCCCTGAGCAGTATCGACGCTATGCCAGCCTCAGCCATTACAGGGTTATCACCCAGAAGGGAGGCGTCGCCCCTTACCGAGAACTGAACCGGCAGGCTGCCGTCATAGACAGGATTGCCTGCTGAGTCAACGAGGGAGGCATATACAAAGACGGCATCAGTGCCGTCGGCCTGCAGATGCTTGTTGCTGAAGTCGGCAACGAGCCTCAGTGCTGCCGGAGAACCGGGGGTGCTGACGCTGTGAGAGGCTATCTCAGCTCCGTTTCTAAATGCCGTCGCCCTTATGGTGCCGGGAATGTATCCCGGAAGAGTAAAGGTGAAGGGCGGGTGCCTGAGGTTCATTGAGTTACGGTCACAGTCAGGGGCCTGTACGGCAATAAGTGTGTCATTCTGAAACAGCCTCACCGTGTCGGCATTGCTGTACACCGTAACGGTGGTGCCTGATGTGGGGAGGTTATGATGGGCTATGAAGCAGAGGGGCCCCGCCTCCGCCTGGCTGCGGTAGAACCAGTAGGCGAACTTCGGGATCCTGAATATGTCCATGATGCCTGAGGTCTCAATATCAGGTGCACGGCCCCGGTTATAGTCGAACATCAGCCAGTTGGCGTCGCCAAAACAGGGTCCGTACAGGTTGTCATTATGTGACTCCTGGAAGTTACGGGCCTGCTGCATCATCGCGCGGTCTCCTGCACCTCGCGGTTGCCTTGAACTTGTCAGCGCGGATACTGAGTCACCTCCGCCGGCTTGGCTGAAACCGGCATCATCGGCATAGTACTCCCAGTCGCCGTACTCAGCGATGAATAGCGGCTTGTTTTTCGTGTATCCCTTCCAGTAATCAGGTGCCGATGCATGCTGTCGTGCCGGTATGAAGACATCACTGACGGCATCCATCCAGCTGCACGTATAATTGTTGCCGTAAGGCAGCTCCTCCTTCACCGTCTCGTGGAGAGCCGTGAGTAAGTCCGGCGGCATCACCGTCTCATTAAGCGAGGACTCCCACATTATCACCGACGGATGGTTGCGGTCGCGGCGGCACATCATGCGCGTGTTCCACAGTGATGCCTGGCGGAAGAGAGAGTCTCCCGGGAACTGCCATCCGGGGATGGCATCTATAACCATCAGGCCGATCTCGTCGCAGGCATCAAGGAAAGCAGGCGAGGGCGGGTAGTGTGAGGAACGCACGAGATTGAACCCTGCCTCCTTGATTTTGAAGACATCACGGTAGCTTGCATTGTCGGAGAGGGCATAGCCGATGTAGGGGTACTCCTGGTGACGGTTGGTGCCGGTCGGGGTGACAGGCTCGCCGTTGATCATTAACCCCTGCTCCGGGGTAATTCTTACAGTCCGGATACCGGTACGCGTCTCACGCATGTCGGTCACTCCCTTTTCTGACAGCAGCTCGGTAACAAGGGTATAGAGGAAGGGTTTGTCAGGCGACCAGAGGGCGGGATGCATCACGATCATCTTTGTCATCAGCCGTATGCTCTGACCGGGCTCCAGCTCCGTAAGACCGGAACGCGATGAGGCGGTCTCCAGACCGGCGGCATCAAGAAGCGTATTCTTCAGCCAGAACGACCGTGGTATATTGTCATCATTGCACACCTGGACAGAGACAGTTATCGTGGCAGCCTCACGGCTAATGTCACGTGACCCTGTGATAATGCCGCCGCCAAGAAGAGCATACGACTCGGGCGTGGCTGTGATGTGCAGCCTGTCTGTCACGTACAGGCTCACATTGCGGTAGAGCCCGCTGTACCACAGGAAATCGAGCTGGTCAAGAGGCTTGCCGGGGGGGATGTGAGGATTTTCCCTGTTGTCGAGCCTGACAAGGATCTCGTTCTCCTTGCCGTATTGCAGGTCGCGCGACAGATCGACATAAAAGGGGAGATACCCTCCGCTATGACGCGTTATCTCGGCACCGTTGAGGTACACGATGGCATCATGCATGGCACCGTCAAACAGAAGGCCGGTATGTTTATGACGCTGCCGGCGGTCTGCCCTGTATATCTTTTTGTACCAGCAGATGCCGGTCCACTGACTGCCTGTCACCGTGAGCGGCTCAATGAATGCTGTGTGGGGCAGTGATACCTCCTCCCACTTGTGGTTGGGGATGTTGCCCGGCAGTATCTTGTCTATGCTGGCAGAGTCCTGCCTGATGAAGTACCAGCCGTCATTGAAAAGGACGGGAATGCCCTCCTCGTCCCTGCCTTCACAACCTGACACAAGAGCCAGGGTGAGAACCAAAACGGCAAGTAACCCTATTGGCTGCTTCCTTTTCATATTTCACCGAAGCCTGAGACAGGATGGGCATAGGCTATCACATCCTTGCCTGTTATTGCCTCCGGACAGAGGATGATAAGTCTCTCAAGCACATTCCTGAACTCTCTGACATTGCCCGTCCAGGTGATCTTCTGCAGTTCACTGATTGCGTCAGGAGTGATCTTCTTTTTGCCCATGCCGTACTCACCGCATATAAGAGTGTTGAAGTGCTCTGCCAGCAGCGGTATGTCCTCGCTTCTCTCATTGAGTGAGGGCACATGTATCAGGATGACGCTGAGCCTGTGGTAGAGATCCTCCCTGAAGGTGTTGTGTTCGATCTCATCCCTGATATTCTTGTTTGTTGCGGCAATGACCCTGACATCAACATGAATGTCCTTGTCTGACCCCACACGGGTGATCTTGCTTTCCTGCAATGCCCGGAGCACCTTGGCCTGGGCTGCCAGGCTCATGTCTCCCACTTCGTCCAGGAAGATGGTGCCTCCCCCTGCCTGTTCGAACTTGCCGATGCGCTGTTTTATGGCTGAGGTGAATGACCCTTTCTCATGTCCGAACAGTTCGCTCTCAATGAGTTCCGACGGTATGGCAGCACAGTTGACCTCCACGAAAGGTCCTTTGGCGCGGCTGCTCTTCTCATGTATCTGGTGTGCCACAAGCTCCTTGCCGGTGCCGTTGGCCCCGGTGATGAGCACACGTGCCTCAGTGGGCGCTACCCTGTCTATCATCTCCTTTACCGTCATGATGGCCGGTGACTCGCCGATGATCTCAAACCTCTTGCTCACCTGCTTCTTCAGCACCCTGGTCTGGCTGATCAGCGACCCTCTCTCCAGGGCATTGCGTATGGTTATCAGCAGTCTGTTGAGATCAAGCGGCTTCTCCAGGAAGTCAAAGGCACCCTTCTTGATCGAGTCCACAGCCGTGTCTATGTTGCCGTGTCCCGAGATCATTATCACAGGCACATCCGCAGAGATCTCCTGGATCTTCTGCAGCACCTCGATGCCATCCATCTTTGCCATCTTGATGTCACACAGTACCACGTCATAGGTCTCCTGTGAGAACATTTTGATACCTGTGGCACCCTCTTCGGCAAGATCTACCTCGTACTTTTCATATTCAAGTACATCCTTTAAAGTATTCCTTATCGACTTCTCGTCGTCGACAACCAGTATCCTTGCCATTTCAATATATGTTTATCCTTTGTATGTCAGCCATTTCCATAGCTCCTTGTAAGATGTCTTCTTGCCGTACATGAGTATACCGGTACGGTAGATCTTAGCTGCCATCCATACGGCTCCGAAGATTGTGATCAGCATCAGGCCCATTGACAATGCTATCTCCCAGGCCGGCACGTCAAACGGTATGCGGGCCACCATAACAATGGGTGATGTGAGGGGTATGATTGAAAACCAGAATGAGAGTGAGCTCTCGGGGTTCTGCATTGTGCCCATCGCCACTATCAGCCCGAGGATGATCGGTATTGTCACGGGCAGCATGAACTGCTGTGTCTCCGTCTCATTGTCTACGGCTGACCCTATGGCTGCAAAGAGCGATGCATAGAGGAGATAGCCGGTCAGGAAGTAGAAGATGAAGCTGAAGATGATCAGGCCCCAAGGCTGGTTCAGGGCCCCGGCAAACAGTTCCTGGAACTCGGTCAGCTGTTCGGCTGATATTGTGGAGGTTCCGGCACCTGCCATCGCCTGATCAGCCCCGGCAAAGCTCTGCGGCAGCTGCTGCATCTGTTCCAAGGTTCCCTCAGGAAGGAAACTGGACTTAATCACCATCACCAGGGCCAGGGTAAGCACGATCCAGAGTGCAAACTGGGTGAGACCTACCAGGGCCACGCCGATGATCTTGCCAAGCATGAGCTGAACCGGCTTTACTGATGAGATTATGACCTCGACAATACGGTTGGTCTTCTCCTCAATGACACCGCGCATCACCATTGAGCCAAACATGAAGACGAGCATGTACATCAGGAATCCCCCTAAATATGCCAGCGCCATCGAGATGCCGGTGCTGGTCTCCCTGGTACTGCCCGACTCATCCATCTTGATGGTCTGTATCCTGACGCTGCTGTTTATAGTGCGTAGGATCTCGTCGAGGTTTTCGATGTTGTACGCCAGCAGCTTCTGCTTCTCTATCTCCTTCTCCAGGGAGCCTGAGATATGATCCAGAAGGCCTATGGGAGGTTGTTTCCTGGATATCAGCTGTATGGCATCAGGGGTAGTGACGATCTGGGGAGAAATATAGAGTACCCCGTAGTAACCCATCTCGGAGAAATTGTTTTTTATATCATTCAGCCTTACGCCCTGGAGATATTCAAAGTCGGTGTCCTTGGTGTCAGGAATGACATTGGTGAAGAGGTCCGATCCCTCTTCGATTACTGCAATCTTCTTGAAATTCTTGTCCTCGTTGCTCATCACCAGCATCGGGATGATGAAGATAAGGGCAAAGAGGAAGGGAGTGAGGAGAGTCATGATGATGAACGACTTCTTGCGTACCCTGGTTACGTATTCCCTGCGGATAATGAGTAATGTCTTGTTCATGGCTCAGTTTTTTGCAGCTTCCCTGTTTCTTGTTTCCACAACCCTGATAAATATCTCGTTCATTGACGGCAGGGCGGGGTTGAATGAGACAACCTTCCCGGCGGCGGTCATCGCTTTGATGATCTCGTTGGTGTCGCCTGATTCCGTGGCTTTGATGCGCACCGCGCTCTTTCCGGCTTCGAAGACGGAGTTCAGAACGGAGAAGTGGCCGTTGCCTGCCGGAGTCACCTCCCCGTCAAAGATAATTTTGAATTCATTTTCTGCCCAGTCGCGCCGTATCTTCTCCACGCTTCCCTCGAGTATCGTATTGGCCTTGTTGATCAGCGTGATGTGGTCGCAGAGCTCCTCCACCGAGCCCATGTTATGGGTTGAGAATATGATGGTTGCTCCCCGTTCACGCAGGAAGAGGATCTCTTCCTTTATCTGCTTGACGTTTATGGGGTCAAAGCCGGTGAAGGGTTCATCAAAGATCAGAAGCTTCGGTTCATGGAGTACGGTTGTGATGAACTGCACCTTCTGCTGCATCCCTTTTGACAGCTCCTGTATCTTTTTGTCCCACCAGCCTGTTATCTCCAGCTTTTTGAACCAGTACTTCAGCCTGCGCATTGCCTCGGCATGGCTGAGGCCTTTGAGCTGAGCCAGGTAGAGTGCCTGTTCACCAACTTTCATCTTCTTGTAGAGGCCGCGCTCTTCAGGCAGGTACCCGATGTTATGCACATCATCGGGCCTCATCGGGCGTCCGTTGAGGAAGATGGCCCCGCTGTCGGGCGCAGTGATCTGGTTGATGATACGGATCAGTGTTGTCTTGCCGGCACCGTTGGGGCCCAGCAGCCCGTAGATGCTCTGTTCCGGAACGCTGATGCTGACACTGTCAAGTGCCGTCTGTGTAGCAAAGCGTTTCGTAACGTTTTGTGCTTCAAATAATGCCATTGTTCTTTCCACGATTAACCCGCAGTTACGGGGATCTCAAAGATATAAAAAAAGGTTGATACACTGATTCTGTCAGCAATCAACCCTTTGCACCCTGGTGTGTTATCTGTTATGAGAAGTAGTTCTTCACCCTGTCAAAGAAGCCCTTGTCATTGGCGTCGGGCCTGGGTGTGAAGGTGGATGAGGTGCGGTACTCCTCCATAACCTTCTGTTCTTCCTTTGTCAGGTTCCTGGGTATCCAAACGTTGACGTTGACCAGCAGGTCGCCCTTGCCGTACCCGTTTACATCAGGCAGTCCCTTGCCCCTGAGTCTGAGTATCTTCCCGCCCTGGGTTCCGGGGTCGATCTTTATCCTGACCTTTCCCTCTATGGTCGGCACTTCGGCGTTTGCCCCCAGGATGGCGTCAGGAATGCTGATGAAGAGGTTATAGATAATGTCATTGCCTTCGCGTATGAGCTCAGGGTGTGGCTCTTCCTCAATTACTACTATGAGGTCACCGTTTATGCCGCCGCGTCTTGCGGCGTTGCCTTTGCCGCTGACCGAAAGGTGCATGCCCGGTGCCAGTCCGGCAGGTATTGAGAGGGGTATTACCTCTTCAGCCTGGACGATACCTTCGCCGTAGCATTTCGGGCATTTTTTTGTTATCACCTTACCCTCGCCGCCGCATACATTGCACGGAGCGCTGGTCTGCATCTGCCCGAGGATGGTGTTCATGACCCTGGTGGTGTGCCCTGTACCCTTGCAGGCAGAGCAGGTTGTCACATCACTGTCGGAGGCTGCACCGGTACCATGGCAGGTGTTGCAGGTTACATACTTGTTTACCTTCACCCTCTTCTCCGCCCCGTGGGCAAACTCTTCAAGGGTGAGCTTCACCTTCAGCCTCAGGTTTGTGCCCTTGTTGACGCCTCGTGAACGGCCGCTGCGCCGCGAACCGAACGCACCGCCGAAGGCGTCACCGAAGATGTCGCCGAACGAAGAGAATATATCCTCCATGGTCATTCCGCCACCAAAGCCGCCATCCATGTTGTTGCCCATACCGGCATGGCCGAACTTGTCATAGCGGGCCCTCTTGTCATCGTTGCTGAGAACCTCGTAAGCCTCGGCGGCCTCCTTGAAATTCTCCTCAGCCTGCTTGTCGCCGGGGTTCTTGTCAGGATGATATTTCAGCGCCTGCTTGCGGTATGCCTTCTTGATCTCATCTTTGGAGGCTCCCTTGCTGACGCCCAGTACTTCGTAATAATCTCTTTTCGACATCTTTCAGTGCAGACTTGTTCTTTTATTCACCCACCACCACCTTCGGGAATCGGATCACCTTCTCATTGAGGCTGTAACCCTTCTGGGTGACCTCTATTACTTTGCCCCTGAGGGATTCATCCTCCACAGCGACACTGGTGACCGCCTCGTGGAGGTCACTGTTGAAAGGCTCATTGACAACTGTAATCTCCTTGACACCGTTCTGTCTGAGGAAGTCATTTATCTTGCTGTAGATGAGTTCCAGACCGACTTTTACCGCGCCGTAGTCGTCAGTGGTGTGCATTGAGGTCATGGCCCTGTCAAAGTCGTCGATGATGGGAAGCAGGCTTACAATAACCCTCTCGCCGCCGGACTGAGCTAGCTCAATCTTTTCGCGCAGGGTGCGCTTCCTGTAGTTGTCAAATTCAGCTGACAGGCGGAGGTACCTGTCCTGCATTTCTGTCAGCTTTGCCGCCAGCTCCTCTTCGGCGGTGCTTACTTCGGCAGACTCCGCAGCCCCGTCAGACGCAGCCTGCCCCGCCGGCTCCGTATCTGCTGCCGCCTGGTTGATTATTGTTTCATCTGCAGGCATGCGTTCATCATGCCTCTCTTCGTGACTCTTCTTTTTTACCATGATAAAAAAAAATTAACTACAGCCTCACAAGCAAAATGCCGGCCATAACAAAAAAACTGACAAAGTGGCAAACTACTTCACGAATGCCACTGCCTCTATCTCTACAAGGAATCCGTGATGAAGGCCCCCCACCGTGATAATGGACCTTGCCGGATGCACGGGGCCAAAGAAATCGGCATAGACCCTGTTGATCTCCTCCCAATGTTTTACATCGGTGGTATAGATGGTGGTTCTGACTATTGTGGTGATATCACCTCCGGCAGCCTTGACAATGCTGAGCACATTCCTGAGCGCCTGCAGCGTCTGGTCGCTTATACCACCTGTGATCTTCTCCCCGGTAAGGGGAACCATTGGCAGCTGGCCGGAGACGAGGATCAGGTTGTCTGCGACAACGGCCTGTGAGTAGTGCCCTCCCGGCAGGGGTGCATCATATGTGGTAATGTTTGTAATTGTCATGCTGGTGGTTTGATGAATTCAATAGCCGGTCTTGTGCTTTTTCTTGCCCTGTTTGCCTGACCGGCCCTGGTATTTGTCCTGTGACCTGCTCTGATACCTTCCCTGGCTCTTGCTCTTCGGGGATGTCACCAGCTCTTTGATCTCGGCCATCCTGAAGTTCTCCGGTACCTTCAGCCTGTTACCCGACAATTGTGCCAGATCCCTGATGATCAGCTCATCATTTACCAGGCCCTTATTGTTCCAGGTAACGTAGTCTTTCTTCATCTGGTTGAGTATAAGACCAGTGAGATACTCTTTCTCCTCACCATCTTCCAATGCTGCAGCTGTCTCTATCAGTGCCGGCACTATCCGTCCGTAATGGGCATAGCTGACGTCACCGTTATGATAAGGCACCTTGTTGGGCTTGGCATCCAGCTTTACCCTGTCAGGAGGCGGATAGGGCGAATCTACATCAAGGTCAAAATCTGCGATGATCATAATATGATCCCAGAGCTTGTGCCTGAAGTCCGTTACCTCCTTAAGGTTCGGGTTGAGGTTGCCCATGATCTGGATAACGGTGCGGGCAGCCTGGTTCCTCTCCTCGGGGTCCTTTATGGTTTTAATGTGTTCTATCATTTTCAGAACATTCCTGCCGTACTCCGGGAGGGACATTCTTTTTCTCTGGGTGTTGTAATCGAAACTCATCTGGTAAATTTTGTGCAAAATTACTAATAATAATTGACTCCGTCAGGCATAGATCCTGAAAGTCAACCGGTGAAAGGGCGCCTGCAGCATCAGCCGCCGGCAACGGCCTTATAACAACACTCAACCGTTTTCAGGTTCGGTTGCGGTCTCATTATCCTGCTTCACATTTCTCCGGCGGCCGTCAAAAGTAATCTCCGTGAAACCGCTGTTCTCACTGTTCAGCAGTCTTCGTGCATCTCTTACAAATAGCATCATGGCATCGTAGTCTGATGATGATTGGAAGAATTCAGGCCGATATTCGAATTCAGCACACGGGAGGATATAATATTTTCGTTTGCCCTCCTCAGTTGGGGTATAGACCCATGTGAGCACATAACCGGCGTCGGCGATGACGACGGTGTCTCCCTTCAACGCGAGCTCAATCCTGATCATGGCCCCGCCGTCCCTCCTCCTGGCGCGCTGGTTTGAGACGAAATTACCCATTGACCAGACGACAGGCTTACTAAGAGTGCATGACCCGGTATCTGCTGTCATGGGCTGGAGTACATGAGTATGCGAGCCGATGACTATGTCTGCACCGCCATTCAGGTAGGCTGCAGCCGTCTGCTTCTGCCGGGCGGAGGGGAGAGTGTCGTACTCTATACCCCAATGGACGAAGATGACAGTTGCGTCAGCACCTTTGTGTTCAGCCCCGGCTATGTCAGCGGTAGCCCTCAGAGTATCAATATAGGCTACAGTGGCCGGTGGGGGAACGACAATGCCATTGGTGCCGTAGGTATAGCTGAGCAGCGCAATGGTGATACTGTCGTGGCTGATCATCAGCGGCGAGAGGGTGTCCCTCTCCTCACTGCTGTTCCAGGTGCCGGTATGCCTTATGCCCAGGCTGTCAAGTACCCTGATGGTTCGGAAGATGCCCTTCGGCCCGCGGTCAGCAGCATGATTGTTGGCTGTCACCAGGATATCAAAGCCTGCATCCCTGCATGCTTCCGCCAGCGCATCCGGGGAACTGAATTGCGGGTATCCTTTGTAAGGAGGGCCACTGAGGGTCACCTCGAGATTGCCGATGGCGACATCTGCATCACTGATAAGAGGAGCAACGAAACTGAAGACGCTGTCATATGTCCAGGTTTGCGTGGAATCATCGTAGGCAGAGGCTATCTGTCCGTCATGACCCATGATGTCACCCGTGAAGAGAAGCGTCAGCACACTGTCACGCTCCTGCTCTTCAGGGGCCGCGGGAAGCAGCGTATCAGGCTCATGCGCTCCGGGAGCAGGCACCGGCAGGGTATCACGCTGCTGTTCTGCCGCGGGGGGCAGGAGCAGAGTATCACGCTGTTGCGCTGCAGTGGCAAGGGTCAATACAAGGCCAATCAGCGGCAGAAGGATTTTTAAGGATGTCATTCGCGTCATTCAATCTATTTTACTTATCAAACTTACATAAAAACAGCTGATTTTGCACAGGCAGATAAAATCAACTTCTCAGTCCGGATCTGCGAAAAAAACCTGATAGAAATCGTTAATTTATCGGGACATACAAGAATCTGGGCTGTTTTCCGGATCTAAAGAGGAAAAATAGTCATAACTTTGCAGCCTCAAAACAGATGGTGTTCATGACGGAATTACTTAATAAAGAGGTTGTTGCATATGTAATGCTACCTCTATTCATATTTCTGGCCAGGATTATTGATGTGTCGCTTGGCACTCTCAGGATCATTTTTGTCACGAAGGGGATGAAAAGGGTAGCCCCTTTTGTCGGTTTCTTTGAGATACTTATCTGGTTATTGGCCATTAGCCGAATCATGCAGGACCTTGACAACTGGGTCAGCTATATTGCCTATGCTGCAGGATTTGCCACCGGTAATTTTGTGGGTATGTATATTGAGGAGAGGCTGGCGATAGGCCATGAGATGATACGTGTCATAACCCGAAAGGATGCCACTGCCCTGATAGATGATCTCCGGGGTGGAGGCTACGGGGTTACCTCCGTCAGTGCCCGGGGAATAGAAGGCGATGTGGCGGTGATTTACATCATCGCCAAAAGAAGTATGATTAAGAATGTTCTTGACAAGATCAACCATTTTAATCCACATGCCCTTTACACCGTCGAAGCAATCAAGTATGTCAACAGGGAGATATTTTACAGGGCCGAGGAGGAGCGTCACAGCCGGAGTATGAAAAACCCGTTGAAGAAATGAGATACCGGAGAACTCATCTCTCCGGCGTAATCTCTGCCACTTTTATTGTGTCAAGCTCATTCGAGTTCTGACTCATCCATGTTACAATAACGTAATCTCCTGCTGCCCTGGGCTCGAAGACGATGAGAGTGTCACCTGTCACCAGCATCTCCGGGCATGCTCCGGTGCTCTCAAAATCAGCCAGTGAAAACAGTTCGTAGACAAACTCCTCTTTCTCCTGAAAAAAGAACCTTATGTTTGACCAGCAGCCATTTGGCAGCTGAGCGTGTGCATAGATTGACAGCGGCACATCCACATACCCTGCCTCGGGCACCGTTCTTGTGTCTATGGGAATTACCACATTTGAGTAGGTCTGGCTTGGCGGATCCATCTGGCACGATGATAATACCAAGGCTGTCGCCAGGGCTATTATAGTAAGAAATTTCATATAGCAGAGTTTTCGTTAATGATCTGAATGACCTCAGTGTATCTCACGGCCTTTATAGACACTTTTCCCGGTTCCTGTCCAGGGTACCAGCCTGCCATTGAATTCGACCCTGTTTCCCCAGTTTGTCGTGACTCTCGCAGTAGCTGTCTCTCCCGTTCTGTTGACGTTCATGACTATGGTCATATTGCCTCCGGTGCCGGTTGCATTTAGAACAATAGAACAATATTGTAGTAACCCTGTTTTCCCTCATTGTTGATATCCATTGAGCTGATCCTTCCGCGCAGGGTTATGCCTCCGAGGCCGTTTAAGCCTATTCCTGAGGGAGACGCCAGCTGAACATATACATCTTTACCCTCAATTGCCACAAAGTTGACAGTGGGGTCGACATGGATCATATAGCCGTTGCGGCCCCTTATCTGGTCAGCCTTCAGTACAAACTGTCCCGATCTGACTGCCATCTCGGTGTTTACCGCAAGCATGGCATCATTCTGCTTTTTCTGTTCCTGCCTGATGGCTTTCTTCTCCTGCCTGGTGAGCGGAACGCGATCCTGTGCCACAGCTGTTGCAGCCAACAGCATTATCATGACTGTAGAAAGTATTCTATTCATGGCTTCATTACTGTTTATACAGTAATGGAAGCACAACAACCGTACCAAACTATTCTGTATAATAGAGGGCGAATGTGCTGATGTGCGGGGTGGCCCTGGAGGAGGCTATGGTGAGCCTTATCTCATCTGCTTTTATCTCCGGGAAGCGTAACAGTCTCTTGTAGCCTATCGTCGTACCTGTCGCAATGGTATCCCACTTTTGCTTCGAGAGTGCTTCGATGAAAAACTTCTCCACCCGCTGTCCCCGGCTTATGTCCTCCTGTAACATAGCCACATTGAAGGTTGCGGGGATGGATGGAACAAATGAGGCTATGTGTTTATGGCGGGGGCTCCATGAGGTGGAGTTGTTGCCGTCAATGGCATCGGAGGCACCCCTGCCGTAAGGCCGTGCACCGTTGAGGAGGTCATGGTCATAGAGCGCGTCAATCCATGCCTTCAGTCCTGTCAGGCTCTCAATGTCATTGTCGGTTATGAGCCCCCGGTTGTCGGGAGGGACATTCAGCAGGAGCACGGCGTTGCGTCCCACGGAGCTGAGATAGATATCCGCCAGTGTCTCCGGGCTTTTTACCAGGCTGTCCTGGGAGGCGTGCCAGAACCATCCCGGACGTATTGATACATCAACTTCGGCGGGATACCAGTAGACGCTACCGGCATCCTGCAGCAGCGTGCTGCTGCCCAGGTCCTCCGACATCGCCGTCAGTCCTGTCTTCTCATTGATAGCCCTGCTTTCCGGACTTCCGCCGGGTGCCAGTACCGTTACGCTCCATTCGGTCTCGCGCCCGTAGCCGGTTTCTGTGCCTATCCACCTCACATCTTCGCCCATGATGGCCGTTACCGCCTCCGGCTGCAAATCCCGTATGAGATCATAGTATGCCTGCCAGTCATATTCCTGCCGGCGGCCGTTAGGTCCTTCACCGTTGGCCCCGTCAAACCAGACCTCATCCACCTTCCCGTACCAGGTAAGCAGTTCGGTAAGCTGCTCCATATAGAATTTGTTGTAGGCGGGGGAGTCGCCGTAACACTCAGCATTGCGGTCCCAGGGGGAGAGGTAGACACCGAACTTCATCCCATATCTTTCGCATGCATCCCTGAGCTCCCTGATTACATCGCCCCGGCCATCTTTCCAGGGGCTGGAAGCTACAGAATGGGCAGTGGTCTTAGTCGGCCAGAGACAGAAACCGTCGTGATGCTTGGCGGTGATGATCACCATTTTCATCCCGGCCTCGCTGAGTACTCTTACCCACTGATCGGCATCGAGGGCAACAGGATTGAACAGCGCAGGTGACTCTTTGCCGGTACCCCATTCCATATCGGTGAAGGTGTTGACAGTAAAGTGAATAAAGGCTGTCATCTCGAGCTTCTGCCACTCCAGTTGACGGGCGTGAGGGATCACCCTCGCGGCAATGGCCTCCTTGACACCCATGTTTGGCTTAACGGGAAACTTCACCATCCCGGTGTAATACTGTGCGTCCCTGTCGCCCCTGCAAGATGCAAGAAGGACGAGAAAGAGTATTATCAGCAGCTTTCTGCTCATGACCCCTTGCGTTTTGATGAACTTATATGTTTGCTGTTTCTGAAACGCAGGGCAGACCACTCTTCGTCGATCGCCACCTGGCTGACACGCCTGAAGCCCGACTCCTCAACGGTATCCCAACCGTGGTCGCGGTTGACACCTGAGCGATCTTTTGACGAGCCTCCTTTCTGGTAAGCCATCCAGAGCTTCCCGTCATCACTCAGGTTATGAATGCATGACGGTGCAAGCTTCATGACATCCTCCGAACCGGGAATGAAGGCAATCATGAAGTCATAAAGGTAACGGGCATTGATCTCCGTGTCTATCTGTACATCCGGCAGCAGACCGGCAATCCTGTCCCTGAAAACTTCAGGAGCATTGAGCACGGCAATCCGTTCCTGGTCACCGTATCTCAGCTTCTTGAGTATGTTATCCATTTTCTTCCCGCTTTCCACAGGGCAAATATACGAATTAGTGGCTAAGGAGAATCATTCCGGGCCGGAGGTCATTTCATCATAAAATGTTGTATCTTTGTTTTGTCGAATTACGGGGTGCCTTACTTAACAGGCTGAGATCATACCCTTATAACCTGATCCGGATAATGCCGGCGTAGGGAGAAAGAGTAATCCATTCAGACCTGCAGCGGAACCCTCACTTCAGACAATCTGTTCAGCATTATTGTAATGATCATGACCAGGAAACTCTTTTTACCGGTTTTTATTTTTCTGATGACCTGCAACGCGGTGAGCGGCCAGCGTCCGTCCGGCACTGTCACCGGCAGGGTCACCGATGTTGAGGGTCATCCCCTGGCAGGGGCGTCAGTGGTTATCGAGAGCCTGATGACGGGGGTGGCGACGGATAATGACGGGCGGTATGCCCTCCGCGGCCTGCGCGCAGGCACCTATGCGCTGCGCATATCCTACACAGGTTATGAGCCATTTGACACCGTTGTTGCTGTCACCGGCACCGGCCCCGTGCCGGCCGACGCCGATCTTGACGAGGCCCTTTTTGTGGCTGAGGAGGTGATTGTCAGGGGCAGTCGTGCCGGGGCCCGCACTCCGATGGCTCACACTACCGTCCGGTCTGAAGAACTGAGAGAGCGGGACCTGACCCGCGATATGCCCTTTCTGCTGTCACTCACCCCTTCGGTGGTGGAGACATCCGACGCCGGCACGGGCATAGGCTACACATCACTGCGCATACGCGGCACCGATGCCAGCAGGATCAACATCACACTCGACGGCATACCGCTCAACGACTCCGAATCGCAGCAGGTATTCTGGGTTGATCTGCCTGACCTGGCCTCCTCCACCGGCAGCATCCAGGTGCAGCGCGGGGTTGGCACCTCCACCAACGGTGCCGGAGCGTTTGGCGCCTCAGTGAACATCAGCAGCATGACTCCCCCCTCTGAGGCCGGTGCTTCGGCAGATGCATCATACGGCTCGTTCAACACCTCACGGATCTCGGCAAAAGCATGGACAGGAATGCTGGGCGACCGCTTCAACATGATGGTGCGTGCCTCGCAGATCCGCAGCGACGGCTATGTTGACCATAGCAAAGCCGATATCCGATCTGCGATGGTATCCGGGATTTGGTCCGCCCCGTCGGACCTGATCCGTTTTAATGTGATCACCGGAGATGAGAAGACAGGTATCAGCTGGTGGGGTGTGCCGGCTGAGATACTGCCGGAGAACAGGAGATACAACCCTGCCGGCGAGTACATTGACGCCAGCGGCATCACCCGCTACTACGAGGATGAGACTGACGTCTACACCCAGAACCACTACCACCTCTTCCACACCCACCTCTTCACCGGCAGGGTGAGCCTGAACACCGGACTCCATCTGACAACAGGAAGGGGATATTACGAGGAGCAGAAGAGTGACAGGGATCCGGAAGAATACGGGATTGCAGACCTGATGCCCTACGTTCCCGCCGTCACGGAAACGGACATCGTGCAGCGCAAGTGGCTCGATAACCTCTTCTACGGTGCCGTGTGGTCATTGATCAAACAGGGCAACGTGGCCGAGTGGACCCTGGGGGGAGCACTCAACAGGTATGACGGGGATCACTTCGGCAGGATAAAGTGGCTGGAAAATCCCGGCAACATTATCCCGGGCTATGAGTGGTACAGGAACAACGGATTGAAGGATGAGTTCAACGTCTACGGCAAGATGAATGCCGTGGTTTCGGGTAGCCTGAGCGCGTTCCTCGACCTGCAGCTGAGGCATATCAGTTACCGCTTTGAGGGTCCCGATGATGACATGAAGGATCTTACCGCGAGTCACAGCTTCCTCTTCTTCAATCCCAAGGCAGGCCTCTTCTGGAGCAACGGAAGCGGGAGCGAAGCCTTTGTCTCCGCTGCCGTGGCGCACCGTGAACCTACGAGGGCCGACTATAAGGATGCCGCCGGTGATCCGGCGGCCACACCCGGCAGGGAGCGGCTCACCGATTTTGAGGGAGGGTACAGCTTTCGTAGTTCCGGGGTTGCTCTGGGTGTCAACCTCTATTTTATGTGGTACCATGACCAGCTTGTACCTACCGGCAAGATCAGCAGCACGGGATACCCCATCATGACCAACGTCCCTGAGAGCTACAGGACAGGGGTGGAGTTCTCCGGCAGCTACCGGCCATTCCCGGTGGCAGCGATGAAGATGAACCTCACCCTGAGCAGGAGCAGCATAAGGGACTTCAGAAATTACTACTTGAATTATAACACTGACGACTGGAGCGAGGAGTACCTCCACAGCGATCTTGGAACCGTTGATATAGCTTATTCACCCCGCGCAACAGGCTCTGCCGAACTGGAGGTCAATCCTGCAGAACGCCTGTCAGTCAGGCTGACAGGCAAATACGTCGGGAAGCAGTACTTTGACAATACCATGAGCCCTGACAGAACCATTGACCCCTATTTTGTCAGTAACCTGGCGGCATCATACGGCATAAAGATGAAGAAGGCCGGTGAGCTGACATTCCGGTTTATGGTCAACAACCTCTTCAATACCATGTATGAGAACAATGCCTATGGCGGGATGTGGACCGAGGACGGGGAGGAGAAGACATGGGCTTATTATTTTCCGCAGGCGGGGATAAACTACACAGCCGGGATTTCATTATCTTTCTGACACGATGGTGACAGGCTGGCTTTCTGCAAATTTCATCGAGCTCTTCGGTGCAGTAACGGGCATTGTCTACGTGATCCTCGAGATAAGGAGGAATATCTGGCTCTGGCCGCTGGGGATAATCACCTCGGCAGTTTATATGTATGTGTTTGCCAGTAACGGCTTTTATGCCAATATGGGATTGCAGGGTTACTATCTTGTGATTAGTGTCTACGGATGGTATGCATGGCGCAGAATACAGGGAGCAGAGCATGAAATAGAGCTTAGCTCTTCAGGTGTTACAGAAAAGGGCAATCCTCCTTCCGCCCCCCCCGGTGAAAATCCCGGAAATATTGCGGGACCATCCGTGCAGGAGAGAGTCACAGATGTCAGACGTGTGGGCAGGGCAACGGCTGTATGGTGTGCACTTGCTGCCCTGGTAACCTGGGTAGCTCTGTGGTTCCTGCTTGACCGTGCCACCGATTCGCCGGTACCGTTATGGGACGGCCTGATCGCCTCCCTCTCCGTGGTGGCAACATGGATGCTTACGCGGAAATACCTGGAGCAGTGGTACGTATGGATAGTGGCCAACGCCATAGCCGTGGCAGTCTATCTTGCAGCCGGGTTATATCCCACAGCCGTGCTTTTTTTCGTATATTTCGTGATGGCAATAATTGGGCTGAGAGAATGGGCCAGGGTTCGGGTAAGAGGCAGTAGTGAGAGGAATTAGGAATTAAGAATTAAGAATTAAGAATTAAGAATTGAGAATTGAGAATTGAGGGTCAGTCACTTAGGTTGCGAGTTTGAGGACTGTCGATTGCCGACTGAAACTGAACGGTTTACACCGCACATTATACCGCGTAGCGCCTGTCCCGATGTATCGGGGGTTATGGTACTACAGGTGTATCGGTCATACCACAAACATTACCGCGTAGCGGTTAAAGTATTGTAGATTAAGATGATAAATATTAATTCCACCCCCAGCCACCCGCAAACCGTCATTCTTGCCAATGGCTCATACCCCACCCACCCGGTGCCGCTGGCCCGCCTGCGGGAGGCCGGCATGATCGTATGCTGCGACGGTGCGGCGGAGAAACTGGTGGCACACGGCCTTGAACCGGGCGTCATCATTGGCGACCTCGACTCGGTGCCGCCTGCGCTTAAAGAGAGGTATGGGAAGATCCTGGTGCAGGACTCCGACCAGGAGACCAATGACCTGACAAAGGCGGTCAACTGGTGTGTCGCGGCCGGGATAAAGGAGGTGGCTATCCTTGGCGCCACCGGCATCCGCGAGGATCATACCCTGGGCAACATATCGCTGCTTGCCGATTACAGCAGCAGGATAGATGCCGTCATGCTCACTGACACCGGCAGCTTCAGGGTATATGACCACAGCGTGACCATCAGCTCACACCCCGGCCAGCAGGTGTCGCTCTTCAGCATTGACCCTGCATTGACAGTAACCTCCACCGGTCTGAAATACCCGCTCAATAACCTAACTCTTTACAGCTGGTGGCGGGGTACGTTGAATGAAGCAGCAGACCGGGAGCTCAGTCTTGAATTTCAAAATGGGAAGTTGATAGTGTTCTTACACTACACATCCTGAACCCCTTTTGAAATTAACTTCAACCAGTGTATCTTTGTATGTATAATCATTTTCAGAATTATTCTGTCAGGATGAACGAAGAAACTTATATAATAGATAAAAAAGGACGTAAGATAGCCGTGCAGGTTCCAATTAAGACCTACGAGAAACTGGTTGCAGATTCTGAAGAACTGGATGAAATCAAGGAGTACCGTAAAGCCAAAGCACGCAAGAGTGATCCTATACCTTATGAACAAGCTTTCAGTGAGATTGAAAAAGCTGCAGAATGAAGTATACTGTCTTCATTGAACGTTATGCCCAAAAGCAAATCCAGAAGCTTGACAGAAAAGCCATCCCGATTATTAAATCAGCCATTTCAGGCCTTGCCGATAATCCACGTCCATACGAATATAAAAAGCTGAAAGGCGAAGAGGCGTACCGTATCCGGGTCAGTGACTACCGAATTATATACGAGATCTACGACGACAAGATTATAGTAATTGTCGTATCCGTAGGCCACAGGAAAAATATTTACAAATAATACAAACCAGCTCAAAACAAACGATCATGAACAAATTTCCACTCGTGGTTATGTGTACCATTATCTTGTTGTCTGCAAACTCCTGCGGACCGGAAAGCGGAAAGAAACCTTCCTCAGCTGATACTTTTCGTTTTGAAGAATTCACAATTGCTCAGCTTCAGCAGGGCTATGACAACGGTGATTTCACTGTAACCGATGTGGTGCAGGCCTACATTGACCGCATAGAGGCCATAGACGACAGCGGGCCGATGCTCAATGCCGTCATCCAGACCAATCCTGATGCCCTGGCCATTGCGGCACAGCTTGATGCAGAGCTGAAGGATGGAAAGAAGCGCGGTCCGATGCACGGGGTGCCGGTACTGTTAAAAGATAATATTGACACTCATGATCAGATGGCAACCACAGCAGGCTCTCGTGCACTGGCCGGCTCGCATCCTCTGCAGGACAGCTATATAGCGATGAAGCTGCGCGAGGCCGGCGCCGTCATCCTCGGCAAGGCCAACCTTTCTGAGTGGGCCAACTTCCGTGGCAACCTCTCTTCCAGCGGGTGGAGCGGCGTGGGAGGACAGACGAAGAACCCGTATGTCCTCGATCGCAACCCGTGCGGCTCCAGCTCCGGATCAGGGGTGGCCGTCTCGGCCAACCTGACTATGATAGCCATCGGCACCGAGACCAACGGCTCCATAGTATGCCCCTCGACTGCCAACGGCATCGTCGGTATAAAACCTACCGTAGGACTTCTCAGCCGCAGCGGCATAGTGCCTATCTCCTTCACACAGGACACACCGGGACCTATGGCACGCACGGTGCGCGATGCCGCCATTGCCCTTGGTGTAATGACGGGTATTGACCCGGCTGACAGCAAAACGGCAGCATCAGAGGGTGAAGCCCTGACCGACTACACACCCTTCCTGAAGGAGGACGGACTGAACGGAAAAAAGCTGGGGTGGTTTACCTCGGCGCGGGGCAGTCACTTCAAGGTCGACACCCTGATGCAGAATGTTGTGGAACACCTCAGGAGTCTCGGAGCCGAGGTGGTCGAGATCGACAACATATACGACAGGGAAGCAGGGTCACTCTCCTTTGAGCTGATGCTGTATGAATTCAAGGACGGCCTTAATAAATACTTTGCCTCACTGGGCGAAAATGCCCCGGTAAAAAGCGTGGAGCAGCTGATAGAGTTCAACAGGAATGACCACATAGAGCTTCGCTACTATGACCAGGAACTCCTTATCGAGGCGCAGGCAAAGGGAAGTGTGGAGTCGGCCGGGTTCATTGCAATCCTCGAGAAGATGAACCGCCTGGTAAGGGACGAGGGAATTGACAAGGTGATGAAGGAACATAACCTTGATGCCTTTATCGCCCCCACGGGTGCACCTGCATGGAAGACCGACCTGATAAACGGTGACTCTTTTCATGTCAGCAGCTCATCGCCGGCAGCCATGGCCGGCTATCCGAACATAACCCTGCCCATGGGATTCATAGACGGACTGCCGGTGGGAATATCCTTCTTCGGCAGGGCGTGGAGTGAGCCGCTGCTGATAGAGATAGCCTTTGCCTTTGAGACGAGCACAAAACAGCGTAGAGCGCCGGCCTTTATCCCCGTGTGGCCTCCTGAGACGGACCGTTGATAGCCGTTATGTAACTGTGAACCTCTGTCTGTGATCGGCAGGGTTTGTCACCGGGAGCAACAAGCCTGTTCGACTGCTTTGCGTCATGGACCCTTGCCTTGACATTGTCATTCCACTGTATCTCGAAGACATCGGTGATCTCTTTCCTGATAGCTTCATCAAATATAGGGCAGGAGACCTCTATCCGGCGGTCGAGGTTCCTCGGCATCAAATCTGCCGAGGTGATGTAGACCAGCTCATTACCCCCGTTGCAGAAGATCATGAACCTCGAATGCTCAAGGAAGCGGTCAACAATGCCTCTCGCAGTGATATTCTCACTGACACCCTTCAGCCCCGGCACTAGCGACAGCATGCCCCTGACTATCAGTCGTATCCTTACACCCGCACAGCTCGCCTTGTACAGCTTGCCGATGATCTCCTCATCAGTGAGATTGTTGATCTTGATGTTGATCCAGGCCTCCCTGCCTGCCTTTGCGTTCCTGATCTCGTTCTCAATCAGCATCAGCAGCTTGTTGCGAAGACCGAAAGGGGATAGCAGCAGATGGTAAAACTTGTCTTTGCGGTAATTGGCAACGAAAAAATTGAATGCCTTCACCACCTCATTGGTGATCTTCTTGTTTGATGTCAACAGCAGATGATCGGTATAGACCCTGGCAGTCTGCTCGTTGAAATTGCCTGTTCCAACGGCGGCATACCTCTGAATGACTTCATTCTTTTCACGGGTGATGAGACAGAGCTTTGAATGAACTTTCAGTCCGGGCACACCGTAAATGACCTTTACCCCTTCATCAAGCAACTTATTGCCCCACAGGATATTCGCCTCCTCATCGAAGCGTGCCTGAAGCTCAACCACCGTGGTGACGCTCTTGCCGTTCCTGGCTGCATTCATCAGGGCGTTAATGACGCTAGAGTTCCTGGCAAGACGGTAGAGTGTGACCTGTATGGAGATTACATAGGGGTCAATCGAGGCCTCCCGCAGCAGGTCAATAAAGTGATCAAAAGGGTTGTATGGAAAGAAGAGCATCACATCCTTCTTCCTGATGACGGAGAGAATACTCTTGCCGTAATGGATGTCACGGTGCCTTACGGGAGGGAGTTTCTCATACCGCAACCCGTCACCAGGGATGTCTATGAACTTCATGAAATCCTTGAAGTTGTGATACCTGTCACCGGGTATTATTACATCATCAGTGCCCAGGTTCAGCTTTTTCTTCAGTATCTTCAGGAGGTCGGCAGGCATATTGCGGTCATGGACAAACCTTACGGGTGTGCCTTTTTTACGCTGCTGAAGGCTCTTTGAGAGCTTGTCGATATAGCTCTCAGAGATGTCATCCGCAATGTCAAGCTCAGCATCCTTGGTGAGCTTGAAGGTATAGGCCGACAGCTCGTCGAAGGGGAGGATGTGAAAAATATCCTTGAGCTCTGACCTGATGACGTCATCAAGGAAGATAACATACCTGTTGCCGTTCTTCTCCGGCAGCTGGATGAACCTCGGCAGTATGTCCGACGGGGGTATCTCCAGCAGAGCGTACCTGTTCCTGCCGCTGGCGGAGTCGGTTAGAAGTATTGCAAAGAAGACGGCATCATCAGTGAGGTCAGGCAGCACGTTTTCTTTACTGATTATCAGCGGCATAAGTCTGTGCCTTACCTCCTTGCGAAAATAACTCTTCACAAACGCACTCTGCTCCTCGTCGAGCTGCTGTTCATTGACGAAGTAAATGTTGTGCTTTTTCAGCTCCTTCTTAAGATCGGAATATGTCTTCTCAAACCTCAGGTTCTGCTCCAGGACTATCTCCTGCACTCTCCTGAGGGTGGCTTTCGGGCTGTAGCCAAGAATGCTCTTTGACTTGCTTCCAAACAGGGAGAGCCTTTTCAGCGTCGCAACCCTGACCCTGAAATACTCATCAAGATTATTGGAATAGATCCCCAGGAAGTTAAACCGTTCAAGCAGAGGCACGTCTTTATTTTCTGCCTCCTGCAGCACTCTCTCGTTAAAGGAGAGCCAGCTTATCTCCTTGGGGATATAATCAGTGCTCATGCCAGGTCCTTCAGTGTGAGATAGTATTCTGTCGTGCCGCTTTCGGGTTCAACCTCTGACCAGCTTGCAACAGGGAACGAGAGGCAGTAGATTCCGGTCTTGGACAGCACCTCCGGCTCGTCTGATGCAAACCAGGCTGCCATCTCCGTCAGCAGTGGGTTATGCCCGAAGAGGGTGACGGTATGATCATCGTTGCTCATGCCTCTGATAAAAGAGAGGAACTCCTCCTCCTCAAGGCTGAGATAGAGTCTGGCATTCAGTCTTACCTCATCGGGACTGATACCGTATTCCCTGCAGAAGATCAGTGCTGTCTCCAGTGCCCTGAAGGCAGGGCTGGTTATAATTCTTCCCGGATCTTCCTTCTGGGAAAAGAGCAGCTGAGCCATAAGCTTTGAGTTTTGTTTGCCCTTAGCTGTCAGCGACCGCTCAAAATCGGATATCATGGGTAGCTGATCCTCGGCCTTGCTGTGCCGTATGAAAATTAGTTTTCTCTTTCCTGTCATATCACTGACTATGTTACTTCTGCCATAAACATTTAGATAATCATATTCCAAAGCTGGTACCCATCTCCCTGGCCTGTTTGACCATCGGGTCATCAGGTTTGACCAGTTTCGTTTTTCCCGCCACCTCCGACAATTTTACGGAGCTAATCTGCCCGTCACGGTGAGCCACCATCCTGCCGTACTCCTCCTTTGCAATGAGTGTGGCACCGGCGGCGCCGAACCTGGAGGCGAGCACCCTGTCCATGGGTGAAGGTGTACCGCCTCTCTGTATATAACCGAGCACCGTCTCCCTGGTCTCCAGACCTGTCTCTTCCTGTATCCTCCGTGCCAGGTATCTGCCGGCTGAGTCTTCACCCTCGGGTACCTTGATCCCTTCTGCCACAACAACAATCGTATAGGGCTTATTGTTGTCAGCCCTCTTCCTCAGATAGTCCATTACCACCTTCTCATCATGCGGTATCTCGGGTATCAGAATGACGTCCCCTCCTCCCGCCATGCCGGAGTAGAGGGCAAGCCATCCGGCGTTGTGCCCCATGATCTCTATCACCATGATCCTCTTGTGCGAGTTGGCCGTCGAATGCAGTCTGTCAATGGCCTCCGTGGCAATGTTCACTGCCGAATCAAACCCGAAGGTCATATCTGTACCCCAGATGTCATTGTCTATCGTCTTTGGGATTCCAACGATGTTCAGCCCTTCCTCCGAGAGCATATAGGCGGTCTTCATTGTGCCGTTGCCCCCGATGCACACCAGGCAGTCGAGCCCCATCTGTTCATAATGCTCCCTGATGAGCATGGGTTTGCGCACCTCATCCTTCTTCTTGCCCACCCCCTTGAAGGGTTTTTCGCGAGAGGTGCCCAGGATGGTGCCTCCCAGGGTCAGGATACCGGAAAGATCACTCTCACTGAGCTCCGAGTACTCTTTGTGTATCATCCCGGCGAAGCCGTCACTGATGCCCAGCACCGTCATGCCGTACTTCACTATGGCTGTCTTGCCGACACCCCTGATGGCGGCATTGATGCCCGGGCAGTCGCCTCCTGCTGTCAGAATGCCTATGCGTTTTGGTTTGCTGTTTTTGCCCATTATTTTACCTGGTTGGTTGTGGTTAACTAATGTAAATGTATGAAAAATAACGGCAAGAAATTGCCGGCAGCACCATCTGCAATGTTTTAAATATACAATGCATCAGCAGTCTCTGAAAGGGAAAGTCGTTACAATTATGTAACTTTATCATCTGTCAGCGAATTGCAGATGGCTTCAAAGGAAAAGGTTAACAGGGCGGATATCAAGACATCGATGCTTGAATGCATCAATGGGTCGCTTATTCTGCTCTCTCAGAAGCCCCTGCCTGACGGCAACGCCATACATGACATCCGGGTGATGATGAAGAAGCAGCGTGCTGCGGTACGACTGGTGAAGCCTCTGCTCGATGAGCCCGTCTATAACAGGGAGTACCTCGCGGGGAGAGAGACGGGCCGCATCCTGTCTTCATGGCGTGAGAGCAATGTGTTGCGTAAGACCATGAAGGCACTGAGGAAGGATCATCCTGAGCTTTTCACCAAGCTGTGGGACAATGAGACCGTACAGAACCTGTTGCGTAAGCCGTATGCCACATGGGAGCAGGCCGGGGTGCAGGCCAAAACTGTCAGCAAGGTGACTGAGCAACTGACCAGGGCGGGGTACAGGATCAGGTTCCTGAGCCTGAACGAACTCGATTTCAGGATGTTGCTCGGCGAGGTCGAGCAGAGCTACCTTGCCGCGGCAAGAGCCTACCTCGACTGCCGTAACAATACCAAACCACGTCTTCTGCATGAGTTCCGGAAGAAGTCGAAGACGCTGATGTACCAGCTCGATTTTTTCCGGCACCTTAATCCCGCCGCGGTGAAATCCCTGGAGAAGAGGCTTGATATCATGACCCGCAACCTCGGAAAATACAACGACCTTGACCAGATACTCACGATCCTCGGATATAAATACCGCGACTCTGCCAACAGCGATGTGAATGATGAGCTGGCCGTTGTCATCAAGGACAGGCAGGATAGCTACCTGATGAAGGTGTGGCCCGCGGCTTATCGCATTTTTATGCCGGGGAAAAAACTGCAGGACCTGCTTGATATCTCTTTCTGATGCCCTGCCGCAGCATCTGAATGACATCTCTTTCTGTGTTTCAGCCGCGGGAGTTTCTAGTCTCTCTTTCTGATGCCCTGCCGCGGGTCAGGTCTGACTCAACTCAACCGATCGTACCAGAGTCATGAGCTGCATCCTGTTCCTCACGTTGGTCTTTGCATAGATGCGTGAGGTGTGGTCTTTTACCGTCTGCAGGCTGATGAAGAGCCTGTCGGCTATCTCCTGGTTGCTCAAGCCGTTACAGATCTCCCTGATGATATCGGCCTCCCTCGGTGATATCTCATGTTTCAGGTAGAAATCCTCTATTCCGGGAGGCATATCATGATTCGCAGGATATGCAAATACGCTGAGGTCAGTCCGGTAGGTCAGCCAGACCGGTATCAGTGATATGCCGGCGAAGAGCAGGAAGACAAATATGAGAGCCATCCACGCCGAGTGCTGTATGAGCAGTAGCACTGCTGCCTGTGACAGGGCGCCTGCGGCGACAATGACAGCCAGGGAGATGCGGTCGGCAGCGAAAGCCTCGCCTGATCTGCTACCGATTAGCATAAAGGCCGAAGTGACGCCGCTGATCACGGCCACAACGGCGTAATAATATTTGAATAGGGGCAGGGCCTCTCCAAACTCCATATCGCGCGAAATAATTCCGAGCAACGCAATGACACCGAAGTTGGCCAGAAGGAAGATAACAGTCAGATAGCTTTTGAATCCAGCCTTCGAGTACTCAGCGCTGAATTTGATAAGCATCAGCCACCCTATCACAAGAAAGGGGAGTCCCGGCAGAAGTGAGATGACGGAGACAGTGGAGATCAGTTCCGGGGTGAGTCGCTCCCCGGCGACGGCAATGATGATAAACTGTCCCCAGATACCGTAGAAGCCGAAGGCAGACGATGCTCCGGAAGCTTAATCAGAATAAATATCTGCATCATAGTTTTTTACTTGAACCATCTTCACGAAGGGGGCCGGCATTAATGCCGGCCCCTGGGCGTTTAATCCGGGCAGATATTCATGAAGTGTGCCGTTCATCTGTGGCTCTGCCTTTCGTCCGGGGCGGGCCGGCTCCTGCCACCTGCAGAAAGGGATGAACGAGGCGCAGAGTAGCGGTAGGGGATGCTGCACCTACTGTTTCAGGGCAGCCTTGGTAAAGATGTAATCAGGTATCTTCTGATTAAACTGCACTGAGGTTATGGTAAATTCAGTGCCGTCGCCGCTTTTCAAAACATCCTTGTAGGTCAGTTTCATGGGAAACCATCTGCCTGCAATCTGCTCCACCTCCTCAAACGTTGTACGTTTCAGCAGCTGTCCGCTTGACCCAAACAATTCCTCCTTCAGGGGAACATATCTTTCGGTGTCAACCCACATCTTCATCGAGTGATAGCTCACATCACTGACCTTTGCTGTCAGGTCAAGTATCCACGTCTTCCTTCCCCCGATCACTTCATCACCTCCAAGGGCGGCAGTATAAAGTTCCGTAAGCTTACGGTCATCCATCATATCTTCATACGACAGGTCAGAACCCATGACTGACTGTCTCAGCATATGCCCCGAGATCTGAATTATCCGGTCCGTGGATGGTGAGTAGATCCAGAGCTGGTTCCCGAGCTTGAGCATCTTGGTGCCCTGCTCCCGGGCAGGTGACAGGTATTCCGTAAAAGACTTTGTATATCCCTCTGCATAGGTCCTTGAGGTAATGGTTCTGCTCCTGTGGGCTCCGTTGATTGTCATGGTAGATTCAAAGACCCGGTTCTCGGACGACATGTTCCGTTCAACCCTCTTAAGGATGTCATCCGGATCCTGTCCCTGAATTTGCAAAGTCAGCATTGCTGCCGCTGCCAGCATAAGATATTTTTTCATCATAGTCTGTTTTAAGCTTCGAGTTCCTTGAACAGCCTGGCTGTCTGCCGTTTGTAAATGCCTATCCCCGACAGCATCGTCCCGACCACTGTCGATATCAGTCCCGGAATAAATCCCAGGTAATAGTCCACCGGATTGATATTTGCCCTTATGACAGTCGGCATCATCAGTGCTGAGCCTTGCATTATTCCCGAAATATCTATTCCGTATTTCTGCAACAGCCATGCCAGGAACAGTCCGATAACCGTTCCGACGACTGATCCTGCAAGTCCTATCATTACTGCTTCATAGATCATTGAACGGTAGGTATGCCCCTTGTCTTCGCCCATTGCCAGGCGGATCCCCACTTCGCCGTAGCGTCTCATCCCGCCCAGCAGTCCCGCATTCCACAGCACCAGTGACATGGCGATGATAAAGACCATTGAGATCATGGCTGACCATGATTTCGTCATCCCGACATAGGAGCCCATCGTTCCCTGCTGGCTGAGACTTTTCATTACGGGAGCAAGGTCTTTGGCGTTGCCGCCATCGGCTCCATTAAATGCTGCCGCATTCTCCATTGCGATTTCATCATCGTAGAATCCCTCACGGAAGAACCCCAGTATCTCACCGGCGGCATTTTCCATGTCGAGAGCAATCCTCACGTCTCCGATGTCAGCAATGATCATTCCGCGGTCAAGTGCTTCCTGTCCCATGGACACCGTGCCTGAGACGGTAAAGTCATGGATGGTCATGCTTCCGTACATCGTTGAGCCGATGAAAGTTATCCTGTCCCCGGGATTTACGTCCAGCTTCCTGGAAAAAAGTTCGATGAGCAATACCTCATTTGCCTTACCGGGCATAGAGCCTCTTACCAGCGAACCTTCAAGGTTCATCCTTTCTCTTTCCGGCGATTGCGGATCAAGGAGGTCAAGGCCGAGACCCATGGCAGGGCCCTGTGTCCGTGTTTCACCGTTTTCATCCGGGACGTCGGCGATGCCTGCAAACTGAATCCTTGGTGACCACTCTACTCCCGCATACTTTTGCCTGAGCTCTTCGGTGAGCGAACTCACATCAGTAAGTGCAAGATCATTGGGCATCTGCTGCATGTTTTCGGAGTAGCCCGCGGTCATCACCTTGAGGTGGCCGTGCGTCACCCTGGCATTGATCTCAATGATGTCACCCATGAAGCCGGTTATGTAGGCATGCATGAGAACGGTGAGAGCCACACCTATCGACACTACAATAACCGGAATGCGGCTTCGGCTCTTGTCTCTGATCAGACCTATCAGTAAGAATTTTATCATTGTATTTTCCCCCTTAAAGCTTCAGTAGGATTCATTTTTGCTATTCTCCTTGATGGCCAGTAACTCACCAGTGCTGTCACAGTAGTGATTATCAGCACAGTGCCGATTACCAGTCCGGCACTGTATACAGGGTAAAGGGTCTGGGCAATAGCCATTCCGAACTCACTGGCATCCACCGGCATCGTCCATCCCACTTTGGCCTGCCACGCAAGGAAAGGAAGGCCGTATGCAGCTGACAAAAGGGCTGCCAGAACGGCGTACATTGTTCCCTCGACGGTAAAAAGACCGACAACCTGGCGTCGGGTGTATCCCAGAGCTATGTAGGTGCCAATCTCCTTCTGTCTCCTGAAAATTGAAAGCACCTGCGTGTCAAAGATCGCCAGCATGGCAAGTGTTATAAGAATGATGTACAGGATTGATGTCCCTGCTGTCTTTACCTTTATCAGCTCATCAACAGCACTGGTGAGTTCTGTTTTGCTCTTATGTACCCATCCTTCGACAGCGGGCCTCGTCACTTCACTGTTGTTGTATGTCAGTGTTGTGGCTTCCCCTTCGAGACCCAGCATCGACCGTAGCGTGTCAAGCGACAGGTATATCTGACCCTGGTCGACGGCAGGTACGCTAACAGTGAATATTTCGGTGATGAAAATTTCTGAAGCATCAAATGTGCCGTCGGCATCCCGCCACTGAACCATAACCCTGTCTCCCACATTCACTTTCAGGTTTTTGGCCATTCCTGAACCGATTATTGAAGGTATGGCTCCGGTTACCAGCGTATCGAGCTTGTAAGAGGGAAGCATGAAGATAGTCTGTTTGGGGTCGATGCCCCTGATCATCACTGACTGAAGCCGCCCCTGGGGGTAAATAGTCCCCTGGGCAATGAGTGAAGGTTCCATGTCGCCCCTTTCGATCTCCCCGAGGAACTCCTCCGGCACGGGGGCGTGACTGTCGGTGAAGGTGAAAGGATCATGAGGATCGTACCCTTCTTGCCAGTACTGACCTTCTCCTATCTCCCAGTTTGTCATATCGACTTTGGCCTGATGATTCCATCCTGTTATTATGCCTTTCATCCAGATTATTACCAGGAAGGAGAATGAGAGCACGATCACGTTCAGCCAGGTTCGCAGACCGGCACCGACCAGGTTCCGGTATGCCATCTTTATTGCCAGTTTCATCTCTGCCGCTATTAGTTGCCTGTTAATTCATCATTGACAATTCTGCCGTCATCGAGAAAAATCTTTCGACGCAGGTAGCTGATGACCTTGTCATCATGTGTGGCGAACAGGAATGTTGTTTTGAACTCCCTGTTCAGGGCTTCCATGCTCCTGAGGATGTTATGCGAATTGGCAGCATCGAGATTGGCGGTAGGCTCGTCAGCCAGTACCAGCGAGGGTTTCTTGACCATTGCACGGGCTATTGCAACCCTCTGACATTCACCGCCTGACAGCTGCGGTGGCTTCGATCTGATTTTGTCTGTCAGTCCCAGCCATTCCAGGGCTTCCATGACCATCTTCTTCCTCTCTGCGGCAGTATAGTCAAGCAGCAGCAGCGGAAACTCGATGTTCTCAAAAACATTGTGCACACCGAACAGGTTGTAGCTCTGGAAGATAAAACCCAGACTCTTCTTCCTGAGATTCGCCGCCTCCTTCTGTGTGAGGCTCCCTATGGAATGGTTCAGGACCGTCACCTCACCGGCAGAGGGAATGTCAAGCGAACCAATGATGTTAAGCATGGTGGTCTTCCCGGAACCGCTTTGCTGACGAAAAACCAGATGCCGGTTCTGTAGCATGACACTGCACAGAGTTCATAACTGCAAGTAAATATAAATGATATTTATTTTCCTGAGATTACTTCAGAGATATCTTGTCTCCTTCGGCGGTAAATGTTACCCTGGATGGCTGTCGGCCTTTTTCACCGGCAATTGCTATTGAGTTACCAATTTCAAGTAATTTTACAACTGAAATCAAAACAGATCATGAAGACAAAAGGGTTCATTCCTTTCCTGGCAGCAGCTTTTCTGCTGCCCGTCAATGCCGAGGCTCAGCTTGGGAGCAAACTGAAGAAGAAACTTGAAGAGACAGTAAGCAAGGCTCTTGAGAAGGAGGTCACCGAAGAGGCGGTTGAAACATCCGGCGAGGCTTGCCAGTCTGATTAATCTTATGATCAATGACTTATTACTGCACTCTGGCCGTGAATGACCGGAGGGGGCGAGTGTGTGCGGAAATCAGTGAGATAAAAGATATTTAGGCCGCGGCAGGGCTACCTGTTAATCTCATCTTTCGAGGTCATATCCTCGTCAGCTTCGCAAACCTTAGCAGCAGCTTCTTGGTGCCGGCAGCCGCGAACTCAATGACGGCCGTGGTGTTGGGCGGTGCTCCGTCGACAGAGAGCACTTTGCCCTCCCCGAACCGTTCGTGCCTGACCCTTTCACCCGGCGCCAGCGAAGCATAGCTGTCGGCTGTGAGCTGCCCGCCGGTTGCACTGCCGTCTGCGTTACCGGATCCACCGCCACGGGAAGTGCCGGACGGTCTGCCACGACTGTTGCCGGTGGCTTCCTCCCGGCTGCGGGATCCACCGCCGGCAATCCCGCCGGCCGTACCCCCATCGGTACCGGCGGCATCACTCCCTGCCACACCTCGTGATGTTCTGCCAGTATCCCCGCCGGCTGCCACGCCGGTGGCATCACTCCCTGCCACACCTCGTGATGTCCCGCCAGTATCCCCACCGGCTGCCACGCCGGTGGCATCACTGAATCTGATTATCTTCCTTTTGGAAGTTGTTGGTACAAATACCTCCCTGCTGTTGTCGACCGAACGGCTGTCAGAGGCTGTGCGCCGGCCAAATGGCAGGCCTCCCGTCTGGGGATACCACAGGTATTCACTCTCGATCTCGCCGATGAAGCGGCTCGGGGTGCTGCTCTCCAGCGATCCCCACCTGTACCTGTTCAGGGCATAGCTCAGGGTGACACGCCGGCAGGCCCTGGTCAGGGCCACATAGAATAGCCTGCGCTCCTCCTCAAGCTCACGAGGGTTATAGAGGTTCATGTTCGAAGGGAAGAGATTCTCTTCGAGTCCTACTATATATACATACTTGAACTCCAGTCCTTTGGCCGAGTGTATCGTCATCAGCGTCACCCTGTCCCTCTCCTCCGGCTTCTCCAGATCCTGGTCGGTCAGCAGTGCTACCGACTGCAGCCATGTGGCAATGTCAGCAGGATCACCGTTGGTGAGCGCAGCCTCGGTAAACTCCTTGATGCCGTTGAGCAGCTCCTGCAGGTTCTCAAGCCTGTCAATCTCCTCCGGTACCTGCCCCTGCTTAAGCTCCCTGATGATGCCGCTGGTTGAGGCTACCCTGCTTGCAACATCCCAGGCTGTGGCTGTCACGGCTTCCGGCATGAAGGGTAGCATCAGACCGGTGAAGAGGTTCACCTTTGACCGCAGGGCAGGAGTGAGGTAATTCGCGCTCAGCTCAGGCGAGGAGATGATCTCCCAGATGCTGCGGTCTATACCGCGGGCGAGCTCCATCAGCTTCTGTACCGTGGTGTCGCCTATGCCTCTCTTAGGGTAGTTGATTATACGCCTGAGAGCCTCCTCGTCGTCAGGATTGACTATCACCCGCAGGTAGGCTATCAGGTCGCGTATCTCCTTTCGCTCGTAGAACGACTTTCCCCCATATATCTTATAGGGTATGTTGCGCTTGCGCAGCATCTCCTCGAAGATACGCGACTGGGCGTTGGTGCGGTAGAGAATGGCAAAATCCTTCCAGTCGAGCCGCTCACGCATGCGTGTGTCAAGAATATCGGAGGCGGTGACGATTCCCTCCTCGCTGTCAATGGTAGTCTGCACCACCCTGATCTTCTCACCCTCATCGTTCTTCGAAAAAATGGTCTTCTTTATCTGACCGGTGTTCTTCTCTATAATGCTGTTGGCCGCGTTGACTATATTGCGCGTCGAGCGGTAGTTCTGCTCGAGCTTGAAAAGTCGATAGTCGGGATAATCGTTCTTGAAGTTGAGGATATTCTCAATACGGGCGCCGCGAAACGAGTAGATGCTCTGCGCATCGTCACCCACAACGCACAGGTTCCTGTGCTTCTCGGAGAGCCTGTGAACGATGATATACTGTGCATAGTTGGTATCCTGGTACTCGTCGACAAGGATGTAGTCAAACCGGTTGCGGTACTCTTCGAGCACAGCGGGAAAATCGCGGAACAGGATGTTGATGTTCATCAGCAGGTCATCGAAATCCATGGCATTGGCCTTGAAACACCTGGCGGCATAATGCCTGTAGATAGCGGTCACCTCAGGTATCCTCGAGGCTTTGTCGGCTTCGGTGATCTGTGATATGGAGCCGTACTGCTGCGCGGTTATGAGGTTGTTCTTGGCATGCGAGATACGCGCGGCTACGGAGGCAGGCTTGTACAGTGAATCGTCGAGCCCCATCTCCCTGATGATGGTACGTATCAGGCTTCGGGTGTTGTCCTGATCGTAGATGGTGAAGTTGCTTTTATATCCCAGGTATTGGCCGTCATGTCTCAGGAAACGGGCGAAGATGGAGTGAAAGGTGCCCATCCAGAGACTCCGCGCAGTATCTGCCCCCACGATAGTGCTTATGCGCTCCTTCATCTCCCCGGCGGCCTTGTTGGTAAAGGTCAGTGCCAGAATCCGGTGGGCGGGAACACCCTTTTGTATCAGGTATGCCACACGGTAGGTAAGCACCCGGGTCTTGCCGGATCCGGCACCGGCAATGACCATCGCCGGTCCTTCAGTGTTGACAACGGCCGACTGCTGTGCCTCGTTAAGCTCTTTGAGGTAGTCGCGAAACATCAATGAGAATGCAGAAATTAATGCCCCAAAGAACGGCATTTTTTTATTAGGTTTGCATATCATTTTCACGCGTTTATCCGTTTAAAAGGAGTGTCAAGGTACCTGGTCCTCATAATCATAATGTTACCGCTTGCACTGCAGGCGCAGATCACTGCCCCTGGATCAAATGCGGTTCGCTATACAACATATCCGTCGGACCCTCCATCTAAAGACCCCATATTCATTTATTGTCACTCATCAGGCCTGGAGAGGGGTACTATGGTTGCCTCCGGTTCTGGAGGGACGCCGCCTTATAATTTTACATGGCACAGATGGAGCGAATTCACGAAAAGCTTCAGCATCCTTCTAAAAAGTGACTCCGAAGTTGTGAATTCAACGGCAACTGACCTTGAGGAGGGCGGATACCGGATAACTATAACAGGAGGATACGATACCACCCTTGTTGCATGGATCGTATTCGATGAGCCTCCGGTGGCAGAGGCTAAGCTCTTAAATCCGGATAAGAGTTGCTTCTATGTGGCTCTTGACGGTACGGCATCGGCAACCAGAGCTAGTTTCCCATATTATGATATTATAACGGGCAATCAGTTGACTCTTAAAAATGAGATGACATTTCTCTGGTCTTCTTATCCGGAATCACCGATACCCGCGCCTGACGTTGCAATTGACCCTATTACGTACAAGCCTCCTCTGGATGATGTAACATATAACCTCAAAGTTAATACTTTAGGCTGCAGCAGCGAAGCGTCTTTTTTTTATGAGTCGATCCATGTAAAGGCTGACTTTTCCGCCGAGCCGACGGAGGGCGAGGCCCCCCTCGAGATAACCTTCACGGACAATTCTGTCAGGGGATACAACTATCTCTGGAGGTTCGGCGACGACTCCGTCTCGAATCTCGCTGATCCCGGAACCCACACCTATTATATCCCCGGGGAATATAAGGCCACGCTGATCATAGAGAGCGAGCTCACATGCAGTGACTCGGCCACCGTTGATATCACGGTGCTGCCCTCCTCACTTCAGATACCCAATGTATTCACCCCTAATGACGACGGCATCAACGACTATTTCGTTCCCGACAAGAAGTCACTGAAGTTCCTCGACCTGCAGGTGTTCGCCAAGAGCGGTCACAGGGTCTGTCATTACCGCGGCGACGGTGAAGATCTCCGCGACTGGCAGGGATGGGACGGCAGGATCAATAACTCCGATCGCCGCGCCACGCCCGGTGCCTACTTCTACGTCATCAGGGCCGTGGGCTATGATGAGGTAGAGTACGAGGGCCGGGAGTACCGGGGAACACTCTATCTCTATAGGTAAAGTCTAAAGGTCTAAAGGTCTGAAAGTCAAAAGATTCAAAGGTCAAGGTCCTGATGGTTCTGCGGTCAGCAAGACCTTCAGACCTCAGACCTCAGACCTTCACTCTTGCCGACTGTGGACTGATCAGCCATTCACCTCCCTTTTTCCGCACTCCACAATAATTTAACAAACAATTAGCAGAAAAAACTTGCAAAACTGAAATAGTTTTCAGATTTTTGCAGCCGTTTTTGAATTACATATGAACAGCCCTGATGAGTATAATGAAAGAATTGTAGCAGGCGCTGCTGAATTATTCCGGACTTACGGTATAAAAGCAGTGACGATGGATAGCATAGCCGGCCATCTTGGCATTTCCAAGAGGACTATTTATGAAGGGTTCCACGATAAGGATGAACTGCTTTACGCTGTCCTTATTAATNNATTAATATGATAGAAAAGCAGAAAGAGAAGATTGAAAAGATCCTGAAAGAATCTCCTGATATCATATCCGCGATTTTTACAATGATCAGGACAGGCCGTGACCATATGGAATCAATGAACCCGCTGATAAGCTCGGATCTGAAAAAATACCATAATGGTGTTCTGCAGCGGCTCAAGGAAACCTGCGGTCATCCTGATTTTGAATCAGCAGGCCGGATATTTAAAGCAGGAATAGAACAGGGCGTTTTCAGGAGTGATCTTGATGTCGAGATACTCAGCCGCACTTTCAGCAGCATGGGTACGGTTATGGATGATGCAAACCTGTTTCCACCGGATAATTTTATGCATCGTGACCTCGTCAGGAATATTGTCGTTAACTATCTCCGTGGCATATCTACGCCTGAAGGAATTAAGATCATTGATTCACTTGAATCGGACATTTAGACAGGAAAATAAACAGTAAAACAGGAATATATGAAATCCACACGATTTATCAATCACAAATAGAAATGAAAATATTTCTATCATGTGGATTCCATGTAACCATTAAAATCAAAATCATTTACACATGAAAAGAAGATTAACAGCAATCATTTTGTCACTCATGCTTGCGGCAGGTTCAACCCTCTTTGCGCAGGATCGCCCAGCCTCGATGTCACTGACGGTAGACCAGGCGGTTGAGTATGCTCTTGCCAACAACAGGAGCGTAGTCTCGGCAAGGTATGACCTGATGGCATCAGACAAGGCGTTCATTGAAGCTCTTTCCAACGGTCTTCCGTCAATATCGGGAAGCGGTGGTCTAAATGATAACCTCAAGTTGATGACTACCCTGCTTCCGGGTGAGATCATCGGCATGCCCGGGGAGAAGGTGCCGGTCACATTCGGGTCAAAATACAACACATCCTACGGTATATCGGCATCAACAGTGCTGTTCAACGCGCCATGGCTGATCGGAGTGAAGACGGCAAAGCTTGCAACGGACCTGTCGGCAAAAGGTCTTGAACAGACGGAAATTGACACCCGTGAAAGCGTCATGACTGTTTATTACCTGATACTTGTTTCGCATGAGACATTAAAGGTGATAGACGCCAACCTGATCAATCTCAATGAGCTGCTGGCATCAACACAGGCCATGTACAGCGTGGGTATGGCGGAGGCCACTGACGTTGACCAGATGCGCTCTAACGTCTCCATGCTGAAAAATACAAAATCATCGATGGAACGGGCGCTTGAGGTTAATTATAACCTTTTGAGATTTCTGCTTGGAATCGGGCGAGATACAGAGATTGTTCTGACGCAGTCACTCGAAAACATCCTTGACGAGGTAGACGTTCAATCTCTGCTGGCACAGGATTTTAGCCTTGAGGAAAATATTAACTACAAGCTTGTTGAGGGCCAGGTAAAAATGTCAGAGCTCTCTCTGACAGGAGCAAAGGCTTCGGTTTTGCCATCGCTGGCAGCATCAATATATTACAATCAGATGGGTATGGGAGATAAGCTGAATGACCTGAGGTGGTTCCCCAACTCGGTCCTTGGTATCCAGCTCTCAATTCCTATTTTCGCCAGCGGTCAGAGGTATGCCAGGATCAGCAAGGCAAAGATTAATCTTGAAAAGGCCATTAATACAGAGGCCATGGTAACCGACCAGCTGCTGATGCAGGAGAAGGAGCTCCGTTTTAACCTGCAGAGCGCATGGGAGCAGTACGGGCTGCAAAAAGAGAACATAGAGATTGCATCACGCGTCCTCAAAAGCTTCGAGAACAAATACAACCAGGGGATGGCCTCGAGCCTTGACCTGACCCAGGCCAACAACAACTACCTGACAGCGCAGAACAACTATCTCTCTGCCCTCATGAACCTTCTGCAGACCAGGGTGGCTTTCAACAAGCTGATGAACAACCTTTAATGAGTAACTAATACAACAACATCATACAATGAACCGAAACATTATTCCAATAATCCTTGCCGGTGCCATGATCATGGCATCGTGCAACCGGCAGGGCCAGCCTGCCGCCGGTCAGGCAGAAGCAGACAGCCTGGCAGCAGCAATACCCGTCAGAGTCATGCCGGTCGCAAAGACAACCATAACCCGCACAATAGACTACACTGGCACCATACAGGCCTATGAGGAGGTCAACCTGGCACCCTCGACCCCCGGCCGGGTGGACAGGATCTACGTTGAAGTAGGTGACAGGGTACAGAAGGGACAGCAACTCTTTCTGATGGATCGTACGCAGTATTATGCCAACAAGATACAGCTCGCCAACCTCGAGAAGGACCTGGCGCGCCTCGACACGCTCCTGAAGGTGGGAAGCGTAAAAGAGCAGACCTATGATCAGACCAGGGCGCAGTATGAGGTGATGAAGGCCAATGTCGACTTCATGGAGGAGAACACCCTTCTGGAGGCTCCGTTCAGCGGCCTGATCACCGGCAAGTACCTCGAAGACGGGGAACTTTATTCGGGTGCTCCGGGAATGTCAGGTAAGTCAGCCGTTGTTACCCTGATGCAGATCAACCCGGTGAAGATAGTAGTCAGTATCTCCGAAAAGTATTTTCCCCTCATCAGGAACGGTATGAAAGTGAGGGTGATGGCTGATGTCTATCCTGATAAAAATTTCGAGGGTACCATCTTCAGGGTCCATCCCACCATTGATGCTATGTCGCGTTCCTTTCGTGCCGAGGTGCGCATCAGCAACGGCAGCGAGTTGCTTCGCCCCGGGATGTTCGCAAGAGCCTTCATAGACATGGGCCGTGAGGAGGCCATCATGGTCCCGGCCAACGCCGTCCTGATGCAGGAGGGCACCAATGAGAGGTTCATCTTTGTGGTAGAGAACGGCGTCGCTGTAAGAAGACCCATAATCCTGGGACAGAGGTTTGATGACAACTTTGAGATTGCCGACGGCGACCTGAAGGAAGGTGACCTCCTTGTCATTGACGGCCAGGCACGGCTCAACAATGGACAGAAGGTGGAAGTATCAAGATGAGTACAAACAAGAGACAATTTTAGATTATGAGTATATATGCCAGTGCAGTAAGGAGACCCGTAACCACCATCCTGATCTTCGTCATCACGATAGTCATAGGGCTTTATTCCCTGACGCAGCTGCCAATCGACCTCTTCCCTGAGGTTGAGCTCCCCTACCTGTCGGTTTTTACCAGCTACCCGGGTGCCAGTGCGGCAGATATTGAAACGAATATAACCCGTCCCCTGGAGGACGCCCTCAACTCTGTCACAGGTCTGAAGGAGATAACTTCCCGGTCCAGCGATAACATTTCGGTCATTTTTATGGAATTTGAATACGAAACTAACCTGGATGAGGCATCGAATGATGTGAGGAGTTCTCTTTCCTTGATCCAGAGCTTCCTTCCTGAAGATGCCGAGGACCCGACTATCCTCAAGTTCAACTCGAGCATGATGCCTATCATCTTCTATGCCATCACCGCGGAGGAGAGCTACAGGGGACTTGAGAAGATACTTGACGAGAAACTGGTCAACCCTCTGAACCGCATCGACGGAGTGGGTAACGTTGTACTGGCAGGAGTACCGGGGAGAGAGATCTATGTTGAGGTAGACCCGCGGCGCATGGAAGCCTATAATCTTACCATAGAGCAGATAGGTAATGTGCTCAGGGCTGAGAACCTGAACATGCCCGTCGGATACCTGGAGATGGGAAGGATGGACTACCCGATCAGGATCCAGGGCGAGTTTGCCGAAAGTAACCAGATTGCAGATGTAATCGTAGGCAACTATAACGGCAACAATGTTTTCCTGAGAGACGTCGCCACGGTCAATGACACAATCAGGGAGACCAAACTGGTGTCAAAAATCGACGGCAGCCAGGGAATGACCCTCTTCGTGATGAAGATGTCAGGTGCCAACAGTGTTCAGATATGCCACGAGGTGGACAGTGAGATTAATAAGCTTCAGAAGAATCTGCCTCCGGATATCGGCATCAAAAAGATAATGGATACCTCGGAGTTCATCCAGGGATCCATCAACAACCTGACTGAGACCCTGATGTATGCCGGGATCTTTGTGGTACTGGTGGTCCTCTTCTTCCTCGGCAGGTGGCGCGCGACACTCATCGTCATCCTTACAATACCCATATCGCTGCTGGTGGCCTTCATTTATATCTTCCTGACGGGAAGCTCAGTCAACGTCATCTCGCTTTCGTCACTCTCAATTGCCATCGGCATGGTGGTTGATGACGCAATTGTGGTGCTCGAGAATATCACCAAGCATATAGAGCGCGGCAGCCGCCCGCGTGAGGCAGCAATCTACGCAAGCAATGAGGTGTGGCTGGCAGTAATTGTCACTACCCTTACGGTTGTGGCGGTGTTCCTTCCCCTGACCTTCGTCAGTGGACTCACGGGAGTGCTCTTTGGACAGCTTGGGTGGATCGTTTCCATAACCATAATCACGTCAACCCTGGCCGCCATCACCCTTACTCCGACTCTCAGCTCACTGCTGCTCCGGGTCAGACCGATAAAGGAGAATGCCCCGCTCTGGACATGGGACGGTTCGATTCACAAGTTCCTGAAGTGGCTTGACGAATTTTATGTGAAGACCCTCTCATGGGTGCTTTATCACAAGAAATTCGTGATCGCTGCTGCAATTGTGATATTTGCAGGGTCCATGTTCCTGTTCAAATTTATCGGCACGGAATTCATGCCTGCCGCCGATGAGTCACGGGTGTCTGCTACTGTCGAACTTCAGACCGGCACCAGGGTGACAGAAACGGAAAAGGTTGCTGACAGGATCGATTCAATCGTCAGGGCACAGATACCTGAAATTAAACTTGTTTCGATGTCCGTTGGTACCGATGACAACGGAGGGGTATCCTCGCTCTTCAGCCAGGGCGGTACCCATGTGGCAACATACACCTTTGCCCTTCTTGACGTGGGAGATAGAGACAGATCGGCTGAGGAGGTGGCCGAGGAGATACGCCGGATCATTGCCCCGATGCCCGAGGTGATTAACTTCTCGGTGCTGGCCGATGCCGGCGGTATGGGAGCCATGGGCGGTGGCAACACCGTTGACATTGAGATATACGGCTTCGACATAGCCCAGACGAACCTGCTGGCTGAACAGTTGGCTGAAAGGGTAAAAAAGATCCCCGGTGCAACCAACGTGGATATAAGCCGCGACAAATCCAAACCGGAGCTACAGATCATCCTTGACCCGGACAAGCTCCTGAGGTACGGACTGACAACCGCGCAGGTGTCGACGATGATCAGGAACCGTGTTGACGGCCTCACCGCCACCCGTCTCCGCCAGTACGGCGATGAGTATGATGTCATCGTCAGATACAAGGAGTCGGCGCGAAACTCCATCACGGAAGTGCAGAACATTGGAGTGGCGCTTCCTTCAGGTCAGGTCATAAGGCTGGGTGAGATAGCACAGGTCAGGGAATACTGGTCTCCGCCCACTATAGAGCGAAAACGCAAGGAGCGCATCGTGACCGTGTCAGTGACTCCCTACAAGAGGGCACTGAACCTTATCGTGGCTGACATCCAGAAGGAGCTTGACAGCCTGGCAATCCCCTCCGGTGTGATGGTTGAGATATCAGGAGCCTTTGAGGATATGACAGAATCATTCATGGACATAGGGTTGCTGATGGTCGTCTCGCTGATTCTGGTATACCTGGTAATGGCCTCACAGTTTGAGTCGCTGAAGATGCCTGTGATCATCATGCTCGCGATACCGTTTGCCTTCTCGGGGGTCGCTATAGCGCTCTTCCTGACCGGTACCAAGCTCAGTCTTATCGCCGGCATTGGGGCAATAATGCTGATAGGTATCGTGGTGAAGAATGCCATTGTACTGGTTGACTTCACCAACCTCACCCGAGACAGGGGCGTGGAGCTCTACCAGGCAGTGCTTGACTCGGGCCGTTCAAGGCTGAGACCTGTGCTGATGACCTCAATGACCACCATTCTGGCGATGCTTCCTCTGGCCATTAATCCCGGCGAAGGATCCGAGTTGTGGCAGCCGATGGGTATTGCAATAATCGGAGGACTGGTCTTCTCGACCATCGTAACAATGGTGCTGGTTCCAGTGGGCTATGTGCTCATGGCACGCCATGGCGAGAGGGATAAAAAACACAAGATGGCATTCAGGGATATGAAGTTTCTGGATGACATAAAGGCTAACCATCAAAATCCGGAAGCATGAAACCAACATGTTATTCAAGCGCATACAAGTATGCAGTTGTTTACCAAACATGTGGGTTCTATTCGACCAATGAAACTTACATGAGCGATAACCTGCAAAAAACAAAGATTATTTCCTGCATGTAAGTTCCATTCGATCAATAAGATAATAATCAAATAACCGAATGAAACAATAATAAAATAATCGGATGAAAGCTGTAATGATAATATATAACCTTGCCCTGACTGAGAAGATTGAGTACGCCCTTGAACAGCTGGGCATCAGGGGCTATACACAGTGGGACAATGTTGAAGGAGTCGGCAGCCTTACCGGGGCGCCCCACCTCGGCACTCACACCTGGCCAGAGATCAACGGTGTCACCCTCACCTTTGTTGACGAAGAGAAGGTGCCCCAGCTGCTTGAGGCTGTTAAACGCATTGATGCCATAAACACCGAGGTGGGCATCAGGGCATTCGTCTGGGCCGTGGAACAGGCAGTGTGAAGTCTTTATAGACGGAAATATATATACGGCCGATTACCTCATAGCGCCAGGCAGCCTGGGGTATACGTGAAGTCTCAGGCAGCCTGCCGCGACCAATTAAAATGAAAGTGTAACGACGCTCACCGCGGGCTGATGTAATTCGCTGAATAATAAGATATAACGACGTCCCGCAAGGGCGTCGTTACTCTTTAATGCACATTCCCGGCGTTATGTTTTGCAGCATTTATATTTCCGAAAGGAATAATTTCTATTTTTATGGCGGAAGAATCACCAATCTTAAAACACATAACCATGTCGAAATTTATTTCTCTCTTTTCACTGCTCATTTTCCTGTTTCTGGCAACATCATGTACAAATACCAGGGGAGATCAAAAAGTCACCGCATCTGATGCTCCCGTTGCAATAAAATCAGATGCAAAGCTTAATCCCGACCTTGATGCCAAACTCGGGTCGTGGCTGAAAAAAGATGTTGAGTGCTACGGTATCGTTGTAGGCTATTTTGCTGACGGCAGCACACTGGGTAAATCGGTCAAATGCCGGGTAGTGGCCATCAAGCCTGACAAGATCAAGATGAAGACCATTGAGAGCGTCAGCCTCCTCCCGGGAGAGGGATGCGACAAGATGGGACTGGCCTATGGCGACACCTGGTGGGAGGAAGAGGGAGACATCTTCCGTACCCGCGAAGAGGCAGAAACCTATATCAGGGAGAAGGGCTGGACTGCAAAGTAGTCCTGGAAAGCAGCTTTTCATTATGTTAGTTATGATCCCGCTTCTTTATCTGTACACCATCTGGGATGAGTGATCAGGAACTGGTAAAGGCTGTTATCAGGGGTGATAACAGTGCCATGCGCGACCTGATATCCAAATATCAGGAGCTGGTGCTGAACACCTGTTATAAGGTCTTACAGTCCCGGGAAGATGCCGAGGATATTGCCCAGGAGGTCTTTATAGAGACATACCGCTCCGCCGCGGGTCTGCGGTACGAGGATGACATATCATTCTGGCTCTATCGCATCTCACTTAACAAGTCGATCAATCACCTCAAGCGATCGCAGAACATACTCTTCCGTTCGCTGATGCAGATAGAGACTCTCTTCCGTCATGATAATGCCAGGAACATGAGTCTGGAACCGCATTCAGATGACCACCCGGGCGAAAGCCTGGAAGCAGCCGAGAGGGATGAGATTGTTAAAAAGGCTGTGGCAACCCTGCCGGCAAACCAGCAGAAAGCCTTTATCCTTTTTTACTATGAGGAGCTTTCCTATAAAGAGATAAGCAGCGTGCTGGGACTGTCGGTAGCATCGGTTGAATCACTTCTTTTCCGTGCGCGTGAAAACCTGAAGAAAAGATGCTGTCCCGACGATCCGAAAAAAAAGGAATTTAAAACTTCAAATCATGATACCTGAAAAAACCAACAGGATTTTGCTTTGGTTCAACCTGATCCTGATCCTGATCATCACATCGGCTGTAGTTACTTTCCTGGTAATGAAAAGCGCGGGTGAGAAGCAAACGAATGACCCGGGAGTGATCAATTCCATGGACATGCTCCGCAGGGAGCTCAGCCTGACTGATGAACAGTACCGTAAGGTTCTGGTGGAAAATGACCGGACAACCCGGACATACAATATTGTCTTCGACATGATGTGCGAGACCAACGTGGCAATGATTGAAGAACTGGCAAAGGAGCAGAGTGACCCGATTGTTCTTGACAGCCTCTCCAGGAAGGTGGGAACACTCAGTGCCTCGCTCAGAAGGCACACCACCGACTATTTTATGAACCTGAAAAGCATCTGCAACGAGGATCAGCAAAAAGAGCTTACCGAAATCTTCAAGAGAATGATGCAGCTCGATGAACTATGCGAGAGCTGCAACAAGAGAGAGTGCCCCAGGAGAGAACGGATCAACAACATCGGAAAATAATTTTCTGTAGTGACCGCAGGTTTCCGGCTCCTCAATTGTCTTTTTATTGAGCGTTCATATTTATTCAAATCAAATCATGACAGATTATTTTTCTGATCTTGCCAATAACCTGAAAGGCAAGAGAATAGATGTTCCAGACTCATTCGCTGACGATGTCATGTCCAGAATTGAGCGGCGGAGGGAGGGAGGATTCAGGTCTATGTCGGTGCCTTCGCGGATACTTCTCTCCACGGTGGTGCTGGCAATTTACTGTTCACTGGGAGTCCTGCTGGGATTAAAGGGCTACAGCGACCTGCAACCTGACGGTAACTCATCTTCCCACGAGGCCCTGGTGGAACTGATGGACTCACACTACATAAGCACAGATCTTCTACACGATCCGTTCTTCAGAAATTTTGTCTGCAAATAATCCAATAAACCTGACCCAACCGGATGAAACTTACATGAGCAATATTTCACAGCAGGAATTGATAATTTTATTCATGCAAGTTCCATCATACCAAAGAAATAATAATTAATTAACCGAATGAAAAAACAAAACTGGTACAAGCTCCTATATCAATTTGCGATAATTGGCATACTCATATTTATGGGCTTCCGCCTGCTCTTTGACAAAGCCTATGCACCCGACTTCGAAGCTTACTGTCCGTTTGGAGGAATGCAGGCTTTGGGGAGCTACCTCACCATGGACTCCCTCTCATGCTCCATGACCAGCACCCAGATCATGATGGGGGTGGTTCTCTTTATTGGCATCGTGCTCTTCTCCAGGCTCTTCTGCGGATACATATGCCCCCTCGGAACAGTGGGAGAGTGGATAGGCAAGCTGGGTGACAGGCTGAAGGTGAGGATAACTCCTAAAGGTTTTGTTGACTATGCCCTCCGTCTGCCAAAGTATGCGTTGCTCTTTATAACATTCTACTTCACCCTGAAATCGAGTGAGCTTTTCTGCAAGAAGTTTGACCCTTACTATGCCGCTGTCTCCGGCTTTGACAGTGATGTTGTACTGCTGTGGGCTCTCCTGGCCATCGTTGCACTTGTAGTCGGGTCGCTCTTTGTAAGGCTCTTCTGGTGCCGCTATCTGTGCCCCCTGGGAGCCCTCTCCGCCATATTCAAGTTCTCATGGTGGTTCCTTGGAGTGATGGCGCTCTATGTGATACTGATCCTCGTGGGGCTTGAGATATCCTATGTATACCCGCTCCTGGTAATCACCGCCGGCGGATATATCCTTGAGGTGACACGGATGAAAAAGGTGTGGCCCGATCCGGTGCATATTACTCGAAACACCGAAACCTGCATCGACTGCGGTCTCTGCTCTGAAACCTGTCCCCAGGGTATTGACGTGGCAGGCGTGGAGAAGGTGACCCATACGGACTGCACACTGTGCGGCGATTGTCTCCATGCATGTCCCGAAAAGGATACACTCCTGATCAACAAAAAGAATATGAAGTGGCTTCCCGCAGTAGTGCTGGGAGCACTTATTATCCTGGGCATTGCCGCAGGCAGCCTGTTCGAGCTGCCTACCATAGATCAGAAGTGGGGCACGCCGGAACAGTTGGAGAACGCTGGTGTTTTTGAGATGGAAGGATTGAAGAACATCAAATGCTTTGGCAGCTCAACGGCTTTTGCCAACCAGATGCGACGACATGAAGGCATTTACGGTGTCTCCACCTTCGTCGCCAACCATAAGGTGCGGGTGCTGTATGACACCTCACTCTATAACGATGAGAAGCTGCAGCAGCTAATGTTCGTACCGGTGAAGCGTGTCATCAGACCGGTGACAAAGGATGTTGATTCGGTGATACACTACACCCTCACCATTGATAAGTTCTTCGATCCCCTCGATGCTACCTATCTGCAGCATCTCCTTAACCAGAAGACTGATGCCTGCGGTTTCCAGACCGAATTTGCCTGCCCGGTGATAGTGCGAATATACTTCCCGGCAGGGAAAGAGCCCGGCAGGGAAGAACTGACGGAGGTAATTGAGTCAAAAAACCTGACTTTCACCTCCAATGATAACGAGTTTCATGTCAAGCTGCCCTATAAAGTCATCACCTTCGATGATGAGCCTCTGACTATGTCAAAGAGAGAATATGCTTCGGCCATGTTCGTCCCGACAAGCTCACGCTTCAACGGATACTCAAATTTCTCGGATGATGTTGTCTCTCAATATATCCTCATGATGGGCACAAACTCGTCACTCAAGGCCAGGTATACATACCTGGTCAGCCACCTCTCAAATGATGACGGCATAATAGCCTTCGAAACCGCCCTGGACTCAATGGGGGCGGAGATGGGTGTGATCCACTACGTTGACACGGTCACCGCTCCTGACAACATCTTTGCTGCTGTCAATGCCGATACCCTTGTCTTCCATTACACTGACGGCCGTACAGGCAAGCTCGTAAATCCCTTCAGCTTCCCTGATCCCGGCACTGTCAAAAAATAACCTCCGGAACCTGTTAACCGCATAACCCTGACAAAAACTGATAACTGACAAACGCCATATGTACGCAATAGAGTGCAAAAACCTCACCCACTATTACGGGAAGAAGCTGGTCTATGAAAATCTGAGCTTCAATGTCGAAGAGGGCAAGATACTTGGCCTCCTTGGCAAGAACGGCACCGGGAAGTCAACCACTATTAACATCCTCAACGGGTTCCTGCAGCCCTTCTCAGGGGTGTGTCTCATCTATGGGGAGAATACCCAGACACTTACCCCGGAGACCAAGAGAAGGATAGGGTTCCTGATAGAAGGACATATCCAGTATTCCTTCATGAATATTCACCAGATAGAGAAGTTCTACTCCGGATTTTATCCTGACTGGAACAGCGCACCCTACTGGGAACTGATGTCAAAGCTGAAGGTCACCCCAAAGCAGAAGATCTCGACCATGTCCTGCGGGCAGCGCTCTCAGGTGGCACTGGGACTCATCCTGGCACAGGATCCGGACCTGCTGATTCTTGACGACTTCTCCATGGGCCTCGACCCGGGATACAGGAGACTCTTCATTGATTATATGCGTGAGTATGCCAAGGCTGAACATAAAACAGTCTTCGTCACCTCTCATATTATCCAGGATATGGAGCGGCTGATAGACGATGTGATGATCATGGATTACAACAAGATACTGGCACAGCAGCCCGTGGAACAGTTCATGAACACCTTCAGGCAGTTCAATATCACCCTCAACTCTCCCGGGCAGGAGGTTGACCTCGACGGCATTGCAGTCAACATAGAAAAGGTCAAGGATAAGATTGAATTCTATACTTATTCCACGGAGGATGAGGTTAAGAGCTATCTCGCATCAAAAGGTATTGACTACAGCTCATTTGAGGAGAGAAAGATGTCACTCGAAGATGCATTTATAGGACTCACACGCAAGTATTAACCCTGAATATAACACACATGCTTAAATCAATATTGTATAAAGAGTGGATCAAGATCAGGCTGGTTGTCTGGATAGCATTGGGCCTCGGCCTGCTTGCCCTGATCAATATCTTCCTTAAGGTGCGTCATGACATACTGTTTGTCGATGCCGCGAATTACTGGTATTCATTTCTTTTCAGGGGCTATACCTATTTCAGTGTTCTGAAGTTCCTGCCTTTTGTCATTGGCCTTGCAGTAGCAATAGCACAATACTTCCCCGAGACAGTCAACAAGCGGATAAAGCTGACGTTTCATCTTCCCGTCTCCGAGAATGGCATACTCATCAAGATGCATGCATTCGGGGCAGTGATCCTTCTGGCTCTTTTCCTGCTCCTGCTGGGGCTTTTCACGGCCGGCAGCGCCATCTTCTTTCCTTCAAACATCATCAGGGCATCCCTGTTAACCATGATGCCATGGTTCCTGGGAGGGATGGCAACCTATTTTCTGGTTGCCCTGATACTCCTGGAGCCAATGTGGATCTTCAGGGGACTCTATGCGGCAGTGGCAGCAGGGTTTGTGACAATCTTTTTCACCGGGGCATCAATCGGCGCCTTCAGTCCGGTACTTCTGCCCCTGGCACTTATCACCCTGGTTCTTAGTTGTGTCGTTTTATTTTCAGGTTACAGGTTCAGGAAAGGAGAGATGTAAGATGATAAAGTTCAGTAGATATATATTAGTGGCTACAGGCATCCTGGTAGCATCGATAGTGTTGCCGTCACTGTTCTGGACGATCTTTGAGAAGGTTCCCAGGTCACCCAATATCTTCTACAGCACCATTACGGAAGATTTTGTCATTGTTGACGGCAGTAAGAAGAAAAATCCGAAAGGGAAGGAATACACCTCAGAAGAGTATGAAAAGATTCTTCCCTTCATGTTCTTCAGGCAGTTGATGGCTGACGGTACAATGCCCGATTCCATCAACGGAGTACTGATGGAGGCTCCCTCAATCAGCAGGGCCTCATCATTTTACCGGTATACGCCGAAAAGAACCGACTCCCCGGTTCCTACCCTGTGGCCCATGTTTGAATCACAGAGCGGAAAGGTAAACCTCTCAATGCCTGAGGACTATTTCCGTATTGAGAAAAGGATGGAATTCATTGTGGCCAGGACAAACGAGGTAAACGAGGAGAAGAGCAGCCTCTTTACCTCTGCCCTTGCTGAAGAGGGATTCTCCTTCCCGGCAAAGATTATAGCCGGCATTCCCACTACGAGGAAATCATGCGACGAGGGATATTTCATCACTGACGATGCAGGAGCGCTCTTTCATGTGAAAATGATTAAGGGGCAGCCCTATGTTGTCAGGATTGAAACCCCTGAAGAGCTTGATATTGTATACATTGAGGCTGTAGATATCCGCAGTAGGGAGTATTACTGTTATGTTTTTACACGTAATAAGGGTATATTTGTGGTAATGGATGAGGTTTATGACCTCCAGCGGCTGCCGGTTGACGGGTTTAACCCTTCAATTCACACCTTCAGGCTGACCTCTGATCTCTTCAACAAGTGCATCACCGTTATGGGAAGTAACTGGTATGAGGCAATAGCGATTGATGACATGTATAATGTTGTAGCTACTCACGGGGAAGAGTGGGAGGATCTGTATGAGAGGCCTGACGGCAAAATGTTTGCCTCCATCTTTCCTTTCGAGATACGGATGAGGGATGACAACTCTTCATTTGTAAGGTTCTACTTCAAGCCTTCACCGGGCGTAAGGTGGCTCATTGTTAACCTGCTTGCCCTGATAGCGGCAGTGGTGCTGATCATCAGGCGCGGATGGCCGCTGAGATCAAATATCCCTGATCTGCTGATCACAGCCGTCACAGGAGTGTACGGGCTGATTGCCACACAGTTCTTTCCGAACAAATTCAGTAAAGTGAAACCTCCAGTCAAAAACTGACAGATTGAAAAAGTTACTTTCAATAGTGTTGTTGCTAGGCGTTGCCCTGGTGCTGACGGGACAGACAAGGCCGTCGATGCAGGGCAAGGTCATCTGCCGGAATACAGGAGAGCCGGTGATGATGGCGACCGTGGTTGTCAAGGAGCTTAACATCTGGGCCACCACCAATGATTCCGGCGAATTTGTACTGCGGAATGTCCCTTCCGGGACATACACGCTGGTTGTCTCATGTCTCGGATTCATTGAACATGAGCACCCCATCACCTTCCCGGTTCGTGAAGAGAAGGTCACCGTCCTGATTGATGAGGCCACCCTCGCCATTGAGGATGTGGTCGTGACAGCCAAGGAGGGGCGGCGCATAGCCTCCGGGTCGGTGATAGAACAGTCGGCCATACAGCATGTGCAGCCCACCGACCTGTCCGATGTGCTGCAGCTGCTGCCGGGCCAGACGGCGCAAAACCCTGACCTCTCAAGACCCAAACAACTGACAGTCAGAGAGATCATTAGGAAAGACGGCTATATAGGTGATAACATGGCCAGCCTGGGGACTCTGCTGATCGTTGACGGGGCACCGGTATCCAATGATGCCAATATGCAGTTTCTCAAGACTACCGGTGCATCAACAGGCGTTACTGCCGGGTTTGCCACCACAGCATCCGGCGGAACGGATGTCAGGCAGATAGCAGTTGACAATATTGAGACCATAGAGGTGGTAAGAGGTATTGCGGGTGTTGAGAACGGTGATATGCTCAGCGGCGCGGTCAAGGTGACCATGAAGAAGGGAAAGACTCCCTTTACCGCCAAAATTAAAACCGACCCCGGGATAAAACAGTTCTATGCCGGAAAGGGTCTGGCACTTGGAGACAGGGCAGGTACACTGAACCTCGACTTTGACTATACGCAGTCTTTTGATGACATAAGGGTAAAATACAAGACTTTCAACAGGCTTAATGGCGGCCTTATCTATAACAATACCCTTTTCCGGGAAACCAGGCCGCTTACCCTGAGCCTCTCGGCACGGGGATCGCAGACCCTGGACATCAGCAAGAACGATCCCGATATGCTAGATATCGAGGATTATGAGGCAAAGGACCAGGGTCTCTCCATGAACCTTAACGCCAAATGGGCCATGAACTCTGCCGTGCTGACAAACCTGAACCTGATGGTCTCAGGCAACATACAGCACCAGGTGGGTCATGAGGTCACCATGGAGGAGATACCCTCAGGTGCCCAGCCGCAGCCGATAGCCTACGAGCCGGGAGAGAACCAGGTACCCATACTGCCCTCCTCATATATCAGCGATCTCACCATCGACGGACGTCCCTATTATTACAATACCAGGCTGTCAGGCAACCGTTCATTCAATATCGGGAAAGTCCTCAACAACATTGTTGCCGGGGTTGAATACAGACTAATCGGCAACAACGGCCTGGGAAGGGTCTATGACCTGTCGAGGCCACCGGTACCTGTCGGCGGAACGGATGCAAGGCCACGGTCCTACAAGGATATTCCATCCCTGGGACAGCTGGCGTACTATGCCGAAGAGAACCTGGGTATACCGATTGGCAAGACCAGGCTCGACCTTCAGGCCGGCCTCAGATTCACCAATGTACAGCCCGAAGGCATCTTCAGGTCAAAGGAGCAGACCACTATGCTGGATCCCCGGTTTAATGCCAGGTATACTGTTATCGACAACGGAAAGGGAGCTGTATCTCATCTGGCATTCAGGGGCGGCTACGGCCTCTTCTCCAAAGCCCCGTCACTGCTCTATCTTTACCCGGACAGGGCTTACTGGGACAAGACCGGTCTCAGCTATTACGATCCGGTTGCACAGAGAGGCCTGTTCGTCGTGACAACCAAGATATTTGAAAATCCCCGCAACGAGAACCTGGTTCCGGCGGTAAACCGGAAGATTGAAGGCGGATTTGACTTGACAGTTAACGATATTGACCTGAATGTCACCCTCTATTCCGAGAAGATGGAGAACGGCTTCAGCTTCGAATCATACTATGAGAATTTCATCTTCAACAGGTACACCCAGCCGTTGCAGAACGGCCTGGAGCTCTACTTTGTACCCGGCTCGGGAGTATTCTACCTTGATCCCGTCTCCGGCACCGAGGTGCAGTTGCCGGTGGTACAGGATACCGTGTTCGTTAGCTTCACCTATCCCGGGAATGGCACCATGACAACAAAAAAGGGTGTCGAGTTTACCCTTGACCTCGGCACGTTCAGAGCGTTACGTACCTCCTTCATCATTGACGGCGCCTGGATGACGGTGAAGAGACAGACGACAGTGGATGATCTCACCAAACCATCCTCAGGAAGCATCGGCGGAAAAGAGTTCCCCATGGTTGCCCTCTATCCTGCAGGATACGGCAGCATTGACAAGCGCTTCAATACCAATATCAGGACTATTACCCATATCAGGGAACTGCGCATGGTAGCATCCGTGACTACACAGATCATATGGATGGACCGTGACCAGAGCGTCTGGGATGACCCTGACGGCAATCCACTGTTCTATACTAATCCTGCTGTTGATGACCCGTATGCCGACAAGCTTTTACCCAAGTATGTGGACCCATTGGGATATTATGACCGTCAGATGGTCTACCATGAGTTCGACCGTGCCCTGGCAGTCACCAAACCTTACTCCGACCTGATAAAAAGGTACAACACCCCCTGGTACTTTGCCGAGACAGGCTACCCGCCATACTTCGTGATAAACTTCAAACTCACCAAGGAGATCACTGACAAAGCCAATTTCTCATTCTATGCAAACAATATTACCAATCATAATCCACTGCTGAAACAGCGTGGGGGCGCTCCTGAAGTCTATGCACGCAGGAACCCTCCCCTCTATTTTGGCGCAGAGATAAAGATCAAATTCTAACCTTAAATCCAATATCATGAAAAAATGTTCAATCTTTCTGGTTATTATTCTTGCGGGAGTGGCAGCACTTACCTCCTGCGAGAAGGGAGCACAACTCTATGATGTAACCATCTCGGCTTACTATCCCGAGGGTTACGGCGATAATCTTGCCTCCGATGTAAATATTCTGATAGAGAATACCATCTCGGGCCAGAAGTTTAACCTGGTGACCAACACCCTCGGCACTGCCTCAATGGCACTCGAAGAGGGGATGTATAAAATATCGGCCACCAAGGAGACAAGCGATTTCTACCTTAACGGAATAACGGAGAATCTTACAGTACAGCCCACCGGGGCAAACAACTGGGATGTACACATGGTGGCTACCTCAAAAAAGGGCGGTCTTGTCCTCAAGGAGATCTACTACACGGGCTCCAAGACCGAGACAGGCAGCAACTACTATTCGGACCAGTTTCATGAGATCTACAACAACAGCGATGAGGTTGTCTACCTCGACGGACTTTGCATCGGACTTACATGGCCATTAGGATCATCTCCTACCGAGTTTGTCAATACTGACGGATCGATTATGGACCGGATACCCTGTTACTTCCATACTCTCATGTTCCCCGGTACGGGACAGCAGTTCCCTCTGCAACCCAGGACCAGCGTCGTGCTTGCCATGGATGCCATCGATCATCAGACAGACCCTCTCGGCAATCCGCTCTCTCCGGTGAATCTTGGAAGTGCACAGTTTGAGGCTTTCATTGAAGCTCCCGGTAAAGACACGGACGCCCCGCAGGCTGCCAACATGATAGTGATGTACACTACTTCCGCATCAATGTATGACTGGCTTCATTCAGTCTTTGGCCAGGGAGTGATCATTTTCAGGCTGCCTACAGGACTCGACTGGCAGACCTTTGTTGCCAATCCCGACAACTTCATGACCAGGCCCGGATCAACGTCAACTACTGAGTTTCTCATGGTTCACAAAGACTGGGTCATTGACGGCGTGGAATGCAACCGTACGGAGGAGGACAAGAGATTCAAGAGGCTTCCTACCGAGGTGGACGCCGGTATGGTCTGGAGCCTTGCCACATACAACAGCAAGAGCGTCAGGCGCAAGGTTGAGAAAATCCTTGACGGAAAGGTCATCTACAAGGACAGCAACAACTCTTACAACGACTTCATCAACGATCTGGATCCAACACCCTTTGAACATCCGACAACCGTTGACAACTAGCTGACAAAATGAAGCGAGTGTGCCGGGCATGATGCAAACAGCCTGTCCGGCACCCCGCTTTAAATAACTGAATAACCCGGGTGATGAAGAATCTGACAGTTTTGCGTTTACTGATATGTCTGATCATAGCAGGAATTGCCGGTACGGTAACTGCGGCAGACACTATTTCGGTGCCGCGGGGCAGCCATGCCTTTGATATCATGCCATTTGTCCTCCCCTGGACAGGCACTTCCAACCCGGCCGCACTGTCCGGGAGAAGCTTCGGTAACCTGAGCCTGGCACAGGCAGGATACTCCTGGTCCGATGACGATATCAGGATGATACAGCAGCCGGTACAATCCTCCTCATACAACGCTGTCACGAAGGGGTTTATGAATTTTGGCAAAGTCTCCCTGTTCGGTTCATTCGGATACTCCAACTCCGGATTCAAGGGTGTCAATTATAACGGCACCATGATGTTCGACACACACAATCCTTATCTGGTTGGAGATACGGTATCTGCCAGACAGTCCAGGGAGCAATTCGACATGGAAGGTAAGGTAAGCTACCTGTTGAATGATCGGGTTAGCATAGCTGTCGGAGCAGAGTACCTCTCTGCCGTCGGAGCCAAACAGAAGGATCCACGAAACAAGAACACAGTCTCCTCCCTGAGAGTCACTCCCGGGATAACCTACGACCTGGGCAAAACAAAAGTCGGTCTCTCAGGCTCGGTATATACAACCAGCAATGAGATGTCCTACAGGGTTGAAGGTAACTGGAACCAGAACCTGTTCGTTTTCCTGGGTCTCGGTTATTATAGGCAGGAAGTGAACATCTCATCCTATTCGCAGTGGTATACGGGCAAAGGCTACGCCGGGGCAATCCAGGCTTCCCGTAAGGGCGATGACCTGTACATGATAGCTGAGGTAAGCTATGATCATTACACTGAAGAAGCCAGATCGGGCAGCTCTTTCAGATTGATTGACGGTATTACCGAGACAAATGACATCTCACTGTCAGGGATGCTCAGGATAGAACGCGGTCAGGCATATCACATCCTCACCCTTAAAGGATCACTGAAGGCAGTGAGCGGCGACGAGATACTGCAGCGATCCTACAAAATCAATGCGGGGACCTATTCATATGACTCACTTGCAACGGTAAGCTGGATAGAGAATAAACAGATGATAACCGACCTGGGCGGTGAGGTGAAATATACACGGCTGGTATATGACAGCGATTACAATATCGACCTCGAGTTTGGTGGAGCCCTGCAGGCCGGCTATTACTCCACCGAACATTTCCCGGTTCAGACCTACGGATTCTACAACATCTTTAATCTTGGTGGCTCACTCTTTGCAAGAAAGCTGCTTAAAACGGGCCGTCTGCTCATTACCCCGGGCCTGGAAGCGGGGTACCGGATGAACCTCGGGTCGGATATTTCCTATGTCGTGCAGCCACTGAGCATCCCTGCCATGGTGTACCATGACTATTACATTTCCAAAGCAAATATTATCAGTGCATCTGCATCGGTCAGGATTGAGATGCCTTTCAGTCAGAACAAATTTGTAAAATCATTGTTCCTTATTCCGCAGGGCAGGTATGCTGCGGCTCCGGGCTCGGAGGCCGGAGATATGTCTGGTTATCTGATAGATGTTGTGGCCGGACTCACATTCTGAAACTATGAAGAAATCAATCGTATCAGCAGTGTTGGCGTTAATTGCTTTAACGCCTTCATTTTCTCAGCCCCTGAAAGGCGAGTTTGCAATTATTGCCGACAGCAAATCACTGACTGCGGCAGGTAATGAGATAAGGGAATATGCAGCCGTGCTTCAGGCCGAAGGGCTTGATGCGGTGATCATTGAAGACCGCTGGAAGCATACCGACTCAATAAGGCATTTACTGCGTGAGATGTATGTCTCAGGCCAGGGATTAGAGGGAGCGGTGTTCATTGGCGAGATCCCCGTGCCCATGCTCCGTGATGCACAGCACCTCACTTCGGCCTTCAAGATGGACCAGGTAAGATATCCCTGGCACAGGTCTTCAATACCCTCAGACAGGTTCTATGAGGACTTTGACCTTGAGTTTACATTTCTGAAGCCTGACACAAACGGGCTCTATTTTTACTACAGTCTGAACCCCTCATCGCCGCAGGTGCTTACACCTGACATCTACAGCGGCCGGATCCGGATTCCTGACGACAGTGACGGGTCAAAGCTGCGTGCTTACCTGAGGAAGGTGGTTGAAGCACACAGAAACCGGGATATCGTTGATGAGCTGCTCTTCTTTGCCGGCCACGGATACAATTCCAATTCCATGACAGCCCGTATCGATGAGAAGGCCGCCCTCCTGCAGCAGTTCCCGCAGCTCAACAGGCAGGATAAAGGGTTGGAATACATAGATTACACCTTTGATGAGCACATTAAGAACAGCATCCTCTCACTGATGACTGACGAGATGGTTGACATAGCCCTGCTGCACCATCACGGTGCCTATGATGCCCAGTATGTGGGATCAGAGAAGGCAGCCAACGGTGTGCAGCAGAATATTGAGAGCATCAAATTCTACCTCCGTTCAAAGGTAAGGGGTGCAAAAGACACCGTGGAGGCCAAGAATAAATACATGGAGTGGCTGGGAGTACCCGATGAATGGTTCAGGGGAGCAAACGAGAAGGAACAGACTGAAATAGATTCAGCCTGGTTTGCGGATATGGACATCATTGCTCAGGATGTGGCAGAATATGATATCAAGACCAGGTTCATCATGTTCGATGCCTGCTTCAACGGTTCATTCCACCGCGACGAATATATCTCCGGCGCATATGTCTTCGGTGACGGAAGAACGGTGGCGGCACAGGCCAACACCGTCAACTCGCTTCAGGACAAATACCCCAATGAGATGGTCGGCCTGCTCTCATACGGCATGAGGGTGGGAGAGTGGAACCGGATGGTATGCTTCCTGGAGTCCCACATTATCGGCGACCCCACCTTCAGGTTCGCTTCATCGGACCCGAAGCTTGACGCCGACAGGATGATGAAGAGCACCGGCAACAACGGCAGGCTGGTAAAGCTGGCCTCTTACCCCCATCCCGATGTGCAGAGCTGGGCCCTCTGGCATCTGAAATGGAACGGTTATCAGGACATAAGCAACCTGCTGGCAGATAAATATTTCAGCTCACCATACATGAACACCCGCATGACAGCGCTGAAGCTGCTCTCGCAGCTGAAGGATGACAACTTCATCAGGGTGACGGCAGCAGCTCTTGACGACTCGTATGAGCTTGTTCGCAGGTTCGCCGCCATATACTGCCAGGAGTCGGGCGACCCGCGGCTGGCACCGGCACTGATAAGGCTGGTTACTGACCCCAATGTCTCAAAGAGGGTGAACTACCAGGCTGTGGATGCGCTGGCATATTTCGACAGCACACTTCTTATGCGGGAGCTTGATAAAAGATTTGAGGGTATTGATACGGCAAATCACCTCGGAACCATCTACAGACAGACTGCGGCAAACATAAGTAAAAGGGCTGGTTATCCGCGCGAGAGCATTGAGACTGTAACAGGAGCGGATGTCACAGAGAAGAACAAGCTCTTTGACATCAGGTCACTACGCAACCTTACATACCACACCCTCATTGAGCCATTGTGTGAATATGTGCTCACCGCTCCCGGAGAGAAGCTGGAGGTTGCACTGATAGAGGCACTCGGCTGGTTTAACTATAGCTATAACAGACAGTATATAATTGACACCTGTAACACCATCATGGCTGACAGTGAAAGGTTCTCGGAGCCGGTGCGCCTGGAGGCACTGAGAACGGTAAAGCGGCTGGAATAGTACAGCTGAGACTCAGAATTCCGTGACCATTCCGTGATGCCCCGTATCAAAACAGCAGAGCCGCTGTAAACAGCGGTCAGGCCTTGATTGCTGTGTCAGAAAAGCAAAGCCACTTAATACAATGGCCAGACAATGATCTGCCGTAATAAAACGCAGGGCCGCTGTTTGCAGCGGCCCTGCGGGTAAAAACCATATAGCGTTTTGGAAACTTTTTCCTATTCCTCTTCCTCCTCGGCTTCGTAGGCCTTGATGACGGCATCCTGAACCTCGCCGGGGACCTGGGAGTACTCGGCAAACTTCATGGTGTACATGGCGCGGCCGCCGGTGAGTGAGCTGAGAGCCGTGGAGTACTTGTTCATCTCAGCCAGGGGAACCCTTGCCTTGATCACCTCGAAACCCTTGTCGCTCGTCATGCCGAGCACCATGCCGCGTCGCCCTTGCAGGTCGCTGATGACATCACCCATGCGGTCGGAGGGAACCATGATCTCAACATCGTAGACCGGCTCAAGGATCTTCGGACCGGCATTCTTGAAGGCGGTGCTGAAGGCATTGCGCCCTGCCAGACGGAAGGATATCTCGTTTGAATCTACCGGGTGCATCTTGCCGTCATAGACATACACCCTGATGTCACGGGCGTAGGAGCCAGTGAGAGGACCTACCTCCATCTTTTCCATGATGCCCTTGAGGATGGCCGGCATGAAACGGGCGTCAATGGAGCCGCCGACGATGCAGTTCATGTATATGAGCTTGCCACCCCACGGCAGATCGATCTCCTCCTTGTCGCGGTTGGCCAGCTTGATCTCCTTGCCGGCGATCTTCATCATCGACTTCTCTGTTGAGCCCTCCTCAAACGGCTCGATGATCATATGCACCTCACCGAACTGGCCGGCGCCGCCCGACTGCTTCTTGTGACGGTAGTCGGCCTGCGCGGTCTTGGTGATGGTCTCACGGTATGGTATCTTGGGTGCAAGGTACTGGGTCTCGATCTTGAATATGTTGTCAAGATGCCACTTCAGAATGTTGAGATGATACTCGCCCTGTCCGTGGATGATGATCTGCTTCAGCTCCTTGGAATATTCGACGATGATGGTGGGGTCCTCCTGGTGCATACGACTGAGGGCCTCTCCCAGCTTCTCCTCATCACTCTCGCTGACCGGCTTGATGGCTGTACGGTACTTGGGCTCGGGGAACTGCATGTTCTCATAGGTCCAGTCGTTGCCCACGACATTGAGAGTATGGTTGGTCTTGGTATTCTTCAGCTTGACGAAGCCGCCGATGTCACCGGCATGTATCTCCGGAACACGGGTACGGTTCTTGCCGGCACAGATGAAGATCTGGGAGAGGCGCTCCCTGGTGCCGTTGCTGGTGTTGACCACGTCAAGGTTCTCCGCGATCTTGCCTGACATCACCCTGAAATAGTTTATCTCACCGATGTGCTCCTCGATGGTGGTCTTGAATACAAACACCGAAGCCGCACCTGAAGCATCACATTTAACCTCATTTCCCTTCGAGTTCTTCACTGCCGGCATGTCAGACGGCGCCGGTGCGGCAGCAGTGATGAACTGCAGAAGCCTGTCGACACCCACATTGCCTTTTGCAGAGACGCAGAAGACCGGGAAGATGCCCCTCTTGAGCAGCCCTTCACGTATACCCCTGCTGATCTCCTCCTCGGTCAGCTTGTCGTTGGCGAAGAAGAGCTCCATCAGCTCCTCGTCGCTCTCGGCCACCTTCTCGGTGAGGGTGGCGTGAAGCTCCTCAGCCCTCGACTGATGTTCGGCGGGAATATCAAGAACCTCAGCCTTGCCACCCTCCTTGCCGTAACGGAGCATCTTCATGCTGATGACGTCAATGACGGTGTTGAAGCCCGTGCCCTCATTCACCGGGAACTGTGCCAGAGTGACATCACTGCCGAACCTCTCATGAAGCATCTCCACCGTCTTTTCAAAGTTGGCCTTTTCGTGATCGAGGCCGTTGACGACAATGATGAGGGGCTTCTGAAACTTGTCGGCATGCCTGAACTGGATCTCCGTTCCCACCTCAACGCCGTTCTGAACGTTGATAACCAGCATGGCGGTGTCAGCTGCATACATCGATGATATGACTCCGCCGGAGAAGTCATCCAGACCCGGAGTGTCAACTATGTTTATCTTCTTGTCGTTGTACTCGGCGTAGAGCACGGTGGAAAAAACTGAGTTGCGGTTCTCCTGCTCTATAGGCTTGTAGTCAGAGACGGTATTCCTGGCTTCCACTGTACCCCGCCTCTCAATGCCCCCCCCGTTGAACAGCATCGCTTCTGCAAGGGTGGTCTTTCCTGAGCCCGAGTTTCCCAGCAGAACAATGTTCCTGAGGTGGTCTGTTGAGTAAGTCTTCATCTTGGCTTTAATTATTTTATTATATGTGTGTTGATCTCGTAGGGAGCGCAAAAATAACAAATTTTCAAAAGAGATCATAAAAGTAGCTGCTGTTTGAAAAATATTTATTTATCTTTGCACCGGTTTTTTGAAAAACAGGAGTACCGGTCACTTCTTACAGAGTGTAAGTTTAGAAAAGAGGTCGATGGGAGCGGTCGGGAAGAAATTCCTGTAAATAACTTACAAACCATAAGTTACATCTTCAGAAAACTTTGCCCCCGCAGCACTGCGCCGACGGACTGCCGTTAGCGCATCAGGCGGGAGCAGCGTGCGTAACGGGGGGCAATGAAAATTGCCCGGTGAGACGGAGGAGAATGATTTTTTGCAGACCAGTATATAGAAAAGGAAAATTAATTAAAAGAGAATTATGCCAACAATTCAGCAGTTAGTAAGAAAAGGCCGCAAGAAGCTGGTAGACAAAAGCAAGGCACCTGCGCTTGACTCATGCCCGCAGAGGAGGGGAGTCTGTGTACGTGTCTACACTACCACGCCAAAGAAACCTAACTCAGCCATGAGAAAAGTAGCCAGGGTAAGGCTGACCAACCAGAAGGAGGTCAACGCCTATATTCCGGGTGAGGGTCACAACCTCCAGGAGCACTCCATCGTGCTCATCAGGGGCGGCAGGGTCAAAGACCTTCCGGGTGTCCGCTATCACCTTATCCGTGGCGCACTTGACACCTCCGGTGTTGATGGCCGCAAGCAGAGAAGGTCAAAATACGGTGCAAAAAGACCAAAGAAGTAACAGTTAAAGGATTCACACGATATGAGAAAGGCAAAACCAAAGAAGAGGATCCTCCTACCGGACCCGAAATTCAACGATCCGTACGTTACCCGTTTCATCAATAACCTGATGTACAGTGGTAAAAAGACCGTTGCCTTCAGAATATTTTACGACTCACTTGATATAGTGGCCGACAAGATGAAGAATGAGGAGAAGAGTCCTCTCGAGATCTGGAAACAGGCTCTTGACAACATCACTCCTCACGTAGAGGTCAAAAGCCGCAGGGTCGGTGGTGCCACCTTCCAGGTGCCGCTTGAGATCCGTCCCGACCGCAAGGTGAGCATAAGCATGAAGAACCTCATTCTCTTCGCCCGCAAGCGCAGTGGCCACAGCATGGCTGAGAAGCTTGCCGCGGAGGTCATGGCTGCCTATAACCAGGAGGGGGGGGCCTATAAAAGAAAAGAGGATACACACCGAATGGCCGAGGCCAACAAGGCTTTCGCCCACTTCAGGTTCTGATCTGACACAGGGAGAACAACCAGCAACAGATGAGCAGCGATCTCAAACATACCAGAAACATTGGCATTATGGCCCACATCGATGCCGGGAAGACAACTACTTCCGAGCGCATCCTCTATTATACGGGTCGTGTACACCGCATCGGCGAAGTTGATGACGGCAATGCCACTATGGACTGGATGGTGCAGGAGCAGGAGCGTGGCATCACCATCACCTCTGCTGCTACCACCACCTTCTGGAAATACAGGGATCAGCTCTACAAGATCAATCTCATCGACACGCCCGGGCATGTCGACTTCACCGTGGAGGTGGAGCGGGCCCTCAGGGTGCTTGACGGGGCTGTGGCGGTCTTCTGCGCCGTGGGAGGCGTGGAACCGCAGTCGGAGACCGTCTGGCGGCAGGCCAACAAATACCATGTGCCGCGTATAGCCTTCGTCAACAAGATGGACCGCGCCGGTGCCGACTTCCACGGCGTCGTGCAGCAGATGATCGACAAGTTGGGAGCCCATCCGGTGCCCGTGCAGATACCCATCGGCTACGGCGAAGGGTTCGTGGGGCTGATCGACCTTATTGAGATGCAGGCCATCATCTATGAGGAGGGTGTCGACCCGCTCACCAACTTCACCGTTCAACCCATCCCGGAAGAGATGGCAGAGGAGGCCGAGGAGTGGAGGATGAAGCTCGTTGAGGCATGTGCCGAGATGGACGATTCCATTCTCGAGCGTTACCTCGAAGATCATGAGAGCATCACCGCCGACGAGCTGATGGCCGTACTGCGCCGTGAGACCGTCGAGGGGGTGATAGTACCCGTATTCTGCGGCGCCGCCTTCAAGAACAAGGGGGTGCAGCGACTGCTCAACGGGGTGGTGGCATACCTGCCCTCACCCATGGATGTGGGAGCCGTTAAAGGCAAAGACCCGCGCGACGACAGGGAGATAATACTGGAACCACGGGCTGACGAGCCCTTCTCGGCTCTCGCCTTCAAGATAGCCACTGACCCGTATGTTGGCCGACTGGTCTTCATGAGGGTCTACTCAGGCACCATCAATGCCGGCGATACCGTACTGAATGTACGTACCGGCAAGAGGGAGCGTATCAACCGCCTCTTCCAGATGCATGCAAACAAACAGAACCCAGTGCCGTCAGTATCCGCAGGAGACATTTGTGCCGGCGTGGGTTTCAAGGATCTTCAGACAGGCGATACCCTCTGTGCCATTCACAAGCCTGTGCTGCTTGAGTCAATGGAGTTCCCGGAACCGGTAATATGGATAGCCGTGGAGCCCAAAACACAGGCTGACATGGACAGGCTGGGGCAGGCACTCGGCAAGCTGGCTGAAGAGGATCCCACGTTCAAGGTTAAAATCGATCCTGACAGCGGACAGACGATCATCAGCGGCATGGGAGAACTTCATCTTGAGATTCTCATTGACCGTCTGAGGCGTGAATTCAAGGTTGAATGCAACCAGGGGAGACCGCAGGTTGCATATAAGGAGGCCATCACAACATCATACACCCACAGGGAGCTGTTCAGGAAACAGACGGGCGGCAGGGGCAAATTTGCGGATATCACCGTGGAGCTAATGCCTGCCGAAGACTCTGTTCCGGGACTCACCTTTGTAAACGAAATCAGGGGAGGCAATGTGCCGAAGGAATTTATACCCGCAGTAGAAAAGGGTTTTCGCGAAGCGATGCTCAACGGCCCATTGGCCGGCTTCCCTCTCGACAGCCTTAAGGTTGTACTCAAGGACGGTTCCTACCATCCTGTCGACTCCGACTCGCTTTCGTTCGAGATAGCAGCCAGGCAGGCATTCCGCCATGCGGCGCCGAAATGCCACCCGGTACTCCTTGAACCGGTGATGAACGCCGAAGTGGTCACCCCGGAAGAGTTCGTGGGTGACGTCGTAGGCGACTTCAACAAGAGGAGGAGCAAGGTGGAAGGTATGGAATCGAAAGCAGGCGCAAGGGTAATAAAGGCAAAAGTACCTCTGGCAGAAAACTTCGGATACGTTACAGTACTGCGTACCCTTACCTCGGGCAGGGCAACATCCACAATGGAGTTCTCCCATTTTGAAGAGGTGCCTGCAGAATTAGCGAAGAAAATTATTGAAGTAACAACAGGAAAAAGTTTTTAAAAAAGATGAGTCAGAAAATTCGCATCAAACTCAAGTCTTACGATCATAACCTGGTCGATAAATCGGCAGAGAAGATCGTTAAGACCGTCAAATCCACGGGTGCAGTAGTCAGCGGCCCAATTCCGCTGCCTACCCACAAAAGGATCTATACGGTTCTCCGTTCCCCGTTCGTGAACAAGAAATCAAGAGAGCAGTTTCAACTGTCATCGTACAAGCGTCTGCTTGACATATACAGCTCCACACCAAAAACCATCGATGCTCTCATGAAGCTTGAACTTCCCAGCGGGGTAGAGGTGGAAATAAAAGTGTGATAACCGGAAAAATACAGTGAATTATGCAGGGATTAATAGGAAAAAAGGTTGGGATGACCTCCGTCTTCGATGATAACGGAAAGAACATTCCATGCACAGTACTGGAGGTAGGCCCGTGTGTGGTCTCCCAGGTGAAGACTGTGAAGAACGACGGTTATGCGGCATTGCAGCTCAGTTTTGACGACAAGAGGGAGAAGTCGAGCAACAAGGCTGAGATAGGTCATTTCAAGAAGGCCGGTACCGGTCCCAAGAGAAAGATGGCCGAGTTCGTCGGGTTCGAAGAGGACAAATACAAGATAGGTGATGTCATCACCGTGGATCTGTTCGATGACGATATATATCTCGATGTCAGAGGATGGACCAAGGGCAAGGGCTTCCAGGGTGTCGTCAAGCGTCACGGCTTCGGCGGCGTGGGAGGCACAACCCACGGTCAGCACAACAGGCTCAGGGCTCCCGGCTCCATCGGCGCCTCATCATGGCCCTCGAGGGTCATGAAGGGCATGCGCATGGCCGGCCGCACCGGAGGCAAACAGCAGGAGACAGAACTGCGGAAGATAAAGATCATCCCCGAATCAAACCTTCTCCTTGTCAAAGGAGCCGTATCGGGCCCCAAGGGTGGTTACGTAATAATAACAAAGTAATGGAAGTAGCAGTATTTAACATAGACGGAAAAGAGACCGGACGAAAGGTCACTCTCAACGAGACCATCTTCGGCATTGAACCCAATGACCATGCTATCTACCTCGATACGAAACAGTATCAGGCAGGTCAGAGACAGGGTACGCACAAGGCCAGGGAACGCAGCGAGGTCACGGGCAGCACACGCAAGCTCAAGAGGCAGAAGGGCACCGGAACAGCACGCTTCGGCAGTATCAAAAACCCGGAGTTTCGCGGCGGTGGCCGTATCTTCGGCCCCAGACCCAGATTCTACGGCTTCAAGCTCAATAAAAAGGTGAAACAGCTGGCCAGAAAATCAGCCCTCTCATATAAGGCAAAAGAGAACAGGATAATCATTCTTGAGGACTTCGCGCTGGAGACCCCGAAGACCGCAAAAATGGCCGGAGTGAGCGCAAACCTCAATATAATGAATAAAAAATCACTCTTTGTTTTACCGGAACAAAATAAAAACATATATTTGTCATCTCGAAATTTGCAGGGAGTTGAAGTTGTAACTATCAGTGATTTAAATACTTACAGTATAATGAAAGCTTCAACTCTGGTGCTTACGGAGAGCGCAGTTGATGTTTTGCATTCAACATTATAAACCGGGAGATTGATATGGAAATTTTAATTAAACCCATAGTGACTGAAAAGATGACCAGCCAGGGCGAGAAGTTCAACAGGTATGGTTTTCTGGTTGCACGCAAGGCCAACAAGCTCGAGATAAAGAGGGCGGTTGAGGATCTTTACGGCGTCAATGTTGAATCGGTGAACACCATCAATATTGCCGGCAAGAACAAAACCCGCTATACCAAGTCGGGCATTATGAAGGGACGCACAGCAGCAGCGAAAAAGGCTGTTGTCACTCTCGCCAAAGGAGAGACGATAGATTTTTACAGCAACATTTAACACTATATGGCAGTCAGAAAGATTAAGCCTGTAACACCAGGCCAGAGACATAAGATCGCGAGTACCTTTGCCGAGGTCACCCGCGACACGCCGGAGAAATCCTTGCTCGCGCCGCTGAAGAAGTCAGGGGGAAGGAATGTTAACGGCAGGCGCACCATGAGGTATATGGGTGGCGGTCACAAGAGGATGTACCGTGTGATCGACTTCCGCAGGGACAAGGATGGCATTGCCGCCAGGGTCACCTCCGTGGAATATGACCCGAACCGTTCGGCCCGTATAGCCCTCCTTACCTATGCTGACGGTGAGAAGAGATATATCATTGCTCCCAACGGACTTAAGGTGGGGCAGGAGGTGATGTCGGGCAAGACCGCCTCTCCTGATCCGGGCAACACTCTCTTCCTTGAGGACATACCTCTGGGAACGATCGTTCACAACATAGAGCTCAAGCCCGGCAAGGGAGCAGCTATGGCCCGCAGTGCCGGAACCTTTGCCCAGCTGGCTGCCCGTGAGGGCAAGTATGCCACCATCAAGCTCCCCTCTGGTGAGACCAGGATGGTGCTCACAGTGTGCCGCGCCACAATAGGAACAGTATCCAACAGTGATCACAACCAGGAGAGATCGGGCAAGGCAGGACGCAGTCGCTGGCTGGGCCGCAGGCCGAGGACCAGGGGTGTCGCCATGAACCCCGTTGATCACCCCATGGGCGGCGGTGAAGGAAGAGCCTCGGGAGGCCATCCGCGTTCACGCAACGGTATGCCCGCAAAAGGCTTTAAGACCAGGAGCCGTACCAAGTATTCGAACAGGCATATTATTGAAAGAAGGAAAAAATAGTTGATACGATGAGCAGATCCATTAAAAAAGGCCCCTTCATTGACCTTCACCTTGGCAAAAAGGTTGACGTAATGAATGACGGCGGAAAGAAGACCGTGATCAAGACCTGGTCAAGAAGATCGGTTATCTCCCCTGACTTTGTGGGACACACGCTGGCAGTGCACAACGGAAACAAATTCATACCTGTATACATTACCGAAAACATGGTTGGTCATAAGCTGGGAGAGTTTGCCCCTACCCGTACCTTCCGCGGTCATGGCGGGAAACAGAAATAGGTGATGTATCTAAACAACTGAAAAATAATCAGATATGGGTGCAAGAAAAAGAATAAGCGCAGAAAAGAGGAAGGAAGCCGTAAAAGAGAGGACCAGGGCCGTACTGAAAAACGTCCCCACCTCACCGCGCAAGATGAGACTGGTAACTGATCTTATCAGGGGTCAGGAGGTCAACAGGGCTCTTGACATACTGAAGTTCAGCAAGCAGGAGGCCTCGCGCAGGGTTGAAAAACTCCTTCTCTCGGCCATTGCCAACTGGCAGGCCAAAAACGAAGGGGTGCGCCTTGAGGAGAGCGACCTCTACGTCAAGGAGGTGCAGGTCGACGGCGGCCGCATACTGCGCAGGATCCGTCCCGCCCCCCAGGGAAGGGCTTACCGCATACGCAAGAGATCAAACCATGTAACCCTTGTGCTGGGTAGCAGGAAACAGGAAACAGCAAATATTTCAGAGTAAAAGATGGGACAAAAAGTAAATCCGATAGGCAACAGAGTAGGAATCATCAAAGGATGGGACTCTAACTGGTACGGTGGCAGCGACTTCTCAAGCAAGCTTATTGAGGACACCAGGATCAGGGAATACCTGAATGCCAGGCTTGCAAAGGCCAGTATCTCCAAGATCATCATTGAACGTACCCTCAAGCTCATCACCGTCACCGTCAACACGGCACGCCCGGGCATCATCATTGGCAAGGGAGGCCAGGAGGTTGACAAGCTGAAGGAGGAGCTCAAAAAGATCACCAGTAAGGAGGTTCAGATAAACATCTTCGAGGTGAAGCGCCCTGAGCTTGATGCTGCAATAGTTGCCGGTAACATAGCCCGCCAGGTGGAAGGCAAGATCTCCTACCGCCGTGCCATCAAGATGGCCGTCGCCTCTTCGATGCGCATGGGCGCCGAAGGTATCAAGGTGGTGATCTCCGGCAGGCTCGGCGGCGCCGAGATGGCACGTAACGAGACCTACAAGGACGGCAGGATTCCGCTGCACACCTTCCGCGCTGACATCGATTACGCTCTCGCTGAGGCCCTTACCAAGGTAGGCCTGGTAGGGATCAAGGTATGGATATGCAACGGCGAGGTATACGGCAAGCGTGATCTCAGTCCCAATATCGGAGCAAAGAACCTCAAGGGAGCAAAGGGTGGACCCCCGTCAGGAGGCTACAGGAAAAGAGGCGGCAACAAAAAGGATTCCAGGTAACTGAATAATACAATATATTAATAACAACTGAGCGATGTTACAACCGAAGAAGACCAAATACAGGAGGAGCCAGAAGGGCATGATGAAAGGCAATGCCCAGAGAGGCAATCAGCTGGCATTCGGGTCATTTGGCATCAAAACCCTTGAGGAGGCATGGATCACCGGCCGTCAGCTTGAAGCTGCCCGCCAGGCTGTCACCCGTCATATGAAACGTGAAGGACAGATATGGATCCGCGTTTTTCCCGACAAACCCATAACCAAGAAACCTGCAGAGGTGCGAATGGGTAAGGGAAAAGGTGCTCCTGAAGGCTTTGTCGTTCCGGTAACTCCGGGACGTATAATCATCGAAGCCGAGGGCGTTCCCTTTGATGTGGCCAGGGAGGCACTCCGCCTTGCAGCGCAGAAACTGCCTGTTGCAACAAAATTCGTGGTACGCCGTGATTATGCCGAGGAATAAAAAATAAGAGCAATGAAGAGTTCAGAGATAAGAGAATTAAGCAACCAGGAGCTTCTCGAACGTATTGACAACGAGAAGACCGCACTCGTGCGCATGAAGCTGAACCACGCCATCTCCCCGCTGGATAACCCCCAGAAAATCAAGGAGAGCAGGAAGTCGATCGCCCGGCTTATGACCGAGAAGCGCAAGAGAGAGATCAATGCAAAAACAAAATAGCCGCTATCACAATGGAAGAAAGGAAACTTAGAAAAGAGCGTACGGGTGTTGTCGTCAGCAACAAGATGGACAAATCCATCGTCGTTGCCATCCGCAGAAAGGTCAAGCACCCCATCTACGGCAAGTTCGTCAACCGCACGAAGAAGCTGATGGCTCATGATGAGGAGAACACCTGCAATATTGGTGATACGGTACGCATAATGGAGACCAGGCCTCTCAGCAAGAACAAAGCCTGGAGATTGGTTGAAATAATTGAAAGAGCTAAGTAATTATGATACAACAGGAAAGCAGGTTGACTGTTGCCGATAACACGGGTGCCAAGGAGGTTCTTTGCATCAGGGTGCTCGGCGGAAGCAAGAAGAGGTATGCAAGCGTTGGCGACAAGATCGTTGTCTCGGTAAAGAGCGCCATGCCCTCAGGTGAAGCAAAGAAGGGATCGGTAAGCAAGGCTGTGGTGGTGAGAACGAAGAAGGAGATACGACGCGCTGACGGATCATATATCCGCTTTGACGATAACGCCGTGGTTTTGCTGACCAACACAGATGAGGTCCGTGGCACGCGTATCTTCGGCCCTGTTGCCAGGGAACTGCGCGACAAGTACATGAAGATAGTCTCACTTGCACCTGAAGTGTTATAATTTTAAACGGACACCCGATGCAGAAGAAATTACACATCAAGAAAGGAGACACCGTGGCTGTCATTGCCGGTGAATCAAAAGGCCGGAAGGGACGAGTCCTTGAGGTTAACAGGGATAAAAGCAAAGCCCTGGTCGAAGGAGTGAACATGGTATCAAAACATACCAAGCCCAACGCCAAGGCACCCCAGGGAGGCATCATCAAGAAGGAGGCCCCCGTACACATTTCCAACCTCATGGTCATTGACCCGGCGAGCGGCAAGCCCACACGTGTAGGCCGCAGACTTAACGATAAGAACAAACTGGTGCGCTTTGCCAAAAAATCAGGAGAGGAGATCAAGTAATGTATACGCCCGCACTAAAGACAAAATACAGGAGTGAGATCACACCTGAACTGATGAAACAGTTCAACTACAAGAGTGTGATGCAGGTACCGCGTCTCGAAAAGATAGTCATCAACCAGGGACTCGGTCAGGCTATTGCCGACAAAAAGCTGTTGGAGATGGGAGTGAAGGAGGTAAGTGACATCGCCGGACAGAAGGCCGTGCAGACAGTCTCAAAGAAGGACATATCCAACTTCAAGCTCCGCAAGGCTATGCCCATCGGCGTGATGGTCACGCTTCGTAAAGACCGCATGTACGAATTCCTCGAGAGACTCATAGCCGTTGCCCTGCCGCGCATACGCGACTTCAAGGGTGTAGGTGCCAAACTCGACGGACGCGGTAATTATACACTCGGGATCACGGAACAGATTATCTTCCCGGAGATCGATATAGATAAGATTGCCAAGATCATGGGACTGCAGATAACGTTTGTCACCACTGCCGGGAGCGATGAAGAGGCCTATGCCCTGCTCAAACAATTCGGAATACCCTTTAAAAATAAGTAAACAGATCGGAATATGGCTAAAGAATCAATGAAAGCCCGCGAGGTCAAACGCGCCAGACTTGCAAAAAGATACGCCGCCAAAAGGGCAGCTCTCAAAGCAGAAGGAGACTACATCGCAATGAGTGCCCTGCCGCGCAACTCAAATCCCATCAGGCAGCGCAACAGGTGCAAGATCACCGGTAGACCGAGAGGCTACATGAGACAGTTTGGCATCAGCAGGATCACATTCAGGGAGATGGCCTCCAAAGGACTCATCCCGGGCGTAAGAAAGGCTAGCTGGTAACAACCCGACAGAGATATAAACTATTAACAACAATAAGATGACAGATCCAATAGCAGATTTTCTTACCAGAGTGAGAAATGCCGTAAAAGCCGGACACAAAGTTGTTGAGACCCCGGCTTCCGGTCTGACGAAGGATATCACCAGGATACTCTACGATAAAGGATACATCCTCAGCTATAAGTTCATTGATGATAACCTGCAGGGCAAGATCAAGATCGCCCTCAAGTATCATCCCAAGAGCAAGCTGCCTGCTATGAAGTCGATACGCAGGGTGAGCCGTCCCGGCCTCAGGAAATACGTAGGCGTCGATAAACTCCCGCGTGTCCTCAACGGACTGGGAATAGCCATTCTCTCCACCTCCGTCGGTGTCATGACCGAAAAGGAGGCCAAAAAAGAGAATGTCGGAGGTGAAGTAATTTGTTATGTTTATTAAAGAGGAGGAGGATTCAAATGTCACGAATAGGAAAAATGCCGGTATCCCTGCCATCAGGCGTCACTGTTTCTGTTGACGATGCCAACGTGGTGACTGTCAAGGGACCGCTGGGGACACTGTCGCAGAAGATTGACAGTGATATCAGTGTTGAGATTGAAAATAATGAGCTGGTGCTTTCAAGACCGAACGACGAAAAGCGGCTCAAATCTCTCCATGGCCTCTACAGGGCCCTTATAGCCAATATGGTTGTGGGAGTCTCGAGTGGTTACCGGAAGGAACTGGAGCTTGTGGGTGTCGGCTACCGTGCCGAGGCTAACGGTCAGCGCCTGGAGATGAACCTCGGTTATTCACACGATATTGTAATTGAACTGCCTCAGGAGATAAAGGTTGAAACCAAGACCGAGAAAAGGAGTAACCCCATTATCACCCTGTCGAGCATTGACAAGCAGCTCATAGGGCATGTGGCAGCAAAGATCAGATCGCTGCGTCCGCCGGAACCTTACAAAGGCAAAGGGATAAAGTTCGTGGGTGAAAGACTCAGGAGAAAAGCCGGAAAATCGGCTGGAGTATAATATGATTAAACAGTGAAGCCATGGCTTTAACGAAGACAGAAAAAAGAGAGAAGATCAAAATGAGGATCCGCAGGAGCATAAAAGGCACTCCGGCGAAACCAAGAATAACTGTATACCGTAGCAACAAGCAGATTTATATTCAGGCTGTTGATGATGTCAACGGTGTGACGCTCGCATCGGCATGTTCAAGGGAGAAGGAGATAGCTTCTGCCGGGGGCAAAAAGAAGATCGAGGTGGCAGCACTGGTGGGCAAGCATTTTGCAGAGGTCTGCAAAGAGAAGGGCATCGAGAGTGTTGTCTTTGACAGAAACGGTTATCAGTATCATGGCAGAGTGAAATCATTAGCTGACGGAGCACGTGAAGGCGGCTTAAAATTTTAAACAGTATGGTATACGGAACAAAGCGAATTAAGAACAGTGATCTTGAACTTACCGACAGGCTGGTAAGCATCCAGAGGGTAACCAAGGTGACAAAGGGAGGCCGCACATTCAGCTTCTCGGCCATCGTAGTCGTTGGCGATGAGAAAGGTATTGTGGGTCACGGCCTCGGTAAGGCCAGCGAGGTTACAACTGCCATAGCCAAGGGCATAGAAGACGCCAAGAAAAACCTTATCAAGGTGCCGGTTTTCAAGGGAACCATCCCTCATGAGCAGTACGGCAAGTTTGGCGGAGCATATGTCTTCATCAAGCCTGCATCGGAAGGAACCGGTGTCAAGGCAGGAGGCGCCATGCGTGCCGTCCTGGAGAGCGTCGGAGTCAGAAACGTGCTGGCCAAGTCAAAGGGCTCATCGAACCCGCATAACCTTGTAAAGGCTACCATAGCGGCACTGCTCGAGATGCGTGATGCCAGCACCGTAGCTGACCACAGGGGAGTAACAATGGAAAAAGTATTTAACGGCTAGTAATATTTGCAATAATGGCAAGAATAAGGATAACCCAGGTAAAAAGCAGAATAGGACAGCCCGAGAGACAGAAGAGAATACTCGATGCACTGGGCCTCAAAAAGATGCATCAGACTGTTGAGCATGACGACTCCCCAACGGTAATGGGTATGGTCAAGAAGCTGGAACACCTGGTCAGGACTGAGAAAGTATAAGGGTATTAACTGCATTACATATATTGTACAATGGATTTAAGCAATTTAAAACCGGCACCAGGGTCGGTGAAAAGAGAGAAGCGCATCGGCCGCGGTGAAGGATCAGGACGGGGCGGTACCTCAACACGCGGTCACAAGGGTGCCAAGTCACGTTCGGGCTACAGCAGGAAAGTCGGCTTTGAAGGCGGTCAGATGCCGTTGCAGAGACGCGTGCCCAAGTCGGGATTCAAGAATATAAACCGGGTTGAGTACAAGGGCATCAATCTCAGTACACTGGAAAAACTTTCAGAAAAGCTCAAGAGTGATCGCATTGACATTCAGACAATGCTCACCGCCGGTCTTATCAACAAGAACTCACTGGTAAAGATACTCGGCAACGGTACGCTGACTAAGAAGCTCGAGGTGCATGCCCATGCTTTCAGCAAGTCAGCCGAGGCCGCAATAGAAGCTAATCAGGGAACAGCAGTTAAACTGTAAGGCATGAAATTCATACAGACCATAAAGAATATTTTCAAGATTGAGGACCTGAGAGCAAGGATCTTCTACACCCTTGGCATTGTTGCCCTCTATCGTCTGGGTAAATATATCACCCTGCCGGGCGTAGATCCGTCTATGCTTGAGAACCTGCAGAGCCAGACATCAAGCGGGATTATGGGACTGCTTGACATGTTCTCCGGCGGAGCCTTCTCACAGGCATCCATCTTTGCCCTGGGAATCATGCCATATATCTCCGCCTCTATCGTCATTCAGCTGCTCGGCATTGTGTTCCCTTACTTTCAGAAACTGCAGAAGGAGGGTGAGAGCGGAAGACGGAAGATGAACCAGTACACGCGGTATCTCACCGTGGCTATCCTTATCCTGCAGGCGCCGACATACCTTGCCAACCTTCACGCTGTGCTGCCGCCGGAGGCATTCGTACTCACGGGGATGTTCTTCAGGATCTCCTCGGTGATCATTCTCACGGCCGGCACGATATTTGTCATGTGGTTGGGCGAAAGAATAACAGATAAAGGTATAGGTAACGGAATTTCACTCATAATCATGGTGGGTATCATCTCCCGCTTCCCCGTCTCATTCGTGTTTGAAGCTGGTACCCGCATCAACGGATCGGGCGGACTCATCGCATTGCTGATAGAGATAGTATTGCTCTTCATGGTGATACTGGGTTCAGTGCTGCTGGTGCAGGGCACAAGGAGGATACCCGTGCAGTATGCCCGGCGCATCGTAGGCAACAAGCAGTACGGCGGCGTCAGACAGTATATACCCCTCAAGGTTAACGCAGCAGGCGTTATGCCCATCATCTTCGCCCAGGCGATAATGATGCTCCCGATCATCCTCGCCGGATTCAGCGAATCGGGGTCAGGCTTCGTGATGGCCTTTACCAATATGTACGGATTCTGGTACAACCTGGTCACCGCCCTGCTCATAATACTCTTCACCTACTTCTATACCGCGGTTACAATCAACCCGGTACAGATGGCCGAAGACATGAAGAAGAACGGCGGTTTTATTCCGGGCATCAAACCCGGGCGCAAGACCGTTGAGTTCATTGACAGCATCATGTCAAGGATCACCCTCCCGGGATCTATTTTTCTGGCTATCATAGCCATTCTCCCCGCCTTTGCCGTCAACTTCGGCGTCAGCGGTGAGTTTGCACAGTTCTTCGGAGGCACTTCGCTCCTCATTCTCGTGGGCGTCGTCCTTGATACTCTCCAGCAGATTGAAAGTCATCTGCTTATGCGCCACTATGACGGCCTGATGAAGTCGGGCCGTATCAAGGGCAGGACCGGTGCCGTAACGGCTATCTGATTCCTTTACGTTCTTTGATGATTTATATTAAGACAGATGAGGAGGTAGATCTCCTGCGACAGAGCAACCTGCTAGTCTCTCAGACGCTGGCAGAGCTGGCACGGCACATCAGGCCGGGAGTGACAACACTCTATCTTGATGGCATCGCCGAGACCTTTATACGAGATCACGGCGCCCTGCCCGGTTTCAAGGGATACGCCGGCTTCCCCAATACGCTCTGCACATCTGTCAATGAAAAGGTGGTTCACGGAATACCGTGTGACTACACCCTGGAGGAGGGAGACATCATCTCAGTCGACTGCGGGGTGATACTCAACGGCTTCTACGGCGACAGCGCCTATACCTTTCCGGTAGGAGAGGTGAAACCTGAGATCATGCGCCTGCTGGAATATACCCGCGCCTCCCTGGAGGCAGGAGTAAAGGAAGCAGTGGCCGGCAACCGCGTGGGCGACATATCCCATGCAGTGCAGAAAAAGGCCGAAAGCGGAGGCTACTCGGTGGTGCGCACCCTGGTGGGACACGGCCTGGGCAGAAACCTGCACGAGGGACCCGAGGTGCCTAACTTCGGCAAACGCGGCAGCGGCCCAAGACTGGAAAGGAACCTGGTCATCTGTATAGAGCCGATGATCAACATGGGGACCAAGAACACAAGGGTGGCAGCCGACGGATGGACGGTAAGTACAGGCGACGGGAAACCGTCAGCCCATTATGAATATGCTGTTGCGGTCAGGGAGGGTAAAGCCGACCAGCTGACAACATTTGAATATATAGAAGAAGTATTAACAAAGAGGTAACAATATGGCCAAACAACCATCAATAGAGATTGACGGAACGATCATCGAGGCGTTGTCAAACGCGATGTTCAGGGTCAGGCTCGAAAACGGACATATAATAACCGCACACATCTCAGGCAAGATGAGAATGCATTATATCAAGATCCTGCCAGGAGACAAAGTCAAGGTGGAGATGTCTCCCTATGACCTTACTAAAGGAAGAATAACATTCAGATTTAAATAGAAAGAAAAGAGCGATGAAAGTAAGAGCATCAGTAAAAAAACGCTCAGCCAACTGCAAGATAGTGAGGCGTAACGGGCGTCTGTATGTGATAAATAAGAAAAATCCCAAGTTCAAGCAGAGGCAGGGATAAATTTAATTAACTTTGCACTTCAAATTAAAAGAGGTATATGGCACGTATTAATGGGGTAGACCTACCGAGGAACAAACAGGGCGAAATAGCTCTTACCTATATCTATGGGGTAGGACGCAGCACGGCACAGAAGGTGCTTGACAGTGCAGGCGTAGACCGCCACAAGAAGGTTGAAGAGTGGGATGACGATAACATCAACACCATCCGTCAGGTTTTGGCCGAAAATTATAAACTGGAAGGCGAACTGCGCTCCGAGACACAGCTCAACATAAAAAGGCTGATGGACATAGGATGCTACCGCGGTATCCGTCACCGTATAGGGCTTCCCGTGCGCGGACAGAGCACCAAGAACAATGCCCGTACACGCAAGGGACGCAAGAAGACTGTTGCCAACAAGAAAAAAGCTACTAAATAATTAATATATGGCAAAGAAGACTGGGACGCAAAAGAAGAAGGTCGTCAAGGTTGAACCGGTGGGACAGGCTCACGTTCATTCATCATTCAACAACATAATTATAAGCCTGACAAACAGCTCGGGCCAGGTTATATCATGGGCCTCAGCCGGCAAGATGGGCTTCAGGGGCTCCAAGAAAAACACTCCATATGCCGCACAGATGGCAGCCGAAGAGTGCACCAAAGTAGCCTATGAACTGGGCCTTCGCAAGGTGAAGGTTTTTGTCAAGGGACCCGGATCAGGTCGCGAATCGGCTATCCGCTCCATATCCAACAACGGAGTGGAGGTCACCGAGATCATTGACGTCACACCCATGCCTCATAACGGATGCCGCCCGCCCTCACGCAGAAGAGTGTAAAGGGCCCCAATTATAATTTTTTATAACGAAAAACAGTTCAATTCAATGGCAAGATACACAGGACCAAGATCAAAGATCGCCAGGAAATTCGGAGAGCCCATTTTCGGCCCTGACAAAAACCTCGACAGGAAGAACTTTCCTCCCGGACAGCATGGCCTGACCAAGAAGAGAAAGAAGACCTCCGAGTACGGCGTGCAGCTTCGCGAAAAGCAGAAGGTGAAATATACCTACGGCCTGCTTGAACGTCAGTTCCGCAACTTTTTCGAGAAAGCCTCGTCAGCATCGGGCGTCACCGGCCTGTTACTGCTTCAGATGCTCGAGTCACGCCTTGACAACGTGGTATACCGCCTCGGTGTAGCCCCGACAAGAGCAGCAGCACGGCAGCTTGTCTCTCACCGTCATATAACCGTTAACGGCAATGTGGTCAACATACCCTCTTACCAGCTCCGCCCGGGTGATATCATAGGTGTGCGCGAAAAGTCAAAATCGCTCGAGACAATCATCGAATCACTTGAGTCAAACCGCCGTTCCAGACTGGCATGGCTCGAATGGGATGAGACACAGATGGCCGGAAAATACATGAGCGTGCCGGAACGTTCCGAAATACCGGAAGAGATCAAGGAACAGCTTATAGTTGAACTATATTCCAAGTAATAAAGTAATAATATTCATATGGCCATATTAGCATTCCAGAAACCTGATAAAGTAATATTACTGGAAGCGGACGACCAGTACGGAAAATTTGAGTTCCGCCCGCTTGAACCCGGCTATGGCATAACAGTAGGTAATGCCCTCCGGAGAATCCTGCTCTCATCACTTGAAGGCTATGCCATCACCACCATCAAGATAGAAGGTGTTGACCATGAGTTCTCTACCATCACCGGAGTCATGGAAGACGTGACTGAGATAATACTGAACCTCAAGCAAGTGCGTTTCAGAAAGATGGTCGAGGATATCGACAGCGAGAAAATCGTTGTCAAACTCTCAGACCAGGAACAGTTCAAAGCCGGTGACCTGAATAACTCACTCAGCAGTTTCGAGGTGCTGAACCCTGAGCTGGTCATCTGCCGCATGGAACCCGATGTCAAGCTCCAGATAGAGATCAACATAAGCAAGGGCAGGGGATATGTCCCGGCCGAAGAAAACCAGCCTGAAGAGGCGGAATTCGGCGTCATAGCCATAGACTCAATCTTCACCCCCATCCGCAATGTCAAATATTCCATTGACAACTACAGGGTTGAACAGAAGACTGACTACGAAAAACTGATCCTGGAGATTACCACTGACGGATCCATCCACCCGAAGGATGCACTCAAGGAGGCAGCGAAGATACTTATATACCACTTCATGCTCTTTTCCGAAGACAAGATCACCATTGATTATGAGGACAAACTGGCCAACGAGGAGTTCGATGAAGAGATACTCCATATGCGCCAGCTGCTCAAGACCAAACTCGTTGACCTTGACCTCTCGGTAAGGGCACTCAACTGCCTCAAGGCTGCAGAGGTGGAGTCACTGGGCGACCTCGTCAAATTCAACAAGAATGACCTGCTCAAATTCCGCAACTTCGGCAAGAAGTCACTCACTGAACTCGACGAGCTGCTTGAGACAATGAGTCTCTCATTCGGGATGGATGTGGCAAAATATAAACTCGACAAAGATTAATAACAGGTAAGCAGAGAGAAATGCGACATTTAAATGCTATAAACCACCTTGGAAGAAAAAGTGCAGACAGGAAGGCCCTTCTTGCCAACATGGCATCATCACTCATTCTTCACAAGCGTATTACAACCACAACTGCAAAGGCACGCGCACTGAGGAGATATGTTGAGCCGCTCATCACAAAGTCAAAGGATGACTCAACCCATTCACGCAGGGTGGTATTCAGTTATCTTGAAGACAAAAATGCCGTCTCTGAACTTTTCAGGGAGGTTGCCCCGCGTATTGCTGCCCGTCCGGGAGGTTATACCCGCATCCTGAAGACAGGTAACAGGCTGGGTGACTCTGCAGAGATGTGTATCATAGAGCTGGTCGACTTCAACGAGAACATGCTCGCTGCCGAGGGCGCCAAGGCCAAAACCACACGCCGCCGCCGCGGTACGAAGAAGAAGGGTGCCGGGACAACCGCCGCTGCTGCTGCTGCCGTGACCGGAGCCAGGGCTCAGGATGTGAAGGAGACTAAAGCCAAAACCGAAACCACCGCGCAAGCTGTGACAGACCAGGAGCCTGTGCAGGCAGAGGAACCCGCAGTTGATCAGGTGTCTGCCACAGAAGAGGAACCTGCAGTTGATCAGGTGTCTGCCACAGAAGAGGAACCCGCAGTCGATCAGGTGTCCGTGAAGGCAGAGGAGCCCGAAACCAAACCTGAGGAGGGAACGGCAGAGAATGCTGAAGAAACTGAGAACGAAGAAAAGGAATAACATCCCACAGGATATAATTAAAGGGATACTGACTTATACTCATATCCCTTTTTTTTGTATCTTGCCACCCGATCATATTTAAACATAAAATACAATGAGTCAGATAATTAGTGTTCATGCAAGGGAGATCCTCGATTCAAGGGGTAACCCAACAATCGAAGTTGAAGTAGTAACCGCCAGCGGTGCCTCGGGCAGGGCTGCGGTTCCGTCAGGAGCATCAACCGGCGAGAACGAGGCGCTCGAGCTCAGAGACGGCGATAACAGTCGTTATCTCGGCAAAGGAGTGCTGAAGGCAGTGCATAATGTCAACAACATCATCGCTGAAGACATAATGGGCATGGATGTCACCAATCAGGTGGCCATTGATGAGAAGATGCTTGAGATTGACGGAACGCCCACCAAGAGCAATCTCGGTGCCAATGCCATCCTTGGCGTTTCTCTGGCATGCGCCAAAGCAGCGGCAGCCTATCACGGTCTCACGTTGTACAGATATATCGGGGGCACAAATGCCCGCGTGCTGCCGGTGCCCATGATGAATATCATCAATGGCGGCTCGCACTCTGACGCACCCATAGCTTTCCAGGAGTTCATGATCCGCCCAAAAGGCGCCAGCTCGTTCGCCGAGGGTCTCAGGATGGGAGCAGAGGTATTCCATGCCCTGAAGAAAGTGCTCAAGCAGCGTGGTCTCAGCACCGCCGTGGGTGATGAGGGCGGATTCGCCCCCAAACTGAAGGGTACTGAAGATGCACTCGACAGCATTGTCGAGGCCATCACCGCCGCAGGCTACAAACCGGTAACTGACGTGACAGTGGCTCTTGACTGCGCCGCCAGCGAGTTCTTCGAGGATGGCATATATAACTATACCAAATTCGAAGGTAAGAGCGGCAAGAAACTCACTCCGCAGGAGCAGGCTGAATATCTCACCGCCCTGGTGGAGAAGTATCCCATCATTGACTCCATAGAAGACGGCATGAGTGAAGGCGACTGGGACGGATGGAAGATCCATACCGATCAGCTCGGATCAAAGATACAGATCGTAGGTGATGACCTCTTCGTTACCAATGTCGAGTACCTGGAGAAAGGTATCAACCTGGGATGCGCCAACTCGATCCTCATTAAGCTGAACCAGATAGGCACACTCACCGAGACGCTGAACTGTATAGAGATGGCTCACAGGGCCGGCTATACCACCGTCATCTCACACCGTTCAGGAGAAACGGAAGATTCAACCATTGCTGACGTGGCCGTGGCAGTGAACTCAGGGCAGATCAAGACCGGATCACTGAGCCGCACTGACCGCATTGCAAAATATAATCAGCTTCTGCGCATCGAGGAGGAGTTGGGCAACACCAGCTCCTACGGCTGCGAGGGTTAACCGGCCACGGCGCCGGACAGAGGTTGCTGACGCAACAGGACTGACTTCCCCCGCCGCTACCGGTAATGAAAGAGAGAAGAGGGTGGTATCTGATATGCCACCTTCTTTTTTTCTATATTTGTGTAAACCTGCTTCTCAATGTCATTCAACGGACTGGCCCAATATGCAAGTTACCTCGATGCGCGCGGTGACCTTACCCGTGTTAAGTGCCGTGTAAGCCCACTGCTTGAGATTACGGAGATTGCTGACCGCATGGTTAAGAGAGGGGGCAGGGCCCTTCTCTTTGAGGATACCGGCACAGCCTTCCCTCTGCTTATAAACGCCTTTGCCTCTGATGACCGTATGGCAGCGGCTATAGGCCGCAGCTCACTGGATGATGCAGGTGAAGAGATATTCTCCCTTATCGAATCGGTGAGTGAGGCAAGCAGCCTCTCCGGCAAGCTCTCGAGGCTGCCCCGCATGATGCACCTCCTGCGGCTGGCTCCCGTCAGAAAGAGAGGACGGGGCGAGTGCCAGGAGGTGGTCGAAATGAACCCCGACCTGGACAGACTGCCGATACTCAAATGCTGGCCCCATGATGCCGAAAGATTCATCACTCTCCCCCTGGTGCATACCAGGCATCCTGAGACGGGAAAGTCCAACCTTGGGATGTACCGTATGCAGGTGATGGGCAAGGATGTCACAGGTATGCACTGGCACAGGCACAAGACCGGCGCACACCATTTTGAAGCGTGGAAGCGCAGAGGGGAAAGGATGCCTGTAACCGTAACCCTGGGCGGAGACCCGGTCTATACCTATGCTGCCACGGCACCACTGCCGGAGGATATGAGCGAATATCTCCTGGCAGCATTCCTGCGACGCAAAAGGGTCACACTCGTCAGATGCCTCACCAACGACATCTGGGTACCGGCTGACTCTGACATCGTCATCGAAGGCTATGTAGACCCGTCGGAAGAGCCGGTGACGGAAGGCCCGTTCGGTGATCATACCGGCTTTTACTCTTTGGCTGACCTCTATCCCCGCTTTCATGTCACCTGCATCACCCACCGCAGCAATGCCGTCTATCCCGCTACCGTCGTCGGCGTGCCTCCTATGGAGGATGCCTGGATGGGCAAGGCCACGGAGAAGATCTTCTTCGCCCCGATAAAACTGGCGATAGCTCCCGAGATAAGGGAGCTGCACATGCCGGTGGCAGGTGTGGCACATAACCTTGTGATAGTAAGTATAGACAAGCGGTACCCGGGGCAGGGGCTGAAGGTGCTCAGCGCTCTCTTCGGCGCAGGGCAGATGATGCTCAGCAAGTATATCATAGTAGTCAGCAGCGGGGTCTCCGTCACTGACTACCCGGCGGTGGCAGAGGCTCTCTTCGGCAATGTGAGGTTTAATACCGACCTGCTGCTCACACGCGGTCCGCTGGATGTCCTCGATCACTCCTCTGACAGCTTCAGCATGGGTGGCAAGATGGGTATCGATGCCACGGTCAAACTCCCGGAGGAACGCACCGGCGAGTACCAGTCACTGCCACTCTTTCCGCTAACCGATGAAGGAATTACCGGTGATCTCATCACCGGCATCAGGACGATGGCCGAGTACTCCCTGCCGGTAGCAGTGCTGGCAATAAAGAAACCGCGGCAGGGCCTTGATATGCGACAGTTTGCAACCTCACTGCCCGCCTCACTCACCATGCCTGGCACCGTCATTGTTGCTGTGGATGAGGGAGCCGATGCCGATGACCCCGGCATCGTTACCTGGCTTGTCACCGGCAACAGCGACCCGTCACGCGACCTCTACAGGCTCGACAGCGGGGCTCTCTTCATTGACGCCACCTCAAAGACACTCTCACTGCCGGCCTTCCCGAGAGATTGGCCCAATGTGGTCTGTTCTGATCCGGAGACCATAGAACTCGTTGACAGGAGATGGAGTGAATACGGTATCGGGGATTTTATAACCTCTCCTTCACTGAGACTGCTGCCCCTGGTCAGGCCGGGCAAGGCATCGGTGGAGACAGTCAACCACCAGACGAAGTGAATCTCCTGCTGATCACGGCTGTATTGCCCTTGCTGCCACAGGGCGTTAAGGATAATACTGTCATCAACTCTGTCCTCCTGGTCTTCATTGTGCTGGCGGTCATATACCTGGCCGTACTTCAGTTCTGGGTGCTGCTGCGCACCAGACGGCACCTCAGCGAGATCAGGAATGCATATGAAGAGATAGATATGCAGAGGGCGGAGCTGCAACTGCGCAACAAGGACCTTACCGACAGTCTCAACTATGCCAGAAGGATCCAGGCCGCTCTGCTGCCTGCCGAACATCATATCAACAAGATTTTTCATGACTACTTCATCTATTACCGCCCGAAGCATATCGTCAGTGGCGACTTCTACTGGTTCAGCGAGAGAAACGGCAAATATTTCATCGCCGCCGCTGACTGCACGGGTCACGGCGTGCCCGGAGCACTGATGTCAATGATCGGGCTGGAACTGATACAGAAGATCATTACAGGGATGAAGGTTGACGACAGCGATCAGATACTGCTGACAATGAACCGGGAGCTAGAGTCGGCATTCTTCAGGGAGGAGAGCGGCAAGGCACTGATACGTGACGGCATTGAGATGAGCATCTGTGTCATAGACCGCAAGACCAGGGAGATGGAGTTCTCCGGGGCGTTCCTTCCGGTTTATATTGTCCGTGATGACAAGCTCATTGAGATCAAGGGCGACAAGAAGAATGTTGTGCAGTCGTTTGCCATGGTATCATTCAACCGCAGCACTTTCAGGCTGCAGAAGGGAGACATTCTGTACCTCTTCTCCGACGGCTATGCCGACCAGTTCGGGGGCCCGGAGAACAAGAAGTTCATGTACCGCAGGCTGAGGCACCTGCTGCTGACCATCAGCAAGTACCCGCTGACGGACCAGGAGCGTATCATTGACGAGACAATCGCTTCATGGATGGGAGACCATGATCAGATAGATGACATGATGATCCTTGGGGTGCGGCCTTTCTGATATCAGACGAGAGCGGTGATCTTCTCAATGAGAAGCTCGGGGTCTATCGGCTTGCTGATATAATCATCCATGCCCACTGCCAGGCACTGTTCCCTGTCGCCCAGCATGGCATTGGCGGTGATGGCGATGATGGGAACATGCATCCGGGTGCTCATCTCCAGCCCCCTGATCTTGTCGGCAGCCATCAGCCCGTTCATCACCGGCATCTGCACATCCATCAGTATCAGGTCATACTTCGAAGTGCCGAACATATCAAGGGCCTCCTTGCCGTTGCGGGCAGTTTCTATACGCCTGACGAGAGGCTCAAGCATCAGCTGGGTGATGCGGAGATTGATGGGATTATCTTCCACCAGCAATATGGAGAGCTCCTTAAGCTCCTTCCTCTCTTTCTCCCCCGTCAGACCCTGCATCAGTGTGCTGGCAGCAGCAGGATGTTTCACCTTGTCTGCCCTGCGCAGGTTGATATGGAAGACGAAATAGGAGCCGGAGCCGGCGGTTGCTTCCTTCCAGTTGCCTCCAGAGTTGCGTATCAGCCTTCCGGAGAGGGGCAAGGACTGGCGGCCCTCGCCAATGAAAACCACCGGGTTGTTTGTTGATAATGTGAACTCAACCTTCTGCATGCCGTCACGCTCGCCTGCCTCCCTGGCCTGTATCTTTACCGTGACCTTGCCCGAGGAGCCGGAGATGGCAGCACCGAGAAGGTCAATCAGTATCTGCTTGATAATGATCGGATCACCGTTGTACTCAGTCTCTCCCTCGCCCTTGTCATCATAGAGTATAAGGCTCTGTTCATGACTCCTGTTGAGCTTCATAAGGCCGATAGTATCCTGTATGATGGGTCCCAGCCTGAAACGGATGTCACCCTTCTTTTCAAAGGTGATATTGCCCGCTGTCTCCATGGTAAGGTCATTGACAACGTCCACCATGGTTCCGGTGGAGGCCACAAAGGTCTCAACAAGCTCCTGCTGCCTGGCGGAGGCAGCTGTCTCACTGAGCATGCTGCCCAGCAGTACAAGGTTGTTAAGCGGTTCCCTTATCTTGTGGGAGAAGGAATTGATGACATCCTCGTTCCTCTCGGCTATCGATGACATCTCATCTATGATCGACCTGCTGTCGGCTATCAGCTGCCGTATCTCATGAACAGCCATCCCCAGCGGCACCAGGGCAAGGATGCCGGCCACCAGCGGTACCCAGACCAGCCCCGCGATGGCCGTGGAGAGGGCTATGATCACCAACAGCAGGGCCGAAGCCACAGGAAGAAGTATCCTGTCCCTCGTCCTTCGGGTCATCAGTTCAGAATGCCGAACCGAAGCAGGTGTTGATCCTTTTGGCATATTGCGGGCACAGTAGGGATATGACACTCAAATATACATGAAATATAATAAAGATGAAGCCGGGGTTGGTCTCGGTATGCATAAAAGATTATTTTTGCCTTACGGTACAATTTTTGAGGAAGAATCCAAAAAGGAGTGTGATGAAAAGGAGCATGATGACACTGATTGCCGTATTGGTTGCCGCAGGCATTGCATGGGCACAGGAGAGGGATACCCTTGTTGCGTATACTCCCGACTTTAAATTCAGGGACGGCATCTACCTGAACTTCGATCAGGTGAAGGCCAACAGCCCTATTCCCAAGGCCAAACTCTTCACCTCGGTTGATTACAACGACAAGGACTTCTTTGACCAGGTGCTTGCCTCGGAAAAGATCTATTTCTATGACAACATGGGCGTAAGGCAGGAGATAGAACAGGATCAGATATGGGGTTTTGCCCGCAACGGTGTGCTCTACGTCAGGGTTCAGGGCTCATACAACCGCATAACGTTCTTCGGTTCCATCATCCACTTCGTGGCTGATGTGACCACCTCTTCACCGGGTAATTATCCCTACAATTACTATGACCCCTACTATTCGCCATACAGGTCATACTACTCACCCTATTACTACAGCCCATACCGCAGCTACTATGATCCCTACGGGTACGGATACCCTTACGGCCGGAACACCACCAGGACTGACCTACAGATGTATATGATAGACTTCGAGACCGGAAAGGTTTATGAATATGACCTGGATAATCTCGAGGCGCTTCTTATGCGTGACCCCGAGCTCTATGAGGAGTTTGTATCAATGCGCAACAAAAATCAGAAGAAGATGATGTTCGTCTACCTCAGGAAGTTCAATGAGAGAAATCCCGCCATGCTTCCTGCCGGCAGATAATGTTGTTTTTTGAAACATAATCATGCATCATTTTATCTGAGCCCCCGTCTTTTAAAAAAAGCCAAATGGAAGAGATAAAAACATACACACAATCGGAACGTGACTGGGCAATGTTCTGTCACCTGTCAGCATTCGCAGGCTACTTCTTTCCCTTCGGCGGGATTATAGGCCCGATAATCTGCTGGATCTCCCGAAAGGACGAATCGGAATGGGTCAACTCGAACGGAAAGTCATCACTCAATTTTCAGATATCGATGCTTCTCTATGCCGTGCTGGCTATTCCTCTCTGCTTCATCATTGTAGGGATACCCATACTGCTGGCGATCGGGGTGTTGGAGTTCATCTGTATTATCATTGCCAGTATTAAGGCTGCAAAGGGAGAAGCCTTTAAATACCCGCTCTCCATACCTTTCATGCAGTAAATCCTGCTCAGCATCCGGGCTGAACCGCAACCCGGCTCATCATCATCCCGGCAGATCATGCCGGGTATTGGTGTTTCCTGCCATGGAGCCAGACACCTTTATGCGCCCGGCGTACTGCTTTCAGCCACCGTAGCCTTCTTCGACATCCGTAGTTTTTACGAAGGATGTGGCGGAGGTGGCCGACTGAAGACTGCCTGTCCCGCGGGGAAATGATCCGAAGAATCATCTCCTCTCGTTCGCGCCTTTTTTCTATTTTTGTCGGGAAATATATCAGACATGGCCCAAAAACCTTCCGTACCAAGGGGAACGCGCGACTTCTCTCCCGCAGAGATGCTCCGCCGCAATTATATCTTCGACATCATCAGGAGGACATTCTCCCTCTATGGCTACCTACCCCTGGAGACACCGGCAATGGAGAACCTCTCCACCCTCCTTGGCAAATACGGGGAGGAGGGCGACAGGCTGATATTCCGGATTCTCAACTCGGGAAACTTCCTCTCTGGCATGGAGCCATCAACCCTCGTCGGAGCCGACAGCGCCTCCCTTGCAAAGCATTTTTCCGAAAAGGGACTCAGGTATGACCTGACTGTTCCCTTCGCCCGCTATGTGGTGCAGCATCGCAATGAGATCAGCTTTCCCTTCAGGAGATACCAGATACAACCAGTATGGAGGGCTGACAAACCCCAGAAGGGGCGGTACAGGGAGTTCTTCCAGTGCGACGCCGATGTCATCGGCAGCGATTCCCTCCTGAATGAGTTCGAGCTGATACGTATCATTGACCATATTTTCAGTGAACTGAAAATCAATGTGATAATCAAAGTCAACAACCGCAAGATACTTGCTGGCATCGCAGCTACAGCCGGGGCCGGGGACAGGATCACCGACATTACAGTTGCTATTGACAAGCTTGAAAAGATAGGCAGTGAGGGTGTCAGGCAGGAGCTGCTGCAGCGGGGCATCACGCCTGACGTCATCGAACGGCTCGATCCGTTCCTTAGCCTCAGGGGGTCAGCAGCATCGAAGCTCTCCGGACTCAAACGCGAGATAGCAGCATCACCCGAAGGCCAGAAGGGCCTTGCCGAGATGGAGGAGCTCTTCTCCTATCTCGGAATGGAGCCAACCGAGGCAAGGGTGGAGCTCGATCTCTCCCTGGCACGTGGCCTGAACTACTATACAGGAACCATCATAGAGGTCAAGGCAGATGATATGGTAATCGGCAGCATCTGTGGCGGAGGACGTTATGATGACCTCACAGGCATCTTCGGACTGCCGGGTGTCTCAGGGGTGGGAATCTCATTTGGGGCCGACAGGATATATGATGTTATGCTCCATCTGGGTCTCTTCCCGGAGCAGACCGGTGCAGCTACCGAAGTACTGGTCATCAACTTCGGAGGTGAAGAGCTCATGGAGCTGATAAAAATTGCCGCGGCACTGCGCGATGCTGGCATAGCCACGGAGCTTTTTCCCGATGCTGTCAGACTGAAGAAGCAGTTCAGCTATGCTGACGCACAGAATATACCCATGGTAATCATCGCCGGCAGCAATGAGTTAAAAGCCGGTCAGGCCACCGTGCGTAACATGAAAACGGGAGAACAGACAACCATGTCGCTGTCTGCCCTCCCGGAATTTATCAGGGAAGTAAAAAGTCACTAAGATATTTTCTTTAACAAAAACGCTTAAAGGTCGGGGCTCTGTGGCTGGTTGAAGCGTCCCCTGCCACCCTGTGCTGCAGGCTGTCCCTGTCTCCTCTGGTTGAGCTCCCTGAGCAACTGCTGCTTGTACTGGGTCTCAATCTGGAACAGTTTTATAACCTTCAGCGGTGGCAACACCTGTTTGAGGTCCATGTTAAACGATGAGACCAGGGTGGCCTCGTCAGCATATGTCTGCACAAGTTTGTCAGCTGTGGCCGAGAGCTCGGCATCACTCATACTGGCCTCGTTTTGAAAAACATGGCGCATCAGCGAAAGGCGTTCAGCCTGCAGGCTGCTCTTGCCGTCAGAGAATTTGTTATACAGCGGCCAGAATTTCTCTGCCTCCGCCGGGGTGAGATCGAGCCTCTGGGTGAAGAAGGCTATCTTGTAGGCCGTGAGCCTCTCATTGTCTGCCTGGCCCTGACCAATTCTCTGTCCCTGGGCGCTGGCTCCCGTAACTGCGGCAAGCATGATGATGACGGCCGCGTAAATGATTCTTTTCATGTCGATGCTATAAAAGTTCATATATATCATTAATGTCTACTTCTTCCATCAGAAGGTAATCAATAATAGCTTCAGCTGATATCTCCTCTTCTGCTGACGGCTCTCCCGATCCGGTGGCAGTGCCTTCAGACAGCGCCATCCCTGTTTCCCGTGCAGCCTCTTCGTAGACCACCTCCATGAGTTCATCTTCCAGCATGTAGATATCAAACTGCTCTGCCTCAAGATCGGCATACAGGCTGCCGTTAAGATCATCCGCACTCCTCTCCATGCCGCCTGACACCAGTCTCACAGTAAAGGTGGCCAGCAGGGCAAAACCCACGATGGCTGCGGCAAGGGCAAGATAGGGTCTGAGATTCAGGCGTCTGACAGGCGTCTCCTCCGCCGCGGCGCCCACCTCATCCTCCATGCTCCTGCTGATGGCAGACATCGTTCTGTCTGTCAGCGTCTCGAAGTAGCCTTCCGGAACCTTGAAAGGATTGCTCTTTTTTATTTCTTCATTGAGTTTCATAACATCTCTTTGACGTAAACAGGGCGTGTTGGTTTAATCGTCCTGCAAAAACTGTTCGATTTTTTTTGCGGCATGATGATATGATGCTTTCAGTGCCCCCACCGAGGTGCCTGTCACCCCGCTCATATCCTCGTAGCTCATATCGTCAAAGTATTTCATATTGAAGACTGCACGCTGTTTATCCGGCAGCTTCAGAATCGCATTCTGCAGCTTTGCCGATGCCTCGTCACCGTCGAAATAGCTGCTGCCTTCCGCTGACCATCCGAGGAGACTCTCAAGGTCGTCAAGCGGTATGCTGCTCTCTTTCTCCCTCTTTCTCAACAGTGACAGCGCCTCATTTGTGGCGATGGAATAGAGCCAGGTGTAGAGCGAACTTTCGAACCGGAATGACCCTATGTTCCTCCAGGCATTGAGAAAGGTGTTCTGCAGCACATCATCGGCATCGTCATGTGCAATGACGATGCGGCGGATATGCCAGTAGAGCCTCGATCCGTACCTGTCGACTATCATTCGGAAAGCCTTCTCGCCATCCGAATGGATGATCTTCTTTATATCATCTTCGGTGATCTGTAACATTACACTGCCCGGAGCCGTTTAACAGTAAGACGTCATGTGGCTCCAATGGTTTAACTCAGATGTCAAAAATAGCAAAATCTATCGACCCCGCTTATGCGGCTTGTTCCTGCTCGTCGCTTTTTGGTACCTTTGCAGCAACAGAAATTAAGGAGAAATGGCATTGAAATGCGGGATTATAGGAATTATGAGTGTGGGTAAAACCACGATCTTTAACTGCATATCCAACACGCGCGGGGAGACTGACACCTACGGTACGGGTGTAAAGGCTAACCTCGGAGTGATACAGGTACCCGACCAGCGTCTCTATGAGCTTGAGAAATTTCAGCCCACAGAGCGGGTGGTGCACACAACTGTGGATATTGTTGATATTCCGGGACTTGCCCGGGGGCAGGGCGACAGCTCCGGCGCCAGGCTGCTGGGAGAGATAAGGAACACCGATGCCCTGATACATGTCCTGCGATGCTTTGACGACGACAGGCTGCCGCACATCGACGGCTCTGTCAATCCCGTGAGGGACCTTGAAAACGTCGAGTTCGAGCTGCAGGTCAAGGATGTGGAGTCGGTGGAGAAAAAGATACAGCGGCTTGAGCGCGCTGCAAAGACAGGAGATAAGGAGGCAAGGAATGGGATAGAGGTGCTTAACAGATACAGGGAGCATCTTGAGGGCTTCCGCAACGCCTCATCACTGGAGGTGAGACCTGAGGAGAGGCGATATATTGATGACATATTCCTTCTGACAATGAAGCCGGTGCTTTACGTATGCAACGTTGACGAGGCCTCAGCCGTCACCGGCAACGCTCACGTCTCGGCCGTCAGTGAGTATCTCGCCGGCAGGGGAGAAGCTGCTCCGCTGGTGATTGCCGGAGCCCTGGAGGCGGAGATAGCCAACCTCAGCGAGGCGGCAGACAGGATGGAATTCCTGCGTGATGCCGGGCTGGAAGAACCGGGAGTCAACAAGCTCGTCAGGGCTGCCTACGAGATGCTTGACCTGCTCACCTTCTTTACCGTCGGCCCGAAGGAGATAAGGGCATGGACTATTACCTCGGGAATGACTGCACCGCAGGCTGCGGGGGTAATTCACTCCGACCTGGAGAGGGGCTTTATCAGGGCCGAGGTGATGAAGTATACCGACTTCATTGCACTGCGATCGGAACATGCCTGCCGCGAGGCCGGCAAGCTGTCGGTGGAAGGGAAAAACTATGTGGTGGGTGACGGAGACATATTGCATATACGGTTTAATGTATAAAACTGACAGGTGAGACACCTGCTGCTCATATGGTTGTTCCTTTTGCTTGCCGGTGGGGGAGACGGGTTCTGTCAGAATCCCGCCAGGGGTGATGACATACTCGACGCCATTGAAAAGTATGGCCAGGCAGAGGTGGTGATCGCCTATCCGGGCTTCGACGCCATGACAGCACTTGCCTCACGGTTCTCTGTCTCATCATGTGACGGCACCGTTGCACTCCTGTGCCTCTCGCTTGTTACTGCCCGTGAATTCATCGACTCGGGCATGGAGTACAGGCTTATACCACCTGCGGATAGCAAAGGCTTCTTCACGGCCGGCTCGGCAGCAGAGGCAATGATGTGGCAGTCGTATCCCACCTGGCAGCACTATGATACCATCATGCACAAGATCGCTGACCGGTGGCCCGGTCTGTGCACCCTGGACACCATCGGATACAGTGTCATGGGAAGAGCCATCCTGGCCCTGAAGATATCTGACAACTCCTCTGATGATGAGCCCAGGCCGAAAGTAATGCTCAGCTCAACCATCCACGGCGATGAGCCTGCCGGGTTTATAATGCTCATGCGCCTGGCAGAGTATCTCGCCTGTGAGAGCGAAAATGAAGGTCTCGCCTCAGAGCTCACCTCGCGGCTTGAAATATGGATCAATCCACTGGCGAACCCTGACGGAATGTACCGCAACAGTGACACCATGATCTATCCTGTCAGGGCCAACAGCAACGGGTACGACCTCAACCGCAATTTCCCGGATCCAGAGGTGACTTCGCCGCAACCCCTGCAGAAGGAGACGCTTGACATGATCAAATTCATGGAGGAGAAAAGGTTTGTGCTCTCAGTCAACCTCCACTCCGGCGCTGAGGTGGTCAATTACCCTTGGGACAAATGGACGAGGCTTCATGCTGATGACGACTGGTTCAACCAGATCAGCAGACGCTATGCAGATACGGTGCACCGCTATGCTGACAAGGGTTACATGACCTTTCTTGACGATGGTGTTACACGCGGATGGGAGTGGTATACCGTCAGGGGCGGAAGGCAGGATTTCGTCACCTGGGGCCTCGGAGGCAGGGAGGTGACCCTTGAGATTGATGACATCAGGATGACCCAGGGTTCAAACCTTGAGGCGTTATGGCAATGGAACCACCGTTCACTGCTACACTACCTGGCCGAAGCCCTCTACGGTATCAGGGGCAAAGTCACTGACGCCGAAACGGGTGACCCGCTTCCCGCCAGGATATTCATCGAAGGACACGACTCCGACTCCTCCCACACTTATGCCGATACTGTTACGGGTTATTTTTACAGGTACGCCGCACCGGGAAAGTATAATATCATTTATTCCTGCCCGGGATACCAACCCTATCGGCTGGAAGCCGACCTGACCTCATGGGATGCCAGGATGACAGTGGATGTGCAACTGCAGAAACAGGATAAAACCTGGCCTGATCCTCCCCTCTCCAGGCTGCTCATCTGGCCCAATCCTTCCGACGGAAGATTCCGTATCATGCCGCCACAACTGCTGGTCGGAGAGGTGACCGTCACCGTCAGCAGCACTTCGGGATCGGTTGCCGGGAGCTACCGCACAACGGCTTTTTCCGGGTTTCCCTTGCAGTGTGATTTCAGCGGCCTCTCCACCGGAATTTATATCGTAGCTGTAAGAAAACAGCCCCATGGGCCCACGGTACGAGGCCGGGTAGTGATCGGCAGAGTGCAGCAGCAGTGACCCTGCTAAAACATCTTTGTAACATTCAGGTTGCAGATACAGCCAAAACTGATATTTTTGGAGCTTGTTTTCTTCATTTTACTTTCTGCACATGAAAAAGGTACTTACTCTCTTGTCTTTGTCTCTCCTCTCTGCTTTCTCCCTCGCACAATCTGCATATATACCCCCCGAGAAGCCCAGGCTGGTGATCGGTATCATTGTTGAACAGCTTCGCTTTGATCAGTTGGAACGCATCTGGGACATACTGCCGGCAGACGGACTGAAGAGACTTGTCAGCGAGGGCACCTACTACCGCAACGTATCACTCGACTATCTCTCCACACAGGCAGGACCGGGATATGCAACCATATCCACCGGTGCCACCCCTGCGGATCACGGCATCACCTCGGACTCCTGGTTCCATCCCTTCAATGACCAGATGATATACTGTGTCCAGGACCCCGACGTCGGAGCTGTCGGCGGCACCTTTGAGACAGGACTCTTCTCCCCGGCGAACCTCCTCTCATCTACTTTTGCCGACGAGCTGGAGATGTCATCATGCGGCCAGTCACGGGTATTCGGCATCGGCATGAAGGAGATGGGTGCCATACTGACGGCAGGCCATGCTGCCGACGGTGCCTTCTGGTATGACGACCGTACCGGAACATGGATGAGCAGCAACTATTACGGCTCGGAGTTGCCCGGCTGGCTCATGGACCTCAACGCAATGCTGCTCCCCGGCCAGTACCTGAAGCAGCCATGGACCACCATGATGGACCCGGCACTCTACCCGGGCTGCCAGCCTGACTCCAGTGACCTGGAGAGAGGGTTCAACGGCCAGAGCTGGTTTCCATATGATCTCAAAGAGCTGTCAACAACAGGCAGGCTTCTTAAAACCGCAAGGGACTATTCCATCCTGCGCGAAACACCTTTCGCCGATGACTTTACCACCGAGCTGGCACTGAGGCTCATCAGCAATGAGCAGATGGGACAGGATGATGTGACAGATTACCTTGCAGTTTCCTATTCGGCTACAGAACAGATCGGACATCGCTTCGGCCCTTCATCAGTTGAGAGCTCAGACGCCCTGGTGAGGCTTGACAGGAACGTCAGCAGGCTTCTCGGGGAGATAGACAAATCACTTGGCAAGAAGAATGTGCTTGTATATTTCGTCTCCGCCCACGGCATCTCGGAGATCCCGGCGGTGCTGGCTGCCAGCCGTATACCCTCAGGATACTTCAGAGTCAACCAGTCGTTACAGCTACTGCGCAGTTATCTTAACGCCATCTACGGCAAGGGCGACTGGGTCAGGGGATTCTTTGACAACCAGATATACCTGAACAGGCCGTTGGTAGAAGATGCAAAGATCAGTCTCGGCGAGATGCAGAGACGGGTGGCCCGATTTATGGTTCAGTTTTCCGGTATCGCAGCTGCGGTGCCTACCTCATCGTTCGAGATGAGCGACTTCTCCAGCGGGCTGCTGTTCAAGATGAGCAACAACTTCAGCCAGCAGCGGTCGGGAGACGTTATGATTGCCCTCAATCCGGGGTGGGTGGAGAAGACTGATCATGTCACCGGGCATAACTCACCCTATGAATATGACAGCCATGTGCCGCTGATATGGTTCGGATGGACCGCCAGCAAGGCCTCAGTAACCCGCAGTGTCAGCACCCGGGATATTGCCGTAACACTGTCGATCCTCTGCAGGGTACCGCTGCCAAATGCAGCCAGCGGTGACCCGCTCCATGAGTTGTTCAGGTAACGCTGCCTAAGGCAGCAGGTCAGACAATCACCGTCCGGTGGTTTAGCCGGTCTCTGACGCGGCACGCCTCATGAATAAGCGTCGGATCCTGTTCACATCCGTTACCTGTCACCACCATATCCGCCCCGGCAACAAAGGCCTCTTCTATCCTTGCCGGAGTGTCAAGACCCCCGCCGGTGATGAGTGGTATTCTTATCTCTGACTGCACTGCCCTTATCATGGCCGGGTCAACCGGCATGGCAGCGCCGCTGCCGCCCTCAAGATAGATAGCCTTCATGCCCAGCATCTCACCGGCCAGGGCGGTGGCGACGGCTATGTCATGCTTGTCATACGGCATGGGCGAGGTCTGGCTCATGTACTCTACGGAGGTCCTGCTGCCACAGTCGATAAGCATGTACCCCACAGGAATGACCCTGTCACGCATATGCCTCAGGCGAGGGGCGGCAATGACATGATTGCCTATCAGCAGCTCGGGGTTGCGGCCGCTGATGAGCGACAGAAGGAAGATAGCGTCTGCCTCTTCAGTCATCTGCGTCAGGTCGCCCGGGAAAAGGGTAACCGGTATGTTGGTGAGCTCTTTCAGCCTCCGGACCACACTGCTGACACTGACAGCCGTCAGGCTCCCGCCGACGAGGAAAAGATCCACGCCGGCCCTGGCCGCATGTTCTGCCGCCGTTACCAGCATCTCTTCCCCGGCCCTGTCAGGGTCAATGAGTTGCGCTACTGCCTTCCTGTCCCGCCATGGGATGTTAACTCTCATGTTTCTTCTTGGTCCAGACAATAGTGTAATTGTCATATTTTGAATAATAGAGCGTGAACTGATCGTCAATCCGCTCATTCTTTACATAACCCCTGATCTCACCCGACTCCTTCACGCCGAAGGGCTCAATGGTAATGTCATTGACAATGTTAATCCCCTCCTTGTCACAGATCTTGTAAATGGTCTCCTTGGCACACCAGTGGATATAGAGATGATAGGTGCGGTCTGCCCATCTCCGCGTGACCTTTTCACTCTTATTGAGAAAACGTGAGGCAAAGGCGTTGATATTCACTCTCATATATTCCAGGTCAATGCCTACCCTCTCGTTGGTGCTGAGAATAATTGCTGTCAGTTTACTGGAGTGTGATATGCTTATGAAGTGCGACCCGTCCTTGAGGAAGGGCTTGTTGTTCTTGTTGTAGACTATCCTGGCGTTCCTGTCAAGCATCTCCGCCAGCAGGGCCCTGACGCTGAGGAACTCCATTTTCCTGGATGTACTGCGGAACATCGCGTACCTTTTTTTGTCCTCCGGCCCCATATCCACCATCTCAAGAAGGGCTGGCAGATCCTCCTCGATCTTCCAGACACCAAGCATGGTCTCCCTGTTCAGATAGTGTTTGGTGATACAGCCCATGGTTACCTCCAGGTCAGCGTCTCTATAAGATGAATTATATCTTCTCTCAGGAAAGTGATGACAGGCATAAGCGAATCCTCGTTGGGTTGAGCCATGAAGTAGAGTGACCCCCGAAGGTAGTGCCGTGTGCTGTCAGTAACGAAAAACTGCACCGCAGAGGCAGTGTTGCCCTTAAGGTCGTATAGCATGCCGTAGACACGGGCTGAGTCATCTGACCACAGCTTCTCTTCTATCGCATCAGCCCTGATGGTGTGCTTGTAGGCCAGCTCACGCGACATCTCGGTGAGGGTGGCCAGGTTGCCCTTGAGGTCGAAGTAGGATAGGTGAACCATAGCCTTGAAGCCGGGAAACTCGATATCCATCCAGCAGGTGTCGGAAGCGCCTGCCGGCCTGGTGTTGACCTTGCCGTAAGCAGGATACTCAATGGAGTAGGAGCAGGGAGAATCAAACCGGAGGTAACTTTTCTCCGGCAGATCGATGCGGAAATAGCCTGCCGGACGCGGAACGGTTGTCTGCCGGCATCCGCCCAGTAACAGTACGGCAATAAGCATCGATGATGCAGCGATCTGTCTCATAATTCTTCGCCTGTTTTTTCAACACCTATCTCTCTTATCCGTCTCTTCTCCACCTTCTCAATGGTAAACCTGAAGCCCTCAGCGGTGATGACCCTTCCCTTGAGAGGTATCTCCCTGAGCAGCTCAAGGAGAAGACCGGCAAGTGTCTCGGAGTCACCCCTGATCTCGGAGAACAATCCGTCATCCGCACCGGTGATCCTGTAGAAGTCGTTGAGAAGTATCTTCCCGTCAAATACCCATTTTCCTTCACCCGTCTCCCGGAAAAGAGGCATCTCCTCGTCAGTCTCGTCGGTGATGTCACCCACTATCTCCTCAAGCACATCCTCCAGCGTCACGATGCCGCTGGTGCCCCCGTACTCATCAACCGCAATGGCCATGTGTATCTTCTTCTCCTGAAACTCTTTGAGCAATTCGCTGATCTTCTTTGTCTCAGGTATCATGTATGGAGGCCTGATCAGCGTCTGCCATCTGAAAGTATCAGGCTTGCCCAGGTGCGGCAGGAGATCCTTTACAAAGAGTATTCCCTTAACGTTGTCAAATGACCCCGAGTAAACAGGGATGCGTGAGAAACCAGATTCTATCACCTCTGCCATTACTGAGGTGAAGCCCCTGGTGATTTCGAGGGCGGTAACGTCAATACGCGGACACATAACCGCGCTTACACTTATGTTTCCAAACCTTACAACCCCTTTCAGCAGTTCCCTGTCATCCTTTATCTCCGATGAGGTTAGCTCCAGGGCAGTGGAGAGATCACTGATGTCCATGCTGCTGTCCCTGGGCCTTGATCTCTTTTTCACAAAGAAAGAGGAGAACGACAGGGCAGATGCCAGCGGACTGACAATTCGTGATGCCAGTGCCAGCGAGGGAGCCATGGTGAGGGTGAACCTGAGCTGATGGCGGGATGCATATACCTTGGGCATCACCTCACAGAAGAGCAGCAGCAGGAAGGTGATAACCACCACCTCCATGATGAATGAGAGGATGGGGTTGTTGCTCAGGTCAAAAAGCCGCGAGCTGATGAATGCTGCAAGGATTATCAACGCTATGTTGATGATGTTGTTGGTCACCAGGATGCTGCTCAGCAGCTTCTCCGGCCTGGAGAGCAGTTTAATGGCTGTCACTGCTCTACTGTTCCTGGTGTGCTCCAACTCCTCAATGTCAGTTGGTGTAAGCGAAAAATAAGCTACCTCCGATCCGGATACAAAGGCTGAAGCTATCATCAGCAGAATCAGCATGGCTACCTGCAGTACCAGCGTAAAGATGCTTCCGGTGAAAGCCACCGGAGGCAGGATGCTGCAGATAAAACCTGACAATAGAGTCTCCAAAATCAGGGTTTTGGGTTGCTAAAAGGGAAGATCATCAGCAGGGTCACGGGTTGTGAGATCATCGCTGATGTCATCCCCGGACTGGGAGGGCTGGTTAAAACTGCCGCCGCTGTTGCCCTGGCTGTTCTGCCCGCCTGACGACTGCTGGCCCTGACTGTCGGGTTTGCGGCCGAGGAGCTGAATCACATCAGCTTCAACTTCAACGACATACCTCTTGATGCCTTCCCGGTCGTCATAGGAGCGGTAGCGCAGCTTGCCCTCAACGAGTATCTGGGAGCCTTTGCGGATATAGTTCTCGGCCAGATCCGCAAGCCTCCTCCATGCAACAATATTGTGCCATTCGGTCTGCGTCACCCTGTCGCCGCCCTTTGGAGTATAGGTCTCACTGGTGGCCAGGGAGAACGAAGCTTTGCTATTATTCTCAAAACGCCTGATCTCGGGATCTTTCCCGACGTTGCCAACTAGTATTACTTTATTGAATGACATACCTCTTAATATATTTTTCTTTAATGTAGATTGTAAAGTTACAAAAAAAAACAGAGGGTGAGCTTCCTCGCTGAAGAGAGCCCTTACTGCAGACCCCGGGAAGGGTAAAGAATCATGTGCCCCGGGGCGGTTGATCTTATAGATATCAAAAAATCAGCATTTTCGGAGCGAAAAAAAACTTTATCAATAATATTTGACAAATAATATTTTATATTTGCACATTGAAAAAACAGAACATCAAAATAATTTGTTGAATTTAAATTCGTGCAAAATGACAAAAGCAGACATTGTTAACGAAATTGCCAAGAACACCGGTATTGAGAAGGTGACCGTACAGAAGACCGTTGAAGCTTTTATGGAATCGGTGAAAGACTCCATGGTTGCCGGCAATAATGTGTATCTCAGGGGCTTTGGCAGCTTTATCGTAAAGAAACGTGCAAAGAAGACGGCCAGGAACATCTCCAAGAATACCACTATTATTATTCCTGCACACAATATCCCGGCATTCAAGCCTGCCAAAACATTTGTGAACAAAGTCAAATCACACGCTAAGAATTAATACAATGCCAAGCGGAAAAAAAAGGAAAAGGCATAAGATGGCGACGCACAAGCGCAGGAAGCGCTTGCGTAAGGACAGGCATAAGAAGAAAAAATAGCATATAATGCACAGTCTGTATTTTTGAGACCTAACCTAAAAATCATCTGATTTTTAGGTTAGTTGCTATTAAAAAGGCTGTTTGCAAACAAACAAATTCCAGAATGTGAGCAAGGATTTAATAATCAGCGTAAGCGATTCTGAGATATCCATAGCACTTCTTGAGGAAAAGCAGCTTGTCGAGTTAAACAGGGAAAAGCGCAATGTAAAATTCTCCGTGGGCGATATTTACCTTGGAAAGGTAAAGAAGATCATGCCGGGACTGAATGCAGCGTTTATCAATGTAGGTTTCGAAAAGGATGCGTTTCTGCACTATCTGGATCTGGGGGCACAGTTCAAAACCCTTCATAAATATTATTCTCAGGCCACACAGGGCAAGATCAGATCGACCCCTGTGTCAAAGTTCAGGCCTGAGCCTGACATTGACAAGGACGGCAAGATAGCCGATGTGCTGACCGCAGGTCAGACAGTTATAGTTCAGATAACCAAGGAACCCATTTCAACAAAGGGTCCCAGGCTGGCATCGGAAGTGAGCATCGCGGGAAGAAACCTGGTGCTCATGCCCTTCGGCGACAAGGTGTCAGTCTCATCCAAGATAGAGAACAACGATGAGCGTAACCGCCTCAAGATGCTTGTTCAGAGCATCAAACCCAAGAACTACGGCGTCATCGTACGCACCGTGGCCGAGGGAAGGAAGGTTGCCGCCCTCGACGCAGAGCTGAGGGAGCTACAAAACCGGTGGGAGACGGCTCTCTATGCCGTGCGCCGTGATGTTAAATCGCCCCGCCTGCTGGTGGGCGAGATGAACCGGACAACAACCATCCTCAGGGATATTCTCAGTACCGACTTCAACAGCATCATCGTTGATGATGAGGTGATAGCCGGCGAAGTAAGGAGCTATATCAGGGAGATAGCCCCTGAAAAGGAAAAGATAGTAAGGGTATACAGGGAGAAACTGCCGATCTTTGACCACTTTGGTGTCAGCAGGCAGATAAAGGGACTCTTTGGCCGGACCATCTCCTTCAGGGGAGGGTCATACCTTATCATTGAGCACACCGAAGCACTGCACGTCATCGACGTCAACAGCGGCAACAGATCGAAATCAGGCACCGACCAGGAGTCAAATGCCCTCTCGGTAAACCTCGAGGCAGCAAGGGAGATCTCCCGCCAGTTGCGACTGAGGGATATGGGGGGAATCATCGTCGTCGATTTCATCGACATGCAGTCAGGCGAAAACCGTCAGGCTCTCTTCGATAGAATGAAGGAGCTTATGAGCGAAGACAGGGCCAAGCACAATATACTTCCTCTCAGTAAGTTCGGACTTATGCAGATAACACGGCAGCGGGTCAGGCCGGAGATGAGCATCAGCACCGATGAGAAGTGCCCCGTATGCAGGGGTGAGGGAAGAATAGCACCGCCAATCCTCCTTACTGATGAGATAGAACGTACACTGGCCAGCATCATTGAGAAGGTCAAAACCCGCAGGTTCCTGTTGCGGACCCACCCGTTCGTTGCCGCTTACCTGAGAGAGGGTTTCTTCTCGGAGATAGGCAAGATAAACAAGAAATACGCCGTCAGCATAAAGGTACAGCCACTGCCCTCATACCATTTCCTGCAGTATGAGTTTTTTGACCGCGACGGCAATGAGATTGACCTGACCTGACAATCGCCCGGGTAAAGAAATTAAAGAAGGGACCCGGACTGCCGGATCCCTCCATTTTTTTTTGCCCTGATCTGTACGCTGAGGGCTATAAATTTATGATCCGTCCTGATCCTGTGCGGGTTTTGCACAGATACCGAAAAAATTATTTCTGAATAATCCGTATCTCCCCCCTGGTGGCATCTATTTTAATCCTGGCACGGCCCGGGGCAGTGCCGACGGAAGCCGTGGTCATGAAGATCTTGTCCCCGGCACTGATCTCCGTTCTCTCAGGCTGCGGCTCGAAGCCTGGTAGTGAGACAAAGGCGTTTGTATGCCTTATCTCAAGCTCATAGGATGATCCGTCCTCCAGCGCTATGTCTGTGTCGGCATATGATGTCCGGAGGTCGATGAGCGTAAACTGCGGGCTTATCCTTTCAAACGAGAGGTTGCCATATTTGACGGACATATTGATCTCACCCGTCACCACTTCGGCTATGATATCGCTGAAATGGCTGGTGCCGGTCAGCACCTCAACCGTGCCCATATTCAGGTCGTCACGCTTCGAGTCAAGGTCGAGATGACCGCACTGGTCTATCCATGCTTTGGATGATACTGAAGCCAGCTTTATATTTCCTGTCTCCCTTGACCTCAGTTCACTGAATGAGAGGGTCAGTTTCCCCTCCTCAATGCTCCTCACGTTCGCTTTGCAGAAGGTGAGCTCCAGCAGCTTTGCCTTTCCCACCGCTGCCGCATCGAGGTTACCGTTTGAAAGCTTCAGTGTCAGCTCCGGGGTCTCATCACCCAGATAAATGTCTCCGTAACTGTTTGTCAGACGCAGTTCGGTGTGGGGAGGACACTCGATGAAGTAATCGATCTTCAGCCTGCTGTCAAAGTTTATCAGGTTTTTGGTCAGTCCCTTCAGGCTTTGGAAGAGAGGAGTTATGCCTTTTGTAAAGGATGTCTCTGCCCTTACAGTCTCGCCGGTCATAGAGAGGTTGATCTCCACGTCCGACATCATGGCGTCAAGCTTCTCGCCTGTGTTTGAGGAGGCCGTCACTTCAGCCCTGACGGTTATCGAATCGTTGAGCGAATGAGTGACGTGAATATCTCCGTATTTGTTGGTCACTTCCAGAGCAGCATCGCCGCCTGCAATGAACGATTTCATCAGTGTCTTGCTGTCGGATATCTGCTGACCGTGAAGGCTGACTATTGCCGGCAGCAGCAACAGTGCAGTGAGAAGGTAGTTATATTTCATCTGCGGGTCTCTTGTCTGTTTCTGTCTGGTTCTCTTTCATCAGGAAGAGCATATCTTCAAGAAGCTCTATCCTGAGCCTGTAGTTTCTTATCAGCGCCTCCACAACCTCACTGCTGGCGATGTTGTCACTGAGGTCACTTATTATCTCTTCAGAGAGGCTGTCAAGCTCACCCATGCCGGCCGTGAGCTCCCTGCCGATCTCCGGGTTGGATGTCAGAAGAGGCTCAGCCTCCCGGTAGAGCGACTGTATACGGTTGTCGTAGTATTGCCGGGTCTCTCTCACCTCCGCAACCTGCGGGTCATTGAGATTTCCGGCCGCCCTGATGGCCGTCAGTATCGCTGCCGTGCAGAGAGCCGCGACAAACAGTGCCGCTGCTGCACGTAACAGGTATATCTGCAGCGGTCTGCGCTCATGCGGCAGTTTATCACCTATCCTGTTCCAGAGTCCGGGGTCAGGGTCGTGGATATCCATTCCCTCCCTGTTGTACAGTATATGTTTCTCAAGCTCATCCATTACTATTCATCTCAGAAAGTATCTTTTTCAGTTTTTCCTTTGCCCTGGAATACTGTGTCTTGGAGGTCGACTCCGAGATCCCCAGTATCTGTGCTATCTCTGTATGATCATAACCTTCAAGCAGGTACAGGCTGAAGACCACCCTGTAGCCGTCGGGAAGCTTCTCCACCGCCCCGGCTATCACAGACGGGTCAGGCAGAGTCACCTCCTCCTCCGGTGCCTCCTCCGGGGTCTCATGCCTGCTGAAGTCGTCAGTGAGAACCAGGTCAGCCTCTCTCCGGCGAAGCCTGCTGATGCAACGGTTGATCACTATCGTTTTCAGCCATGCGCCGAAGGTCGATTCCGACCTGTAGGAGCCGATCTTCGTGAAACAGTCGGTAAATGCCTCCTGCAGCATATCCTCTGCCTCCTCCCTGTTACCCGTTATGCGGTATGCCGTGTTGAACATCGCTTTGGAATAGAGTTCATACAGCCTGAACTGTGCCCTGCGGCTGCCCCTCCGGCACTCCTCTATGAGATCACCATGTATTTGCAAATCCGCTGTTGACAATTTTCAGGTTGTTACTGTTAAATGACGGGACAAAGTTACAATGGTTGCACAACTATCTCATCAAACTTTTGCACTCCCTGTGGTTGCATGGGTTGCACAGGTATCTCATCAAACTTTTGCACTCCCTGTGGTTGCATGGGTTGCATAGGTATCTCATTACACCATTTCACTCCGCGATGTTGCAAAGGTCGTCCGGAGATCTCATCATAAAGTAGCGCTCCCGGTTTTTCATACCAAAAAAAGTGCCGGATGAAAACAATTTATTATATTTGTGTGTAGTTTTAGACCTGACTGACAGATAAAATACTAAGTCGTGAAACTTTAAAGATGCTTTTTACTGTCCAAAAGCAATTTTTCCATTCTTTTCATGGCTGCCCCTGATGTTTACAATCAGGGGCTTTTTTTGCAGCTAATCTCGCGCCTTCCGACCTCCGTCACGTGCGCCGTGCCCCGCGTTTCGCATCTCCCAGCGTCTCGCGCCCCGCGCCCTGCGCCTCCCGTCACCGCCGCCCTGTGTCCCGCGCCCTGCGCCCTGTGCCCGGTGCCTCGCATCCTGCCGCCCTCACGTCCGGCACACCCGCTGACTTTTAACCTTTTTTATACTTTGCGGCTGCCTGAAGCGGTGACAATCAGAGTTTGATATTCTTATCTTAGCGCAGTCAACCAAACCGATCAGTATGAGAACAGTATACTTGATTTTTACATTGTTGGTTTTACTTGCCGGCTGTGCCACCGAGGAGGAGAGAATCGACCGCAAGGCAGAAAAGTTACACGGTGAGATGCTCACCGTCGACACTCACTGTGACACACCCATGCGACTGGCACGTGGCGGATTTGACCCGGGCGTCCGCAATGACAACGGGTCTGTCGATTTCCCCCGCATGAAAGAGGGTGGACTCGATGCGATGTTCTTTGCCATATTCATAGGGCAGGGACCGAGAACGGCTGAAGCATTTGAGACCGAACACCGAAATACCCTCCGCACCTTTGACTCCGTGAAGGCCAATGTTGAAAGGAACAGCGACCTGGCTGGCATTGCCCTTACCCACGACGATGCCCTGAAGCTTAAATCGGAAGGAAAGGTGGCAATCTTTATGGGAATTGAGAACGGCTCTCCGATAGGAACCGATATTTCAAGGATAAAGCAGTACTACGATCTCGGAGCCCGCTATATCACCCTTTGCCATTCATATAACAATGATATATGTGATTCGTCTACCGATAAGGGAGGACCGGAACACGGAGGCCTGTCGCCATTTGGCGAGGAAGTGATCAGGGAGATGAACAGAGTGGGTATGCTGGTGGATGTGTCACATATTTCAGATGAGTCGTTCTATGACGTGCTCAACATCTCAACGGCCCCGGTCATCGCTTCCCACTCATCATCCCGGGCACTCTGCGAGAGTCCTCGTAACCTGGATGATGACATGCTACTGGCGCTTAAGAAGAACGGCGGAGTGATACAGATCTGCCTGCTGAGTGACTACCTGAAGCAGCCCGAGCCCAACCCCGAATTTGATGAGAAGGTGAAGGAACTTCGTGAGAAGTGGAGCAGTGCCAATCAGGAGATGACCGATGAGATGAGGGAGCAGCGCTGGAGGGAATTTTCTGAGCTGAAGAACAAATATGTCAAGCTCGCCACAGTGGCTGATGCTGTCAATCATATCCAGCATGTGGTTGATATCATCGGCATCGACTATGTGGGCATAGGATCCGACTTCGATGGCGGTGGCGGCATAGAAGGCTGCAGGGATGTCTCAACGATGAGCAATATCACCAGGGAGCTTCTGAGGCGCGGCTACAGCCGTGAGGATATCGCCAAGATCTGGGGCGGCAACTTCATGCGGGTCATGGGCGAAGCGCAGGCGCTGGCGCAGTAATCAGTCAGCCACCTACGCCACATCCTTCGTAAAAACTACGATGTCGAAGAAGGCTTCGGCGGCTGGAAGCAGTCAACAGCCCTCAGTCGGCAGTCGGCAGTCTCTCAGCCTCACAGCCTGAATACCTGACTATGAATTACTAACTCTTAATTCTTAACTCTTAATTCTTAACTCTTACCTCTTCCCACTACTCCCTGATTTTACCCTTGAGAATCTCAGTGACTTTATCATCCACGAGGGGAGTGGCTTGTGCGGGTCGCGCCTGCGAAGATCGAGATACCATCCCAGCTTTTTTATGATAGGCACCCGGTGCGACTCCACGAACTCTATCAGGGTGCCGTCGGGGTCTTCGATGTAGGCAAAGTAGCCGGCAGCCTCACCCATGTCAAAGCTGTGGCCCTCATGACTCTCCTGGCTGTCGACGGTGAAGGGAAAACCCGACTCACTGCAGTACCTGCGAAGGTTATCCATCCCCCTGATGTCGTAGCAGAGATGGATGAAACCGGGGTCACCCCAGTAACGGCCTTCAAATATGCGGGTGGCTTTCCGGTCACGTACTTCCACAAGCTCTATCACGCTCTGGCCGAAGACGGGATTGAAGCCGCCGTGAAACGGCCTTGACGGTGCCAGCAGCACGCGCCGGAAGAGATCTTTGCCACCCGGCACAGCCGAGAGATCGTCAAAGGTGCCGGTGATGTCATATACCACCCGGTCATAACCAAGAATATCTGAATAGAGCTTAACGGACTTTTCAATGTCTGTCACCCCGATGATCGCTCCGTAGGCTCCCCCTGATATCTTCTTCAGGTTCATGAACCAGTCGGTGGCACCGACGATATGAAAGATATTCCCGAAGGGGTCCCTGACAAAAAAGCTCTTCTTTCCTGACGGGTCTTCCATCGGGGCACCCAGCACCTCCACACCGCTGTCTGTCCAATATCTCCATGCAGCATCCACCTCCTTCACCTTCATCTTGCAGGCGAAGATACCCAGGTCGCCGAGCTTCGTCTCGCGGTCGGGGTATTCAGGCTCCCTGCCCTTGTGCTGCCACACCTCGAACCCGCCGCCGCTCTGCAGGTTCATAGCCAGCACGGCATGCCTTCTGCGCGGCTCCCCGCCGGTATAGGGGAGCATAAGTCTTGCTTCCGCCTCATCCTCAAAGATGCGGCAGTCCATCCCGAAGGCCCTGATATACCAGTTCCACGCTTTCTCGAGGTCATTAACCCCGACGCCCATCTGCTGTATACCGCTGATGATATAGCCCTTTATCTTCATCTCCTGATTACGTTGGATTAATCCTGCCGGCTATCCTGAAGAAGAGCCCGGGCAGGTATTTTCTTATTTTAAGCATCAGCAGCTCACTGCTGCCGACCAGTATCTCCCTCCTGTTCCTTCTCAGGCCCCTGATTATCTGCTCCGCAGCTCTTTCAGGTGTCACTCCCCCGGCCTGGCCTTGATCCATCCTGCCGTGGCTGTCACCGGTAGCAGTGAGGGCATTGTATGATATCATCGTCTTCACCCTTCCCGGGATGATCACAGAGACCCTGATCTGGTCTGGGGCGTGCTCCAGGAGCAGCGTCTCAAAGAAACCGTGGAGGGCCTGTTTCGATGCCGAGTATGCGGAGCGGAGCGGGAACCCGAACCGCCCGGATATGGAGCTGGTAGCTGCAATATGTCCTCCTCCGCCGGTGATCATGTGGGGTAGCAGCGCCTTTGTGAGGGCTATGGTGCCGAAATAGTTGATTTCCATAATCTTACGGTCAAGCCATAGCGGTGTCTCACTGATGCGTGCCCTCTGGCTTATGCCCCCCAGGTTCAGCAGCATGTCAACTCTTCCTTCCTGCTGTATCACCTCTGTCACTTTCTCCTCAATGGTGCCTGTGTCTCCCAGGTCGAAAGGCAATGTTGTGATACTTCCTTTAAGGAGTGCACAGTTGCCGGCAACCCTCGCGAGGCCCGCGCTGTCATTTGATGAGGCTATGACCCTGCTGCCGCCGCGGACAAAGGCGTAGACCAGCGCCTCCCCGATCCCTGAGGATGCCCCGGTGATCCAGACCACTTTCCCGGTGAAGATATCCTTCATGGTCAGAGGGCCGCTACACGTTTGATGAGACTGCTGTATGTGTCACGCAGCCGTTTGAAGACCGTGTTGCCGGCGCGGATGAGTCTGCGTATCCTGAAGCCGCCGACAGTCCTGCTGTACAGCAGGAACCAGTTCCATGCCATGATGCCCAGGACGGGTACCATGAGGAAGGCAATTATTGCAAGCCACCACAGCTTTATAAAGATGAGTGCAAGTATCAGGTAGAGCGGACCGAAGATAAAGCTCAGGCCGAGAAAAAAGCCGTACCGTGCCGTGCTGATGAAGGCAGGGTCTTTTGATTTGAGGGCCTGCAGGTAAGCTACCTGGAACATGAGGATGTTCAGAACGGCACCAAGGATGAAGAGAGGCACCGTCGTCAGCAGCAGCAACCCGGAGAGGATGAGCAATACGAGAGGATGCTTTTTCTTCCGCAACTGCCGGTAGGTCACATTGAGAGTGGTGGCCATGTCGCGGGCCTCCAGCGTATCATCGCACAGCTTCCTGTAAGCGTCAGGGTCTTCAGCCCTCAGTTCGTTGACCTTGCCTACCAGCCTCTGGTCGCGGAAGAGCTTCGGGTAGCGGATACTGTCACTGTATTTTTCGTTGACGATGTTACGCAGCTCGTTGATGGCGTCATAATCCTGCTCATCATCAATGTGTACCATCACCTTCTTCATCTCTGACGAGAGCCTGTCACGCAGTTCCACAATGGCCCCGTTGGGGTTCTCCCTGTAAGAGTCGTAATATTCTGAGACATGTATGGGATGACCGTAGATCACCGTGAGAACCTGTCTGAAGTGCCAGTAGTGGGAGTAGTCAAGTCCTACGGGAACGATGTTTATCTCCTGGCTGAAGCCTGAGGCCTCTGCGGTCTGGAAGGCGATACGGCAGATGCCCTTCTTGAGCTGTCTCAGTTTCCTGAATGTGGCATGGTTGCCCTCCGGAAGGATAACCACTCCGTTGCGGTTCTCCATGACCCTCAGGGTGTCACGGAAGGTGTCATCATTCTGTTTCAGGTTCTCAAAGCCATCCTTGAAGCGGTAGACCGGCAGCATTTTCAGCTTGTAGAGAATCCGTGCCACCAACTTCTTTTTGAAGATATCTGCCCTGGCCAGAAAGATCAGCTGCCTGTCCAGTGTGCCGATCACGGCCATGGCATCCATCAGGGCATTCTGATGGTTGGGGGCCAGGATTGTCGGCACCGAGAAATCAAGATGCTCCCTGCCGTATGCCAGTACCTTGCGGTAAAAAATATAATTGTGCCACAGATCAACGTAATTCTTCAGTAGCTGATAGAAAATATCATACTTCTCAATGTTATGCTTGGCCATTCCGCAACTACGTTTAACTTATTGTTCCTGAAAAGGAAAGCCTCATGCTCTTCTGCTGACGAAGTTAGAAAAAGTTTTTCTGTGGCGGTTTAAAAAGCTGGTTCTTGAGTGTGACAGTGTTCATTTTAGGTATTTATACCACCCTGTTTAACAGCAGTGTGAACCAATAATTGAGAAAGTATTTCGGGTCTCTTCTGATGGCCGGGGAAATTACTGCATAAAATCCTCAGGATCTCCTCTGACGGCGAAAAAGATTGCTTTACCTAATTCACAGGTTTTGTGCCAATGCTCGGACATCTCACTTCAGAGAATGTGACGGGCCAACTTTAATGGTCAAAGAGATTAACTCAGAAAATCCTCCAGGTCTCGTCTCTCCCTCTTTGTCGGGCGGCCGGTGCCGCGAGGCCTGTAGCCGGAGACTATCTTTCCCTGCAGCAGCTTGTTTTTCTCCTCCTCTGGTGTGAGGTCACTGATGTAGCCGGGGACCAGTTTTGCGCCCACCCTGCTTGGGGGAAGGGCCTTGACGAGGTAGCTGTATGTCACCGGGGGTTTTCTGACGAGCAGTGTGGCTCCTTCGCTGACAGGGTGAGACGGCTTGACGGTCTGCCCGTCGACCGTTACCCTTCCTTTCCGGCAGGCTTCGGTGGCGGCACTGCGTGAACTGAAGAGCCTGACATGCCAGAGGAATTTATCTATCCGTTCCCCCTTCTGAGTTGTCATCATCAAGGGTTTTTCCTGCTTTGTTGTAGGCTGTCATGGTGAGTTCACACCCTGCTGTCACAAACGACTTTATCATGGTGACAGAGAGTGGCAGCCGCCTGTTTATAACAGCAAGCTCCTCATCGCTCCATTCGCCCAGTACGTAATCCACCTGTCCGCCCCTGTGGAAACTGTCGCCTATGCCCAGGCGCAGACGGGCGTAGCCGGTTGTGCCGAGTGTTTCACTGATGCTTGCCAGGCCGTTGTGGCCTCCGTCGCCTCCTTTGGCTCTCAGCCTTATGCTGCCCGTGGGTATGGCTATGTCATCAGTGATCACCAGAAGATTTTCAAGCGGGATCTTTTCCCTGTTGAGCCAGTACCGCACAGCGTTGCCGCTGCGGTTCATCAGGGTGGTGGGCTTGAGGAGGATCAGCTGCGCATTCTTGTGTCGCATCTCCGCAATAAATCCGTAACGCCTGTCTTTAAAAACAATGCCGGATGCAGCAGCAACTGCATCCAGCACCATGAATCCGACGTTATGCCGTGTGTTTTTGTACTCTTCGCCTATGTTGCCAAGACCGGCGACAAGATACTTCATTGCTACTCTTCAGCGGCCTCTCCCTGCTCTTCAGCTGAAGCTTCACCAGCAGCTTCTTCACCCTCGGCGGTAATCCCCTCTTCCTTGAGTGATACTCTTGAAACAGCCACTGCAGCTACCATAGCGCGCTTGTTGTCAATAATCTCAAGCTTGTCATATGAGAGGTCTCCGATCTTGATTGACTGTCCTATCTGAAGTTTGGTAATATCAATATTGAGATGATCGGGAAGATCCGCAGCCAGGCCCCTGACCCGCAGGGATCTGCGCTTGATCCTGAGTTTGCCGCCTGCCTTCACCCCGGCAGATTCGCCAGTGATCTTTATCGGGATATTGATTGTAACAGGCTTTTTGTCACTTACCTCAATGAAGTCGATGTGCAGCAGCTTGTCGCTGACAGGGTGGAACTGCAGATCCTTCATTACAGCATTGTAACTCTTTCCGTCGATGATAAGATTGACAAGATATACTTCCGGTGTGTACACCAGCTTGCGGAAGGCATTCTCATGCGCATAAAAATGCAGGTTTTCCTCTCCTCCGTACATTACGCACGGCACATTATTTTCCGCCCTGAGGCTGTTGGAACTCTTCTTGCCGAAATGATCACGTGAGGCGGCTTTGATCTCGATACTTTTCATTAGTCTTTAATTTGTTGTGCTACTCAAGGTTGTATGCCATGCAACCTCCCATCACACGTTTGACGTTTTTAAATTGGCCTGCAAATATAGCTAAAAAGCTTAAAATACAAAACCGGTGCTAATGGAACTGTTTGTATAGACCGCTTTTATTGCCTCAGCGAAGATCTCGCTGACGGATAGAATCTTAATTTTTTCCGACTGTCTGAGAAGTGGTATGCTGTCGGTGACCACCAGCTCCTCGAGGGGGGAAGCCTCAATCTTCTCCACTGCATCGCCGGAGAGCACAGGGTGTGTTGCCAGGGCCCTGACGCTCAGCGCACCGCGGTCTTTCATAACCGTGGCGGCAAAGGTGAGAGTGCCCGCGGTGTCAACAAGATCGTCAATGATAACCACATGTCGGCCCTCCACCTCGCCTATCACTGAGATCTCTTCCACCACGTTGGGTTTTTTTCTCAGCTTGTAGCAGAGTACCAGCTCACTCTGCAGGTAACGGGCGTAGGCGTTGGCTCTCTTCGACCCTCCCATATCAGGTGCCGAGACCGTGAGGTTGGGAAGGTTGAGGTTCCGGATGTAGGGGGCAAAGAGGGCAGAGCCGAAGAGATGGTCAACGGGCACATCAAAGAAACCCTGGATCTGATCGGCATGCAGGTCTATTGTAATAATACGGTCAACACCTGCCTTGGTCAGCAGGTCGGCTGTCAGCTTGGCCCCCAGGGAGACTCTGGGCCTGTCTTTGCGGTCCTGCCTCGCGAAACCATAATAGGGGATGACGGCATTGACCTTGTATGCCGATGCTCTCTTGGCAGCATCGATCATCAGGAGCAGCTCCATGAGATTCTCTGCCGGAGGGTTGGTTGACTGAATGATGAAGACATGGCAGCCCCTGACCGATTCGTCAAAGCACGGCTGAAACTCACCATCACTGAAACTGAGCAGCGTACTCTTGCCAAGCTCAATACCAAGATGACCGGCGATTCTTTTTGCTATTGTCAGTGAAGAGGTGCATGAAAAGATCTTAAAGGGAGGTCTGCCATTCATATCGGAGAAATTTGACGGTTATTTTCTGGATGATGGGGTAAAATTAATATTAATGATTCAAATCATTTTTCTCTGCCGAAAAATATCATGTTTTTGGCGATATATTCAAGCAGTTCCTCCTTACCCGTCCCCTTTGTGGCGGAAGTGACGAATGAAGGGGGGAGGCTCTCCCACCTCTCAAGCATGACCCTGTCATGGACTGTCCTGATCCTTTCACCCTCAGCATCAGAGAGCTTGTCACTCTTGGTGAAGACTCTGGCGAAGGGAACGCCGTTGAGCGCCAGCCTCTCCATGAAGTCCAGGTCGGCCGCCATGGGCTCATGCCTGCCATCTATCAGCACAAAGAGTGATATCAGGTTCTCACGGTGGGTAATGTATGATGTGAAAAGTCTATCCCACTCGGCCCTCATCTTCTGTGACACCCGTGCGTAACCGTAACCGGGGAGGTCGACCAGATACCAGCTGTCATTGATCAGGAAGTGGTTTATTAACTGTGTCTTGCCGGGGTGACCTGATATTTTTGCCAGCCCCTTCCTTGATACCAGCATGTTCAGGAGTAACGACTTGCCTACGTTTGACCTTCCGGTGAAGGCAAACTCCGGCAGGTCAGGCGGAGGCAGCTGGCTGATCCTGGCGCTGCTTTTGACATAAACAGCTGACCCGATTCCAGTTGGAGGCGCCTCTGACATCAGGGCTTCAGTTTAAATCCTTGTACGGTAACGGTATGGCCAGCCGGTAGTAGAGCCTGTTGCCAAAGCGGGTGAGATAAGCGGCGACGACAACTACGGAGTCGGCACTGTGACCCGGGCTCTTCTTAAGGTCAAGGTACCCGGTGGTGGCAGTCTGCAGCAGCAACGTGAGTGAGTCAAGGTCAACCAGGCCGTTGACGTAGTCACCCCTGTAGTACTTAACGTTCTCAGCCAGGTCTGACATCTCGATGAATATCTTGTAAACGCCGCGCTCATCGTAGAGGTCGTTGACCCTGTATGTCACCTCCGGGTAGTCTGTCACCCTGGTTCCGTTCATCATATTCTCCTCCAGGCCGGGAAGCCGTTTTCCGTCGACATAGTCGAGTTTGGCCTTGACGCGGCCGCTTTTGTAGTACTGTATCTGTGAGCCGCTGATGGTGTCATTCACATAGGGGGTAATCCTGAAAAGCTTGCTGTCAGGATAGTACCACCTCGCTTCGCCGTTCTTCTTGTCGCCAGAATAGGGTATCTCCTGTTCGATGACACCACCCTTGTAAAAGGTGCGGGTGATGCCCTCCCTGACTCCGTTTTTGTATTCGACCTCCTTGACCCTGACATCATCCCTGATGTAGTTCCTGATGCCGGTGAAGCCTGTATCGGGCTGATGCCCTGCCTTTCTGCTTCTTCCGCTATCTCCGGTGCCACTGCCACACGATGCGGCGAGCAGCATTATGATTGTGATTGTAATAGATAGAATCTGTTTCATCATATAATATTTTAATTTCAATGGTATGATAGCCTGTTCCGATTTATCGGGAGAACCTCCATGTAGTTGATTATTATACTACTGTGTTTGAGTATGTAAATACACGGAGGTTTCATGTCAGCTCTTATTATTAAGGTATATATACTTCCAGGAGAGTAGCACTGCCCTGGGGAATAAGTGTCACACTGTCGGCTGAGGCAGGTATCAGTATTGTCTCACCGGCCCTAACCTCTTCGGTATGGCCGAGACAGTCAATGACAGCCATGCTCCCGGTGCAGATGTAAATCACAAAGGAGTCTGTAAGGCTTAGGTCTTTTATCAGGGGCCTGTCAAACTGCAGCAGGCTGGTGCGGAAATATTCGCACTCTGCCAGCATAACAGCCTGGTTTATCTCCGGTGTTATCCTGATGAGTCCGGTATCGTCCCTGTCAAAGTCAATGGCATCAAGGGCCAGCTCAGTGTGCATCTCTCTTGGCCTGCCATCATCGTCAACGCGGTCCCAGTCATAGATGCGGTAGGTGACGTCAGAGGTCTGCTGTATCTCTGCCAGCAGCACGCCGGCACCTATAGCATGAACTGTCCCTGCCGGGATAAAGAAGGCATCGCCCGGGAATACCGGTGTGGCATTGATGATTCCGGCAACTGTACTGTCAGCCAGGTGAGCGAGATACTCCTCCCTGCCGGTCTTCTTTCTGAAACCTGTATAAATCAGCGCCCCGGGTTCGGCATCTATCACATACCACATCTCCGTCTTGCCCCAGGCATGGTGTCTCTCCGAGGCCAGTGAATCATCAGGGTGAACCTGTATGGAGAGGGTGTCGCGGGCATCAATCAGCTTGACAAGCAGGGGGAACTCCCTGGCGTACTTATCCCATACATGATCTCCTATCAGGTCACCCATATATACCTCTGCTATCTCCTCCAGGCTGTTGCCCTTGAGAAAACCGTTGTCTGCCACAGAGCTTGCACCTGTTATTCCGTTGATCTCCCAGCTTTCTCCAACCCTGGCATCAGCGTCGGCCTTTTTGCCGAACCGCTCACGCAGGGTACTGCCACCCCAGAGCGTCTCCTTAAGTATTGGCCTGAACCTGATGGGATAGAGTGTGCTCATAATCAGATGATGTAATCAACAACTACCTTGGCTTTCTTTATGGCTTTCGCCGCCGCCACGGCTCCGCGGTGAGGCTCGCTCACCTGGTAACGTTTCAGATCCTCACGGGAGGCAAAAGTAGCATCTATTACAAAATCGCCGTAATGGTCATCTTCGGTGATGTTAACACCTGTACGGTATTCAATGATATAGTCGAGCCTGTTGCATACCGGACCAAAAAACTCCTTCAACTTTCGTACGGACTCTTCCTTCTCCCCGGGAGCCAGGGGAGGGGTAAGTTTAAAGATCACGATGTGTTTTACCATACGGATAATTTGCTACTTTTGGTACAAAAATACACTTTTTATGCTTATTGTCGGGATAGCCGGAGGAACAGGATCGGGAAAGACGACCGTTGTACGAAAGCTTATTGATATGCTCCCTCCGGGAGAGGTGGTGATTCTGCCGCAGGACAGCTACTACAGGGATAACAGCCACATATCCGTGGAGGAGAGGCAGAAGATCAACTTTGACCATCCCGATTCGGTAGAGTGGCCGCTGCTCATTTCACACCTTAAAGAGCTGAGAGCCGGCCGTCCGATAGAGATGCCGATCTATTCCTATCTCACCTGTGTAAGGTCTCCGGAGACAATCCCCGTCAAGCCTGCCGAGGTGGTGGTGGTGGAGGGGATACTTGTGCTAGTCGATGCCGGCCTCCGTCAGATGCTTGACATCAAGGTATTTGTTGATGCTGATGCCGATGACCGGCTGGGGCGGGTGATACAGCGTGACATCGTGGAGCGTGGGCGTTCGGTACTGAAAGTGCTGGAGCGTTACAATGAGACAGTCAAACCGTCACACCTGCAGTTCATCGAGCCCTCGAAAAGATATGCCGATATAATCATTCCCGGCGGGGGCGAGAACCTGGTGGGTATTGATGTTCTCCGCACCATCGTCGAGAAACATCTCAGGTAAGCTATTCTCAGCTCCGTCTCAGCTCGCGGAGATACATCTGAATGGTGTTCTCAAGCCCGTACCAGAGTGCATCCGATATCAGGGCATGGCCTATCGACACCTCCTCAAGCCAAGGTATGTTGCCGTGGAGCCATGCCAGGTTGACAAGGTCAAGGTCGTGACCTGCATTGACACCCAGTCCTGCCTCACGGGCTATCTCCGCCGCCCTGACAAAGGGAGCCACGGCGGCCTCCCTGCCGGCACTGTACATGGCTGCGTACGGCTCGGTGTACAGCTCTATACGGTCAGTGCCGGTGCGTGCGGCATATTCAATCATCTCCGGGTCGGTGCCGGTAAATATGGAGGTGCGTATTCCCTTCTCATGAAAACGTGCAATCACATCGGTGAGGAAAGAGAGGTTGGTCCTGGTGTCCCACCCTGCATTGGAGGTGACGGCGTCATGAGCGTCAGGCACCAGCGTTACCTGGTCAGGAAGGTTATCCAGCACCAGCTTCATAAACCGCTCCTCAGGATTGCCCTCGATGTTGTATTCCGTGGTGATGACCTCCTTTATCACCGGCACATCCCTGTACATTATATGCCTCTCATCAGGCCTTGGATGTACGGTGATGCCCTCGGCGCCAAAAGCCTGGCACTTCACTGCCGCCAGCCTCACATCAGGCACATTGCCTCCCCGGGCATTGCGCAGCGTGGCAATCTTGTTTATGTTAACACTCAGTCGCGTCATGATATTATCTCCTGTTTGAGAGTGCAAAGTTAGAAGGATACATAGTTTTTTGTACTTTTAATCGAAATTTGACCCGCGGAATGACTGCAAAAGATCTGATATCCGATGTGGTGCCGGCACTGAAAACCTCAGACACGGCACAGACGGCACTGAACTGGATGGAGACCTTCAGGGTATCACATCTCCCGATAGTGAATGAGAGTGATTACCTGGGGCTGATCTCCGACAGTGACATCTTTGACCTCAATCAGCCTGAGGAACCGATAGGAAATCACGAACTCTCCCTTCCCCGTCCCTGCGTGAAGATGACGCAGCATATCTACGAGGTCATCGCCCTCTCGGCAAGATACAAGCTGAGCGTGGTACCGGTGGTTGACGACCAGATGCATTACCGGGGAGTCATCACCTATCATGATATGGTCAGCGGCGTAGCCTCCTTCTCATCCCTGGAGCAGCCCGGGGGGGTAATAATGCTGAATGTTATAGCCCGGGATTATTCCATGAGCCGTATTTCCCAGATAGTCGAAAGCAATGACGCCAGGATACTGAGCATGGCTATCACCTCCGACCCCGACTCCACCAGTCTCGAGATAACCCTCAAGGTCAACACCACGGACCTTGCCTCCATCATCAGGACATTTGAGAGGTACTCTTACGAGGTGATAACCTGGGTCACCGACAATGATGAGCTCGACCGGTTCTATACTGACAGGTACAACCTGCTGATGAAATACCTCAACATGTAACTCTTCTGCACGATGTCAAAAAAATTTGCTCTGTACAGCAAGGGGCTGACAGGGAAGACCACCGCCGGCCTGCTGAGGCTGATAGATGCACTGCATGAACGCGGCGTCACCATCTACCTCAATATTATGGAACCGAACGGCAACAGCTTCACGGCTGATCAGAGAGTCATCCCCTTTGCTGACCACTCTGAGTTACCTGATGATATATGCCTGATAATCAGCGTTGGAGGCGACGGCACCTTCCTTGAGACCGTCAGGCGGGTGCGCAATACCGCTGTTCCGGTGGCAGGTATCAACACTGGCAGGCTCGGGTTCCTGGCCAACATACCAGATGATGATGAGATAGGAAGGTCGATAGACCTGCTCTGTGCCGGAGAGTATGAGGTCGTCAGCCGTTCAATGCTCGAGATCGTCTCGCCCGAAGTATTCTTAGGATCAAAACGCACTCTGGCACTCAATGAGTTCACGGTGCAGAAAGCTGACCAGAGTATGATCACAATCATCGTCAGTGTTGACGGCATACTGCTGAACACATACCGTGCTGACGGACTGATAATCTCAACGGCCACAGGATCAACAGCATACAACCTGAGCGTCGGAGGCCCGATACTCTTTCCCTCAGATGAAAGTATCATCATTGCTCCAATGTCTCCCCACAACCTTACCGTCAGGCCTATAATCATCGACGGCAACAGCACCGTCACCCTCGTTACCGGCGGCAGGAGCAGCGGCTGTCTCATGACGTGCGACTCCAGGGCTGTGACCGTGCCCATGGGCACCACGGCCGAGATACGCCGTTCAGACATCAGACTCAACACGGTTACCACCGCCGGAAATGATTTTTTCAGCACCCTGAGGAATAAGCTGATGTGGGGCGCCGACCCCCGTAACTGACAATAATTAAGGAATATTTAAGTTTTAATTAGTGGCACAATACTTATATTTGTAGCCTCAACTGCATGATGACTGATGATTAAACGTCTTATACTGGTGTGCATGGTGGTGCTGTTCGCTGCACCGTTCGTCTCTGCACAGCTGTGGAAGATGAAAAGATATGAGGCCACTGCCGGACTGGGTACCTCACAGTTCTACGGCGACATTGGCGGATTCTCACTCGGGGAAAACGCTATCGGGTTTAAGGATATAACTTTCAAGCAGACAAGGTTCAACGTAAATGCCTCATTCAGGTATTTCATTACCGATGCGGTTGCCGCACGTCTGTCGTTCTCCTACCTGATGCTTCACGCCACCGATGAACGTGGCAACAACCAGGGCAGGGGCTATGAGGCCGGCGCTTCACTCTTTGAACCAGCCCTCATAGGTGAGTATTACTTCGTACGAAACCGGGAGCGTAACAGCTTCCTTTTTCAGACCTACAGGGGCAGGACAAGGAACAGAGTGAAGGACTTCTTCAGAAGTATCGATGTGTATGCACTTACAGGTGTCGGCGGTGCAGGCTTCAATGTCCGCGGCAATGACTTGCTGGAGGAGCGCTGGAACGTAGAACCGACACTTGAAAGCAGCGGTTTTACAGCCGTGATACCCCTTGGCGTGGGAGCAAAGGTGGCCTTCGATCCGAATATACTTTTCGGAGTGGAGTTCACAGGGCGGTATGCATTCTCTGACTTCATTGACGGGTACACCTCACCGTGGTCTGAGAGAAATGATGTGTATCACACATTCAGCCTGACATTTAATTACAGGATCAAAACTGCACGTAACGGACTTCCTTCCTTCAGATGATCCATCACAGACCCTACGGAATGAGAAGAATAACAATACTAATACTTCTGATGATCGCCTCAATGCCTCTCATGGCACAGCGCAGCGCCGACTACGGAATCTCGGCAGGTGCTGTGACCTATATTGGCGACGCCCCCAACACTTTTTTCAAGCCCGGCCCGGCCGCACAGATCTTTTACAGGCACAACTTCCATCCCAGGCTGGCTGTCAGGGCCAACCTCATGGGCGGTTACATCACACCCCTCAATGCGCCCCTGGGAGAACTGGGCGCAACATTCGAGTACAACTTCTTTCCCTACTCCACCTTCAGGAGCAGACGTGTTGACTATACACCCTACATAGCCGCCGGAGCAGCCTTCTCTGCCGTTTATAACCAGGTTGTTCTCGACAACTCACCTCAAAGCTTCCATCCTTTCTTTTCTATACCATTCTCTGCCGGATTCAAGGTCAATGTTGCAAATCAGGTTGGCATTGAATTCGAATATGGTTTTCGTAAGACTTTTTATGATAAATTTGACGGCCAATATGAGATCATGACACCGGGCGATTCACCGTCGGCGGTAGATCACTCATGGTTGCATAACAATGACTGGTACAGTTTTATGGGTATATCTGTCACCTGGAAAATGTACAACAAGCTGTTAGGCTGTCCGGCTTTTGCAGAAATGGAAAAGAGTAAGAAAAGAAAGAAGAGATAAAATTGACATTTAAGGATCAGATAGATAAGAGCAGGCTCCCGGAGCATGTCGCTGTTATTATGGACGGCAACGGACGGTGGGCCCGCCGGAGGGGACAGGAGCGCATTTTCGGCCATCACCGGGGGGTGAAGGCCGTGCATAAGGTCGTTGAGGCAGCAGTGGAACTGGGAGTTAAGTACCTGACTCTCTACGCATTCTCCACCGAGAACTGGAACAGGCCTGATGATGAGGTCTCTGCTCTCATGGATATCATGATAGAGTCGCTCAACAATGAGACGAAGACACTGGTCGATAAGCAGATAAGCCTCCAGGTCATTGGGGACATTGACAGGCTCTCGGACAAAGTGCGTTCCAGGCTGCATGAGACAATGAAGGTAACATCTGCGGGTGCACGCATGAAGCTGATAGTTGCCCTCAGCTACTCCTCTCGATGGGAGATAGCCGAAGCATGCCGGCGGATAGCTATGGAGGTCAGGGAAGGCCGGATCAGCCCCGCTGAGATCACTGAGGATACCGTCAGCGCCTTCCTCGTGACAGCCGGCATCCCTGACCCGGCAATGATGATACGCACCAGCGGAGAGAAGAGGATCAGCAACTTCCTCCTGTGGCAGCTCGCCTACGCGGAACTTTATTTTACAGAGAAACTTTGGCCCGATTTTGGTAAGGAGGACTTTTACAAAGCAGTGGCAGACTTCCAGAAAAGGGAAAGGAGATATGGAAAGACCAGTGAGCAGATCGCTGAAAACAGATGAGATGATGAAAGAAAACTTTATGCGTGCTTTTTCCCTTTTTGCCTTGTTGTTGACAGGCCTGGCGGCCACAGCTCAGACCGAAGAAAAATTTGTCAATTACCTGTACCCTGATGAATATACTATTGCCGGCATAACCGTTTCCGGCGTCAAATTTCTTGACCCCACGGCCCTCATGGGCATATCAGGCCTCCGTATAGGGCAGAAGGCCGAGATCCCCGGTGAACAGATCACCTCTGCAGTGAAGAAACTGTGGGAGCAGGGCCTCTTCTCCGATGTGAAGATAACAGTGACGCAGATCGAGGGAGAGAACATATGGCTGGATATCTATCTTCAGGAGAGACCACGTCTCTCAACACTCAGGTTCGAAGGGATACGAAAATCGGAAGAGACAGACCTCACCGAAAAGCTGAGTCTTCCCAGCGGCTCACAGGTCACCGCCCACCTCCTCAGCAGGGCTGAGAAGACTATCAGGGATCATTATATCGAAAAGGGGTTCCTCAATACTGAAGTGAATATTGTACAGAAAGATGACCCCGATCTGCCAAACAATGTGTTGCTGAGTGTTATCGTCAACAAGAATGAGAAGGTCAAGATAGAAGAGATACGGTTTGAGGGAAACGAATTCTTTGAGGACAAAAGGCTGCGCAGGGTGATGAAGAACACCAAGCAGAAGGACCTCAACATCTTCAAAGGCTCAAAATATATCGAGGATAAGTTCGAAGAGGATCGTAACAGCCTGGTTGAGTTCTATAATGAGAACGGCTTCCGCGACTTCCGCGTGCTGGGCGATTCCACATATGCCCCTGAGGACGGCAAGATGGTGCTGGTGGTGAAGGTAAACGAAGGCAACCAGTACTACCTGAGGAATGTCGACTGGGTGGGCAACAGCATATATACCAGGGACCAGCTCGAGAGGGTCTTTAACTTCCCCTCCGGAGAGGTTTACAATCAGAGCACCATTTACAAGCGGCTGATAGAGGACGAGGATGCAGTTAACTCACTCTACCTCAACTACGGGTACCTCTTCTCAAGGGTGACACCCGTGGAGAAGAACGTCGAGGGTGACTCCATCGATCTGGAGGTGAGGATCTTCGAGGGTGACCCCGCCAACCTCAACAACGTAATCATCAGCGGCAACACCCGCACCAATGAGCATGTGGCGCGCCGTGAGCTCTATACAATGCCCGGCGATCTCTTCTCCAAGGAGAACATCATCCGTTCTGTAAGGCAGGTGGCAGTGCTGGGTCACTTCGACCCCGAGAAGATCAACCCGCAGCCCATCCCTGACCAGATCAACGGAACCGTAGATCTGCTATATGCCCTTGAGGAGAAAGCCAACGATCAGTTTGAGATCTCCGGCGGATGGGGTGCAGGCATGCTGGTGGGAACAGTGGGGGTGAGGTTCAATAACTTCGCCATGCGCAACTTCTTCAAGTGGAAGGAGTGGAGACCGTATCCCTCCGGCGACGGCCAGTCGCTGCAGATCAGGGCCCAGTCGAACGGACGCGTGTACCAGTCGTACAACATCTCATTCATTGAGCCGTGGCTCGGCGGTAAGAAACCCAACACCCTGTCGCTCTCAGCCTTCCGCTCTCTGATGACCAACGGCTCGCCCAGGGGGGCTGACGACAGGCAGCATATGATCATCGATGGTGCCTCTTTAGGCTTCGGCAAGAGGCTGGAGTGGCCCGATGACTATTTCTCAGTCTTCTATGAGGGCAGCTACCAGCGCTACAGCATGTACAACTACTCACAGTACCAGTTCCTGTTTGACAACGGCGACGCCAACCTGGCATCAGTTACTGCAAGAATAACGCGCTTTTCGGCAGGTCCCAACACCATATACCCACGCAGCGGATCCACATTCAGCCTCTCCGTGCAGATGACACCACCCTATTCTGCCCTCAGCGGCAAGGATATGTCGGCTCTCTCCGATGAGGATAAATACCGTTGGATAGAGTTTTACAAGACGGTTTTCAAGGCCGATTACTATTATCCCCTCACATCTGACAACAAGCTGGTGCTCAATGCCCGGGCTGCATTCGGATACCTCGGTTTCTACAATAAAGATATAGGTCCCTCACCCTTTGAGAATTTCTCTGTCGGTGGTGACGGCATGACAGGATACAACCTCTACGGCCGTGAGGTCATAGCCCTCAGGGGATATACCAACGGATCTCTGACACCAAGGATGATAAAGGATAACAGAAGCGTAGAGGTGGGTAACGTCTATACCAAGCTCACCCTGGAGCTTCGCTACCCGGTATCACTCAATCCACAGGCTACCATCTACGGCCTGGCATTTCTTGAGGCCGGCAGGGCATGGTACAGCATTAAGGAATTCAATCCCTTCAGGATGAACCGTTCTGCAGGCGTAGGCCTCAGAGCCAACCTTCCGATGTTCGGCCTCCTGGGCATAGACTGGGGTTACGGATTTGACACTCCCGTCACCGGCAGGGCCGATGACGGCGGAAGCCAGTTCCATTTTGTAATAGGACAGCAATTTTGAAAGACAACAATCAAAAAAACAAGCTATGAAGAAGATCATCGTTTTGACAATCCTGGTGTTTGCCGCATCATTCACCGGCATGGCACAGAAGTTCGCCTTTGTTGACAGCGAATATATCAGGAACAATATTCCTGCCTTCACGGCAGCCCAGCAACAGCTCGACAAACTTTCAGAAGGATGGGAAAAGGAGGTGGCTGACGGCTATGCAGTCGTGGAGCAGATGTACAAGGATTACCAGGCTGAAGTGGTACTGCTGACTCAGGACCAGAAGAGGAAAAGGGAAGAGGCCATCATTGCCAGGGAAAAAGAGGTGAAGGATCTCCAGAATACCTATTTCGGGATGGAGGGCGAACTCTTCAAGAAACGTGAGGAGATGGTAAAACCTATTCAGGATGAGATACTCAGGGCCATCAAGGAGATATCGGTGGAGGGCAGTTATGCAGTGATCTTTGACACCTCGGCAGGATCAAACATACTCTTTGCCAACCCGCGGTATGATCTCTCCGATCAGGTCCTGCAGAAACTCGGTTATAAGAATTAAATAATTACATTTGCACACTAAATTTGAATAAAAAGAAGATGAAAAAAGTATTTGGGATACTCCTGTTTGCTGTACTGGTTTTTACGGCACAGGACGGATTTGCTCAGTCGTTCAAGACAGGCCATATCAACCGTGATGATATCATCATGACCATGCCTGACTATGACTCAGCCATGACAAAGTACAACGCATTCGGGCAGGAGCTCACAAATGCTTTGGAACTGATGCAGGTTGAATACAACAACAAGCTTGACCAGTATGTAAGGGGCAGCAAAAACCTCACTGATATCGTCAAGGCCAACAAGGAGCAGGAGCTTGCTGACATGCAGACCCGTATAGGCAATTTCCAGCAGCAGGCACAGGTGCAGCTCCAGGAGAAGCAGGCTGAACTGCTTAACCCGATCATTGAGAAGGCTACCGTTGCAATCAATGCCGTCGCAAAGGAGGGAGGCTTCGTATATATATATGATATACGCACCCTTGTTTACGTTGACACTGCAAAGAGCCCTGATATCGGTCCGCTGGTGAAGACCAAGCTTGGAATAAAGGAATAAAGAGAATCTCTGCATGGCTGCCCGCCGGCCTTGTTCACTCACAGTGACCTGGCAACGGTACCGGCGGGCTTCCATGCTCTTTTAATCATGGAAGCAGCAAACCGCCCTATAGGTATTTTTGATTCAGGAGTAGGAGGACTGACGGTGGCACATGCCATCAGGCAAAACCTCCCGGGAGAAAGAATTGTCTATTTTGGCGACACTGCCCATCTGCCTTACGGCGATAAGTCCGAGGAGGCCATCAGAAGTTACTCCGGACGCATCACCCGGTTTCTGCTGGAGCATGGCGCCAAGCTGGTGCTCATAGCCTGCAACTCCGCCTCCGCATCGGCCTATGAGAGCCTCGAGGCAGAATACCGCGACAGGGTGCTGATCCTCGATGTGATAAACCCCGTGGTGAAGTATGTCGCTTCCCGCAACTACCGGAGAATAGGGGTGATAGGCACCAAGAGAACCATCAGCTCCGGCACCTATGAAAAGAAGATAGGCGCAGCATCTCCCTCAACCGGGCTGGCATCCATGGCAACACCTCTCCTTGTACCAATGATCGAGGAGGGCTTCATCTTCGATGACATCAGCAACGCCATCATACGGACCTATCTCTCAGATGCCAGGCTTGCTGACATAAGTGCGCTGATACTCGGCTGCACCCATTACCCGATCATCAAAAACCAGATCAGCAAGTTTTTCAATTTTGACGTTGAGATTATTGACTCTGGCAGGCTTGTTGCAGCGCTGCTGAGGGAAACACTTGAGAAAAATGACCTGCTGAACCGAAACGGATCAGGTGAGGATCTGTTTTACGTATCCGACTACACCGACTATTTTGAAAAGATAGCGAGAATGTTTTTCGAGAGCAACATCAATCTTCAAAAGGCTGACATCTGGCACTGAAGGATCTCTCCGCCCGCAGGTGACGGCGATTTAACCCTATCGGCAGTTCAGGTGCCGGTTAATGCCATATATGATTAAAATCATACAGTTATATCAGTGTATTGCTGAACTTAGCTCCTTCAAACGGGTTAACTTTTCAAAGCTCTTTTATTAATACAAACAGTTCAACTCTATCATGGAAAAAAGACTAAAGGTCATTGAGAAAGATGATGTGGTAATAAGGTTTTCGGGCGATTCCGGAGACGGGATGCAGCTTACCGGCACCCTCTTTTCCACCACATCGGCGCTGTTCGGTCATGACATCTCCACATTCCCTGATTATCCTTCGGAGATACGTGCTCCTCAGGGAACCGTGGGAGGAGTCTCAGGCTTCCAGGTTCACATAGGGCATAAACAGGTAAACACTCCCGGCGACTACGCCGACGTGCTGGTGGCCATGAACCCGGCGGCAGTGCGTGCCAATGCCAGGTACCTGGCAAAAGGCTCAACCATCATCTATGACTCTGACAGCTTCACCGAAAAGCAGATACTGCGTGCAGGATACAAATCGGATCCCTTTATTGAAGACAAGCTCGACGGCATGCACCTTATTGCTGCGCCCATAACCACACTGGTAAAGGAGGCTCTGAAGAATTCGGAGCTTGACCCCAAGTCGATACTGCGCACAAAGAATATGTTTGCCCTCGGTATGGTCTACTGGCTCTTTGACAGCAAGCTCAAATACACTGAAGATTTCATAGAGGATAAATTTGGCAAGAAGCCGCTCATGGCCGAGGCAAACAGCAAGGTGCTCCGTGCCGGATATTACTACGCCGAGACCATACAGGCCATCGCTCCATCATACAGGGTCAGCCCGGCGAACATAGAGAAAGGTATCTACCGGAATATAAACGGCAACCAGGCCACTGCCTGGGGCCTCCTCGCCGCCGCGGAGAAGGCAGGACTGAAGCTCTTCATCGGCTCTTATCCCATCACCCCGGCGACAGGCATCCTCGAGGAGATGGCACTGCGCAAGGACCTGGGTGCCAAGAGCCTCCAGGCTGAAGATGAGATAGCCGGTATATGCAGCGCCATAGGTGCCAGCTTTGCCGGGAGCCTGGCCGTGACATCCACCTCCGGGCCGGGATTTGCACTCAAATCAGAAGCACTGAACCTGGCTGTCATGACTGAACTGCCGCTGGTGGTGATAAACGTCCAGAGGGGCGGACCCTCGACAGGCCTCCCCACCAAGACTGAACAGGCTGACCTGTGGCAGGCTCTCTATGGCCGTAACGGTGAGAGCCCCGTCGTGGTGATGGCAGCAGGGACACCCTCAGACTGCTTCTATTATGCCTTCAAGGCAGCCAAAATTGCCGTTGAATACATGACACCGGTGGTGCTTCTGACAGACAGCTACCTGGCCAACGGAAGCGAACCGTGGAGGATACCCTCAATGAGCGATATGCCTTCCATCAAGGTGCCCTGGGCTGAGAAAACCGACACGGCGTATCTCCCGTACGACAGAGATCCCGTCAAACACTCCCGTAAATGGGCCGTACCCGGTATGGAAGGACTTGAACACCGCGTTGGCGGCCTGGAGAAAACCGTCAGGGGAAGCGTCTCCTACACCCCGGAAAACCATGAGTACATGGTTAAGATAAGAGATGCGAAGGTGGAAGCGGTGGCTGCCGATGTGCCTGACCTGAAGGTCATAGGCAGCAAGACCGGCGACCTGCTGGTCATAGGATGGGGCAGCAGCCACGGCCACGTTGTAACTGCAGTTACCGAACTTCAGGAGGAGGGTTATAATGTATCGGCAGTGAACTTTAACTACATCAGACCCCTGCCAAATAATACTGCTCAGGTGTTCGAGGGTTTCAAAAAGCTGGTGGTGTGTGAGCTGAACCTGGGGCAGTTTGCCAACTATCTGAGAATCAAACATCAGAAATACACCTATCATCAATATAACAAGGTGCAGGGACTGCCTTTCACGGTCAGGGAGATAAAAGATTACTGTATTATAATGCTGGAGGAGAAATAAAATGGCTGAAACAACAACACACGAGAACCACTACGTCGCCAAAGACTTCAAGAGTGACCAGGAGGTAAGATGGTGCCCCGGATGCGGTGATCACGGCATCCTCACTTCACTGCAGAAAACACTGGCCGAGCTTGATATCCCAAAGGAAAAATATGTCTTCGTATCCGGCATAGGATGCTCTTCAAGGCTGCCCTATTACATGAACACATACGGCTTTCACGGAATACACGGGAGGGCAGCACCAATAGCCACAGGCATCAAGATCGCCAATCCTGACCTGATGGTCTGGATGATGACCGGCGACGGTGATGCACTCGCCATTGGCGGTAATCATTTCATTCATGCCATCAGACGCAATATCGACATCAAGATCATACTGTTCAACAATGAGATCTACGGTCTCACCAAGGGACAGTATTCGCCCACATCAAAGAAGGGACTGGTGACGAAGACTTCACCTTACGGAACCATAGAGGAGCCTTTCAAGATAGGTGAGCTGACAATCGGAGCCAGCGGACGCTTCTTCGCGCGCACGGTAGACTATAACCTGCAGCTTTCAAATGAAGTCTACAAGGAGGCTGCGCTGTTCAACGGAACAGCCATGGTGGAGGTCATCCAGAACTGCGTCATCTTCAACGACGGAGCCCATGACCTCATCACCAACAAGGAGACCAGGGATGACAACACTATTGTGCTCCGTCACGGTGAGCCGATGATCTTCGGCAAGAACCGCGACAAGGGTCTTATCCTTGAGAACCTGAAGCTGAAGGTGATAAAGATAGGGGAGAACGGCATCACGGAGAAAGACGTGCTGGTGCATGATGCCCATGAGCCCAACCCCGGTATTCACTACAGGCTGGCAGGCATGCATCTCCCGGAATATCCTGCGGCACTCGGCGTCATCAGGTCTATCAAAGACCATACGTATGATGAAGCTATGCGCGACCAGCATGTGAAGGTACAGGAAGCCTCGAAGATAAAATCTGTTGATGAGCTCCTGCGCAGCGGAGCTACCTGGAAGAAATAGCAACCCTCCATCGCATGACGCGATGGCGCATTTCTTCAGCTATTTTGCTAATTTTGGCATCTGAAATCACTTGATGCTTCTATGGATGAACAGCCCGGAAAAGGAGCCCGGAGAGACCGTGCCCTGCAACAGCAGGAAGAACGCCTGAAGGAACTGGCATGTATCAACCGGGTAACCCTGATGCTCAGAGAGGGGAAACCGGTTGAGGAGACCCTGCAGCAGCTGGTGCTGTTACTTCCCACCGCCATGCAGTACCCTGACCAGACCGCGGTCAGAATAATCTATGGGGGGAAAAGCTTCGAAACTCCAAAATTCTCACAGACAGAATGGAAGATCATCCGTAACTTCCAGACAATAGATGCAGAAGGGACTATAGAGATATTCTATACTACGGAGTTCCCGGAAGAGGATGCAGGTCCCTTTCTGAAAGAGGAGAATGACCTGCTGAGAAACGTATCCGGACTGATTACCAGGTATATCAACAGCCTTAAGGCCAGGGAATTCGCATCCCAGACAACGCCTGTGCCGGAAGTTAGCGAGAACATTGCGGATCAGTCAAGCCGCAAGCTCCTCCAGGAATTCCTGGACAGGTACAATGCTGAGAGGGATGTCTTTCATGATCTTATGCCATTTATGGTCAAGGAGATACTCCTGGTGGCCAGCCTTTATGACGCCTACTCGATAGAGGGCGAAGGACGCTTCTCAGACCATATACTGGGCGAATACTACCAGATGAGCCTCACCACCCTTCCCCGCGTCACCGGCGTCTCGGGAGAGGATGAGGCCTTCCTGCGCCTGGAGGCAAGACACTATGATATGATCATCATAATGGTGGGTGTCGACCGCGAGAGCCCCATGAGCCTCTGTACGAAGATTAAGGAGAGATACCCATATATTCCCACATACCTGCTGGTAAACAACCCCAGCGTCATCCCCTATGTCCAGAGCCAGAAAAAGCACGGCATACCGTTTGACAATTACTTTGTCTGGACAGGCGAGTCAAAGGTCTTCTTCGCAATGGTCAAGCTTCTCGAAGACAGGGTCAACGTCGAAAATGACACAAAGAAGGGACTCTCAGGCGTCATACTGATAATCGAGGATTTGGCTGATTACTATTCAACCTATGTCCCCATGCTCTACACCCTGGTGCTGGAGCAGACACGTAACCTTATCGAGGAGGTGAGTGCCGACGAGTTGTATAAGGTTTTGAAGATCAGGGCCAGGCCAAAGATTTTGCTGGCAACCAATTATGAGGAGGCCATGCTGGTCTACAACAAATACAAGGATAGCCTCCTGGGGGTAATCTCTGACATGCGATTTCCCGAGAAGGGAGAGTTCAACAAGAAGGCGGGGTATCACTTTATCAGCCACATCAGGCAGGAGATGCCCAACCTGCCCGCGGTGCTGCAGTCTTCCGATCCCGATAATGCCAGGTTCGCCGACGAGCTCAACGCCAGCTTCATCAACAAGAACTCCGAGACCCTGCTCCAGGATCTGAAGTCGTTCATCAACCATTACCTGGGGTTTGGCCATTTTGTCTACCGTGACACAAAAGGCAGGCAGATAGCAGTGGCAAAATCAATGAAGGAGTTCCAGTCTTTTCTCAGGACCGTGCCGGAGGATTCGCTTGAGTACCATGCCGTGAAGAACCACTTCTCTCTCTGGCTGATGGCCAGGGGAGAGGTGAAGATCGCAAAGATGATCAATCCGATCAAACTGACCGACTTCAACAACGTCAGGGAACTGCGTGAGTTCCTCCTTAATATTGTGAAGCAGCGACGGCGCGAGATGAACAAGGGCAAGGTTGTCAATTTTGATGAGTCACACGTCGGCGAGGAGACCAATATTGTCAGTTTTGCCGGAGGATCACTGGGAGGAAAGGGTCGTGGCCTGGCCTTTATCAACACCCTGATATACAGTTTTGAGGTAGGCAGGCTTACCCCCGGGATCAGGATCAAGACACCCCTCACTGCGATTATCGGAACTGATGAGTTTGACCTCTTCATGGAGAGTAACCATCTGTGGGATGAGGTTACCCGCGTGAAGGACTACGCTGCTCTCCAGAGACGCTTCGTGGCCGGCTCTCTCAGCACAGAGCTGAGAAACAAGCTGAGGATCTTCCTGCGGATAAACAACGGCCCGCTGGCAGTGAGGTCATCGAGCCTCTTCGAGGACTCACTGAGCCAGCCCTTTTCCGGCATCTTCGGAACATACCTGCTGCCAAACAACCACGCTGACGCCGAGGAGAGGCTTACACAGCTCTGCAGCGCGATTAAGCTTGTCTTTGCCTCAATATATTCGAATAACTCACGCACCTACTTCGAAGCCATTAACTACAAAGTCGAGCAGGAGAAGATGGCTATTGTCATTCAGACGGTGGTAGGCAGGAGGTACGGCGACATCTATTACCCGCATATAAGCGGTACGGCACAGTCGTACAACTTCTATCCCGTATCGCACATGACCCCCACCGACGGTTTTGCCGTGATGGCGGTGGGGCTGGGACAATACGTGCTTGACGGTGAGAGGGCTTTCCGCTTCTCTCCCTCGTTTCCTGATCTCGACATAGTGCCCATAATGGATATCTCCAGGTTCTCGCAGGTGGAGTTTTATGCCATCAACATGGCAAACAGCGATGTCAACCTGCTCGAGGGGCAGCACGCAGGGATGGTCAAGCTCAACATCAGCAGGGCGGAGAGTGACGGCACAATAAAGCATTCAGCTTCTGTACTCAGTATTGATGACGATACCCTGGTACCCGGACTCTATGCCGCGGGACCGAGGGTGATCAATTTTGCCGATATCCTCAAATATGACTACATACCGCTGGCCCCGACACTGAAAAAGGTGCTCGAGGTATTCCGTGAGGCGTTTGGCGCCCCTGTGGAGATAGAGTTCGCCGTCGACCTGACAAAAGATGAGGATGGCATGGCCACCTTCTACCTGCTGCAGGTCAAACCTCTTGTGGGTAGCGGCGCAGGGTACACCGTCGACCCCGACACCGTCTGTGATGAAAATACTGTGCTGGTATCAAAAAAGAGTATGGGCAACGGCCTTATCGCTGATATCACAGATGTGGTATATGTCGAACCCGGACACTTTAACAAGATGACAACGGTGGAGATGGCTGAGGAGATAGATGGCATAAACAGAATCATGCTCGACGAAAACCGTCACTATGTCCTGATAGGTCCCGGCCGCTGGGGTTCGCGCGACAGGTTTCTGGGGATACCCGTAGCCTGGCCGCAGATATCCAATGCCAAGGTTATAGTGGAGGTGGGACTGCCAGGATACCACCTTGACGCCTCCCTGGGGTCACACTTCTTCCACAACGTGACTTCAATGAACATAGGCTACTTATCCGTCAACCTTGACGAAGACGAAGATACCGTGGTTTGGGATAAGCTGAACGGTCAGACAGTCATCCGCAGCGGAAAATATTTCCGCCACGTGAGGTTCCGGAAACCGCTGGTGATACGCATGGACGGGAGGAAGGGTATGGCGGTCATATCCGTCAGGGAGTGACGGAAGCTGCATAAGTTACAGCTGCGGAGTCTATCTTCCTTATCAGCCCCTGCAATACAGCGCCAGGTCCTGCCTCGATGAACTCCTTAGCCCCGTCAGCAATCATTCTCCTAACCGTCTGGGTCCACCTGACGGGCGAGGTGAGCTGGGCAATAAGATTATTCATGATCTCCCCGGGATCTGTCGTTGGCATGCCTGTAACATTTTGATATACAGGGCATGACGGAGAAGTGACATTTGCCCTCCTGATTGCCTCCTCAAGCTCCAGCCGTGCCGGCTCCATGCATGGCGAGTGAAAGCCGCCGCTGACGGCAAGTGGTATTATCCTCTTGCCCCCCCGCGCTTTCAGCTCTTCCGTGGCCCTGGCCACGCCCTCGACGGTGCCTGAGATCACTATCTGGCCGGGACTGTTGTAGTTTGCCGGCAGGACAATCTCCGTCAGCGAGGCACACACTTCCTCCACAACGGCATCATCCATGCCGATCACGGCGGCCATGGTAGAGGGGGTGAGGCCGCAGGCCTTCTGCATGGCGTCAGCCCTGGCTGCCACAAGCATCAGCCCGGCATCAAAGGAGAGGGCACCGGCGGCTACCAGCGCCGAGAACTCACCGAGCGAGTGACCGGCGACCATCGCCGGGACAAAACCGGCCCCCATTGCGCGGGTGAGTATCACCGAGTGAAGGAAGATGGCCGGCTGTGTCACCCTGGTCTGCTTCAGCTCCTCGGTGGTGCCGGTGAACATGATGTCCGTGATGCGGAAGCCGAGTATGTTGTTGGCCTTCTCAAACATTTCGCGGGCTCCGGGGGATGTATCGTATAACTCCCTGCCCATGCCGGGATACTGTGCTCCCTGCCCCGGGAAAACATATGCTTTCATCTTTGGAAAAGAGGGTTAAAATGTTAATCTCAATGTAGCCTGTTTGCTATCAGGTGCATGAACTCTTCACGGGTATTCAGGTTCGAGAGGAAACAGCCGGTAAAGGCAGAGGTGGTGGTGACGGAGTTCTGCTTCTGCACTCCCCGTATCTGCATGCACATATGTTGTGCCTCGATGACCACCGCCACACCCAGCGGCTTGAGGTTCTCCTGCAGACAGTTGCGGATCTGCGTTACCAGCCTCTCCTGCACCTGCAGCCTGGCCGCATAGGTCTCAACCACCCGCGCTATCTTGCTCAGCCCCGTGATGGTGCCGTCAGGAATATAGGCCACATGCGCCTTCCCGATGAAGGGTAGCATGTGATGCTCGCACATAGAATAAATGTCAATGTCCTTTACCAGTACCATGTGCCGGTAATCCTCACGGAAAAGCGCACTGCGGAGAATCTCGTCAGGATCAGCCTCGTAGCCCCTGGTGAGAAAGGCCAGAGCCTTGGCAACCCTCTCGGGGGTCTTTAGCAGCCCCTCCCTGTCGGGGTCTTCACCCAGCAGCTTGAGAATCCTGCTGTAATAACCTGCTATCTCACTGATTATCTCCGGGTTCCATTGTTCAATCTTGTTGTAGTTGTCTGACAGTCTTCCGCTGCCGTCGTTTAGTTTTTCCATGTTATCCGTAATATTCAGCGTTGTTTTTGTCATTTGGCACCGTGTTGTCTGCCATTATTGATTTTTTAATGGCTTTTGGCTCCGCGTTATCCGTAATACTCAACATAATTGTTTTCCGTCTCCTCCACCCTGACACAGTGCAGTAGCGCCCCCTCTGCGGCCAGGGGGGCCTTGAGCTCATCCCAGATGGCCATGGCAAGACTCTCCGTGGTGGCTACCCAGCCTGCCATGAAGTCGGTCTCGAGATTCATGTTTTTATGGTCAAGCTTGACAATCACCTTCTCGTTGATGATCTCCTTTAGCCGGGTAGCATTCATGAAGTATCCGACGTCAGGATCCAACTCTCCCTTAACTGTCACCTTCAGAACATAGTTATGACCATGCCATAGAGGGTTCGAACACTTGCCGTAAATCTTATTGTTCTCCTCATCGCTGAGACCTGGCCGGAACATCCGGTGGGCAGCACTGAACCTCTCTCGTCGTGTCAGGTAGATCATAGCCTTTGAGTTAAATGGTTGCCTGAAATAGGAGTTATTATATCCAAATATAATATATTTATCCTTCCTATGACGGCAAAGGAGATGAATGAGACCCTGTCAGATATTCTTTTAGCGGTGGCGCACCCCTCCGAGGAGGAGGCTGTGCGTGAGGCTGTCACCGGCAGCTGCTGCGAGATACTTGTTACGGGTGTCGGCGGGGCAGCAATGTCATGGGCTCTGCAGAAACGGTTTGCGGCAGGCCCTCTGCCCTCTCTGGTGATAGGGGCGGGCATAGCAGGAAGTTACTCGGCGGCGGTGGTACCGGGGGAGGTGGTGTTAGCACGTTCCGACTGCTTTGCGGATATGGGTGTCGATGATAACGGGACCTTCCGCTCACTCTTCCGGGCAAACCTCGCCGATCCGGACAGCTACCCCTTCAGCGGGGGAAGGATATATTGCAGCGGCAGGCTCTTTGACCTAGCTGCCCGGAAATACAAAACTGTGACCGCCGCCACGGTGAACATGTCGTCCGGATCAGCCCCGGTAATAGAAAGGATTCGCAAAGCCTGGAACCCGGAGATAGAGACGATGGAGGGGGCGTGGCTGGCGTACACCTGTTCCATGGCTCATACCGAATGGCTCTCGGTGAGGGCCATATCCAACATGGTGGAGCCGCGCAACACCCTGAACTGGGATATAACCCTGGCACTGGGGAATCTTCAGGAGGCGATGAAGGAGATACTCAAAATCATGGCAGAAGGATGAAACTGACACTCGGATTCTCACCCTGTCCCAATGACACCTTTATCTTCGAGGCGATGGTCCACGGCAGGATTGACACGGAGGGACTTGACTTCGACTGGTTCCTGGCCGACGTCGAGGAGCTCAACAGTCGTGCCATGGAGCGCAGCGTTGACATCACGAAGATGAGCTATCACGCCTATGCCGTGGCAGCTCATAACTATCTCATACTCGACTCAGGCAGCGCCCTCGGACGCGGCAACGGCCCGCTGGTGGTGAGCAAGCGCAGGATATGGCCCGATGAACTGAACGAAGCCCTCATTGCCATACCGGGGGAAAACACCACCGCCAACCTGCTTTTCAGCATCTTCTGGCCGGATGCAACACGCAAGAGCGAATACCTCTTCTCCGATATCCCGGAGGCCATCCTCTCGGGTGAGGTTGACGCCGGCGTGATAATCCATGAGACAAGGTTTACCTACCAGGCAATGGGACTGCTCAGGGTGGCCGACACCGGGGAGATGTGGGAGAAGCTGACGGGAGGTATGCCATTGCCACTGGGCGGAATAGTGGTCAGCCGCGACCTCGACGCCGCCACTGCAGAGAAGATCAACAGGTGTGTACGGCGCAGCATTGAGTATGCCTTCGCCAATCCCGGTCACTCGGTAGATTTCATAGCAAAGAATGCCCGCGAGACGGAGGCCGCAGTCACAGCTGAACATATCAGGCTTTATGTCAACAGCTACAGCCTGTCGCTGGGTCAGGAGGGGAGAGAGGCTGTAGAACGACTGCTGGAACTGGCCCGTGAAAGGAAGCTGACAGGATCACTTCCCGACAGGATATTTCTCTGATGATTCTTTCCTCTCTGAGCTCTATTTAGTATCTTTACGTAGAAATCTAAATATCCGATCAACTCATGAAATTTGAACTGCCACCCCTCAGTTACTCTCCGGAAGCCCTCGTCCCTCATCTGAGCCGCGAGACACTTGAGTACCATCATGGCAAGCATCATCTTGCCTATGTCAACAATCTCAACAACCTCCTTCCCGGTTCACCGTTTGAGGAGGCCACGCTTGAGACAATGATCCGGAAGGCCGACGGCGGAATCTTTAACAATGCTGCCCAGGTGTGGAACCACACATTTTATTTTGCCAGCTTCTCACCGTCAGGAAAGAGAGAGCCCTCAGGCACAGTGGCCAAAGCCATTGAGGCTGAATACGGATCATTTGATGCTTTCAAAGAGGCATTCACCAAGGCAGCCACGTCACTCTTCGGGTCGGGTTGGGCATGGCTCTGCATGAAGCCCGATGGCAGGCTTACCATCACACAGGAGTCGAACGCCGGCAACCCTCTGCGGGCAGGACTGGTGCCGCTGATGACATGCGATGTCTGGGAGCATGCATACTATATCGATTACCGGAATAAGAGACCTGATTATTTAAGTAATTTCTGGGAGCTGATCGACTGGAGAGTCATTGGCGAACGGTACGATGAGGCACTAAAAAAATAACTGCTTTATTTTCCCTATCTTTGGCGAAAATTTATGAAAATGAATCTCCGCCAGCTAATAGAAAAAAACAGGGCGGTACGCCGGTTTGACGAGAGTCATCCGGTATCTGCCGAAACACTGGTGTCACTTATCGACCTGGCAAGACTGTCAGCCTCCGCTGCCAATCGCCAGCCCCTGAAATATATCCTTGTCACGGAGCCGGATCAGCGGGATCTGGTCTTTCCCTGCCTCGCATGGGCCGGTTACCTTGCCAACTGGGAGGGACCTGCAAAGGGTGAGCGGCCTCCGGCATACATAGTAATATTGGGCGACAAGGAGATCTCCGATTCCTTCGGCGTAGATCACGGTATTGCGTCGCAGAGCATCATGCTCGGCGCCACCGAGGCAGGTCTCGCCGGGTGCATAATCGCCTCTGTGAAGAAAGAGCGCCTGAGAAGTGCCCTGGAGATACCCCGCGACTATGAGATACTGCTCGTGCTGGCCCTCGGCAAAGCCGCAGAGGAGGTGGTGCTGGAAGCCGCCGCGGATAATGACATCAAATACTGGAGGGATGAAAAGGGTGTTCATCACGTTCCCAAGAGAGCGCTCGACGAGATCATACTGCGCAGATAAGCAGTCACCGCTGCGGCTGTTGCCTCTCCTCCTCCTTGCTGCCTTCATGACGCGGGGAACGGAAGCACAGGATCTTCAGCCAATGCTCTTTCATGGTGTCATCCTTGACGCTGACACGCGCGAGCCGCTGACCGGTGCCCATTATACGGTTAAGAACAGAAGTGCGGGAGCAGCCGACAGCAGAGGCATGTTCTCATTCTATGCCCGCCATAATGACACCATAACCTTTACTTCTGTGGGGTACCGTACTTTCATCATGACTGTGGCCGACACGCTAAGGGCCAAAGAGTACGTGGCGGCGATATGGCTCAGCACCGATACTCTCATGATACCTGCGGTGGTGGTCATGCCACGGCTGGGTAACATAAAGGCTGCTATAATGTCCGAGCCGCCGGCAGCAAACCAGGAGCTTATCAACGCCACAAACAACCTGAAGATAGCTGTCTGGCAGGGAATCACCAGTGCCAGCAGGCTGGAAGACCCGGCTTCCAACTATGAGCTTCTGCGGCAGAAACAGCGTATCGATGCCTACGAGAAGGGCGGTATACCATCATCCCAGATGGTGTCCCTCAGTCCCTTCACAATCATACCACTGATCTATATCCTCGCCAAAGGCCTCCCCGAGGATCCGGAGCCGCCAAAACCCTACATCTCCGTCCGGGAACTGGAGAAGCTCCGCAATATGCATGATTCGATTGTTTTTAAGGGGCCGGTCAGGTAGTTGCCAGTCTTCAGTCCACAGTCTTCAGTCCACAGTCTTCAGTCCACAGTCTTCAGTCCACAGTCGGCAGTCCACAGTCTTCAGTCCACAGTCTTCAGTCCACAGTCGGCAGTCCACAGTCGGCAGTCAGCGGTATAAATGCCTGATTATGAATTAATAATTAATAATTAATAATTCTTAATTCTTAATTCTTAATTCCCCCAACTACTGCCTACCCTCTATCCCTTATAGAATAGTGCCTTGATAATATGCTCGGCCATCTTCGGGTTCTCCTTCAGCCTCCTTGTTGAGTAGCCGAACCACTTCGTCCCGAAGGGGACGTAGACCCTCATCCGGTGACCGGCATCAATGATGCTCTTGCGCAGCTTCGGTGTGACACCGTAGAGCATCTGGAACTCGTACATGTTTTTCGGTACGTTATATTTTTTGATGAGCTCGTAGGCACCATCTATCAAAGGCCTGTCGTGGGTGGCAATGCCAACATAAACCCTGTTTTTGAACAGCAGCTCCAGATCCCTGAGATAGTGCATGTTAACCTCCTCATACTTCTTGTATGCTATCTCCTCGGGTTCTACGTATATCCCCTTGCAGAGCCTGAAATTTGTAGGTATCTCCGGGGTGTTCATGTCAAGCATCTTCTCCAGGTCACTGTATGTCCTTCTCATGTAAGCCTGTACCACCAGCCCGACGTTCTTCGGGAACTCGGCATGAAGGCGGCGGTAGAGTTCAATTTCAAGATCGGTACAGGGCGAGTCCTCCATGTCTATCCTGCAGAAGTTATTGTATGAGGCGGCCTTCATCACTATCTCGCGCATCAACCTGTAGCATGCCTCCTTGTCTATCAGCAGGCCAAAGCTTGTGGGCTTGAGCGAATAGTTACCGTCTATGCCCTGTCTCTCCGTCTCATCGATGAGATCGAGATACTCCTGCTTGTTGGCCTCGGCCTCATCGAGCGACTCTATGAATTCACCCAGTATATCGAGGGTAACCATCATACCCTGTTCGTTGAGCTCCTTTGAGACACGCATTGCATCGGACATCTTCTCTCCTGAGATATAGGCGCGCGAAAATATCCAGATGAACTTCTTCGGGAAGTACGGTAGTATAGAGGCAATGAGCTTGTTGAACATTATCAGCTGTTTTGGAAATCTGGAGCTCAAAGATATAAAAAAGCTAAATATGGCACACCGGGCTGTAAGGTTTCACTCCCGGTCCTTCACTGCCTACGGTGACTCTTACTGCCCGGGCTCCGCAAAGATCCGGCAGCGCCGGATCTTGCCTGCAGGAGAGGCCTCCCATGGCTTTCCGTCCCGTTACTTGAATGCCTTTTCCGGCAGTCCGTCGCCTTTCAGCGACAGGCGGCTGAAATAGGAGGGCACCTCTCGTCCCGTCAGCTTGTCAACATAGAGTTTTGCCAGGTACTGCCCGAGCATGTATCCCTGTCCGCGCAGCCCAAGGAAGAGCCCGTGGTCAGGGTCGATGTACATTCTTGGCTCGGTGTAGTATCCGCTCCAGAGCGACTGGAATCCGGCCGGGGCAAGCTCCGGCAGCCACGAGATGAATACCTCCGACACTATCTCCATGAACTCCCTGCTGTTCACCTTCAGGTTCTGTCCGGCTTCCGAGGGGTCTGATGCCGGTGAGGCGCACCCTATTATCTGTCCGGTCTCGCCCAGCTGCTGACCGTATACCGCTATGAATCCCTTGTAATTCCTGCGATCGATAAGCATAGGCAACGGAGTGTTGCCCGGTCCCATCATCGGCAGACGGCGGGTGATGAATGCCTGGTGCCGTACGCCGTAAGTGCCGGTGACGATCCCCAGGCTGCGGGCAAAGGCCTCCCCGTGAGCACCCATGGCATTGACGAATACCGGTGTTATGTACTCCACGTAATTGCCCCTGTGGTTCTGTACAATGACACTGTAGTCATTTCCGCTACGGCTTACGGCGGTGACGGTGCTGTCCTCCTCCACGGTGCCGCCGGCGGCAATACCCAGGTGTCTTATCACCTCTATCACCTTTCCAGGGGTGGCCTGCCAGCAGTCGTTGGTCACCAGCGCTGCCATATAGCTCTTCTTCAGGTCAGGGTTGATACCCGGTGCAATTTTGGCGGCATAGTCTGCAGGCATCACCATCTCGCCGTCTGACCATGCCAGCGAGGCCTCAAGCTGGCTCATCATGGCATCATCATGAGCGAAGGTTACGTACTTTATTTCACGGTAATTGGTTTCGCCTGTACACTGTAACTCCTTGAAGATCTCATGGTTATGCCTGGCAATCTCTGAGAGCTCGGGCACGCTGAAGTTAGGCCTGCCGCCGGCAATGTTGCGCCACGATGATCCGCGGTCATGGTTGATAAGCACGGGTTTCATGCCGGCCTCTGCCATGTATCTCATCAGGGCGCTGCCGGTGATGCCGCCGCCGGCCACCAGTGCACCCACCTTCACCTTGCTGCGCTCCCCGGGGGTGATGACGATCTCCGGCGCTGCCGGTGGCAGCAGCTCTCCCATGGTTATCTGGTTCGACAGCGGTGCCCTTGGTGTGGCATCACCCACCAGCTCTATGCCCGCAGGCTTCAGCAACATCGAGAGCCTCTTGATGCAGCGCTTGCCGCGGCACGGACCCATCCCCAGACGGGTGTTGTGCTTGATCTCATCCACCGAGATATATTTCCTGTCGCCGATGACCGCCATTATCTCATTAAGCGTCACATCCTCACAGTGGCACACATACTCCTTCGACTCCATCCCGGTGGCTGGAGTGTAGTGCAGGGCTGCGGGGTAGCTCTCCTTCGCAATGAAACCCCGCACGGCAACTATTTCCTTCCCGACAGGGGTGGTCGACTTCACCCTGGCAATGTTCGTCCTGTTGGGCTTCATCATCACCTTTTCTATTACTCCTTCGCCAACCTTCTTACCGTCATTGTCTACAAGAAACACCTCCGTTCCCTCCTCAACAAAATACTCCACGGGCAGGAAGAGCTGGTTCCTCACTGTGTTGTACCCGAAGATGGCCAGCCCCGGACACTGGTAGACACACTTGAGGCAGCCGGTACACTTTTCGTAGTCTAGTACCGGCACGGTATCCGGCGACTCCTTGGTGATGGCTCCGTGAGGACACGCGAACTGGCAGGGATTGCAGGCGAAGCTGTAAAGACAGTCAATGATTACGAACGGTCTGGCTTTCATCCTTACCTCGTCAGGCATGTCGGGGTTCTCGAGGATCCTTACAGGATGTTGCTGAGAGTCAATATATTCCTTTGACAGAGAGAGGTATTCGCTGTAGTTGCTGCGGATGCCCATCTCCTGTATGATCTCCATGGCTGCCTGCTTGCCGCGAAGCACCGCCGTGGTGCCTTCGCCGATGCGCATGGCGTCGCCGCCGGCGTACACCTTCGTGCCGAACACCTCGCGACCCTTAACCAGAAGCTGGTTGTCAGGAATCAGACCTGTACATATGTTGATGGCATCGATGCCGTCAATGATCTTCTCTGTTCCCGGCACCGATGCGAAATCGCGGCTCTCGGCTATCACGGCCCCGCGGATGCCGTCATTGGTGCTGTTGGGTATGGCTCTGACAAGGGTATGCGACAATATGACGGGGATGCCCAGTCTTCTTACCCTGTTGGCCTGTACCGGAAACCCTCCCTCGTGAGGCATCGCCTCGATGATGGCTTTTACCTTCGCACCGGCCTGCATAAGCTGGTAAGAGGTGAGGTATCCGATGTTGCCGGCACCTACCGTCAGTATGTTTTTTCCCAGCAGGGTGAACTCCTGGTTCATCATCTTCTGTATCACAGCGGCGGTATAGACACCCGGCAGGTCGTCGTTGCCGAAGGCCGGCATGAACGGCACAGCCCCGGTGGCTACGATGAGGTACTCGGCATCGACGTAGAAGATCTCACCGGTGCGCATGTTCTTGGCGGCTATCCGTTGCCCTTGGAGGATATCCCAAATTGTGGAGTTGAGCATGATACCCTCATGTGATTCTCCTGCAAGCATCTTTGCTATGTCGAATCCCCTCATCCCGCCGAACCGCTGCTCCTTCTCAAAGAAGAAGAACTGGTGTGTCTGCATCAGGAACTGACCCCCGATATGGTCATTGCTGTCAATCACCAGGTTAGGCACATTGTGACTGTTCAGCACCTCCCTGGCCGCCAGTCCTGCCGGCCCTGCTCCCGCAATGGCCACCGTGGTGCGGTATACCTTCCTGGTATACTCCGCACTCTTCACTGCACCGTCAGTATGGTATCCTGCCGGTATTTCCCTCACCTCCCTGACACCGTCGACGGGAGTGATGCATATGCGCTTCACCACACCGTCAACAAGCATCTCGCAGGCACCGCATTTGCCTATGCCGCACTCCAGGCTGCGGTTGCGGTTGTCGAGACTGTGGGTATGTACCGGGAATCCCGCCTGGTGCAAGGCTGCGGCAATGGTGAAGCCCTTCATGCCCTGCACGGCCTTACCATTGTATTTGAAGGATATATATTCCCCCCGGGGAATGTCAAGTATGGGATGCTGCAATATTTTTGTCATCAGTTCTTTTTCAAACAGTATTTCAACCCCCAAAAGTAATCGCAACAGATCCACTAATTCAATGACCTATATCAGATGTAATTCATTTTTTAATGCATTTTTTACCTTAATTTGAAAAAAACTTAACCCGTGCAACCATTTAACCCTGGCCGCTTTCTTCTCAGTGTGCTCCGCTGATGATTAGTGAACAGCATATCATTGAGGGCTGTCTCAGGCATAGCAGGAAGGCACAGCAGATGCTCTGGAAAAATTATTCCGGGCACCATCCGGGTGTCTGCATGAGCTATGATGCCGACAGACTTGAGACTGAAGACAGGCAGGAAGAACCGGGAAACGATGATATCACCCTGTTAATTTATTGATGTTTACAGTCTTGTCGGTATAAGGTATTCGCCTGCATGCCGGCACGATTGATGGTTGATGTTATTTAATGCAACCTTCCTTGAGTTCAGCCGTATAATTTTCTAATTTGTTATACGTTATATACTATAAAAGAATCAGGGTTGCCAGCGAAAACTAAATATCTGATCAGTATATTTTTACTGCTGTCTGTTTTTTCTTCGGGTCAGGACCCCCAGTTTTCTCAGTTCTATGCCAATCAGCTTTACCTGTCGCCCTCTTTTGCCGGTGCAACGGAAGATTACCGTCTCTCACTGAACTGGCGTAACCAGTGGCCCTCAATACCGGGGGTGTTTCATACCTACAGCTTTTCACTTGACAAGGCCATTCCAAACTTCAACTCGGGCGTGGGTATACTTGCAACATATGACGTGGCAGGCTCGGGAGACCTGAGCACCACCAACATAGGACTGCTATACTCATATGACATTCAGTTGAATGAAGAATGGCATCTCAGGCCGGGGGTGAACTTCAAATTTACATATCTGGGACTGGATCTCACCAAGCTGGTGTGGAACAGCCAGATAACCACCGGAGGCACCCTGCCGCCCATCACGCCGCCGCCCTTCGACAATTTGGCGGATATAGATTTCACCGCCTCGGCAATGGCCTACAATGAAAAGATCTGGGCAGGCTTTACCGTTGACCACCTTTTGCGGCCACGGACATCATTCTGGGGCGACAATACCTCCATACCCATAAAGGTCGACCTCTTCGGTGGATTCCAGATCATCAGCCGCGGAAGGTTAAGGAAAAAGCTCGAGGAGGTTCTGTCGGTGGCAGCTAACGTGATGTTCCAGGGCGACTTCTTCCAGTCAGACATAGGATTCTATTACTACAAGAATCCGCTGGTGTTCGGCGTATGGTACAGGGGTATTCCCTTCGCCACAACAAGCGATGTGTCAGCCCAGGCCGGAGATGCAATCATAGGGATGATCGGCATCAAGACCGATCAGCTCAACATAGGACTCAGCTATGACTTTACCATCTCGAACCTGATAACTGCCTCGGGCGGGGCATATGAGATATCTCTCATCTATTCATTTACCTCCTCGCAGATCAAACGCGGACAGAAGATTCACGCCATACCCTGCCCCGAGTTCTGATTTTCCGGTCGCTACCGGTCATTCACAAATTATCTGTGGCGGGTTCATATTTAAAATTTATGTATGTTTGTGCAACAATTTGTTGAACCGTAACTTAATTCCAGAAATGAAGAGAACATCTGTTGTAATGAACATCCTGACAATATCGGCCCTGGCTGTCGCCGTAATCTTTGCTGCCCCCGGCTGCGGGAATACACCGACTGAATCTGCTGATAGCGAATCAGTTAAGCAAACCAGCGATATTGCATTCGTCGAGCTCGACACCGTTATTGCCCGCTTCGATATGGCAAAGGACAAGTCGACTGAACTGGAGGAGAAGACCAGAACTTCCGAAGCGGAACTGACATCAAAGTCACAGGCCTTCGACCGTGACGTCAGGGACTATCAGAACAAGGCACAGAAGGGGCTCATCACCAGGGCCACTGCTGCCGAGATGGAGCAGACGCTCGCACAGCAGCAGCAGAACCTGATTGCCCTTCGCGACGAGATGGCCTATAACCTCAATGAAGAGGGTATGGTAGCCCAGAGGCAGGTGCTTGAGTATATCAATCAGTACCTTGCTGAGTTCAACGCTGATCGCGGTTATCAGTATATCCTCGCCAAGCAGTTTCCCGGCCCCATTCTCTACAGTGATTCCACAATGGATATCACCGAGGCGGTGGTTAAAGGGCTGAACAAGAAATACAACGCAGAAAAAGAGAAGAAATAGTCTCAGTTGCGTGATGACTCCGGAGCCCGCCTTTCAGCGGGCTTCTTCATTTTCGGCTCCTTGCCTTCACGCCTGATCCTGCGCTCCTCCACGGGAGTGACGATGATGAAGAGATCCTCATCGGGCTTCTTCATCCGGTACTGCTCACGGGCGTACTTTTCAAGGTTCTCATCGCTGGTGCGAAGCTCATTCAGCTTCCTGCGGTCCTCCTCGATGCGGCTCATGTAGTACTCCTTCTCCCTCTCCAGGCGGTTGAGGGTACGGATCTCCCGCACACGCGATATCAGGTTGTTCGGATCAAGCAGGATAATCCACAGCAGGAACAGCAGGATGGTAAGCACATACCTGTTCCTCACCCATGGGGGCAGCCTGTCGCGCAGACCTGCCAGTGAAAACCGATGCCAGAAATCCGACTTCAATTATTTTCCGGGTAATTGGTTGTACATGCAATCATCCGCCGCTCATGAGATAGATCACCTTCACATCATCGCCGTCATGTATCACCTCACTGCCGTAGCTGTCACGGCTGATCAGCCGGCCGTTGATCTTTACCGTCCTCATCCTGAACGTATACCTCTTCAGCTCCAGCAGTCTCTCCACTGTGATGCTCTCACCCTCCAGGGTCAAAGGCTCATTGTTCAGGATTATCTTCATCCGTGCAAAGTTATCATTTCAGGCCGGAATCGAAAATCGCAGGCCCGGCATCTACCCGCCATCCATGCATTCCCTCGTCATGCAATAACTTGCATATTGACTATTATCATTAGAATGCGCATATTTATACACTTAATTTGCGATAACAACCCGGATACAACTTTTAATATAAACAATATGGACATAAGCGAACTCAAGGCACAGCACAGGCTTCTGAAAAGATGGGACTACAAATGGACCCCGCTGGATAAGGGATACACTGACAAAACCCTCTATGTCAACGTGGGCACGACAGAGATAAAGGAGAAGGATGTTCCCCTCGAGATGAAGGAGAAATTCATCGGTGGCAAAGGTTACGGACTGCGTTACCTCTGGAATGCCACAAAGCCCGACACCAAATGGAGCGATCCCGGGAACGAGATAGTGATCTCCTCCGGGCCGATAGGAGGCATCACTCAATATTCCGGCACGGGTAAGTCGCTTGTGGTAACCATCTCACCGCAGACCGACTCGGTAATGGACAGCAACGTCGGGGGCTTCTTCGGTCCCTTCCTGAAGTTCTCGGGCTTTGACGCCATTGAGCTGCAGGGCAAGGCTGAAAACGATGTCATTATATATATCAACGGTGTTGATCACTACGTTGAGATATTTGAGGCTCCTGCAGAGGCTCTCGACAGCCATGTGCTGGCAGAGCAGCTCACGGATATGTTTGCCGACGGTGAGTCGGACAGGAGGAATATCGGAATTGTCTCCACGGGGTCAGCAGCCGAACACTCGCTGATTGGAATGCTCAACTTCACCTTCTTCGATTCCAAGCGCAAGAAGATCAGGATGAAGCAGGCCGGTCGCGGCGGCATTGGCACCGTTTTTCGCAACAAAAAGCTCAAGGCTATCGTATGCAAGATCCCGGGTGTCAAGGGTAACCTCAACAATGTCGTTGACCTGGAGGCTATCCAGGAACGCGGACGCCGCTTCAACCGCGAGATGCGCGAGCTCGATGACAAACAGTGCAAGATGCGCCAGATAGGGACTGCTCACCTGATGGAGATAATGGATGACCATGACCTGTTGCCCACCCATAATTACAAATTCGGGTCACATAAAGACTCTCCTAAGATTGATTCCGGCGTGTGGAAGTCATTCTTCACACAGAACATACCTGATGGCTGCTGGATAGGATGCAACATGGCATGTGCCAAGGCCGTCGATGACTTTGTGATAAGCACCGGCCCCTACAAGGGGCAGAAGGTCATCGTCGACGGGCCCGAGTATGAGACAGCGGCAGGACTCGGCTCCAACGGCGGCTTTTTCGATCCGCGCTATATCATTGAAACCAACTTCTACTGCGACACCTACGGCATATGTACTATCACATGGGGTACCAGTCTGGCCTTCATTCAGGACTGTTATACCAGCGGCATTCTGAACAAGGAGCGCACTGGCGGCCTCGAGCTCACCTTTGGTAATATCCCGCCGGCGCTGGAGCTGCTCCACCAGGTAGCCCGCGGCGAGGGCTTCGGCCTTATTGCAGGACTGGGTGTGCGCGGCATGAAAAAGTACTTCGCTGAGAAAGGGTGGGGAGATCCTCAGTTTATGCAGGATATTGGCATGGAGAACAAGGGTCTGGAATACTCACAGTACATGTCGAAGGAATCGCTGGCACAACAGGGCGGATATGCCATGACCAACAAGGGACCGCAGCATGATGAGGCATGGCTCATCTTTATGGATATGGTCAACAACCAGATACCGACATTCGAGAACAAGGCCGAAGCTTTGCATTACTTCCCGATGTTCCGCACATGGTTCGGGCTGGTGGGACTCTGCAAGCTGCCGTGGAACGATGTCGAACCAGAGAACAACGCCGAGACCGACGAGCCGGCCAAAGTGCCGGAGCACGTCGACAACTACGTCACCCTCTATAAGGCGGTGACCGGAAGAGAGTTCGACAAGCGCAGGCTGGTTGAGGACTCCGAGCGGGTCTACAACTTCCAGAGGGTGTTTAATATACGCCGGGGATACGGGCGCCGTAAGGATGACGACCAGCCGTACCGTGCCTGTGGACCGGTGACGGAAGAGGAATACCTGTCGCGACAGGAGCGTTATGACAGCCAGCTTAAGGATAAGATAGGCATAGACCCGGAGGGGATGACCATTGAGGAGAAGCTCAGGGTCACCCGTGAGTACCGCGAGAAGCAGTACGACCTGCTCCGTGATGCCGTCTACAAGCGCCGCGGATGGAACAACAACGGGATACCTACTATTGAGCACCTGAGGAAGATAGGCATGGACCTGCCCGAGGTGATCGAGGTGGTCACTCCACTGCAGTAGTCTGCCACGGGGGAAGTCAGCTATCAGTCGTGACCTTTCGGCCGCGGCAGCTTCATGAAGGCAGTAGCATAACAACAGGGAGAGGGCCGGTCATTGACCGGCCCTCTCTGTGCTATGTTAACCTGTTACTTATTGAACTTTGACTTGCTGAAGGCTGCCTCTATCTCATCATGCGCGTCAACCGGATTGGTGAGAGGCATGTCGTCATTAAACAGCTCGTAGTCGAGCAGCTTTGCCTTCTTGCTCCTCTCGAAGGTGGGCAGCCTGGTCCGGTTTGTTGTCTCAAGATGATTGCCCTTCTCATCAACAATGATGATCTTGGGCAGGAAGACCCCCTTCCTGCCTATGAAACTGTCCATGATCTTCATGGCTTCACTGTACTCTTCCATGGTAGCCCTTCCGAGGGCCTCGTACATTAAGATTTTCTTGTGATCCCAGGTAAAGACATTGGCATAGCTCTCTGATATCTGCTCGTCAATGCCGCTGTCAAGGTTCAGTGTATCGTGCCCTGACGGCATCAGCACCACCTTGCCTCCCCCGCCCTCGATGTTGGCTGCGTAGCGCGGGATGGTGATACCGCTGATCCATCCCTGGAGGTGCTTCATGTAGATCTTGCCTACCTGGATGGGGGTTATGAAATGAACGATACCCTTCTCTTTATGACACTGAAGCAGATAATAGGGATGCACCCCGATCCAGAACATTCGTCGGAAGGTCTCCGCCAGCGTACGGTAGTGGTCATTGACATGATTAAGAAGCACCGTCTGGTTGCGTATCGTGAAACCGTGTGAGATGATCTTCCTGACCGCATCTGCCAGATCGGCTGTAACCTCCTGAAAATGATTGATGTGCGTCATGAAGTAGACATACTTGTCCACCCCCTTGTTATACCTGTTTGATGACACCTTTATCATCTCCAGCAGCTCGTCAGTGATGAGCATGGGCAGCACCACCGGCACCCGCGTGGCTATTCTGATAACCCTGAGGTGGGGTATGCGGCTCAGCTCCTCGAGGATGTATTTCAGTCTCTTGAAGCTAATCATCAGTGCATCTCCGCCGGTGACAAGCACCTCGTTGATATTCCGGTTGTAGCTGATGTAAAAGATACCTTTGTCTACCTCCCGGCTGTTGACGTCGGCTGTGGTATCGAGCGACTTGGCTCTCTGGCAGTGAACGCAGTATGAGGCACAGCTGGTGTTTTCAGCAACGAAAAGGGCAACCCTGTTCGGATAACGCTGATAGGCGGCGCCGTAGCTGCGTGACCCCTCGCTCATCGCTCCCTCAACGCCGGCGTCGGGAAACATCAGGTTGGCAGGCGTGGGAACACTCTGCCAGAAGACGGGGTCAAGACGCTTCTTCGACACCTCGCCGAAGAAGACAGGGTTAAAAGGATCTTCCTGCATCAGCGATGCATAGTAGGGTGTAATCCTGAACGGCTCCTTGCCCTCCTGCCTCATGGTGCCGATGGTCCTCCTGATCTCAGCCTCCTGGTGGGGGTTGAGCCTGATAACCTTCTTCAGCTGGTCAATGGAACGGATGGAGTTCTTCCTCTGCCATGCCGGGTCACGCCACTGCTCCTCAGTAACATCCTTCCATAATTCAATGGTGTTGTACTTCCGGGGGTGGTATAAAAAATCTTCGTTATAGTTCATCTAATCCTCCTCTATTTGAATTGAAAAATAATGCTATTCCACATGCAGCTCAACAAATATAGCAAATTTTCCCCGGTTTTCCCGCACAGGAGGGGGCAGTTGCCAGTCGGCAGTTGCCAGTCGGCAGTTGCCAGTCGGCAGTCCACTGCCGGTCACCTTTGCCAAATCCTTCGTTAAAACTACGGACTTCGTCCGTCGGAGCCGGATGTCGAAGAGGGCTACGGTGGCCAAAGGCAGTCGGCTACCTTCGCTTAAGCTACAACGCTCGAAGAGGACTACGGTGGCTGGAAGCAGTCTGCGACCAAATCGATAATCGCAAATCGAAAGTCAGTGCTGTGCCGCTACAGTTCGAGTTTTCCCCGCAGCTCCTTCAGCTCATCCCACCTGCCCTCGTGAAGCAGTCGGGCCTGGTGTGGCCAGGTCTCGGGATTATGGACGCGGAAACGCTCACCGCCGTCATTGACAAGGATCTCCCTGATGCTGTCGGGTGTGGCATTCGCAAGTGCTTTCCAGGTGTTTATCCCCCGGTTCATCAGCAGCCTTGATATCTTCGGTCCAATACCCAGCACCGCTTTCAGATCATCAGCCGCGGGATGGGGTTGTGCTGCCTCCCCGGCCTGCACTGCAGCGGTCTCTGCCAGCAGCCGCTCCTCCTTCTCCAGCTTGTCGATGGTGAGCTTCAGGCTGGCGATCTCGTCATCCATTCTTCTAACGTCGCCACGGAGTGAGGTTTTATCCGTCTCCGCTGTTCGCAGTTCCGCCTCCAGCTTGCGGACCTTTTCCTCCAGTGCAGCCTTCTCCTCTTCCAGGGTGGCTATCGTTCTCCCGGAGTGTCCGCGTGCCATGTAGTACCCTATGAGAAAGCCCAACAGTGCCGCAACAAGCAGCGCAATGACTATGAACAGCAGATCTGCTGTAAACCGTTCTGCCATGATGATTAGATTATTACCTTGATTTCAGTTCTTCTGTTTGCAGCCCTCCCTTCGGGTGTGTTGTTCGGTGCTGCGGGTTCCGATGAACCCATGGATGATATCACTATCTGTTCCGCGTTGATACCTGCACTGACGAGGAACGACTTCACGAATCCTGCTCTCTCCAGGCCCAGGGTACGGTTGAACGGCTCGGGGCCTGTTATGTCAGCATGACCCGTCACTTCTATCTTTGCTGACGGGGTGTTGTCGAGGCATATTTTAAGCTTCTTCAGGAATTCTTCACTCACTCCGCTCATATCGCCTTCGGCTGATGATGACGGGAAGAAGCCTTTCTGTGCTCCTGCTCCGCTGATAAACGTCTTTGCCTCTTCAACTGAGGCCATGAGTTCCTGCTCAGTCGTCAGGGATGCGGTATCGACGGCAGTTGCGGCGTTGGCGTCAGCAGAAGCCTGTAACTCTTCCACCGGCATGGCAGTAGGTGCCGCCTTGCAGTCGCACCTTATCCTGCACACATACCAGTATGATGCACCGGCGATCCAGAGCATCAGAAGAACAGACAGGAAAAGTACTGGATGTTTCATATCGTCTGGCTCTACCTGCGACGGGTCAGACCGCCGAGAAGTGAACCGAGAACTCTCTTGCTCTGTGTCCGGGAGGTACCTCCCTTCATCAGGAAGCCTGCAACGTCATCAAGTATGCTTCCGTCACCGTCAGCGTCGAGCATTGCGCCTACGCCTGAGATACCCCTGGCGGTGGTGTCACGCTTTTTTGTCAGCGCTCCGAGGATCAGCGGCGAGAGCGCGGGGATCATCTTCATGATAGTCGATGCATCAACGTTCATGTTCTTCGCCAGCACCTGCGCGGCCTGAATACCTCCGGCGTCACCGAGCAGTCCGCCAAGATTGGGGTCAACATCCTGCTCCTGAGCCTTGTTGGCTATAAGACCCTTGATGTTGTCAAGCACTGACGAGTCACCGTACTTGTTCAGGATGTGGTCGACCCTCTCATCACCGCCCCTTGTATCCTTCTGCTTCTTCAACCCGGCAATGATGAGAGGCGCCAGCTGCGGGAGCAACTTCTGTACCGTGCCCTGGTCAACATTGAAGTTGCCGGACATCTGTTTGGTCACCTCCGGGCCGTAGCTCTTCAGAAATTCATCAATAAATCCTGCCATAATTGCTGTTGTTAGTTATACGAACAAAATGGAAATATTTCCATATCAGGTGAACAACTACAAGTTAGGCAGATAAATATTAGAATCAAAATATTTTTAGTACTCAAGCCTCACAACCACCCCGTCCATGGAGCTGCAGAGAGCGCCGTTGCTTCCCAGGGGCACTATCCTGTTTATCAGGCATGACGATATCCTGTGGCTCCAGAGCAGCCTGCCGTCCTCCCTTGAGGCAGCATGGATCACCCCCTTGTCGGACGGGATGAGGATGACACCGCTCTGTTCCTCAACCACCCCCGGTGCAATGTCATACCCAATGTCAAATCCTGTTTTCCACACCACGGTGCCTTCCGCCTCTTTGGCATCAACTCCCACTGTGATGCCGTTCATGGTCTTTGCAAGTATCAGTGTGCCGTCTGCCGTGATTCCCATCGACTCCCTGACGGTGATGCCGCCGAGGTCTGAATGCCACAGCAGCTGCCCGGTGGAGGCATCGAGACAGGCCATCTTCCTGTCGGGAGCCACAACGAAGACCCTGCCGTTGACGGCCACGGGCACACATGCTGCCGGCGACAGCATCCTGTTGCTATATCCGTTGTGCCAGTCCCATAACACCTCACCGCTGCCGGTGTCGAGGGCATAGAGATGGTTGTTCCAGGTGCCGAAGATCAGCATATCCCTGTAGATGAGCGGTATGGTCTCTACAAACCCGTCTATCATCGCATTGCTCCAGATGACTGTGCCGTCTGTGATGTCGAGGGCGTAGCACTTTTCTGAGGACCCCGTGAGGTACACCCGCCTGCCGTCGGTGACCGGTGATGCAACCGCGGGCTGACTCATGTAAAAACTCCACAGCAGCCTGCCAGACTTCAGCGCCAATGCGCGTACCATGCCGTCAGATGAGACGGCAATAACCCTTCTGCCGTATATTGCCGGCGTGCTGTAAATCTTGGCCCCCGTGGAAACCTTCCATCTCTCCCTGCCGTTTTTGATATCAAGAGCCTTGATCTCACCCCCGGTATTGGTGATAATGGCAAATTTCCCTGCCACAACCGTTCCGGCACCGATGTCGCTCTTCTCCTGGATGCGCCACACCTCTTTAACGCCCGGGAATGCCCTGTTCATCGAGTAGTCGGGCCTGGGCCATGAGGTGGTGTCGGCGGCGAAATCATGCCTCTCCAGCCTCACAGTGGCCCATGCCGGCATGGTCTTCGCCTTCGATCCTCCTGCGACACCCTGTAGCGTCATGGCGTCCGGATGCCTAACTGAGGCAGTCAGCAGCGTGTCACCGGTGACGGTAATGATGTTATACCCCCCGGTCTCAGCACTTGCGCGCAGGTTGGAGCGGCACATGAGAGCCGGTATCCCCTCGAAGTTCATCACCCTATTGGTGTGACCGTGGCCGCACAGCGCCAGCCTCGTGTCAAGCTGCCTGAGCCTGTCGGTGAGCTCATACCAGTTGTTGAGCCCCTCATCAAGAGGGTAGTGGTTAACGGAGACAATCTTCATCTCCCTGATCCCGGGCACCCTCAGTACCGAGTCGAGCCAGACGATGTTTTCACGCGGTATCTGCCCAGGACCCATTCGCATGTTTGGACCGGAGTTGGTGCCCAGGAAAAGCCACCCGTCGTGCGCAAAGGCGAAAGCCTCATCGCCGAAAATCACCCGAAAGCTGTTGGCACCGCTCTCTGACCATTTGGTGTCGTGATTGCCGGGGATAATATACCAGGGCTTGTTAAGGTTGTCCAGAATATCCTTTGCCAGCAGCAGCTCACTGTCGGAGCCGAACTCGGTAACATCGCCTGACACAATTACAAAGGCCAGCGAATCATTGCCGTTAATGTCACGGACGGTGCGCCTGAGATCCTCCCCGGCGGTTGCTCCTCCGATGTGGGTGTCGGTCACAAGGGCAAAGCAAAAGGTGCCATTCTGCTGCTGGGCCGCAGCAGGGATCAGGCATATGATCAGAAAGAAAAGGATAATCTGTTTTTTCATGACGGGATATTTTTTCATAGTGCAATTTAGGCATAGCAATGACAACTGACAAGAGCTGTCCGTGGTTCATCCCTGTGGCACATTCAACAGGCTGAGTGGATCCCATTGCGACTGTGCCTGGTTACGACCATAAATTATAATGTTGTGAATGCCTGAATTAAAATTACCTTCGGATTAGAAACAGACAGAGAAAGTATCATGTGTTTTTCAGCGGGTGCCAGTTTTGCCGGTGGAGTTGTGATTACAGCCATCGGTGTGATGACAGTCAGAAAGAACAATGTTCCGTCGCGCCGGATGTTCGCCGCCATACCGCTGATCTTTGGTGTGCAGCAGATCTCTGAAGGATTCGTGTGGGTAGCCTTGCAGTCGACAGGCCACGATCTGATGCTCAGTATACCAGCTTTCATCTTCCTGCTGGCGGCGGTGGTTATCTGGCCCGTGATGGTGCCTCTGTCGGTATATCTGATGGAGAGAGTGAAGAGCATGAAGAGGGTGCTCCTTATTCTTATTGGCCTGGGTATTCTTACCTCACTTTACTATGCCAGCAGGCTGCTCTTCTATGAGATTGAACCAATGATCTCGCATCATCATATAAAATACGTTGGCGATTTCCCGAAAACATATGCCACTCCCGTTTTCATAGCCTACGCGGTAGCCACGCTCATACCGCTGTTTCTGTCCAGCGTAAGGCGGATGTGGCTCCTGGGCGTTCTGATGGCCTTTTCGTGCCTTGTAACCGGCATCTTCTTCAAGGAGTACCTGACATCTGTATGGTGCTTCTTCGCTGCACTGATCAGCGTGGTAATACTCTGGATAGTGAGTAATCCGGGTGAGACCTCCGGAGGTGCCCTGAAGACAGATGCCGGCTGATTTACAGCTCTCAGTGCTCACCGTCCGCATCTATTGACATCGGCAAAATATTGTCCTAACTTTGATATATGAAGACACCAAAACTTCCGGCTCTGCTGACGGTATTACTGTTGCTGACAGTCACACTCTGCGCACAGGATTACCCCTATCTCAATGATCCGACATGTCTTGAGGGCGTTACAGCGACGAGCGGCATCACAGAACCGGTCACTGTCAGCGTGATCTACGACAACTATGCTCATGCAAAGGGTATGACTGCTGACTGGGGTTATTCGATCCTGATCAAAGGTCCCGCTAAGACGGTCCTCTTTGATACAGGATCCCGTCCGGGAGTGTTTGACTTCCCCCTGTCCGAGCAGGCACTGGTGCTGGACACGAAAAAAGGACTGGTGGTCATGACCGGCTGCGCTCACCCCGGTATCGTCAGTATGCTGAAGGATATCAAATCTTCATTCGAGAAGAACATTTACATGGTCTTCGGTGGTTTCCACCTGATGCACAAAACTGATGACGAGATGGATGCCATCATTGCTGAAATGAAAACCATCGGATTGGTAAAGTGCGGCGCCACACACTGCACGGGAGACAGGCAAATAAAGGTCATCAGGGAGAAATTTGGCGATGGTTTTGTTGAACTTGGCGTGGGCAATACCATAGTAATCAATCTATAATTGCCTGGTACAATGAAAGAGCTGATTTCCATTAAAACAGAATGCTACTCCGGGTACAAGGCTGATGAGTACCCGAAGTGTTTCATGTGGCAGGGAGTGCGTTACGAGGTTCAGGAGATCCTCGACCGCTGGTACCAGTGGGACGCAGAACAGAAACATCCTGTCTCTGATTACTTCAAGGTTAAAACCGCCTCCGGTGATCAGTATATTCTCAAGCATGAACTGCAGCATGACAGGTGGTATCTGTGCCATCCGGAAGATAACAAGCCAAAAGATTAATTACATTTACGAGTGATATCCGTTATCTTAAGATCGTACAGACCAGCAATCCTCATTTTCGCACAGAGCGGGAGCAGGGGTTAGAGGTCACAAACATTTATCTGTCATGAAATATATCAACCTATTCCTTTTTACCGGCATGATAGTCATGAACTACCTGGCAAATGCTCTTCCTCTCAACGGAAAAACCACCGGCGAACTGTCCGATGCCTACCCCAATCTCTTTGTGCCGGCAGGAATCACCTTCTCAATCTGGGGGGTCATCTATATCCTGCTGATAGCCTTTTGCGTGGCGCAGTTCACCACATCGCACCAGGCTGTGATAGTACAGATAGGATGGCTCTTTGGCCTTACATGTATCTTCAACGGACTGTGGATCGTGGCATGGCACTACGGCAGACTGCCGATGTCGCTGATACTGATGGCAGGGTTGCTGATAGCACTTATCTGGATCAATGTCTTTATTAAAGATCTTCCCTACGGACTGATCAAGGCTGCCTTTGGGGTCTATCTGGGATGGATATGTATAGCCACCATAGCCAACGTGACGGCCCTGCTGGTGAACTATGGCTGGGGCGGTTTTGGCATTTCAGAGCAGACCTGGACCATTGTAATGATACTCATTGGTGCCCTGTTGGTGGCACTGGCGATATGGCGACTGGACAATCCGTACATAGGGCTTGCAGTGGTATGGGCATTCATTGGCATTATGATAAAGCGGTCAGCCGATGCCAGGTCAATCTTCATCACGGCGGCTGTCGCCATGGTGCTGGTGGCGGCGGTGCTGATCCTTGCCTTCTTCCGAAAACGCCTTGCAGGGGCTGCTTAAGAGTCTGAAAGTCGAAAGTCCGTAAAGTCGATTGTCTGCCGACTACTGACTGCCGACTGCCGACTGAGAACAGGCCTCCCCAGTAACAAAATCGAAAATAGCAATTCGCACATTCCTAAATAAAGGCACCATCATAGTCCATCCTGGGATCAGGATTGGAGAGGTCTATCACCCTGTGATAGCCGATGTTACCGTTCTTGTGTGTTGAGCTGCCGGCATTGTAACACCTGGGTATACCCCATATGCCGTGATATATCTTTCCGGCGGTGGCACGGTCGCGGTGATAATGGCCGAAGAGTAGCAAGTCGACCCTGTTTTCGATAACCTCCCTCAGTTCATCAGTGTCGCGCAGATGTCTCCCAATCTTAAAGTCGAACGGATGATGATGCATGTATAAAACCTTTTGCCTCTCAGCTACCGCCGGTCCTTCAAGAAGTATAGCGAGCCGCTTCAGCTGCTCTCCGCCCAGCTCGCCCTCCGAGAGAATGCGGTCATGCCAGCTCAGCTCCTCAGCCGTCGAGTCAAGACCAATGAATGCCACCTCATCAATGATATCAAGCTTCGGATAGATCACCTCAGGGTTACCGTAGAATCTCTCCTTGAACACGGGTACCAGGTCAGGGTTACCCATAGAGCCGGTGCCGTAATCGTGGTTTCCCGGGACGAGCAGCACACGGTACCCGTACCGTCTCAGCGTCTCAATCGCTTCCCTCGCCTCCTCCGCGTGCGAAGGTTCGTTGGCATTCTCCTCCAGGTCGCCGGTGACGACAACAATGTAATTCTCCGCCGGCTGCTTCAGGAATGCCAGGTTGTCAACCAGCGTCCTGAATTTCTTCCCGCAATCCCTGTACCCGATATGCAGGTCAGAAAGATGAATGATCTTTTTCATTCGTTTATTGATTATTTATCTCATTGGCCGAATGGAACTTGCAAGAAGTTTAATCATCAGATCCTTGTATGAGCTCTTGCTCATACAAGTTTCATTGTTAAACTGTTAGTTGTTCACACTGTGCTTAAAGTTAACGAATTCCGTAGCTTAAAAGCAAAACAATTTTTGTCGGAACCTGTTTCTTTCTTAAATTTATCTTTGAAAACAGCATAAAAGCATCAGTTATGAAAATCAACAACAATTCCGAAATACCTGCAAATGAGGTGCAGATGGAGGGGGCCGACAAGGTCAGGATGAGGATCCTCATAGGTCCCGGCGACGGATCAGACAACATCATCATGCGTCATTTCATTGTAGCCCCCGGCGGCAACACTCCACTTCACAATCACAATTATGAGCATGTCATTAAGGTTGAGAAGGGGCTGGGAATAGCCGTTGATAAGGATGGCGTTGAGCACCAGGTGAAGGAAGGACAGAGTCTCTTTGTAAGGCCGGGCGACCTGCACCAGTTCAAGAATCCCTACTATCGCGACTTTGAATTTCTGTGTATCATTCCCAATCCTGAAAAACTGCCGTAAGATGGCATCACACGAGATCGATTACAAAATCTTCGGTGACGATATCCAGTTTGTGGAGGCAACCCTTGACCCGGGTGAGACCGTCATTGCCGAGGCCGGCGCCATGGTGTACATGGAGCAGGGTATAGCCTATGAGACAAGGATGGGCGACGGCAAGGCGTTCGTACATGCCGGCGGCACGGTGATAGAGAGAGAACTCAACAACGAGTCCCTGCGCATCGATACGGGATGCATCGTTGCCTATGAGCCGACGCTCGACTTAGACATTGAAACCACGGGTAGCCTCAAGACGATGGTCTTCGGCGGTGAGGGACTCTTCCTGGCCACGATGCGAGGCACGGGAAAGGTATGGTTGCAGTCGATGCCCATCCGCAAGCTGATACGTGCCCTGGCTCCAATGGGAGCCAACAGGGGCAAGGAGGCCAGCGGCCTGCTCGGCAACCTGTTCCAGTAAATCAGAAGTACTTCATGCGGATGGTGATCTTCATCTTCTCACCCTGAACTACCGTGAATTTGAAGTCGTCAAACACCGGTTTGCCGAAGCCGGTAAGGTAAAAATTCGAAAAACCGAATCCCTCCTTCGGGATGCCAATTTTGCGGTACTCCATCAGCCCGTCACTGTTCTCATCGTCGAGAACCGACAGGCCGTAAACACCGGGTTCGAGTGTCAGACTGAATGTCAGGGTGTTGTCAGTGATCTGATCCTTGGGGAACCTCGGGTGGAGGAAAGCTTTTTCCTGGCGGAAGCTTTCATTGTCGGTAAAGACACCCACGGCTATCTGACCGATGTCAGACCTGAGACCAGTGACGGTGACCTCCACATTCTGTGCCTGAAGCCCTGCTGCCGTGACAAGCAGCAGTAACATGGTCACAGCAACGACTTTTGATTTATTCCGTAATGGTTTCGGTTGTTTCATCTGATCATATTTCACTTCATCCGGGGGCAAAACCTGTGCCACAATACGATGCTTCACCATCCGCTCCGGGAAAGCAACACACTTCACGGGCTTACCCGGCCCTTATGTACAGCGGTGCAAATGGTCTGCTAACGGAGTGTGGAAGGATTCAGCTCTCCAGGTACATGGAATATTCCTCTATCTTGGTTTCCAGCCTCTTCTCAAGAAACTCGTTGCCTCCGCGGAGAGCCTCGAGCACCTGCTTTGAGTCGTAATAAAATTCAGAAATATGTACCTTGCTCCACCTTTTCGGCGGCGACTGCAGGTTGGTGATCCTGTCGGCCAGCTTCACCGCCCAAACCTCTTTACTGCACTGCCTGATCTTTGCAAGGCTGTCAGTGAGCCTGTAATCCTTGAGCAGCTTGGGATCCTTGGTCAGCGCCCACACTGCCTCGGCTACATCACTGCCGAACCGCTTGTCAAGCTCTGCCCTGGTAGTCGCCGTGTCCTCCAGGGTATCATGCAGCAGTGCCGTCTGGATGGCAAACTCCAGATCAAAACCGGGAGTGTGCGAAGCAGCGGCGAACAGCTCCATGGCCACGTTGCTGAGATGCACCACATACGGATTTTTGGTTCCCTTAACCTTCTGTAACCCGTGTTTCTCGGCAGCAAATTTTATTGCTTCCTGGTAGAGTGTCTGAATATCAGTCATATAAAAATCATCCGTTTGACCCGATGAAGATAATGAAAAAATATCAGAGATTTTCCTAAAGATTTTCGACTTTATTGACCGGTGTTTATGGATTGCACGCCGGAACAAAATGTGAGGGTGGTTGTTTCCATTCTGTGAGCGGTACGGTTTTATATGACAGTGAATGCGCCCTGTGCAACAGCCAGGTGAGGTTCATCCACAGGCGCGACAGGCGGAAAAGCTTCCGGTTTGTGGCTTTGCAGTCGGAGGAGGGGAGGAGCATGCTCCTTGATGCCGGTCTGCCCCCGGATGAGCTTGACACTGTGGTCTATGCAAAGGAGGGAGAGCACCTGTTGCGATCGTCAGCGGTGCTGGGAATACTTAATGATCTCGGTGGCGCATGGCGACTGCTCCCTGTTTTCGGGATAATACCTGCAAGCATTCGCGATTTCTTCTACCGGCTCGTTGCCCGCAATCGCCACCGTCTGGCACGCTGCAGAAGAAGCTGACATTTTCCCGCAACCGCCACCGTCTGGCATGCCGGAGAAGAAGCTGACATTTTCCCGCAACCGCCACCGTCTGGCACGCCGGAGAAGAAGCTGACATTTCCCCGCAATCGCCACCGTCTGGCACGCCGGAGAAGAAGCTGACATTTTCCCGGAACCGCCACCGTCTGGCACGCCGGAGAAGAAGCTGACATTTTCCCGGAACCGCCACCGTCTGGCACGCCGCAGAAGAAGTTGTCATTTTCCCTCTACCATCAGCGGCCGGACCTCTGTAAGCCTCACATATTCCTCTAGTCCATACACCGCAGCAACAATGATTCTGCTTATCTTGCATAAAAATAAGACAGCCATGATACTTAGCACCTGCGGACTCAAATGTGATGAATGCGAGTTCTATACCAAAACCTGCGCCGGATGCCGTAACGTGAAGGGCGCCACCTTCTGGGCAATAGAGATGATGCCCACAAAGGTATGCTCTCTATACGATTGCGCTGTGAACCAGCGGGGCTTTACAGACTGCGGCGACTGTGCCGAGCTGCCATGCGAGACCTTCCTTCAGATGAAGGATCCGGCCATCTCCGACGAGGAAAATCAGCGGATGGTGGGGATGAGGGTCGCGCTGCTGCGTGCCGGTAAAAACTGACGTTGTTAAGCGGGTGTAACCGTGAGGACAGCATTTCATACTGTTTACATGATGCTGGCGCTGACGGACCACGGAAAGCCGACGGCAGCCTCCCGCATATCGAATACATGCACCTGGCACAGGGAAGCGACCTCATCGACGCCGGGGTGAACGTGGGCATGCCGTTCGCAGGCTCAGCCTCTGACCTGGGCTGTTTCGAGACGGGACTGACAGCCGTGAGCCTCCTCAGTGCACCAGGTGCAGCAACCTTTTATCCCAATCCGGTTAGCACCACGGGATACATCCGTTTCGAGGCTGCAGAGGCGGGTCATTGCGTGGTGCAACTCCATGATGTCACCGGCAAATTGGTGAAGAGAGTTGCCGTAAGAGATGTCGAACCCGGTGAGAGCATCCTGACCGCGGACCTCTCAGGCCTGCATGACGGGGTTTACATATGCAGGGTCCTGCTGAACGGAAAACCTCTTTTCACGCTCCGGTTCCTGAAAGTCGGCGCCGCCGGATAAAATACTGATGCTTAAGGGCCCGGCATCGAATTCGTAATGCGGGCGAAAATATACACCTGAAGTAGGTCTCTTTGGCTCATTTTTTGAAGCATTAATGCTTTTTAAACTGTTCCCTGACCAACCTGATTTCCATGGAATGAAAAAACTAACTCTCTTTTTATTGGTTCTCTTTCTGGCTGCTGTTACGGCGCTGCCACAGAATAGTGCCAGGAAGAGCGTCTTTGGTGTCAACACCGGCCTCTCAATGGCATATGACGAGTTCGCGGATAAGACGTTCATCTATGATGCCGGTTTCGCCACCATGGGCCCTGACATCGAGGCGGAGTACCTCTATTACGGCAATTACTTCGGCTTCTCCTCCAGCATCGGCTATGCCAGTATCTTCTTCAATGAGAGGGCATACCAGTCTGAATATGACGGGACACTGAACGGCTATGGCACCAATGAGGTGTCAGCAGGGAATTACCAGGTTCTGAAGTTCCTCGTCGGCTTCACCCTGAAGCTCCCGGAATTCAACCATACCGAGGTGTTGTTTCTGACCCACCTTGGATACGCCTGCACAATACACCCTGACCTCATAGTGACAAACAGCGAGCTGGGAGTGATAAACAGCATGGACAGAGACGCCGGAGGAGCTCCTGTTGCAAACCTGGGAGTGAAAATCAACTACTGGCTGAATGGGCGCTACGGGGTGTCGCTGAATGGCAGCATGACCCTGACCGAGCCTTCATTCTACGACAGTACAGGTCCTGGCGGATACTTCACCATGCCAATGAAATATTACAATGTTAACATTGACTTCGTCATAAACCTTAAATCCTCTTCGCTATGAAAAGATCAGCATATTTGTTCCTCATACCCCTCCTCCTCGTCTCTTGCACGGGCAACAGGCTTAACTATGACAAAGGGATCATTCCGCCGGTGCCGGTGAACTTCACTTCAGTCAATTCGACGTTTGACGATTACAACTCGAATCTACAGATATCCTGGACGGAAATGAACTTCAGCCTTATTTTTTCGACGAACAGAAATTCAGCCGGGAACGACTTCGACTTCGTTTATTACAAGGGACATATTGTGTTTGAGCTTCTGGACGGAGTCTTCGAAATGAATACCTCAGCTGAGGAGAACAGCCTGCTCGAAACTGTAAACAGCAGTAACAATGAGCTTGGTCCATATTTTACAAGCGATTATCCGTATCCTTTTTACTGGAATAAAGCGGCCGGGGACAAGAGTTTCTTATTCAGCAGCAACCCGGACAAGCGTTTCTTTTACAGCAGCGATCCGGACGGGAACCTCGATATCTTTTGCTGCAGTTATGAGTTCGGAGGAGATGTGTTTGATCCTGTGGGAGAGCCGTTCGCCCTGACCCCGTTAAACACGGCACATAATGAAGGGTACCTTTCAATTCATGGCGGTGCTGTGGAAAACAGGGAGACGGTCTGGTTCATGTCGGACCGCGATGGCTCCTACGATCTTTACAGTGCCACCGGCGAGGAGGGGAAGCTGATCAGCGAGTCGGCCACCGTCACCGTCACCCGGTCATCTGTGCTGAGCAGCAGCGCCGACGACAAGTGCCCATATATATGCGGAAATATGATGATCTTCACATCTGACCGCGAGGGCGGGTTCGGCGGGTTCGACCTGTGGTACTCTGTCTTTGACGGCCAGCAATGGTCGGCACCCGTCAACCTGGGCAGCGACATCAATACGGAGTATGATGAATACAGGCCTGTGGTTGTTGCAACAGGAGAGTCTTATATAAATGACCTGATGGTATTCTCCTCCAACCGCCCAGGCGGCAAGGGTGGGTTTGACCTGTACTATGCAGGGGTACCGAAGAGGTAGGGGGTTTCAGTTGGCAGTCGGCAGTCGGCAGTTGGCAGTTTGCAGTTGGCAGTTGGCAGTTGGCAATAGTTGTATTTTGCTTATAATCAATATATTGATCGTCATGATCTGTCGGCCGGGATCTCCGCTATGCTCCGACAGGACGGCCGCCAAAGGCGGTCAGACATTCAGACTTCAGATTTTCCGACCTTTAGCTAACAAACAAACTCTTACTGGAGTACTCCGGATCACACGTCACATTCACATTCAGCTTGCGCAGCCCTGCCTCATCACCGGGGGTGGGTATGTGAGTCAGATGCACTTCGCAGTTACGCAACTGCTTGAGCTGCTCCAGGGCGGCCTGGGCGGCGGGATTGGTAAGTGCGCTTATGCTCAACAGTATAAGCGTCTCCTCCACGTCGAGGCTCACCTCCTTGCCGTTGAGAATATCCTTTTTCAGATAAGTGACCGAATCAATAAGGTTCTTGGGCATAAGCAACAGGCTGTCGGGCAGCCCGGCCAGCTGCTTCGTGGCATTGAGTACCAGGCTTGAAGCTGCATGCATCAGCGGCGAGTTCTTGCCGGTGATGATGGTGCCGTCAGCCAGCTCTATCGCGGCCCCGCAGAAGAAGCCGGCGTTGCCCTTGCCGCTCTTCTTTGCCTCTTTAGCCGCCTTCCTGGCTGGCAATACCACCCTGCGGTCCTCGGCCCGCGCCCTGACCTTGCCCATGACATGTACTGCCTGTTCCAGCGTCTCCTTGTCAACCAGCCCCAGGGCATACTCCACGGCACACCTGAGATAGCGGCGGATGATCTCCTGATGGGCAGCCTCCTTTATGACAGCGTCATCAACTATTCCGGAGCTGGCACGGTTGACGCCCATGTCGGTTGGCGACTGGTACATCGACTCCCCGCCTGTGATTTTTTCCAGGATCCTCTTGAGAAGGTGGAACGCCTCTATGTCACGATTGTAGTTGACAACCTCCGTCCCGTAGGCATTCTTGTGGTATTCATCGGCGAGCACCTCATCCTTAAGGTCGACGGTGGCAGCCTCGTAGGCGATGTTTACCTTGTGGTCAATGGGCAGGTCCCAAATCGGAAAGGTCTCGAACTTGGCATAGCCCGCCTTGACACCCCGGCGGTACTCGTGGTAGAGGTTGCAGAGACAGGTGGCCAGCTTGCCGCTGCCGGGACCGGGGCCGGTGACGATCACAATCGGATGGGTGGTTTTGATGTACTCGTTGGCACCGTACCCTTCATCGCTAACTATCAGGTCTACATCCGTGGGATAGCCTTTGGTGGGATAATGAAGGTATACCTTTACCCCCCTGTGCTCAAGCTTGTTCTTGAAGGCTTTGGCGGGCGACTGATTCCTGTAGCGGGTGATAACCACGGCGGTCACCTCGATGCCCCACTCCCTGAAGTCGTCTATTGTCTTCAGCGCATCAACGTCGTAGGTGATGCCGAAGTCAGCCCTCACCTTCTTCCTTTCAATGTCGCCGGCATGGATACAGAGGATCACATCGATCTTCTCCCTGAGCATCTGCAGCAGTCGCATCTTTACATTCGGATCGAATCCCGGCAGTACCCTGGAGGCATGGTAGTCGTACAGAAGCTTGCCCCCGAACTCGAGGTACAGTTTGTTGTTGAAGCGGTCAACCCTCTCAAGGATAGCAGCAGTCTGCTCCCTGAGGTATCTCTCATTGTCAAACCCCGTACGCTTTGTATCTGTCATTTAAATCCCCCTGGATAATTCCGCTAAGAATTACGATCAGCTTCCAATATTAAAGAAATTTTAAGCTCACGAAAGTTTTTGCGGATAAAATAATTTCCTCATTAGAAAATAATGAATTAGCTTTGGCTTTGACAATCATGGAGTTGGCTTGTTTAAATCTTAGTGGTAAAATCATTATGTCATGGATAAGAAAGGAACCCTGATACTGTTGCATATCCCGGTCTGGGTCATAGCCATATTTATTGCCTGGTTCTTCAGTGCTGACGATTTTCCCGGAAGACGCCCGTCATATGTACTGCTCTCTACACTGGTCTCTTCGGTCTGGATGCTGGGGAGTTTCTACCTGTTTTACTCTTACCTGGTGCCAAAGTTCCTGACCGGGGGTAACAGGAGGCTTTTCTGGCTGTACGGGCTCATCTTCGTTCTGATAATCATGCCTGTCGTCGGGCTGATCCTTTTACTGATAACAGGAACCAGCGCTCTGACCCTGGCGGAGACGCTCTCAGCGCAAGGGCTTTTACCATACACCGGAAGCGTTATTATCACCCTGGTATGCGGTGTGCTGGGCGCACTCTACCGGCTGCTGCTCAGGCGGTATCACTCCGTTTGAATCTGGAGCGCATATAACCTTACCTACAAATCTTAGTTTTTCAAACCAGTTTTTCTTGAAGGCTGAGAGCCAGGTTCTCGATGTCCTTCCTTCTGGCGAGCACCTCCAGCCACTCCTCGGGGATGGAGTCATAGCCGTACAGCACTCCTGCCAGTCCTCCTGTCACTGCCGCCGTAGTGTCGGTATCCCGACCAAGGTTAACTGCCTTCAGGACAGCCCTCGCATAACTGCTGGTCCTCATGACGCACCACAGGGCAGCCTCAAGGGTATGCACCACATACCCATCGCTGGCTATCTGTTCATGCGGCAGGTTGAAGATATTCCTCCTGAGTATCCTGTTGAAGTGGCTTATCTCCTCAGGGCTGACACCGAACGACTCCAGCATCCCCGGCATCTCATTGCGGAGAGATGAGTATGCTTCGGTTTTATCCATTCCCGCAATAATGTAACCGGCAAATTCAAGGCAGATGAAGCAGGCGATTACCGACCGCACATGCCTGTGTGTCAGTCCTGATACCTGCTGCGTGAGAAGGAACCGCTCCTCAGCAGGCTTGTCCGCCGTGATGAAGAGCAGCGGCATGATCCTCATCAGTGAGCCGTTGCCGTTCGACCAGTCGCCGTCGTCGCCCGCCATCTCCGGCGCCACGCCGTTGCCTATCCGTGACAGCGCCCGCCAGGTGATGCCGCCGATGTCGAAGATCTTGCCATGGGCGCTCCAAAAGCCTTTGCGGTGCCACCTGACAAAGTTCTGACCGATTGTGTTGAGGTCAAACCCCTCCGTCAGTGCTTCGGCGAGGCAGAAGGTGAGCGAGCTGTCGTCAGACCACGTCCCGGGAGGCTGCTGGTGTGTCCCATAGCCTCGCATGCCGGTGACGGGTTCTTTCCGCAGCTCCTCCCTCGATCGGAATACCACAGGCACCCCCAGCGCATCGCCGACGGCAACACCCAAAAGCACATCCCTGTAGATATTTCTGACGCTCATCAGTTCGAAACCAATCTCTCCCCGGGGAGGTATCGTCCTCTAAAGATATTAAAATTCCGCCGAACAGGGAATAATTGATGCGTTACCAATAAACTCATCTGACAGGTCGTTCAAAGCCGCTCCTGGCCGCTCCGGAACCTGTGCAGTATTTATTTTACCTTTGCATGACAGCATCAGTTGTCTCGTCAATGAAGAGCGTCACGGCAAAAGAGCTAAGCCAGGAATTAACGTATCGCACCCCCAAGGAGCTGCGCGATCTGTGCCTTCGCCTGGCGAGGTTCAAAAAGGAGAACAAGGAGCTCCTGACATACCTGCTGTTCGAATCATCCGACGAACTCTCGTTTATCAGGAATGTAAAGGAGGAGATGGATGAGGAGTTTGATCAGATAAACCGGACAAGCTATTATTTTATTCGGAAAAGTGTCAGAAAAATACTGAAGAACACCAGGAAGTACATCAGGTATTCGCAGAAGAAGCAGACGGAGGTCGAACTGTTGCTTCATTTCTGCACCAGGCTCAGGAACCTCTCCCCGCCGATACAGGGGAATGCCTCCCTCATGAATCTATTCAACAAACAGATAAACACTATCATCAGGAAGGTGTCTCTCCTGCACGAGGACCTGCAGCATGACTATGGCATCGAGCTGAGAGAACTGAAAAAATAGCTAAAAAAATCAGGGAATTTCTTACGCATTGCGGTAATACTTTACCGTTTCGCTGGTCCTTTCAACTTGTTTATATGCTCAGTGACCTGCTGGAGGATATCTTTTACACTTTCAGGGTCCATCCCGGTCTTCGCGGCAATGGACCTGTAGTCCGGCTCCTTCCCTGCATTGATATCCGGCATGGCCAGATTCAGGAGCATGTTGAGGTTATCCAGTTCTTGCTGTTTTTCAGCGGAGATGTCCTTTTGGAAAAGGTGGCTGTAATCAGGCAGATCGATCTCCCTGCCGAGAATGTCAGATGCAACCTTTAACATGGTCTGGTTTACCCGGAGATCCGGTTCAGCGTCAAGCTCCAGGCCATATTCGGCAAGTACCTTTATCAGTTCGGCGAAACCCCTGTCGGTCATCGCCGTGAGCAGAAGCGTATTCTTGTTTTCGTCATACCAGGCTTCTGCAAAATGCGGATGCGTGCCCCACCTTTTGAGAGTCAGACGATAGACGCCGTGGCTGTAAGCCGACTTAAACTGACCGGCGAGATTCGGGGTATCGAGGTTTGGAATGTCATATTCCGCCATAACACGTAGTATCCGGTAGTTTTTACTTATCAGTATCGGCAAGGTTGAGCCGGTTATGAGAAGCATGAAGGGAACAGGATTGGCCTCCACCTCTGCAATGAGGTCGAGTTCGTTATCAATGTCAGCATTTACCTCCGTAGCGAAGAAGTAAATGTCATCGGGTTCAAATCCGTTGAAGGGGTTGACCGGACCGTAGGTCTGCCAGCAGGAGCCGTTGAACGTCACCAGGGTGAGCCAGAGGGCTACCCTCTGTGTCTTCAGGGTCTCGGTAACAGCCGGAGAGTAAAGTAGGAAATCGTTTCCGCGAAAGACATCCTCCATCAGGTAAAAATCACCGGCAGGATTCGCGGTGATGGTGCTGAAGCTGAATCTCCAGGGATTATCTGCCTGGAATTCCAGGAACTTCATTTCATCGCTGGTCAGCTTTTTCAGAGCACTATGGTACAGAAATTTCCTGATCAGACCGTCCTCCCTGAAGACCCTGTGGGCCAGGTACTGTGCTTTGGCCATGGAGTCCCAGCTGGCCGGAAGCTTGGCTGCGGCGCGACTGTAACGGGCAAAGTCGCGTTGCATAACCTTCTCCAGGTTATCATGTGCAGCAGCGTGGTAGATGAGAAATTTGTCGACCAGCTTTGCCGTCAGTTTGCTGTTCTCATCACATACTTTCTTAATCCTGTCATACTTATCCATACTTTGGTCTCAAGGTTTTATGAAATAAAAATAGGTCATTCAGATCAATTCCGGTGCAAAGAAATATAAAGAAAATAACTGCAGTTATCGTACAACATTGTCTCACTCTTTTTTTGTCCGGCGCTGCCCGGAGAAAAATCCTTACTATAAGCATGGTGCGGCAGCACGCTGGGTGCTTACCGGCGAGGACAACAGCCTTATCGGGCGCATCGCGGCCTTCATCGACTATAACCTTGCAAATACCTATGACCAGGGCCCGGGGCATGCTGATGGGCGTCATCCCCAAATACCAGGGATTGGGAATAGAGTCGGCCTTTATCCTGAAACTGAGGGAAGCTATAAAGCATAAGCCTCATTATAAGGAGGTTGAATTCTCATGGGTGAGCGTCTTCAATCCCAAAATACGCAGGATATTCGTTTCGGCAGGAAGTACATCGATTCATTCGCCCCCGGCACCTCTGTTGACGTCAACATCGATGGTCTTAAATCCTGCCCCAAGGGTTGACAGGATCTCTCCGTCTGATGTATTAAGGGTGGCTATTTCAGCTATTGGCGTGATAGTGTCATTCTCCATGCCGGGAAGGTAATAAAGCCATAGAAACGGGGTGCTGCCGTCACAGCCGCGGTTAAGGTCGAAGCTCAGCTGGTAATAATCCCGGTCTTGCGGGCCTCGTCGTCGCAGAATTGCCATACAGGAATAAGAGCGTTCTGGGTGTAGTTGCAGAATACAAGCTTGTTGGGGACACTGTTGAGCCAGGCATCGTAATCATTTTTGCTGATGATGTTATGTCCCAGTTAACTGTCGCCTCCGTACATCTCGAGGTGCTGCTCCATATTGGATGCGAATTTGTCAAACTCCTGCTGGGTGATCACAGAGGTATTGATGGAGCCGGAGCCGTATCCCTTCGAGAAGCTGGCTTCGGCATATACTGCAACGTTCACACTCTCCTTTACATCACGCGTGCGTCCAGAGACAGATATTGCCGGTCTGTGGGACGGCGCAGTGAACGCCTTCGGCCGGGTAGATATCTGGGTTAACAATGGCGGCAAGTCAAATGACCAGACCCCATTCCATGAGCTTGATCCGGCTGTCTTCATCCGCATCATTGATACCAACGTCAAAGGAGTGATGCTCGCCACCCATATTGCCTATAACCGCATGCTGAAGCAGGGCTTCGGGGCTCTCTACAACATGGAGGGACTGGGGAGCGACGGGCGGCGGATCACAGGACTCACACCGTACGGCACATCCTCCTCCGGCAGCGTCAGGCAATTGTCCGGTTGGCTGCCGATAGCCCTTAAATTCGGCCTTTTAAGATCTTATCATCAGTTGGCTCCAGGACACTACATTCATTTCGTGAATAAAAAAATAGGGCTGAAAGCCACAAAACCGGTCTTTACCTGTGAGGACAGGAAACTTATATTGCCTCAAGGATGCACGGGGTGCTGGAAAAAATTGATGGTGCCTGGAGGATGAGGCAGCAGCACTTCTCCTATGCCCGCCAGTGAGCCTTCTCGCCCCGGCTGATGACAGTATAATTTAGCCTGTATGTCAATGACAGGATACAGGGAGCATCACCCGATCTTTACCGAGGTCATCGTCATCGAGCCCGCGAGGGGCTTGTCATTGAACAGCTCCACCGGTTCACCGGGTTCCTTCAGCGCGAGAGTATAGAGCAGCGGGAGAAAATGCTCGGGAGTCGGGATTGCAAGCCTGAAAGCCCTGCCCTGTGAGCTGTAATTTATCAGCGGACTGTGGTCGCCACTCATGATATGACTCTTCATTGCCTCCCCGGCTTCCGTGGCCCAGTCGTATGCGTATCCCGGTGTGTTGAGATGCTCCCACGACACCAGCCCGAGGTTGTGTACCATATTGCCGCTGCCGATTATCAGGATCCCTTTCCTTCGCAGCGGGGTGAGCTCCCGGGCCAGGTCGTAGTGCTGCTGCGGCGACAGCTGGTAGTCGAGACTCAGCTCCACGACCGGCACGTCAGCATCAGGATACATTCTCCTGATGACGATCCAGGCACCGTGATCAAGACCCCAGACCCTGTCGAGCTCAATGATCCTCTCCCGGACCGTCTTCTTTGTGGCTTCTGCCAGCGCAGGACTGCCCGGGGCAGGGTACTGCACCTCATACAGCTTACGTGGAAATCCCCCGAAGTCGTGTATGGTCTCCGGCTTTTGCATAGCTGTCACCTTCGTGCCTTTCGACTGCCAGTGAGCAGAGACGCACAATATGGCCGAGGGCCGTGGCAGCCTCGTTCCCATGTCGCGCCATCCCGCGGCAAACTCATTCTCTTCTATTGCGTTCATAGGACTGCCGTGCCCCACAAACAATACGGGCATCCTTTCTGACGGATCACCGTCATCCCGGGTGTTCAACCTCTCGTCTTGCATTTTTGAAAGCAGTTTCACCATATCGCTGTTTTAAACTTCAACAATGAAAGATACGAAAAGTTGAACCGTGATAATCAGAATGATAACCATGAGAATCCGGGACGCAGGGAACGGACCGCTCTTCAGATGAAGAAATGAAATGTTAGATGGAACCGGTCATATGCAGCACGGCGTGCCCGGGTCCTCTGAGAGGATCAGTTCAGTGTCCGTGGTCCTCAGATAGAACTGCGCCAGAACAATCTGTTTCCGTTGGGCCTGAACCAGGGTGGAGGTAAGCAGTGCATCGAGGCTGTAAATATTATGCATCATCTACTTTAAAGTATTGAGAATAATTTTGGTTGTGCTCCAATTGTTGTGTAAAGGATATGCAATTAAACACCTTACCATAAGGTAACTTACTAAAAAGTAACTTACCAATTTGTAAGTCTTATTTTTTTACTTTACATTTATCAAAAAAATCATGGAGACTCCATTTGTTTTTGGCAAAGTTGCTTCTGATAAGAATTTTACTGACAGGAAGCAGGAGACGGAAAGACTGGTTCGGAACTTCAGCTCAGCTGTAAATACCATCCTTATTTCACCCAGGAGATGGGGCAAGACATCACTCGTTGTGCATGCGGCAGACCTGGCGAAGAAGAAAAATAAGGATATCAGATTCTGTTTCGTTGATCTCAATAATGTAAGGACAGAGGAACAGTTTTACCGGTATTTTGCTGCCGCCGTTCTACGCAGCTCCGCAAACCGTGTATCGGAACTGCTCGATAATGCCCGCAAGTTCCTGGGCAGGTTCATCCCTAATGTGACATTCAGCCCCGGACCGGATAGTGAGTTCAGGCTTAGTATGGATTGGGCGGAGGTAAAAAGAACTCCGGAGGATGTCCTGAATTTTGCCGATAGGATCGGAGCTGAGAAGAAGATCAGAATAGTCGTATGCATTGATGAATTTCAGAATATTTCAGGCTTTGAAGATCCTGCCGGCTTCCAGAAAAAGCTGCGGGCCCACTGGCAGGCTCACAGGATGGCTTCCTATTGTATTTATGGCAGCAAGCGACACATGCTGATGGACGTGTTCACATCTCCATCGATGCCGTTTTACAAGTTCGGAGATATTCTCTTCCTTGAAAAGATCTCGGCAGATGACTGGATCTCATTTATCAAAAAACGATTTACCCAAACCGGCAAAACAATAGACAGCAAAGATGCGGGATTGATTGCCGGGCTCACGGACTGTCATCCCTACTATGTTCAGCAACTTGCCCAGCTGTCATGGTTCAGGACCGAGAACATATGCACCGGCGAAATTATTAACTCGGCATACAACAGCCTGGTCCTGCAGTTGAGCATGTTATTTCAGAATCTTACCGACGGTCTGAGCAATACTCAGATCAATTTCCTTAAAGCTTTGATAGATGAAGTCAGACAGCTAAGCTCGCAAAATACAATCATCGATTATGGGCTTGGCACATCAGGTAACGTTATGAAGATAAAAAAAGCCCTGATATCCAAAGAAATTATTGATGAAGGCGGTTCCGGGGTTAGATTCTTAGATCCACTGTATATGAGCTGGTTGCGAGATTATTATTTCAAATATACCTGATGGTTCCCATTATTATCCCGGTAGTGCTGTTTCAGCGTCACATCCAGTTAAACCAGATGCCTGCCGCCGGGCACGGGCATCCCTACTTCAATACCACATCAAGGTAAACCGAATGCCTGCCGTAGGTGTTAAAGAAGGGCTTAAACAAAACACCGTCAACGGTGAACTCCAGCTTCGAAGGGTCACCCGTAATTGATTTACTGATGTCTTCGGCATCCAGCGTCACCTTGCGCCACCCGGTGCGGGGCCCGGGCTCCCGGGCTGCCAGTAAGACCGGTCCCCAAAACAAACTGGCAATGTTCTGCTGATCCATCACCGGCTCCAGCCAGAACTTGAACGGTATCCGCAGCTCGACGGTGTCGCCCTTCTTCCACCTGCGACTCAGGGTGAGATAACTTCCGGGCACCGCATTAACTTTCTGTTCCCTGCCGTTGATCTTCACGAAGAAGCCGTTGGTTGCCCAGTGCGGTACGCGTACCTTGAGGTCAAACCTGCCCTTGCCGTTGATGGTCAGCACCGTCCGGTCCTCTTTCGGATAAGCTGTCGCCTGCGTCACGGAAAGATTCCTCCCGGTCCAGGTCAGGGTCGAGGGCACATAGAGGTTCACATACAGCGCCTGGTTGTCGGCGCTCCTGAAGTAAATCGAGTTCTGAAGCTTCGTGCTGCTCTCCAGTGCCGTGCCATTGCAGCAGGTAAAGCCATTCATATCGGGGTTGTCAAACTCCTTAACCGACCCCGGCCTCAGCGGCACGTGATAGGTGTTGGCAGGGGTGTGCTCCGCCACGGAGGCGAGGATGTGATTGTACAGCCCGCGCTCGTAATAATCCATGTACTCCGGACGCTGGTCAAAGAGAAACAGGTTTCTCGTCAGCTTGAGCATGTTGTAGGTGGCACAGGTCTCGTTCTGTCCGCCGGCCGCGAATCCGTTCTCATAGAGTGTCGACGGCTGGGCGGTGAAGCATTCCGGGTTGTTGGGATTACGTGCACCTGCGACACCGCCGATGCTATACATGTAATCGCAGGTGGCGATATGCCAGAAGTTATCAGCTATGTGATAATATTCCGGGGCCCCGGTATCGCGGTAGATCTCAATCGCCCCGATGATCTGGGGTATATGCTGGTTGGCATGCAGACCGCGGAACATATCCACGTTCCTGGCCAGCCCGTGCGAGTGAGCGGCATCACCATAGAAAAGCCTGATGTTGTCAAACAGCTGTGCAGCCTTCATGTAACGGGGCTCGCCCGTTATGCGCGACAGCCTGGCCAGCGCCTCGTTCATGCCGCCGTACTCCCCGGCGATGTACCTGTTCCACATGCTTATCAGTGTCTCCTGCGGCACCTGGCTCAGACGGGCATATACCCAATCGGCCATGCCCTTCACTGTCTCCAGTGCCTTCTCATTGCCGCTGAGCTCATAGACATCCATCAGCCCGGCCAATATCTTGTGCATGGTATAGTAGGGCGCCCATACCTGGGCACCGGAGACTCCGTAGGTGGCTCCCTTCTCGAGCATGATGAACTGGTCGGGCGGATAGGCGCTGATATAACCCTTGCCCCAGTTCCAGTAGTCGGTCCGGATGCCCTCCGCACTCAGGTCGGAGTCGTAGCCTGCTTTCCCTGCTGCGGGCGGCACGGCTGTCGGGTCTGGCACACAATCCCCTCCGGCACTCACGGGCTGTCCCGACAGCTGCGACAGTTCATAGAGAGTGTTCACCGTATACTCCATCTTTTCGGCAAACGTGGCCTGTAGCGCCGCATCATATCCGGTGCCTGCATAAGCCTGTGCAAGGGCGCTGAGGTAATGCCCCGTGGCGTGACCGCGCAGCTTTGTCTCCTGGCTGTCCCATACCCCCATGGGCTCTGCTCCCTCGGGCTGCTCTTGCCCGAAGGCATTGCGAAACATATAGAGAAAATTGCCCGGGTTGGTGGCGGCGAGGCCTGTTATGAACTTGTCGCGGTTCTCAATGAATTTTGTTTTGTGGCCATGAATATCCGTGTTCAGGATGACCTGGTCAAGGCCGAATGGTTCCAGTGTGCGATCCGGTGTCGCAGGCTCTTCAGCTGCCTTAACAGTGATTGTAGCCTTCGGTTGGATGTTTGTTCCGGCAACCTTTCCTGTTACTGTATATGTGCCCGGGACGAGCACCTGGCTGTTATCCTCCGGTGACGGCCAGATCACTCTCACATCGGGACCTTTGAAATCACTCCTGTAGATGCCTTTCACAAAGCGGGGCAGTGGCGGGAGGTGACCCACGGCGGTCTCCGCCTGGATATCAGGAACGCTGACCAGGAAAGCATTATAAAGCTGCGGCGTTGTGTCAGGGAACACCGGGAGATACTGTTCAGCCTGATCTTTTCTCCCGGAGAAGGTCTGATCCGCGCTCAGAGCATCGCTATAAATCCCTGCGAATTGTGGTGTTCCGCCTGTTCCGTCAGAGACCTGGTCCCTGTCCTGTGCAAGCATCAGGGAGGTGCCTGATGCACATAGAATCAGTAAAAATAAAGCGGACAACCTGTTAATTTTCATAATTAAATTCTTCCCTGGTTGCTTTTTCATCAATGAATGAGGCAGGTTTATTAATTCACCAGGTCCAAATTACGAGATATTAATAGAGTTCCACAGGACGGGCCTGTCATTCTTTCGTTAAAAATTTATAAAATAAGACTTTATGCCGTTTCCGCATAATGAATTCAGCATCAGCAACAAAAAGAATTGACTTTACCTGATTCACGATGTGCATTTGTAAGACAGGAACTTGAAAGCCTTAAATTAAAATCAGGAGGAATTACTATAGCTTGCACTTATCGCAGAATGGTCACCGGCATTATCATGTTGTTTCTATTGGCGGTCTGCTCCTCATTTGCACAGACAGGAAATGATCAGCAGGAGAATCTCCTGTCACCTGACAGCCTGTTCAGCGCCGCAAGGATTATTATTGACTCGTCACCATGTAAGGTACTTATTACGGTGGATGAGAACGGGAAGCCGTTTACAACAATCAAATGCAAGTCAAGGCAATGCTGAATTCAGAATGCAGTGCACGCCTTCACCTGCCGTTTGCCGGTTTTCATCCGGCCCTGGCACTGACAAGCCGCCTGCAGGAGGCTATTAGTTGATTTGTTGTTTAAGTCGAAAATTAGCTTTTTGTAAGGAGATAAAATATTCATTTTGTATCAGGGTAGTTCAACTTTCTCTTCATTATTTCAACCGGGAAGGGCTTTCCATGCCCGGGAAATACTGTGGTTACCCCTTTATCAATCAGGATTTTCCAGTTTTCTTTGATCGCATTAATATCCTGGGCATAAATTGGCAGTCCGGGTTTTAATCTGAAAGGCAATCCGTTATGTGCCATACATCCCACGATTGCCTCCCCGGAATTCAGGATTATGCTTAATGACCCGATTGTGTGTCCGGGTGTATGCATGATATATCCGTCTATACCATAATCGGTAAGCGGATAAGGGCTATTATTCAGTAAGATATCCGGTGTGAATTTCGGGAACGATATCTTAAATGAAAAAATCAGAGGTTTGGTAATTTTCCCGAGCATGTTCACTCCTTTTGGAATTAGCACGCTGTCATGTTCGACACAGTCTCTCTCACTCTCATGAATTGCAATCTTCGCTCCGGTCAGTTTGCGAATGTCACTGGCACTGCCACAATGATCAAAATGTGAATGAGTTAAAACGATCATTCTGATGCGCATCGGATCGACCTCAAGCCTTGCGAGCTCCTTTTGAAACAGGTGCAGTTTGTCTGGCATTCCGCTGTCAACCAGTACTACATCTTTCCCGCAGATTAAGTAACAGCTGGTAACTCCAAGATTGAACGATTTAATCTCTGTTTTCATGGCTCAATGTTTTCTTGAGTGATTACTTCAATTTAATCTTTATGGTATCATGCCAGGTTTTATTGCTTTCAACAGCATATCTGATATTAGGTTACGCCTCACTGAGATAGTCTGATGTGACCAAAAAAAGTCTCATCAAAGCCAACCTGATCCGGGCTTTTGACAGAAGCCCTGTAGCAGGGCGGGCACACAAAAAATCAGCAGTCAACAGAGCAATCCTTTTCAATCTGAACATTTTCAATCTGAAAAGTGGTATGGCTGATTCCAAACTCCCGCTTCAGCTCTTTCTGCAGCTCAGTGATAAAACCGTCATCACTGCCGCGGGGCATTATCAGGTGAGCGGTAAGGGCGACACGGGTGGTACTCATAGCCCATATATGCAGGTCATGAATGTCGGTAACACCTCCCTTTGCAAGCAGGAAATCACGCACTGCATCGATGTTTATATTTTTTGGCACAGCATCGAGTGCCAGGTCTATTGAGTCGGTGAATAAGCGCCAGGTGCCCCACAGGATAACTGTTATGATAAGGAAACTTGTAATCGGGTCAATCCATTGTTTGCCGGTCAGGTTTATAAGGAAACCTGCTACTACCACACCCAGTGAGACACTTGCATCGGCTGCCATATGCAGAAAAGCCCCCCTGATGTTGAGGTCTTCCTTTTGCCCTTTCATGAAAAGCAGGGCTGTTATTGCATTGATGAAGAATCCTATGCCTGCCACAATCATTACCTGGGTGCCCGCAACCGGTTCAGGGTCTCTGAGCTTTCTTACGGCGTTCAGGGCAATCAGCGCAACAGCGCCAAAAAGCAACAGGGCATTCAGTATTGACACCAGGATGGTGGTTTTGCGCAGGCCGTATGTATACTTGCCCCTGGGGGCAATGGTAGCCAGCCATGCAGCTGTCCATGCAAACAGAAGGCTGAACACGTCACTGGCATTGTGCCCGGCATCGGCCAGCAGGGCTGATGAATTTGAACGCAGTCCAAAGAATATCTCTACAGCAACAAAAGTTACATTCAACCCGATGCCGATGGCAAAAGCCCTGCCATAACCCGGCGACTGGCTGTGAACATTCGTATTTCCAGGTGAATGTGCCATTTAGTGCTGCTATTGCTGCAGATCTGAATTCTTACTATCAGAACACTTACTTCAAAGGTATTGTTTTAGTCTTTTAGTCGAAATATGTCAGTTATTGCGCCGCTATGAACTCCCCCCCCCTTAAGTGTCTTAGTCCTTCAGCTGAAATGCGCCAGTTACTACGACGCGATGAACACTCACCTTGTTATCTCAGCACCCCTTGTTTCATGACAGACTGAACGATAGCTTTATCCCTTCGGTAATCATCGCGGTTCCCATTATTGCGAAGAAACCCATGAATACGGTAATCGTAAAGGTGATAAGGCCTGTCATGATCGATGGATTTTTGATTCAATTGTTCACAATATATGAATTTCAGGCATGCATTCCTTTTTACAGTAATGGCAGGATGGGCTTTAAACACCGCTTTTTAACCGCTGGAGAAGCTCCTGAAATTGCCGGCAGTCCTGCAGGCGACTGTTACTGTAATCCCGGGAAAATTCATTTAGTGCAATATACTGATGAACAGCGCTATATTCAGAAGTGTAACGATAATATCCAGTGTATGCAGTGCCGTTTTTTTAAAAGTAGTGTTTTTGTATTTCCCCATGACTTTTTCCGATGATGTCAGCATGGCAGATGATAGAAGCAGCCGGGCCTCTCTTTTTCATATAAATAGCAGTGGCCTCTGACAGGCAGATCAGATAAATACTTCAGTTATCCATTTTCTTTAAAATAAATGGCCTTCCAATTAATGCAAGAAAGATAAATACCAATATGATAATTAACGGTATGGAATTTTCCTGGAATTGTACATAGGATGAAAGTACAATTGCTATCAGACAAGCAACAGATCCGATAAGAGATATAAACTTATGTTTAATTTTTTTCCGGAAGCTCAATGAGATTAACCCCGGCCTGTCACCAAACGACAGGCGACTTTGTGCCTTTCTGAAGCCTAATATGACAACCAGAGAGATATCATCCATAACCGGCCAGTCATACCGGAGCATAGAGCTGGCCCGCACCCGCCTGCGTAAAAAACTCAATCTGACGAACTCCGATACGGGTTTGGTTGAATTTTTATCCGCTCTCTAAGCATCACATTATCAGTATTTAAAATTCGCCTGTAGCACTAATGTTGTGCTCATTATCCTGCATTGTATTGTATTTGTGCAGGGTATGGGCTAGAACTAAAAACCGGCCCGTTTGTCTTAAGGCTAATTTTGTTGAACTTTTTTAAAACAGGGCGGAATCCGAAAAGCCTTATGAGTAGGGAATAATTCAAAAATAATCAATTAAGATGAAAAAGTTAATTTTAACGTCAACTGTTCTGGTATTCCCGGGAGTGTCAGCCATGGCTCATATCTCGTTGCGTCCCCAGGCAGGTATTCTCTTCAACACCCTTTCATAAGAATCAGTTCAGGGTGAACTTACCAGCAAAGCCGGTATCAGCATCGGTGCTGATCTCCAGATCGGAGGCTCATTCTATGTTCAGCCCGGAGTGAATCTGAACCCCTCAAAACTTCAGATTGAAAACGTCGGTGACATTAATTCTACTTTGACAGATTCGA
>DHHM01000010.1 GCA_002403305.1 Bacteroidales bacterium UBA4772
GATTAATAGGGGTCCAAACCACAGGGAACTGAGATGGTCTGATGTGGCTGGATAAAAGTGGTTTTGATGTCCATCCGGAATCAAGAAAAGTATTCGATGACCAGCTAAATATGAAGTATAGCAGATATTACTTTTTCAGATCTGACAGCACTATATTTTAGAACCAGCGATTTACAGGAATTAGATACAGACTGATGCAGAATGTAACTATTTCCAGGATCATAAACATAGAAGGATGTGATTTCCCTGACGAGATCTTCGTGAGCAGATTAAACAATGACAGAGTTCTTTGAGAAAAGCCGGGAACCTTTCAGAGGGATCAAATCCAACTATGGTTTTATTCAGGATTGCTCAGTTTTAGAAATTTTTATTCCATCCTTGACTGGTAGTACCACGATCTGAAATTCATAGGTACCCTTAGTCCTTCCGACAACGTAATAGCCTCATTTTAAGTATACTTTCATGACAACAGGATTGCTGAATTCATCTATTGTGTCTAATACAGGAGCCATTTGTCGAAGATATTTTGTGGCATTCCCTGCTGTCTCGGAGGCATTGCGGTAATATCGTGCAAATTCTTCCCCATCAATAATGCTGTTCAGGCAATTTTCGGATGAAATAAAGTATGTTTAAGAATTTGCCGTCACTACCAAATCTGAAAAGATCTTTCTCAAAATCAATAAAGAAATAATCATCAGTAATCTCAAAATCATAAATATGCCCAAGGATCGCCTGATCAGTTCTTTCAAGGGGTATATACTCAATTCTTTCTGCGATTACTGACAAATTCATTGAATCGCTTCTGGCCTTGGAGAGATCAAGTTTGATCAGCTTTGCAGAATCTCCCTGAGAAGAGGAAGAATCCCTGTTTTTGCATGACAGGACAACAAACGTGCAGCAGGCTATACATTTTTTGGTGCTATGACAGAAAATTATGTGGCACAGGTTTTTGCAACCAAAGGACTTGATTTGTTTTATTGGCAGAGTAATGGCAAGGCAGAGATTGATTTTGTACTTCAGATAGAGGATGCCGTTATTCCGGTGGAGGTAAAGAAAGGACAGCGAAACCGTTCAAAAAGTCTGGGCATTTTTGCTGAGAAATATAAATCACCTTATTCTATTGGTATATCCAGGAAAAACTTTGGCTTTGAGAATAAAATAAAATCAGTGCCTTTATATGCTGCCTTCTGTATTTAAAGAAAAATAAAGTCTGATTGTTATGTTCGAAATAATCAGTATATTTTGACTTTTCAGAACATAAATACTTTAAGAACTGTTCCCTTGTGCTCCAAAAAAGTTAGCCGGAAAGGCTAAAGGAAGCATTTCAGACGGATAACCGGATTATCAGAACCGGTTCATTTCATTAAAGTCGATCAGAAAACCCTTAACTCTACCTTTTTTTGCCACTGGATGAAGCCGTAGATCGCCATTGCGAGGAAAATGATGTATTGAGCTGAAACGAGCATGACGCCACGCATGGCGTACATTGCAATACTCATGATGTCTACCAGTATCCAGAGCACCCAGTTTTCGAGCTTCAGTCGCGCACAGAGTAGTGATGCAGCTATGCTCATCACCGCTATCATGGCATCAGTATAGACAAATGTTGCCCGTACGGCGAACAGATCCGGCAGCCAGAGGTGAATTCGTGACATGACCATTCCCATGGCAAAGGCCCCGCCAATGACCCCGACAACCCAGAAAACCCGGCCCTTATGACTAAGCAATGTGACAGGCTCATCACTATTACCAGCCTGCCTTTTCCAGTTGAACCAGCCATAGATTGCATTGCAGAAGAAAAAGAGCTGCAGCACCATAGCCGAATAGAGATTCACCTGGTAGTAAAGCATGAAGAAGAGTACGGCATTTATCAGGGCAAAGATCCATGTTATGATGTTTGCCCTGGCTGCAAACCAGACTGCAGCCAGCCCGGTGATGACTGCAAGCAGCTCAAGGAGGCTCATCCGGTAGCCGAGAAGTTCGAAGAGGGTGGTGTCGATGTTAAACATGTCTGAAGGTCTGAGGTCTGAAGGTCTGAAGGTCTGAGGTCTGAAGGTCTGAGGTCTGAGGTCTGAAGGTCTGAAGGTCTGAGGTTTGAAGGTCTGAAGGTCTGAGGTCTGAAGGTCTGAGGTCTGAAGGTCTGAAGGTCTGAAGGTCTGAGGGTCTGGTTTGTGTTAGTTTTCCTGGGAACAAAGGTAGTTAAAGAGGCGGGAAAGTGAAGTTGAAATTTGATTAGCTTTAAACTTTGATTTGACAACGATGTCACCACGCGAAGTATATCAGTCCAGAGAGGCGGAGTTCAGCGCCTCTGCCGAACGGCTGCGGAAGCTGGCGGAAAAGCTGTCGATGGCCCGGCTGGCAGCGTTTGCAGGAGGACTGGTGCTCTTCGCTGTATTGTTATCACTCTCGGTCATTGCAGCCGTGGTCACCCTGACAGCAGCGCTCCTCATGTTCGCCTGGCTGGTGACAAAACACGAAACCACGGAGAAAAGCAGGAAGAGATACCTCCGCCTGGCGGAGATCAACAGGCTGGAGCTGAAGTGCCTCGAGGGAGACTTTTCAGGATTTAAGACCGGTGAAGAATATGCTGAGAGAGACCACCCCTATTCATATGACCTTGACATCTTCGGGAAAGCATCACTGTTTCAGTACATCTGCCGTACCACCAGCAGGCCGGCCTCTGACAGGCTGGCAGGGTACCTGAAACATCCTGCGGCACTCGAAGAGATTTTGCTTCGCCAGGAGACTGTCGCAGAACTGAAGCCTCTGACAGACTGGCGTCAGGAGCTAATGACTCTCGGATACCTGAATGCCGGCGCCGGCAATGACCCTGCTCCGCTGATGCAATGGCTCCGGAGTGATGACCTCTTCCGGAAAACCGGTCGTGAAAAAATGATCACGGGAAGCCTCAGCCTTTTTGCGCTCGCAGCGGTCATAGCCGTAATAGCAGGACTGCCGGCAGGGATACTCGCCCCTGTGTTAGGAGTGAACTTCATCTTCTACTTTACCCGGCTTAAAAGAATCTCAAAACTGCAGGAACAGGTGAGCCGGTCGTCAGACCTGCTGAAGGCATACTCCACCATCATCAGACTGATTGAGGGCGGCCACTTCACCTCTCCCCTGCTGCAAAAGCTACAGTCGGCCTTCAGGAATGAGATCGCGGCTTCTGACCATATCAGGCAGCTTTCAAAGCTTGTCGGCAGGCTCGACTGGAGGCTGAACATGCTCATATCAGCCCCTCTCAACCTGCTGTTTTTTACCGATATCCATTTCTGCCTCGCCCTGGAGAGGTGGAAACGAGGACACGCCTATCGGATACCCGTCTGGTTTGCCGCCATGGCTGATTTCGAGGTACTTGCCTCACTTGGCAATATGGCTTTCAACAACCCTGAATGGGTTTTTCCGAAAGTGACTGAAGACTATTTTGTCTTCAGTGCTCAGAAGATGGGACATCCCCTTATTCCCGCCGGCAGGCGTATCAGCAACGATTTCACTGCTGAGGGAGCCGGGAAAGCCATCATTGTGACCGGATCAAACATGTCGGGCAAGAGCACCTTCCTGCGTACCTGCGGTGTTAATGCCGTGCTGGCCTTTACCGGGGCGCCTGTCTGTGCCTCAGCGTTCACGGTCTCGCTGGTCAGGCTCCATTCCAGCATGCGCATATCAGACTCGCTCGATGAGAACATATCCTCATTCTATGCTGAGCTGCGGCGACTAAGGGCAATCATCTCCGGGGCTGAATCTGACCCGAAGGTATTCCTGCTGCTGGATGAGATCCTCCGGGGGACCAACTCTGACGACAGGTATACCGGATCAGTAGCGCTGCTCAGACAGCTGACGGGATATGGTTCGGTGGTTATGGTTGCCACTCATGACCTGCGCCTCGCCGGGCTGCAAGAGGAACTTCCTCAATCCATTGAAAACTACCATTTTGATGTGAAGGTAAACGGGGAGGAGCTCTTCTTCGACTACCGTCTTACCCCGGGCATCTGCTCAAGCTTCAACGCCTCGCTGCTGATGAAGAAGATGGGGATCAGAGTCTGAAGGTCTTGATCTTCAGTCTGCAGTCGCCAGTCTTCAGTCACCACTGATGACTGCCTATTGCCGACTGTGGATTGCCGGCTTATGCCGGAAGGTCTGTCGCATTTGCATACTTTAACCTTTAACCTTTCTCCTTTAACCTTTCTCCTTTAACCTTAATATTGCTTCAACCTTCTCCTCGTCCGGCAACTGGCCGTCAATCCAGTTGATGGTGATGCCGCGGCGCTCCATGCCTCGAAACCATGTCATCTGACGCTTGGCGAAACGGTGTATCTCCACCTCAAGCCTGCGGGTCATCTCCTCATAGCTCATCTGATCCATAAGATAAAGCGTTACATATTTGTATTCCAGCCCGTAGTAGATGAGATCTTCAGGATGCACCCCCGAGGCCAGCAGCCGCTGCACCTCCTCAATCATCCCGCCCCCGAGCCTGGCCTGCAACCGTGAACTGATCCGCTGCCGCCGGGTCTCACGGTCAAAGAAGACAGCCGTAACAAGTGGATTCTTAACCGGAAAAGGGGTCTTGTCAACAGGGTGATGTGTGTAGTAATCTGCTATCTCAATCGCCCTGACCGCCCTCTTCAGGGTGTCAACATCCGTCTTGTTATGCAGGCTCTTGTACTGTGAGAGTATCTCCGTCAGCTCCTCAAGCGAACTCCCTGCCAGCAGCGACCGTAACTGCCCGTTCACCGGCACCTGTATCAATCTGTAACCGCTGACGATGCTGTCGACATACATCCCCGAGCCGCCGCAGACCACCGGGAACGCACTGCGAAGCGTCATATCTTCAAAGACCTTCAGGAAATCGCGCTGATACTCATATACATTATACCTGTACCCGGCATCAACGATATCCACCATGTGCACCGGCACCCTACGGCCGTCAACAACATAGTCTGAAAGGTCCTTGCCCGTTCCTATGTCCATCCCCCTGTAGACCTGCCGCGAGTCAGCACTGATCACCTCCCCTCCCAGCCTGTCAGCCACCAGCGCCGCCAGCCTCGTCTTACCCGTCGCCGTAGGGCCGGTAATCACCACAGTATCATGCATCGGCTTGTCCACCAGAAATTAAAGATAGCCATAAAGGGTTCACGGTAATGCTATTTTGCTTATTTTTGCCGGTCGAAACTGAAAAGAGGTTATGGATTTCCCCTTTTTATATCATCGCATGAAGTATTTTATTATCAGTCCCGTAAAGGCATGGGACGCGGTTCACCGTGAGAACAGGCCCATTAAGTTCGTCAGGGGCAACTTCTTCATGCCACTGATCCTCCTCGTAGCAGCAAGTGTCTTCCTCGGTTCGATGTTCTTCATAAACACCACCCTGAAACCGATGTACTCGGTGCTGATGGCACTGAACACATTCCTTATACTTTACCTGGGAGTATACGGATCAGCCCTGCTGGTGAAGGAGATACTGAAAGCTCTTGACCTGGGGAACGACTTCCTGGTCGCGTTCAAGCTGGTGGTCTACTCAATGTCACCGGTTTTTCTTGTGCTGATAATCAGCCGGATATTTGAATCAATGCTGTTCATCAACGTACTGGGACTCTACGGTCTCTACCTATTGTGGACAGGCATGGAAGTGATGCTCAATCCCCCTGAGCACAAAAAGATCCCGTTTATGATAGCAACGGTATTTGTGACGGTCATAGTGTTCCTCCTCCTGCACCTCATCCTCTCGAAACTCGCCGAAGCAGCATACTTTTCCATCTTTGCCTGATGCCGCCAATGAAGAGCGATACAAGCAATATCGTCATCAAAAACCGGAGGGCCTCCCACGATTATGAATTCATCGAGAAGCTTATCGCAGGCATCAAGCTGACGGGAACCGAGATCAAGTCGATACGCGCCGGCAAGGCAACACTAACCGACTCTTTCTGCGCCTTCCGCAACGGTGAGCTCTTCGTCACCGGAATGCATATCCCGGAATATTACTGGGGCAATCTCAACAACCATGATCCACTGGGTGAAAGAAAGCTTCTGCTGACACGAAAGGAGCTACGCAGGTGGGAAAGAAAGGTGAATGAAACCGGACTGACGATCATTGTTACCAAAGTGTTCATCAATGAGCGCGGACTGGCCAAGGCAGAGATAGCACTTGCCAGGGGCAAAAAGCAGTATGACAAGCGCCAGACCATGAAGAAGCGCGACCATGATCGTGAGATGGATCACCACACTAAGGAGAGAATCAAGTAAACCGGGTGTAATTAATATACTCCGCCCCGTCAGATAAGGCAGTAAAAATCAAGGGTCGCGGCCTGACAAAACCAATGAAAAATCAGAAGTTCGGACTGAGCAGGTACCTGGCATAGAACTGGTCTATGTAGGCCACCGCATCCTCTGCAGTGTCAACAATCCGGAAAATATTCATATCCTCGGGGGAGATGTTCTTCTCCTCGTTGAGCATCACCTCAACCACCCAGTCGAAGAGCCCCGACCAGAACTTCTCACCCACCAGCACTATCGGAAAACGTCCTATCTTCTTGGTCTGTATCAGGGTGATAGCTTCAAAGAGCTCATCAAATGTGCCGAAGCCGCCTGGCAGCACTATGAACCCCTGTGAATATTTCATGAACATTACCTTACGGACAAAGAAGTGGTCAAAGGTGATCAGCTTGTCGCGGTCAATGTAGGGGTTAGCCTTCTGTTCAAACGGCAGGTCAATGTTTATGCCTATCGACTTGCCGTTGCCTTTTTTTGCCCCCTTGTTTGCTGCCTCCATGATACCCGGACCACCGCCGGTGATGACACCGTAGCCCTTTTTTACAAGCTGAAAGGCGATCTCCTCGGCAAGCCTGGCATACTTATTATTGAAATGGGTGCGGGCAGAGCCGAAGATAGCCACGCTGGGGCCGATGCGCGAGAGTTTTTCAAAGCCTTCAACCAGTTCGGCAATGATCTTAAAGACCCTCCATGAGTCCATGGTATGGATCTCATGCCATGTTTTCGGTTCGAACGCATCCTTAATCAGATCCTTATCTTTTGCTTCGTCCATGGGTTTTTGTTTAGTCGTTAAATATACTCTTTTCTCTTATTTCAGAAGGGGTGCAAGAAACCTTCCCGTATAATTATCCTTACTCTTTATAATCTTTTCGGGTGTGCCTGAAAACATAATCTCACCTCCTCCGCGGCCTCCCTCCTTACCCAGATCCACAATATAGTCAGCCATCTTGATTACATCCATGTTATGTTCAATGACGATGATGGTGTTGCCCCTGTCAACCAGCCTGTCAAGCACCTCCAGCAGCACCCTGACATCGTCGAAATGAAGTCCTGTTGTAGGTTCGTCAAGGATGTAGAGAGTACGCCCCGTATCTTTTCTCGAGAGTTCCGTCGCCAGCTTGACCCTCTGAGACTCGCCTCCCGACAGGGTAGTCGACGGCTGTCCAAGCCTGACGTAACCCAACCCCACATCCTGCAGTGTCTTTATCTTATGGTATATCGAAGGTATCCCCTTAAAAAACTCCACAGCGTTATCCACGGTCATCTCCAGAACATCATTCACTGATCTCCCCTTGTACTTGACCTCCAGCGTCTCCCTGTTATATCGTTTCCCCCCGCAGTCGGGGCACATCACGTATACGTCAGGAAGGAAATTCATCTCTATGGTCTTGACGCCTGCTCCCTCGCAGCCCTCGCACCTGCCGCCCTTGATGTTGAAGGAGAAACGTCCCGGACCAAAACCTCTCACTTTGGCATCGGGGGTCATGGCGAAGAGCTTGCGTATATCGGTAAAGACACCTGTATAGGTTGCCGGGTTTGACCTCGGGGTGCGCCCGATAGGTGCCTGGTCAACCTCTATGACCTTGTCGATGTTCTCCAGCCCGGTAATGTCACCGTAAGGCAGGGGCACCCTTCCGGCGCCATGGAGCTTCTTTGCCAGTGCCGGGTGGAGGGTATGGTTTATGAGCGACGATTTGCCGCTTCCTGACACTCCGGTAACGCAGGTGAACGTACCGAGAGGCACTGTCATGGTGACACCTCTCAGGTTGTTTCCTGTGGCGCCGCTGATGGTCAGGAAGCTGCCGTTGCCCTCTCTCCTCTGCTTCGGCACGGGTATCTCCATGCGCCCGCTGAGATAATCAGCGGTGAGGGTGTCGGAGGCCAGTATCTCTTCCGGCGACCCCTGTGCTACGATTGTGCCACCGTGGACGCCGGCACCGGGACCTATATCTATGATATGATCTGCGCTGAGTATCATATCGCGGTCATGCTCCACAACAATGACAGAGTTACCCTCATCGCGCAGTTTGCGCAACGCCTCTATCAGCCTTCGGTTGTCGCGCTGGTGCAGGCCTATGCTCGGCTCATCGAGAATATAGAGCACATTGACCAGCTTTGACCCTATCTGTGTAGCAAGCCTGATGCGCTGGCTCTCTCCCCCGGAGAGGGTTCTGGCCCCCCGGTTCAGGGAGAGATAATCAAGTCCAACATCAAGCAGGAAACCGAGCCTCGAACGCAACTCCTTGAGAATCTCGGAGGCAATCTTAAGCTGTCTTTCTGACATCCCGTCAGGAAGGCTGTCGATGAGGAGGCTGAGTTCAGCCAGGTCCATAGCCGCCAGCTCCCCGATATTTTTGCCTGCTATGCGAAACCAGAGCGACTCCTTCTTCAGGCGGGTGCCACCGCACTCCGGACAAGTCTGATACTGAACATACTGTTCCTTACCCTTTCCGTTGGCCCTGCGCCCGGAGGCCGCTTCCTGGTTGCCCACATAGTTAACAACGCCTTCAAAGGTCATGAAGTAGTTGGAGGTAAGACCCAACGGGGTGTTTGACAGCTTAAGCACCTCATCCGATCCGAAGAAAAGCTTGTTCAAAGCCTCTTCACTGATTTCCCCTACTGGTGTGTCGACGGTGAAACCGTACTTCTCACCCAGGGCCTCTATCATCCAGAAAATCCATATGTTGCGGTATTTGCCCAGCGGTTCTATCCCTCCTCTGCGGATGCTCAGCGAAGGGTCAGGCATCATCCTCTTTATATCGACCTCGGAGATCTCTCCCAGCCCGTTGCACTTCGGACAGGCGCCCTGCGGGGAGTTGAACGAGAAGGTGTGAGGGGCAGGCTCATCATACGATATCCCCGTCACCGGGCACATCAGATGGCGACTGAAATAACGGTGACTGCCGTCGTCTGCATCAAGCACCATCATCACACCGTCACCGCGGTCGAGAGCCAGAAACACTGCATCGCGAAGCCTTTTCTCCGTGACATGGCCGGTTTGGAACTTATCTATCACCAACTCAATGAAATGCGACTTATACCTGTCGAGCTTCAGCGCCGGCTTAATCTCCTGAATCTCTCCGTCGATGCGGGCATAAAGGAATCCCTTTCTCCGCAGCTGCTCGAAGAGCTCCTTGTAATGCCCCTTCCTCCCCCTTATTAACGGTGCCAGGATAAACACCCTCTTCTGATCATAATCTGAAGCTATCAGTTCAATGATCTGATCATCAGAGTATTTAACCATCTTTTCGCCGGACTCATGGGAATAAGCATCTGCCGCCCGTGCGTAGAGCAGCCTCAGGAAGTCATAGATCTCGGTGATGGTACCGACTGTTGAGCGGGGGTTTTTATTGGTGGTCTTCTGCTCAATGGAAATCACCGGACTGAGTCCTGTTATCCGGTCTACATCAGGTCTCTCCATGCCACCAAGGAACTGACGGGCATAGGCAGAGAGGGTCTCCATATACCGTCTCTGGCCCTCGGCATATATGGTGTCAAAAGCGAGTGACGATTTGCCGCTGCCGCTGAGGCCGGTGACCACCACCAGCTGATTACGCGGTATCGTGAGGCTGATGTTGCGAAGGTTATGCACCCTCGCTCCAAAAACCTTTATCTCATTCTTATGCTCTGACATAGAGCATGTTATAAACCCGTGGTGATTCTTGCGTCCTTCTCAGGAACTCTTATGATATATTCCCTGCCGCTGCTGTTGGTCAGGAATGGCTTGCGAAGCCATGGATTGAGGAACTTAAGTATTTTGTAGTTTGTCCCGAAATGCCTTGCAAACTGCTCAAAACTGGTAACGGCACTGTCAACGGCTACCTCCCTGTAAGGGACTGGTGGGTAGAGATCCGGTTCAGTGACCAGGAACCCGTATCTGGACGGATCTGAGATCACAAGCTTCAGTGCCACGATGCGGAAGACATAACGTGCCGTCTCCTCATTCAGCAACAGGTCATAGTAGTTAGTCTCCTTCTGTATCCCTATCTGCTCACTTATTCCGCTGAAGCCATTGTTGTATGATGCGGCTGCCATGGTCCAGCTGCCGTATCTTTCATATGCCTTTTTGAAATAACTGCAGGCAAACCGGGTTGACTTTTCAAGGTTGTACCGGTCGTCAACCTCCTTGTTGATGGTGAGACCGAATTCTCTTCCGGTACTCTCCATAATCTGCCAGAAGCCTGTGGCACCTGCAGGCGAGATTACATTTGCCAGGTCACTCTCGGCACAGGCCAGGTACTTGAAGTCATCAGGGATGCCGTTCTCTGCAAGTATCTTCTCAATCTCCGGGAAATATCTCCCTGCCCTCTTTATGGTGAGCAGCGTGGAGCCGTGCCTGTAGGCCGTGGCATTCAGTTCCCTGTCGAGGCTCTCACGGGTATCGAAATTCTGCAGGGGCATCTCCTCTCCGGCAAAAGAGACGGCTTCAGGCAGGGCCCATGAAGCAGCTGTAAGTGCACTCTCTTCATAGTCAGGCGATTCCGCTTGCAGGTCATCTGCTGAAACAAGTAATGTAAAAACAAAGCCTGCGCTGAGCAGCAGCAGAATTGCAAGAGTGGCCTTTCCTGGTGTAAATTTCATTTCCCCGACGTTAATTTTGAAACTGCAAAAGTAGCGAAATTATTGCTTTTGGGGAAGGAAAAGCAGGGGCGAAACGGGATAATTAAGCAATTGACGCGGTGACCTCTGCAGAAGCCCGGGGAGAGGAGAAAGCAGTAAGCCGGATGAGGGAATTCAGAATTTGGATAAGAGACCCGAACTGGCGTCCGGGGGATGTGAGGAAGCAGAACGGATGATCTCAAAACTTAAATAAGAGTCCTGGGCAGGCATCCCGGGATGGGAGCAGATGGAAAGGGGATCTTAGAATTTGAAGAAGAAGCCTGAATATATGCCCAGGGAGTAGGGTTTGTACAGGGCACCGGAAATATCACTGAGCGGTGTCATGTAGTATCGGAGTACCGGTTCAAAGTTGAAGGAGATATTGGTTGAGATGCTATATTCCATCCCGAGCCCCAGCTGGCTGCTGATGTTGTAGGGATTTACTCCTTCGGTATGGCCTACACGAATGAGATCGGAACCCTGTCCGGTGTAGGCAGCGTTGTCAACCAGCAGGCCGTAGGCCACTCCCCCGGAGAGGTTCAGTCCCATTCTTCCGTCGATCACCTTATAGCGCACCAGCAGTGGCAGTTCAAGGTAACGGAACACCTGCCGTATCTCACTGCCCACCTGTGTCAGGTTGTATTTTGACGGGTCAGCGCCCTGCACCAGTGAGCCCACCCTGTTACCGGCGTCAGTAAGGTAAAGGTCGGTGTTGCCGGCCCGGATCATACCGGAGGCTGTCTCAACGGAGTAGAGGTAGTTACTCTTGACGGCATAGTAATCGGAGAGACCTGCAAAGACATCGACTTCATTGATAGTCTGACCCACTGATGCCAGTCCGATACCGGAATGGATCGTCAGGCGGTCGGAGATCCTGTACCCGACTGTCACTCCTGTAGTATATGAAGGTCTTGAGCTTTCACTGCTCATCAGTTCAGCCAGCCTGGCATCCTGTCCCTGTGGTGATATACCCACGGAGGGAGAGAGTGAGGCACCGACCAAAAAGCGTTGCCCCGCCGCCCTGCTGCTTACCTCTGCCAGTTCCGGCATTGCCGTATTGCCGGCACCTGTAAGTCGACCTGCTGTTATCACCGTTATCTCATCTGACGAAAAGGGGAGCGATTCTTCAGACTCCCTGCCCGCACCGGTCATGCCTGCCAGCAGAGGCTGCTGATCATCTGCCACAACCGGCGGACCTGTTGCAATGCCTTCATTAAGATCACGGACAACTGTCATTGCATCATCGGGAGGCGCACTGTGTACAGCAGATTCTTCCATGGCATCCGTGGGGGAGCTGCTCACCCTGACAGCCTGCTGTTCACCGCTGGGTATGGTCATCTCCGCCATCCGGGTGCCGGTCTCATTGCTGCGCAGGTACCAGCCGGCCACCAGGGCAAGCGACACCAGTGCGGCGATGCCCGCAGCAATGGATGTGACAGTCTTGAAGGCTGAGCGCCTGGAGGGCATGGGAGGTATATTCTCCCAGACATCAGACGGCGGAAGGACCTCCAGGTCTTTCAGTCCGTTACGGAAAACAACGTCAATATTTGGCTCCCTGTTAAACATTTACCATTTTCCTTGTGACACCTGTCAGAAGCACTACCTTCTTCTGAAGTATTAATCTTGCCCTTGAGAGATTCGATTTGCTGGTACCTTCAGAGATACCGATCATCTCACCAATCTCCCTGTGGGAATATCCTTCTATGGCATAGAGGTTAAAGACCATCCTGTATTTCGGCGGCAGCTCCATGATCATATTCAGGAGGTCGTAAGCCTCCAGTCCTGCAAAATCGCTGGTATTGGGTTCGGCTTCCGGCTCCGGCACATCCTCAATGTCATCAACCCTGCTGAGGTAGTACCTGTTGCGGTACCTCTCAAGCGAGGTGTTGACGATGATCCTCCTCATCCATCCTTCAAAAGAACCTTCATGGTTGTAGCGCGACAGGTTATCAAAGATCTTGATAAAACCCTCCTGCAGGACATCCCTGGCCTCCTCCGTGTTGCCTGCATACTGAAGGCATACGGCATAGAGTTTCGGCGCGTACCTGCGGTAAAGGAGTTCCTGATCGCGTCTGCTTCCTGACAGACAGCCGTCAATTATGTCCTTTTCCTTTTGCAAACCCGCTTTTTTCTCGAGTTATAAAGATAGGAAATAATATCTGACCCTGTCAACAGATTGATGTTAAAAAGGGATCAAAGGTTGCGTTACATAAAAAATTCCGTGTTGTTTTCAGCCTTGAATCGCTTCACCCGCGGCCGTTCCTGCCGCCTTCACGACTGCTGTCTATCCGTGGATAGCCTCTCCGAGTGCCGCCGTGGCCGTCTCCCTGACTGTCCCTACCCGTGGATAGCCTCTCCGAGTGCCGCCGTGGCCACTTTTTTGACAGCTGCCTACCCGTGGATGGCCTCTCCGAGTGCCGCCGCTGCCGCCTCCATAATTCCTTCAGACATTGTCGGGTGGGGGTGTATGCTGCGTATCAGGTCTTGAGCCGTGGCTCCCATCCTGCGTGCTGTCACTATCGAGGAGATCATCTCGGTTACGTTCATACCTATCATGTGGCCGCCAATGAGCCTGTCGTCTGCAGCATTGAACACCAGTTTGACGAAACCCTCACGTGCACCCGCGGCTGAGGCTTTGCCGGAGGCCATAAACATGAACTTGCCTGTTTTGGTCTCAATGCCCGCCTCCCTGGCGGTCTCCTCACTCATGCCGCAGGAGGCAACCTCCGGAGTGGTGTATGTGCATCCGGGGATGTTTCCGTAGTCAACAGGCTCGGGGGCATGACCCGCAATCTTCTCAACGCACACTATGGCTTCGGCTGACGCCACATGTGCCAGCGCCGGGCCCGGCACCACGTCACCGATGGCATACACGCCCTCCACGGAGGTACGGTAGAATTCATCAACGACTATCTTTCCGCGGTCAGTCTTCACACCCGACTCCTCCAGACCAATTCCTTCAATGTTGGGAGTGATGCCCACAGCAGAGAGCACCACATCCGTCTCTACCTGCACCTCACCCTTCGGGGTCTTAACAGTGACAAGACAACGCTCACCTGATGTGTCAACCTTTTCCACTGAAGATCCGGTCATGATCTTCATCTTTGCCTTCCTGAATGCCCTTTCCAGGGTGCGTGACACCTCCTCATCCTCCAGGGGCAGCAGCCGTGGCATGAACTCCACCAGGGTCACCTCGGTGCCCATCGACCTGTAGAATCCGGCAAACTCGCTGCCGATGGCGCCCGAGCCTACAACCACCATCGAAGCAGGTAGTTCGGGCAGACTCATCGCCTCGCGGTAACCAATGATCTTCCTGCCGTCCTGCTTCAGGTTCGGCAGTTCGCGCGACCGTGCACCCGTGGCTATGATTATATGCTTTGCACTGTAGCTCTCCCTCGTGCCGTCAGTTGCCTCCACCTCAACGGTACCGGCACCCTTCAGTCGGCCGAACCCGTTGATCACAGGTATGTTGTGCTTCTTGAAGAGATACTGTACTCCTTTGCTCATGGCATCGGCCACTCCCCTGCTGCGGGTAATTACCGCGCCGAAATCAGGTGACGGCGTCTCGCCGGCATTGATGCCGTAATCGGACGCGTGTCGCGCATAATCAAGCACCTGGGCACTCTTCAGCAAGGCCTTCGTGGGTATGCAACCCCAGTTCAGGCAGATGCCCCCTGTCTCAGCCTTTTCAATCACCGCGGCCTTCATACCCAGCTGTGAAGCCCTGACAGCAGCAACATAGCCGCCGGGACCGCTTCCAATGATCAGAATATCAAATTCATTCATGTTACTGACTTTTTTATTTTATCGGAACTGCGCCTCCTGCTTAGAGTGCGCACCGCCCGTGCTGTCAACCAGAACAACACCAGTACCGTTACGATTGTTGCGCCTGTCGGCAAATTTATAAACCACGAAACGGCAAACCCGGCACTGATGGCAATAAAGCTGACAACCGTTGAGAGCACTATTATCCGCAGGTATTCCCTTGTAAAGAGCATCACTATATTGGCCGGGATGGTAAGCAGTGCGATTATCATTATCACACCTGCCATCCGTATGTTCAGCACAATGGCCAGTCCTGTCAGACCTACAGATATATACTTGAAGAGATCAACGTGGGTTGTGAAGGTACGTGCATAGCTCTCGTCAAATGATATATAGAGCAAGGTCCTGTAAAATAGTGCCGTATAGGCTATAAGAACCAGCGAGATAATTCCCAGTGCAATGATATCTCCGTAGGTTACGGTCAGGATGCTGCCGAACAGGTAACTCATAAGGTTCGGTGCATAACCGGGTGTCAGGTATATGAATATAATACCTACCGCCATCCCGAGCGCCCAAAGTATACCGATGGCGCTGTCCTCGCGCATCCTGCCCCTGGCTGACATGTACTCCATGCCGAGAGCAGCGCCCAGACCGAAGACGGCTGCGCCAAGCACCGGGCTGATACCCAGGAAGTAGCCCAACCCTATCCCCCCGAAGGAGGCATGGGTGATGCCACCGCTGAGGAAGACCAGCCTCTTTGAGACAATGTATGTTCCGGCAATACCTGCGGTGATGCTGGCAAAGAGGGCCCCCAGAAGTGACCTGACGACAAACGAGTATTCAAACAGGTTCTCCATCATTCATGCTTGTGGAGTACAACATGAGGCACATCACCGTGGGTGACAAGCTGAATGGGACAGCCGTACAGCCTGAGATCCTCCTCTGTTATTTTGCTGTGGGGATGGTAGAAGAGCGACCTGTTGACGCAGGCGAACGACTTGACCCATGAGGAGATCATGCCCACATCGTGTGACACCATCATGATGGTCATGCGCTCATTGAGCAGCCTCAGCCTGTCATAAAAGTCAGCCTCAAATGAAGTGTCAACATATGTGGCAGGCTCGTCGAGCAGAAGCAGTCGCGGCGACCCTGAAACCGCCCTGGCCAGGTAGACGCGCTGCAGCTGTCCGCCCGACAGCTCATTGAGGGGCTGGCGTGCGAGTGCAGTAAGGCCAAGCTGCTCCATGATCTCCCCGGCATGCTTTTTATCCTTGCGCCCCATGCCACCTCTGGCTCCCTTGCCGTGCATCATCCCTGAGAGAACCACATCCTCTACCGTCACCGGAAAGAGAGTGTCGCCCTGTGCCACCTGCGGCATGTAGCCAATCTGATTATATCTGAGATTGCCCGGAGAGAAGTCGACCCTGCCTGAGAAAGGCTTAAGCAATCCCAGAATCACCTTCAGCAGGGTTGTCTTGCCACCCCCGTTGGGACCGATGATGCCGATGAAGTCGTTCTCCTCAACCTGCATGGTGATGTCACGCAGGACAACCTTATCCTCGTAACCGGCTGTCAGGGATTCTATGCTGAAAAGGATACTCATATCAGTCTACAGTCTTCAGTCCTCAGTCTCCAGTCTCCTACTGCCGGCTGTGGGTTGCCGACTGTGGGCTGGTTTCAGTCCCGACTGCCGACTGCCGACTGCCGACTGTGGACTGGATAACGCATGTACTACCTCCATAACAGCCTCCGGCCAGTTTCTGTTCATAGGGTTGATGACAATAAGCTCCGCACCGGTCTCCCGTGAGAGCGACTCAGCATTGCGCAGATCATATTCTGCCTGTATGAAGATACTCTTTATTTTCTCTTCGCGGGCAATATCAATCAACTCCTTCATGCGCGAGGGCGAAGGGCTCTTACCCTCATCCTCAAAAGAGAGCTGTTCAAAACCGTAATCGCGGGCCATGTATGCTAGTGCCGGATGATAGATCATGACCGTGCGGGTGTTCATGGTCCCGACGGCACTCCTGACCATCTCATCAATAGCTGCAATGGTGTCAGCCAGGAGGCTGTGATTCCGTTCGTATTTTTCAGCCGAGGCAGGATTAAGCCCGATAAGGAAATCCCTGATATCTTTAGCCATCACTGCCGCTGCAGCAGGTGACATCCAGAAATGAGGGTCAGCGCCGGCATGGCCGTGCCCTTCGTGATCATCACCGCTCTCAGCTTCTTGGTGCCCCTCCGGATCATTACCGGTCCCGTCTTCCTGGTGTCCTGTGTGATCATCATCGCCCTTGTCTTCATGGTGCCCCTCAGGATCAGCCTCTTCCTCGGCCTCATGGTGCTCTTCCGTTCCTATTAACTCAATGCTGCGGGACAGGTCGAGTATCTGCATCTCACTGTTGACCTGCCGGAAGCGGTCCATCCATGCATGCTCGAACTCGAGCTGACCGTTCATAATAAATGCTTCGGAGCCCGACAGGGAATTGATCTGGGCAGGGAGCGGTTCCCAGATGTGGTGGTCAGCACCTGGAGGAAGCATTACATTGATTGTGAAATCATCGCCTGCAATGGCCTCGACAAACCAGGCGATCGGCGGAATGGTTACGGTGAGAGTTTTCTCATCACCGGCCCGGGGAGTACGGTTGCCACAGGAGGCGACTGCCAGCGCAAGGGAAATAATAATCAACAGGGGTATCTTCTTCATGACCGTGAGTTTCCGTAGTGCAAAATTAACAATATGGCAATTCGGGACAAAAAAGAGCTCTGTAATATGATGTCATCAGAACGGAGGTGGGGAAAATCACCTTCAGGAATCTGATCCGAGGCCTGCTGCCTCCTCCGGCGCACTAAATGAAGAGGCATTGCATGGAATGCCTCCACGTGTGGCCACAGATGTCGCCCTGCAGACGCACAATGAAAAGGCGTCGCAAGCAACGCCTCTCCTGATGATTACAGTTGACCTGTAACCCTAAAGCAGAACCAACACAAAGCCGGAAACCGAAAATCAGTCAGAGTTCATTGATATGCGCAGGTTGCCCGTTGCGTTTCTGGCCTTTATTTTGAAAACCCATTTGCCGTTCTTCCAGCCGTTACCCTCGCCCGTATCAAAGCTCTTTCTCCAGTTGAGACTGCCGTTGGCATCAATTACAACCTCGGAAAGCTGCTTGCCGTCAGGCATGATGATGGCCACAGTCATTGACCCTTCAGCACAGTCGCCTGATACCGAAAGGTTGACGTTGGTCTCTTCTCCCGCGCTCATCGTGAACTCATTGGTGAAGGTTGCCTCCATCACCTGGCGGGAGTAATTCCATGATGAGCCGGGCTTGCCGACCTGGCCGTGAGAACCGTAGATGTAAATGCCGCCCTTGTCAGGAGTCACATATTTAAACATCTTTTCATCAGGCATGACAACCACGGGATATTTCCTGGATATCTCCTCCCTTGTCCTCATCTGATCCTCAAAATCCCTTGCGATTCTTTCGAAATCCCTGGCCCTGTCTGCCGCCGCAGCCTCTATCTCGGCAATCTTCTTCTGCATCTCCTCCTCGGTGATGATTCTCTTTTTAAGCTCAACCTCCACCTGCTTTTTCTTTTGATCTGCTTCCTTCTGCTCCTGTTCTGAGAGCTTCTTTTGCTCCTCCCATGTCTGCTTCTGTTTCTCTTCCGCTGCCTTTGACGGAGGAGTCTCCTGTGCCGATGCCACATTCAGTGTAAGTATCATGGCCAGGAAACCAACCGTAAATAAATAAACTGTTCTTTTCATGACTGCCTGTTTGAATTGTTCATGCTGTAAAATTAAGCCATACATCACTATTCTCAGGTTAACACAAGGTTAATGACTGGTTAATCCTCTTGTGCGATCCGGGTCAATGATTAATTTTGAGGAAAATGAAGGCAGATGAAACGGCACCTTCTTCTTGTAGTTTCCCTTGCAGCCCTGGTTCTTTTCTTTGCTGTACAGCTCTATATGATACGCAGTGTCTGGCAGCAGAAGGAAGAGATACTACTCATGCGCTACAGGAACCTGTCGCGCGAGGGACTTTCCGTGCTGCTCTCCAGAAAGAAGGCCAATGGGTTTGAGAAGGCCATGGAGGTGACCGACAAGCTGGCGGAATTCCTTGTCAAAGAAGAACTGAGCAAGCTGTCTGACGCATCCGACACTCTGGCCTTGAATAGAATGTACCTGAAAAAAATTAATGCCGTTCTGTATAAAAATGAGATGTTAACCTCATTTCTTGCCTCCTATATTGAAAATGCAGGTTACCACAAGGATTTCAAGAGTTTCATTGCGATCAGCAACCTTGAACTATTTACTCCGGAAGGCCGACTTCAGGTTACAGATACCGTTTGGTCCGCACCTCCGAAAAACCTTGTTTTTGTCAACACGTTCCGGGAAGAGCATAATAACTTTCTGATTGAATATCACTACCTGATTGACCTGACACACAAAAACAGGCTGGTCTTAAGGGAAGCGCTGCTCTCCTTTGTCCTTATCATTTCCAGCACCCTGATAGTGTTCCTGGTCTTCTGGCTGACCTGGAGCAACCTGATGGAGGAGAGGCGTCTTTCAGGACTCAAGAGTGATTTCATCAACAACATGACCCATGAGCTCAAGACGCCGCTGTCGACCATCACCGTGGCAGGGAAGACACTGAAAAAGGAACAGATCCTTGCTGACCCGGAGAAAGTACTGGAGACAGCCGATATGATAGGAAAACAGAGCGTTCATCTTAACCAGATGATTAATACTATTCTTGAGGTCAGTCTTCTTGAACGAACCGAGTTTCATCTCGACAGGCACCCTCTTGCAGCAGACGAGCTGATACATGAGATAGTCTCATCATTCCTTACCTCCTGTGACTGGTGTGCCGTGATTGAAGAAGATTACAGAACCGAAGGTGCTGTAATCCATGCCGACACCGTGCATTTCACCACCATGATCAGCAACCTGCTCACCAACGCTGTCAAATACTGTGACGGAGATCCGGTGATAAAGGTTATGACAACCGTTGAATGCGGAAATCTTGAGATAACCATTTCAGACAACGGCATCGGCATTGCGCGTGAGCACCTCAACCATATTTTCGAGAAATTCTACCGGGTGCCCCACGGGAATATTCACAAGACCAAGGGACTTGGGCTTGGTCTTTACTATGTCAGGCGGATTGCCATGGCTCACGGTGGGGATGTCTCCGCCAGCAGCAAGCCTGGCCGGGGGACCACATTCAGAATCAGATTACCGTTAAAAACAAACATATGAAACCTGCATGTGTGCAAGTTCATATAACCACTTGAGTACAGAATTTCATGCAACTTCCATTTGTCCAATGAAACATAAAATTATACGAGAATGAAACTCCTGCTTGCCGAAGACGACATAGATTTTGGGAACATCCTGTCACAGTATGTCTCCCTGAGCGGGTATGAAGTGACGCTCGCCCGCAACGGACGGGAGGCATGGGATCTGTTCCATAAGTCACGTCCTGATATCTGTGTGCTCGATGTCATGATGCCGGAGATGGACGGCTTCACCCTGGCGGAGAAGCTGCGGGCCGAGGAGCCGGGAATACCATTTATCTTCCTTACTGCCAAGAGCCTAAGGGAGGATATGATCAAAGGGCTTAAGCTGGGTGCCGACGATTACATCACCAAGCCTTTTGATCCTGAGATGCTGGTACTGCGTATCAACAACATACTCAGGAGGGTCTATGCAGTGGTTGAGGATGAGTATATGATCTCCGGGACTACGTTAAGATACGACTCTCTCGAGCTGATCACCCCTGGAGGCAAGGAGAAGCTGACACTGAGGGAAGCGCAGTTGCTGAGGCACCTGATGATGAACAGAAACAAGGCGCTGACCCGTGAGCAGATACTCACTGAGATTTGGGGGCAGGATGATTATTTCCTGGGGCGCAGCATGGATGTCTTCATCAGCCGCCTGAGAAAGTACCTTGCCGCTGACCATGGCATAGCACTCCGAACCCTGAGAGGACTGGGGTTTGTCCTGGAGGAGGTGAACTAATCGGTTGTCTCAGCCTCGCGGATAAGAAATTCCGTCAGGTTGACGTCATGGCTGAGTTTAAGTTTTGTCCTGAGCCGGTAACGGCCTATCTCCACAGCCCGCGTTGAGATGTTCGACAGGTTGGCTATCTCCTTCGTTGTAAAATTCATCCTAAGATATGAACATAGCCTGAGGTCATTGGGAGTGAGTGACGGATACTTCTTCTTCATCTTGCTAAAGAAACCTTCCTGTGAAAACTTCAGGTTCTTCATCACATTCTGCCACTCTTCGGTCTGGGTATCAAGACCGTGATCAATGATCTTCTCCATCTCCTTTACAAAACGCGCCGGAGGCCTTGATGAAGACTCCTTACCAGACTCCAGCTTGTCACGCAGTTCCCTCAGAGTGTCTGTTTTCCTGATCAGATAACGCATTGTCAGCATCAGTTCATAACTCTTGTAGTCAAGCTCGCTCTCGAGTCTGTTCTTTCCCACCTCATACTCAATCATGCGGCGGTGCCTCTCAAGAGTCATCCTGAATACCCTGACCACTACCGCAATTAGTCCGGCGACGATAAGAACATATAATACCCATGCCCAACCGGTCAGAAGGAAAGGCCTTCGGATAACAAAACGAGCTTCGGCAAGGTCGTTGCCGCCAGTCTCCCTGACCTGCAGATGATACTCACCATGCCGCAGGTTGAGAATAGAAAAATGGTCTGCCACCGTTCGGTTCCACCCGTCACCCAGCTCCGTGATCCTGTAGAGGTACTCACGCCCTTCGCGGTCAAAGCCTGAAGGATTGGATATCTGCACTGTGAGATTGTTTTCCCTGCTTGAGACGGAAAGATTTTCCGTTGCTCCCGGAAAGAGGATAGTGCTTCTTCTGCCCCCGCTGAAGATAAGCCGACTGAAATTGAGAGCAGACCCGGGTCTTGCATCACTGAGTTTCCCGATATCGTAAATACTGAACGCCTGCCTGGTTGGAATGAGAAGCCTGGCAGAGTCAAGTGATATGATCTGCTGTTCCCGCCAGGGAAGGTCGGCATACTCATGAACGAACTCCAGCACCTTTTCTGCCTGAAGGTCACGGGAGACATTGAAGAGGGCAATCCTGTTGTCAAGCACAAACCAGTAGCTGTTTCCGTTGTAACCTATTATCTGAGTTGCACCTACAAAATCACCGAGACCCTGCTCCAGTGATGAAACAGGGAAAAAGTCCCTCTTCTCATAATCAAATGCAAAAATATGATCAGAAGCCATGAAGACAACCTGGTTATTCAGGCTTGACATAGACAGAATTTTTGAGCTGTCAGCCAGCAGGCTGAAGTAAAGTGAGCTGACGATAGAGTCTGCCTGCTCATTGAGCTCCAGACGGTAGATCCCTTTTTGCGGATGGACTGCCCAGATGTAGCCCAGATAATCAATCTCAAGGAACCTGGTTGGCTCCAGATAGCCTTCAATTCTGTTCCGGTAAACCCAACTTCCTGTTTCATCCCTGGCGAAGGAGACGATACCTGTGTAAGTGCCCTCAAGCAGAAGGTCGCCGTAAGGCTTGAATGACCACCCACCGGTCACGTCAGAAATTTTTTCTGCCCTGCCGCCATCAATAACAAAGGTTCCGTCATTATGGCCGCACAGGATCTGACCGTCATACTGGACCAGCTTCCAGACCTGGCCCTGGGTATTGGGTATAATCCGAAGGTCCGAGAAACGGTAGTTGCCGTCTGCAGGCGAGATATTTGCAGCAAACAAACCGTGGTTGGTCCCAAGATAAAGATGGTCCTGATCCCTTATTGCAGTGTATATGGTTCCGAGGGCACCGCTGGTATTTGCATAGTAAGTCACGTGAGAAGAGGTCCTGATATAATTTGCCCCGTCATCAAGACCTGCCCAGATACCGTCCGCATCATCGAGGTAAAGTGAGAGTACAGTGTTGTTATTAAGGCCGTTGGAATGATCATAGGTATCCAGTATCCTGCCTGACCTGTCACAGATGGCAACGCCCTTCAGAATTGTCCCGAACACTATCATGTTATCATTTGCAGCCAGGCCGGCGTTGCAGGTAGCCTCCTTCAGATAAAGTGATATTTCCGTATTAAGAGGGGAGAAATTAATTCCGTCATATGCAAAGATCCCGTCGTTGGCAGTGCATATCCACTGATCGTCAGGGCCAAAATCAATCAGGGCATGGACCTTCAGTGATCCGAACGGTTCACTGCCTTCAATGAAAGTAAAGTCAGTGCCGTCAAACCAGTAAAGCCCGTCCCCGAGGGCCTGTGCCATAAACCTCTCTCCCACCCTGAAAAAGAAGAGCATGAAGGAAGGTGTCTCAACCTTGCGGATAACATTGTAGTCATATATATAGACGGCTGTAAACGATTGAAAGTAAATGCTATGACCAAGATCATAAATATTCCATATCTCATCATTTTTTGATATGGCTGTCCCCTCCGCCAGGGATGCATAGGAGAGCCTGCCCGACTTATCCCTGCTCCAGATCCCAAAGTCCTCGAAAGAACCCGTAAAAATCATCCCGTCATTGTCGACATACACCGACCGTACCCCCTGCCTGCTGGGGACAGTATATGTTCTGGCCGTGATGCCGTTGTACTCTATCAGTCCTGCAGAGTTGGCAAAATATATATACCCGCTTAACGGATCACGGCATATTTCCCAGTTCTGACTTAAAACGGGAATAACTCCTGAAATGAACTTATGGATCTCATTCTGATTTCCTCCTCGTTGGCCGGAGGCCAGAGATGAAAAGGATATTATGCAAATCAACAAGAACAGTGATCTGGTGTTACCCCATCCTGCGTTTTCTGACATAAGGCCCGATTGTTAAATCACTCCCTGTTACCAGAGGTAAATATACAAAAAAGAGAATTCTTTTTACAGGGATGTGTAACGAAGCCGTTGAGCCACTACAACCAGACTTCAATCCTGTTCTCGCCCTTTTCGGGCATCGCAAGGAAAACTGCCTCCTCCAGCACCGCTCCGCCCCGGCGATACGGATTTTCCTCCTCACCCGCCGTGGTCTCCATGCCGTTGATCACGATTCGTTTCGGTCCATAATTGCCTTCCCTGACATTGTATACCAGGGTAACGGTCCTGCCCAATACTTCCATTCCTGCGATGAATCCGTCAAGTGAATATGGCATTACCGGATCAATTATCACATTCCCCCATTCAATTCTCAGTCCGAGTAGACGGGTCACGATGATGCCGATGTATATTCCCGGCCCGCTTGAATAAACCCTCCACCCACCCCTGAGGGTTACAGCGCCGGTCTTAATTTCAGAGTAGAGTCTGTCAGCCTCATAACGGTTCCTGAAGATTACATCCGAGCTGCTGTAATAGGTATTTGATTGCCGCACATCACCGCAGGGCACTGCCTCCCTGTAGCCTGCAGGAACTGCCCTGCGCAGGGCTTTGAGGAACGCCTCAGCCTGTCCTGTGCGGGCAAGGGCCTCTGCATAACGGATATGCTCATGCACATACATGAGTCCGATCTCACGTCCGAAAAATGTACTGCTCTCTGCTCTCTGAAAAAGAGTCTTAATACCACCGTTATACTTGAGCGGACGGTCCATCAGGCGGGCACCGTCAGGACCGGTGAGGTGATCTTCAATGAGTGCCTGATGCCTGCGTGCCTGCCCTGCAGTGAAAATCCCGCTCAATATGCCCCTGTTCATGGGCAGGATGCTGTACTTAATACCCGTTTTCTCATCAGCCGGGTGAAGCAGCAGGCCAAAACTCCCGCCATCCTCCGCAAGCCCGTATCCCGCAACCACTCCGTCTTTAACCAGGTGAACGTTGAAATCAGATTTTATTCCCTCACAAAGGAGATTTAACTTCCTTGCTTTAACGGCATCACCCGTCATCAGACATACTTCAGCGTAATCCCTGAAAGCCTGGTAATTCATCTCCACCGTCCAGCTCGATATCATCCTCCTGGCAAGGTGCTTATTGACCGGTTGCAGGGAATCATTCCAGTCACCTCCGCCATATTGCACCAGGGAGGTACCCGGGGAAAATGATTTAATCACTTTTTTAACTAACCGGTCAATGTGTTCACCGAGTGATTTTTTGAGGGTATTCGACGCTTTATCTTTATCGTAAAATGGAAGTGCCTCATCGAGAAAGTCAAAATCACCCGTCACCCTTATGTAATAGCACAGGGCAATAAGGCACCAGTACATTATGTCTCCGTGAGCACTGTTTGCCCTTATCTCCCGGTAGCTGTCGAACATCCACCACTGAGGCCACCCCCCGTCAGGATTCTGGTTTGAGAAGATAATACGCAGTACCTGCTTCGCCTCGGCATACTTCTGCATTGCCAGGAGGAGTTCAACAGGGCCCTGTGCCACATCACGCGTTCCCCATGCCGCGCCACTGAACTGTTCCAGACCGTAGGGTGTGAGATAATGGACAAGGGCATTCATGCCGTACCATGGCAGGATCTCCCGGATGGCAGCAATGTCTGCCTGCTCTCCCTGCAGTGCCAGCCTCTGGCTGAGGTCAATCCACCGCACCAGGGCATCATGGGAGTCAGCCGCCCATTGGGTTTCCGGGTCTTCAAATTCAACTGTCTCTTCTTCACCGCAAACCTCACCGGTTATGCTGATCCGAAAATTTGCCGTCTTCGCTACATCGAGTATAAAAAGATTGTCTCCCCGGTTTTCATTAATGCTGCTGAGTATCTCATCACCCCAAACCCTGTATCCGGCTCCTGTGGTCCGGACCGTTATCCGGAAGCGGGCTCCCGGAAACCTTTTTGCTATCATGCTTTCCGGATCAGGAACGGCAATATGGTCACCTTCCGCTTCTCCCGGAACCACCCTCCAGCCGTTAAGGTCATCAAAATCATGAGTGACCAGCAGCCTTATCTCTTCACCGCTCAGAACCCTGAAGTCCATGTTCACCCGGGGTGATCTCATGGAGGTCCAGGTTCTTACCTGGAAGCACTTGTCGCCATGCCTGTAAATCCACCGGCAGCTGTTGAGTCCTGTCTCAAAGGCTGAAGGAACGCCAAGAAGCCTGAATCTGCCGTCGATCTCAATGAATATCCTCTGTCCGGTCTCAGGTGACAGATTAAACTGGCTGTTGCAGACAGAGAGGAGGGTGTTGAAGTTGGTGTTGCCCTGGGTGAGATGCGAATTGAATACTCCAAATGCGAATGCCGTCGTTGACATGATCCTCTCATCAGGTGTAAACCCGGCTGCAGCCTGCATGATGTGGCCGTGTGGCCGGTCAACCAGGCCTTCCTTTTCACGCAGCATGATGTGATTGTAATCACTACTGAAAAATGAGATCAGTTTACCCCCGTATACTTCACTGTGACGTCTCTCACTGCCGAAAAATCTTTCAAGCTCTGCCTCATTCAGCTCTTCGGCCTGCAGTAATTCAGGATTATTGAACAGGCTGGTTGCCGGTTTTATCCAGCCTCCTTTATCGTAAATCACATGCTGACGGGCAAATTCACGCAAAAGGCCGGGAAGCCTGTCAAGGTCGGACCGGGAGGTGGCGGAGCGATGGTTGCGCATAAACTTTGCCACAAAGGCGCTCCTGTGCCTCGCTCCGGCAGGCAGGTCAAACGCCGCCTCCCGGAGGGCCACAACAGAAGATTCCCCGGCATATTCCCCTCCCAAACTGTCTGATACAACTCCTTCCGGAATACCTTCCTGGCGGTATGTCCGGCCGTAAAACTGCATTCCGTCAGTGCTTGCGGTGACAGCGCCGTTAACACTTGCGATCAAAAGCCATGGATAGCCACCGGCCTCCTTCATGTTCTGACGACAGCATATGACTGAACCGTGCAGAGGGTCTTCAAGTATCCTCCGCTCCAGGTACTGGCTAACATAATATTCATTTACAGGCCCGGACCCTGCAACTTTGAGGCCAACGTCCTGAACATATATCAGATCAAGCTTCTGGTCTTCCCCTGAGTTATTCAGGATATCCACGCTCCACTTCCAGCTCAGGCTCTTTTCAGACAGCTGAAGGAGACATTCATATTCCAGTCCGTCCCAGCTGCCGATGACTACAAAATAATTTTCCCCGGCACGAAACCTGGTGTCACTGTCCGTGCCCATCAGGGGCCGGTACTCCATCTGCACACCCCTTTTTCTCAGCCAAATATTTGCGCAGGCTCCTGAATGGATCCAATTTGTCCGGAGGCTTATCCTTACAGGATCAGCATCAATTGAACTTAACAGACCACTTTTCAGTAAGTCTGCTGACAGCCCGACGGGGTTACTTATTTTCATCACTGAATCTGATTTTAAGACTCATCTCCTTCTTATGCTCATGACTGTATGTCAGCGCAGTACGATCACCAATCCGGTTGAGACCTACATGGGCGCCTCCAATATCAGCTGACCTGATATTATTTGCACTGTGACCTTCGAATACCGTTTCACCATGAAGGTCGCGATCACCGGAGAGGGTGAGGTGCAATTCGCCATCCTTCATTTCGAGGCCGAGTATGTCCGAAGTGGAGTGCAGGATTTGCAGTCCTTTGGAAATTTCCAGACATACAGGTGTCAGCACGCTGTATAAAGCGGGCCAGGTGATCGCTTTGGCGGACAGTGGCAGGTTTACAGCTTCCCCTGATTTCGGGTGAGTGTAGGTGATCATCCCGCTTCGCTCCTCATTATAATAATTTGCCACAAAAAGCAAGGCCCTGTCTTTACCGGCAAAGCGTTCCCTGACTGTCAGATACTCATTGTCTGACGATGCCTGTCTCAGTTTTGCCCCGGATCTTCTCAGGATAGCTTCATAAACCGGCTTGTGACCCTCTGTGTCAAATCCTATCCAGGTGCCTATGTATGTCACGGTTCCTTTACCCACATTCCCGGTGAATCCGCATGGAGTACCGTTAATGGTCCGTGCAATTATTTCAGCACCGGCCAGTGATTCCTCTGTAAAGGTCATGATCGGATTGTTGCATTTAATGTCCCGGAAACCGAGGATATCCATAAGCGGTGAGTCAATTATTTCGGAACCTGACGGTGAAAGGTTCAGCGTATCACGGAGCAATGTGCACTTTTTCCGAGACAGTTCACGGTCAGGTAGATATGGGTATATTACTGCATTCCCGCCGCCTGTTATGTAATCAGCTATTGTCTGTTGCGCCGGGGCATCCATCTCATCGGTAACGAAGGCCCATACCTGTTTGTAGCGGCTTAGTGATTCTGCCGTGGCCCTGTTCAGGTCAGCCATGTCATAGTCAATGTTCAGAACCTGCAACACCCTGAGCAACCCGTCAAAGTAAGCCGGTCTCCGTATGGCAGATGGAACAAACCTGAGGCCGCTGTCGCCGGATGGCCGCTCAAGTTCAGTGGCATAGGCGGGCGGGTAAAAGAGTACGCATACCTCTGCCCTTCGCTGAGCTTCAACTATTATGTCTTCTGACACTTTCAGTATCCGGCTCATTCTTTCTACAGAAGCGAATGCGCTTGTTCGCTCGCCTTCTGCCGTCAGGGGTGTGAACCAGTAGAATGTTTTTCCTGAATACCCTTTCCTCTCTGCATTACGTCCCTGTGAGAACATATAATAGTTCCATCCTGTCAGGCCGTTGGCAATGCTTGTCTTATAGAAGAGGTCCATCTCACGGGGGTTTGTCACCACGTGATATTCACGTGATCCGCTCTGGAACTCGGCAGCAAAAAGCGGCCCTTTACCCTGCATCGCGCCTGTTATGTCATTTACAATCCGGTCGTCATGCATGTTGCGGTATGACACGAATTCGGGAATATGATCTATTCCAAAGAAGAGTTCACTCTTCTCATTGTAGAGATCCTCATACATAGTGTTATTGACCGGGAACTCGTAACCGTTGCCGTAGATCCATCCGGGAAGATTGTGGTAGAAAGGAACGGTAACGCCTCTCTCCCTGGCCATTACGGTCAGTTTTCTCAGGTAGTCACCGTAGTATCTCCTCCAGAAGAGGTGCCATTCATTGTCGCGTCCCCTGTCTCCGGCTGAGGTATAGGGTGTCTGACCGTCAGGGGGGAGCTCAAGACGGTCAAAGCCGGCGTAGTCTGTCCCCCAGAGTTTATTCAGCTCACTGATGTTTCCGTTCCTCTCCTTCAGCCATGAGATGAACCTTTCTCTCACGGCGTTACCATAGTCCGCCTGATGTGCAAGCCATGAGAATACTCCTATCTCATTGCATATCTGCATCATTATTACGGGTCCGCCGGAGGAGGCTTCATTCCGCCGTATCAGAGGCATTATCCTGTCATACCACAACCCCACCTTCTCAATGTACTTTTCATTGTAGAGGCTGACCCCGTCGCTCATGACCCTGCTGCCACTGCGAGTCCTCATCCGGACCTCCTCTCCGTACTTCTCAATGAACCAGTCAGGCAGGCCGGCTCCCCTGAATTCGGCAAGGATAAAGGGACCCGGTTTTACAATGCATGTCAGTCCATATTCATGGCAACTGCGGAGCCATCCTTCAAGGTCTTTCTCAGGGCACGTTGAGCCGTCAAAGTCGAACAGTCCCTCCTCTTCCTCATGCCAGGCCCAGGGAATATATGTGCTTACTGACGCGAGGCCGGCCTTCACGGCCTCATCAAGGTGCCTGTCCCACAGTCCGCGCCTGATCCTGAAATAATGTATCTCTCCTGAATTGAGAAATACCTTCTTATCATTCTGAATGAAATTACGTCCCTCAATACCAAGTACCATATCCGTCAACTTAATTTTGTATTACCTGCTCTCCTCCCGGCTGTCCGGTGCCGTTATTGTTTCCCCTGTTCCTTTGACTGAGCAGCTCTTTGATCTCAAATGTCCTCTTTTCTGTCAGCGTATAACGCACAGCAAAGAAGAGGGCCAGGAGACTTAAGAGCAGTGGCAGTCCGATCTCTACAACCCTCATCATCAGCAGTGTATAGGGCGACTGCTTTTTCAGGGGCTCGATGTCCTTTTCAATCGCAGCCAGCTCATTGTAAAGTATATCCGGCGCCGAACCGGGGCTCAGAGCGTTGATCCTGTCATTGATCATGGATATATTCTGAGTCAGCCGGGCCGTATGCTCCCTGCTTTTCTCATGCTGTTTTGTCCTGGCCTGAAGGTGTGCCAGCAGATCGAATGAATAGATTCTCGCCTTCAGCAGTTTCGACTGCATAATGAGAGGAATTGCCGCGCTGATGAGTGAATCAGTATGTGCCGGTGATGCCTGGGCCAGGGCTGCATCCATTGACTCCAGTTCACTGATCAGCGACTTCGAGGCAGAGGAAGCGTTCATAAATACATTCCTTCTGCGGGCGTCATTCTCAGCGTACCCGGTTCTTTTCTTCTCCGGCTTTTTTGCCACCTCATTTTCAAGATAAAGCAGGTAGTCTTTGGACTCCTTCAACGCCTCTGATGTCTGCGACCTGGCAGTTCTGATCAATTCCGGGCCTGCACCTGCACCATCATACCCTCTCCAGTCCCGGATCTTGCTCTGCATATCACGCACGTTTCCCTGAAGACTGTCAACTTTTGTTACCTGTGTCTGATCGAAAAGGGTCAGTGTTATCAGGATTCCTGCCACAAAACTGGCAAAGGCGGTACCCAGCTTGATGAACCACCAGTAGATGGAATAATAGCTCCCCTCCGACCTGTGCCCGGTCTTCAGTTCGTCCTCATCACAAATATCTCCTACCATCGATGACCCGAGTGTAAAGAAGAAAAGCATTCCTGCAGACAGCATTATTGTCGGGATAATTACGAGGTACGGATGCTCAGGGTTATAACAGACGATCTTTGAAAGCTGTGCAACGCACATCAGCACCATGGCAACTATGAGTGTATTCCGTTTCCCCAGCTTCGGGCTTATCCAGTTCAACGGAAAGACGGCCAGCACGCCGGTTATTGCCCAGATTGTCCCGTTAATGCCCAGCAGCCTGGCGCCGGCAACTTTATCGCCACCGAAAACATAAAAGATAGGTATGTAAGATCCGAGCAGGTTGACAAAGTTAAAGCCCATAGCCAGTGTAAAAATGGTCATCACCAGGTAGATGAAATTCTTGTTGGTGCCCACTATCTTCATGTCAGTCCAGAAATGTGTCTTCTCCTGTTTAACGACCTTCACAAACCCGGGCTCCCGCAGTTTGGCGGTCCACCAGAAGGAGAGGGGAATAATCACGGCCGCTATGAGAAGGGATACATATCTCATTCCGTCAGCCTCATTTCCTCCGGGCCCCCTGAAGGCCTCGGTATTGGCCAGGGCAAAGAGCCAGGGTGTGCTCATTGCAAAGAGGTTGCCTATGAAACTTTTGCCGCTGAAAAGACGGGTCCGTTCATGAGGATCGGTTGTCATCTCCATGCCCAGGGCACCGTGAGGAATCTCGAAGACGGTGGTGGCAGTGAAGAACAGGAGCAGGCCAAACAGTATATAAACAAGCTGGAACCTCTGAAAACCGGCATCACTGGGGAACCAGGCATGCACCGCCTCCCCCTTGGGGATCCACCACATGACAACAAAGAAAACCGCTACAGCTATGCCGCCTATAAGGAGATATGGCCTCCTGCGTCCCAGCCGGCTCCGGGTGTTGTCAGAGAGATGGCCTACAATAGGATCGGAGAAGGCATCCCATAGCCTGGGAATAATCATGATGAGCCCCAGCCAGAATGCGCTCAGCCCCAGGCTTATATTGCCCATCAGGCCAACCAGCTGACCGGCAATGTTAAACAGGGCAATGGGTATAATGCCTCCCGCGGAATAGGCGGCAAGCTGACCAAAAGATATGTGATTATTGTGCCCGGTGGCCTTCATTGTGCTCTTGTCTCTCCCTTTCATGAAAGCATTTATTTTTCAGCCGTTAATAATATATCACAATATTAGCGGGCACCTCCCTGACCGCAATCTCCCCTTCATTGAAATCCGTTGACTCCTTACCGTTGACTGTAATTGCCAACGGCATTTTACCCCCGTTGAAATTTCTTATTCTGATACCCCCTACCGGCAGATCGATATCGCCGGCAATGGAAAAACGGTAACTGTTGCCCTCCTTCTCTATCGAGTAGGAAATCTCACCGTAATATGTTGGCATGTTCTCAACCGACATCCCCCCGGGAGCGTCGATCCAGTCCTGGTACAGGGCAGAGGCAAGAACAAGTGTATGATCATATTCGTTTTCATAAACGAATATAGACCTGATGGCATTGATAAAGTCGCTTCCGCACCATGTATGGGGCATGTCTCCTATAAATCCCGGGTGACGGTAATCCTTCCAGACCACCTCGGCCCATTGGTTCCAGCCAGGCGGACGCTGATCATACAGAAAATACTCAATCAGCTCGTGTGCCCTTTCAGGCTGGTCAAGCATGATGAATGATCCTATCAGGCGGTTTTCATAAGGAGTGTAATTGACCCAGTCTCTCCTGCCATCCCTCCTGTCGAGGAAAAAAGCGTAATACTTGTTAAAAGTATTGTAACCCTGCGGAACAGGAAGGTTTTGCAGCTCATTGCACGGGGTGAGTGCGATGGTGGTTGATGTAGCATCGAAGTCACCCAGCTCCACACAGCCCGGGATATAATCTATCTTCCTGACCTTCATGGCCAGATCGAGGGAGTTGTACAGATTTACACGGAATGTATCCCTGATGCCGGCTATCCTCCGGTAATTTTCACTCTCGCCCAGAATCTTCTGTATTTCAGCTGCATCCTTCAGTCCTTTCATTGTAAAGAAGTCATCCCAGTATGAGTGCATCGGTTTTGCCGAGTAGCCTTCATGACTGATCGACTCGGGCACCAGCCCGTAACAGGCACGGATACTGTCATTACCGGTCCGGAAGTGATCCGTGGATCGTTCTGCAACCAGCGACTCAATATAGTCAACTGCTCTCAGCACGTTTTCGTTTTTTGATCTCAGAAAAACGGTGTCACCGGTGAAATTGAAATACTCACGGATCAGATAAATCAGTTCACCGTGACTGTCGTGCTCAGGCACCGGGTCAGGACCCCTTGAATCAACCACACACGGCACCTTGCCGTTCTCAAACTGGTGCGACGCATACCAGTCTGTAAAATCCCTGACCTCCTCAACAATACCCGATTTGAGCAGTGCCGATGATGTCAGGGCCCCGTCACGTATCCAGCTCCGTTCATATGAGCGTGACCCTGGCTGGATGCCAACATTGTCCCTGTTGATCAGGATGTAGACAAGATTTGATCTCCAGGTATCTATGATCCTGTCAGCTGAATGGGGCAGATTAAACCGTATGTGATCCGTCTTCGTCCTCCACAAACCGGCCGCACTGTAGAAGGCGCCGGGAATATCTCTCAGATCCAAACTCTCTGCCAACGACTCTCTGCCATGATACGGGACTGCTGCAAAGAACTCCTCCCCTTCACCGGGCTCCAGGTGCATTGAATATTTCATCACACCGTTTGCAATCCCCGCCCTGTCTGTTGCGGTTTTGAAGGGAGGTATTCTTCCGTCGCGCAGCATGTCCACGAGATTGCCCTCATCAAACACGGCAGCACCGAAAGAATCATATGCCCTGGTCAAAAGGATGACCCTGTCATCGACTGTGATCCGGCCCCCGGCCTCTTCACTAATGGTATTGATTCTCCCGCTTCCACCTATCGTGTTGAGGAACTGGTACCAGGGATTAACCTGGAGCGGGCGTACCAGCAGGTAAAACTCAAAATCAACAGGCCGGTCCGAGAGATTTTCAAATGAGTAACCGATGTAGAGCATGGAATTTACATTGGCAGTGCCGCCTGATGAGACTCCCGTGACAAACTTCAGCCCGCCGTGCTGCCATGTCACTGACGGAACAAAGTCGGTCTCACCGGCAGCCCCGGAAAAAACCATCGACTGCCCCGGATGGGTATTGCTCCAGTTTACCAGCGAATCACCTACTCTCAGCATCGGCTCAATGGAAAAGAGCGATTTGTCAACCTCAACCATCCCCGATTCGTTGATCAGAGCCTCTTTTGTGTCATTATTGACACCCGTTACAGTCCAGTATGATGCCCGTTCCGAGAAGTATTCGGGATAGTTTCCCGGGGGTGAATTCTTTGCACAGTATATCAGGAAATCATTGGGCGTTTTTGTGCTGCCCACATCCGGAAATTCGATTTCTGTAATGCTGAATGTGCCGTCATCTGAGGGTTCTGCCATTTCCAGCCTGAGATACCTCGCCTCTGCTTCGGGAAGTCTCACGAAGCTCACCTCTCCCCTGTTGGAAGAGACAGAGTATGCCTTTTCCCAACTCCTGCCGTCATCTGACAGGTAAATATCAAAGCTCCCGGCCTGATGACCTTCCAGCCACCTGATCTGAACACCTCCGAACTCCCTTTTCACAATAAAGTCAACGGTTATGTTCTCTCTCCCCGCTTTACGGCTTTGCCAGAAGGTTTTGCCGGAGCTGTCACCCATAAGATCAGGTGAATGCCTCCTGGCTGATGATGAAGCTGACAGTGACGGCATCGGCCATGAATGCCTTTCAGGCGCCAGGGGCTCAAACCTGAGGTCATCTATCCATAGCGTGCCTCTGCCACCGACAAATGATGCGACGGTAAACTCTATCCGGTCAAAACGATCAGGTTCCCGGCCTTCCGCAGGCCCCCATGCAAACTCAATATGACGTTTCTTTATGCGGATCTTTTTCCACTCCCCGGGAAAGGAATAGTTCCGGTTATTGACCCACCATACATTATTCCCTGTGCTGTCAATGAACTTAATCTCAAAGTTGTTTGAAGGCGACTCGGCCTTAAGCCAGAAGGTAAACTCATAGTTCTCAGGGAGCTCCAACGGAAATAGCTTCTGAATTCCCCCGTAACCGGACCCTTTTGTGAAATCATAGTCGATTCGGATGGCATTGCCGGCAACTCCCTTTTCAGTGGAGTGGTTCATTGTAACCCCTTCCGAGAGATTGTAAGACCATCCGTTTGCGTTTTCAAACTCATCCAGGATTGTTACCTGGGCGTTGCCGCTGGCAACTGCAAGAACCGGCAACAGGAAGATGGCTGGTATTCTGATGAGGTGGAACTTCATCGTGGTAACGGCATTTGCAGTGTTTTGTCGCGGCTTGCAAAAAAATTACAGATATGAGAATCCCAGCCTGTTGAGGCCTTCCCTGATAACAGGATCCTTCATCACGTAATCCCAAACCAGCCCTGTCCTGAAATTCTCTATCATGATAAGCATCGGACCCTGGTCAATGCCTATGTAATCATCATTGAACCAATTGACGGTAGGGTTAAAGGAGTCGTAATATCCGTATTTGCCCCACAGCCGGTCGCCATATTTTTCATTTATTGATTTTATGGCAGGCAGAACGATCTCCGGGGCAAAGGGCAATGAAGACAGTGGCCCGTAAGGAGCGATGGTTCCGTCATCAAAATAGTTATAGTCAGGACCGCTGGTGCCTCTCCCGGCGTAGCCATAGAACTCCCTGCCGTCAAAATTATAGATATCCGTCGGCCCGTCACTGGCTGTTATACCCCAGCAGAGCGAATCATACCCGACCCACCCGTGAGGATTATCAATGGCATACTGCCGCTGGACGTATGTTGCACGGCGTGAATTTTCGAAGTAGTCAATCCCCTTCTCCTTCATGTAAGTGTCAGCTATGCCGCGGAAGTCAATGAATGCCTGTGAAAACTGATGGCCGAACAGCGGCGGAAAAGCCACATGAGAAAGGCCATCGTAAGGCGTCTGCCATTTATAGGAGCTTAACCATGAGTCATAACTCTCTTCAGCATTCTCCATCCCGCTTCCTGCGGCAAGTATATATAGAAAGAGCGCCTCATTGTAACCGCTCCAGCCCATATGGTGAAGCCCCTGCTCAGGATGCCAGCCCATGGATATCTGCAGGGCATATCTGCCCGTATCAGGCATCATCATGAAATCCCACTCTACACGGTTCAGGATGATAGCAGCCTGCGAACGGATGCGGCGTTCAACATCATTGTCAAGGTTGTAATAGTTACGGGCAAAGATTATTCCCATCATAAGGAGACCCGTATCTACCGATGAGAGCTCACACCTCCACTCCCTGGTTCCGGTGCTCATGCGCAGGAAGTGGTAGTAAAAGCCCTTGTAGCCGGTCACGGCAGTATCGGCACTCTGCACTGAGTTGACGAAAAAGTCGAGGGTGTTCAGTGTTATCCGGGCCGCATCTTCACGGGTAATCCAGTTTCTCTCCGCTCCTACGGCAAAAGACACCAGGCCGAACCCCGTTGAGGCGATGCTGGCTGGTGCCCAGTCTGCCGCACGGTCCTTGACAATGCCCCATTCAGGATGATGCTCATGCAGAAAGAACTGAAAGGTCTTCTGCTGGATCGAGTCAAGCATGGTTGTCTCATCTGGTGAAAGCTGATAATCAACCTTCCCCTTTGAAACGAAGGTGATCTGCGTCTGCCGGCTGCACGAGGCAAGCACAAGAGCCGTCAGGAGGATAAGGTATATCGTTCTCATCTATTCTCAGTATGTAAATCCAAGTTTATCAAGGCCTGACCTGATCTCCGGGGCAGACATGAACAGGTTCCAGAGGAGCCCGGTCCGGTAGTTTTCAATCATGCAAACGATGGGCCCCTGATCGATGGCCAGGTATGATGTGCCCCACCACCCGGCGGTTGCATTGAATGCATCGTAAAAGCCGTATTCGCCCCACAGTCTGTCACCCAGAACGTAGTAGAAATGCCTGATGGCATTCATCGACTGTTCAGGGGTATAGGGAAGCGATGAAAGAGCAGCCGTGGGGGTGATGACACCCAGGTCATTGGTGGGTGAATGTGCGCTGTAACCCGACTGGTTGTCGCTGGCGGTGAGTCCCCAGCAATCAATGCTGTAGCTGACATAATTCGAAGGATTTACCTCGCAGTGCTTCCAGTTGATAAGTGAATGGGCGGTGTTCTGAGTCCAGTAATTGACGTATACATCCTCAAGATCGCGCGGGTCAAGTCCGAGAAAGGAGTAATGGGTGAAGAAGAGAGGTCCTCCGTATGGCCAACCCATGGGCAGGGTAATCCCGTAGTAAGTACTGCCGTTAAGTATGGCGCCGTCATTCATATAACCGTATCTGTAAGTATCCCTGCTAATGGTGTGCGTGGGTGATCCGGCCCCGAGTACATAACAGATCAGGGTTTCATTGTAGCCGCGCAGTATCATATTCATGTTGAACCCATAGTTGGGCGACCAGTGCCAGTACAGGGCATTCAGTCCCTGCGTGAAGAAGTCGTACTCAACTGCCTGCCAAAGTGCGTTTATACGGTTAATGAGGAGCTGCTCAGCCGTCACTCCCGGGTCAAGATACTGACGGAAGGTGATAAGTCCCTGGATGAGGAATGATGTTTCTACAAGGTCACCCCCGTCATCCTTCTCACTGAAGGGTATCGTTCTGCCTGTAGATCCGTTGAGCCAGTGAGGCCATACGCCGTGATAACGGTCACATGTCTCCAGAAAATCAAGGATCTTATCCATATGGGCAAGCCCGTCTCCCCTGGTGATGAAACCCCTCTCCATAGCAACGATAAGTGCCATCACTCCAAAGCCTGAGCCGCCCGTGGTAACAACGTCGCCAGAGCTGTTGCGTTCGCGCGCCAGACCGCTCAAAGGATGGGCAAAATCGTAGAAATACCTGAATGTCTGCTGCTGTACAAGGTCAAGAAGCTCATCATCAGAAATCAGCGGAAATTTCGGGGTCGGATCCAGGTCCGTAATGAAGGAGTTTGAAAAACCGTCGAAAGTGAAGCCATTCACTCCCTTGAGGCTGCTTGCTACAATAAACGAATATCTCCTGTAATAGTCAAGAGTTGCAGTGGCTGTAACCGTCACTCTCCTGTTTCCGTCGGAGAGAGCATAAGCCGCCGGCACCTGGAAACTGAAGTAAGACTGAAAATCAGAAGGATTAAGGGCTTCGGAAAAAGTGACAATGATTTCTGTCGCTGTTCTGCTGACATTTTTAGGCAGGGCAGGAGGCATAAATGGCTGGCCGTTAATGGTAATGGAACTGATAACCATCCTGCCATTGACGGTTTTGAAGTTATAGATGACACCCGGAAAGGTCTCGCCGTTGACGCCTTTGAGCGATGAGGTGATCTCCAGTGTGTAATCTGCATAGTGCTCCAGGTTCTGGGCTGGGGTGAAAGCCACTGTACGGTTGCCGTCAATAAAGGACCAGGCACCGGTGATCAATGTTATTCCGTTCTTTTTCAGAAGAATGCTTTTCCTGGCCGAAGCCGTATCCAGTACATTGCTGAACTCGATGACAGCATTTTTATCAACAGGAATGTCGACGGCGGGGCTCTGAATGTCAAGATAGACAGTACCTACTTTTGCCCTTATAAGCTGGACAGTACCTGTACTGCCTCCATCCGGCTCCTTTTTCTCACAAGACAGGGCAAGCACCGCAAGGACCACCAGCCCCGCTCCCATTAACCTGTTCCACATGTTGATTTAATTAAAAGAAAAAAAGGAGGGTCCGGGCTCTTGCCGGGACCCTCCGCAAGTTCAAACCAAAAAACTAACTGTTACGGTTTCTCCGAATTGTACATCAGGCCAATCTCGGTTTCTGTGAGTGCCTTGTGCCAGAAACGGATGTCATCAAGCTGTCCCTTGAAGTGATTGTTCCCCGGAAGAGCATAATCAGCCCATTCATCACTGATGGTTCTGTTGTTCCTTTCCTGGATGAAGCCGAGTGCCAGGTGGTTGCCTGCAGGAAGACCTGCATACTTCAGCCCGGTAACGCTTCTCTTGGCATCTTCGTCAGGCCACAGGTTGAAGTCGAAACTCTTCATCTTCTGTCCGTTGAAGTACAGGGTTCCAACTTTTGTCGGACCATTGAAGGTGTAAATGACATTAATCCAGGCATCCTTCAGCAGCGCAGTCATCTCGTCAACTGTCAGACTCTTTGCATAGGTCCAGCCCTGCCAGCCAAGGTCAGCAAGCGCCGGGAACCACATGTCCTCTGCCGCTGTTCCTGTTGCATGCTCGTACTGAATAGCGAATTTTGATCCGTCATAGCCACCGAATACCTCATACTGGAAGCCGTTCCATCCGGCAAGACCCATGACAAAATGCCCGTTGGTCTTGTCGGTTGAGTTGGTCTTCATCCAGAATGCGACCGTGAAGCTGGTGGTATTCATAATGAGGTCACCGTTGGGGATCTCAATAAGGCTTGTGGTGCCGTTGAAAGTGGCAGCCTTGCCGGCGGCGGCCTTCCTTGATGCTGTGTAGGTTATGTCAATGATATCTGCAGCTGCCGGATCCCACGACCCGATGATATCATTGGAGTTGTCTTCAAAGGTGAAGTGTGCTATTGCACCTGCAGGAGCAAATGTGCCTTCAGTAGTGAAGGTTCTCTGGAACGGGGTGATGGCAAGAGCGTCAAGTGACTTCAGCCCTGCCCCGAAACTGAGCTGGTAGAGAGCACCCGTACCCAGGCTGGCCTGCGGAACGATCGTGATAGTCTTGCCCGAGGTTGTAACTGTCAGGTCAATTGCGGCAGCATCATACTCCTGTACCATGGTGATGTTCGTTGTGGTAGCCGTTGCGGGATCCACTTCAACATTAAATGTAGCCACGATAGTGGGGTTCACCGGAACATTATTCGGTGAGGTGGCTCCATTGAGGTCAATCGACCCGGCCATAAGGCTCACAAGGGCCAGTGGCTCCGGATCCTTTTTGCAGCTGGTGAGCATTAGTGAAAATGCCACAACAACAAAAAGCATACTTGAAAAAACATGTTTTCTTTTCATAAAATTTCCGATTTTTAATTTAACATTCATAAGCACTCATTAATAACTTACCAGTTGGGATTCTGCTCTAGAGATCCCTGGGATATATCAATTTCATTCTGAGGAATCGGGAATAACTCGTGTTTCCCTGTGACAAAGCCAAGAGGACCCAGTACTGTTGCTGCCCTGTCGGTTCTGACAAGGTCCCAGAACCTGTGCCCCTCAAGAGCAAGTTCATGCCTCCGTTCTTCAATGATAATGTCTCTTAGAGGACCCTTGCTTGTCTCGGTAATGTCAGGGAGGATGCTGTTGTTGCCCTGACGAGCTCGCCATCTCACTTCATTAAGGTAAAACAGTGCGTCATCGGGCTTATTATTCTCATTCAGGGCTTCTGCGGCTATCAGCAGAACGTCGGCATAACGGATCAGCCTCCTGTTATGACCCCACTGGGTGGTCGTGTTGTTGCCAGGGTACCATATCTTCTGATTGTAACACTCCACCTCAATTACATTTTGATCACCGTCAAGTGTCTCATCGGGCGTGGTCCCGTCGCCCAGGATAAGTATTCCGTCCAGTGTTTCGCCCAGGTCAATTATAGTGGCATCGAGACGTGGGTCACCTGTCTCAAAGGAGTAGCGAAGATCAAGCGAAGGCCTGTTGAATCCCCATCCCCTGTTAGGCGATCCTCTGACGCCCTGCGTGTTGGCATACTGGTTTCCGCCGGCACCGTCGACTTCCATGGCTCCTACCTCAAATACCGATTCCACTCCGTGCTCTCCTAACTTGCCGTTGGCATCGGCAAAAACAGGCTCGAGGTCATACTCGTCCGATATAATGACTTCCAGTGCATACTTTTCGGCATTGATAAAATCCTTCCTGAACAGATAAACCTTTGCCAGAAGCGATTTGGCGGCCCCCTTCGTTGCCCGGCCTGCATCATCGGGACCATAGGCGCTTTTCTCCGGGAGCTTCGTAATTGCATATTCAAGGTCAGAAATGATAAGATCATATATCTCCCCTGCCGTTGAGCGTGGAACCTTTGTAGGAGGTGTCGTTGTGGTAACCTTGGGCACTCCTCCGAAAGCTCTTACAAGATCAAAATAATAGAGTCCCCTCAGGAAACTGGCCTCCGCAATGCAACGGTCCCTAAGATCAGGGCTCATATTAATTGACGGCACCATCTCAATGACCACGTTGGCCCTCTTGATACCTTCGTATAATGAGCTCCACCAGCGGTCTAGCCCATCCTGGGTGGTAGTGTGGGTGAATTTATCATACGGGCCGATAGTGGGTAGCTGGTCATTGGGGTTACTGCCCTTGTGGGCATCATCTGACATGATATCCATTATCGGATAACCACCTGAATGATAAGCCCAGTTACGAATGGTTGAATATACGGCATTGGTTGCAAGCAAAGCGTCCGATGCAGTTACAGGGAAAGCCTCCTGGGTCAGCTCTCCCTGCGGATCCTTCTGGAGAAAATCTTCGCATTCCGCCGTGATCAGGAGGAATGCCATCAGGATGATTGATATGGTAATCTTGGTTTTCATCTTTCTTAGAATTGCAGGTTAACACCAACTGAATAGACGGAAGTGATAGGATAGGCGCCGTAATCTATTCCGTTCGACAGAACATCATAGCTCCCGATTTCCGGCGTATAACCGGTAAACCTGGTAAGAGTGAACAGGTTTGATCCCTTGACATATACCCTGAGCTGTTGCATGAAGGCCTTTTGTGAGATGCTTGCCGGCAGGGTGTAGCCAAGTGTCAGACTCCTCAGTCTTATGAATGAACCGTCCTGGATAAACCTGTCAGAGGGAGTGAAATTGTACCCGCCGAAAGAGGGTCTGGGTTCACTGTTGCTCGTACCCGGGCCGGTCCATCGGTCAAAAACATGCTTCTCAAAGTTGTAGGGGTCAGGCCGGACCACCTCCTTCCCGTTGAAGATCTTATTCCCTGTCTGACCCTGGAAGTCCAGAGCAAAGTCAATTCCCTTATATTCTATGCTACCGTTGAAACCAAAAATGAATTTTGGAATGGGTGAACCGATATAGGTCCTGTCACGCCCGTCAAGGATACCGTCATCCGTCACATCAACAAACCTGAGATCACCCGGTCCGGCCTGGGATGAATGGGGATAGGCCGCAAGTTCAGCCTCATCCTGGAAAACACCGTCGGTCTTATACCCGTAAAATGCACCGATAGGCAGTCCGACACGGCTCAGCGTTACAGGCCTTCCGTCACCCAGGTAACCGCCAATAAGCGTGGAGTCAACCCCGCTGGTGCCTCCTATCTCAAGCACCTCATTGTGAATTGTCGAACCCAGGAGGCCTACAGAGTAGGTGAAATCGCCTCTCCTCTCCCTCCAGTTAAGGTTGAACTCAAATCCCCTGTTCAGCACGGATGCAGCATTATAACGCACCTTCTGACCCTGCCCGTTGCCCAGGTGACCCGGAGTTGATAGTTCAACCAGGATGTCATTGGTAACGCGATTGTAAAAGTCAAATTCGCCCGTGAACTTGTTTGCGAAAAAGCCTGCCTCGACACCTATATCCGTTTGAGTGGTGCTCTCCCATCTCAGGTCCGGGTTGCCGCTCTTGCCATATGTTGCAGCAGGTATCGGAGCATCCGGATTGCCCAGCACGGCTATGATAGACGACTGCACCCTCGCATATCGGTCATAGTAACTTATCTTCTCATTGCCGATGATTCCCCAGCTGGCCCTGACCTTGAGCTTTGATACTGCATCAACCGATTTCATGAATTGCTCGTTCCCTATATTCCATCCAAGGGCAAACGACGGAAAGTTTGAAAACCTGTTCTCCTTTGCAAATTTCGAGGAGCCGTCCCGACGAAAAGTGACTGTTGCAATATATTTGTTGTCAAGGGAATAATTGGCCCGGAAGAGATAGGAGATCATGGAATAGTAAAGCCCGGCATCAACTCCGTTGGATATCGACTGTATCGTGTTGACATTATTGGCGGGGTCATAGATGTAAGAAGGACTGATATACCAGAAATCCTGTCCGTCACGCAGTATATTCTCTCCCGGAATGGACAGGAACTCAGAAGTCGATTCCTGCATTGTATAGCCAGCTACCAGGTCAAGAGAATGAATGTCCATGAAAGTTTTCCGGTAACTCAGGGTGTTTTCCCAAAGCCAGTTGAGGTTATCAGAGGTACCCCTGTACAAATCACTGAGGATATTTTGCTGCTGGGAGGCAGTGCCATCAGGGTTATATATTGTATAAGCCGGGGTGAAACTGGTCGATTTGTTGTATGAAGCATCTATCCCGAAGCTCGTCCTCAGTGTAAAAGAATCGAGAAATGAGGCCTCCGCAAAAATATTACCGACACCTCTTATCCCTTTTCTGAAATCGTTTGAATATGCAAGCTGAGCCAACGGATTGCCAACATTATAGACCACAGCAAAAGAGTCGTCATCATAATAGGGCTCAAGCACCGGCTGCGCACGGTATACCGAGTATGTTACATTGGGCGCGTTCTGCTGGGTGTAGGGTGCAATGGTCAGGTTGTTTCCAAGTTTGAGAAATGGCGTTAAATTATACGTATTGTTCAGTTTCAGCGTGATACGGCTATAGTTCGATTTGTCAATTATACCATCCTGGATGAAGGCCCCGATTCCTACGTAGTATTGCGTCAGCTTCGTGGCTCCCGTGACTGATATCTGGTGATTGTGAATCTGCGCCGTGGTGAACACCAGGTCCTGCCAGTCGGTATTTGGAACAAGATCAACATTATTATAGGATCCGGCAACTATCTCGTTGGAAATGATGGCAAACTCCCTGCCGCTGAGGAGATCGATTTTCTTTGCCAGGTGCTGAATTCCGAACTCTGAATTGACATTGAAACTGGCCTTCTCCTGGCCCATCGTGCCTGTTTTTGTTGTGATGATGATGACGCCGTTGGCTCCCCTGGATCCGTAAATGGCAGTGGCAGAAGCATCTTTCAGAACCTCCATGGATGCAATATCCGAAGAGTTGAGGAAGGAGATATCGTCAAGAATCACCCCGTCAACAACAAATATCGGGGATGAGTTATTAAAGGTGCCTACTCCACGTACCCGGACTGCGGCTCCTGCTCCGGGAGCACCTGAGGTACTTATCACCTGAACACCTGTTACCTTCCCCTGAAGCCCCTGCTCAGGATTCAGTGATGTTACCTTCAGCAGGTCCTCAGTTTTGACTGAGCTCACAGACCCGGTAAGATCACTCTTTCTTACCGTTCCGTAACCAATTACTACTACCTCCTCCATGATTGTAGTCTCAGTTTCCAGCTGAATATTAATCACAGTACGGCTCCCTGGCACGATCTCCTGTGTGATCATTCCAACCATCGAAAAAACAAGAGTATCAGATGGCAGAGCAGCGATAGTGTAGGACCCATCAACATCTGACATGGTGCCTTTGAAAGTGTTCTTGATAACTACCGATACCCCTGGTAACGGTACATTCTGATCATCAACGATTGTTCCCTTCAGGTTAACCTGCGCCAAAAGAGGAACAAGCCAGATAAGGAACAACAGGAGAAAAGAGATAATTTTTTTCATGTTGGGCAGATATTTTATCCAAGTTATGAAGTATCTACTGGTTAATGCACACTCATAGTTGATCTTTAAATTTCTCAAGGGTAAAAAAAAGACAATCAATACCTATATATTACTACAACAACTATATATATGTATTTGTTTATTAATTATTTAATGTTGACTGAATACAACGAGACAAGAAACGTTGCCGGCAACGTCTCCTGCCCGGTAAGACAAAGGTTGTCAATCAACGGATTAGATGGATTACAAAATTTAAAGTATAATTTACATAATTCCCACATATATAGAGGCACAGAAGGACAACCTGCCCGTCTGTGCCTCTGTATCCGCCTGCGCAATTCAGTGTATCAGCGCAGGATCAAAAAAATCTGTTTTAGTATCCCAGCGTGAACTCCTTTTCCGTTGCCGGAACGCCTTCCTTCATCCAGACCGGCATCGGCTCTCCTTTTAGGTAATGATGGAAGAACTGAGCCATGCGCTTCTGGAAATCGATCCTGTTGGGCAGCTTCTGCGCCCAGTGAGGCTCACCGTTGTAGTTGAGCAGCCAGGCAGGCTTGCCGAGACGCCTCATGGCGACGAAGAACTCTATGCCCTGGTACCAGGGCACCGCGCCATCCTGGTCATTGGCCATGATCAGTATCGGGGTCTCAATCTTGTCAATGGAGAAGAGCGGTGAGTTCTCCCGGTAAAGGTGGGGGGCCTCCCAGATCGTAGCCCCTATGCGACTCTGCTGGTGCTCATACTGCATTGACCGGTTTACTCCCGACTCCCACCGTATGCCTCCGTAGGCACTGTACATGTTGACCACTGGTGCACCGGACTCAATTGCAGCAAAGAGATTTGTACGGGTGGCAAGATATGCCACCTGGTAGCCGCCCCAGCTGTGACCCTGGGCACCAATACGCTTCACATCAACAAATCCCTTCTCAATGAGCGACATGATGCCGGGCATGACGCAGTTGTAAGCGCTCAGGCCGGGATAACCGTCAATATAATAGACATCAGGATTGAAGATCAGGTACCCGTGACTTGTATAGTAATGATAATCAATGGTAGATCTGCCCGGCTCAGGATTCCGGTGCCTGAACAGCTCTGCCGAGCTCTTTTCGTAAAAGTTTACGATCATCGGGTACTTTTTGTTAGGGTCAAAGCCTTCCGGCTTATACAGAAGCCCCTCCAGCTCCAGCCCATCGAGCGAAGTCCACTTCACCAGCCCGGCTGTACCCCATCTGAAATCCTTCTGCTGAGGGTTGGCATCGGTGAGTCTCTTCTCAGACCTGAATGAGAGGTCTGACAGCAGGTAATCGGGGAAGAGACCGAAGTTCTCTTTTGTATAGATCAGCACGTCGCTCTTCTTTGCCTTGATGGGTGTGCCGTAGCTGTAATCGCCGCCGGTAAGCCTGACAGGAAGCGCCTTCTTCTTCATGTCAAGTGAATAGAAGGCCTGACTCCTGGTCACCTCATTGATCCCCTGAAGGTATTGCTTCTCCCTGGCATCAATAAACCGGTTCTCCGGGTCGAAATCGATAAGCCTGTAGCTTATCCTTTCGCTGCGTCCGTTGCCGGTAACGTTTATCGGTGCGCGCCCGGCAGTCGGGTCCAGGGACCATATGTCATACCTGTCTGATACCAGGAAAGCCGCGTCATCCTTCAGCCACCCCGCCGGAGGGTATGAGCCCGGAAGATCGGGGACATCATGCAGTTCATCCCATAGGGGCAGTGTTTTGGGGTCTGTCAGCCTGTACTCCCTGCCTGCAGCCACATCGTAGGAATACCACGAACTGTCTGCCTCATGATACCAGCAGAGGTATTTCCCTGCAGGCGAGAAACGGGCTCTGGCCCTGAGCGCCTGCCTGATCATCTGAGCCTCACCTGTATTGACATCAACAATCCACATGTCATTCTTTGCACGTCCCTCCCACATCGATTCGAGGTCATAGGGCAGCGACGAGAAGGCAGCGACTTTTTGTGCATCACCCTTGTCGGCCAGCTGCAGGTCAGGCCTCTCTTCAGTGGCCAGTTGCACCGCCTTCTTAAGGTCGGCATGATAAACCGCCTGATAATACTTTTTCATCTCCCTGGACTTCCTTACAACCTGGGCAGTGTGTAGGATCCCTTCCTCCCAGTGCCATACATCCACATTGGCACGCTCCTCATCAAGAACAGTAGTGTCTTTCAGCTTATATTCCGGGGAGGTTCCGAAATAGAGTCTCGGTGTCGTCTCTCCGAAGATCAGCCTGGCATTCTCATTGATGATCCATCCCTCAGGAAGGCCCTCTGTGCCCTGTGTGGCGGCCACTGAGGCCAGTCCGCTCCCATCCCAGTAACATAGTGAGTATGTGTTGCCAACCTTGTCTTTCTCGTCGAACGAGAGGATGAAGGCAGCCCTCTCTCCCTCCTTGTCAATAGCCAGCTGCTTGTATTTTGCCTTGCCCGAGTAGAGCACAGTGCTCTCATCCTTTTTCAGGTCGACGATCACCACTCCCGGCTCCATCCCGTTATCATCTCCTGTTGTGGTATAGATCAGCTTCTCCGACTCCTCCGCAAACAGGAAATCGGTGACAAACCTTACCGAGTCGGTCTTGCCGCTGTTAAGGTTACGGTAGTAAAGAGTATAACCGTTATCTGCAGATTCGATTTTGGGCTTCTTCCCGTTAACATCGGCTTTTTCCCTGCCGGCTTCTTTTCCGCTCTCCACGCCGGGCTCGTTGCCGGCTTCCGTTTTGAGGATTTCCTTTCCTGCTTCCTTTCCAACCTCCTGCTTCTTCTCACTGCCATTCCCGGTGCTGTCATTCGGGGTTGCGGGCTTCGACTTCAGCGGCTCGGTCTGCCAGGCGATCCATCCTGCCCATTTTGCAGGAACCTTGTAGGACTTCAGCCTCTCAATGGTGTCGGTCGTCCCGGCAGCCACATTGTAAATTCCCAGCCTGTCAAGAGGCATATCCTCCTTTTTGGTCTTCTTGAGCTTCAGAGCCCGTACCTCTTCGTAGGGAGGCTTGATGGTGAAGAAGAGATGCCTTGAGTCAGCCGAGATCTTCACTAAGGTGGCACAGTTGAATGTACACTTCAGCTCAGCATCCCCCCCGTAGAGAGTCACAACAGGGTCTCCCTGTGAAGGCTCGGTTTTGAATGCCATCAGCGATCCGTCATCTGATATAACCCTCTCGGTGATGCGGTTCCACTGTACAAGATCATCTATCGTCAGAGGCCTCTTCTCCTGTGCAACTGCGTGAAGAGCAAAGCCAACCAGAAGGAATATCACAAAAATTCTTTTCATTGTCCTGTTATGCTAGTGTTAAGCGGGCAAATGTAATATTTTATCGTAATCTAAAAGATGTTCTTCAGCCTCCCCCCCCGGCCTGCAACCTGAAACAGATTGTCGGGGAATTTTATTTAATTTGATCCTTAAATCAGATTAGATGAAGAGAATCCCCTGCATAACGGCACTTTCCCCGGACTGCAGTCCCCGGCCCCACCTGCAGCTGTCAGCCAGTAAATGCAAAACAGAGAAGATCGCAGTTATGAGAATGGCTGCCCGGATCTTTGCAGTGACATTGCTTGCAGCAGTATCAATCGGCGCAGCAGCACAGGGAACAGTCGTCACCGGAGTCATAAGAGATAACCGCGATGTTCCCATAGTGGGTGCCACAGCATGCCAGGTCAATACTTCAAACTGCACTGCAGCCGACATGAACGGAATCTTTCACCTTCTTCTGGAACCGGACAGGGATATGAGCCTGAAAATAGAATGCCTGGGATTCAATCCTGTGGAGGTTGTAATTGATGAATCGACAGTCTATCCCCTGGAGATCAACCTTACACCGATATATATCCCTGATGAGCTGTTCCTCGATGACAGTTACAGCGACCTTAAAAACAAAGTCATCATGCGGTCATCACTGACCATGGATGCCGTTTTTTCCGATTTTGAAGAGTTCACGCCGGCCCTGGGATCCCACAACACTGACCTGATGAAATACTTTGCCGTAATAGGACCGGAACTGGGGGCCTCATTCTCCGGTGTCTATTTTGGCCTCGGGATTGGCATGGGCTACAGCTATCAGGATGAACTGGACACCCTCGCCGTTGACCTTAACAATACACTGTACAAACTCACCATAGGCTATGACCTTGTCAACTCCCGCAGGATAAGGATCACCCCCCTCCTCTCGGCACGGTGGCTGAGATACAGGCTGCTCAATTACCCGGGAGACAGGAAGATATCCCTTAGCCGCTATCTTGATGAGAGAGATATTGACCTGCGGTTCAATCAGACCATTGCGGTGGCAGGACTGAATTTGGAGTATCTTATGTATTCAGGCATGCAGGGACGGAGCGACTACTGGTCGTTCGGAATTGCCGGCGGATATGCGGTGAAGCTTAACCGGAACCCCTGGATCTGGTCGAGGGGCAACAGGGTGATGACAGATCATAGCATAGGTCTGAATCCGCTGACATTCAGCCTGACCGTTTCATATTACAATATTGCAAGATAACAGATATATTGCCTGGAAATAAAACAACGGAGAGATATGAACTACAGGAAATTAGGAAAGAGCGGCCTTGAGGTGTCTGAGATATCACTGGGCACATGGCAGGTAGGAGGAAAATGGGGATCAAAATTTGACCCGGAACTTGCTGACTCCATCATCCGCGAAGCCATAGACAACGGGGTCAACTTCATCGACACTGCAGATGTCTATTCCGATGGCGAGAGCGAGAAAGCTGTCGGGAAGGCAGTGCGGGCATCGGGCAGAGAGGTCGGGATAGCCACCAAGTGCGGGCGACAGATAAACCCGCATGTCAACAAGGGCTACACTCCGGCCGTGCTCAGGGCATATGTTGAGGACTCACTCAAAAGGATCGGAACAGACTGTGTCGATCTCATCCAGCTGCACTGTCCGCCGACGGAGGTCTATTACCGCCCGGAAATCTTCGGGGAGTTTGAGAGGCTCAGGGATGAGGGCAAGATCCGTAACCTGGGCGTCAGTGTGGAGAAGGTGGAGGAGGCCATTAAGGCTATTGAATATGAAAATGTCACCACAGTACAGATGATCTATAACATCTTCCGCCAGCGACCCCACGAGAGGCTCTTCTCCATGGCCCGTGAGAAAAATGTAGGCCTGATCATCAGGGTTCCCCTTGCCAGCGGACTGCTGACGGGCAAGTTTGCATCTGACACAAGGTTTGCACCCGGAGATCACCGTTTCTTCAACCGCAACGGCATGATGTTCGACAAGGGAGAGACTTTTGCCGGAGTGCCCTATGACAGGGGACTGCAGGCTGTGACGCGGCTGAAGGAGCTCTTCCCTGCTGCGCTGCCCCTGGCACAGTTGGCCCTGCGGTGGATACTCATGCGCGATGAGGTGAGCTGCATCATCCCTGGAGCATCATCACCGGAACAGGTGAGATCAAATATTGAAGCTTCCGCCCTTCCCCCGCTGACAGATGAACAGCTCTCAGCCATCAGGCAGATCTACGAAGAGGATATAAGACCGCTGGTACATCACCTCTGGTAACACGGCGGTCGGCAGTGGGAAGGCAGCAGGGAGCAGGCAACAGGCAGCAGTGAAGAATTAAAAATTAAGAATTAAGAATTAACTACTTAGACTGCAGGCCTGCAGGCGCGTATTCGCGACAGGCGCGTACGAGCCGAACCGCTGAATAAGCGGTGAGCTCGGCGAAGCCTTGGCGGAGGAGGGAGACATCAGACCGTTGGACCTTATTGTCAAACCGTCATTAATTATTATTTTGCAGGACAAAACAGTGCCGGTGTCCAGGAAGATCCCGCATACATACGTAATCGTATTCAGCATAGTCGCCCTCTGCGCAGTGCTGACATGGGTGGTGCCGGGAGGTGCCTTCGAGAGGGAGACGGTCACCGTCAACGGCATCGACCGCAACGTGGTGATACCGGGTTCGTTTCACTACACCGACAAGAACCCGCAGACATGGCAGCTCTTCTCAGCTCTCTTCGACGGCTTCGTCGACAAGGCCGACATAATCGTTTTTATCCTCATCATCGGCGGTGCCTTCTGGATCATGAACGAGAGCAAGGCAATCGATGTGGCAATAGGTTCGGTGCTGCGCTTCACAGGCAGGATGGGCAAACGGGGAGTGATAAAGAAGATAGGTGTCGATAACCTGATCTTCCTGCTCATAATGAGCATGTTCAGCTTCTTCGGCGCCGTCTTTGGCATGAGCGAGGAGACCATCGCCTTTACCGTTATCTTCGTGCCTCTTGCTGTCTCCATGGGCTACGACTCGATAGTGGGCGTCTCGCTCTGCTTTGTAGCTGCCGCCCTGGGTTTTGCCGGGGCCTTTCTCAATCCGTTTACAATTGGCATAGCACAGGGACTGTCAGACCTGCCACTCTTCTCAGGACTGGAATACAGGCTGATAATGTGGGTGGTCATCAGTGCCGTGGGATTTGCATATATCCTTCGCTATGCCCGCAGGATCAAAAAGGACCCGAACCGCTCACCGGTAAGGGAGGATGACGACTACTGGCGCAAGCTGCACTCCGAAACAGAGGTGAAAATTGATTATCACACACCGGCATCGGCATGGGTGATCTGGATACTTCTCATTGTGGTCATGATCATCTACTCGGTTACCCACCCCATGACCGGACTCTCATTCGGCGAAGGCGTGCTGAACCTGCCTGCCATACCGGTACTTACGGCTCTTTTTGCCGTGACAGGCTGGCTTACCCTCAGGAAATCGGTCTATTTCTTTGTGATTGACCTGCTCATGTTCACCATACTCTACCTCATCACCGGAGTGATGGGCTACGGTTGGTACATCATGGAGATCGCCACCCTCTTTTTCGCCATGGGACTGGCAACGGGAATAGCCATGAGCTATGACGCCAACAGGATCACAAAGCTCTTCCTCGACGGTGTTAAGGATATCCAGTCGGCAGCACTGATAGTGGGACTTGCAGGCGGCATAGTCATCATCCTGCAAAACGGTAACATCATCGATACTCTCCTTTACAAGGTGTCGGAGTCGATCTCGGGGACGGGAAAGATGGCATCGGTGAGCATGATGTACCTGGTGCAGAACCTGATCAACCTGGTGATGCCTTCTGGCTCCGCCAAGGCGGCACTGACCATGCCTATGATGTCACAGTTCTCGGACCTGATAGGCATCTCCCGGCAGGCGACGGTGGTGGCCTTCCAGCTGGGCGACGGTTTTACCAACATGATCACTCCCACCTCGGGCGTTCTTCTTGGCGTGCTGAGCGTAGCACGCATCCCCTATGAAAAGTGGTTCAAATGGGTGCTGCCGTTAATAGTGCTGCTGCTGGTACTGGGTTTTCTCCTGCTCATACCAACGGTATTCATGGAGCTGAAAGGGTTCTGAAGAGAATTAAGAATTAAGAATTAAGAATTAAGAATTTGACAATTAATGAATTACAATCAGTTATTCTCTGCTTTCGCTGCTGCCTCTGCAACTAAGTTTTCCGTAATGATCTGATCATTTTATTGCTTTTGTCAGATAATGTTCCATTTGCCTCAGCAAAGAATGATCATTTCATGGCCTTCGTCAGGATACCCATGACACCGCGAATGAAGGTGGCAGAGGTGAGCACCTTCACCACCGGATGGGTTGTCCTGCGCCGCGTGGTTGAGGTACGTGAACTGCGACCCGTCTCCCTCTCTCCTGCCTTTCTCTCCTGAGCCTCTTTCCTTTTCAGTTCGGCTGAGGATATCTTCTTCTCAAGAATCTCAGCTGCACTCTCGGGGTCAACAACACGCGAGTACTTCACCACCAGGTGTGATGAGCTGTTTATTGATGCTATCTCCTCATCCGTGAGTATATCCATCCTGCTCATCGGGGCACGTACAACCATGGCTGCCAGAGGGGTGGGTATGCCCTTCTCATTCAGGGCTGTCACCAGTGCCTCGCCTGTCCCCAGTGATGTGAGTGCTTCCTCCGTGTTGTACCACGATGAGATCGGAAAGTTCTCTGCTGTAAGCCTGATGTTCTTCCTGTCATTTGCAGTAAAGGCCCTCAGTGCATGCTGTACCTTAAGACCCAGCTGGGCAAGCACCGGCGCAGGCACATCCATCGGATTCTGAGTGATGAAATATACTCCCACACCCTTGGAACGAATGAGTTTGACAATTGTTTCAATCTGCTCAAGGAGCACTTTGCTGGCCTGGTTAAAGACAAGATGAGCCTCATCAATGAAGATCACCAGCTCAGGCTTGGGCTGATCCCCTCTCTCCGGCATGGTGTTGTACACCTCTGCCAGCAGTGACAGCATAAAGGTGGAGAAGAGCTTGGGCTTGTCCTGTATATCTGTCAGCCGGATGATGTTTATATAACCGTTGCCGTTGCTGTCACGGCGCATCAGGTCCTTAATGTCAAATGACTCCTCACCGAAAAAGCGGTCGGCACCCTGCTGCTCCAACTCTATTATCTTGCGCAGTATGACGCCGGTGGATGCCGGCGACATTGCCCCGTATTCCTTCTCAAGCTCAGCCTTGCCCTCGCCCTGAAGATACTGGATCACCTTCCTGATATCCTGCAGATCGACCAGGCCCAGCTTGTTGTCATCGCAGTATTTGAAGATGATTGACATAATCCCTCCCTGCGTATCGTTCAGGTCGAGTATCCGCGAGAAGAGCACCGGCCCGAATTCCGAGACCGTCGCACGCAAACGCACTCCGTTCTGTTCCGACAGGGTCAGCAGTTCCACCGGGAAGCCCATTGTGGACCAGGGCAGGTTGATATTCGCGTGCCTGTTGGTAATAAACGGGGTCTCTACCCCCGGCCTGGCCAGTCCGCTGAGGTCACCCTTGACATCCATCACCAGCGAGGGTATCCCCTTCAGCGAGAGCTGCTCGGTGATAACCTGCAGGCTCTTGGTCTTGCCCGTACCTGTTGCTCCGGCAATCAGACCGTGCCTGTTAAGCGTCTTAAGAGGTATCCTGATATGGGCATCAGCGACAGCCTCCCCGTCAAGCCTGGCACCGCCAAGGACAATGAAATCGCCCTTGCAGGCATAGCCCTGCGTCATGTAGTTGAGAAATTCCTCCTTCTTGTTCATTTCCGGTTTTTATATGATGAAAAAGCCGCTGGAGAACTGCTTCCCCAACGGCTTCCTAAATTAGTCAAAATTCTTAATATTATTTAGAGCCGAGCAGTTCTTTTACCTTTTCTTTAAGCGCCGCTCCCCTGAGGTTATGGCCTACCATCACCCCCTCACCGTCAATAAGGAAGTTGGCCGGGATGCCTGTTACGGCATACAGTTTTGCGGGAGCACATTCCCAGTACTTGAGGTCAGAGATATGAGTCCAGGTAAGTTTGTCATCCTCTATCGCCTTGAGCCAGTCCTCCCTGTTGCGGTCAAGTGACACGCCCAGCACGTCGAAACCCTTCTTGTTGTACTCGTTCCATACCTTTACCACGTTCGGATTCTCCTGGCGGCACGGGGGACACCATGCTGCCCAGAAATCAACCAGCAGCAGCTTCGTATCCCCACCCAGCTTCGAATAGAGCGACACAGGATTGCCTTCGGTATCATTCAGCGTGAAGTCAGGAGCCTTCTGTCCCACGGAAACAGCCTTGAGCTTAACAACTCTCTCCTTCAGGGTGACAACCGACTGCACCTTGTTAAGCGACGTGTCAAGCTTTCCAAGGAGACTCTCAAGCTCATCAGCCTCAAGATAGTAGGAGATATCGTTCAGCACCGTGGGTGAAACATATGATGAAGGATTGTTCGCAATAAACTCCTTCTTCATTTCGGTCTGCCGGGCATCGAGTGCCTCGAGTTCCGCCTCAATGGAGGCTGCGAGCTCCACATCTCCTGCCATCTTTGCTTCACGGTAGCGGTCATAGATCTTTGACATCCCGGCATTGGACTCATCAAACGCGGAAATGTAAGTGTCAAACTCGCCCTGGGTAAGGGATCCGGCAACAGAGGCCAGCCACAGTGAGTCGGCATGGCCGTGTATGGTAATGTCGGAGTTCTCAATAAAAAAACGGAGGCCTCCCCGCTTGTCTTTTATAGCAAGGTTTACCATCTGAGGGTACTCCACCGTTCCGATCATCTCAAAGGAGCCGTTCTCGAGGGTTGCCGAGTCAATAACATCATAGCCGCCGGGAATACGTTTCTGCAGGATTACCACTTCACTGTCTGCACCGTCAATGGTGCCCGTAATCCGGTATTGCGGTTCCCTGGTACATGATGCCGCAATTGCCACTATTAAAAGAAGGATTGCTGTCTTTTTCATTTTAACGATTTTATCAATATAACACTCTAATTATTTGAAGGTTCAAACATACATAAAAACAGTCGGTCTTCACACATTCAAGACAAAATCGGCATGATTTTCGGAGGAAAAAGTGGAATATTTGATTATCGGCAATTGCTGCTGAAGTATTTGTCGAGCAGCATCAGTGCCGGCTTGTAGGATGTAACTTCGCCTTCGCGAAGCTGTTTCTCCAGTTCGGGCAGCAGTGCCATCACCTCCGGATGGTTGTAGAATGAGAACTTAAGAGTGTCTATAATGGTTTCATGCATTCTTGTGACCGCCTGTTCCCTCCTTCTCTCCCAGAACCACCCGTTGCCCTTGGTCAGGCTGACGTAATCACGCACCGTCTCCCAGACATCAGTAATACCTGTCTTCTCAACTGACGAGCAGGTCATCACCCCGGGGATCCACTTTGAGAGTGCGGGAGGAAACAGATGCAGGGCATTCTTGTACTCCACCCTTGCCATCTCGGCCTTTTGCCTGTTGTTGCCGTCGGCCTTGGTTATGATTATAGTGTCTGCCATCTCCATAATTCCGCGCTTGATACCCTGCAGCTCATCGCCGGCGCCGGCAAGCATGAGCAACAGGAAGAAATCGACCATGGAGTGTGCGGCAGTCTCTGACTGGCCTACGCCCACTGTCTCGACAATTATCGTGTCAAACCCGGCGGCCTCGCAGAGGATTATGGTCTCACGCGTCTTGCGTGCCACCCCGCCGAGAGTACCTGCTGCCGGTGACGGCCTTATGAAGGCATCAGGGTCAAGGCTCAGCTGCTCCATCCTTGTCTTGTCGCCCATGATGCTGCCCTTGCTCTGCTGGCTGCTGGGGTCAATGGCCAGCACTGCAAGGCGCCTGCCGTAGTGACGCGTAAGCATGGTGCCAAAGGTGTCGATGAATGTGCTTTTCCCCGCTCCCGGAACACCGGTAATACCGAGCCTGACAGAGCGGGAGCTGGCAGGCAGACAACGTTCCACCACCGCCTGGGCTAAATCGTAATGCTCCGGCAGTGAGCTTTCTATTAGTGTTATGGCCTGACTGAGAATGGTACGGTTGCCACGCAGGATGCCATCGGCATAATCATCAGCAGTGAGCTGTTTTTTCCTGTTTCGCCTGAGACGGTCAGCCATATCGGGGTTGATGCTCGGGGGCTGCACAACTCCCTTTTGAACCGAAAGTGCTCCGGCCTGACCCTTTTCCCTGCTCATCTCCTTCCTGTCCCCCGGCTCTCCTTTACTTTGCTGAACCCTCCTCCACAAGAACCTGACCCTTGATCATCAGCATAACCTCCGAATTCTTGGGATCATTGGTGTAGATGAAGATGTTCTTGTATATCTGTCCTTTGTACCCGCCGGAATTGAATCTGGCCTTGATGGAACCCTGAGCGCCCGGTTTGATCACATTCTCGGTGGGCATCAGTGCCGTGCATCCGCACCCCGACTTGACATGCCTGATTATCAGATCACTCTTGCCCTCGTTGGTGAATTTGAATTCAACATCGGCAGAGGATTTCTGTTTGATGGTCCCGAAATTGACTGAGTTCGACTCCAGCTTCAGCACGGGCGCATTGGCCAGTTCCTGGCTGCTCAGTCCTGAAAAGTCCTCAACAAGGTTTGCAGAGACATAGAGATAAATGTTCTTCTGCTGCTCTCCGTTTACCTTAAGGCGGATGAGGTCATTGACATTACCCCAGCTGCTGCTGTTGAGTTTTGCATCATAGCTGCCCTCTATCACCCCTTTCTCACCAGGCTTCAGTGTGGCCGGGTTCATCTTCAGCGACAGGTGTGCGGGGACACCTTCAAACTCGACCGTTGCCGGTTCCTTCGAGGTGTTGATGACGGGCATCACCCTGATCTTCTTTTCGTTCTTTTTCGTGGTTGTGAAAGCCAGATGGTTCGACTGAAACCTTACCGGCCCCACGGCAAAGGTGTAGATCTCTTCCACGGTCTTCTCGCGAGGCACTACCTGTCCCTCAATGATGAGTACGTTGACAGGTGGCTTGGCGTTGGTGTAGACCGAGATGCTCTTGGCAAAGCGGCTGCTGTAACCACGGGGGTCAAAGTCCGCCGTGACAAAACCCTTGCCTCCGGGAGGAACAGGCGCTTTGGTATAATCAGATGCCGTGCATCCGCATGAGGGTTGTACCCTGGTGATGACAAGAACGGAATCGCCGGTGTTGGTGAAGTTGAAAACCGCCTTCTGCTTCCCGGCCTCCTCCTTTATCGTCCCGTAATTATGACGCGTATCTGCAAACTGAATCCTGGGCTGTGCCCATAACCCGGCAGCAAATAATAACAAAACAACAGCTGATAAAATCCTTTTCATATTCAAACTTATTTTATTACCTGGTCAGACGTCAGGTTGATTTCTGGTTACACTTGACATAACAAAGATCAAGCCAGTTATATTGCATCAGAATCAGCTCCAAAAATAATAAAAATCAACAAGGCTCTGTATTTTTATTGGTTATTCCATTAGTTTTGCCATACGGATGTCTGCCTTTGGAACAGATTTTGCTGAAATCGCAAGGTGCAGTTCCGTTTTGCCTATGCGCTTGAAAAGTCCCGTCATACTTGCACTTGCAACCCTCCTGCTGCTGACTGCCTTGCCGGCATCAGGACAGTTCTACAACGGTATGCAGATGACCTTCGGCAAGAACCGTGTGCAGCACAGAGACTTCTACTGGACCTATTTCAGGTTTGATGATATAGACTGCTATTACAATGAGTTTGGTCGCGAGGTAGCTGAGTATGCCTCAGTGGTGGCGGAGCAGAAGCTGAACGAGATAGAGGACTACTTCGACTACACCCTCGACAAGCGCCTGATACTCATAGTATACAACAAGAAGAACGATTACCGGCAGAGCAATATCGGACTTATCTCAGCCGAGGAGGACTACAACGTCGGAGGCTACAGCCGCGTCATCAAGAACAAGGTGATGCTATGGTTCAACGGAGACCATGAAGAGTTCAACAAGGTGATCGCGTCGGCAATAGCCGAGGTGGTGGTATATGAGATGCTTTACAATGCCGATGTCCGAGACAGGACCACCAGCAGCTCCCGGATACAGATACCCGACTGGTACATCAAGGGACTCATTAACTACGTAGCCTTCGGATGGGACAGTGAGACCGACAACCGTGTCAGGGACGGGTTTGAGAACGGCAGATACAGAAACCTCGATAACCTCGAGTACGAAGAGGCTGTCTATGCAGGGCACTCATTCTGGAAATACATAGGCGAGACCTACGGCGATGCCATCATACCCAATATCATCTATCTGTCAAAGATCTACAAGAATATTGAGGACGGATTTTTATACGGGCTGGGGAAGAGCATTAAGGACACCTACCGTGACTGGAAGGATTTCTATGCAGAGTATTACAGTGTCAAACCGGGTGAAGAGTACAGGAAACCGCCCGAGATCAGAAAGTCAAAGCCCCGGGAGCGCTATACATCGGTGAAGATCAGTCCCGACGGACGAATGATAGCCTATGTCTCCAACGACTGGGGCAAGCGAAAGATCTGGATATATGACACCTCCACCGGCAAATCGAGAAAGATATTTACCGCTGAGCCAAAGTATGAACAGTCGGTTGACCACACCTACCCCGTGATTACCTGGCACCCCGGAGGCCAGATACTGACCTTCACCAATGAGGAGAAGGGCGGCGTGGAGCTCTACTTCTACCGCACCGACCTGAAGAACATGGAGCAGCGAACCATGCCCTTCTTTGAGAAGGTGCTCTCACTCTCCTACTCACCCGACGGCACCCGCCTGCTGGTTTCTGCCATCATCAACGGCATGACCGATCTCTATCTCCACACTATTATCAGCGGCACCAACGAGCGCCTGACCTATGACGTGGCCGATGACTTTGACCCCTCATTCATCAGGGGAAAGGATGAGACCATAATCTTCTCTTCAAACAGGCTTACCGACACCCTCACCAACAGGGGTGATCCTCAGGAGGAGACAGGACTTACCTTCAATCTCTTTACCTATGACCTTAAATCCCGGGGTAACATGCTCACAAGGCTTGATGAGGGCACGCTCAACGATTACCTTGTCCCGATGCAGGCCTCTGCCCTCTCCACGGGTTATATCAGCAACGGCAACGGTATCCTGAATTATTACGATGCCACCGTTGACAGCTCCATCGCCTTCATTGACACAGCCCTTCATTACATGTTCTTCATCGACGGGCGCCAGGCAACAGATTTCCCCCGCAACCTGGAAGCCTTTGACAGGAACGGAGGGCAGGATGCTGCCGTGATCTTCGACAACGGACGCTACAGGCTCCACGCAGGTGCGACAGGTGACGCGCCACAGGTCAGGGAGAATGAGATACTCACCACATCCTGGCGCGAGGAGGAGACAGCCATGCTGAGGGCCGCCGACAGTATCAACCGTATCAGGGACTGGCTCCTGGCCGAAAGGGCACGTATGAACGACACTCTCGAAAAACCACTCTACGAGTACTATGCGGCCGACGAACCCATCGACTTCCGCAATTATGTGTTCGAAAAAGAGAAGGAGAACTTCTACGAGCTGCAATGGCGGAAGGATTACATGGATATAGACCTTGATACCTCAAGGATGCCGATGCCCACTGCCCTGGTTTACAGGCCTGCCTTCTACAATAACTACACTGCCACACAGATAGACTTCAACTTCCTGAACAACACCTACCAGGCATACAACGGCGGAGCCCCCTACTTCAATCCCGGCCTCAACATGCTCTTCAAGATAGGCACCATAGACCTCTTTGAGGACTACCGCATTACAGGGGGGTTCAGGTTCTCCGGCAACTTCGACAGTAACGAGTACCTGGTCAGCCTGGAGGCCCTCAGGGGAAAGTTTGATAAGCAGTTACTGTTTCATAAGCAGTCGTTTGACAGCTACAATGACACTCTCTATTACAAGATAAAGAGCTACACCACCTATGGCTCTCTCAGGAAGCCGTTGAGCGCAGTGCTTGCCCTGAAGGGAACCCTCACCTACCGCTATGACAATTACGTCATCCAGTCGACAGACCAGGCCAGCCTCATGGCTCCCTCATCAGACCGCCACTGGGCAGGATTGAAGGGCGAGGTGATATATGACAATACCCGCAGGCGCACCATTAACATATACTACGGGACGAGATTCAAGGTGTTCGGAGAATACTACAGGGAGATTACCGAAAGAAAAAGCGACATGTTCGTTCTCGGTGCCGATTTCAGGCACTATCAGAAGATCCACCGCGACCTGATCTGGGCAAACAGGTTCGCGGCAAGCACCTCATTCGGTCCTTCACGACTTATCTATTATATGGGCGGCGTCGACAACTGGATGGGCTACCTCTTCAACAAGGTGCCCATGTTCGACCAGACCATCCCGGTCAATCCCAGTGTCAACTACGGCTTCCAGGCACTGGCGACCAATATGAGGGGATTTACCCAGAACATCCGCAACGGCAGCAACTTTGCACTGATAAACAGCGAGATCCGCTGGCCGGTGGTGAGATATTTTGCAGGTCACCCCCTCCGCTCCAATCTCCTCAACAGCCTCCAGATTGTCGGCTTCTATGATATTGGCATGGCCTGGTCAGGATGGGACCCGTGGGGCAATGAAAACTACTGGAATGACAAGGTGGTGCGCAACGGTCCCGTGGTGGTAAGACTCGATGCCATGCGCAATCCCCTGGTGCAGGGTTTCGGCGGAGGCTTAAGGGCACAGCTCTTCGGTTATTTCGTCAGGGGTGACATCGCATGGGGCATAGATAACGGCTACCTCCTGCCGAAAATATTCTACCTCTCGTTCAGCCTCGATTTCTGATCCCTGAATAAACCGGCCCCTCAATGCCCGAAATCCTTGAAAAAGTAGCGGCAAAACGTCTTCTACAAGGGGTCTGGCCGGCTCCGGCAGAGCTTGCGGGTAATGACTGGCATCATATTTGAATAGCAGATATGCAAGGGCAAATTTTATCAGAATTTGGTTAGGAACTTTATAAAATAAAAGATAATTTTACGCCCGTAATCTTTAAAACAAATTCTATAATGGCTTACAAAATTACAGATGACTGCACAGCTTGCGGAACCTGCATAGATGAATGTCCGGTTGAGGCTATCTCTGAGGGAGATATCTACGTGATCGACCCCGATATATGTACCGATTGTGGTGCCTGCGCCGACGTATGCCCTGTAGAGGCAATTCATCCGGATTAAACCGCATTCGCTTTTTATGGAAACCGGAAGCTGTCTGAGAGGGCAGCTTCTTTTTTTTGCATCAGTCAGGATTATACCTGGCGCCGCTGAGGATAGCCTGGCAATCGGCCATGCTCATCAGCTCCTCCATCGTCACCGAGGGATTGCCGTTCATGTACTTCTCTATTATCCTGAAACCGATCCAGACTATTGCCCTGCCGGGCGACTCCTCCGAAAAATAGGTGGTGAACGGCGCCTCGCCTGTAAACTTGCGTATCAGGAAACCGTCAGTGGAGAAGAGCAAGTCATGCCCGACAAGATACTCCCACATCTCACTCTCCCCCTGCCTGCAGAAATCCAGCTGGGCTCCCGTATAGCCGTGAAGCAGGGTGTCTGCAACAGACGGCATCATACGTTTTGTGAAATAGACCAGCTTGGCCTCATGCAGCATGGAGTTGAGAAGATTCCTGGTACCGTACCCGATCTCCCTGTAATCCCACTCCGTCGATGCCCACGCATACATACAGTCGCCGGCAGCATGGGCAGGTGTCATCTTGCGTGCCTGGTAACTGTAAATGCCAAGAGAAGGATAATATTTCGAATCAGCACCAAGGTAACGGTCAAGACTTACCATCAGAAGTGAGTCATCGACGATTATGCTGTTGTTGAAAACGGAGATGCAGGTGATAACCTCGGGTACCACCCTGTCAGGAAAGTAATATTTGTAATGCCTGAAGGCCCCTTCAAGCTCCTTCTCAAGGTTTTTATTGTCGGGAAAAACGCGTTTCACATCATCCCACAGTTCCAGGTTGCGCAGGTCGGTCGCAAAAAGGATAAAGGCCGAGGGCCATCTCTCATCGCTGATATCTCCGAGTCCGATGACACTACTGTAGGTATTCAGGGCACTGCCATACTCCTGCTTCAGCGACTCAGCCCTGGCAGCCAGCTCATTCGGCGGAGTCTCAAAAATGGCGCTGCCAAGATCCCTGACTTCCAGGTCACACTCAATACCGGAGAGATCAACCCTGTAGGGATCACGGTGGCATGAGATGAGTGAAGCCAGTAGCAGCAGGGCAGCGAGGAGAGAAGTCAGTGAAAGTCTGTTGGTCATATGCAACGGAATAAGATCTTTTTTCGCAAAATAAGGACATTTATTTATAATTTTGAGCGGCAAACTACGAGAAGATGAACAAAACAATCAAACTGTCGGTTCCCAGGACTCTGGCTGTTGCAGCACTGATCATTGCACCCGTGTGCCTTTCGGCCCAGGAACTGGAATTTGCCGTTCATGCTGACCCTGTTATCTCATGGATGGGCTCAAACGAATCGGAATACAGGGGAGAAGGAGCAAAAGCCGGTTTTGACATCGGACTGAATGTACTTCATTTCTTTGCTGACAACTATGCCATATCATCAGGACTGAGCTTTCTCTCAGCAGGCGGGAGGCAGAGCACAGACGAGGAACATACACTTGTCTTCACCAACTTCAACGAGCAGCTGGATCCGGGAACTGAGGTACGGTATAACATCCACTACCTGAATATCCCTGCCGGAATACGGCTGCAGCCCAACCAGGTGGGCTACCTGACATACTTCACTGACCTGGGATTCGATATCAGAATGCGGATCAAGTCGACCGTTGACGTGCCGGCTATCGATATCAGGCATGAAAACGCAAAGAACGAGGTATACGGCATCAATGCCGGATGGCATATAGGCATCGGAATTGAATATGAGCTGGCTATAGACGCTTCTATCGTTGCGGGACTGGGCTATGCCCAGGATTTCTTCGACATAACCAAAGACCTGGAGGATGCGAACCAGCTCGACGACAGGTCGGGTATCAGGATGGTAAAGATCAGGCTGGGATTTAAATTCTGAACATCCGGCAATGAGGGTTGCACTTGCACAGCTGAGTTATATCCCGGGTGATATCGCCGGCAACAGGAAGAAGATCATCTCCTCCATCGGTATTGCGAAAAGCGGGGGAGCCGATCTCATAGTCTTCTCCGAGCTCGCCGTCACCGGCTACCCGCCCCTTGACCTGCTGCTCCGGAGTGATATTGTCAATGCCTCCATGGCATCAGTGGAGGAGATCGCCTTACATTGCACGGGAATAGCCGCCATCGTTGGAGGCCCCTCCCCAAATACCGGACTCTACGGCAAAAGCCTGCACAACTCCGCCTTCTTCCTGCAGGACGGCAGGGTGAAAGCCGTGACCTCCAAGACCCTCCTGCCTACCTACGACATCTTTGACGAAGACAGGTACTTCCAGCCCGGTAACATCTTCCGGACAGTGGAACTGAACGGAACCAGGATAGCAATAACCATCTGTGAGGATATATGGGACGAGCAGCCTTTCGGCGACAAGGGCCTCTGGCGGCTTTACAGCGTCACACCACTTGATGAGATCATGAAGGAGAATCCCTCCCTGATAATTAATATCGCTGCCAACCCATTCTCTCATAACAGGATAAAGATCAGGGAAGAGGTTTTCTCCAGAAATGCCCGGGAGTACGGTAAACCTCTCATATCAGTCAACCAGGCAGGCGGCTATACCGAACTGATTTTCGACGGATCGTCAGTACTGATCGGTTCTGACGGGACCGTGCTCGAGAGACTGGCATTCTGTAAGGAAGAGGTAAGGATAGTCGACGTGCCCTCCCCGGGAGACAAAAGGGAACAGTACTCCTGCCCGGCAGGTTTCCCTGAAGATATGACCGCACATGTACACCGTGCACTGGTGACGGGCATAAGGGACTTCTTTGCCAAGAGCGGACTCAAGAAGGCGATAGTGGGTCTGTCAGGCGGTATTGACTCGGCTGTGGTCCTTGCCCTGGCTGCGGAAGCCCTGGGGCCTGAGAACACCCTCTCACTGCTGATGCCGTCTGTATGGTCATCTGACCACTCCGTGGCCGACTCCGTTAAGATGGCCGAAACATTGGGAGCACCCTGCCACATCGTTAGTATTGAAGAGGCCCGGCAGGCGGTCGACAAAACCCTGAAACCCTTCTTTGCCGGCAGTGAACCCGACGTGACCGAGGAGAATATCCAGTCGAGACTGCGGGCAGTGATGCTGATGGCTTTTGCAAACAAGTTCGGGCATGTGCTCCTCAACACTTCCAACAAAAGCGAAGCCGCGACAGGCTACGGCACACTCTACGGTGACATGGCCGGTGGACTTTCGGTCATTGGCGACCTGTACAAAACAGAGGTATACCGACTGGCTGAAGAGATAAACTCGCAAAGGGAGATTATCCCCCATGCCATCCTCGTCAAGCCCCCTTCGGCAGAACTGAAACCCGACCAGTTTGACACTGACACACTGCCACCCTACCACCTGCTCGACCCCGTGCTCTACAGCTATATAGATCTTGAGAGGTCAGCAGACCATATTATCGGGGAAGGATTTGACCCGGAACTGGTGGAAAAGGTGATCAGGCTGGTACGCATCAGCGAGTTCAAAAGAAAACAGACTCCCCCTATCCTGCGCGTCTCCGCAAAAGCATTCGGCAGCGGCAGGAGAATACCTATCGTGGCCAGTTACCGTTGACTATCCCCGGTCACCTCCAACTACTTGTACTTTAGTGTGTTAAAAAGTGTTAATTTCCACCTGGGCCAACATTTTTAATATCTTTGCATATGTTATTCAACATACGGGGAAATGGTTTATAGTGATCCTTACATGGAACAGTGCCTTGAGGGCCCTTTTTCGCTTTTCAGGGAACTGTCTGACGAAGAGAAGGAGTTTCTGCTTCGTGATCACATCTGCTCATCTTTCAAGAAAGGGGATGTTATCTTTACCGAGGGGGCCAGGCCTGCCGGTCTTTACTGTCTCGCCTACGGCAAGGTGAAGGTGTTCAAGGAGGGCATCGGAGGCAGGGAACAGATCATAAGGATGATCAGGCCTCAGGGACTCATGGGCTTTTCCGCCATCATTGCAGGCACCGGGTATTATGCCTCGGCAGTAGCCATTGAAGAATCGGGTGTCTGTCGGATCGACAGCAATCAGTTCCTGAAGCTCCTGCAGCGCAATTCCGACCTCTCCATCAAGCTCATGCGTATGATGGCACTTGAATTATCCTTCTCCAGTAAAAGAACGGTATCCCTGACCCAGAAACATATAAGGGGCCGGCTTGCTGAGTCACTGCTGGTACTGCGTGACACCTACGGAGTCGAGAATGACGGTAAGACCATCAGGGCCTATGTCTCCAGGGAAGACCTGGCATGTCTCTCAAACATGACCACCTCCAATGCCATCAGAACCCTCTCGATGTTTGCCACCGAGTCAGTAATTGCCCTGGAAGGCAAAAGAATCAGCATTGTAGATCCTGCAAGACTCGAGAAGATCAGCCACATGGGCTGACGGTCATCGTCTGACCGCCTCCAGGTAACATGAACGGCACAGGGGCTCGTAAATATCCTTCTCACCCAGCACCACCACCTTCTCGTCATCGGTCTTTCGGTGTGAATAATGGGCAAGGTTGCCGCACCTGACACATATCGCATGTACCTTGGTCACATACTCGGCTATCGCCATCAGCGCAGGCATGGGTCCGAAGGGTTTGCCTGCAAAATCCATGTCGAGCCCTGCCACGATCACCCTTGTGCCCGAATCCGCAAGGGACGAACAGACCTCCGGAAGAGTGTCGTCAAAGAACTGGGCCTCGTCTATGCCAACAACCTCAACGCCGGCAGCCAGAAGCAGTATCGACGAGGTATTCTCAACGGGGGTGGAAACGATCGACTTCTCATCGTGTGACACTACCCTGGTCTCCGAGTATCTGGTGTCAAGTGACGGTTTGAAGATCTCAACCCTGAGGCCGGCATACATGGCCCTGCGCACCCTTCGGATCAGCTCCTCGGTCTTGCCTGAGAACATCGACCCCGCTATAACCTCGACAGATCCGCGCTTGCCTGCATTGAGGACTGAATTTTCGAGAAACTCCATACTTAAGCTCTGGGTTAGGCCGTTCAGTATTGTGACACTATTATTAAGGCTGAGAAGATCAGAATTAATTACTTTTGCAAAATAAAGAAAACGATCATTATAAAAAACAAAGAGAGATGGATTTCACAAAAGCAGTAGGTATTATAGGAAGGGATCTGGAGGAGGCGATTGCAATGCTTGACCAGCTCTCGGAAGTACCCGGCTCGCATATTGCAGAGACCGAGCTGGCAAAGTCGAGGATCCGCAGTGCATCTGACATGCTGAAGCTCCTCCCCGGGCTGTACGGTGCCGGCGAAGCCCGAACGGCAGGCCATTCAGTTGTGACCGGCGAGTCGAAGAGCGTGATTGTCGAGACTGCCGAAAAGGCGGTGACAACCGGGAAAAGTGTGACCGCCGAGACCGCAGACGAGGCGGCGACAATTGAGAAAAGCATGACCGCAGACGAGGCGGCGACAATTGAGAAAAGCATGACCGCAGAAGAGGCGGCGACAATTGAGAAAAGTGCGACATCAGCGACCGTTGAGAAGGAAGTGACAACGGAGAGGAAGGTCACGATTGAGAATAGTGAGGTGGCAGAACAGAGAGGAGTGATTGAAACGGCAGCCCCTCAGGCAAGTGTTGAGCCTGAAAAAGATGAATCCGAAACCGTGAAGAGCCCTGCCGGGTCAAAAGCCAGGCCGCATGAGAGTGTAAAGGCGATACTGGCCGACAGGTTCGGAGTGACGGGAACCCTTGGAGAAAAGATGTTTTCATCAAGAAAGGATGAGGTGGTTACCTCCGTAATGCACAGCAAGCCTATAGCTGATATCGCTGCCGCAATCGGCATCAATGACAAGTTCTACTACATACGTGAGCTCTTCAGCGGTGATGCGGCAGCTTACGGTGACGTTGTCAGCAGGCTGAATGCGGCCGCATCACTCGGTGAAGCGATGAAGATACTCGACGAGAGCACCGTCATGGGCTCCGACCCCGCGGCACAGTCGTCGTTTGTTGATGTGGTACGAAGAAAATTCAGTCTGAATGTCTAAGCTGATCCTGGTACCTACTCCAATAGGCAACCTGGGTGATATTACCGTGCGTGCCCTCGAGGTGCTCAAATCGGCTGACCTGATCCTTGCCGAAGACACCAGGAAGAGCCGCATACTGCTTGACCACTATGGCATAAGGGTTCCTCTCCGTTCGCACCACAAGTTCAATGAACACAAGACCATTGAGTCGCTCTGTGACCTGATGGAAAGAGGCACGGTCACGGCTCTCATCACCGATGCCGGTACCCCGGGCATCTCCGATCCGGGATTCCTGCTGGTACGCATGTGCATCGAGCGGGATATCCCCGTTGAGTCGCTCCCCGGCCCCACAGCATTCGTCCCGGCACTGGTAAACTCCGGGTTGCCGTCAGACCGCTTCTGCTTCGAGGGATTCCTGCCGCAGAAGAAGGGCAGGCAGAAGAGGATCTCAGCCCTGGCCGGCGAGGAGAGAACAATGATATTTTATGAATCGCACTTCAGGCTGGTAAAGACCCTTGAAGAGCTGGCAGCAGCGCTCGGCGCTGAACGCCGCGCCACTGTATCAAGGGAACTGACAAAGAAGTTCGAGGAGACGGTACGGGGCAGCCTCTCATCACTGGCAGCACATTTCCGCGAGACAGCCCCGCGGGGCGAGATAGTGATAACAGTAGCAGGCTCCCGCGATAAAACCGCAGGTCAGGTCACGGGATCAGAATAGCGGCTTGCGGCCGTTGTCGTCCGGGGAGAAGTCGCTGTAGTCTGACGAGAGATCATCATTCATCTTTGACCCCAGGGTGTATACCCCTCCCGGCGCCGCGTCGGGGTAGCTGACCTCACTGCCGAAGTCGTCAGGCTCAACAAAGGTGGCACGATCCTCCTTGAAGTAAAGGAGTATCTCATCAGTAGGACCGTTACGGTTTTTGGCAAGGATAATATCAGCATGACCCTTTGTCGACTGTCCGTCCTCGAACTGCGACACCCCCATCTTCTCAGGCCTGTGGATAAAGACAACCATGTCGGCGTCCTGTTCAATGGCACCTGACTCACGAAGGTCGGAGAGCATGGGCTTCTTGTTGCCCCCGCGTGTCTCCACCGACCTGTTGAGCTGCGAGAGAGCCAGCACAGGCACCGCCAGCTCCTTGGCGATGCTCTTCAGCGAACGGGAGATGGAGCTCACCTCCTGCTCGCGGCTGCCCGCATCGGGCGGACCGGTCATCAGCTGAAGGTAGTCGACAACCACCAGGTCAAGCTTACCCTGGGCCTTGAGCCTGCGGCATTTGGCCCTCAGCTCAAAGACCGAGATGGCCGGAGTGTCATCAATATATATCGGGGCCTCGGTGAGTGCTTTGATGCGTGACTCAAGCAGCGACCACTCTTCTGCTGAGAGCTTGCCGTTGCGGATCTTCTCGCCGGGGATCTCTGTCTCGGATACAATGAGCCTGTTAACCAGCTGTATGGCTGCCATCTCAAGCGAGAAGATCGCCACCTTCCTGCCGTGTTCGATGGCCATGTTGCGTGCCATGGTCAGGGCAAAGGCAGTCTTGCCCATCGAGGGCCTGGCGGCAATGATCACCAGCTCGGACTTCTGCCATCCGGAAGTGAGCCTGTCAAGCTTCGTAAAGCCCGAAGGTACGCCCACAAGAGCATCCTCCTTCTTGCCCAGCTCCTCTATCTCCGACAGTGCCTGCTTGATGACCTCATGGATGGGGGCAACCTCATGCTTGATATTGCCCTCGGCAATACGGAACAGCTCATCCTCACTCTTGTCAAGCAGCTCGGTGACATCAAGCGTGTCCTCATAAACCATATTCTGAATGAGAGTGGCTGCCCGTATCAGCTCACGCTGAATATACTTCTGCAGCACAATCCGGGCATGATACTCTATGTTGGCGGCAGAGACAATCCTCGATGTAAGCTCGGTAAGATAGACTGCGCCGCCGGCCTCGTCAAGATCATTGACCCTCTTCAACTCCTGGGTGACGGTCAGCAGGTCTATCGGCTGATCACGCTTATTAAGCTCAAAGATGGCGGCAAAGATCTTCTGATGCGCTGCAGAATAGAAGACCTCGGGCCTGAGCATGTCAACGACCATCCTGGCTGCCTCTATCTCCAGCATCGCTGCACCAAGAACAGCCTCTTCCATCTCTGGCGACTGAGGCGGCACACGGCCACCCTCAGGTATGACAACCACCGAAGACCTTTTATCCTGCCTTCCTCTTGAAGTTACCTGTGACATTAAATATTAAATTGTTAATCAGTTGGTTAGAAATTAAATCCGGATACTCCCGCCGTGGTCAAATTTAACAATAACAACAGTCAGGATTCCAACTCTTCTCTTTTTTGTTTCAAACAGCAGTTGTTAAAAAGATGTTGAAAACGGATAATATGGTGAAAGATGAGGATATTTGAAAAGGTTGGTATATTTTTGATCTCATAAGAGAGGGGCGGTTATGGTTGTATTTCCCGGAGCCAAGATAAACATAGGGTTAAGGATCGTTGAAAAGCGGCCTGACGGGTATCATAATATAGAGACCTTCTTCTACCCTGTTGCACTGGCTGACGCTCTGGAGTTCGTTGTAAGGAAAGACAGCAGGAGGAGTGACACCCTGACGGTCACCGGGGTGATGGAGGAGGGCGATCCGGAAGACAATCTTGTCATGAAGGCCGTAAAGCTGATGCGCCGTTCGTTCGATTTCCCCTTTCTGCGTATTCATCTGCACAAGAGCATCCCTGTGGGTGCCGGCCTGGGCGGCGGGTCATCCGATGCTGCAGGCATGCTTAAGGCGCTGAACAGGTATTTCAGTTTCGGGCTCAACTTCGAGGAGCTGCGCTCCTTCGCCGGCAGGCTTGGCAGTGACGCTCCCTTCTTTATCGACAACACCCCGTCGTTTGCCGAAGGTGTGGGTAACATACTGTCGGAATTCCCCCTCGATCTCAGCCCCTGGCACATCACACTGCTCTACCCTGACCTTAATATCAGCACTGCCGGGGCCTATGCCGGATGTCATCCCGACCCGGGAGGAGAGTCGCTCAGACAGCTTCTGAGCCTCCCGCTGACTGAATGGAGAGAGAGAGTTGTAAATGATTTTGAGCCGGGCATTATCAGCCGTTACCCCAGGATAGCCCATCTGAAGGATGCACTCTATGAGGCAGGCGCCATCTATGCATCCTTGTCGGGCAGCGGATCTTCAGTATACGGCATCTTCAGCAAACCGCCGGAACTGCCGCGCGAGGTCTCACAATACCTCCTCAAAACGGCCGGAGAGATGCAATAAGCCGCCTCAGCAACACTCTATCACTGCCAGCACTGCTCCCTTCGACACCCTGTCTCCCGGTATTACGTTGACGGCAGTCACTTTTCCGGTTATATGGCTCTTAAGCCTGTTCTTCATCTTCATGGCATCGAGGATCAATATATCGTCACCCTCATTCACCGTGTCGCCCACACTGACCATAACCTCTACCACCGTTCCGGGGATGAAGCTGCTGATCAGGCCCGGATCGGCAGGGGCGTAGGGCTTGCGCGCAGCATGACGCTGGCTGATCCTGGTGGTATACCAGGTGTGGTCTATGTTAAGCCTGTCGTTCGCTCTCTTTTCCATATCGTCGCTTGTCATGAGATAATCAGAAGGGTGGTATGCCATGCTTCTTGAACGGCATCTGGACATGCTTGCCGGATGATACCTCAAGCCCGTGCAGCAGCAGCTTGCGCGTCTCCGACGGCTCAATGACCGAGTCAACATAACCGCGCGATGCTGCCACATATGGATTGGCAAATTTCTCCTTGTACTCCTCTACCTTCTGGCGGCGTACCTCATCAGGATCGGAGGCAGAGGTTATCTCCTTGCGGAAGATGATGTTGGCAGCTCCCTCCGGACCCATGACGGCTATCTCGGCCGTAGGCCAGGCAAAGACAAAATCGGCACGCAGGTGACGCGAACCCATGGCTATGTAACCTCCGCCGTAAGCCTTGCGCAGTATTACCGTGAGCTTGGGCACCGTGGCTTCACTGTAGGAATAGAGCACCTTGGCACCGTGACGTATCACCCCCGCATGCTCCTGGTCTATGCCCGGTAGATACCCCGGCAGGTCAACGAAGGTGATGATCGGTATGCTGAAGGCATCACAGTAACGGATGAACCTCGCCGCCTTGTCAGAGGAGTCGACGTCAAGCACGCCCGCCATCTCCAGAGGCTGGTTGGCAACAAACCCCACTGTCCTGCCCCCCAGGCGCCCGAAGCCTATCACCATGTTGCGGGCATACATCTCCTGTATCTCAAAGAAATCCGAACCGTCAGCAACAGCCCTGATCACCTCCCTGACATCGTAAGGCAGGGTGGGATCACCCGGGACGATCCTGTTAATATCATAGCTGCTGTCGGGCGGCACCATTTCTACAACCTCCGCCCTGGCTTCATTGTTGCGCGGCAGGAATGAGATCAGCTTCTTTATCTGGCTGAAGCACTCATCCTCCGATTCCGAAAAGAAATGAGCGTTGCCGGAGGTCTCACAGTGCACCCGTGCACCTCCCAGCGCCTCCATGGATATCTCCTCCCCGAGCACGGTCTTTATCACCTCGGGGCCGGTGATGAACATCTTGGAGATATTGTCCACCACAAAGACGAAGTCGGTCAGCGCAGGAGAGTATACCGCTCCCCCTGCACAGGGACCGAGTATCACCGATATCTGCGGTATCACCCCGCTGGAGATGGTGTTCCGGAAGAAGATCTCACCATAACCGGCCAGGGAGTTGACTCCCTCCTGTATGCGCGCTCCTCCGGAGTCGTTGATACCGATAAGGGGTATCCTCATCTTCAGGGCATGGTCCATGATCTTGGTGATCTTGCGCGAATGCATAAGCCCCAGCGACCCGCCCGCGACGGTAAAATCCTGCGCGAAGATGGCCACCGGGTTGCCGCTGACAGTACCGGTACCTATCACCACCCCGTCGCTGGGCAGATGTTTCTTGTCCATTCCAAAGTCGCGCGCATCATGCTCGACAAACATGTCATACTCACTGAACGAGCCGTCGTCAAGAATCGCAAGGATGCGCTCACGGGCCGTATTCTTGCCCATCGCCTTCTGTTTTCCGATCGCCTCCTCACCGCCGCCGAGAAGCATCTTCTCCCGCTTCTCCTTAAGCTCACGTATCTTCTTTTCCAGTGCCATAGCTGTTAATGTTTAGATTATTACCCCCTGTTTACCGTCGAAAAAAATAGAACGGCAATATAAGCAAATTTCCCTCATCCTGCCCCGGGGTCACTTCGGGGCGTAGAGGTAGGTCCCCAGTGCAATGAAAGAGTAAATTATATTCGGTATCCACATTGCCAGCGCCGGATTGAGGTCGCCCTTAAGCGAAAACTGTGACGCAAACTGCATGAATAGAATATATGAGAATGTCAGTGCCAGCCCCAGCCCTATCTGCATGCCGATGCCTCCCTTTATCTTGCGCGAGGAGAGCGAGACGCCGATGAGGGTCAGGACAAAGAAGGCGAAGGGCGAGGCGTTGCGCCGGTGCTTCTCATTGAGATAGAGCTTTATCTCATCGGAGCCCTGCGACCGTAACACATCAATGTAGTCGATCAGCTCGCCGTGAGTCATTGTATAGACAAACTCGGGGGCACGTGTGAAATCGTCAGGCCCCACATTAAGCACGGTATCGATGCGCCGCCCGGAGGTGATCCTCTCGCCCAGGCTGTCATTCTCCCTGATATAGTACCACCATGCTCCCCACTTGTTGGTGGTCGTATCCCACCTGATCATGTTTGCCGTCAACTTTGACTCCAGCCTCCCCTGCTCGTCAAATTTCTCCATGCTGAAATTGCGGCCGCTCTGCGATATCTTGTTGTATGACTCCATGTATATGTACACGTTGGGATAAACCTGACGGTGCACCGATGATACGTTGATCTGCCTGAAATCGGATCTCCGGTAGTACTTCTCCTCAAAATCAAGCCTGGCAATGTTTGAATGGGGAAGCACATAGTTCAGCATCAGGAAAGCAGCCAACGCAATGAAGGCGGCGGAGACAAAGTACGGAACAAGCAGCCTCGGAAAGCTCATCCCGCTGTTGAGCATGGCGATGATCTCTGTATTGACAGCCATCCTCGAGGTAAAAAAGATCACCGATATAAAAACAAACATCGGGGCAAAGAGGGTTGCAAAATAGGGTATGAAGTTGAGATAGTAATCAAAGATGATAGCCTTCAGCGGAGCCTGCTTCTGGATGAAGTCGTCAATCTTCTCCGAGAAGTCGAAGATGACTGCTATGCTTAATATGAGTACCAGGGAAAAGAGGAACGTGCCCAGGAACTGCCTGATGATATAGCGGTCCAGTATAGTCGGGGCAAGCTTCCTCAGACTCTCTCTGATATTCTTTTTACCGTCTCTTCCTTCCATGGTCCGAATGTTCCTTCGAGTATCTTCTTCCTCGCCTCCCTGACGAGACTGAGGTAGAATGCCAGGTTATGTATGGTAGCTATCTGTGCCCCGAGCATCTCTCCCGAGATCACCAGGTGGCGAAGGTAAGCTTTTGAATATGTGCGGCTGATCTCAGAGTCTGATCCGGCGTCTACCGGAGAGAGGTCTTCAGCCCAGCGTCTGTTCCTGATATTTATTATGCCGTCACGCGTAAACAGCATCCCGTTCCTTCCGTTACGTGAGGGCATCACGCAGTCAAACATATCCACTCCCCGTGCTATGCTCTCGAGGATGTTGGCCGGGGTGCCCACACCCATGAGGTAACGAGGTTTCTCCTCCGGCAGTATGCTGTTAACCACCTCCGTCATCTCATACATCACCCCTGCCGGCTCACCCACCGAGAGACCCCCGATTGCGATGCCGGCCATCTCCACCGATGCAGCCCTCTCCGCGGAGGCACGACGCAGGTCGCTGTATACAGCTCCCTGGACTATCGGGAAGAGCATCTGCTCATAACCGTAGAGCGGCTCCGTCTTCCTGAGATGATCCACACACCTGTCGAGCCAGCGGTGCGTCAGCTCCATCGACCTGAGGGCATAACCGTGGTCACAGGGCCAGGGGGCGCACTCGTCAAACGCCATCATGATGTCCGAACCCAAAGACCTCTGTATCTCAATTACCTTCTCGGGAGTGAAGAGATGCTTCGAGCCGTCAATGTGCGACCTGAAGATGGCCCCCTCCTCTGTCAGCTTCCTGTTGGCGGCAAGCGAAAAGACCTGGTACCCCCCGCTGTCGGTGAGTACAGGTCTGTCCCACGACATAAACCTATGTACTCCCCCTGCGCTGTTGATGATACCGGTGCCGGGACGCAGGTAGAGATGATAGGTGTTGGCAAGTATCACCCGGGCATCAATCTCCGTCCGCAGGTCGCGGTGCAGCACACCCTTGACGGTGCCAGCGGTACCGACAGGCATGAACACCGGGGTGGGTATATCGCCGTGAGCCGTGCGCAGAACCCCTGCCCTGGCAGATGTGGAGCTGTCTTTCTGATCTATCCTGAACATCATCCGCTGTGTGACGGTCACAAAAGTAAGGTTAATCCCGCTGATTTTGAACATCCGGTTATCAAATTGGGAAAACGACAGCCATATTGTTGAAAAGATTCTTGCAACCATTATCCAACTTTTTATAATATTGCTTCGCACTCATTGAGCGTTGAATGATCTTATCAACTGATCCTCTACATATAACCCTGGGGGCACTGCTCCTGTCGGCGGCATTTATCCAGGGATGGTACTGGCTTCGTTATTACCGGGCGGCCGCCCGTGGCCCGAAAGGCAGGAAGGAGGCGCAGTATGAGCTGCCGCCGCTCTCCGTGGTTATCTGTGCCCGCAATGAGGCCGACAACCTGAAGATGTTCCTGCCTTCAGTACTGGAGCAGGACTATCCGCTGTATGAGGTGGTTGTTGTCAACGACTGCTCTGAAGACAGCACTTCTGATGTTCTCGGGGAGATGCTGAAGCAGTACCCGCATCTTAAGGTGAGCATGATTCAGAAAGACCCCGGCTTCACCCACACCAAGAAGCTGGCGATGCTGATAGGCATCAAGGCGGCAAAGAATGACCTGCTGGTCTTCACTGACGCCGACTGCCGCCCCGCCTCTCCCTTCTGGCTGCGCGAAGTGGCAGCGGCCGCTGCCGGTGATGCAGACATTATAATAGGTTACGGGGCGTATATGCCCGACAGGGGGGTCCTCAACCGCTACATACGTTATGAAACCATGTTTACTGCCATGCAGTACTTCGGCATGGCCATGGCAGGAGTGCCCTACATGGGTGTGGGACGAAACCTGGCTTACCGCCGAAGCTTCTTCTTTGAGAAAGGGGGCTTCGGTCCGCATAACCACATCATGTCAGGCGATGACGATCTGTTCGTGAACCGGAACGCTACCCCTGACAACATCAGCCTGATGCTTTCGCATGATTCGTTCACCATCTCTGTTGCGGAGAAGAGCATCACCTCATGGGTAAAGCAGAAGAGAAGACACTTTCTTGCAGCTCCATACTACAAAAAAAAGGATAAGGCGAGACTGTTCCTGGAACCCTTCTCCAGAGTTGTCTGGTACGGTCTGCTCGTCACGCTGGCTCTGATAACCGCATTCTGGCCCGCGGTGGTTACAGTTGCCCTGGCTCGTCTGGTCATGCGCTCAATCATCCTCAAAAGAGCATCGGCCACATTCAACGAACCCGGATTATGGTTTAATTCGCTCTTTTTTGATATCTTGGCACCGTTGATCAACGGAGTCCTATACCTTTCAGCAATCGGAAGAGGCAGGAGGATGAAGACATGGAAGTAGAAACCGGCTTATCGGAAAAAGCGCAGTACGACCTGAGGGTCATTCACAGGGCACTCAACGGTGAGAGCAGGGCCTACACTGAGCTGCTCAACAGGTATCGCGATTCGGTCTATTACGTCATGCTCAGGATGGTCAACAACCCCTCGGATGCGGAGGATCTTACCATCGAGGCCTTCGGGAAAGCCTTCCATAACCTGGCAAAATATGTCCCTTCCCATGCCTTCAGCACATGGCTCTTCCGCATCGCTACCAACAACTGCATCGACTTCATGAGGCGCAAGAGCCAGAGTCCCAGGCCCTTTGACCACGATGAGGGAGAAGAGTCCGAGGTGGAGGCTACCGTCGCCTCCGACACCCGGGGCCCTGATGAGCTGATGATAGACCGGGAGACGGCAGCCTCACTCAACAGGATAGTCAAGGCTCTCAAACCACGTTATCGCCGCCTGATAGAACTGCGTTACTTCGAAGAGTACTCCTATGAGGAGATAGCCTCTGAACTCAGCCTGCCGATAGGAACGGTAAAAGCCCGACTCTTCAGGGCAAAAGTCCTCATCCACAACACCGTACAGAACAAAAAGAGCGGGATTTGACCACCGTCGCTGAAAAATACTTCCCGTCGCTCACCCAGGAGCAGCGCCGTCAGTTCTCATTGCTGCCCGGTCTCTACAGGGATTGGAATGAAAAGATAAACGTCATCTCCAGGAAGGATATAGAAAACTTCGCGACCAACCACCTGCTCCACAGCCTGGCCATCGCCCGCCTGATCACCTTTCTTCCCGGCACCTCCGTGGCGGATGTAGGTACCGGGGGAGGTCTCCCGGGAATACCCCTGGCCATCCTCTTCCCCGGGGTGAAGTTCACCCTCGTCGACTCAATCGCCAAAAAGATAAAAGTGGCCCGTGAGATCGCAGAAGCCGCTTCTGTCGGTAACGTCACCGCCATTGCCGCCAGGTCGGAAGACATCTCCGGCAGCCATGATTTTATTGTAGGCAGGGCAGTGACGGAGATGAGCCGATTCGTGAAACTCACCCGGCATCTTCTCTCCCCACACTCATTCAACAGTCTGAAAAACGGATGGATCGTTCTCAAGGGCGGCGATCTCACCGGTGAACTCGAGCCCTTTGCGGCAGAAAGCAGGATTGTCCCGTTAAGCCGCTGGTTTGACGAACCTTACTTTGAGACGAAAAAAATTGTCTACCTTCCGCGGTGAGAGAAAAAAAATGCCCTGCCTGGTATTTATTTCAAATTAATGACTACCTTTGCAGTCTTAAAAAAAGAAAAGTTAACTACATAATTCAAGCAACAGATGAAAAGGACATTTCAGCCGTCAAGAAGGAGGAGGAGCAATACTCACGGATTCAGGGAGAGAATGTCAACACCCAACGGCAGGCGTGTGCTTGCTGCCCGCAGGGCCAAGGGCAGGAGGAAGCTAACCGTCTCCGATGAACCGGGAAAGAAGAACTGAAAGGCTGACTGACAATAGAAAAATGACCGTCTTAATGAACAATTAGGGCGGTTTTTCTTTTCTATTACGGCATAGTGCGATTAAATTTGTCAACATGGGTACAATGAATGAGATTCTTCTGAGAAACACCGACCCTGACCTGAAGGAGATAGCAATGGCTGTTTTCGACGGCAGAAGAGTGACCCCCGAAGAGGCACTGACGCTCTACAGCCGGGCCGATCTATCCCTTCTGGCTCTTCTGGCCACCGCCGTCAAGAGGTCCAAAAGCGGTGATGCAGTCTTCTTTAACCGCAACTTTCACATTGAACCTACCAACGTCTGCATCTATAACTGCCGGTTCTGTTCCTATCATAAGCCCGAGGGCGACCCTGACAGCTGGGAGCTCTCGGAGAGTGATATCCTCGACATCGTCAGCCGATTTGAGGGGGTGCCTGTGACAGAGGTACACATCACCGGCGGTGTACATCCATCGCGCGACATATACTATTACGGAAAGATCCTCTCATCAATTCGCGATCTCCGGCCCGATATAAGCATCAAGGCATTCTCGGCTGTAGAGTTGGAATATATGATCCGCAAGGCAGGCATGACATATGCTGAAGGACTGGAGTACCTGCATGACTGCGGCCTCGATTCCATACCGGGTGGTGGTGCAGAGATATTCGATGCCTCGCTGCGCAGGAAGATATGCCGTGAGAAGGCTGACGCCGAAACCTGGCTGGCCATACACGAAGCTGCCCACAACCTGGGCATCACCTCCAACGCCACGATGCTCTACGGACATGCCGAGAGCCCGGCGCAGCGCATAGACCATATGGTTAGGCTGAGAGAGCTGCAGGACCGCACCGGGGGTTTCAATGCATTCATACCCCTGAAGTTCCGCAGGGAAAACAACCGCATGCATGAGCTTGGCGAGGTACCTGTTACTGAAGACATGCGCAACTATGCCCTGTCACGCATCTTTCTCGACAACTTCAGTCACATTAAAGCCTACTGGCCTGCCATAGGCAAGAATGCAGCCATGATGAGCCTCGCCTTCGGCGCCGATGACCTCGACGGCACCATCGATGATACCACAAGAATATACTCCATGGCCGGCGCCACAGAGAGCAACACCACACTCTCAACCACCGAACTCGTGGCTATGATACGCTCCGCCGGCTTCAGACCGGTGGAGAGAGATACACTCTACCGTCCTGTAAGGGAGTGGTAATTGGCCTCCGATCTCATAATATAATTTTATCTTTGACCCTGCGTTAATAATTTAATACTTCATCACACGATGAGCTTCAAGGAATTTCTGAAAAGCCGGGTCTTCTGGAAGAATGCAGGTCTGGCGCTGGTCATCGGCGTAGCCATTATTCTCTTACTCATCATCTTCCTTAATATATACACCCATCACGGCCAGTCGAGACCAACCCCCGAGATCAGGGGACTGACCATCGAAGAGGCAAGACGCGTGGCAGAGAAAAACAGGATGCGCTTCCAGATCATCGACTCAGTATACACCGCATTCGTTCCCCGCGGCTGCGTGGCCGAACAGATGCCGGCACCCGGCCATCGTGTAAAGAAAGGGCGAACGATAAAGGTAACCATCAATGCCTTCAATCCTGAAATGGTTGCCGTACCTGACCTCGTGGGACTGCCAAGGAGGCAGGCGGTATCGGTTATTGAAACAGCAGGATTGCAGGTTGGTCAGCTGACCTATGTGCCTGACCTGACGGTCGATTTCGTTCTTAAGCAGACACTCCATGGCCGTGAGATCGCCCCGGGCGACTCAGTACAGAAGGGAATGGCCATTGACCTCATCCTCGGCAGGGGACTCAGCAGCCAGCGTACATCCATTCCCCGGCTTACCGGCTATACCCTCGACCAGGCCAAAAGCGAGATACTGAGTTCATCGCTCAACCTCGGAGCATATGTCTTCGATGTCACCGTCAATACCTCCGAAGACTCTCTGAATGCATTCGTCTATAAGCAAAATCCTGTATATCACATTGATGCAACAGTCCAGCTGGGCTCGGCAGTCTATATCTGGCTGACGACCGACAGCCTGAAGATCTTCGCTGACACCACGGCAACAGCCACTGCAGACAGAAATGAGATGATGATTTTGCCAGATAACGGGACGGAATCTCTATGATGAGGCAAAGATGGCTGATATACCTGCTCCCCCTCCTGCTGGTCTCCACGGGCACCTCGGCGCAGGAGGTCTTCACCGGGCTGACACGCAACAGGCAGCTTGACGGCAGGATGGTCATGAACCCGGACGGGCAGACTGACGGCATGACGGGCATGACCCGCCTGAAGGCAGCAGCAGCGGAGGAGCCGGTAGCGCTGCCATTTTTTGACGACTTCTCCCGCGACAGCCTCTATCCCTCCGTCGACAGATGGTCTGACCTGCAGGTCTTTGTAAACAACACCTTCTCCGTCACCCAGCCCTCCATGGGCGTTGCCACCTTCGACTGCCTTGATGAATATGGCCTGCTTTATGATCAGGCCTCGAACCTTGTCTTCGCCGCCGACAGACTGACATCACGAACCATCGACCTGGCATATCCGGCCAGCGACAGCATCTGGCTCAGCTTCCTCTACGAGGCTGGAGGAGTGTCTGACATGCCTGAGAGCGACGATAGCCTGACGCTGAGTTTCTGGGCACCGGATGAGGAGAGATGGTACAGCGTCTGGCAGGCTACGGGAGGCACGAAGACAGGATTCCAACAGGCGATGATACCCGTGACCGACAGCCGGTTTCTGAAGAACGGTTTCAGGTTTATGTTCACAGGCTATGCCTCCCTCGCCGGTGTGCTCACTGAGCCATCCCGGTCAGGCACAGCTGACCAGTGGAACCTCGACCATATCTGGCTTGACAGGAACAGGTCACGTCATGACACCGTCATCCATGACGTAGCCATGACCCTGCCCCTCCGTTCACTGGTCAAAGAGTACGAGGCTATGCCGTGGAGACACTTTCGCCAGGCCTTCCTCTCGCTGATGAGTCCCGCCGTCAGTCTCAGATACCGCAATAATGACACCATCGTGCGCAACGTGACAAGGTATATCTCTGTCACTGACCTCACTACCGGCGCTGTGGTACGCGACTTTGATGCCGGATCTTCCAATGCGGCTCCCCTGTCTGACATTCTGTATGATGCCCCTCTTTTATATACTTACAACACCGCCGCCACCGACTCAGCTCTCTTCCTTGTGACAGCATCGCTGGTCACCGATGACTTCGACCGCAAGCATAATGATACAATCAGGTACCTGCAACGGTTCTATGATTATTTTGCCATTGACGACGGCACTGCCGAGGCAGGTTACGGAATCAACGGCCAGGGAGCAAACAATGCCAGGGTTGCACTCCGCTTCAGATCGTTCATCCCCGACTCTGTCAGAGGGATAAGCATCTGCTTCAACGACGCCTATGACAACGCCAACCAGAGGGCATTTGACATCATGGTATGGGCTGACGACAACGGTCAGCCTGGAGTGGTGCTGGGCTCTTCCCAGGGATTCGTTGCCGCACCGGGCGGGGAGATAAACGGCTTTGTAACTTATCTATTTGACCGGCCAGTACAGGTGACCGATTACTTCTGGGTAGGCTGGAGTCAGCTCTCCGATAAATTCCTCAATGCCGGTCTCGATCTCAACACTCCTAACGACGGCAGGCAGTACTTCATGCTCAGTGGCGTCTGGCAGGCCAGCCAGGCTCCGGGAACGCTGATGATCAGGCCTGTGATGAGGGGAGCAGGATCAGCCACATCATCAGACCACGGCACCCTGATCAACGATATGTTCACCCTCTACCCCAACCCCACCTCGGGGGAGGTGACGCTTCTGCCCTCGGATAGGGCTCCGGACGATTTCACAGTAGATGTGATCTCCTCCTCAGGAGCCAGGGTATTGACGCTTGACAGCAGCGGTCGGTATGACCTCAGCCGCCTGTCTCCCGGCACATATATCCTATTGGTAAAGAGCCGGGAAGGCCTGCCGCTATCCATACTGCGTGTCATAATACTTAAATGAGACAACACTGATGACCGAGCCGGAACTGCATGACAGCCAGCCACAGGAGCAGGAGGAGGAGCTCTTCGAGCACTACCGCTATGTTGTTGACGCGGGGCAGTCGATGCTTCGCATCGACAAGTACCTTTCTGCACGCATCGAGAATGTGTCGCGCACGCGGGTACAGACTGCGGCACAGGCAGGAAATATCCTGGTCAACGAGAACCCGGTGAAACCCAACTACCGCGTCAAGCCTCTGGATGTCATACAGATACTACTCCCCAACCCACCCCGGGAGATAGAGCTGATACCGCAGGACCTCCCAATAAACGTGGTCTACGAGGATGATGATGTGATAGTGGTCGACAAGCAGGCAGGCATGGTGGTGCATCCGGCCTACGGCAATTACTCGGGCACCCTCATGAATGCACTTATGTACCACTTCAGGGATCTCCCTCTCTTTCAGACCGGAGAACTGAGGCCAGGCCTGGTGCACCGCATCGACAAGAACACATCAGGACTGCTCGTCGTTGCCAAGAACGAATATGCCCACAATAAACTTGCCAGGCAGTTCTTCAACCGTACCACCGGACGCCGTTACCTGGCCCTGGTATGGGGCACGCCTGACCCCGGGGAAGGCACCGTCACCGGCAATGTAGGCCGCAACATCCGCGACCGCCGCATCATGCAGGTCTTCCCCGATGGCAGCCAGGGCAAACATGCCGTCACACACTACAGAATCATCGAGCCGCTGGGATACGTGTCGCTCATCGAATGCCGCCTCGAGACAGGGCGCACTCACCAGATAAGGGTTCATATGTCATGGAAAGGCCATCCTCTCTTCAACGACAGTGAGTACGGGGGTGACAGAATACTTAAGGGTACCACCTTTACCAAGTACCAGCAGTACGTACGCAATTGCTTTGCACTTCTGCCCCGCCAGGCACTGCATGCACAGACCCTCTCCTTTGATCACCCGGTATCCGGCAAGCGGCTCTCCTTCGAATCACCCCTGCCCGACGACATGACCGCCGTGCTGAATAAATGGAGAAAATATACTGCAGGCAGAGCCGAAGGGATTTGAGATTTGCGATTTGCGATTTGCGATTTGCGATTTGCGATTTGAGATTTGAGATTTGAGATTTGAGATTTGAGATTTGCGATTTGCGATTTGCGATTTGCGATTTCTGTGGATTTAGGATTTTTGATTGGTCATATTGTGTTTAGCGGTTTTTTTGGCAGCAATAACAATTGATACAATTTCATCCATCTCCGTAATGAAGGCTGAAACCGGCTCTCTAAACCCGCATTCCAGGTCCAGAAGCAGTTCAAGCCAGAAAATGGATTCATCAGCTTCTTCCTCAACTACATTTAGTTTGTTGATGAAATCCGCATATGATTTAGCCCTGCAAACCGCCCGGTAGTTTGCTCCCACAGAGCATGATGACCTGATTAACTGGCGACTGATAACCTGATTTGGGAAACTTCTGGGCAATCGATCGCAGAGCGATATTATACCCAATGCCAACTTCTTGGTGCGAAGCTGAATTTGCTTCTTCATTTCCATAATTATTCCACAAAAGAATGCAGATGGAAAAGTTACCGCAAAACCTCCAATAAATCAAGATTTTTTTCGAAAATCGAAAATCGAAAATCGAAAATCGAAAATTCTACCAGGAGCCCCCTGCTCCGCCGCCGCCGAAGCTGCCGCCGCCAAAACCGCCGAAACCGCCGCCACCCCCTGAAAAGCCGCCGCTGCCACTGCCACCGGTGAAACCGCCCCAGCTGCCGCTGTGCGACCGTCCTCCGCCCAGCATGCTCATCAGCAGCCACAGGGGAAGGTTAGCTGTGCCGCTCCTTCTGATATGCTTGTTGTTTGAGCTGCCGGAAGATATGGCCACAATGAAGATGATGAGAACTATGAAGAAGACGATGCCCGGAACCGCCCCTGAGGAGGCACCCTCAGCATAACTGTCGTAACTGTACTCCCCCGCGGCAAGTGACATCAGCACATCCGTGCCGGCGTCGAGGCCCCCGTAATAGTCGTTGGAACGGAATCGCGGCAGTATCTCCCTGTCTATGATCTCAGCACATGCTATGTCAGGGATGGCGCCCTCGAGGCCGTAGCCGGTGGCAATGAAGATCTGACCGTCTGACAGCTCCGTCTTGGTCTTCACCAGGATGAGCACCCCGTTGTTGAAATCGCCCTGCCCAACGCCCCAATCCCTGGCTACCCTGTAGGCAAAGTCAGACCGGTCATATCCCCGGAGGTCATCAACGATCACCACGGCTATCTGGTTCGATGTGGTATCATTGAAAACGACGAGCTTATCCTCCAGCGCTCTCACGTCAGAGGCGGAGAGCACCCCGGCAAAGTCATTGACGAGCCGCGGCGGATCGGGCCGGGGAAGCAACGACTGGCCGGTCACCGCCGGTGATGCAATCATGAGCAGTAACATAACTGCTATAACAGTTAACCTTTTCATGATCACAGTCCCGGTTCAGTTATGTCAAAAGAGATTGTATCAGAGAGCTCATTGATGTCGTTTCGTGAGTAGGGGAAATGCTCTTTCAGTTGTTCGCCGGCCATGAGTATCCCTTCGGCGAGCCCCTCGGCGAACTTCTCCTCGCTGAAACGCATCTGCATATGATCGCGGATGTTGTCCCAGAAGCCTATGGGCACCACGCTGTTAATGCCGCTGTCACCGATTATTGCAAAGCTTCGCTCTTTCAGGGCGAGATAGATCAGCACCCCGTTGCGGTCAGCCGTCTTGTGCATCCCCAGTTTCCTGAAGAGCCAGGCCGCCTCATCGAGGACATTGGCCTTGCAGGAGGTCTCCACATGCACCCGTATCTCACCCGAAGTTGCGTGTTCTGCCTCCTTGATCGCCCTGACAATAGTCTCCTGCTGCTCTGCAGTAAAAAATGCTGAAGCCTTCATCCCCAAAAACTCAGAACTGTACCGTGGGAGCTGTCTCCGTTCCCTCCTGTGCCTCAAAATAGGGCCTTGAATCAAACCTGGAGAGAGAAGCGATGAGATTGTTCGGGAACTGCTTTATAAAAGTGTTGTACTCCCTGGCCGCATCATTGAAGTTGTTCCTGGCAACGGCAATCCTGTTCTCCGTGCCCTCAAGCTCAACCTGCAGGTCCCGGAAGTTCTGGGTAGCCTTTATGTCGGGGTAGCGCTCCACCACAACCATCAGGCGCTGGAGTGCCGAGCTTACTTCACTCTGTGCTGCCTGGAACTGCTGTAGCTGTTCGGGAGTGATGTTTGAGGGGTCAATGGTCATCTGGGTGGCCTTCGCCCTGGCCTCAATAACCCTTGTCAGTGTCTCCTGCTCAAACTCGGCAGCTCCCTTGACAGTATTTACAAAATTGGGGATAAGATCCGCCCGGCGCTGATACTGCGTCTCTACATTGCTCCACTCCGTGGATACCTTCTCATTCATCGGGATGATCTTGTTGTAGATACCGACGCCCCATGATACAATCAGCAGCAGAACAACAAGCACAATCACAATGGTACCTATCCTGCCTAAAGGTTTCTTTTCCATTTTTCATTCTGTTTTGTTTCAGATCCAAACTTACATAAAAACTGTTGATTTTGTAAAGGCAGATAAAAATCAAGGCCACCGCCCCTGATACCAGAGGAAAATTAAAGAAACTTTCCGGCGCAGAGGGTGTCCGCAATCCCTCTGTCGCATCCCTTACTGCTTATCTTTTTTCGGGCAGAGTTTTCACGCGATGCTAAATAGTGTAAATTTGGGGCAAAACTGCAGGATGATGAACCCACATGATTGACCACAATCACAAACATGAATAAATATAAATTACAATCATGTGGTTCTCCCGCTCAGGCGGGACAGGCTATCATACCTTGAAAATCAAAATTATATTATGATGAAAACTGTTGCCATCATTGCCGGGGGAAATTCATCGGAATACCCTGTCTCAGTCAGAAGCGCAGAGAGTGTAGCTTCGGCCCTGAAAGACCGGTATGAAACCTTCATCGTAACCGTCAGAGGTATCGACTGGTACTGGGAAGACCCCAAAGGACGTATTTTCAGCATTGACAAGAACGACTTCTCCCTGGTGCTCGATGACGGCAGAGTAAGATTTGATGCCGCCTTCATTGCCATTCACGGCACTCCGGGCGAGGACGGGCTCCTGCAGGGTTATTTTGATATGACGGGGATACCCTACTCCAGCTGCAGCTCTTTCGTGTCAGCGCTGACATTCAACAAGCAGGCCTGCAAGCTCTACCTCTTTGAATACGGGATACCCATGACCGGCGGACTGCTGATAAGAAAAGGGCAACAATATGATGCCGAAAGGATAGCAACGGAGATCGGTCTGCCCTGTTTCGTCAAGCCCAATGCCAGCGGTTCAAGCTTCGGCGTGACAAAGGTGAAAGAAGTGGGCCTGTTTGCCGCTGCAGTCGAGGCAGCACTTACCGAAGGCCACGAAGTGCTGGTGGAAACATTCATGCCGGGTACCGAGGTGGCCTGCGGCGTGGTAAAGACAAGGGACAAAAAGATAGTGATGCCCGTTACTGAGGTGGTGCCCAGAAAAGAGTTTTTCGACTATGAGGCAAAATATACTGAAGGGCTCTCCGATGAGATCACACCGGCACGGTTGACTGACGAGATGACAAAGCGGATCCAGGAGCTCTCCTCAGAGATTTGTGACCTGCTGGGATGCAAGGGAATCGTAAGGGTCGACTTCATAATCACACCCGACGGGCCGCAGTTCCTTGAGATAAATACCATTCCGGGTATGACACCTGAGAGTATTTTACCAAAACAGGCTGCGGTGTACGGCATCTCGCAGCCCGAACTCTATTCAATGGTGATCGAGGACCTGTTCTGACCTGTTACAATTTGCCGGCAGCAGGTCCGGATCAACTGCACTCCTGCTTCTCCCGGGCCTCTATCATCCTTTCCAGGAACCTGGTCACCGAGGTCTGCTTCGTGAAATTGTAGGCAGCTTTTGTGGGCCCCTTGCCCACCTTGATCGTCACGGCACTGTCAGGAAGAGCTGCAAACAGCTCCTCATCAGTCTTGTCGTCACCGATGGCAAGGATGAAGTCATTCACCCCCGATACTGTCAGCTTCATGGCTGCAGTACCTTTGTTGTATCCGGCCATCTTTACCTCCACAACCTTATGACCGTCAATGATCTGTAGCGGCATGTTCAGTATCATCTCCTCCAGTTCCCCCTTCAGCTCTATAGCCCTGAGGGCCGACAGGTCCTCGTCAGCATTCCGGTAGTGCCATGACAGTGAAGCCCGCTTCTCCTCCACGAATGATCCCTTGCATCGGTTGGTGAACCTGTCCATAATGGGCATTATCCCCTCCTTCCATGTGGCATCCTGGCCGAGTGATGACTCCCACTCCCCGCCCGCGTACCTGATGAAGGCTCCGTGTTCCGCCACCAGCGTCACCTTAACCTCCGAGAACCACTTATCAAGGAAGTCCCGGTTCCTGCCGCTGATGATCACCAGGTCAGTGACTGTGGCCAGCCTGGAGGTCAGATCAACAAGCTTATCTTCCGGAACGGCAAGCTCAGGAAGCTCGCGTATCGGCACGAGAGTACCGTCATAATCGATAAACAGTAACGGCTTCTCCGCCTTGCAGAACGAAGAAATTATCCTGTCTTCTATATCTTTGTTTATCAGCCTTATACGATAACTCTCCCTGTCAGCCTTCACCTTGACGGTAGTACGGAGTATGTCATCAGCCCATGAGAAGACATCATAGTCGCGGATCCTGTTTTTCATCGCTTCGAGGCGCTTTCGCTTCTCATCATCCTTCATGGTCAGGGCTTCATATATGGCATCGGCCATCTGGCTTATGTCGGACGGATTGACCAGCACCGACTCTCCCATCTCTGCAGCAGCTCCGGCAAGCTCACTGAGTATAAGCATGCCGGCCCTCTCGTGCTGGGCGGCCACATACTCCTTTGCCACGAGGTTCATCCCGTCACGCAGAGGTGTCAGGAGGCCAACGTCACTGTGTGAGTAGAGGGCAACCAGCTCATTGAACTTCAACGATCTGTATTGATAAATGATAGGATTCCAGTCGAGCGTGCCATACTTGCCGTTTATCCGGCCCACTGTGGCTTCGATCTCCTTTTTCATCTCCTGGTAGCGTACGATGGTGTCACGTGAAGGCACCATCACCATGTTGAAGATCACCCTGCCCCTCATGGCAGGATAACGCCCCAGGAAGAGCTCGAAGGCTGACAGCCTGTTGAGGAAGCCCTTCGTGTAATCAAGCCTGTCAACAGAGAAGATCAGCAGACGGTCTCTCTTCTGCTTTCTGATCCGGGCAATGGATTTTTCCGTCTCCGGCAGCAGAACCGCATCATGGAATTTATTGAAATCAATACTGATGGGAAAGGCATCTGCCCTCGAATAGATATCCTCCGCAGTAACCGTGTTGAGCGAAATGTCATAGCCGAGGCTTCGACGTACCGATTTCAGAAAATGCTGGGCATAGTCATGGGTGTGAAACCCGATGAGATCAGCCCCCAGAAGTCCCTGCAGGATCGCTTTCTGATATCCGTCAGGCATGATACGAAAGACCTCGTATGAGGGAAACGGGATGTGCAGAAAAAAAGCTACCGAGGCCTCGGGAAACTCTTCACGTACCATTGCCGGCAGCAGGAAGAGCTGGTAATCATGTATCCAAACAAAGTCGCCGGGCTGGATGATCTTTCTTAACTCCTTATAGAACAGCTCATTTGCCTTCTTGTAGCTTTCAAAATAGCCCTGCCCGAAGACAGCCAATGACGGGAAATAATGAAACAGCGGCCATATAAGGTCATTGCAGAAACCCCCGTAAAACTTCTCGTTCACGCTTTCGGGTATTTTTACCGACCTGAGCTCAAAGGTCTCTTTTACCTCAGGGAGTGAGTTCATCCGATCATTGTCATATTCTCCCATGCCGACCCATACTGTTTTCTCCATCGTCCCGTTCTGGCTCTCCGACTTCATTCTCTTTGTCAGGGAGAGTACGGCGGAGACCAGTCCACCGGTGTTCTGTACAGCGGTAAGGGTACCGTTGCGGTGCTTGAGGGTGAAAGGCAGCCTGTAAGCTACTATCACTATCCTGTTGAAATCCGCTGGTCTGTTTTTGCTCATCTTGCCTGGTTTTTACAGGAGGACCGGCCTTTCAGCCTCATAAGGTCCTCCTGTGCGCTTTATGTATGTTCTATAGAAATACCGGTCTGTCAAGCCTTGCTGCTATCCGGTATATTGCATTCATCAGCCCCACGTGGCTGTAGGTCTGAGGGAAGTTGCCCCACTGGCTGCCGTCACGTCCGGCGTCTTCACTGAAGAGGCCCAGATGATTTGAGAACTCCAGTAGCTTTTCAATGGTTCTAATTGCATCATCCAACCTGCCCGTGCAGGCCAGCGCCTCAGCGTACCAGAAGGCGCATACCAGGAAGGTTGTCTCCGGCATGCCGAAGTCATCATCATGGATATACCTGTAGAGCAGTCCCTCTTCAGTCTTCAGGTGTTCTGCCAGGGCGTCAAGGTGGTCCCGTGCCCTGACCCCTGCAGGATCCAGGTAGCTCATGGTGATGAGATGGATGGTGGCCGCGTCATAATTTTTGTTACCTACAGCTTGCATATATGCCTTCAGGTCAGCCTGATAGCACATCTCGATCTTTTCCGATGCCCTGACAGCCAGCTTTTCGGCCCTCCTCTTCATGTCATTGTCTGCAAAGCTGGCTCCTATCTTCTCCGCTGCCTTGGCACCGGCCCAGTGAAAAAGGAAGGTGTAGCAGTTCTCCTGCATCTTGTTGCGGAACTCCCAGATGCCGGCATCAGGCCTGTCCATCGTCTCCTCAATACGGTTTAGAAGCCAGTGGATGACCTCCCTGGACTTACTGTAGGAAAGGTAGTTCAGCCTTCTGTCAATATAGAGCGGCAACAGGCTGGCAAGCACCTGTCCGTAGATATCATACTGTTCCTGGTTATAGGCGTCATTGCCCAGGTGAACGGGTTTATTGGCGAGATAGCCCTCCAGATCCAGTTTCTTCTCTTTGGGGACAGCAGTGCCCGCAATTGTGTACATCGGCCTTATCGTCTTCTGCTCTGAAAGAATGATATTCTGGATATATAGGAAGTAGCGCTCCAGCTCCTCAAAGTGGCCAAGATTATTGAAGGCATTGAGGGTGTAATAGGAGTCCCTCATCCAGCAATAGCGGTAATCCCAGTTCCTGCCTGCCCCAGGGGCCTCAGGCAGGCTGGTGGTCCCTGAGGCTATGATGCCGCCCGTATCCTCATACTGATGAAGCTTCAGCACCAGGGCAGACCTGATGATCTCATCCTGAAAGATATTGGGAATGGAGGTGGTCTTGATCCAGTGAAGCCAGTATTTGATGGTCTTGTCGAGGAAATCCTCGGCAGTAGCCTCCAGCGGGGCCTCCAGGGGCACTCCGTATGTGAATGCCAGGTAGCAGGTGTCATTCAACAGGAAGGACTGGCTATTGACAATGTATGTAAGCGGGATATTTGTTGTCAGCCTGACCTGCGACTCGAGATTCAGAAACCTGATATGGTTGCTGCCGGCAACGATCTCGGGCCTTAAAGCACCGTAACTCCCCACCGGCTCGCACCTGACATTGATAAACGGGTTGCCCTCTACCGGCTCGATCTTGCGTATGAGCATCAGGGGCCGGTAGTAGCGATCGTACTGGAAAAATCTTGGGGCAAAGTCCGTAACCCTGAACCTGCCGTCGTCATTGGTGAACTCGGTTGTCAGGATGTTGGTATTGCGGATATATGACTGAAAAGTATAGTAGTTGCCGCTTGAGGGTCTGATGGAAAACTCTCCTCCCTTTTTGCTGTCAAGCAGTGACCCGAAGAGGAAGCTGCTGTCAAACCTGGGCAGACACATCCATGTTACATCTGCGCTCTTGTTGATATAGGCCAGGAATGAGCAGTTGCCCACGATTCCCATCTCATATTTGTGAATGGCATCCATCTCTCTTCTGAATTAATGCAATGATACTGTGTCCATGCACCGCCGTCTGGATGATGTCATGCCCAGCAGGGCACTGCCACAATATAGTCAATTATTCCGTACCGAAGCTCAATGTTTCGAATCTGTACGAATCGATGGGTGCGCATGAGCAGACGAGGTTGCGGTCTCCGTAGCCGTTATCAACCCTGCCAACCGAAGGCCAGAATTTATTCTCGGCGATCCATGGCAGCGGATAGGCGGCTTTCTCGCGCTGATAGGCATGACTCCATCCGTCGGAGATTACCGACGCGGCTGTATGGGGTGCATTCTTAAGCACGTTATCCTCCCTGTCTGACGTACCTTGTCTTATCTCCTCTATCTCCTGCCATATATTTCTCATGGCATCGATGAACCTGTCAAGCTCGGCCTTTGGCTCCGACTCTGTCGGTTCAACCATCAGGGTGCCGTGTACAGGGAACGAAAGAGTAGGTGCATGAAAACCGTAATCCATGAGCCTCTTGGCTATATCCGACTCATCCACCCCGGCATCCTTGAAGCCCCGGCAGTCAAGTATCATCTCGTGTGCGCAGCGGTCTTTGGCACCGGTGTAGAGCACCTTATACATCTCCCCCAGTGCGGCTGCCAGATAGTTGGCATTGAGGATGGCATATATCGTTGATTTTGTGAGTCCTTCAGCGCCCAGCATCATCACGTAGGCATGGCTGATGGTCAGTATATGAGCGCTGCCGTACGGCGCTGCCGCGACAGCGGTAATCCCGTGACTGCCCCCTGTCTTCACCACCGGATGCGATGGAAGAAACTCTGCCAGCTTGCTGTTGCAGAGTATGGGTCCCATACCCGGTCCGCCGCCGCCGTGAGGGATGGCAAAGGTCTTGTGCAGGTTGAGGTGGCAGACGTCGGCTCCTATGTGGCCCGGACTTGTCAGCCCCACCTGTGCGTTCATGTTGGCACCGTCCATATAGACCAGCCCGCCGTTCTCGTGAATGATGCCTATCATCTCCACGATGGCCTCTTCAAACACACCGTGCGTTGAAGGGTAGGTGATCATCGCCGCACTGAGATTATCACGGTGCTCAACAGCCTTCTTTTTCAGGTCTTCAACACTGATGTTGCCATCTTCATCGCACTCTACCACAACCACCCTCATGCCTGCCATGGCCGCGCTTGCCGGGTTGGTGCCGTGAGCGGAGGATGGTATCAGCACTACATTGCGTTGGCCCTCATTGCGGCTTATGTGATACTGTCTGATGACCATCAGCCCGGTATATTCTCCCGCAGCACCGGAGTTGGGCTGGAACGAGACCGCATCAAAACCGGTGATCTCCTTAAGCGCCTCACCCAGCTCATCCATCAGCCTGTGATACCCCTCTGCCTGGCTGGCAGGAACAAAGGGATGTATGTTTGCAAACTCAGGCCAGCTCATGGCAAACATGGAGGCTGCAGGGTTGAGCTTCATGGTGCATGATCCCAGCGGAATCATGCCGTTGGCCAGCGAGAAGTCCTTGCGCTCCAGCATCTTGATATAGCGCATCATATCTGTCTCGCTGTGATAGCTGTTGAAGGTGCGTTCCTGCAGGTAAGGCGTGGTACGCTTGAATTTATCGTCTATGCAGAAGCAGTCACACAGCGCTGTCACCTCCTCTGCCTTTTTACCTGCCGCCTCAGCAAAGACGGAGACAATATCATTTATCTCTTTCAGGGTGGTGAGTTCATCCGTGCTTATAACGGCACAGTTGCCGCACTGGTACCAGAAATTGATACCTCTGCCCAGGGCGATCTTCTCAATCATGTCGGCAGTGACGCCCGGGACAGCCTGGACGCGTATTGTATCAAAGAACTGGTCATGCCTTATGGTATATCCCAGGCCTCGCAGTGCCTTTGCAAGTGTACATGCCGTGGAGAAGATATGCATGGCTATGCGTCTGATGCCTTCCGGACCGTGATACTGGGCATACATTCCCGACATGGTTGCCAGCAGTGCCTGGGCTGTACATATGTTGGAGGTGGCACGCTCACGCTTGATATGCTGCTCGCGTGTCTGCAGGGCCATGCGCAGTGCGTGATTGCCGTGCACGTCAACGGATACGCCTATGATGCGACCGGGCATGCTGCGCTTCAGCTCATCCCTGGTGGCGAAGAAGCCGGCATGAGGACCGCCGTAACTCATTGGCAGACCGAAACGCTGGTTGGATCCGAATACTATGTCGGCACCCCACTCTCCGGGAGGGGTCAGCAGGGCCAGGCTCATCAGGTCGGCACCCACGGACACCAAAGCTCCGGCAGCATGGACCTTATCCACCATATCACGGTAGTCGCGTATCTCACCGCCGGCAGAAGGGTACTGGACCAGCACCCCGAAAACAGTGTCGTCAGCCTCAAAACCGGTATAGTCTGCAAACTCTATCTTAATACCCATTGGTGCGGCACGGGTGATGAGCACATCACGCGTCTGCGGGAAGACCGGGTGATCAACCAGAAAGCGGTTTGCGCCTGCCTTTACCTTCTCCCTCGATCGGGCACCAAACATCATAAGCATGGCTTCAGCGGCTGCAGTGGCTTCATCAAGCAGTGAGGCATTGCCAATATCCATGGCCGTGAGGCTTGTCACCATAGTCTGGAAGTTAAGCAGCGCCTCCAGCCTGCCCTGCGATATCTCAGCCTGGTACGGAGTGTAGGAGGTATACCATGCGGGGTTCTCAAGTACGTTGCGCACGATCACCGGCGGCACTGCCACACCGTAATAACCCTGCCCGATAAAGGAGCGGTACTGCCTGTTGAGGCTGCCAAGCTCCCTCAGATGCGAGAGATACTCCTGCTCACTCATCGCCGGAGGCAGGTTGAGAGGCCCGCCAAGCCTTATCGAGGCCGGAACGGTCTGTTCTATCAGCTGCTCCGCTGTATCTACTCCAATGATTTTACACATCTCAACGGCATCGCTCTCACGCGGCCCGATGTGACGGTCAACAAAGTTATCCGTGGTCATAATATGATTGTTATTAAATTATTTCAGAGGCATCGGGCGAAATTAACAGAAAGCCGGAGAGAAAAAAAGCATATTCATCATGTTCAGACAAAAAACGGATTGCTTCCGATCTCACGGCCGATGGTAGTCTCAGGTCCGTGACCCGAATATACGACGGTTTCAGGAGGCATGGTAAAAAGCCTTCGCCTGATGCTTTCGATCAGTTGCCCATGGTTGCCTCCCGGGAGGTCAGAACGGCCGATGCTGCCTGCAAAGAGGGCGTCACCCGTGAATACAACTCCATCTTTCTCCGAGTAGAAGGCTATCCCGCCGGGTGAATGGCCCGGCACCGCCAGAACATCGAGGCTCACTCCGGCAGCAGTAACAACCTCACCATCGGCAAGATATCCTGCAGGCGCAGGGGGCTCCTCCATGGTGAGACCGAACATGAGGGCATGCTTCGGCGCGTTGAGGTGGTTCTGACTGTCGCCTTCATGATACCATGTGCGCAGTCCGTACCTCTCAAGCATTAAGCGGTTGCCGAAGAGATGGTCAAGATGGCAGTGGGTGTTGAGAAGCAGCTTCGGCTTGAGACCTCTGTCCGTAAGCAACTGCTCCAGCCTCATCTCCTCACTCCTGCCGTAGCAGCCGCAGTCGATTACTATACAGCCGGAATCGTCTCCCGAGATAATGTAGGTATTGACCGCGATAGGAGAAAATATCTCTTTGTATATCTTCATGACACTGTTATCTGTTGTTGCCGTTGGCAATACCTTTCAGCATCGGGACAAAGACGAAATAGCCGTGGGTGGTGATCTCCCAGTCATCTTCGCCAGTACGGGTATAGAGCGTCATCACCTGTGAATCCCTTTCTCCGCGGGGCACCACCAGCCGCCCCCCGATGCGCAGTTGTTTCAGCAGCTTATCAGGCACCTCGGCTGTCGCCGCCGTGATGATTATCCCGTCATAGGGTCCGTACTGCGGCTGCCCTTCATAGCCATCACCCAGGAAACAGTATATCCGGTAACCCATGCTGCTGAGCATGGCCTGTGCCTTGCGGTGGAGCTCCCGCTGCCTCTCAATGGTATAAACCTTCACCCCCAGCTCCGCCAGTATGGCGGCCTGATAGCCCGACCCGGTGCCAATCTCCAGCACCCTGTCCCTCTTACCGACATTGAGCAGGATCGTCTGTACGGCAACGGTATATGGCTGTGAGATGGTCTGCCCCGCTGAAATAGGAAAGGCTTTGTCCTGATAGGCATGCTTCAGGAAGGCATCATCCATGAAGATATGACGCGGAACCCTGTTCATGGCCTCCAACACCCTCTCATCACTGATGCCCTTGGAACGTAACTCTTCTATCAGCTTCTTCCTCTTGCCCCTGGCTTCAAATGACTCTTCAATCACTGGTGAATGATTTTGGTCTAAAAATAACAGATATCTTTGCATATCGCTTGCCTCACCTGATGAAAAAATTTGCCCGCAGAATAACACTAGCATATATTCTCTCTGACTTCACCGGATCAGCCATCGCCTGGGGTCTCTTTTACCTCTTCCGTAAATATTTCATTGAGACAAGGCTTTATGGCGAATACTTCCGGATGGAGCTGGGCAATAAATTCTACCTCGGGATCCTTCTCATTCCGCTCTTTTATCTATTCGTCTTTGCCATGGCCGGTTTCTATTCGGATACCCTCCGGCGTTCACGGCTACTTGAATTTGGCAAATCGCTGGTCATCACCCTCGCCGCGGTGGTCATCCTCTTCTTTGTGCTGGTGCTTGACGATGCAGTAGGCGACTACTCCACCTATTACAGGTCATTCCTGGTGCTCTTCTCCCTGGAGTTCCTGATGACATGGCTTCCCCGGTTCGCTATCACATCGTATGTCTCCGGTAAGATACACAGGCGTGAGGCCGGGTTCCGCACACTGGTAGCAGGCAGCAACGGCAAGGCAGCCAGGCTTATCAGCGAGATAACAGGTGAAAAGATGCCGGCAGGAAATCTTCTTGCCGGTTATATCAGCGTCGACGGCTCGGAGGGTCAGCCGCTGGCCGGCAGGGTGCCGTGGCTTGGCAGGGAGGAAGATATTGTGGAGATAATTGAGAAAAATGAAATCGATGAGGTCATCCTGGCGCTTGAAGAAAACGAGTATGAGAGGGTGGAGAACCTGGTGAACAGCATCTGTTTCCGCGATGTGCTTGTCAAGGCAGTGCCCTCAATGCGACAGGTCATCGCCGGCCACGTGGAGGCCGGGCCCATCTATGCCACCCCCCTGCTGAGGGTCTCATACCGGGAGATGCCACACTGGCAGCAGATGATCAAGCTGCTGCTCGATTACTCATTGGCGGCTACAGCCCTGGTGCTGCTCTCTCCCCTGATGGCCCTGCTTGCCATACTCATCAGGAGATCGGGGAAAGGTCCCGTTATCTTCAGGCAGGAGAGGATAGGCCGTCATGGCCAGCCCTTTATGATATACAAGTTCAGGTCGATGGAGGACGGGGCGGAGGCTGACGGACCTCAGCTGGCTGTCAGGGGCGACAAACGTATCACTCCCCTCGGACGCTTCATGAGAAAGCACAGGTTTGACGAGATACCCAACTTCATCAACGTTCTCAGGGGCGAGATGTCACTGGTGGGCCCCAGGCCGGAGCGGAGACACTACATTAAAAAGATCAGGGAACAGGCGCCACACTACAACAGGGTGCTGGCCGTGAAGCCCGGCATCACATGCTGGGGCCAGGTCAAGCTCGGATATGCCTCCGACATAGACACTATGCTTGAGAGACTGGAGTATGACCTGCTATACCTTGAGAACGTATCCCTCTTCCTTGACCTGAAGATAATATACTACACACTCGGCACAATAGTCAGAGGCAGGGGGCTGTAAGGCAGCCGCAGTAACCAGGCAATTATTTCCTTACCTCAAATGGCAATGACTGAATTATCCTTTCTCCGTCAGGGGTGACTCCGGCAAGGATGATAAGAAACCTTCCGGGCGTATCGGGCACCGTCAGTGACACCTTTGCAGGTTCGTTAATGGCAAGTCTGAAATCCGGATCCCAGAAAAGGGTATTTCTGGTATCAGGACAATTTTCTGTCAGGGGAGCCTGCCCGACAGGAAGGGCCTCCCCGGCCAGAAAGCCATAGTTTAAAAAAATCCCCGACTCGGGAAGATCAATTCCCGCAAAATCGCCATGTCGGGATATTATGCTTATAATCCCCCCGAAGGTCTCATCGCCCTTCAGGTACAATTGATTGATAACTTCTATCCGGGATATTTTTGAAGGACTCACCGCAAGGACTCTTGCCGGGTCATCAACCGCAACCAGATCTACAAGCAGAAGCGGGTCAAAGTTATTCAGGCCGGCCTGTGTGCCAATCACCTTGAAATACTTCTCCCCTTTGCTTCTCCTGACCCTGACCATAGTAGGCAATCCATTGAAGTATTCTTCAAGTGTTGGCAACTCAATGTAATCATCCAGGACCAGGATATCATCCGGGATCCCGTAAAATGCCCGGCTTCCCCTTGGTTCAGCGGATAACTGTTGAACCGTATCAATGTGGAAATAAGCTTCCAGCTGTTCATTTAGAGCCATCCTGAATGCAGCTGCGCGTTCCTCTGCCGAAAGTTCAAATATACCTGTTGAGAGAGTGACAGGGATTGTACAATAGTCGTTATCCACCAATATTTTAGAATCAGGGCCTGCTGCCTTTTCAGGACACAGGAAAAGATCCTTTGCTCCCCTGTGGTCAGGCAGGGAAAAGAAGAAGTGACCGGCAGAGTCTGTATGCATGGCCATAAAGTCCTTCTCTTCACCCAAAATTGACAAACTTACTCTCTTGTAAGGCAGTGACCTGCCGGTAGTCTGCTCTGTAAGGGTGCCTGTAATTGAGATGCCACGGCTTTCAATATTATGGTATCTGTCTGAAATAACCAGATCACTCATCTGCGGCCTCGTAAAACCGTCAAATACTGATTCCTCAGGCACAACTGACAGACACAGGCCTCTCAGGGAAGAGCCGGATGTCAAATCGGCCTCCAGAAAAATGTGCATGGAGTCGCGAGGAGTATAGCATGATTTGTCTGTACTGATACTGAGAGGGTTGTCTGAATGATGCAGGTTGTCTCCATCGGTGAGGCTTTCCTTTGCTTCGGTGCCATGGTTAGCTTCCTGAACCTCATTACGTTGAGGAGATATTATTTTGATGCCAATGTTTGGATAGTGGCCAGGTCCGTAATTGCGCATAAATCTTGTATATGCACGCAAATAGTAGGTACCGGTCATCATATCGCCCGGTAGAGTGAGAGATCCTGATGCATGGGAATCTTCAACCAGGAACTTGCCTGCCGATATCCTACCTCCCTCTGGTGTAATAAGTTCACAATAGAGCACCCGGCTCTGAAGCGTATCAGCCATCTCTTCACCCCTGAGGAGAAAGGCAGAAAAGTAAATTGGTTCTCCGGCGATGTAAAGATTACGGTCAGAGAACAAGATGACACTCTCACCAGGGGATGGATTCATTATCTGCCTTCCGGAAAATCCCGAAGTGACAGGCAGTATAATCAGCAATAATATCTGAAGGATACGATTATTCATCTCAATAAGGCCAGAAATCAGGTTTGATATTTGAACCACCGTAAAAGAGACAATCTACGCAATCGTCACTTAAAAGTACCATGTAGAAGTTGTCTTCATCCCCCATTAGCCAGGCAGGATAGTCTGACGGAGTGATCTCGGCAAAACCATGTTCGAGGAGGACTGGCGTGCAGTATCCAACATACTCGATTTCAAGACCTTGAACATAGCTGATAAAGATACGCTTCGATTTAACAGTTTCGGCACTGAAGAAACCGAGCACTTCCTGATCAGGATCAGTCATATTGTGGAGATTACCGGTGATTGAGAGGGGCTGTCTTTCGTACAGGCCCCCCAGTCCGGTTCCGTTGATCCGCATCTGATCCCAGTAGGAGTAGGCCTCTTCACTTAGGGCCGCCTGTTCTACCAGCAGGCTGTATCCGTATATAAGTCTTGATGTATGACTGCTTGCAAAATTGAGCGGGAATTTACTGTACCTGTTCTCCTGCAGATTGGTTGTTGAGAGTGTATATATTTCCTTTACTCTTTGTGTTAACCAGCATACTTTTCTTGAATAGTCAGGTGGATAAATGTGATGAACAGTACCGTCATAATACCACTCCCTGGGATAGTCGACCCGGTATTCCCATGTCTCGGTAATATCCCATTTAAAAAACCGGCTTGTGAAATCTGCGGCATCAAGATCGATGTAAAAGCGAATACCCTTTTCCGGTTGACCAGTATACTGTGAAACAATCTCATCAATCTCATAATATACATCCCCCACATCAGGACAAGGGGGCATCCGGTCAAAATCAGATTGTATGGATGTGCCGTCCGGAGTTATGATATTGATCTTAAAAGACTTTCCGGGAGTGAGATGCTCACTGTCAATATAAACTTCGTAAACTCCAGGTTCTTCCTGAGACTCCTGCATTGCGAACTGGTTCTTCTTATCATCCGATATGCGCACTGCACAACCTGATACTGGTATAAACAGCGGATCACTTACCGGAGAAGCCATTGAGACCGTAACTGTTTGATATTCAGAGCTACTATTTATCTGCCCAAAGACCACATATTTATTTACAGCCTCCGGGGGAATGTCAGGCTGATAGGGTGTGATGCACGATGGAATCATACATAGTATGACCGGCAAGACCTTTATAATACTAATCCGACACATAGTTTCCAAGTTTAAAAACCCATGTGGCTGTAAAAACAGGCACACCAATGACGGAATACTTATAACTTCTTATCATGCCGTTCTGAGTCCGGTAATAAACGGAATAGGCATTATCACGCCCGGTAGCATTGTAGAGGTTAAGCACGAAGGAATTATGGAGGAATTTATTCTTCCTCAGATCCCCCTCCAGGGTGAGGGAAAAATCTGCGCGAAAATAATCAGGGATACGGTGGAAATTCCGCTTTGAATAATCCAGATAGGGTGACCCATCAGCATAATAAGCCGATTCGGGGTAGGTGACCGGTTTGCCGGTCTGGTATGTCAGTATTGAAGATAAGAAGACGCGCCTGGTGAAATAATAGTTCAGAACGGCAGTCAGTGAATGAGGTATGTCGAAGTTAGAAGGATATACCTCTCCGTTGTTGATTCTGAACCATGAGTGGTTGCCATCAACCTGTATAAAGGACCTTGACCAGGTATACGAAATCCATCCCTCAAGCTTACGTCTGCTGCGTTTTATATAGAGCTCAAGGCCGTAGGCCCTGTGATTCCCCTGCAAGACTGCGGTCTCAACCGGATCATCGCTCAGAAAGTCAGCTCCGTCCCTGAATTCTGAGTAATTGCGGGTCAGCTTCAGAAATGCTTCAGCCGAGAATTCGAGACCATTTTTCGGAAGAGTACGGAACAGTCCCGCAGACCACTGGTTACTTCTGGAGGGAAGAAGATGATAATCAGCAAGTTTCCATTGAGTATTAGGAGCCACCGTTGTGATGGTATTGAGCATAAAGAGGTTCTGATGCATCTGGTTGAATGACAGCTTTACAGAACCATCTCTGTCGGTTTCAAAGTTCAGTGAAGCACGTATCTCTGGTTCATGATACCACCTGATGATACTGTTCCTGCCGAAGATCAGTGTGTCTTCAATATATCTCGGATCCCTTGGCGCCCCTTCCATATATTTACAGGTTGAGGTGGGGCCAACAGGATTATATACCATATATCTGATCCCTAGATTCAGATTTATCCTGCTGGAAATATCGTACTGATGTGTAATAAATAATGAATTTTCGATCCCTCTTTCGACACCAAGTTCAATCTTGTTTCTCAATGACATTTCGCCGTATGGCAAGACTGTTCCCCTGTCCAGCAGATAGAAAATCATCTCGGACCCATATTCAAGAGTACTCTTCTCATTCAATACATGCCTGAAGTCGGCACGTATTTCATAATGCCCCATTTTATAGGCATGCCGGTAAGCTGACGGAGGCTGCTGCCTGTCAATGGTTGAGAAACCGTACTGTGAACCCGCCAGGGATATCTCACCACGGAGAGCGTTGGTATAATTATGGCCGAGGATGATTGATGCGCCATTGTTGTAATAGTCATAGCTGTTTAAGTCGGACAGGCTGAAACGATCATAACTCCTGTAGAAGAACATTGAGAGCTGCGTCTTGCGGAAATCCCGGTTTATTCCTAATGAAAAATCGTTGAAGCCGGCACTGCTATTACTGATGGTCGGATCTTTGATTCTCGTAAGGATCCAGTCGGAATAAGATGAACGTGCACTGAACAGGAATGAACTGGTATCTTTCTTCAGGGGGCCTTCAAATACCAGGTTGGCACTTACAGGACTGATCCCTCCGTGGACGGTGAACAGCTTTCTGTTGCCCTGCCGGGATGTGACATTGAAAACCGAAGCAAGCCTTCCTCCATACTTTGCCGGAACGTATCCCTTATAAATAGAGAGGTCCCTGATGATGTCAGAATTGAACGCCGGGAAAAACCCAAACAAATGAAAGGTGTTGTAAACAGGTATCTTGTTGAAATAAAATCCATTCTGGTCGGAACTGCTGCCACGGACATTAATACCTGCCGTTCCTTCACCAACGGTGACAATCCCTGGAAGAGTAGCAGAGATCTTAATTATGTCACGTTCCCCCATCAGCATGGGTAACGTTTTAATTGATTTCATTGAAACCTGATCAAACCCGGGTTCCTTGGCACGTATATTTGCATGGCGTTCGCCGCTTACAACTATCTCCTTTAATTCAACAGCGGTCTTTCTGATCCGGAGGACAAAACTGTCATCGGAATAAACTTCGAACAGGTATTTCTTTCTCGCATAACCGAGGAATTCAATCTGCACGTTATAGGTTCCCGGCATGAGCGTAAGGTTGAAAAAGCCGTTCACATCCGTGACTACCCCTGTTTTGGCTTCTGTGATATAAACTGCAACAAAATGCAGAGGCTCCCCCGTCTCTTCATCAATGACCCGCCCGAGCGCCTTAACCCTGTTGTTGGCTACGTTTTCACCGGGCCTGCCTATGATTATAGTCTGCGTAACCCCTGACCCCCTGCCTGTGAGGTAACGCTCTTCGCTAGCAGTCATTGCCTCTTTCTTTTTGACCGGCAGAACATCCTTGTCAGCTATCTGAGCGTATGCGGGAAGTTCCGCAAGAAGTCCCCCTCCTGGCAGCACAACCAGGTCACCATACCATTCTGAAACCTTCAGGTCTGACCCTGACAGAATACGGGTCAGGGCCTCCGAAACAGCAACAGAGTATGCATCAAGAGTTATTTTGAGCTTATCTACCCACTCGTCACGGTAGAAAATTCTTACTCCGGTCTGATCGAAGACCAATCCGGAAAATTCCTTAAATGTACTGTTCTTCAGATGACAGTCCATGGTATTTTCCTGGGCCGCAAGCTGCGGCAGGCATGCAGTAACAATTAACCATATGATCAATAGTCTTGACTTCACTCTTGTCTGATGGAATTGTAAAAACTCATCACTTCACTCATGGTACCGTCGGCAGCTCTCTTAACATTGATCCGACGCCTGGTAAGATATTCCCTTACGGCTCTTCTGCTCCTCTCATCCAGAGCCTCGCAGAAGGTCTTGTTGTTCCGGTATCTGACTATATTATACCCTTCAAGGATATTCATCTCTCTCCTTGGCAGTGAGAATGAATAGTAACGTGCACCGTAAAAACTGTCAGGCTTAAGATCCTTCCTCCACAGATACCCTATTCTGGTAGGACCATCCCCGACGATCTGAAATATCTGCTTTACAGTATCCTGAAGGGGAATAAGCCTGAAAATCATCCCCCTGAAACTGAATCCCTCCAGCCATGCTTCAGAAATTATAATCAGGTTATCTGCTCCTGAAGGAGTATGAAATTTCAGTAAGAGATGTTGATTATATATATCATAATTCAGCATCAGGTCTGAGTAGGTAGTACCCCGGACTGTCACTGAACCTGTATCGAAGCGTGAATCTGCAAGATACTGGTTGCCCTCTGTACTTGTGGGAAGGAAAAAACTGTAGTATCTGCCGTTGATAATCATGGGATCAGACCCGTAAACGGGGTCTGAAATATTGAAATTATGTTGAGCAACAACAGACTGTATCAGCCCCAGCAGAAGCAACGGGAAGAATAACCAGGCAGGAGTATGTCCCTTAAATATGTTCAGGTTGTCAATTCTACCCTTTCCAGGCGGTTTCATTTTTTACTGTCCAACATGCATTATAATAAAATACCCTGCAAAGTACAACATTTTACTTTAATGGTAAGGACTACCTGTTGAAAAAGAAAGAGGTTGCCTGCGAACAGACAGCCTCTTAATAATAAGGTCACCAGATGATCGGTCGCCCGTAAACTACTCTCAGTTTACGTCCCAGAAAATCGGTGTTGAAATCAGGTCTCCGCCAATAGCTGAAGCAGCAGCGGTATAACTTGCATTGTTCAATGTCTGCTCACTTACAGGATAGGGGAATCTTATAGGGATTTCATCATACGAGGTAATAAGGGATCCCACATTGAATGTTGGATAGTCCATACGTCTCCAGGTGGTATATCCTTCCAGTCCCCGTGTATATAATGCTATCCAGGCTTGGGTTCCTATTTTCTGCCTCCAGTTTCCTGTTGCAGTGGCATATGCTACACTTGGCTGAGCAATATAGGTGTCGGCATCAGCTTCCAGCCCACCCCAGAACATGATTGAGGCTTTAATGCCAGCCTCATAGTGGGCACTTGCTGTACCGCCAACGGAAAATCCTCTTTCGACTGCCTCGGCAAGATAAAAGCGCACCTCATCATATGTCATTATTATTCCGGGGAAATTGGGTTGATGAATTGCATCTGCTAAATGAGAGTAGAGAGAGTAGGGGCTTTCATAACCGTATTGCCCTCCTGAATAAACACCGCCTATGGTTGTAAAATAGAGCGGTCTTCTCGGATCTGACAGGTTATTCATTATGTCCACAATCGTATTAGCAGGGACAAAGTCGTTCCTTCCGCTCTGAACAAGATCCTCATAAAGCGGGTTGGTATGTGTTGCTGAGAGGAACCGGAAAAGTGCATTATCATCATTGGAAGTAAAGAGGCCTCCGCTGACTGCAGCCTCTGCTGTGGACTTGGCAAGAGTAGCATTTGCATCTGCCATGTTGATTGCCAGCTTAAGCTTGAGAGAGTTGCCAAACTTTTTCCATTGTGTAACATCACCACCGTAAATCAGGTCAGCGGAGCCAAAACTTCCCTCTGAGTCGTCCAGATCACTGAGAGCTGCATTTACCCTGGATATCAGATCCAGATAAATCTCAGCATCATCATCATACTTCGGGGAGATCATTTCTATATCCATTGCTTCTGAATATGGTATATCACCAAAGATGTCCACGAGGTTCTGGAAGGAATATACATTCAGCAACTCAATGATGGCCAGCTTGTTTGCCTTCTCGATCTCGCCGACAGCACTGGTTGGGGTAGTCGCTTCAATCAGCAAGTATGCTTCCTGCAAGTCCTTGAGGATACCCTGATAATACTGTCTGAACTGGTTGTCAGGAATGCTCCTGTTGACCAGGTCATAGTTTGCCTCGTCAATATAGGTACACTCCGTCCAGTACTGAGCCATCAGCTTGAAGATGTTAAGGTTAACATTTGTGGATGAGATAGCACGTGCCAGAAGACGCTCGGCATTGCTGAAAAGGGACTCACCCTCAACAATGGCAGGATTCTTTACATCAGTATTGAATTCCTCGAATTTATCGGTACAGGCTGCGAAAGAGGCAACCAGCATCAATAATATTAAATATTTCTTTTTCATGATCTTCAATATTAGAATTGTATTTTAATGTTGAAACCGTAATTACGGGTGGTAGGCATTACACCGCTCTGCCACCCCTGTATATTACCTGCGCTCTGGCTTGCTTCAGGATCAGCATAAGGTAGGTTCTTATGAATTATCCAGAGATTCGATCCGACAAATCCAATTGAAGCTCCATTAATAAAAGTCTTGGCCAGAAGTGTCTTGGGAAGATCATATGAAAGAGTCACCTCTCTAAGTTTGACATATGATGCATCGTATATAAACCCTGTATTCGGGTTTCTTGCATATCCGAAGAGACGATAGTTGCCGCCGGTTACACGCTTTGTGTTGGGTGTTCCGTCAGCCAGTACGCCGTCAAGAACGACACCGCCGCTGTTCGGATCACCGCCGGTTGCTGCATCACCATAGACAGGATCCCTGACCGGATTGCCAAGGTCATTGGTAAAGACTGTTTCCGGATAAAGCCCGGTAGCCATACCGTACCACATATCAAGAGAGAAGATGTCTCCGCCTTTCTGAACATCAACAAGAGCACTCAGGCGCACCCCCTTGTAGTTGAAAGAGTTCAGTATACCTCCGGTCCAGTCGGGATTCACATTTCCAAGGATATTGTCAGAGGTTGTTGATATTGCATAATAACCGGTTGAGTTAATTACCCGCTCACCGTTGAGATAGACATAATCGGTCCCCTGGATCGTACCGTAAGGTTCTCCTACGCGGGCATTGATGGTAACACCACCCTGCAGGCGTGCGAGCTGAAGGTTAGTAATTCCCTCCTGCAGTTCAACAACTTCATTAGCGTTCTTTGCAAAGTTCAGAACAATATCCCAGGAGAAGTCTGACACCCTTACAGGATTAAGCATCAGGCTCAGTTCGATACCTTTGTTCTGAATCTCACCGGCATTGACAAACTTTGAAACATACCCTGTTGCAGAAGAGACGGAAACAGGAAGAATCTGGTTTACGGTATTTGATTTGTAAAGTGCAAAGTCAAGCCCCATCCTGTTCTTGAAGACGCTTAACTCCAATCCGGCTTCAATACTCTTGGTGCGTTCCGGCTTAAGCCCCGGGTTGTTCTTGGTGCCTGCAACAGATACCATAGGTATGCCGTTGAAGGGAGCCTCCGGATCGTATGTATCCAGTATGCTCGCCCATGGGGCATCGTTACCTACTTCTGCATAATTCACCCTGACTTTACCAAGGTCAAGCCAGGATGCGCCAACCAGCTGCGAGAAGAGGAAGCTTCCCGATATTGAAGGATAAGGATATGTCCAGTTGTCAGAAGGCAAAGTAGACGACTGGTCAATACGGTAAGTGGCATCAAGGTAAAGCGTGTTGGCATAACCGAAGGAGACGCTTCCGAAATAACCGTTCAGGCCTATCTGGCGGAACGATTCATATGGAACCTGCATGGGATTAACGCTGTTACTAAGGGCATAGACTTCAGGGACACTCAAGCCACCTGATGTACCTTCATATAGTCTGTCCTCCTTATTCCTGCGTATGTTTACTCCCAGTAAGCCATTGAAATTAAGGTTCTCTGTTATATCCTTCTTAAAGGTTGCCATCAGGTCAAAGTTGGCTTCCAGGAAAGACCTGGTGTACCTTGAGTATCCGGAAGTGGCCTCATCACGCTGCGGGCCCATTTCACCGGCGCATGAAAGAACTGCTTTCCTCTCTTCCTGAAGTTCGGAATACTGATCAACAGAGACACGGCCCATGAAGCTCAACCATTCTGTTGCTTTCCAGTCAACCTGAGCATAACCCAGGAGGCGGTTCCTTTCATCCGACTGGTAGTTTCTGAACCTGACCCAGTAGGGGCTGTCCCAGTATAGCCCAACCGGATCATCATAATAGGTCCTGTTCCATGTAACATTCTGCTGGCCTGACGCTTCAAAGAGATCCTCCAGCTGCTTGACATCCACGTTAACCTGCCACCACTGACGGAAAGACGATAGAATGTTGTCACTGTAACCAGTAGAGTTACGGCCTCTGCCACCTGTGTTAATAAAGTTTGCTGACGCACTTACCTTAAGGTTCTTAAGTACATTGTACGACCCGTTAAACAAAATGTTGTTCTTCTTCAGCAAGCTGTTTGGCATTATACCATTCTGGGTTTGATTGGTGTAACCGAGCCTGAAAGCTGCTTTGTCATCTCCACCGGTGACATCAATGCTGTTCGTATATGAAACTGCCCTGTCAAAGAATGTTATCGGACCATTTTCAGCAGCCATCCAGGGAGTCTTCTTTCCAAAGTTGGGTGATTCCGGAACGAATGCATCCCACTGGTAAACCATAAGACTCGGATTGAACCTTTCACCCATTGATGCATCTTCATAGAATGGCACAACGAGATCATCAGTACCGTCACCGTCAAGGTCAAACTCTTCCAGACCAGGGTAATCCCCTTCGCTGTAATAAGGTCCGTAGCCACCGCCATAGCTTAGCTGGTAGGTTGGAAAAGTGCTTTTGTCAATAACTCCGATTGTTACATTGGAACTGAATGTCACGCCAACTGCACGGCCTGCCTGGGCGGATCCTTTTTTGGTTGTTATCATTATGACGCCGTTGGCTGCCCTGGCACCGTAAAGTGCCGACGCAGCCGCACCCTTAAGGACATCGATAGACTCAATATCGTTGGGGTTTATGTCTGAAGCAGCATTACCGTAGTCGTACCCTGCACGTCCCCTCAACTGACCAGAGTTATTGGTATTGGAGTTGTCTACAGGCACACCGTCAATGACGAAGAGAGCCTGGTTGTTACCGGTAAGCGACTTACTTCCACGGATAACAATGTTTGATGATCCCCCCATGTTCCCGCTCACCTTGACACTTACACCAGCCACCTTACCTGAAAGAGTATTCACGAAGTTGTCTGTCTTGACTGCCGCGATGGCTTCTCCGTCAAGAGCCTGTGTGGCGTAACCGAGTGATTTTTTCTCGCGGGAAATACCGAGTGCCGTAACAACAATCTCATCAAGACCGGTGGTCTCAATCTTCATTGTCACGTTAATGGTAGTCCTGCTTCCAATAGGTTCCGTAATGGTCTCCATACCGACGAAAGTGAACACCAGATTACGGGCAGTTGTCGGAACAGCGAGGGAATAGTTCCCGCTTCCATCCGTCAAGGTGCCGATTGTAGTACCCTGGACTGTTACTGCTACACTCGGAATTGGTAATCCATCCTCACTGGAAGTAACAGTACCTCTAATTGTCACCGTTTGCGCCATCAGGGCGGAAAAGCCCGTAAACACAAACAGTGCAAGCACTAGTTTTAGTTTGTTCATAGATTAGAGTTTTAGGTTAAAAAAAAAGGTTAAAGTCAAATCAGCAATCCGGCATGGGGAAAAACAAGTGCAATTCTCCATGTTTTCTTTGCTAATCCAAATATAATGCTTTTTTAACAAGATAATGCCATAAACCCTTTTTTTATATATAAGGTTCAGTATCTGCAGCTATCAAGACCTATTAACGCCAGCTTACAGGTCAGTTATCCAGTTTTTTACTAATTTTATCTCTTCTAACAATGAATTCTATGAAAGCAGCGGTAGTTATCTCAGGGTGCGGTGTCTTCGACGGAGCAGAGATACATGAGACGGTCATGACATTGTATGCACTCGACAAATACGGATGTTCATACCAGCTCTTTGCTCCCAACGTGATGCAGCATCACGTCATCAACCATATCACCGGCGAGGTTATGCAGGAGTCGCGCAACGTCCTTACAGAAGCTGCCCGGATAGCCAGGGGAAAGATAAAGGCCCTGACAGAATACAGGGCAGCGGATTTTGACGCCCTTATCTTCCCGGGAGGATTAGGCGTGGCAAAGAACCTCTGCACCTATGCCTTCGACGGCCCTGAATGCAGTGTCGACAGGGTGGTGGAAGAGGCCATCCTCACAACTCACAAAGCACACAAACCGATAGGAGCACTATGTATCTCCCCGGTGCTGATAGCAAGGGTGCTGGGCGATGTGACCGTTACCATAGGAAATGACGCGACAACAGCTGCACATCTGGCTGAACTCGGGGCAAGACATGAGCGTAAGGCCCACGGCGAAGTGGCAGTCGACAGGAAAAACCTTATCGTTACTGCAGCCTGTTACATGCTCGACGCAACAGTCTCAGACATTGCCCGCGATGCAGAGGAGGTTGTGAAAGCGTTAATGGAACTGGCAGACAGGGGCTGATCAGAATTTCCCGGCTTTTTTTCTATAACGACAAACTTAAAAAGACAGTGTTCTCAGTCGGCGGCTGTTCAGAGCCTGCCGGCTTCTATGTCTCTCACTATAAGCTCAATAAGATAATCATCGCCGGCTGGTTCATAAGTGGCCCTCAGGTCTGAACCGAAGATGCGTGCTATGCTCTGCCAGAAGGTGGCGGCAAACTTGCCGCGATAGTCCCTTATAAGTTCGTATGAGGTGGCCTGAGTCTCACGGTCAATCAGCTTTATAAGTATCTTGCCCTGGGTGAAGGTCAGCTTCCTGATATCACCCTCATATGTTTTGAAAATATCCTTCTCATACTGCCTCAGGAAGTTGTCCCTGGCCCGCTCATCAGGCAGCATCTCAAGTGTCCGGTTGATACGCCCGAACTCCTCCCTGACAATCAACGCATAGGGGTAGACACGTCGCACGTTGTACACAAGTCTGGCATGCCTCCTGTAGTTGAACCGCACATCGCGTGGAGCCTCAGCTATGACGATGATCTCATCAAGCTCCACCAGCGGATAGGTCTGGCCGTCAAAGGTTGCTGACTTAAGAACATGCAGTAGTTTCACAACGGTATCTGACTCCGCGGTGTCAGGCGCTATCAATTCCGGTTTCTGACAGTAAGAGCTGAGATACAACGCAAGCGTCAACAGTATTGCGAACAGCCGTTTCATAATTCCCTGCAAATTTAACCAATTGTCGTGCCAAAGGTTTCATCGAATGATAAAACTGATCTATATCATCCTCTGTCTAAAGTGACATGCTATCTTTGGGGGTCAATGAACAACAAGCCTTCCATAGATGAACTTGAGGATGGGCCTGCTTACGAGAAGGTGCTGACCCTTCCCTATGATGATCTGGCCCCGTTCGTCATCAGCGGGCTCAGAACCCTGACACTGCCCATGATGCTGGTCTGGACGGTTGCCATCGTCTCTGCTTCCCTGACGCTTTTTCTGTGGCCCCGTTCAGGAGGCACTCCTGAACACCCGGGGATACTGACGGGACTGGCCGCGGGACTCATCCTGATACCTCTCCTGCTTGTACCCCTGCACGAGCTGCTGCACCTGATTCCCTTCAGGCTTGCCGGTGCCAGGGACATCAGGGTGGGCGCAGACCTGCGGCAGGGTATTGTCTATGTCACCGCCCACCGTTTTGTGGCCGGGTTGAACCTCTTTGCGGTTGTAGCCCTTACACCCTTCCTGCTTATCACTGCATCCATGGTTGCAGTGATGTTTTTCGTGCCACCCTGGTGGCAGTGGGTGCTGACCCTCGCGCTCCTGGCTCACACCACAATGTGTGCAGGCGACGCCGCACTGCTGGGCTACCTGGAGCGTTACAGGGGACGCAAGGTCTACACCTGGGATGACGTCGACAAAAAGGAGGCATATTTCTATGCATCAAAAATTACCTGAAGGATTATCCTGGCCTCCCTGAGGCATATGCAGGCCACCATCTGACTGTTTACAGACGATCATAGTTAACCTTTGTTAACCGCTCCTCTATTAGAGATTATTTAATTATTTTAACCGCCCAAACCATCCCCATGAGCAGTTTCTCACAAACCCTGAAAAAATTCCCCGGCCTCTTCTGGATCTCCAACGTCATCGAGCTGTTCGAACGGTGGGGATGGTACGCCTTCTACAACGGGTTCTTCGCCATCTACCTTACCTCTGCGAAGGAGACGGGTGCACTCGGATTCACCAATGGGGAGAAAGGATTGATCATGGGCACGGGATCAATGATTCTGTACCTCCTTCCGGTAATAACCGGCGCCATCGCAGACAGGATAGGCTATAAGAAGGTGCTTATCGTCTCCTTTCTGACATATATACTCTCCTTTTTAATGCTGAGCCGGTTCGAGACCTTCGGAGCCATCTTCGCATCGTTCATACTCCTGGCAGTCGCCGGGGCTCTGTTCAAACCCATCATCTCGGGAACAGTTGCCAGGGTGACCAACAGGGAGACGGCCTCACTCGGCTTCGGCATCTTTTACATGGTGGTCAATATCGGCGGCTTCATCGGCCCCTTCGTGGCCAGCCTGATGTACAAGCACAACTGGGATATGGTCTTCTATATGTCGATGGGGGCCATGGCGCTGAACTTCGTCTTGGTAATGTTTTTATACAGGGAGCCGGCACTGATAGGCACAGACAGCACCTTCCTTCAGAATATAGGCATTGCCTTCAGGAATATCGGGGTGACACTCACAGACTGGCGTTACCTTCTCTTCCTGCTGATAATCGGTGTCTTCTGGACAGCCTACAACCAGCTTTACTATTCCTTTCCGGTCTTCCTTGAGTCGTGGGTGAACCTCGACAAGATGTCGGTTACCCTGGGGCTTGAACCGGGGACTATCACCACCGTTACCATCTCCAGCCTGGCCTCTTTCTTCATAATTCTGTTCCAGCTGGTGATCTCGTCGGTGACAGCCGGCTTCCGGCCCCTGAACAGCATCATGAGCGGTATCTTCATACTGGCCATAGGCCTGGGGATGATGTTTGCCAACCTTAATCCCTGGTTCATAGTACTTGGGGTGCTGATCTTCGGCATCGGAGAGATGGCCTCCTCACCCAAGATACAGGAGTACCTGGGCGGCATCGCCCCTCCTGACAGAAAAGCCCTGTACATGGGAACGGCATTCCTCCCGATAGCACTGGGACACGTCGGTGCCGGCTGGGTCTCCGGCAAACCATACGAACAGGCTGCCGATAAACTCCTGCTACTGCGAAGAGCAGTGGAAGAGAGAGGGTTTGACATCCCTGATGTCTCTGCAACATTCACCCAGACAGACTATTACACAAGGGCCCAGGAGCTTTTCGGCATGGATGCCCAGCAGCTCACCAGGTACCTGTGGGATACATACAACCCTTCCAGGGTGTGGATAATGTTTGCGGCCATTGCCGTCGCCGCAAGCGTGATGCTGTACCTCTATGACAGGCTAATTCTCAGAGGCAGAGAGGTCAGTGGAAATGGCAGGCAGTAAACAGTCGGCAGTTGCCAGTCTTCAGCCGGCAGTCATTAATGTGCCGTAGACATTATAGTATTGTAGCACCGGCATTATAAAGATAATCATATGCCGTAGGCATTATAGATGTAGAAGTTTATAAAACAGAAATATGAAAACAAGAACCTTATTTATCGCAATCCTGCTGACGGTCACTCTCAGCCTGACTGCACAGCGGCGGATAGTGAACATGCCGGATATACCCGGGTATGTGACGCTGAAATGCGACTTTCACATGCACACTGTCTTCTCTGACGGTAACGTATGGCCAACGCAAAGAATAGGCGAGGCCTGGCGCGACGGACTGGACGCAATATCCATAACTGATCACCTTGAATACCAGCCGCACAGGCAGTACATACCCACGGATCACAACGCCGCGTGGAAGATAGCCCGTTCGACCGCGGCAAACTATAACATCATCCTCGTCATGGGTACCGAGATAACCCGCGGCATGCCTCCCGGTCACCTCAATGCGCTCTTCATTACCGACGCCGACTCTCTTGACAGGGAGGATTTCATGGAGGTCATCGAAACAGCCATCGGTCAGGGTGCCTTCATCCAGTGGAACCACCCCGGATGGAAGAGTCAGCAGCCTGACGGGATACCACGCATGTACCCTGTGCATGAAGAGCTCATTGCCAGGGGATGGATGCACGGGATTGAGTTTGCCAACGAACATGAATTCTATCCCCTGGTGATGGATATGTGCCGCGACAATAAGCTGGCGGTGATGGGCAACAGTGATATCCACGGCACAATCAGCGAAGAGTTCAGCGCACCACAGTACTCTCACCGCCCCATGACCCTTGTCTTTGCCAGGGAGCGTACCGCCGCCGCCGTGAAGGAGGCTTTGTTCGCCGGTCGCACGGTAGTCTGGCATGGCGACCTCCTCGCAGGATTTGAAGAAAACGTTGCTCCGTTCTTCCGGGCTGCTGTCACCGCCGGGAAGCCCTTCCGTGACGACGGCAAGTCGATCTGGTTTGAACTGACGAACATTTCTGACCTGCCGATGGAACTGACCGGGGGGCCAGAGGGAGCACCTGCTGCCGTAAGCCTGCCGGCAAGAAGCAGCGTGATTATCAAGGCTGACCGCAGGTACCTTGATGAGCCTGTAAACTATGAGGTCAGCAACATCATTACCGGCACCAATACTGTTTTGAAAGTCGCAATCAGGCCGGCAGCCGACTGATAACGATGCCGGCACCGTCTTCCGTGCAGCCTCTAGAGAGGCACGATCCGGAATGAGTAGACGTAACTGCCGTCACGCAGACAGTATTGCGGGTGGGTGCGTGCACCCCATGAGTCATCACCGCCGACACCCATCTGACCGTAGTCGATATTGACACGCACCAGGTCGCGCGGCCTAACGTCGTCAATATGGGTGTTTACCAGTTTGGCATCAGGCCTGTATCCGGCCAGGCTGCCAGGCGACTCGAAGTCGTCATGCAGGAAGTTCATTGCCGCAAAGCTGAAGAGGGGATCGCCCTCAACGCGTATGCCCCGGCCGTCGCCGCTGGTGATCGTGAGCCACCTCGTATCCGTCCTGTAACCGTTCTCCTGGGGCCTCACATAGGGCACGTACTGATCGGCCACGCTGCTCTCGTAAATACCCACAAAGGCTGAGCTATTGCGGTCGATGTAGTTCTCATGCGGTCCCCTGCCGTACCATGACAGGCCGGTGAACCTGGCAGGCAGGATCATCTGCATGCCTATACGCGGCACCTCCTCCAGGCTCCTGTCTCTCTTTGTGAATCTGAAAGAGACATCCACGGTACCGCCGGCATGTACAGTGTAATCGGTCTCCAGCATGGCTATCGTCCTCCCGTCCAATCCGGGAATATCATGAATGAATCCCACCCTGGCACTCTCCATCCCGGGACGTGAGATATGCGCTGACCTCATCACCGCTTTCTCTCCTGCCTCCCTCCAGTCGGCGTTCCTCTTGTCCATGCGGTTGCCGTAGTCATTGTCCGTCGGCGCCCTCCAGAAATCGGGCCGCGGACCCGACAGCAGCAGCTCCTCGCCGCGTACCTTATAGGATGAGATGACCCCGGCAGCCATGTCAAAGACAACCGAAAACTCCTCCCCGGCCACGGTGAGCTTGCTCTCTTCGCTCTTCAGGTCAAGCAGTGCCAGGTTGTCGCCGGCACTCTCCTCCTCTTCCCGGTAAAACGGCAGAAGCATCTGTTCGGAGGCATACAGGTGATCCTGCGGAATGATCCCCCACTCGTCAGTCCTGGTCATGAAGAAGTTGAGAAAATATTCCGCCCCGGGCACCGGTTCTATGGTTCCGTAAGGCACCTCCACAGTTGCCGAGGCCCCGGGGGCCAGATCAAGCTGGTTAAGGTTTCCGGAGCCCATCAGCACGCCATCAGCCAGCACCTCCCAGTTGACAGTAAAGAGGGAGAGGTTGGTGAAATCATACTTATTGGTGACAGTGACAAGGCCTTTTGACAGGTCGGCAGGCGTGAAGCCGGCATACTGATATACCTTTTTGACCTCGCTGAGGGCAGGATGGGGCATATGGTCAGGACCCACCAGCCCGTTGCAACAGAAGTTGCCGTCACTGTATGCGCCCTCCTCCCCGTAGTCGCCGCCGTAGGCATAGTACTCTTCGCCCTCGTCACTGGTCTCCAGCAGCCCCTGGTCCACCCAGTCCCAGATAAAGCCACCCTGGAGGATATCATACTTCTCTATCACATCCCAGTAATCCTGCAGGTTGCCGGTGCTGTTACCCATTGAATGGGCATACTCGCACATGATGTAAGGCCGGTCATACCCCGGCTTGCCGGCGCTGAGGGCATACCGCTCCATCCCCTCAATGGAGGGGTACATGGGACACCATATGTCAGTGTGCCTCTCAGGCGTGTGAGTTATCTTCTCTGCCCTCTCATACTGAACCGGCCGGGTATTGTCTCTCTCCTTTATCCATTTGTATGTTTCTACAAAGTTCTGCCCGTCGCCGGCCTCGTTGCCCAGTGACCAGGTGATTATCGACGGATGATTCTTGTCGCGCTCCACCATCCTCTCCGTGCGGAACATATGCTGCGCCAGCCACTCCGGCTTGTGTGCCAGGGTGACATCGGGATGATAGCCGATGCCGTGAGACTCAATATTTGCCTCATCGATAATATAGAGACCGTACCGGTCGCACAGCTCGTAGAAGCGCTCCGGCTGCGGGTAGTGCGAGGTGCGCACAGCATTGATGTTGTGCATCTTCATCAGCCTGATATCCCTGAGCATCAGGGCCTCATCTATGGTATGGCCGTTGACGGGGTCATGCTCATGGAGGTTTGTGCCCTTAAGGTTAACGGCCTTGCCGTTGATAAGGAAGTGGCCATCCCGGACCTCTGCGGTGCGAAAACCGATGCGGCTGCTGACACTCTCCAGCACCCTGCCCCTGTTGTCAGCCAGTGTAAGCACCAGCGTATAGAGCGAGGGTGATTCCGCCGACCACTGCTTTACCTGCGGCACCTCTCCCCTGATTTCCACAACAGCCACACTGTCAACAGCCTCCGCTAGCTTTGTGTCACCGAATATCTTGGATGAATCCTCATACAGACCAACCTCAAGCCTCAGCCCGGCACTCTTCCTGTCCGTGTTGGCCGTCTCCACGGTAAGATCCAGGAACCCGTCGGTATAGTCATTAACAAGTGTCGCCTTTGCAAAATAGTCGCGGATATATGCCTTCGGCCTGGCATGAAGCCACACAGACCTCTTGATGCCGCTGAGCCTGAAGAAATCCTGGCACTCGAGATAACTCCCGTCGCTGTACCTGTAGACCTCCACCGCGATTGTGTTACGGCCCCTCTTCAGGAAGGGGGTGATGTTGAACTCCGCGGTTGTCTTGCTGTCCTCACTGTACCCGGCAAACTCTCCGTTTATCCACACATGAAATGCGGAACTGACGCCGTCGAAGGTCAGGAAGATCTCCTTCTCCTTCCACTCTTTCGGCAGGATGAAGGTTCGCCTGTAAGACCCGACAGGATTGTCGGAGTGATCAATAAGAGGCGGATTGACCTTAAAGGTGTAGCTTGCATTTACATAGTACGGAATGCCGTACCCTTCACGTTCCCATGTCGAAGGCACCGCAATCTCATCCCACCCGCGGGTGTCATAGTCATCGCGGAAGAACCAGTAAGGGCGTTCTGCAGTCACAGGAGCATAGTTATACTTCCACGTGCCGTCGAGCGACAATACATCCGGAGACTCCCTCCATCCTGCATTAAGGGCGGAGGTATTGTCCGGGAAGCTGACCATGGTGGCATGGGGTTTCTCAGTATTGACAGTGTTCACGGCGGGATCTTCCCATTCGGGGATCTCTTTCTCCTGCCATTCAGCCTCGCTGTAGTCGGTATACCGATGGCATGCACAGAAAAACAATGCCAGCAGGGAAACAGTGATAAGAGTCTTTTGCATAGCCGGTTGGTTTAGGTCCTCCAACAAACTTACAAAAATCCCCGGATCTTTCAATGGCTGGTGAATATCATGGCCAGAGACCTCATTGATGAAAGAGATCAGAGAACCATCTCTTACGCGGCCTCCTGTACCGTATTGTATCATACAATCTGCCGGTCAGTGACCGCGCCGATCCCTCCGTGAAGAATCTGTTGCCGGGCAGAGTCAACTGACGCTAAGATTCTGCTGCCAGATTCATCTGCCGGACAAATCCTCCGGGCAGAGTCAGCTGCCGGGCATAACCTGCGGACAAGATCAGCCGCCGGGAAGATCCTCCGGCCTGTTGATATTGGTAAAGGCCTTTGTTGTCGCAGCGTCGGAGGGCAGCTCCAGGTAACGCGTGTCGACAAGGGTGTAGAAATCGATCACCGCCGGGCTGCCGTCGGAAAGGAGGTAGCTCTGCAGCCTTTCATGAATATCGCACCTGTATATGGCGTGCATAGGCTCAACAAGTCCGTTTACCCTGGGCACAAGAATATCTGCCTGCGTACTGAGCATCTCGAGGGCCTGTTGCCTGATAAGACCCTCCGAGAGCCACGGCATGTCACCGCCGAAGACGAACAGCAACGGTGTGGCGCAGGCCCTCATGGCGGACTCGATGCCGGCCAGGGGACCCAAACCGGCAAAGTTATCGGCCGTCAGGCGCACACCCTGCGGAACAGGACTCCCCTCAGGCCATCCGGCAACAATTATCTCATGGAATAATGGGTCCAGAACAGAGATGATGCGATCAATGATAGGCACTCCGGCAACCTCTATGAGCGACTTGTTGATGCCGCCGAAGCGCCTGCTCCTGCCTCCTGCAACTATTGCCGCGGTTATGTCAGGAAAAGGCTTTTTCAGAATAGTCCGCTTATCTGTCCGTTACTGTCGATGTCAATCTTCTCGGCCGAAGGTGTTCCGGGCAATCCCGGCATGCGCATTATTGCCCCGGCAATGGGAACCACGAATCCTGCACCTGATGAGAGCTCCACCCTCCGGATGCGCACGGTGAAATCCCTGGGGCGGTTACGCAGGGTCTGATCATCGGAGAGCGACTTCTGGGTCTTGGCGATGCAGACGGCAAGATCGTCAAGCCCCAGCTCACCGATCTTTTTCATCTGATCCTTCGCCTCAAGGGTATACTCTACATTTCTTGCCCCGTACATCAGCGAGGCTATGGTTTCGATCTTCTTCTCTATGCTCCATGACATATCATAAAGGGGTGTGAAACAGTCGGTGCATGAATCGGCAGCCTCGATGACAGCTTTGGCAAGCTCGACAGCCCCCTTGCCTCCCTCTGCCCAGGCAGTATTGACAGCCACCCTTACATTGTGTTCTTCACAGTACTTCGTCAGAAGCTCAATTTCAGCATCGGTATCGGAGCTGAAACGGTTGACGGCAACCACAGGCCGGAAACCGTAGTAGTGCATGTTCTCAATATGCTTGTCGAGATTCTCAAATCCCTTGCTGAGAGCATCGAGGTTTTCATTCCCCAGCTCCGACAGCTTCATGCCACCATGGTATTTAAGCGCCCTGACGGTGGCGACAATTACTACAGCATTGGTTTTGAGCTTACCGACCTGCGACTTGATGTTGAAGAATTTCTCAGCGCCCAGTTCGCTTGCAAAACCGGCTTCGGTGACCACATAATCACTCAGGGAGAGGCCCATGCGGGTTGCCAGTATTGAATTGGTGCCCTGCGCTATGTTGGCAAAGGGTCCGCCGTGGATAATGGCCGGTGTTCCCTCCAGCGTCTGTACCAGATTGGGCTTGAGAGCATCCTTGAGCAGTGCCGCCATGGCACCCTGGGCTTTGAGGTCACGGGCATATATCACCTTGCCCTCGTAGGTGTATCCGATGAAGATGTTGCCCAGACGCTGCTTCAGGTCATCAATGCCGGTGGCCAGGCAGAGTATGGCCATCACCTCCGAAGCCGCGGTGATGTCAAAACCGGTCTCCCGGGGCACCCCCTGGGATGTGCCACCCAGGCCGACCACTATGTCCCTCAGGGAACGGTCGTTCATGTCCATCACCCTCTTCCATGCTATGGTCCTGGGATCAATGCCAAGATTACCGCTCTTCGACTGTATATTGTTGTCTATCATAGCAGAGAGGAGGTTGTGAGCCTTCTCCACGGCTGAGAGGTCCCCGGTAAAATGGAGGTTAATGTCTTCCATTGGTATCACCTGTGAGTAACCGCCGCCGGCAGCACCTCCCTTGATGCCGAACACCGGGCCGAGAGAGGGTTCGCGAAGCACCACGGTAGCCTTCTTACCCATCTGGTTAAGACCCTGGGCCAGACCGATGGAGGTGGTTGTCTTACCTTCACCGGCAGGTGTCGGGGTGATTGCGGTAACCAGGATGAGCTTGGCGCGGGCAATTCTCTTTTCATCTATCAGTGTCAGCGGTAGCTTTGCCTTGTATTTTCCGTACAGTTCAAGGTCGTCAGCAGTGAGACCCAGCTTTTCGGCTACCTCAGCTACAGGCTTGATTTTGGCACTCTGTGCAATCTCGATGTCAGTTTTCATTCGTTTATTTGATATTTTTTTATTGGTCAAATGGAACTTGCATGAATTCTTTTTATTATCAAAACCAGTTGCGGGTTACTGCTCATGTAAGTTTCATTAGATTATTTAATTATTATTTCATAGGTCTAATGGAACTTACATGTAGTAAAATAATCATTTTCTTTTGCTGGTTACTGCTCATGTAAGTTTCATTGATGCTTTTTATTTACTCAAATATATATCTATTCACTCAGAGAGAACAAATAAACATTGTGAAAGTTTAGTTCAACAACAATCCTGTTACAAAATTTCCCTGTAGTCGGGCGGGGCTGCCATCCTCAATCTCCACTGCCTGTGATATCCGTTGTTGACCCTGCTGCCCAGGTTATTGACAAACCCCAGGGCGACACCGCGATATCGGACCAGCACCCTTCCTTCCGGCATTCTCTCCGGCCGCATCGGTTCCAGTCTCAGATAAGCCAGAGCCTCATCGCGGGAGAGGTCATGTTCAGCAAAAGTACCCGGAATGCGCCTCACTGACATTGCCAGGTCATGGGCGGGAATCAGAATACTGTTTTTGATATCGCCGATCATCGTCCCGTACTTGATGACGTTCAGTGATCCGCTGAGCTGTGACATGAGTCCGGCATCCGCCGCCAGGGCGATGATCCTGCCGTCACTGACTGTCAGCCTCTCCCTCCCGAAAGAGGCCAGTGACTCCGCCACCTCATAAGCTTTAGCAGAGGGTTGCATACCGGCACGGCTATCCCGACTCATATTACCGCCCGGATGGCGGCTGCCGGTTTTGCGGTTCTCACGACTTCCCTGAATCCGGTCCTCCCGGCCACCGGTGTTGAGGCTCCCGGTGTTGCGACTCCCGAAGCTGCGGTCCCCGGAACCGGGGATCTCGTTATTGGGGCTCTTGTTATTGGGGGTCTCGCGCTTGCGCAGTGCGGCAATGAAGAAACCCTCGCCCCTGACCCTGCCGGGGTGAAAGCCGTAACCGGTCACACCCCTGTACCCGATCTCCGTGATCCCATCCATACCCTTGATGTCAGCAGCTATCGGCTCCGCGCCGGTGTTTTCACCCAGCCACGATACGTTGTGCTCATTCTCTGCAGGGTTGAAGGTGCAGGTGGAGTATATGAAGATACCTCCCGGTCTGAGCGCCTGCCATGCTTCCATGACTATCCTGCGCTGCCTCTCACTGCATAGACTGGCGTTCGACGGAGACCACTCCTGCACCGCAACGGGGGAACGGAACATCCCCTCACCAGAACACGGCGCGTCAGCAACAATGACATCGAAGAAATCCTTAAGAACTGCAAAACGTGAAGGATCGCTCTGCGTCACAACAGTATTGCCTATGCCCCACTTTGTTATGTTTTCTGCAAGTACGGCGGCCCTTGAACCGATGACCTCATTGGCCACCAGCACTCCGTCGTCACCGATAAGCGACGACAGGTGTGTGCTCTTGCCTCCCGGGGCACCGCAGAGATCAAGGACGCGGAGGCCACTGCGGCCTGCTGTCAGCTGCCGGAAGAGCTCCCCGGTGAACATGCCCGATGATTCCTGAGGGTAGTAGACGCCGGCATGAAATAGCGGATCAGGAGCAAAGAGAGGCTTGCCGGGCAGATAAAAGCCGTCCGGCTCCCACTGTACCCTCTCGTACCCGGTGACAGGATAATGCCACTTGCGCAGATTGACACGTACCGACTGCCCTGCCGGCTGCTGCAAGGCAGCGGTGAGTCCTGCCGCATTGATGTAAGGCTGACTGGCTAACCGCTCCAGAAATTTCTCAGGCAACATCATCCGTAACTCTTCCGGCAAAGATAACCAATTGCCTATGCTATCAGCTCACGTCCTGAGTCTCTGAGCAATCCGACCGACCATTTGATGATTACGGCAGAGCTGATGAGTGCGGCTATTGCATCAACATATGGCAGACCCCAGATCATCGCTGTCACCAGGCCAAGGATGGCAGCCATGCTCGTAACAGCATCAGCAAGCACATGAAGGTATGCCGCCCGCATATTATGGTCCTTCTCCTCATTATCATGATGCAGAAGAAAGGCACTCAACACGTTAACGCCAAGACCGATGACAGCTATCATTATGGCTTCCCTGTATTCAATGACGCGTGGGTTGATGAACCGTCCAATGGCACCGGCAATGATCATGCCTGCAAAAATCAACAGTATGAGTCCGCTGGTATAACCGGCGAGGGTGAGGATCTTATCCTTATTGCCGGCAAAGGAGGGTTTTGCCGACAGCCTCTGCACCAGCACATAGGCAACCCAACTGAGGCCTATGGCCAGCACATGGGAGCCCATGTGAATGCCGTCGGCCAGCAGAGCCATGGAGCCGGTAAGCCGTCCTGCGATGATCTCCACGACCATGGTGGCCGCCGTAAGTAATACCACCCACCCGGTCCTCTTCCGGTTCTTTTCAATTGCTGTCACATCCAAGAAACGATAAAAGCCCCCTTATTGTTTACTCATCAGTCCTGACCTCCCTGCCTCTCAGCCTGATGAACATAGAGTCCTTAATTCATTTATTCGTTTGTCTTGATTCCACTGCCTCTCATTCTGAGACACCCGTAGCCCTCAACTTATTTATTCCTTAATTCTGACCTCCCTGCCAGTCAGCCTCAGGCGAGCCGTCGCCACACCGGTGAACTGAGAATCTGACGAACCTGTGAAGCCCGGCTGTTTTCCTCCCACGGCCACGGTGAACCATCCGGGTTCGATGACCCTCTCCTCCTTATCATCGATTATCGAGAACTGCTCTGCACTTATGACGAACTCAACCACGCGGCTCTCTCCGGGTTCAAGGCGGATCCGCCGGAACCCGGCAAGCTGGCGGACAGGTCGCGGTGTCGATGCCTTCTCATCTGCCAGGTAGAGCTGCACCACCTCATCGCCGGCCATATTTCCGGTGTTGGTGACGGTGACCTTCAGGCTCACATCACTGCCTGCCACAGACTTCTCCGGCATCTCAAAACCAGAGTACCCAAAGGTGGTATAGCTCAGCCCGTAACCAAATGGATACAACGGCTCGCCGGTGAAGTACCTGTATGTGCGGTTGGTCATATCATACTCATCAAAGGGCGGCAGCTGGTCAACCGACCTGTAGTATGTCACCGGCAGGCGCCCGGCAGGATTATAGTCGCCGAATATCACATCGGCAACGGCACTGCCTCCCTCAACGCCGGGATATCCGGCCAGCAGCACAGCAGCAGCCTTCTCCTCAGCCTGCAGCGAAGCTATGGGACTGCCGTTCATCAGCACCACGATAACCGGCTTGCCTGTGGCCAGCACCGCCTCCAGCAGCTCCTCCTGTATGGCCGGCAGGCTGAGAGAGGTACGGTCGCCCCCTTCAAAACCCTCGAGCTTCACTCTCATCTCCTCACCCTCGAGGCGGGGGGAGAGTCCCAGAACCATTATGACGGCATCAGCCTCCGAGGCTGCCTTCACTGCCTCGCCAACCATGTCACCGCGGGGCATGCACCAGAGCAGCTCCATATCGGCATCACCGATGTGGTTGCGGTAGAAGAGCTCTACCCGGTACTTCTCCCCTGCCCTGAACTCCACAGGCACACCCCTGACAGCGGCATGATGATCATGGAAATATGAAAGCAGCGTGTCTCCGTCAAGAAGGATGTCATATCCCGATGAGCCCCAGGTGCCGAGATAGTAAGTGCCGGTCACCGGCGGCACCAGGTCTGCCACCCAGTGTATGCCGAAGTCGTTCACCGGCATGAGCGGGTGAGGAGAATCATTGTCCCAGTAAAAGTCTATCATATCGTCCGTGCGGCTGAAGAGCGGCTCTCCCTCCATTGTACGGCTGGTATAGTATGCCCCCTCAACTCCCTGGCGCCCGTCAGGAGTGCGGAAGTAACGTGAAGGCACCGGCGTGAGGTTATGTATTCCCGGTGCCAGGTCGCTCCCCTCTGCGTATATTATCTCAGCCTCAGGCCGTAGTTTGGCCTTAATGCCTTCAAGAACACTCACCGGGTTCTTCGGTATCCCGTTATAGTTACCTACAAGCACCTCATGGCTGGCGGCGTTGGGACCGATGACGGCCACCCTCTTTATGTCACGGCTCAGAGGCAGGGTGTTGTTGCTGTTCTTCAGCAGCACAACAGACTCCTGTGCCGCCTTCCCTGCCAGCGACCGGTTGTAATCGGAGCAATTGGCCCGGTAAGGTATCTGAGCATACTCAACAATGCTGTCAGGGTCAAACATGCCGAGACGGAACCGTGCCGTCATCAACCTTTTTACTGCCCTGTCAATATCCTCCTCAGAGGCCAGTCCCCTCCTCACTGCTTCGGTCAGATGCCTGTAATCGACCCCGCACTCCAGGTCAGTGCCGGCTTTCAGTGCCAGTGCCGCCGCCTCTGCCGGTCCTGCGGCATATCCCTGGAAATTGTAAAAATCGGATACCGCCCAGCAGTCGGAGACGATATAACCGTCAAATCCCCACTCGTTCCTTAGAATGCCATATAGCTCCTCACTCGCGCAGGCCGGGTGTCCGCGAAACTGGTTGTAGGCTCCCATTATGGAGTATACGCCGCCCTCCCTGACCAGTGTGCGGAAGGCAGGCAGATAGGTCTCACGCAGATCGCGCTCGCTGATCACCGCATTGAACTCATGCCTTATAGGCTCGGGACCGGAGTGCACGGCATAGTGCTTGGCCGTGGCGATGGTCTTGAAATATCTCGGATCGGAGCCCTGCATCCCCTGCACAAAGCGCAGTCCCATACGGCCGGTGAGGTACGGGTCCTCGCCGTATGTCTCCTGTCCCCTGCCCCAGCGCGGATCGCGAAAGATATTGATGTTGGGCGACCAGAATGTCAGCCCGTGATAGATTGAGCGGTCGCCCCTGCGGACGAACTCATGGTGTTTGGCCCTGGCCTCATCGGAGATGGCGTTGGCAACGTCGAGCATCAGCTCCTCATCCCAGCTGTTGGCGATGGTGATCGACTGAGGAAAAACGGTGGCATACCCGGCACGGGCGACGCCGTGCAGAGCCTCGTTCCACCAGTTGTATTCCGGAACACCCAGCCGGGGAATGGCAGGGGCAGTATAGAGCAGCTGCGCCGCCTTCTCCTCCAGGGTCATACGGCCGACAAGGTCATCGACACGCTCCTCAAACGGGAGGTCAGCATTTAACCAGGTGGGACCCTGAGCATACTGGGCATTCATTATCGAAAATAAGAGAATCAAAAAAAACACTTTCTTTTTCATCTTCGGAATATCCATTATATGAATGTTAAAGTTAGGATTTATTACCTTTGGAAAGAGCCATAATTGAACTTCCGAAAAATCCAAAATATAGTCAGACCATGAGCAACAGAAGAGACTTCGTAAGAAACAGCCTCCTGGCTTCCGCCGGAATAGCCGGACTGGGATCAATGACGTCAGTCTACGGCATGCCCGGCACGAAAGTGAGTCCGTCAGACAGGATCAGAGTGGCTCTGATCGGCGGTCGTAACATGGGATGGTCAAACCTGGAGACATTCCTGAAATTTCCGCAGGTGGAGTGTGTTTCGATCTGTGACATAGATGATGAGTGGCTTTACAGGAGAGCCTCTGACGTTGAGAAGATCACCGGGAAAAAGCCTAAGCAGCTTGTTAAGGACTGGCAGAAAGTTACAGACAACCGTGATGTTGATGCAGTGATTGTTGCAACGCCTGACCACTGGCACTGCCTTCAGGCCATCGGGGCCATGGAGGCAGGTAAAGATGTCTATTGCGAAAAACCGCTCGCAAACTCAATTGCCGAGTGTGACGCCATGGTCAGGGCCGCAAGGAGACACAAAAGGGTAGTACAGACAGGACAGTGGCAGCGCAGCGACCCCCACTGGCAGGAGGCTGTCGCCTTCATTCATTCAGGTAAGCTGGGCCGGATAAGGACCGTAAAGGTATGGGCATATATGATATGGAAGAAGACCCTCCCCGTCCAACCTGACGGACCCGTTCCTCAGGGAGTAGACTACGAGATGTGGCTGGGCCCCGCCAGGCACAGGCCCTTCAACCCCAACCGCTTCCACTATAACTTCAGGTACTTCTGGGATTATGCCGGCGGACTGATGTCTGACTGGGGTGTGCATCTGCTCGACTACGCCCTGCTTGGTATGAAAGCTGACCTTCCCAGGGCAGTCTATACTGCGGGAGGCAAGTTTGCCTACCCGACTGATGCCATGGAGACACCTGACACCCTCCTGGCATCATATGTCTATGACGATTTTACAATCAGCTGGGACCATGCGTGCGGCGTCAAGGACGGGCCTTACGGTCGCGAGCACGGACTGGCATTCATTGGCGAGAACGGAACACTGGTGCTTGACCGCAACGGATGGGAAGTGATACCGGAGGTAGACTCGGCACCCCGCATGGAGGCGGTACCACTGCAGACAAAGTCGGAGACCGTGGAGGGTCAGGCTGTCGCCGGCGGCGGGCTTTCTGCCCATGTGGTAAACTTCCTCGACTGCATGACAACCCGCAAACTGCCAAACGCTGATGTTGAGATAGGAGCCCGCGTTGCAAAGATGACACACCTCGCAAACGTCTCCTGCAGGCTCGGCAAACCACTCACATGGAATAATGCGGCAACCCGGTTCGGGGAGGATGATGCCAACGCACTTATGATGCCATATTATAATGAACCATGGAAGTTCCCGCAATATTAACCAAACAGCATTTTTAAAAATGAAACAAAAGTTCCTTTTCTCCACTCTGGTACTTACCATTCTGTTCTCCGGATGCCGGCAGTCTGACTGGTACGATCTTTTCAATGGCAACGATTTCACCGGCTTTGTTCAAAAAGGCGGCCAGGCACAGTTTTTGGTTGAAGACGGCGTCATGATTGGCATATCAACCCCCGACACCCCAAACAGCTTTATGTGCACCGCGGAGGAATACTCAGACTTTATCCTGGAATTTGAGGTTAAGGTTGACACACTCCTCAATTCGGGTGTCCAGGTCCGCAGCCATAGCCGCGACAACGCCGGCAGAGAGCTTGTTTACGGGTACCAGATAGAGATCGACCCTACTGACCGGGCATGGAGCGGCGGCATCTATGATGAGGCACGCAGAGGATGGCTCTATCCTGTCACACCCAACAACCAGGCTGCTGTCAGGTCGTTTGACAGACACGGCTGGAACAGTTACCGCGTGGAGGCTGTCGGGAACAGGATCAGGACATGGGTCAACGGAATACCGGTTGCTGACCTGGTTGATGACGCCGATACTGCAGGGTTCATAGGATTCCAGGTTCATGCGGTGGCTGATGAGCTGGCCGGAACACGTGTGGAGTGGAAGAATATCATGATCGTAACAGAAAACCTCGATAAATACATCTGGCCGGACACGGCAGGGATCTACCAGGCAAACTTTATCCCCAACACCCTCACCCAGCAGGAGGCAGACGACGGGTGGAAGTTGCTGTTTGACGGTGTGACCACAAACGGATGGCGTGGAGCCCATAGGGATTCTTTTCCGGAATCAGGTTGGGTCATTGAAGACGGCTGCCTCAAAGTACTTGCCACTGGCGGTGCCGAGTCGAAAGCCGGCGGCGATATTGTCACCGTTGACCAGTACGGCAACTTCGACCTTTTCTTCGAGTTCCGCATCACTGAAGGTGCCAACAGCGGGGTGAAGTATTTTGTTACCGAGGCATACCCCACTGCGGGTTCTGCCATAGGCCTGGAATACCAGGTCCTCGATGATCAGCGGCATCCCGATGCAAAAATGGGCCGCAACGGAAACCGGACCGTTGCATCACTGTATGACCTCATCCCCGCCGCCAACAAGAGATTCAACGGCGTGGGGCAATGGAATGCAGCACATATAGTATCGTTGAACGGTCATGTGGAGCACTGGCTCAACGGCTTCAAGGTGCTTGAATTCGAGAGGGGCAGCGATGAATACCGCCGCCTTGTGAGCGAAAGCAAGTACAAAGACTTCTCCGGCTTTGGCGAGGCCGAAAAGGGACATATCCTGCTACAGGACCACGGTGACGAGGTCTGCTTCCGCTCTGTTAAAATCAGGGAACTGTAAGGCAGTCCTCAGCCTTCAGCTTTCAGCCTCCACTCTTCAGTCGATTTTGGACTGCTGACTGAGGACAGCCGACTGTGGGCTTTCACAAGTGGTTACCTGGCCCTGAACCGGAAGGTGGTGCTGGTCAGAAGAGGCTCCTCCGGGGTTATCACCACCGACGGGAAGGCCGGCTGGTTGGGACTGTCGGGGAAGTGCTGGGTCTCAAGGCACAGCCCGGAACGGTAGTTGTAAACCTTGCCACCGCGGCCGGTCTGGGTGCCGTCGAGGAAGTTGCCGGTGTAAAGCTGCACCCCGGGCTGATCCGTGATGACCTGCAGAACCCTGCCTGTGGAAGGATCATAGACTTCGGCATCAACCTCTTCGATATTGTCAAGCACATAGTTGTGGTCATAACCGCCACCAAGTATCAGCTGATCATATTTCTCACCGATCCTCTCTCCTATCAGGTGAGGGGTGCGGAAGTCAAACGGGGTGCCCTCCACGGGTCTGATCTCACCGGTGGGTATCAGTGTCGAATCCACAGGCGTGAAGGCGGAGGCCCTGATGAGCACCTCATGGTCAAGGATGTCTCCCGTGCCTGCACCGTGGAGGTTGAAGTATGCATGGTTGGTGATGTTTACAATAGTCGTTTTGTCGGTCGTCACCTTGTAATCCATTATGATCTCGTTGTCATCGGTCCATGTGTAGATAACCTCAGCAACCACGTTGCCGGGGTAGCCTTCTTCCATGTCAGGCTTGCTGTAGGTGAACTTCACGGCCGGGAAATCGGTGCCCTTCAGCACTTCGGCATCCCATACCCTGCTGTGCCAGCCGGCGGGTCCGCCGTGAAGCGAGTTGGGACCATTATTCAGGGCAAGCGTATATTCAACCCCGTCGAGGGTGAATTTGCCCCTGGCAATACGGTTTGCAAACTGGCCGACAACCTTGCCGAAATAGGCGTCACCGTTAAGATAACCCTCAAGGCTGTCATAGCCGAAGGTGACGTTTGCTCTGTTGCCGTTGCGGTCGGGCACGCTGATCTCAACGATCGCCGCCCCGTAACCGGTGAGTTTAATAACATTGCCCTGACTGTTCGTGAGGGTGTAGAGGAAGAGTTCCTTCCCTTCAAATGAGCCGAAGCTTTCAGTAGTAACCATCTCTTTTGCCTTGTTGTTTCCGCACGAGCCCATGCCTAGCACGGTCAGTGCCATAACTGTTATTAAAAAAATGTTTTGTCTGTTCATTATTATTCTGTGTGAAATATCAGCAAATATACATTTTCTGTTCTTTCCATCAGGAAGATAACCTGTCCGGTCAATGCCCAACCGTAAGTACAATAATAGAGGCGGGAGGCAGGGTCACGGTTACCATGTTCTTTCTGACTTTTGCTTCATTGAATGCCCTCGGCTTTACCTCTTCAGGTTTCTCGAAGGTATTGTGAGCCGTAAGTGCCGGGGTGGTCAAAATCTTTCCGGAAATATCCTTGAAATCGTCCCCACGCAGGTCTATAATCATTTCCACTGCTTTGACGGGATCTATGTTCACGATGGAGATATTCACCTTTCCGTCCTGATCCCTTGAGGCAGAGGCACTGACAGTTGGAAGTTCCTTCCCTTCCATTTCATAGCTGCCGCAGTTGAGATGCAGAGGAAGCATTGTGGCATCATGATGCACTTTGAACATCTCGAAAACATGATAGGTTGGGGTCAGGATCATCTTCTCCCCGTCAGTTAGTATCAACGATTGCAGCACATTCACCGTCTGTGCGATGTTGGCCATCTTTATCCTCTCGCATCGCTCATTGAAGTAATTGAGCGACAGTGCGGCCACCATTGCATCGCGCATGGTGTTCTGCTGGTATAGGAATCCCGGATTCGTCCCCGGTTCCACATCCCACCATGTACCCCACTCGTCAACCACAAGTGCAACGCGCTTCGAAGGATCATATTTATCCATTACGGCGATATGCCTGTCGATAGCCTTCTCAACATTGAGACAGCGTTCAAGCGTTTCGAAGTACTCCTTCTCTCCGAATTTCGTGGCAGATCCCTTGTTGCTCCAGTTCGTTGTATAGTAATGAAGCGACAGTCCCCACATCATCCAGTGAGGTATCTTCTGCATCAGCACCTCAGTCCAGTTGTAGTCTGTTGAATTGGCACCCCCGGCAATCTTCATCAGGCGGTTGTTGCCATAGTTGCGGGTGTATGTGGCATATCTCCTGTACTGGTCCGCATAAAATTCTGCGGTCATATTTCCGCCGCACCCCCAGTTTTCATTTCCAACTCCCCAGTACTTCAGGTTCCATGCCTTATCCCGGCCGTTTGACCGGCGCAGGTCTGCCAAAGGACTCACTCCGTCAAAATTGATGTACTCAACCCATTTCGACATCTCTTCGACCGAACCGCTGCCCACATTACCGCATATGACCGGTTCAGCCTCAAGCTGTTCACACAGATCGAGGAACTCATGCGTGCCGAAACTGTTGTCCTCGATGACGCCTCCCCAGTGGGTGTTGATCATCTTTGGCCGCTGATCACGAGGACCGATGCCGTCCCTCCAGTGGTATTCATCGGCGAAGCACCCCCCCGGCCAGCGCAGGTTGGGTATCTGAGTCTTTTTCAGTGCCTCCACCACATCATTCCTGATGCCTCTTGTATTGGGTATGGTTGCATTCTCTCCCACCCAGTACCCGCCATAGATGCAACGGCCGAGGTGTTCAGAGAAATGACCGTAGATATGCCGGCTGATGGTAGCCGTGCCAAGATCAGTGCTGATAATAATATTTGTCTTAACCTTCTCTGCTGTTGACTGTGCATTAACCGAAGCAATCATTGCAGAGAGAAGAAAGAGGCTCGTCAATAATGTTTTGTAATTCTTCATAGACCTGAGATTGTATGTTTTATTCTGATTGTTTATGATAGTTCTTACTATTTTTCCCCGGTATGCGGAAGCCAGACCCTCATCTCTCCTCTGCCCCTGTTGTTCCAGAGATGATACGGGATCAGGGTCAGCGCAAAAGGTTCACCCGCTGTTGAACTCCCATCAGACGCAACTACTGACCTATGACCGGTTGTTCTGATCAATTCGGTACCGTTAAGCAGATCCTGGGTGAATTCCGTTGTAAAAGCCGGCCTGGCGTCGATTAAAATGTCAAGAACCCTCCCTTCCGGGTTGTCAGGCCACTCGGCACAGAACATCAGCGGTCCCCTCTGCACGGCATACTTGCCCTCGTCTTCCTTCACCCTCTCATCTGCAACAACAGTTCTGACAGGCATGGGGAGATAGAGTTCCACCCTGTCGCCTTTTTCCCATTTTCGTGTTACTGTGACATAGCCGTCAGCCATGTCGGTCTCCGGTGCCTCCCCGTTAACCAGCAGCGAGTACTCTTCAGCCACGCTGTCACCAAACCTGTACAGTCCCCCGGGTATGGCCTCATTGCGAGCCCAGCCCGGAATTCGTATATGGAGAGTGAATTTCCCCTCCTTCTCCGGGGTTATCGCCATGGTCACTTTCCCATCCCACGGGTAATCAGTCTGCTGCGTGACGGTCACATTGTTTTTGCCGAAGCTTATCCCGGCCTCATTGGAGGCAAAGAGGTTTACGTAGAGGTCATCGTCGGTAACAGAATAGATATAACCCGGAATTGCCGGTATAAATCTGCATATGTTTGAGGGGCAGCATGCACAGCCAAACCACGGTGACCTCGCATGCCGCCCGTCGGACTCGAGGGGATTGGGATAGAAGAACCTGTCGCCCGAGAGGCTGACCCCGGAGAGAGCCCCGTTGTAGAGTGTCTTTTCCAGGATGTCAAAGTACCTGCCCTCACCGTGCATCGAGAACATCCTGTGGTTGAAGAAGATACTGCCGATTGATGCGCATGTCTCGCAGTATGCGGTCATGTTCGGGAGATGGTACGGTTCAGCAAAGCCCTCGTTGCCGCCGCTGGTGCCTATGCCTCCCGTTATGTACATCTTCCTGTGGACCAGGTCCTCCCATATTTTAGTGATGGCATTGATATACTCCTCATCCTTGAGTATCGATGCCACGTCAGCCATGCCTGAATACATATAGGTTGCCCTTACCGAGTGTCCCACTGCCTCTGTCTGGTCCACCACCTTCATGTGGCTCTGAGCATATTCGTCACCGTCTTCGCGGGTGCCGCGTGCATCGAGAAAAAATTTGGCAAGGTCAAGATATCTTCTTTCGCCTGTCACCCTGTACAGTTTGACCAGGCCCATCTCAATCACCTGGTGACCCGGATAGCTCACGAAGGCATCCCAGCCGAACTCCTTGTCTACCAGATCAGCGGACTTAAGGGAGATGTCAAGCAGCTCCCTCTTACCTGTAGCCTGATAGTATGCCACGGCTGCCTCATACATGTGCCCCAGGTTATAAAGCTCATGGCTGAGAATGTTGGTCCTGCCCCATCTCTCTCCCTCTGCCCATTCGTGGATCTTTCCATAGCCCATCTCCGCAATGGTGCGGTTCGTATAGAGGTATCCGTCGTCCTCCTGGGCAAGGCCGATCTTCCATATCAGCGAATCCACATACGCCTCCAGGTCAGGATCGGGAAATGTCTGCAATGAATAGGCTGCGCCCTCTATGATCTTTGTGACATCGGAGTCGTCAAACGGGTATATTGTCTGAAACGCCCCGGTATCAAGACCGCCGGCTATCTCGAAGTTCTTCACCCTGCCGGTTGATTCGCAGTACCCGAAGGCAATGGGTATGGTCACCTCATGATTCTTCCGGATGCGCGGTGCCCAGAAGTTATCTGTCATCTTCACCGAGGTGAAGGGCACAGGCCGGATAGGGTAGTTATCATCTGCCGTCCCGCGGCTGCAGGATGACATGACTATCAGTACGATAGCCGCCGCAATGAAAATTCTTCCTGTTTTTTGCATTGTTTACTGTTTTACCGTTTTCATCCATACTGTCATCTCGCCACTGCCCCTGTTGTTCCATGAATAGTAGGGGACTGCCTTTACCTTCTGTTCCGTTCCCTCAGGTGTTATTGCCGTAAAGGTGAGGGTCCCCACTCCGCCTTGCAGCTCAGGCTCATATCTGAATTCAACATCCGTATCGGGATTTACGCTCAGTTCCCTGACCGGACCGTTGTCTGCCTCCTCCAGGCAGTAAACCAGTGGACCGTATCCCAGTGCCACTCTTCCGCTGTCGGCCTTCACCTCTTCACGTGCCGTGATGAACCGGGGCACCATGGGTAAAACAACCTCCACAACATCTCCCCTGTTCCATCTTCTCTCAATGACCGCAAAACCGTCGTCAGACCTTACAGCTGCTTTTTTGCCGTTCACCTTTATCTGCACCTTGCCTTCCGCCGGTGTCAGATACCTGTACAGCCGGCCTTCAAAAGGCTCATCGCCTGTCCATGCCGGTGTGCGCACGCGCAGGCTGAACCTGCTGCCTTCGTTGTCCGGGTTAACCTCTATTCTGACATCCCCCTTCCAGGGATATGCCGTCTCCTGCCTCACGGTTACCTCCCCGGCACCGGCTGCCAGCCTGGCTTCTGAGCTGATGAAGAGGTTCACGTTGATGCCGTCGTCCGATGTAGACCATACATACTGCTTCAGTGCAGGCATGAAGCGGGCGACGTTTACAGGGCAGCATGAGCAGTCAAACCACCCCGCGCGCTCAAAGCTGCCGTCCGACTCAAGAGGGTTGGTATAGAAGAAGCGACAGCCGTCGCTGCTTATACCTGATATCAGCCCGTTGTAGAGGGTGCGCTCAAGCACGTCAAGGTACTTTGCCTCGCCCGTGGCCCTGTAGAGCCTGTGGTTCCAGAAGACATTGGCCACCGATGCGCAGGTCTCGGTGTAAGCTGCCATGTTCGGAAGCTCATAGGGCTCACCGAAGGCTTCACCGTACTCTTTTGAGCCTATGCCGCCGGTGATGTATATCTTTTTCCGCGTGACATCTTCCCATATCCTTTGCGACACCCCGAGATAGCGGTTGTAACCTGTGGCTTCCGATAGGTCAGCCATTGCGGCATACATGTATCCTCCCCTGACAGCATGGCCAACGGCTTCGGTCTGCTCCAGCACCGGCTTGTGCATCTGCAGGTAGACAGAGTCGTTGTAGACCCTGAACCTGCTTGTGTCAGGATGACGTATATATTCGCCGGGTCTGCCACGCACGTCAATAAAGAACCGGGCAAGCTCAAGCCACCGCCTGTCGCCTGTCAGCCTGTGCAGTTTTATCAGCCCTATCTCAATCTCCTGGTGACCGGGAGCGATCTCCCTCCTGCCCCATCCGAACTCCCGGTAGATCAGTTCGGCATTCTTCAGTGCAACGTTGAGGAAGGTATTGGTTCCCGTAGCCATATGGTGCGCTACGGCAGCCTCATACATATGTCCGACGTTATATAGTTCATGACTCACTCGCTCGTCGATCCATCTCTCCCTGCCCGCCCCGGGAGCCATATTGACCGGGTCAATGGTGCGGGTGGTGTAGAGATAGCCATCCTCCTCCTGTGCAGCGGCGATCAGTGTGACAAGGCTGTCAACATACCCGCGAAGCTCAGGATCAGGGGTCTCCATCAGCGAGTAGCATGCTCCCTCGATGATCTTGAACACGTCTGAGTCGTTGTACCTTGCTCCCGTGTGTCTTCCTTTCTTCAGTCCGCCGGCAACGGCGAAGTTGTCTATGCGGCCGGTAAGTTCACACTGCCTGAATACATATGGTATGGTCTTCACCCTGTTGCGTTCGATCATGGGCGACCAGAATCCGTCAGTGATCATCACATCTCCGTATGCAGGAGTGTTTAGCCATTGCTGCGGCTTTTCCTTACCGGTGCCGCCGGTGCAGGAGCCCGGAAACAGTGCTGCCATTACACAGAGCATGAATTTGATTTTCATTTTCTTGCCTCCTTTTTGATCTGTTTCAGTCTCTTCATCACCTCGTTGGTTCCGCGCCCAAAGTAATCGTGCACTGTCCGATATTCGGCAAACAGCCTGTTATAAGTCCGTGCATTTTCAGCCACCGGCCTGTAAGTGTAATCCTTCACTTTTGCCATGACGGCGGCAGCCTCCTGTATGGTGTCAAAACCACCGGCTGCCATGCCCGCAGCCACGGCACCGAACATCGCTGAGCCCAGTGCAGGCGCCTGCGGTGATCCGGAGATCTTTATCTCCCTGTTGATGACATCGGCATAGATCTGCATCACAAACGGGTTCTTCTCGGCAATGCCTCCTGCTGCATAGAATTCCTCTACCGGCACGCCATTCTCCTCGAAGGTGTCGATGATCATCCTCGTGCCGTAGGCCGTGGCTTCAATGAGTGCACGATAGATCTCCTCGGGCCTGGTGGTCAGTGACATTCCCGCTATCATGCCGGTGAGGTCAACATCAACAAGCACCGACCTGTTCCCGTTCCACCAGTCGAGGGCTACCAGGCCGCTCTCACCGGGCTTCAGTCTTGCTGCCTTCTCAGTCAGGAGCGTGTGCAGTTCGATGCCCATCGCATCGGCTTCTGCCTTATATTCTCCCGGTGTGCAGTTCTCGACGAACCACTGGAAGTGATCTCCCACGCAGCTCTGCCCGGCCTCATAACCAAAGAACCCTTCAATGATGCCGTCTTCAACCACGCCGCACATGCCCGGCACCTCCTTCTCGGTATCACTAAGGAGCATATGGCATGTTGAGGTGCCTATGATTGCCAGCATTTTCCCGGAGGAGGTTATGCCCACTGCAGGAACAGAAACATGAGCGTCAACGTTGGCGACAGCCACGGCTGTACCCTCTTTCAGCCCGGTCAGCTTTGATGCGGCAGGAGAGATGACTCCTGCCTTTGTTCCGACAGGCAGCAGTTTGCGTGATAGCTTCTCATCAACAAGGCTCTCCATCCCGGGATGAAGGGCTTTGAAAAAGTCAACGGAAGGATAGCCGTCATGCTTGTGCCATATGGCCTTATACCCGGCGGTACAGGTATTACGCGTCTCCACGCCGGTCAGCTGCCATACAACCCAGTCGGCAGCTTCGATGAAACGTGCGGCAGCATCATAAATTCCCTGATCCTCATTCAGCGTCTGCCATATCTTCGGTATCAGCCATTCGGATGATATCTTGCCTCCATAGCGACTAAGGAACTTCTCACCTCGCTGCTCCGCGATGGCGTTCAGCCTGTTGGCCTCATCCTGGGCAGCATGGTGCTTCCAAAGTTTCACCCAGGCATTGGGTCTGCTTTTAAATTCATCCATAAAACAAAGCGGAGTGCCGTCAGCCGTCACCGGCAGCATGGTACAGGCCGTAAAGTCGATCCCCAGTCCCGCTATCTGTTCCGGAACCACCGAGGCCATCTTCATAACAGCCGGAATGGTAACACGGAACACATCAAGATAATCCTGCGGGTGCTGAAGGGCCCAGTCGACACCCAGAGGGGTGCCGTCAGGGAGCTTCTCATCCATCACCCCGTGTGGATAGTCATGAACGGCAACCGCTACCTCTTCTCCGGTTGTCGTATCAACCAAAACGGCTCTGCCCGATAGCGTCCCGAAATCTACACCTATAGAATATTTATGCATATGATATGACTTTAAAAGAAATTATTTTTTTTGACCGTAATAGGCATTCCTTCCGTGCTTCCGCAGGTAATGCCTGTCCAGTAGGTGACTGTCGATCTCCTGCGGCGGGGCCAGGCTGACAGAGAGGAGCGCCATCCGGGCCACCTCTTCCAGGATAACGGCATTATGTACGGCGATGGCCGGTGTGACACCCCATGTGAAAGGGCCGTGTGAATTAACAAGCACGGCAGGCATGGTTAAAGGATCCCTGCCTGCGACTGCTTCCGCTATCGCCAGTCCGGTATTATACTCATAGTCTGTCTCCGTCTCCCCGGCTGTAAGCCTCCTGGTCACCGGCACAGGACCGTAGAAATAGTCGGCGTGAGTTGTGCCCAGGCAGGGTATCGCCCTGCCGGCCTGGGCCCAGGCTGTGGCGTGGGTCGAGTGGGTGTGAACCACACCGCCCAGCTCCGGGAACGAACTGTAAAGGGCAAGATGGGTGGGAGTATCTGTTGAAGGGTTTAAAGTTCCCTCCACAACATTCCCGTCGATATCAATGACCACCATGTCATTGACTGTCATCTCACTGTAGGCTACACCAGATGGCTTGATGACCACCAATCCCGACTCCCTGTCATACCCGCTGACATTTCCGAAAGTCATTATGACCAGTCCGTGATTTACCAGTTCAAGGTTAGCCCTGTATACATCCTCCTTAAGTTTTTCGAGCATGATGCTGTTGTTTGAGTGTTATGCCTGCCGTCAATGCCCCTCTATCAGCTTACGGCAAGGTTGAAAAAGAAGCCGTTCCTGGCCAGCTCCCTGTATTTGGCTTCGTTGAACCTGTAATACCAGGCCCCCTTCTTTGATGTCTCCCTCTCCTTCTCTTCCTGTTTTTCAAGGAGCTCCATAGACAGTATCTTCTTCCTGAAATTACGTTTATCTATCGGCCTCTGGTAAATTGCTTCGTAAAGGTTCTGGAGCTGCACAAGGGTAAATTTTTCGGGAAGAAGCTCAAAGCCTATCGGTCTCACCTTGACTTTCTCCACAAGTTCCCTGAGAGCCCTGTCAACCATTTTCTTATGGTCAAAGATCAGCTCCGGGAGGTTTGATATTGATCTCCAGTGGGCTCCGTTCTTCCTTCTTATCTCAGGGTCCAGGTCATGTATGCCGATGAGTGCGAAGTAAGCTGTTGATATCACCCTGGCGCCCGGGTCACGATCTGTCTCGCCATATGTGTAGAGCTGTTCCATGTACAGGTCAGAGAGACCTGTCAGACTGCAGAGCACCCTGCATGCAGCATCGTCAAGGCTCTCATTCTCCTGCACAAAGCCCCCCGCAAGCGACCACTGCCCCAGAGCCGGCTCAAAGCTTCTCTTTATCAGAAGCAATTTGAGCTCCTTCTCCAGGATATCATATCCGAAGATTATACAGTCTACAGCGAGGTAGTGTTTGTCATATCCTGAATAAATGTGGGTCATACTTTTCAGATCATATATATAACAAAATGTTTATGCCCCGGCCGGATCGATCTTGCATGAAATCTCATGTTCCAATCCTTTTTCGAGCTACTGTTCATGCAGGTTTCATGCGATAGTAAAGATCGTTCCACCTCAGCTCCTTCCTTAAAAGTTCAATAACGCATTTTTGATCTATCAGGATGAATTCCGTTCCGGTGATGGCAGCGTATTCAGCCATATGTTCTGCTGTAAGCGACTGGCTGAATCCGGTGTGATGGGCTCCGCCGGCGTATATCCATGCTGCTGCGGCAGTCCTGAGATCAGGTTCAGGTTTCCACAGCACGCTGGCTACGGGCAGCACGGGCATCGGCGGACACTCAACCACCTTCAGGTTATTCACTATGAGCCGGAAGCGGTCTCCCATCTCAATCATTGATGCCGCAATGGCCTTTCCGGTGTCGGCTTTGAACACCAGGCGTGCCGGGTCATCCCTGCCTCCAATACCCAGGGGATGCACCTCGAGGGCAGGCTTGCCGGAAGAAATTGAAGGGCACACCTCCAGCATATGCGCACCGAGGACAGTCATGTTCTGAGGTTCCAGATGATAGGTGTAGTCTTCCATGAAGGAGGTTCCTCCTTCCAGCCCCTCCGCCATCACCTTCATGATACGCACCAGCGCAGCCGTCTTCCAGTCGCCCTCGGCGCCGAAGCCGTAACCATCGGCCATGAGTCTCTGGACAGCCAGTCCCGGCAATTGGACAAGCCCGTGCAGGTCCTCGAAGTTGGTGGTGAAGGCTTTGAAGCCTCCCTCTTCCAGGAAGGCACGCATGCCGGCCTCAATACGTGCTGCCTCCCTGACAGCCGGAGAAGCCAGTGTTTTCGCCGGAGCATTGTATTCATCCCCATACTGCCGTACCAGAGTACTGATTTGCCTGTCAGACACCTTGCCGACGGCATCTGTAAGGTCGCCGACACCGTATCCGTGAACCTCATAATCAAGATGCATCTGTGCTGACACCTTGTCTCCTTCAGTGACAGCAACATCCCTCATGTTATCCCCAAAACGGGCCACCTTCAGCGAATGGGCCTCCAGTGCCCCGGCAGCTGCGCGCGACCAGGTGCCGATGGCCTTGAGCGCCTCCTTATCCTGCCAGTGTCCGACAACCACCTTTCTCTCCAGACCGAGACGTGTACAGATGAAACCGAACTCACGGTCACCGTGCGCCGACTGGTTCAGGTTCATGAAGTCCATATCGATCTCAGGCCAGGGTATGTCGCGGTTAAACTGCGTATGGAAATGCAGCAGAGGCTTGTGGAGTCTCTTTAGTCCTGATATCCACATCTTTGCCGGCGAAAAAGTATGCATCCAGGCAATAAGCCCGGCACAGTCAGGTGAGTTGTTGGCTTCCAGACAGATTGAGGTAATGGCGTCGGCAGTTGTCAGCACCGGCTTGAAAACGACCTTAACCGGTATGTCGCCCGACCTGTCAAGGGCCTTTGCAATGGTCCCTGAGTCGGATTCGACCTGCTTCAATGTCTCCTCTCCGTAAAGATGCTGACTGCCTGTGACAAACCACAGTTCAACTTTATTGCTTTTCATTTCGTTAAAATATCTTTTCTATATAAATAGGTGTTAATTCCAGAAATAAGCGTAGAATACAATGATCACCGTGATGATGACAACAGAGGTGATGACATCCCATTTGTTCCAGCTGGCACGGGTGATGGCCTTCTGTTCGGCTGTGGCAGAGCCGAGATATAGTCCCGCTATCTTGTGTTCTGCAATTCTGGGAGTGAAGTAGCTCACAATGATCATTGTCACTATTACTATACCGAAGTTTACGATCTCATAATGCAGCCAGTTGGTACCCACGAAGACCTGGTAAATGACGCCGTCAGCATCCAGGTATCCCTTGAACACGGTGAATATAAGGCGGAACATGCCGATCGTGAATCCTGTTAGAAGCCCCGTCAGTCCTGCTGCGGGAGTAATTTTTTTAGAGAGTATCCCGAGGAGGAATGCCGCGGCGATGCCGGGAGCCAGCAGAGACTGAACATCCTGCAGGTATGCATAGAGCACCTTGCCTATGCCTTTCATTACAGGTATCCAGAGTATCCCCAGTATAACCACCACTACGGTGGCTATACGTCCTACCCTTACAAGCTCTGCCTCCGAAGCCTTTGGCTTGTATTTCTGGTAGAAGTCAATCGTAAACAGGGCCGCTGAGGAGTTGAAGAGGGATGCCAGCGAACTCATCAACGCCGCGAGAATGCCTCCGACAACCAGTCCTTTAAAACCTATGGGCAACAGCTCCTTGATTAGGGTGGAGAATGCCGAGTCAGAGCTGGCAAGATGAATGACTCCCTGCTGATTAAGGGCATATGCTATCATGCCGGGGATGAGGAAGATAAAGACAGGTGTCAGTTTCAGGAAGCCCCCGAAGATGGCACCGCGACGTGCCTGCGTCTGGTCGCGCCCCGAAAGGACACGCTGAACGATGTACTGATCGGTACACCAGTACCAGAATCCGATGATGGCAGAGCCGAGCAGCACACCGGTCCACGGGAAGGTAGGATCCTTGGGCGACCTGATAAGCTGGGTCATGGTGTCACCGTATTCGTTGACGGGCACAGCACGACAGATGTGCATCAGCTCATCCCATCCGCCAACCTTGATCAGGCCGGCGATCAGGACCGCTATAGAACCGGCAAGCAGGATTGGCGTCTGCAGTACCGAGGTCCACAATACAGCCCTCATGCCCCCCAGGGCAGTGTAGATGCCGGTGATGACAACCAGCCCGATGGCACTGATCCAGAAGAAATCAATGCCCCACATCGACTCTATGCCGAAGACATCCTTGAAGACCACTCCCCCGGCATAGACGGTGACCGCCACCTTCGTCAGGACATAACTGACAAGAGATATTATTGAGAGTACCGACCGTGATGCTTTGTTATAGCGCCTCTCAAGGAACTCGGGCATGGTGAAGACCCCGCTACGCGCATAAAAAGGCACAAAGAGCCATCCCAGAAGCAATATCAGCCATCCGTGCATCTCCCAGTGGGCCATGGCCATCCCTGATGAGGCTCCGGCTCCGGCAAGCCCTACGAGATGCTCAGACCCGATGTTGGAAGCAAAGATCGAGGCTCCGATCGCTATCCAGGTGGCATCACGCCCGGCAAGAAAATAGTCGCTTGATGTCTTACTCTTTGATCGGACAGCAAGCACGATGAAGACAATCAGTGTGAGGACAAACGCCCCCAAAACGATCCAGTCAAGTGTCAGCATGATTCTTTCGTCGTTAGGTTAACTATGTAGGTTTAATTTGCTTCTGAAGCTGTAAAATCTTCCACCGTCACTTCTGCTGACTGCCGACTGCTGACTGCCGACTGCTGACTGCTGACTGCCGACTGCCGACTGCTGACTGCCGACTGCTGACTGCCGACTGCCGACTGCCGACTGCCGACTGCCGACTGCCGACTGCCGACTGATCCGCCGCCGCCCCTGCAATCCGGCTGCTCTCCGCAATCTGGAGGATCACCCCACTACTGCCGCCCCTGCAATCCGGCTGCTCACTAAAATGACCCACCGGGTCATTTATTTACGCTCGCCCCTCTACTCCCTACTCCCTGACCATGCAATTTATGCAATCTTTTAAATGTAATGCATACACTTCTACATTTTTTTTCATAAAAAAAATTTCTGTCTTTCATCTTTTCTTCATCTTGTAATGAATATTTTTGTTGTGTAATGATGAAAATACTTTGAGATTCAGGCTGATTACAAAATTATAAAAGGATCTTCGGGTATTAAAAACAGGATTAGTTATGAACCCTCCATGTATTTACATACGCAAACACAGTAGTATAATAATTAAATACATGGAGGCTCTCCCGATAAATCGGGACAGGCTATCATACCATTGAAGTTAAAACAGCATATGATGAAAAAGATTAAGACACTCCTGCTGACAGCCGTCGTGATAATGATCACCGCAGGAGTAATAAATGCACAGGAGGTGTCGGTGACGCCTGACACGGCCAGGGCAGGTGCGCAGCAGGGTAGCCAGCTGACGCAGGAGCAGCAGGGGGAGCAGGCCAGTACTGGCGAGCAGGCGCAGACACAGGCAGGGGACCAGAAACAGACGCAGACGCAGACACAGGCAGGGGAGCAGGCGCAGACACAGGCAGGAGAAAAAGTACAGACACAGGCCGGTGAGCAGGCTCAGAACCGCGTTCAGTCCAAAGGCCAGCCACAGAGCGGCAATGCATCAGGGGTAAAGAAGGTGCAGAGTGCACGTCCTGACTGGAGCAAAGCGCGCGGTGCACGTCCGGCCTCCATCGAGCGCCCGTCGGGATCACGCATACCCAGGGGTGCCGGCAGACCCGCCGGAGCAAAAGGACCTGGAAGAAGGTAATATTATATCTCACGGACGAAATGAGAGGAAAGTTTTCATTGATTGGTGCAACAGCCTGCGGCATAATGCTGCAGGCTTTTGTCATGCAGCTGCCGGCCCAGACCGTTGCCGGCACCCTGGCTGCCACTGACACAGTCTCCGTTGAAGTCACCGCGGAGGAGGATAGTTCAGTTCATTCATTCTATGCCGGAACCGGTTACGGCAGCAATATGATCTACCTGGGGACAACCATGTCGCAGGATCACGGCTTCGGCTATGCATCCCTGTCATACGGTCTGAAGGACAAACTATACCTGTCGGCGACAGGCTATACCATAAGCGGCTTCTCTCCCTTCACTGCATTCTACAGCCTCGGCCTCAGCTTCAATCATACCTTTAATACATGGTTTGACATAAGCCTGGGGCTCTCACGTTACAATATTGCGGAGTCACTAAGGGACACACTGTTCAATAACTTCACCTATGCCGACGCCACCCTTGGCTTCGACTGGAGGATACTATATACTAAGATATCGCTCGGCGGCCTCTTCGCTGACGGCGGCCAGGCCTATCTTCAGACCAGGCACTCGAGGTATTTTGAGACACCCTCGTTTGCCGGCGACAAGGCCTTCTTCTCTTTTGATCCCTATGTGAACATCCTGTTCGGCAAGATGATCAGCATTGAGACCACCGAAGGCACCACCACCACCGTCTCTCCCGGTTACAGGCCCTGGAAGAACAACCAGGGTTCATCAACCACCTACACGGAGACCTTCGGGCCCATGGAGATCGACTTCGGGCTGCCCATATCCTTCAGCTACGACTTCTTTACGCTGGAGATCGAACCGGGGTATGTCATCCCCTTCTACTCAGAGACAGGCACAACAGGTATGAAAGGTTTTCTCTTTATGGCAAGCGCCTTCTTCAGGATTTTTTAACTTTGGATCATGAATGTTCTGATCGTTGAAGACGAAAAGAGCCTCGCGGGTGAGATAGCTTCTTACCTGAAGAAGGAGGGCTTTCTCTGCGATCTGGCCTATACAGGATCGGATGCCTCGGAAAAGATAGCCGTCAACCTCTACGACTTCGTTCTGCTTGACCTCGGGCTGCCCGACTACAACGGGCTCGACCTGATCGGGGAGGCAAGGAAAAACAACATCGATGTCTCCTTTATCATTATCACCGCCAGGGGTGCTGTCGAAGACAGGGTAAAGGGACTCGACATAGGTGCCGACGACTACCTGCCGAAGCCCTTTGCACTGGCAGAACTGCACGCCCGCATCATGGCCGTCGCAAGAAGGAAGTTCCAGATCGGTTCGCCGGATATTAAACTTGGCGAATTCGTAATGGATATCCAGGGCAGAAAACTGATGTACAGCGACAAAGAGGTGGAGATCACAAAAAAGGAATTTGACCTCCTTCATTACCTGGCAATAAACCATGACAAAGTCCTGGCACGTCATCAGCTTTACGAGCATATCTGGGGTAACGCCCTCGATGACCAGTACGACAGCAATTTCATTGACGTTCATATAAAGAATTTACGCAAGAAACTGTCTGCCTGGGCGCCTGCTCCGTGGCTTGAGACAGTGCGGGGCGTGGGGTACAGGATAAGCACCGACAGCTAAAATCTTCCCTGAGAGCATGATGAAACTACAGACAAAGCTTGCACTCTTCAACCTGCTCTCCAAACTGGTCTTCTCGACACTTTTCATCGGCTTTCTCCCGCTGATAATTGAACGGATCAACACCCGTCAGACCGACAATGAACTTATAGACAAGCGGGAGGAGATCCTAGACCTTATCGCCGAGGTGGGCATCGAGCCTTTCATCACCCTGGGAACCGATGAGGGGTTCGGCAGCTACAACATACTAAAAGAGGAGTTCATCAGTCTTGAGAAAGCGGACCTTTCAGAGGACTGGAACTTCATTGAGGTCACAAAAAGGCTTATTGACAACGAGACCATCGACTACCGTGTGCTGCACTACTCTTTCCGCGTGGAGGGCCAGACATACCTGCTTGAGATCGGAAAGAGCCTTACCAGTATAATATATGCTGAAAAAAACATCCGTAAGGTCATCCTGATTTTCCTTGTTGTATTCATTGCTGTGACCCTCCTTTCGGACCTCTTCTACACATCCCGGATACTGCACCCCCTTAGGGTGATCACCGGAAGGCTCAGTGAGACCGTCACTCCTTCATTTGACCATTCAGAACCGTTGGTGACTTCCACCGAGGACTTCATCCGGCTCGACCGCACCCTCAGGGAGATGATGAAAAAGATAGAGGAGCTCTTCCGCAAGGAGAAAGAGATCACTGTAAACATCTCGCACGAGCTGATGACCCCTGTCTCGGTGCTCCGCAGCAAGCTTGAGAACATGCTGATGCAGGAGAATCTTGATCCTGCCCTGGAGACAGGCCTGGATGAATCACTGCGCACCCTGCACCGTCTCAAAGCCCTGGTAAATTCTCTGCTGATGATAGCTCGGATAGAGAGCAGGCAGTACCTCAGGGAGGATATTGTTGACCTGAAGGAGTTGGTGGAAGAGGTCGCCGGGGAGCTGTCTCCCATAGCAGAAGATGCCGGGGTGACCATTAATCTAAAGTGTGACCGCGACTTCAGATTCCCGAATGCCAACCGGACCCTGCTATTCTCCATGTTATACAATGTGGTCAACAACGCCGTAAAAAACACTCCGTCAGGCGGAAAAATTGACATTGGCGGAAGAGAGAATGCCGGAAGTTTTGAAGTGTCAATCTGCGATACAGGCAGGGGCATGACCCGCGAACAGCTCGGAAAACTCTTCTCACGCTTCAGTACCAGGCTGGAACCCACAGGCGACAGTACCGGGATAGGACTGGCTATCACCAAATCAATAGCCGATTTTCATGATATTTCGGTCAGAGTCATGTCCGAACCCGAAAAAGGGACGCAATTTTTTCTCTTTTTTCCCGTATCTTCATTATAGCTTCATTTTCAAGGGGTTATTTTTGATCTGTTATTTGATAATAAACCAAAACAGAACAAAGATGAAAAAGGAAATTCTTTTCGGCGCAATAGCACTTCTGATAAGTGTTGGCGTCACAGCCCAGACCTCAGAACCTGTCCAGACCAAAACCAAAAGGCAACTCAGGATCGAAGCCAGGCAGCAGGCTAAGGTACAGGAGCAGGTACAGAGCGGTGATCCGATCATGACACAAACGCAGACCAGGACTCAGACCAGGACACAGGTACAGGATCCTGAACAGGCACAGAGCGGCGATCCGATCATGACACAAACGCAGACCAGGACTCAGACCAGGACACAGGTGCAGGATCCGGAGCAGGCACAGAGCGGCGATCCGATCATGACACAGACACAGACCAGATCACAGAACCACGGTGAGGCTGTCAGCGAGACAGCAAAGCAGGCCAGGACACAGACCGAAGGCGGTGTCGGTGAGATGGTCAGGGAACAGGCCAAGATGAAGGGTGAAGCCCAGAAATCAATGAAGCAGGCCAGGAAAGCCACCAAGAACAAAGGTGCTGCCAAGAGCATGAGGACCAACCGTCCGGCCACCGTCAAGGGTGCCGGCGCAGGTCGCAAGTAATCAATTATATAAGGCTGAGAAAAAAACCGGCGGAGAGATCTGCCGGTTTTTTTGTTTTCACTTCAATATCAGGTCCATTGGCACACGCAGGAATTGTGCCCTGTATGCTTCGACATCCTCAAAAATATCCCTCACATCCAGAGAATTGACACAGTAGGTGACCAGCAGCCGGTCGTCATCAATGTACTGACCGTGAGCAAGGGCATTGTATGTAATGATATGGTTATCCGGATCAGCATCCGCCTCCGGGGCATGGTAGATAAACCTTTTATTATGAAAATCCCTGTGAGGGAAATCTGAGGTGTAAGTATAAATATCATCTCCTGCCCTCTCCTGTGTGAGCAGTATGTACTTGTCCCTGTACCTGAAGACACTGAACTGCTCAGACACTGAGATATCAATTTCGAGGGGTGCCGACCTGCTGATTTCCTTATCCCACTCTTTCCCTGTAAAAAATTCCCAACCCCGGTAAAAGTCAGCACTTTCCAGGGAAACACGGGCAACATGAACCTCTGAATGACCGGGGTTGTTTCTCGTGCCGTAGATATAGAGGTAGCCACCGTCTGCCATGACACAGTTCCCGAAGTCGATCCGGCTGACAGGATAGTTGATCTCAACCCTGTGGGTCTCAAGATGACTGAAACCGGGGAAGGTGAAAGACAGGAGATCAATATGGGAGATGGCGAAGGTAAATATGTTCTTCACCGCAGTGTCTGCCGGGCTGTCGCTTTCACTGTCGTAAAAAGCCTGAATAGCGGCTGTGTCAGGCACATTTATAAGGCTGAGGGCAAAGACATGAACGGTATCGTTCTTCACAAAGCCGTGGCCGGGCCAGTACCAGCGGTAAGTCGAATCTCCGGGTTCATTGACCGGCTCCATCAATGTTTGCGGCCTCGCCCAGGTACCCCTGTATATCGGTCTCACAACGGTCCTGCTACTGTCAATCAACACGAAAGCATTGCGCAACATCGTGGTCAACGTGTCCCTGGTTCCGTTCACCACCTCGCCAAGAAAACAGTCGCCCAGCATGAAGAGAGACGATCCATCGGGCATCAGAACGGAGAAGAGGCCGTCAGCTCCTGTGATGCCTCCGGAATCAGAGTAGAATAGTGAGCGAAAATCCTCATCAGCAGAGACCTGACCCGTTGTCGTTCGTCCCGGCTTGCAGGCTGATATGAGGAGAAATAGAAACAGGCAGAGCATCAGAAATGCTCTCAGACTGGCTGTTCTGTTACTGATAGTTCTTTTACTCAGATTTTTGTCCTCTTTCATGGCATCCGGATTTTTTGATCTTGGATCATGGTTCCGTAATTAACCTCTTACTGCTGACTGTATCTCACCCTGACAAACCTGGGGTGGTAGATGGTTGCATCCTTCTGTATATCTTCCCAGAAATCAAGGGTGATGGTATTATAGCTCACCAGCAGCTCGCCGGGGCCTGAGAGATGATAATGAGCCTTGGCATTGTATGGGAGCAGTCCTTTCTCAGCGTATTCGGGACATGTATATACCTCGTGGATATCTCCGAACGGACCGGCAGGACCTTCACCCACGCGTATGCCGATCTTGTCGGAGATGCCCATCACCGTAAAAGTCAGCAGGAACCTTCCGTCATCCGTGGGAGTTACACTGAGTTCGTTGGACACACCGTCAGTGATCGGTGCAATATTCTCCACCCCTTTAACCCAATCCTCGCCGTTCCAGAATCTCCACGACCCGATCTTTTCAATCTTGCCCGGCTTCGTCCTTGCAGCTAAAAGGGATTTGCGCCCCTCAGCAATTCCGTAGATGTAAACATATCCGTCAGGAAAGGGGGCTCCGGCGCTTCTGGTGTTGACCAGAATACCGCTGCCAAAATAAACCCTTCCATATTCAGGATGGACAAAGCCCAGGGCAGTGGGGAATTGCTCATAGTGTGACATATCCTCCAATGATGGTTTTCTTATCCTGATCAGGGCAACATTGGTGGCCTCGAAATCAAAGACATTCGGACCGGTCTTGTGTACATGGTAGGCAAGGATGTAAAGGGCATTCCGTTTCGCCCGGTTCACGAACCCGTCACCCAGCCAGAAGTATTCTCCCTCCCTGCTGTTCTCATTATCAGGCACGAAATATGATACCGGATTGCCGTTCCGGTCCCGGTTATATTCAAATATCACCGAATCCCTTACGGGAAGAGTGCCGCTCATCAGGGCTATTGAGTTGTTAACCATTACATTACCCGGCTGCGGAACCCCATCTTTCACCTCTCCGATATATGTGTCACTGAAAATAAAAAGCGTCTTCTGCGCTTCTGCCTTACGCTCTTCAATCCCATCAAGGGGAATGGAGAAAATACCGTCGGCGCCGAACCATCCGGAGGTACGCTCCATAAGGGCGGTCCATTCAGGTGCCGGCTCAGCGGTGAAGGTGAGCGGCTTCAGGGGTTGGGATATGCTTCTGCCGTTGTTGGCACCAGGTTCAGTACCGCAGCTATTAATGATTAACATGATCAGCAGGACAACCAGCTCCTTAGTTTTCATGATCAGCTATTTAGATTATTCCTCAACATATTTTATGATCGCCTCCTTCCAAACCAGATACCCTTTCCCGTTAAGGTGCAAACCGTCGCTGCTGTACTCCGGGTTAAGCTTGTTGTTTTCGAGCCTGAACAGTTCAAAGAGGTCGATATATGTTATCCCGTTGGCGGCCGCAATCTCCCCGAGCCGGTCGTTGATAGCTATGATGTCACTGTTGCGGCGGGTATAATGGAGGGCGTCGTCGGTCGGGATGACACTCTGAATGTAAATCCTTGTTCCGGGTGTTGAAGCGGTTATGAGCCGGATTATTTTTTTGTAATTTTCAATTATATAATCGACGCTCTTGCCGTTCGAAAGATCATTGGTGCCGATCATAATAAAGATCTTCGAGGGCTGCGATTCTGTCACTTCGTCAAGCCTTTCCAGGATGCCGTCAGTGTCATCACCGCCGATGCCCCTGTTCCTGATCCTTGTGTTACTGAAAAGCTCCCACCATTCGGCATTATCGGTGATGCTGTTGCCAAGGAAGATGATCTCATTCTCACCGTTGGGCAAGCTCTCAAAGTGCTCCTTCTTATGGTAGTAATAGGCTCTCAGGGCTTTGTTCCATATCTCCAGCTCTTCGGCATACCGGTCATACTTTATGATCTCCACTATCTCTTCTGCTGTCATCCCGGAACTCATTGAGGGTGGCGCCTTCTCCGGGCTGCTGCCCCATTCCTTTTCCGGCTTTGAGCTCATCTTAAGCACCAGTCTGCCGCCGCCGGCAAAATCTGAGTGAGGGAACCAGGGACTCTCCATCTCCTCACCGTTGAGTTTCGCTTTCCTGATAAAGTCCTTCCCGGGGGAACTGTTCCCGGCCTCAATGATAAACTCACCACCGGGATAATATCTTTCATCGAGACGGATAGTCACCTTCTCAAAAATTGGACTTCCAATCTCATAAATGGGAGTGGCAGATATGCCGCCGTCGGTCTGGAAGAGGCCAATGGCACTCATAACATAGAGGGCTGCTGACTGTGCAGGGTCATCAGCGGCAGAGCCCATTGGGGCATCATTCTTCTGATAACCCGAGAGAATCTCCCGAACCCATTTCTGCGTAAGCCAGGGGGCACCGGCGTAATTGAAGAGCCAGGCAGCCTGCAGTGGTGACTGCCGGTAATTATAGCCGCCGGAGAAGAGCCTCTCTTTTATTTCGTTATCGCTGTCCTCTTCCTTATGGTACGACGAGAGACAGTCAGAGATCTCCCCCTCAAGCCTGGCTACAAAATCTTCCCTTCCGTAAGTTTCAATCAGTCCCCTGACATCATGGGGAACGAAAGTCTGCATCACCCCGGCCTCAGGTTTGGCAAGATGTCTGTAACTGAACGCCCTCTTTGCAAAAGTCCTGTAATCCGACACATTCCCTGCTGCAAGGGCTGTCTCAGCCATAGCCCGGTCGTGAAATGCATATTCAAAGGTGAGAGATGCAGGAGCCTTCTCCTCAGGCACATAACCTGAGGTAAGGTAGGTCTCAAGATATCTCTTACCGGCGAATCCGCCACCTTCATGAGGTATGCCGGCATTGCTCAGGTCATGCATCAGGGCCCTGTAGAACATCACAGTGTCATAATCCCTTATCCCCTTCTGCCAGGCGGATACCATGAGGGGGATCGGGTGCGAACTGACGGGATGATAAGCATATTCAATGCCTTCAGAGCTCTCCGGGAACCAGCCGCCGCAGGCGTGCAGAGCGAGCAGTGACCTGACATAACTGTTGACAAGGTCAGGCTGGCAGAGAGCCATCAGCTGATTTATGGCCACGGTGCCCGGCCCCGGAGGGGTGCTTCCGAAAAGAACGAGGGCCGGATCATCAGGCTCCTGAACCTTTTCGTACATATCGACAAACTTTCCGTTCACATCACTCCAGACAGTCAGCCCGGTAAAGGCACGGTACATGGCGGTGTAAAACATCCTGAGGTCAGCTTCGCTGCCACCTTCTACCCTGATACCCGTCAGTAAATCATTCCAAGCCCTGCGGTTCATCTCACTGACAGCGTCAAAATCCCAATTAAACGGACCCAGCTCTCTATCAAGATTAAGCCTGGCCTGGTCAATGCTCACCAGTGACACTCCTGACTGCACCATCACCGTTTCCCCCTCACGGGTCTTAAAGTTCAGAAAGAGCCCCGTGCTTCCGTCGTCATACAGTGAACGTATCTCCGCAATATCTCGCATGATATCCCCGCCCAGCCATCCGTTGAATGTATCAAACGGCTTACTGAAGCGAACCACAAAGTGAAGTGTGTAGAGGTTGTGATGGGCACCGAGCAGGCTTCGTTGTCTCGAGAAACCCTCTATCTCCCTGTCGCTCACCTTCGTAATGCACGACTCAAGAAGTTCGTAACCGTTGTCGGTGGGTATCTTCAAGTCAAGCAGGATGCGGGAAGAATCTGACTCCGGGAAGGTATATCTCTGGAATGCTGCCCTTGCGGTGGTAGTAAGCTCCGCTTTGATGCCGTAATCATCAAGGAAGACAGAATAATACCCGGGCCTCGCAGTCTCGTTCTGATGGCTGAAGCGAGAACGGTAACCTGCGTCAGGGTCGTCAGGAGCACCGGGGACCATTTGCAGTTCACCTGTTGCCGGCATTACCAGCAGCCCTCCCATCGTGCGGGAGTGGATATGACTGAAGCCGGCAATATTCTCAGTGTTATAATCATAACCGGCTTTATAACCCTTCATCTGGTTATCAGGACTGATCTTTACCATTCCGGCAGGCATTGTCACACCCGGGAAGAGTGTCCAGCGGGGTGAGGAGGTCCCCATCAGAGGATCAACATGGTCAACAGGATCTGCTCCGCCGGGCTGGGCTGTAAGTGTAAAACAGAAACCTGCAAGACACAGCAGGGAGGAAATGATAAATTTTTTCATGGCCGGGTGTGGTTTGAGCCTGTTATTGAACTTAAAAATTTCTCACTGCCGCTCACGCGGATGGCGGGTTGAAATCAGTTATCTGAAGATGAACTTTTTTGTCTCTGTACCCCATTTTCCGCGCAGACGGACTATCATCATCCCTCCGCGGAGATGACTGCAGTTTATTTCAGTATCATCCCTCACTTCACACTGCAGGCAGAGCCTGCCGTCAAGACTGAAGATCTCCACCGAGGTGGAGGAAGAGATATTTCTTACCTGGAGGTATCGTGTCAGCGGATCATATGCAACGTGGCTTTCAGGAGTGTCATAATCAACCCCGGCAATTCCCACAGGATCATCAAAGATTGTGATGGTGTCAGGGATGGCAGCTGTCACCGCTCCCTCAACATCCAGCCAGAAAAAGCGGGCCCTGTAATTGCGGGTATCCTGGTAGATCGAGTTGAAGTTGGTGGTGTTGACATTGAACGAGATCAGGATATCACCCTCCTTCTGAAAATGCGGATGAGCGAAAAGGTTATATGTAATGTTTCCCGTGTGTGGCGTGATTTCCGCAAACTTGTTTTCAATCCCTCCCGACGACTTGCGGTTCCACGGGCCGGTTAACTTGTCGGCCTCAAGGATAAAGAGCTCGCCCACGAGCCATATCTCATGCATGATCAAATAGAACTTGCCGTTCCTTTCATACACGTAGAATGACTCGCTCATGGGCCTGTCTCCCAGCGGCACGGCATCCCTGATGTCGCCCGACCAGGTATCAGATCCCGCGTAGAACTGCCACGGCTCATCTATGCTCCCGGATACCCTTGCCAGGTAGGGCAAAGGGTAGGTGAAACCGCCGGAGGTGGTGTCCCTGATTCCGAAGATGTATGTGAACTCTCCGCTCCTTACTACGCAGGCGCCAAAGCGGAAGGTGCTGTCTGTAACCGATTCGAATTTGGTGGTCGCAATATGTTTCATGGCCGGGTATTCGTAGGAGGCCCTGTAGGTTGTGCCGACCTGAAAATTAAATCCGGGAGTCCCGTTGTCAACTATCTTCACCCTCACCGCAAAGACCTTAACAGTATCATCTTCGATGACAGCATGCTCCGGCCAGAAAAAATCAGCTCCCTCCCCGGGGATGAATGAGGAGGGATTTTCGGCGGTTCCGCCATGCAGGGTTGTCATCGCCGTGCCATCTTCAATAATGGCGGCATTTCTTATCATCCTTGATCCCACAGGAATAATAGAGTAATCACCGCTTTTCGTCCCTATGAAACTGTCACCGAAAAGCCACAGTGTCTTGCCGTCAGGAAGAGGGAGGGAGATGGTCGCATCACCGGCTGCCCATCCTCCCGCCACACTGGTGAATTTGTCAAAGTGCGCCGGTGCCTCCGATATAACATTCTGAGCCTGGAGCTCAGAGATAAGTAGTGGCTGCGTCGTCAGCGCCAACAACAAAATATATCTGAACAATATAGTTATGTCTCTGATCATCAATTAGTTTTGTAGCTGTCGGCTACAGGAGGGTCACCTTTTCCCGATCTTCTCCTTTTTCATTACCGGTTTGCCGGATTCATATTCAAGTGTATAGTAATCACCCCTGTAAAGCACATGATGAAGCTTACCGTCAAACTGAAAATTTTCAGGTGCTTTCAGGACCTCACCATCTGTCGACGGGTAGAAACCGAAAAAGTTTTTCAGGACCACCTGGGCGAAGGCTATCCCCGATGACGACTCCCTGTTGCACCAGTCCCGTTCCGGAATCCTTACCAGGGCATTCTTGTTCCTCTTGTTCTCACCCCACAGCTCATGTGCCTGTGCCCATATCCCCTCATAGGTCACCGTCTCTACAGCACGGTAAAACTCAAGTGCCTTCTCAGGGTAGCCCATCTGCGTGAGGGCGTCCATGATGTCAACCGGCCATCCGTCAAAAGCGCCGAACGGACCGTGATCGGCACGGTCTGAATTTTCAGCGGCAATATCCAGAAGCGACTGTGCCCTCATCCAGTGATCGGTTATCAGCTCATCATACAGAAATCCGATCATCTCTTCCTTAATCTCTCCGGGGATATCATCCGGGATGTATTTGCCGAAGAAGGCAAAATCGAGGCAGTGACGTACCTCTATGGTCTTGTTGCCTGGATAGAGACTGTTCCATACACCGTCGCCGGCATACAGCTTCAGGATACGCCCTATCATATCGGAAGCGAGAGCGTCAAGAGTATCTGCTTTCGGCTGATCGCCGCGCTGACGGTACAGTTTTGCCGTCTCGCGCATCATCCATGCATAACCGATATTGAATGAGGGAACAATATGTTTGTAGGTTGGCACACATTCCAGCAGGTTCCACTCATCATCGCCGAAATCTGCCAGCCTGTAGATATCGTCAGTGGCGCCCTCGCTCCCGTAGATGGAAATCTTCTGCCAGTTAAGAGCGTACTCTTCCAGGTGCTCAAGCACGCTCTTGCCCTTGATTATCTCATCCAGATATTCATAGTCGCCCGTGACGTTGATATAATCGCGGATCAGCTGAAACCTGGCCCAATAGTTCGCCGAGTAGCCGTTGCCGACACCCTTGCCCCCGAAGTTATCCTTCCCGTAATATTTATCCGGATCGATCCCGAACCACGCGGAGAGATGCTCCTTCATCATCACCGGATCGACAGCAGCCCACAGGGTTGACCAGAGAGTGATATCCCAGTAAAAGGTGATGGATGCACCCCACCGCGGTCCTCCCGTAAGGAATACTTTATCATGTTCGGGCAGGTTCGTATTCGTAAGGTATAGCATTGTCAGGGGACTGGTATAATAGACTTTTCTGACCAGGGAGTCATCTGTCTCCAGGACGGGAAAACATCCGGAGATAAGACCATTGCCCGGACGGAAGATCATCTCCCACTTTTCTTCCCAGCTATCTTTTATACCTGCAAAAAGCGCATCAAAATCTGATGACCAGGCAGTTACATTTTCCTTTACATCCTCTTCGTCATCACCGTATGACATGAGGTATTTTATTGTCCTGGTCTCTCCCGGGGAAAGTGTGCAGCTCCATGAAGCCGTCGCCCCGCTGTTCCATGCTGTCATGGTATCCGGAGGAGTAACGACGGAGAAGGAGATGACCGCATCCGTCTCGGAGTCATGTATGAGAACCCTGTTTTTCTCAGCTGTCGCATGGTATTTTGAACTGCCCAGTATCTCCGTGTCACCTGGCCATTTCATCATTATCCTGACAAGCTGAGGCTTCCCGTCAATCAGTTCCCAGCTAAACCCCTCACTGGTGAAAACCTCTTCCCCCAGGTGATCCCTGATATTTTCCACCTCCTCATCACGTTTGGTTACCTGGCCTGACATCTTCGGGTAGGGATACCACCACTGCCAGTCGCCGCCATATTTACTGATGAAACCTATCAGGTCAAGTTCGAGATTCAGATCTTTGGCCAGGGTGTCGCTGTTGGTTATATCAACCTGCCACATGACCGCATCCCTGTCAAAAAGCATTCTTGTTGAACTCAGTATATCCAGTCCGTCAACGGTTCCTTTCCTGAGCCCCTGCCAGGGCTGCCAGCGCCATGATGTTGCCTTCGGTGTCTTGCCGTTGACCCTCAACGTTCCGGTATGATACCCGCCGGAAAAAGGAGCTGAGACAAACCAGCTTATTGAAGTCATATCCCTGTTCAGCAGCGCCTGCCCGCGAAAATTCCTGATGGATGGTTCCATCTCCACAGTATCGGATGAGACCCAGACGCCTGACAGCTCTTCAAGCGAAGGAATACTGTCGCTGATGCTTCCGCTGTCATGGCGGTTGTCATTGCAGCCTGTCGCGCCGATCAGCACCAGGAAGGTCATGAGATGTATCGCTCTTTTCATTGTTTGTGTATTTTATGTTCTAACATAGGCTTTTATGGTGGCGCATTCACTCCCTTCGGATTCACCGTGGGGCCGAATGGTATACTCCCCGACTGCGGCCGGGATAATGAAGGTTTCGGCATAATGGACGATGAACGGCTCGAACCGTCCGCCAGGACTTTCAACGATGATCTCACGGCCCTCGATCAGGTTCAAAACATTCACGCCACCGCCTGTGTTGTGAACTACCTTTTTGGTGAACCAGTGCCTGCGAGTCTCGATGAACTCCCTTACATGCAATCCGGTAGCCTCCTCGGTCCAGCCGTCACCCTCAGCAACTTTTCTGACCTGGTTTATGAGGTTGTTGCGAACATAGTCCGTGGTACGCTCCCACTGAATTACGTTTTTGCCGTGCCCGATGTTGATAGGCCTCGGCCTTCCGTCCAGATCGAGACGTCCCCAGTCCCACAGCTTGAAAGTGAAGATGTAGGTCGTGGAGCTTATCTCCAGCACCAGGCAGTTCTTCCCCGAGCAGTGAACGGTGCCTCCCGGTATCAGGAAATGGTCATGTTTCTTTGCCGGCCACCTGTTGACATATTTGACATCATCGAAACGGGATCCCTCATGCTGTGCCTTGCAAAGATCGTCAATCATCGCTTTCGGACTGATGCCTTCTTTCAGTCCCAGGTAGACTGAGGCATCTTCTCCGGTATCCATTATGTAGTAACTTTCGTCCTGCGTATAGTGCATGCCGAATTTCTCCTGTATGTATTCAGTCACCGGGTGGACCTGCAGGCTGAGGTTTCCTCCCTCCATGGTATCGAGGTAGTCGAACCTTATCGGGAACTCATCGCCAAAACGTCCATACACTGCTTCTCCCAGCAGTTCAACAGGATGAAAGAACACCAGGTTCACAGAGGGTGTCTCAAACAACCCCTCCCCGAAATCAAACATCAGGCTGTTCTCCTCAACGATGCAATTAAAGCACCAGGAATAGTTGGCAGGAGCAGGATCAAGACCCAGTTTCCTCTTCATCCATTGCCCGCCCCAGATACCCTGGTCAAAGAGGGGGACAACACTGTAAGGTGTTGTAATTCCCTTGGCCATCGCTTTATCGAAAGCTTCTGCGGTAACCATGGCAGGAGAATTCATGTTGGTGGTGTCAAGGACAAAATCCCACTTGCCTCTCAGCTTTTTCTTATGCCTGTCACAGACACGCCAGTCGACAAAGAAGCCTCGCTTGTATTGCAGCTCGAACAGTTCCTCCCTGTTGCTGAGGCCGAGATTGTCCACCCTGTTGGCCCTCATCCTGAGCTGTATCTCCCACCGCGGCATGTCAGCATAGATGATCAGGGAGGGCCTGCGTGCCACCAGCGCCGCACCGTACCCGAACACGAGGACGGTCCCACGGGTTACGGAATCGATTCTGCTCATGCATGCCGCCAGCTTCTCATTACTGATGAGATCCTTAAAAGTCAACCGGGTAAGGTATCCGAAGATACGGTCGTCGGTGACGTCAGGCCAGGTTATCCTGGAAATCTCTTCAGGGGCGAGAAAATAATCCCTGCTGGTAATAACCACATCAGGCTTCAGCCTTTCGGTAAAAATTCCGAGCAGATCTTCAAAGATAACCCCCTGATAGCAGTCAACGACAATCACCTTTTTGCCAGGGTTGCCTTCGTAAAGCTGACTGAAAAGCTCCCCGAATATCCTGTCCCATCCCCCTGAATAACCGTTACTGAATTCACTGACGCGAACTACAGGTACCTGATTGAAGTTGGAATCAGGTTTGTCTTTCTCGCTAGTTGTATCCCTCATTCTGGGTCAGCTTGGGATTTAGATATCTCTCCTTCTGGGGTATGGGAAACAGTGTGTGATAAGAGTGTATATTCGCAGTTGGTTTGGCCAGCTGAACACGCTCAATGAGTTTTCCCATCCGCGCCAGGTCATACCACCGATGCCCCTCCATCACAAACTCCCACTGCCTCTCCTGTAAGATGGCATCCCTGAACGACTGATAGTCCAGTCCTTCCGGCAGGTCAACGAGGCCAGCCCTGTTACGGATGTCATTTATGGCATTATATGCACCGAGGTCAGGACCATTATTGATTTCGTTGAGCGCTTCTGCGTACATAAGCAATGCATCCGAATAACGGAGGTAGATGAAGTCAGCATCGGATTCACCGTTCTGCCTCCCTCCTTCAGCCTCCTGGTCCCAATACTTCCTGATGTAAGGCCCATTGAACACCTCTTCTTCAAATTCGGTGATGAAGGTTGCCGCCTTCCTCTCATCGGTGTCACTGTAACTGTTGTAGAGATGATCAAGCGGTCTTTCCCAGCCCTGGCCGTTTCTCACCCCGTTGGGGGAAACGGTGGTTGGCATAAGCCTTACTATGAACTGGTTCGTGGTCCAGCCCTCACCCAGCGTGCCGCTGAAGTTTATAGCCCATAAAATCTCCCCTGAATTGGCATTGCTGATCTTGAAAATATCTGCAAATTCCGGCTCAAGTGTATAATGTCCAATAACCTTCTCAAGAGAGGTTTTTGCAGATGAGAAATCTGCAGCGCTGCCGGTCAGTGCTCCCCTCGTAAGATAGGCCTTGGCCAGCAACGCGGAGGCCGTATGGCTTGTGGGCATCCCTTCCACTCTCCTGGAAAATGGGTTGACGGCAAGAAGCTGCTCAGCCTTCTGGAGATCGCTGATAATGCTTTCATAAACATCAGCCACAGGACTTCTTTCGATCTGCGATTCGGTTACACTCTTCGTCGGGAAAAGCTGGAGAGGAACATCCCCGAACAATCTCACCAGATCGAAATAGAGCATCCCCCGAATGAAATAGGCTTCACCCTGAAGATGATCCTTTACCTCCGGTTCCGAATAATCAGTGATGTTCCCGAATTCTTCCAGGAGGACATTGGCCGACTGGATAACCTCATAACAGCCGACCCATGTATAATAAAGAGTGGCGTTATTGACATCAAAAGTGAACTGTGACAGGTCTTGCATATCAATCGACGGACCGGCCTCATAGCAGTTATCAGAGGCCAGGTCCTGAAGAACCCAGTAATTATTGAAAAACAATCCGCCGCCGGTCCATGTCCATGTGATCAGCCCGGCAAACATGCCGTCGGCAAAGGAGATCAGATCATCTTCCGTCTGGAAATAGTTATCATAGTTCAGTTCAGAACGCAGGTCCTGTTCAAGGAAATCCTTGCAGCTGGTCAGTAAGAGCAGCATGACCGTCATCAATATTGTGATTTTCTTCATTGCAGGCAATTTAACGGTTAAAAGGTGGCGTTGATGCTGAAAAGCAGCGTTCTGGCCATGGGGTATGCTCCATAATCAGCACCCTTGCCGAAAACGCTTCCGCCGAAGATAGATACCTCCGGGTCATAACCTGAGTAGCGGGTCAGAGTATACAGATTGGTGCCACTGAGTGAAAGGCGAAGGTTACTTATTCTGACTTTGTCAAGCAACTCCCCGGGAAGATCGTAGGAAAAGACCACCTCCTTTAGCCTGGCATAGGAACCATCCTCCACATAAACATCCGATATAATTATGCCATGGGGTGAGGCATTAGCCCTGGGGTACTTGTCGGTAGGATTACTTTCCGTCCATCTTTCCAGGGCAACGGCAGAATTGTTCTGGTAACCGTCAAAACTCTCAAGCTGGAACCTGTTGAAATTTACGATCTCATTTCCGTAATCGCCCTGTATATAAATATCGAGCGAGAAGTTACCATACGAAAAGGTGTTCTTGAGGCCGAATGAAAAATCAGGATTGGCATTGCCGAGTTCATAGTAATCATCCACAGTGAGTTTCTCGTCCAGGTTTCTGTCAACATATTTGCGGTCTCCGTAACGTGCTATCTTGGCAGGAAAGAACGGGATCTCCGACAGCTCTTCATTCAGCTGGATTATCCCGTCAGACTTGTATCCGTAGATCATTCCGATGGGTTTGCCCTCACTGATCATTGTCCAGTCCAGGATATTGAATACCGAGGTGCCGTAAATATTCTCAGACTTGTCAAGATTGGTAACCTCGTTCCTGTTGAATGAGAGATTGAATCGTGTATTCCATTTGAATTTGTCAACGAAATTGACACTGTTGACCGAGAACTCAATGCCACGGTTCTGCAGGTCACCGACATTGGCCCAGACATATTCAAATCCGGAGGATCTGTTAACCGGCAGGTAAAGCAGCAGGTCAGAGGTGTTCTTAAGGTATGTCTCTGCTGTAAATTCGACACGCGATCTGAAGAGGCTGAGGTCAAGCCCCATATCATACTGCCTGGTCACCTCCCATTTAAGGTCATTGTTCTGAAGTGAATAGACATATGTGCCTATAACTTCTGCGCTACTGCCCTCACCGTAAAAATACTGTCGCGTGCCCATAAGGCTCAGGGTGCTTCCTGAAGGTATGCCTTCGTTGCCCACACTTCCGGCACTTATCCTCAATTTAAGGTCATTGATAGCTTCAGCATTTTCGAGGAAAGGTTCTTTGGTGAGGCGCCATGCAGCTGAGACCGAAGGGAAGAAACCGTACTTGTTGTAGGTTCCAAACTTTGAGGATCCGTCAAGCCGCCCGGAGAAGGTCAGATAATACTTGTTGTCATAATCATACATGACCCTCGCCAGTCCTGACAACATCGACCATGAGCTGTAGCCGGAATAAACGCTTTTATCAAGCCCCATGCTGAGGTTATAGTATCCCAATCGTTCATCCTCAAAGCGTTCAACGGCTATCTGAGCAGACTCGGATACATATTTCTGGGCAGTCTGGCCGGCCAGCAGGTTGAAATGATGCTTATCAAATGCAAGTTTGTAGGTTAATGTATTCTCCATCAGCCAGGTGTAACCCTTGATATCCACATTGTACCCCTTACCCTTATCCTGACCTCGCTTGATGAAACTGGGAATATACTGCTGTTCCTTGTTGAAGAAGGCATCAATGCCTATCTTGAATTTGTACTGTAAATCTTTTATGATATCCCAGGTGGTATAGAAGTCGCCGATTACCCTGTCTGTTGTGATGACAATGTCTGTTTCATTCATCTCGGCAACAGGGTTCGGGATCCTGTTGATAGTATTGCTCTCGTAGGTGTAGCCCCCGGCCTGAGTCGAGTCATACACCTCCTGACCCGGATTGAACAGCAGGGCCATGGCAGTGACACTTGATGCCACGTTGGGAACACCTGTCGTAACGCCGTTGTTGACAGCATGAGACATGCTGATTCCAATGCCGGTCCTGACCTTCGGAGAGAGATCACTGTCAAGGTTTATTCTGACAGCGCCCTTGTTGAAATCGGAATTGTGAATGATCCCCATATGCCTTACCACATTGGCAGACATGAAATACTGAGTATTGTCGCTCCCTCCCTGAAGCGAGATCTGACCGTTCATAAGTGGAGCCGTACGGAATATCTGTTCCTGCCAGTCGGTCCCCTCTCCGAACCGGCTGGGAACTGCGAAATTACTTCCGTACGCAATATCGGGATAGTACTTCCTTGCTTCCGTGACAGCGTCATTACCCAGGTCAGCCAACTCCCTCGCGTTGAGCAGATCGAGCTTTTTCGAGAGCTTCTGCATCCCGTAAGCCAGGTTAAGGTTGACCTTCAGATCCCCTTTCGTACCTCGCCTGGTATTTATAAGGATCACGCCGTTGGCACCTCTGGCTCCGTAAATAGCGGTTGCCGAAGCATCCTTCAGCACCTGCATCGACTCTATATCCTGAGGGTTGATGCTTATTAACGGATTGATGTCGGATCCCTGGATGGTGCCTGAAGTGAGCTCCTGCGAAGCCGTGATTATGGGAATTCCATCAACAACATAGAGTGGCTCGTTGGTCCCGTTGATAGAGGTTGTGCCCCTGATGCGGATTGAAACCGGAGCTCCTGGTTTTCCGGATGTCTGGCTCACTACCACACCCGAAGCCTGTCCCTGAAGAGACTGATCAAGCGAGGTGATCGCCGGTGAAGTCAGGTCTTTGGTAGCAACCGAAGACATGGAGACCGTGACGTCACCCTTGCGCTGTGTGCCGTAGCCGATAACGACAATCGCATCGAGCTCGGTGACTTCCGGTGTCATGATGAATTCATAGAAGGTGATGCCCTCGGTTAGCTGCCGGGTGGTCCGGGCATAACCGACGAATGAGCAGCTGAGGGACCTTGCCGTGCTTTTGTCGACCGTCAGGGTAAACTCACCGTAAGCGTTTGTGATCGTTCCCATTGCCGTCCCGTCAACAACAACCGTTACTCCCGGCATAGGCACCTTGTCTTCATCTGTTACCTTCCCCCGGATGGTGATCTCCTGGGAAAAAGCTGTCTGCAGAAACAGAAACGGCAGGATTAAGAGGAATAAATGCTTCATTTCATTCGTACATTATACACTTATTTTTTATTATCAGAACGGAACTTGCATGAAATCAAAGTTTGAAATTCCTTGGTGAGCCCTGGCTCATGCAAGCATCATGGTAGTTTGACTGGCAAAAAGAAGGCAGAGTGTCTGTGATCAGAACATGCAGGCTCTTTCCGCTACGTCTTCAGTAGTTTTGTGGTCTGATGACTACAATTCGGGGTTGTCAGGAAGATATTCTGTCTGGCACACCTCACCGACAACCCGGAACTGTAAGAAGTGAAATAGCCTACTCTATTGTCAGCAATGAATTATCAATGTTGCTGCAGCTCAGAGAAGTATTGGCCATTACGATTGCTTCCATGGCAGCCGTGCCGTAAGGTACAAAAGCTCCCTTTGCCTGGCTCTTGAAAGTGTTCTGAATATCCAGCAGACCAAATACAGCTAAATCCCAGAACATGGTCATCTCTGATTCGTTGGCCGCCGTAATCATGTAATCATAATACTCGTCAATGGCGCTATCCTCACCCTGCTTGAGCCTTCTGATAAGCCTGATAACTGAGATTGTGTCTCCGTTGCCGGGTGTCTCCTTGTAAACCCAGAAACAGAAATGGTGGAAGTCATCAGCATAATCGACACCCAGATCCTCTTCATATGTGCCATCCTCGTTGAACCGATAGATAATTGCAGCATCAGCCGGAGTCAGGACATCCATCCCAAGCCATGAGCTTGCAGTTACTTTCCAGTCATATTTTACAAACATCGACTGAACTGAGATATTTATGTTGACTACCAGCCCGACAGTTTTAATCTCATTCTCATCGTCAGTAAGCTCAAATTCAAAACCCAGCGTGTGCAGGTCATCAAACTCCTGTACAGTGTAGGTAAAATTATATGTGTAGGTATTCTCTGACTGGGCAAGCTGTGACGTCACATCGGTCCCGGCATCCCGTTGAGTATCAACAACCTTGTAATACTTCAGTGATTTTACTCCATCCGCCTGAATTGTAACCGTGGCGGTTACCTCATCGCCTATGTTCAACTGGGGAGTTGATGAGGGAGTGATGGACATTTCAGTAGGTATATCCTCTTTGCAGGAGAGAAGCAGGAAGGCGGATCCGATTGCCACAATGGCAATAACAGGCAGAAGTAGAAGCAATTTTTTCATAACTGTAGGGGTTAGGTTCATAAATAAAGTTTAAAACAGTTATATGTTCAGACATATGAACATATAACTAATCAAAAGTAATAATAATTTCCGCAAAAAGAAATTTTAATAGTAAAAAATATTCTTAAAAAGAAATTTTATCGGCTTATCGGCCATCAAAAGCAATTCTGCAGGGCCCCGCTGTATTATACGTATTGGTCAAAGATCCCTCTCGCTTTCAACGATATACACAAAACTGTCTGTCCGATAGTAACTTACATTGTACTCTATGGGTCTTCCACCCGGGTCATAGACATACCTTTTACGCTTCAGGAGAGGGGCTCCGGTATCTGTCCGCAGTTTCATTGCAAGCGAGTCGTCAGCAGCGACGGCGCTGATCTCTTCCCTTGACAGCTTGGCTACCGTAGCATAATTCTTTTCCAGAATCTCGTAGAGTGGCTGGTTGAAATCTTCCCTGCCGTTCAGGCCGATTCTCGGATGAAAAAGGGAGATGGACCAGACAAACGGTCCCTCATCACTACCTCTCAGCCGTTCCAGCTTCAATATTTTCTTTTTGGGTGGTATCATTAAAAACCCTGATTGCTCCTGGTCAGCTTCTGTCCATTCGACATTCAGCTCGTAGTTCGTGATTGAAATACCCATGGCCTTCATCTCCTGCGTGAAGCTAGACCAGTTTTTCAGTTTTGTGTGAACTCCTACCTCAGCGACCCGGGTACCTATCCCCTTCTTCCTCACCAGTAATCCTTCATAAACCAGCTTGTTGGCTGCCTGTCTCAGCGTATTTCTGGAAATCCCAAGTAGTTTAGCCAGATCGACCTCATTGGGCAGGAATTTGCCTTTGGCATATTCCGGGTCCCTGATCATCTCGCGAAGCAGGTTCTCAACCTGAACGTGTAAAGGGGATGAACTTTTATGATCGATCCGGAAATTCATCATCTCTGCTTTACCCATTGTCACACCGGTTTTGTTATGGAAGAATAATAAGTATGCAAGTTCGCCAAATTATTTATATAAGCAATTTTGTTCCTCGTCTGCAATATAAAGTATCAGATATTATCTAACTTACCCATGACAATGAAGTGTAGGGCTGAATGAATTCGCGTGAGAGGATATTGGCGGCAATAAGCCACCGGCAGCCTGACAGGGTGCCTGTTGACCTGGGAGGGTCAACGGTGACCGGTATTGCAGCTATTGCATACAGCAACCTTAAAAAACATCTTGGAATAGATAAACCGACAAGGGTGTTCGACGTCGTTCAGCAACTGGCAAATGTCGATATGGAGATCATCGACCTCTTCGGAGTGGATGTCCTGGATATAAACAGGATAACTGCCGAAACCGGTGAGTGGTATGAAGTTGACCTGGCAGACGGCACCAGGGTGGAATTCCCCTCCTGGTACCGGCCCGACAAACTGCCTGACGGCTCATGGCAGACAACCGATGAAGAGGGCAGGGTGCTGTCGAGAATGCCTGTCGGTGCAACATGCTTCGATCAGACCTTCTTTCCTTACCAGGACGGTTATCCGGAAGATTTTGACGATCTGGAGAAGGCACTGCAAAAGATCAGCTGGGTGGTACATTCACACGCATCGAACCTGGATGTCGGAGAGCTGAGGGAGAGGCTGATAAGGCTCAGGGCAGAGACAGGAAAGGCCCTGGTGATGTCTGGAGGCGTAAAGCTTCTTGAACTTGGTTTTTTTGCCAGGAAGATGGATAATTTCCTGACCGACCTGCTGGTGGACCGGGAAAAACTTTGTGAGATGCTTGACCGGCTGGTAGAGATGCATCTTGCAGGACTGGAAAAGAAGATCAGCGCCCTGGGAGACATTGTTGACGTTATTCGTTTCGGTGATGACCTTGGCATGAAGACAGGGCCGTTCATGGACCTGGACACCTTTCGCGAAGTCTTTAAACCACGCTACAAAATTCTCTGCGATTATGTCAAAAAGCACAGCAGCATGAAGATTTTTCTCCATTCCTGCGGCAGCGTCAGGCAGTTTATCCCTGACCTAATCGAGGTTGGCTTTGACATCCTGAACCCTGTGCAGACCAACTCGCGCGGAATGGATCCGGAGGAACTGAAGAGAGAATTCGGAAAAGAGATTGTCTTCTGGGGCGGAGGCGTGGATACAACATCGGTGATTAACAGGGGCAGCCCGGATGAAATCAGAAGGGATGTTCTGCATCGCTGCGAGATCTTCTCAAAAGATGGCGGATTTGTCTTTGCACCCATTCATAACATACTTTCTGAAGTCCCCCCGCAGAACATTGTCGCCGCCTATGATGCTGTCAGGGAGTTCAACGGAGAGCTCCGCTGAGTGGCTGGCGGGCTGATGGCGGGCTGATGGCGGACTGATGGGCTGATGGTCTGATGGGGCTGATAGGCTGATAGGCTGATGGGGCTGATAGGCTGATGGGCTGATGGGCTGATGGGGCTGATGGGGCTGATAGGCTGATGGGGCTGATGGGCTGATGGGCTGATAGGGCTGATAGGGCTGATAGGGCCGATGGACCTGATAGGCTGATGGGGCTTCCGGGACGCCGAAGCTGTCAGGATAGCCTGGCTGTCGTGATATTGCGCTGTCGGATTAACCAGTCCGGGTGATGTGAGGGACGGCAGAAGCTGTGGACTATTCCCCTTTTAATTTCTGCCGCTTCCGGTCATTCTCATCAAGCATGATCTTCCTCAGCCGCATTGATTTGGGCGTGATCTCAATAAACTCATCGGCAGCAATATACTCCATGGCCTCCTCCAGTGAGAAGCGGATCGGCGGGGTCAGCACCGCCTTGTCGTCAGAGCCGGATGCCCTCATGTTGGTGAGCTTCTTTGTTCTGGTGACATTGACCACGATGTCGTCCTGCCTGGTGTTCTCACCTATGACCTGTCCCAGGTAGACATCCTCCCCGGGATAGATGAAGAAGCGGCCTCTGTCCTGCAGCTTGTCTATTGCATATGCTACAGCCGTCCCCGTCTCCATCGCTATCAGCGAGCCGTTGCGCCTGATGGCCATATCACCCTTCCACGGCTCCCACGAATCAAAGCGGTGTGCCATGACTGCCTCCCCTTCGGTGACGGTCAGCACCTGGTTCCTCAGGCCCACGATACCCCTGGAGGGAATCCTGAAATCGATATGGGCACGGTCATTTCTTACCTCAAGCTTCACTATCTCACCCTTTCTCTGGGTGACCTGGTCTATCACCTTCCCGGCAAACTCCTCAGGCACCTGCACGGTAAGTGCTTCTATAGGCTCTTGCCTGACACCATCAGTCTCCCTGATCAGTATCTTCGGCTGCCCCACCTGTAGCTCAAAACCCTCACGACGCATTGTCTCAATAAGGATCGAAAGATGTAGTATACCTCTTCCGTAAACGGTGAAGGCATCAGCGGAGCCTGTCTCCTCAACCCTCATGGCAAGGTTCTTTTCGGTCTCCCTGAAGAGCCTCTCACGGAGCTGGCGTGAGGTCACCAGGGAACCCTCACGTCCGAAGAATGGCGAGTTGTTTGACGTAAACAGCATGCTCATGGTGGGCTCATCCACCTGAACGTAGGGAAGGCCCTCCGGTGCTTCTGCGTCGGCTATCGTGTCACCGATATCAAAATCCTCCATACCCAGCACGGCGCATATCTCTCCCGACCGCACAGGCTTCTTGGTCTTCTCCTTCCCCAGTCCCTCAAAGAGATATACCTCCCTGACCGTGTTCCTCATCACGGTGCCGTTACGCTTGATCAGCGAGACCTGGCTTCCCGGCACGAGTGTCCCTCTTTTTACCTTGCCCACGGCAATACGACCCTGATATGAGGAATAGTCGAGCGACGAGATCCTCATCTGCAGAGTGCCTTCCGTCACAGCAGCAGGCGGGATGTGCTCAATGATGGTGTCGAGCAGGTAACTGACATCTGTTGTCTGGTGCATCCAGTCAGGACCCATCCAGCCCTGCTTTGACGAACCGTAAACGGTCGGGAAATCGAGCTGGTCTTCAGTTGCATTGAGGCTGTGCATCAGGTCGAAGACGCTCTCCTGAACCTCTTCGGGATTGCAGTTGGGCTTGTCAACCTTGTTGATAACCACGATAGGCTTGAGCCCGAGCTCCAGCGCCTTCTGCAGGACGAACCGGGTCTGCGGCATGGGCCCCTCGAAGGCGTCAACAATCAGCAGCACCCCTTCGGCCATGTTAAGGACCCGCTCCACCTCACCCCCGAAATCGGAGTGACCGGGAGTGTCAATGATATTGATCTTGACATTCTTGTAACGTACTGAGACATTCTTCGACAGGATCGTTATGCCTCTTTCACGTTCGAGGGCGTTGCTGTCGAGTATCAGCTCACCCATGTCCTGGTTGTCGCGGAAAAGCTTAACCTGGTATAATATCCGATCTACGAGTGTAGTCTTGCCGTGGTCTACATGTGCTATCACGGCAATATTTCTTATTGTTTCCGTTGCCTTATCTGTTTGGGCTGCAAAAGTATAAAAAGAATCACCACCATGTCCGCTTCCGGCAGAATGTTTTCAGGGTCAGGGTTCATAAATCATCTTGCAGGCCTTGCCTCCGGCGGAGGTGATCAGCTTCTCTGTTTCAGAACCGGTGACGGAATCCTTTTCAGCAATAACAACAGTGGCTCCTTCCGCGGCGTATACAACGGCGATAGCTTTCTCTATGCCCCTGCCAACGCCTGAACTCATAGATTTAGCAATTCAATTATAACCCGCCTGCCCTGGGATCCTGAAAACTACTTCGCTAAAAGGCGGTACAAAGAATACGAATTTATACCTACATGAAATCCGACAATGATTTCCATATTTGCCGGGTCATCAGAAAACGGTTGAATGCCGGTTTGTTTGACTGAATATTTCAGCCGTCGGATGCGCGTTGTTCACAAGGAATAACAGTGTAAAACAATAAAAGTAGCAGATCATGACAGGCAACATCGATACCGCAGCAAGAAGAAAGAATGTTATCGGGCAGGACTGGGCATCAGTCGTAACAGGATTTATCCTCATACTTTTTGTTGTCATTACCGGATATGCAACCGGCACGCCTTCATTCGGCGGGAAAGTCGGGTGGAACAGCGGACAGGATCTGTCGGGGATATTCAGCTCCTCCTCTCTCTGGCTGCCGGCACTCTATACCCTGCTGATCTTCGGCATAATATCGGTTCTTGGTATGGTCATGAGCGGCGACTCACTGAAGAAATATCTTACCGGATTCCTCTCACTTTATCTGCTGGCCATCCTGGCGCAGTTTATCTCATCTTTCGCAGGGTTCAAAAACCTCGGGCTCGAAACAGTGCTCTTCTCATTGCTCCTCGGCCTGGTGATCGGTAATCTCTTCAGATTGCCTGCATGGCTGAGGGCGGGAGTGCAGACGGAGCTTTATGTCAAAATCGGACTCGTCCTGCTGGGGGCGACGATCCTGTTCAAGGATATACTCACCGCCGGGTCATTCGGACTGATACAGGCGGTGATTGTAGTTACAGTGGTATGGTATTTTGCATACTGGCTGTCACGCAAGATGAAAGTTGACGCTGAGTTCTCGACCATGCTTGCCAGCGCCGTCTCGATATGCGGTGTATCTGCCGCCATCGCCACGGCCGGAGCCATTAACGGCGACAAGAAGAAACTCTCATTCATCATCTCCCTGGTGCTGATAATAGCAATCCCGATGATGATATTCCTCCCCATCATTGCCAGATGGATGGGACTGTCGGATATTGTTACCGGAGCATGGCTGGGAGGCACCATCGATACCACCGGAGCCGTTGTGGCTGCCGGCACTATTGCCGGGGAGACAGGACTGAAATATGCCACTATTGTCAAGTTCTCACAGAATGTGCTGCTGGGACTGGCAGCATTTGCCATATCGATATTCTGGGCCTACAGGAAAAAGGACAACGGAGAGAAAGGAGAGCGTGTGCCGGTAAGGATCATCTGGGACCGCTTTCCGAAGTTCGTCCTCGGTTTTATCCTGGCATCTCTCGTATTCTCATTTATTCTGAGCCCTGAAACGGCTCATGCTTCCGGCAAGGTTATCAAGTCGTTCAGCACCTTCTGGTTTAACCTCGCATTTATCAGCATCGGTCTGGAGACCCGATTCTCCGACTTCAGGCATATAGGCAGTAAGAAGCCCTTCTATAGTTTCCTGATAGCGCAGACCTTCAATATCATTTTTACCCTGGGGGTCTCATGGCTGCTGTTCCAGATACTCAGTCCGAAGTAGAGAATGGGGGGGATTGCTGTACCTGCACTGCTGCCTTGTTACAGCAGGTCACTGCAAGTAACCGTGTAATAGCTGCTGCAAGCTCTAACTGCTCAGATCTTCAGGTCGAGTGACAAAGAGATTGTGGAAATGAACGGCATGTCGTTGTCGGCAGGCTTCCATCCCTGAAAGTTTGGCGAGAGGTTGACCCCCGGAGAGATGGCAAACTCGATTCCGGCAAGGAAAAACTGCCCGTCTTTGGCAAGGTTCCAGGGGTCTTCTGCGCTGCCAACCTTCACGGATGCAAAATAATCGTACCTGCCAAGGATCGTTACTCTTTCCAAAACCGGTACCCTGCCGTTTAAAGTAAGAACCCGGTAATCATGTCCCTCAACCAGCTTATGGTTTTTACGGTAATGAAAGGCGGCGGAGAGGAGGTATCCCCTACCCTCCCATGAGGCGAAGACCTCAGCCGTCTGCTGATTAATACCATCCTTACTCATGTTATCGACATAACCCCGCAGGGAGACATTTCTCACCGGAAGAAGCGTGATGCCGGCAGCAGCCTTGAAGGTGGAGTCAGCTTCCGTCAGCTTGTATCCTTCACCGTTCATCAGAGTAACGTCAGCAGATATCCACGGTGCTATTCTGTGGACTACACTCAATCCCAGGTCGGCAGCCGTACCGAACCCGTATATATCATGCGATGGTTTGTAGATGTACCGGTAACCCCATGTCTTTTCTGCATGCGCATACTCGGGAAGAGGAATCATACCGCCGGTGACGGTCCATTTCTCACTCTTGTATCCCAGATATGCAAACTTCAGCATGCCGGTGAACTTAAGATTACCTACTGACGGATCTGCCACATCATAAACAATGCGACCCGACAGCGTTCTTGTGAAGTTGTAACTGTAGCCCAGGTAGGCACGGGTCACATCAAACTTACTGTGCATCTCACCGTCAGAGAAAGTGGTATTGAATCCTGTGAAGATCCTTACCTCCGCCTTGCCTGACGGTTTGAAGTCATCTTTTGTCTGTCCCGGCAAAGCTGCCGGAAACAAGATCGCCGATAACATCATAATCACGAGACTCCGGTTCAGTCTCAGATTACCGGAACTTAGTGGTCTGGAATAATTGAAATTTTTCATGATCGACAGCACTTTTGGTTTCTTCGGTAATCCTGCCGGCAGGGTGACTGCCGTCAGAACTCACGCGGCGAAAATAACCAAAGTATTCATCCGGCAATTGATAAGAAGGGTCGGCAGGCTGAAAATACGATTTTGTACCTACCGCGAACTGCATAATAAGACTGATTACCGACAACCGCCCCAATCGACGAGGTATTCCGGCAAGAGCCTGACCTGTTGCCGCAATTCTGCTGATCAATCAGGTGTTTCTGCAGGTTCCTGACCTGTTGCCGAAATTCTGCTGATCAATCAGGTGTTTCTGCAGGTTCCTGACCTGTTGCCGCATTCTGCTGATCAATCAGGTGTTTCTGCAGGTTCCTGACCTGTTGCCGCGATTTTGCTGATCAAATAATCGGAGAATATTTTGCTGCAGATGCTGTTCTTTTTCCCCAAATTGAGATATCTTCGAAACTGAACAGATCACTCATCTGCCTGGCTAAAGAAAATTTTATGATCATCGACGGACACGCGCATCTCGGAGGGGAATACAGGGATCTTCCGGCTATACTGGAGACCCTTGATACGACAGGTACGGACATGGTCGTTCTCTGTCCGGCCGATGCGCCGAGGAACAGACCTATGCCACTGCCTGATCCTCCGGTGAAGGTCCCGGGCAAGGAGCTCAGCTGGCTTATAAACAGGTTCCTCAGACAGGCCTCCCGTAGCAGAGGCAGACAACAGCATATCGAACAGGGTAACCGGGAGGTATATGAGATCGCCAGGGCCTCAAACGGACGCGTTATACAATTCTACTGGGCGGACCTGAGGCAGAGGCACATTGCCGATGACATCCGGTCAAAGACCAGGTCGTGGCAGTTAAAAGGGATCAAACTGCACCAGAGCTGCCATCCCTTCAGGATAAACTCCCCCGTCTTCGCAGAGGTAACAGAGCTGGCAGCAGCCGAAGGGTTGCCGGTATTCATTCACCCACATTCAAAACGTGATGTGGAAGATCTGATAGCTTTCTCCGGAACTGTGAAGACACCTTTAATTGTGGGACATCTTATCGGGCTGGAGATCTTCATAAGCATGAAGGAGAGAACATCTGAGAATATCTATTTCGATATTTCATGCCCGCCCATGATCTCTGATGAAAGAATATATCTGGCGCTGAAGGAGTTTGGAGCCGGAAGGGTTGTCATGGGCTCCGACACCCCGTACGGTAAGAACAATACCAGACACATCATTGAAAGAGTAAATAACCTGAAAATAAGTCAGAGGGAGAAGGAGATGATACTGGGAGGTAACCTGAAAAATATTCTCCGGATCTGAACGACCACGGAAGATTAGGCTGATACTCCGGTCTTGGTCGCTTGTGGCCGGGAAGAGCACCGGGACCACCCGCCCCCGGGTACACCTCTTCAATGGATTCGGCAGGAAAGCTGTTAAACCTGTCAGGAACGGTTGGATCCGATCCCTGCGTCTCCTCTATGACACTCAGCTCTATCTGACTGTTGTCAGGCTTTTCCCTGAGGTAACCAATGAAATGAGGAGTTGATGTCCCCGGCAGCAGTGCCGGACTTGGGATCAGGTAGAATTGATTGTCTCACTCGCCTGAAATTTTCTGTAATGATATTTTGAAGTTACATATTTATTATTTTACTTTGCAGTTCAAAGTACTCTAATTAATATAGTCAATATATCCGGGGAATATTTTAAACTGGGAAAGAGCCCCATGGCAGAGATGGAACCAATATCAAATCAGATAAATCAATAAAGCAGGAAAGTCATGAAGAATAAATCTGTTTTTTGGGATGTCATTAGCTGGATGTTCGGTGTAATTGTCCTGGCAATCGGACTGGTGAATATTTTCTGGGGCAATGACCCATTTTTCGGAGTCTTTATTGCACTCCTTGCCTTCGTCTATTTCCCGCCTGTAAATTCACTGCTTAAAAAAATTACCGGAATCAGGATACATTTCATCTTAAAAATTCTTTTGGGACTGTTCATTCTATGGGCAGCGCTCGGAGTGGGCGAACTATTTGACAAGATTGATATGATGCTGATGGAATTCTAACCACTCCGTTAGTGAAAAAAGTGAGGTATCAACCTCAATCTTCAATACTAACCATACTGGCTGATAAACGAATCTTTCGCAAGAAGGTCACTCGAAATCCATCAGAGATTGATGGATTTTGTTCTTTAATAAATAATTTAGCAGTCCGGACACATTAACTATGAGCAGAGGATTTGTAAAAGAAGGAGACCAGGAAGAGGTTCCGATGGTGCCGCAGAGGGCTTATCTGCCGGAGGGTGTGCCAAACTTTGTCACCCGCAGCGGGATGGAGGAGCTGTTGGCTGAAAAGGAGGCGCTGATGCAGGAGAAGGAGAATCTGAACATCACCAATGAGAATGAAAAGCGACTGGACATAAACTTCATCAATGCAAAACTGCAGCTGCTCAATAACAGGATTGCCGAAGCCCGGATCGTCGAACCGGAAGAGCAACAGAAAAATGAAGTGACCTTCGGGGCTATGGTAACCCTTAAAAATGCGGCATCAGGCAAGATCCAGACTATTCAGATTGTAGGTGTTGACGAGGCTGATATTGCCAGAGGCAAGGTCTCGTTCATGTCACCTGTGGCAAGGGCACTGATAAACAAAAAAGTCGGCGACAGGATTACCCTGAAACGGGACAGGGAAGAGATAGTCTACGAGATTACCGGGATAGCCTACCTGTGATTCCTGCGGGATGTCATCTGTGATCCCGGCTATTTCAAACGGTAAAAACTGACTGAATTTTTGTAAAAGGTGGGTACATAGAGAACCCTGTTTTCTGAATCGTACCCGATATCTGCAGAGTTTATTCCCTGATCCCGGGTGTCAGGCAGGACCTCTTTTGATCCGTTGTCTTTTACATACCAGACGATGCCCTCGGAATCAACGGTTACATCATTCAAACATGCAGATCCCTCAACTGGAATGCGTTGGACTATCGATGTTTTATCGATGTCTATTACCACGACCTCTGTAATGTTGGCCACGTATAACAGATTTTTATACAGGCCCATGCCCTTGGGGGCATCCAGCCCTGTAATCCAGTCGTTATTAATGATCTTACCGTCAAGTCCGACTTTTGCTATGGAGCCGTTCCCGTCCTTCTCCATCGGAGATCCATCAATGTTTGCGACATATAAGACCCTTGCTTCTGCATCATAGAGAACAGATTCAGGAACCTTAAGCGTCGAATCGGTCTGCCAGATTTTTTCCAGCGAATGCTGGGCCGTTAAATTTGCAGTAATGAAGATGATCGCCGCAAATAACATTAGTTTCATGCCAGCTTTTTTCATACGATCAGTGTTTGAATGTTACCTGAAAAGCCAATAGGGCCGATTCCCCCGAAAGGCAGGTATGGTGATGCTATCTGCATTACCGTATAGTTGACGGCTGCAGTACCCTGCACCGGGCAGTCCTGAGCTTGCCCGCATCACTGCCGGGACGGTCCGCGACAGGGTCATTGAGCTTGACAGAACCTGGGGGCTTGACCACGGCGCAGGGAGTGTAAGTCTCGAGAACCGAATCCCGATTTATCGGGAGGAGCCCGACGAACGCAGTGAGTCAAAAAAGAGATGAGTGTGATGGCTCTCGCTTCGCCAGCCGAAGCCTTGGCGAAGGCTGGCTCTCGCTCTGCCAGCCGAAGCTTCAGCGAAGGCTGGCTCTCACACACTCTCTTTTTCAGCCCTCCTTCGCCAAGGCTTCGGAGGGCGCCGTACCCCCAACGGCCAAAAGTTGCAACCAATCAGGATTAATCGACTACCTGCAACTCGGTTATCATGCTGAAAATAATCGGCCCGGCAACCAGCTCAGCATAGGGTGTTCCCACGGGGCCAGTCACAACCTGAAAAGCATTCACATGGCAATCTGCAAAGAAACTGGTGCCGTCAAAGGAGCCATTATAATTCACGGTGCCCTTATTGACTCCAGGACCGAAAAGTTCATACCCCGTATGGGTTTTTATTTGTTCAACAACATTCGCAAAGGGGGGAGGTTCCAATAGCCCGGATGGCTGCAATTCCAGCCATGTTTCGGGCCAGGTAAACTTCAATGCACCGCTGGGGGTAATTTCCCCTTTAAAAGTTATTTCCCTGAAAAGCACTGGGGGATCGAAAGGAAGAGTTTCAATCGTGTGAAGCGTAAAGTTCTGTTTATCACTGAAAGTCAGCTCTGCCGTACACAGTGTAAACAGCTGCGCCGGGTCAACTATAAGCTTATGCTCCTCTTTTGCATAAACATACCACCGCATAAAACCCTGAAGGGTGACAGTGCCTTCTCGCACGACGAGACTTTTCATATTCATGTTATTAAGCGCATCGTTCGATCCCAAAGGGTCTGTGTTCTGTTTAGTACATCCAATTAAGGAAATCAGCAACATGGATAGAACTAATATCATTAGTTTACACCCATTTGCAAATTGACTTAGTGTTTTCATAATCATATGGTTTAAGTGATAAATGGTTAAACCAAAATTATGACCTTTCTGATCCCATTTATTGTAAATTTGCGACATTCAATAAGACATCCGCAACTGGACAGACTACTACACTTTAATGAATAACCTGTTGTGGACTGCTTCCTTGCTTGTTTCTATTCCCTGCAACTGCACTGGAGAAATACCAGCTATCTTCCTTATATCTTTGATAAAATGTGATTGATCAAAGTATCCGCATAAGTAACTTATCCCTGCCAGGTTAGCGTTCGGTTCTTCAGCCAGCATCCTGATAGCCCTGTTAATTCTGAATATCTGTAGCATCTCCTTTGCGGGTATTCCAATCTCTTCCATGAAGTGTCTCTCCAATGATCTGGGTGTTATATTATAAATTTCACACAGTTGGGATACCCTGCTCATCCCATTGGTTTTGTCCATTTTGCTGACAATATGATCCAATAAATCCAAACCGATTGAATATTCCTTTGCAACCCTTGAAAAATACTTTTCAAAGAGTTCCTTCATTGTATTTATATTATTACAAACATTAAGTTGTTCCCATAAATCATCAATGTCCTTTTTGAAAACAGAATCACCCATAATGCAATATTTGCTGAAGTCTGAACTTTTTATTCTGAACAGATTATAGAAACCCCGTGGTCGGAATACAATACAGAATCCGCCATTTCTTTCTGTACCCAACATATTGGAATAAGCACTTTGATCATAAAGATGCACTCCTGCCAAATGGATCCTTGGAAAATCCAGATTATAATATTCTGGTGAAATTAATTTTAGCTGAGTAAAGTTGAAGTACATTTCGACATTGGTGATCGGCACAATCTTAAAAATACCTTTCAGATCCGTTTCTACATATTTATAATATTGAATGAACGGTTTAAAAAGTTCTGAGGGTTCCGCTATTTCAATCTTCTGCCCCATTGAAAGAATTCTAAATCAACTATTAATGATGCAGTTAACAACTGTAGCTGATTTGTGAGAGATCTCCCTAAATTTACACAATAAATAAATGCAAGTCAATGGTTTAGCCTACAAAACCAATTACAGGTATCCGTGAGCCGGACAAATTTCTTATACGACTCATTGTCTCTTATGCCAAAGCCAATACCCATGACTACTTCTCACTGGTCTTTTCTGACCACTTGAATCCGGAGTTAATCTCTTGATCTATATATAAACTAAAAATGTCAGTTCCCTTGTCGGAGTATAAAAAGGCGACTGGCTTATGCAGTGTTAGAGCGGGAGCGAGAAAAAAGAGTGAGGTGCTCGCTCTCGCTCACACTCTCACCCTTTTTTGGTACCCCCAACGGACAAAAGTTGTAACCAATAAACTGAATGACAAAAATTGGTCAATACTCTGACCTTTTCATTTTGCTTTTCTGTCGCCTGTATAAAGGCGTGATATCCGTCATCAACAGCTATTAAGGGCTTTTAATCAGAGCCCAGCCAGGGCAATTTTCACAGCTTCCTTAAGCGAGGTTGTCGGTTTTCCCGTAAGCTTTGAAAGCTGACGAGAATCATCGAACAGATCACCTTCAGAGGCTGATGCATCCCAGCCGGCAATTTCATCTGCCATGGGCCCAGGCAGACCGAAACCTTTCAGCATGGTTGCATACTCAGTCATAGGGAGGTTCCTGTAAGGTATGGCTTTCCCTGTCTGGCGTGAGATTTCAGCCGCGAGTTCAGTCAGCGTATATGCCTCATCACCTGCCAGTTCGTAAATCATACCCTGATGATTCCCGTCCTGCAACACAGCCACTGCCGCTTCTGCAAAGTCGGCCCGAACTGCAGATGAAATCTTTCCGTTGCCGGCGCTGCCAATAAATGCGCCACCTTCAATTGAGCCCTTGACTGATCCTGTATAGTTTTCTGTATACCAGCCATTGCGTAATAAAGTAAACGGGATCCCTGATGCTCTTAACGCTGCTTCTGTCTCAACGTGCTCTCCCGCAAGGCTGAGTGATGATTTGTCAGCATGAAGAAGACTTGTATATACTATCCATTTAACACCCGACTTCTTTGCTGCATCAATAACATTAGCGTGATGCCTGACTCGCTGGCCAATCTCACTGCCGGAAATTAACAGCAGTGTTTCAATATCCTTTAGGGGCTCAGCAAGAGTTTCAGGCCTGTTGTAATCAAACTCCCGGGCTTCAACACCCAGATCAGTTGCTTTCTGCGGTGACCTGACCAACGCTTTAATGTCTGCAGGAGACTTCACCTTCTTAAGCTTATCGATTACAATACGACCCAGTTGACCCGTTGCACCTGTTACTCCGATTTTCATAATTCTCTCCCTTCTTTTGGTTTTTTAAATAAACACATCTGGATTGAAAAAGTTTAATCTCATGGATTATCTTAGCCTAAACCATTGGGGCGATACTGAGATGATGAACCACCATCTTTTTTTTCTGAGGTGACCAGGTGTCCATGCTGCCTTCAGGCAGCCGGAAATTGCCAGATTGGTCAGTCACTGGTTGCAACTCTGACAAAAAATCACATTTCCGGAATTTAAAAGTTGCAGCCCTGAACCATTAAAAATTGGTTCTTCTCATTCCTTAATCTGGTGAGGATTTCAGGATGTCATAAAAAGAAACAAGAGGTCGATTTTGACCTCTTGTGCCTCTGGGTACCCCCAACGGACAAAAGTTGCAACCTTTTCTTAGCTGATACTCGAAGCTCAGTACGGGGCCGCGGTTGCTTCCTTTCGTATTGTCCATGCCCGTACCAGTTTCACGAGTATCATTATTGATCTCTTTATAAATGTTGAAAGATTTTTTTACCTGACCTTAATATTGGTGTACTCTGCATCCGTGACCGGGTTTAACCATATAACACTTCCCTTTTCTGTATTTGGGCTTATTGCAATATGAATCAGAACCGTTTGGGCTGAGGCACCATGCCAGTGCACTGCTCCAGGCGGAATCCTGACAACATCGCCTTTGTGCAGCAACTGGGCGGACTTGCCAGCTTCCTGATAAAAACCCTGACCTCCTGTAATAAGGAGGATTTGTCCTCCCGGATGTTTATGCCAGTTGGTCCTTGCTCCCGGCTCAAAAGTAACGTTACCTATTGAGGTGTTGTATGTGCTGTCATTGTTTATAAGCATTTGCAGCCAGGCATCACCGTTGAAATTATTACCTGTAATCTTATCTCCCTGGGGGAATACAAGTCCTGATGTGTCCTTCTTCGAGGTCTCAGCCCGGTTATTGATCCCACCGACAATCAACAGGGCTTCAGTCAACTGATCCTGGGTTAAACCTAAATTAAGGCATATGGCCAGATGACTGCGAAGCATCGGCTCTGCCTTTCCAATTGCACTCAGGACGGAAATAGTTACCAGTTCCCTCTGGGCATATGTCAGAACATCACGTTCAAAAATGTCGGCAAACAGATGCTCTTTAAGAAAGGTGTCGATTATCGGCGCAAAGGCTCCGTATCCGGACAATGGTTTCTCCTGCGGTGCATTGGTGAGTTCTCCCAATACCTTCTTCCCCCTCTCATATTTTTCAGCTTCCTGATTTATCGGCGATGCTTCAGCACCCGGATTATTGTTGATTCCTTTGGCTTTTCGTTCATCGAGCACTTCCATTAAGGTCTGCAATCCCCGTATACTGCGCGGAAATCCACAATACGCGTACAGGTGTACAATCACTTCCCTGATTTCGTTGACAGTTAATCCTGCATCCAGTCCTTTGTTCAGTGCTGGTTTTAAATCCTGCAGCTCGCCTTTGGCAGTGTAAGCTGAAATGAGAATAATACTTCGCTGACCCTCAGTTAAAGTCTGAATTGAGCTCATTTCATTTTGTGCGCTGAGACTACAGGCAAAAAAACAGGTTGCAACAATTGCTAAAAAAAATCTCCGGTTGTACATGACAGTTTACAATTAAATTAATCAGAACCTGCGTGAAGCCATTCTGTCAAGCTGTTCCAAAGTCATATTGAAGAATCGTTTGTCCTTATTCAGTGAACGCATTGTCGTCATTTCTTCATCACTCAACGCAAAATCGAAAATATTGATGTTCTCCCTGATGTGAGCAGGATTTTTCGATCCCGGTATAACGGAGAAACCTTCCTGGATATGCCAGCGGAGTATAATCTGTACTATGCTTTTCCCATGTGCATCAGCGATTGTTTTAATAACCGGATCGGATAACAATCCCTCGTCTCCGTGCCCCAGCGGATACCAGCACTCTATTATGATACCGTAAGGTTTTACCTTCTCCCGGATGTCATTGCGCTGCGCGTAGGGATGACATTCTATCTGCAAAGCGACAGGTTTGATTTGCATGCTATCTACAATTGCATGGAAACGTTCGTCGCTGGCGTCAAAATTACTTATTCCCAGTGCTCGTACCTTCCCGGATGCAACGGCCTTTTCCATCTCTTTCCATGCATTGATATAATCGCCAATAGGTTGATGGATATAAAGCAGGTCGATATAATCTGTCTGAAAGCGCTTCAATATTGTATCTATTGACTGAAGGGTTTTGCCATCTGCATAATCGGAAACCCATAACTTGCTTGTAATAAAAAATTCTTCACGCGGTATGCCGCTTTCTTTCATTGCTTCTCCAACGGCTCCCTCTACACGATATGCTGTAGCGCAGTCCACATGGCGAAAACCGTTTCTGAATGCCTCAAGGCATGCCATCTTTGCATCTGCGTATGAGATTGCGAAAGTGCCAATTCCCAGCTGGGGCATTTCCATTCCGTTGTTCAGTTTCAAGGTTGGTACATTGGCTTTGGTTGCCTGTGCATTAATATGATTGATGCTGCCGGACAGCAGAACTACAACCATTAGTCGGAAACAAATTTTTGCTGTTTTCATGATGTTATCCAATTTAATGATGTTTGTAATGCATTATAAATATTTACCGAAGAACTCTTTAAGCTTGCCCATTGCCTGATTTACATATTCGGGGACATAGTAAGTCTGGATGTGAGTAGCCCCGGGAATCAGAAACAATTCTTTCTTATCAGTGCCTGAAGCAAGCCTGAAAGCATCTTCGGTCATATAAAAGGAGTCTGCTTTGCTTCCGGCCATCATCAGCAGGGGCTGATTGATCAGCTCCATGTTGGCAGCCGCGTCAAAGGCCATCAGATCGAGCAGGCTGCTCATGGCGTACCTGAATGTGGAGTTGGGATGGGCATGGGTCCTGTTGTAATAATAATGACCTTCACGATACAGATCATAAGGCATTTTGTCTGCTGCTTCATCTGTCGTTTTAGTGTCGGCGGCATAAATCACATCCCCGCCTTCCGCTTCCAGGGCACGGGCTTCTGAAGCCTGTTTTAGACGTTCCTGAATGGTGGACACTCCGGAATTCATGAATCCGTTGCGTCTAACCAGTCCGGAATTAAACATGCTCAAAGTGGCCACTGCCTTAAAGCGTTTGTCGGTTTGAGCTGCCGCCAATGTATAGCCCCCGCCACCGCAGACTCCTAACACTCCAATCCGGTCTTCATCTACACCTGCATATTGAGTAATAAAATCGGCCATCCCTCGGATGTCTTCAATACGATTAGCAGGCTTATCCACATTACGAGGCTCTCCGCCGCTGGCTCCCTGGTACGACGCATCGGCTGCAATTGTTATGTAACCCGATTCAGCCAAAAGTTGTGCGTATAATCCGGCAACTTGCTCTTTTACACCCCCGTTGGGATGAGCTACCACCACTGCCGGATAGGTCTGTGAAGGATCATAATTGGTGGGGGTGTAAATATTGGCTGCAATATCAATACCATGCAGTTTGTATGTTACAGGGTGAATATTCACCCTGCCTGATACATTTTCTGTAATGGCATCCTGGTACACCAGTCCGAAAGGATTAGTGGCCCTTGTTTGCGCCGAAGTAATAATTGTTGCCGTAATGTACATAACTATTAATATATTGGATTTAATTTTTCTATTCATCCGTACGTAATTTTTAAGTTGATTAATATCAGTATATTACCGTTGTGATTCGTTATTTATCATTGTTTCCCATTGCAGGTTAAATGCCATTTGGTTGCAGTTTATCCCCATTGTTCACCGCCTTTTCAATCACATCCAATCTGGCTTTCCTCGGATCAGGTTTACCGACTGGTTTCCCATCAGATTGTATATCGAGTATCAGGTTCTTTTTTGGACTGTAAACAGGCCAGTTCGGCAGATCCTTGCCATTGGGATCGCCGGTTTTTGCAAAGTTTACCCAATAAGCGTTCATCATTCTGGCTACCTCTTTGTCTTCGGGTGGCACGGTTGCACCCTCCGGGGCTCTGAGATTGTTAAACACAAAGGAAATATCGGTTCCGTGTCCGGGACCATAGCGCATCCTTTCTTTCATAGCAGCAGGCACATATGAGAAAAGAAAAATGTATGCCGGATCACCAGCCGCAGCAAAAGCGCTGGCGGCAAAACGAGCAGGCTCAGCCCAAACCTTGTCTGTGTTGAACATGGTTTGAATCTCTGCAAAATCTTTTGTACCATCAGGGTCATAGGCATCCTTTGCCTCATCTTTCAGTTCTCCGAACAATGAAAACAGTTCTTCCTTGGATCTGCTGGCATTTACAAAGCCTCCACCTATTTCAGCACTGTTATTACCAATCATGAAAGGAACATGTGCCTGCCTGTCTGCCTTGTATGCACTCTCTGAAGTTTCTGTAACAAAATTGCCGTCGAGAATCGGGCCTGAATAGATACGCAGACCACCCTGTCCATCATTTTCCTGTCCGCCGTCCACAATCTCTTCAACTTTCAGCGCACGCAATCTGGCCAGTGCGGCCTCATCTGTGCCCTCGATCCCATGTTTTCGGGCAAAGTTTACTCCGATAGTTTCCGCTGAAACAGGGTAGTATTTATCTGCATTTTCTTTACTGATCGGCCTGCCGGTCAAAACGCCATCGCGGCCACCGCCGGAATGACTGATTGCCTTTTGAAAAAGACCTTGTGCAGATGGCATTGTAAGGAGTGAATGTATTGCAACGCCACCTGCTGAGAAACCGAAAATTGTAACATTTTCAGGATCGCCCCCGAATGCTGCAATGTTTTGCTGTACCCATCTGAGCGCCGCTATCTGGTCCATAAATGCGTAGCTGCCCTTGGGTTCTTCCGGATGCTCCCTGCTCAGCGCAGGGAATGCAAAATGACCCAGGCGGCCTAGACGGTAATTAAAGCTTACAAGGATGACCCCTTTCGTAGCGAAGCCCTTTCCTGAAGTATTGCCCGATCCTCCGACAAATGCCCCACCATGAATCCACACCATAACAGGCAAGTTTTCTCCCTTACTGACACCTGCTGGCATCCATACATTAATATAGAGACAATCTTCCGATGATCCCCGGGCAATTGTCCCCGGGACACCACCAAATCCAGCCTGGGCACAGCCTGGTCCAAACTCTTTTGCATCACGCACCCCTTCCCAGGGAATAACAGGTTGCGGAGGTCTCCAGCGAAATTCGCCAACAGGAGGAGCTGCAAAAGGAATACCTGTGAATATATTCACGCCGCCTTCTTTCAATCCGCGCACTAAACCTGAGGCGGTTCTGACAATAGGCTCATCCCGTGCGGAATTGGTTGCCGGTTTCTGAGCGCTGCACGAACAGCATATGATGATCACCAAACTTAATAATGCTGTTTTCATATTTGTGAAATATTAATCTTTGCAATTGAATTTTTTATTTAAGGTTAATCCAGTTTCTTTTCTTTAAGCCAGTTTGAAAGTAAATCTGCAACCTCAAGGTTATTCAAATCAGAGAAAGGGAAATGGGTATTCCCTTTGATACCAGCTTCCGGCAGATGGATCACAGTTACGTCACCACCGTGTTTGTTTACAGCATCCCTCCATAACCTCGCCATTTCAAGGCGTACCCTCCATCCGTCCTGGCCCGGATTTGTGTTTGGCTTTTCAGGAATGTTATCGCCGTAATAAATGATTATCGGGATTTTTGTAAGTTTCAGAAAATCAGCCAGGGGCACTGCTGCAGCTTCGAGGATTCCACCAGAGCTGTTTAAAGGCGGAGGCACTTCATCTTCCGGGAACACAAAGCCGCTCCCTGGTTCATATGAGACTATTGCTTTAATATTCTGATTTTTAATGGCTGCAATCCATCCCATTCCTCCTGAATGTGAATGTGTCACAAGAATTGCCGGACCAATTTTGCTGAAAAGCTCTGATACAGCTCCTGCGTTGACATTAATATCGATAGGACCGATATTGGGGGTCATCTGCCGGAAATACTGGTTCAACGTCTCCGGGTCACGGCTGAACTGAACGCCTTCAAAATAGTCCGGCCAGATGCCTACACGAAAAGTCCCAAACCAGGCTTGCTCGTCGGGAGTTGGTGAAATAGTCCCTTCTACCGTGCTCTTGCCTGCATTGCCTCTTCTTGGCTGGTCAATAAGATAGACTCCGAAACAACGACGCAGGAAAATATTCTGAAAACCTTCCCTCCCGTCAGGCGTTGTTTCCCACGTTTTGGAAAACTGGCCGAAACCATGCCACATAATCAGCGGATATTTGCGTGCCTTCATGGGAATCTGATAAAAGACATAGGCATGGTCACCATGAAAAGTTTGCCCTGCCGGAGATGGATTATATGGATCGAAGGTACCAGGAGCAGTAATTACAGTACCTCCAACAGCAAAACTGCCTTGCTTTTCAATGACAATTGGTTCGTGCCTGGTCGGCTTCTGCGCAGAAGCAGATTGTACGGAGCTTAATACAGTAAGTATAAAAAGAAGCAGACTGAAGGCTTTTCTCATTTTCACTTCAATTGAGGTTTTATTACCTCCGGCAATTGTCCTTTCCATAATGTTCATCTTGATTCCAGAAGGTAAACAATCATATATCGAGTTTTGTGCTGCCCATCCATTTTACAATCTCCGGATTACGGTGATCAATGAAGCTGCTGACTTTCAGGTCGAGGATCCCGAAAGATTCCATATCTGTCGGGATCAGTTCGAAATCGAAAATGTTGAAATTTCCCTTTATTCTCTCCTTTTTAACCGATTTCGGTATAGCCACCACACCCCTCTGGATGAGCCAGCGAAGAACAACCTGAGCAACACTTTTGCTGTACTTTTCTGCAATTGTACGCAGTACTTCATTCTGAAAAAGATTATTCTTGCCTTCAGCAAACGGACCCCATGACTCAATCTGAACATTATTCTCCTTCAGAAATTGATGAACCTCTGTCTGTTGATTGAATGGATGGGTTTCAATCTGGTTTATAGATGGTACAACTTCATTGAATGTTATAATATCCATGACGCGGTCAGGCTGAAAATTACTGATTCCAATTGCCCTGATCTTTCCGGCTTTGTATAGTTCTTCCATGGCTCTCCATGAACCATGAATATCTCCAAAAGGCTGATGAATCAGATAAAGATCCAGGTAATCCATTTGCAGACGGTTTAAAGATCTTTCAAATGCCCTCTTTGTATTTTCAAAGCCAGTATCCTGGACCCAAAGTTTGGTGGTAATAAACAAATCCTTCCCTGGCCACACCACTTTTCCTGACTGCATTGCCTACTGCAGACTCGTTCAAGTAAACTGCAGCAGTATCAAATAACCTGTAACCCGTTTCAATTGCATCCAGAACGGCCCCTTCACATTCGTTCAGATCGGGCACTTGAAATACCCCAAAACCCAGAATGGGCATTTCGATTCCATTATTCAGTGTAATATTTTGCATTCTGATTTCTTGTTGGTTTAACTCACAAATAATTTCACGATACAAAGTTCCGGTTAAATTCAGGTGTTTGCTTATACAGATTACCGATTATTGTATATGTATTACTGATCTTGTATTTTGATGAGTATCTTGGAGATAAATATGCTTTAACTTTAGCCTGAATTAAAATAATAAGAGCCGTGGATGATATTATAAAACTGGAGAGCATATCTCAGTTTAATACACTGAGAGGGGTCGAAACACTTCATCCTTTAGTAAATGTATTTGAGTTTTCAAATATGAAACTCATCCCGGAGGCGAAGGCACTCTATGGGTTTTATTGTGTCTTCCTGAAAGAAGCGATTTGCGGTGATCTGAAATATGGGTGTAATTATTACGATTACCAGGAGGGCACACTTGTATTTATTGCCCCAGGTCAGATTGTCGGGATTGGAAGCAGGCCTGGATCTGCCATGCCTAAAGGTAGGGGACTCCTTTTTCACCCCGACCTTATCCGTGGAACTTCACTGGGCCAAAATATTAAAAAGTATACTTTCTTCTCATATGAAGCTAATGAAGCACTTCACCTATCGGAAAAAGAAAGGCAGGTAATTACGGACTGTATGGATAACATCGATCACGAATTAAGGCTATCTATTGACAAACACAGTAAAATACTGATCGCGAATAATATTGAGTTGCTCCTCAATTATTGCATGAGATACTACGACCGACAGTTCATTACCCGAAATCTTGTCAACAAAGATATATTAATGAGATTCGAGACACTCCTGGATAATTATTTCCAGTCGGAATTAGTACAGACTTCCGGTTTACCTACAGTCAGGTATTGCGCTGACCAGCTGCATCTGTCGGCTAATTATTTTGGAGACCTGATAAAGAAAGAAACAGGCAAATCCGCCAAGGAAAGTATCCAGTTAAAGGTCATGTCTCTAGCCAAGGAGAGAATCTTTGACAGGAGCAAAACCTTGAGCGAAATAGCTTATGAATTAGGCTTTAAAAGTCCTCAGCACTTCAGTCGCATGTTTAAAAATGAAACGGGACAAACCCCAAATGAGTACCGGTCATTAAACTAGAATGGTTGCAACTCTGACAAAAAACCCGATTTTCAGAATTTAAAAGTTGCAACCCTCTCCCTGAAAATTACTGTACATCTCATCCTTAGAATTAGTGTGGATTTCAGAAGGTCATAAAAAGAAACAAGAGGTCGAAATCGACCTCTTGTGCCGTTCGGTACCCGGAGGGGGACTTGAACCCCCACAGCCGCTATGGCCAAAGGATTTTAAGTCCTTCGTGTCTACCATTCCACCATCCGGGCTATTCCAAGTCTGAAGGTCTGAAGGTCTAAGGTCTTAAAACAATCATACCACAATCTTTCAGATGGCTGTGCAAAGATAGAAATAAAATAGTTCAGAGCTCCAGGGTGGCATTGCCGGCAACCCTGAAACTCTGATACTATCTAACCCGTAAATTTAATTACTTCACCAGTACCGGGTCGCCGAAGCCGACCTTCCTGAGACCGTTAAGCTGCGTGGCAGCATCACCCACCACCACATAATTCATCTTCATGGGGTCAATGTACTTCTGTACGGTCTCGTCCATCTGCTCCTTCGTCAACCCCATAAGGTAATTCTCCTCCTGCCTGACATAATCCGCCGGCAGCCCGTAAGTAGTCATTGTACTCAGCATCCCGAGCTTGCTGTCGTTGGTCTCGAAACGCAAAGCATTGGCCTTCAGCAATGAACCTTTGGTAAAATCAACAGTCTCCTGCGGGACGCCGGCACGGTACTCATTCATGATATCCCTGAAGAGCTCCACCGACTCAAGAGTGGCATCAGTACGTACTGATGCATAAGCCCTGAAGGTGCCGTAGCTCTTCATGCCGTTGAAGTTGGAGTAGGCACCGTAGGTGAACCCCTTCTCCTCCCGGAGGATCATAAAGAGACGGGCACTGGCCGTTCCCCCGAGCATATAGTTAGCCACATCAGCCTTGTAGAAATCGGGATGGTCTCGCGTCAGGGCAAGGTTGCCTATGCTTATCACCGACTGTTTTGCCCCGGGCACATCAACGAAATAAATGGCAGGCTTGTCAGGGACGGGCGGGAAGGAGAGCTCCGGCATGATAACCTCCCTTGACTCCCAGCGCTCGTTAAGACTCTTCAGTGCCTTCTCAACCCTGGCCCGGTCAACATCACCCACAATATGGAAGTTTGCCACAGAGGGAGAGAGGTTCTTTTCATAGAAAGCCTTCAGATCATCCATGGTGATTGCCTCCACACTCTCAACTGTCCCGCTGTTGTCAACTGCCATGATGTTCTCTTCTCCCAGGGTCAGCCTGTTGAAGGTCATGCTGGCCAGGTAGTTGGGTTCAGCCATGTTGCGCTTGAGTGCGTTGACAGTGCGGGTCTTGTTGATCGAGAACTGCTCTTCATCCCAGCGCGGCTCCAGAAGCATCTCCTCAACCAGTGCGAGAGTCTTTTCAAAGTTGCGTGCCAAAGCGCTGACATAAACTGTGACGTTCTCCTGTCCTCCCATTACATTTATTCTTGCACCCAGCAGCTGTATCTCTTCCTCGAGCTCCTCCGGAGTTTTGGTGGCGGTGCCCTCGTTAAGCATCTGGGCTGTAAACCTTGCCACGCCGGGCTTGCTCATATCATCAAGCATATGACCGCCCTGTATGACAATCGAATAAGTCACAAGAGGCAGCTCATGCTGCTCAATACCGTATAACTTCATCCCGTTGGGAGCCTCTGCCTGCCACACCTCTGGCAATGTCAGCGAAGGATCGGGTCCGGGCGCCGGAGCAACCGAACGGTCGAAGCTGCTTGGGGTCTTCTCAATGATCTCCTCACCGCCGGCAGCGACCTCCATCTTGGTAGCCTGCGTGACATCCTCCTCAACCACCCCGGCATCGACAGAACCCTCAGCAACAAGGTTAATCTGCCCTTTTGGCACGAAGCTGGTTGCGACATAGTTTTTGCCCTTGATGTAACGCTCATAGACATCCCATACATCATCCATGGTTACGTTCTGCATCATCTCCAGCTCCTCGGTCAGGTAGTCAGGAGAACCTGCATACTCACTGTACATGGCGAGCATGAACGACTTGTACATGACACTGCTCAGCATGGAGTAGAAATTGGTCTCCAGGCCTGCTTTGATCCTCTCCAGGTCCCTCTCTGTGAATTTATCAGTCTCAAACCTCTCAAACGCCTCGAAAATAGCCTTCTCAACATCATCAAGACTGGTGGAGGGATTGGCGGTAACGCTGATCTCAAGCTGCCCGGCAATTTCCTGCGACCGATTGTAAGCTCTTACATTCGAAGTAAGCTTCTTCTCCTTGACAAGGACCTTGTAGAGGGGCGACTTCTTCCCATCCCCCAGCAGCTGCGCCAGCACATCCAGTGAGTAGGAATCCTTTGTGAACTGCTCCACAACCGGGTAGACCATAGTGTACTGAGGGGCACGTGCAAAGGCATCCTCATGATACAGTTTCTTCGTCTCTGCCAGCGTGACATTCATCGGCTCCGGATCCTTAAGCTCCTCGCCGGCGGGGATCTCCCCGAAATACTTTTCTATCAGAGCCTTTATCTCCTCAGTCTCATAATCACCGGAGACCACAAGGGTTGCATTGTTGGGTATGTAGAACTTCTTGTGGAACTCCTTCACATCCTCAACCGTGGCATTGGCGAGGTCTTCCATCTCTCCTATGACATCCCAGCTGTAGGGATGTCCTTCGGGATAAAGATTCTTCAGAAGCACGTAGTCAGTGAATCCGTACGGACGGTTATCGACCCCCTGTCGCTTTTCATTCTGCACCACATTCTGCTGCAGGGCAAACGACTGCGGGGTAACAGTATTGCGAAGGAAACCCATGCGGTCCGATTCGAGCCACATAGCCAGCTCGAGGGCATTCTTGGGAACCACCTCAAAATAGGTAGTCTGGTCAAAACTGGTAAAACCGTTGAGATTACCGCCGGCACCTTCGATGTACTTGAAAACTTCATCCTCACCAACATTCTCGGAACGCTGGAACATCATGTGTTCAAATAGATGGGCGAACCCGGTTTTGCCGGGGACCTCCCTGCCTGAACCCACATGATACAGTATCACCAGTGAGGTGATGGGATCGGACTTGTCTTCATTGAGTATCACCGTCAGCCCGTTGTCAAGCGTGTAGCTCTCATAGGGGATGGAAAGTGTACTTTTCTTGTTTCCGCTGCATCCTGAAGCCAGGATCAATACAGCCAAAATCAGTAATGCTGAAATTCTCTTCATATCTTGAAATTTACTTGATTAATACGGGTTCTCCGAACCCAAGTTTCTTAAGCTCCCTGAGCTGGGTTGCGGCATCGCCGGCAACAACATAATACATCTTCATAGGGTCAATATATTTCTGCACCGTGGTATTTACATCATCAACGGTAAGCTTTCTGACATAATCCTCCTCACGGGCAATATAGTCGTCCGGCAGTCCGTGTTCACTCATGGTGCCGAGCATTCCCAGCAGCGCCCTGTGGGTCTCGAACCTCAGGGCATTGCCCTTGAGCAACGCATCCTTAGTGAAGTCAATGTCATCCTGGGAAACACCGTCCCGGTATTGCTTCATAAGGTCACGGAAGATCTCTGCCGACTCAAGGGTGGCTGTTGAACGTACGGCCGAGCTTGCAACAAAGGTTCCGTAATGCTTCTGTGCATTGAAATTTGTCCTGGCACCGTAGGTGTACCCTTTCTCCTCCCTGAGGACGAGGTTTACATATCCGTTGAATGATCCGCCGAGCTTGTAGTTGGCGACATAGGCCGGATAGTAGTCGGGGTGACTGCGGGGGATAGCCGGAGCTCCTATGTATATGTTCGACTGCTTTGCTCCGGGCACATCCACGAAATACACCCCTGCCTTCTCAGGTGCCTGTGCGTAGGCGATCTCGGGTATCTGCACCTTTTTTGCACTCCAGTCGGTCCCGAGCCTGGCAAGAGCCTTCTCCACGCCTGTCTGGTCAACCGAACCTACAACCAGGAACGTGGCCACAGATGGCGAAATGTTCTTCTCATAAAACGCCTTGAGATCATCCATGGTCATCGACTTCACGCTCTCAACCGTGCCTGAAACATCGGTGGCAAAGATATTTTCTTCACCAAGCGTAAGCCTGGCCAGAGCTCTCGAGCCCAGGTATGTGGGATCAATGGAACTTCTCCGAAGGTTGTTCAGAACACGTGTGCGGGCAATCTCAAAGGCAAGTGAGTCCCACCGGGGTTCCAGAAGCATCTCCTCAACGATGGCGAGGGTCTGCTCAAAATTGCGTGTAAGGGTGTTGACACTAATGGTAATATCTTCATCATCAGCCGATACTCTTATCATCGCACCCAGAAGGTCAATCTCCTCCTCAAGCTCCTCGGGGGTTTTGTTCTTCGTTCCCTCATTGAGCATCATCGCCAGCATGTTGGCCACACCCGGTGCGTTGATATCATCAAGCATGTGGCCTCCCTCAATAACAATATTGTACTGTACAAGAGGCACCTCGGAATGCTCAATGCCGAAAAGTTTCATTCCGTTTGCCAGCGACGACCTCCAGACGGACGGCACGGTCACAGACACATCAGGGCCCAGGGCAGGCTGCACGGAGCGGTCAAAAGAGGTCGGAGTCTTCTGTATCTCTTCAGCAGCACCACCCTCAATCTTAACCTCGGTGGCAGTGAGGATATTCTCCTCTTCTATGCCGGCATCAACTGATCCCTCTGCTGCCAGTTCAACCTTGCCCCTGGGTACGAAACTGGTAGCCACGTAATTCCTGCCCTTGATATATTTCTCATATACTCGCTGCACATCGGCCACGGTGACGGCCTTCATCGCCGCCATATCCTTTTTGTAAAATCCCGGATCACCGGCGTACATGTTATATTCAGCAAGCTGCTTCGATTTACCGTCAACACTGCTTATCATGTTATAGAAACGGGTCTCCTGTCCGGCTTTTACCTTCTCGAGGTCCTTCTCGGTAAAACCCTCTGTCTCAAAACGTTCAAAGGCTTCAAAGATGGCTTTCTCAACTTCCGTCAGCGAGACACCGGGGTTGGCATTGACAAAGATCCGGAAAGTGCCGGCAAGCAGTTGCGCCATATTATAGGCACCTACATTGGAGGTGAGCTTTTTCTCCTTTACGAGCACATTGTACATGGGCGACTTCTTGCCACCGGCCAGGATATCACTCAGGATCGTCAAAGCGTAGGCATCAGGGTTATACATCTCAGCCGAAGGGAATGCCATGGTGTACTGCGCAGTGTTGGCGAAGTTATCTTCATGATAAAGTTTCTTCGTCTCTGCCAGAGTCACGGGCATCGGCTTCAGCTTCTCCACCTCAGCCCCTGCAGGTATCTCACCAAAGTATTTCTGAACCAGTGCTTTCACCTCTTCAGTTTCGAAGTCGCCGGCGATAGACAGGGTAGCATTGTTGGGTATGTAAAAGCGACCGTGGAACTCCTTCACATCTTCCACCGTGGCGTTGAACAGGTCTTTCATCTCCCCGATGGTGGTCCAGCTGTAGGGATGACCTTCGGGGAACAGCGCCCTGGCTATGACCGTTGATGAATGACCGTACGGCCTGTTGTCGTAGTTCTGACGTTTTTCATTCTGAACGACGTTCTGCTGAATGGCAAAAGCCTGCTGCGTGATGGTGTTTGTAAGATACCCCATGCGGTCTGACTCCATCCAGAGGACCATCTCGAGGGCGTTCTTCGGCACCGTCTCATAATAGTTGGTGCGGTCCTGACTGGTGGACCCGTTCAGTGTTCCGCCGGCACTCTGTATCAGCCTGAAATACTGATCCTCAGGCACATTCTCACTCTGCTGGAACATCATATGCTCAAAAAGATGAGCAAAGCCTGTGCGGCCCGGAACCTCCCGGTTGGAACCGACATGGTAATAAATCGCCACTGACACGATAGGATCTGACTTATCATGATGCAGGATGACACTGAGTCCGTTCTCAAGCTGGTACTTTTCAAACGGAAGGTTCAACTCGTCTCCTGTCTTATTCTGGCAGGAGGTCATGGAAATGACGGCCAGGATCATTAATGCTTTGGAGAGATTCTTCATAGTTTATACGGATTGGGTTAACTGTTTGCATAATAAACAGCTAAGTTAAGTATAAATAAAGTACGCTCGTGGCTGTTAACATTTCTTCACATATGGCAACTCCCGGAAGCTTCTGAACAAATTGCGTCTTTGTTTGTCTTTTATTGCAGAAACGTTAAACAAAACAAAAATATGTTCGACCAGTTTGATCCTGCAGAAGACAAGATGTTGCAGGTAATTGACAACAACGGAAAGGTGATCAGCAAAGAGCTGATGCCCGATCTCTCTGATGAAGAGATGGTAAAACTGTATAAGGAGATGCTCTTTGTCAGGACACTCGACTTCATGATCGTCTCTTACCAGCGGCAGGGCCGTGTCTATACCTACCCCCCAAACATCGGCCAGGAGGCCATAGGTGTGGCAGCGGGCGCCGTACTCAGACATGAAGACTGGCTGGTGCCGGCCTTCCGCGAGATGGGCGCATGGCTGGCCAAGGGCGTTACAATGAAGGAGATATTCATGTTCAACATGGGATTCGAAGAGGGATTGAAGTTCACCGAAGCAAATCATATTCTTCCCTTCTCGGTGCCTATTGCTTCCCAGCTTATTCACGGAGCCGGTATCGGCTATGCCATCAAATATCAGAAGAAGGATGAGGTGGCTATGGCATTCGTTGGTGACGGAGGCACCTCCGAGGGCGACTTTCACGAGGCGCTCAACTTTGCCGGCGTGTGGAAGGTGCCCGTGATCTTCGTCATTCAGAATAACCAGTACGCTATCTCTGTTCCCGTGAAGATGCAGACAGCCAGCATCAACCTGGCTGTCAAGTCAGTGGCTTACGGCATCAGGGGACTGAAGGTCGACGGCAATGATATCTTCGCCATGCTGGCAGCTTTCAGGTATGCTCATGAGTACGCCAGGAAGGAGCAGCAGGCTGTGCTGATAGAGGCCGTGACCTACCGCAAGGGAGCCCATACCACTTCGGACGACCCGACGAAATACCGCACCACCGACGAAGAGAAGGAGTGGGATAAGAAGGACCCGCTGCGCCGCATGAAGCTCTTCCTGGAGAAGAAAAAGCTGTGGTCAGATGCCGAGGAGGAGAGAGTGACCGAAGAGTACAAGAAAGAGATAGACCGTCAGTTTATGGAGACAGAAGAGACAGTTCAGTATCCGCTTGAGGATGCACTTAAATATACTTATGCCGAGATGCCGCAGGATCTCCGCGATCAGCAGATCGAGCATGAAAAATTCTTACAGTGGAAAAACGCACGCAAATGAAAGCAATGAATATAGTCAATGCCGTCAATGACGCTCTCGACATCAAACTGACAGAGGATAAGAATGTTGTTGTCTACGGTGAGGATGCCGGCTTTGAGGGCGGCGTCTTCAGGGTGACGGAAGGATTACAGAAGAAACACGGTGTGGAGAGGGTCTTTGACTCACCCCTGGCCGAGTCGGGCATCGCCGGCACGGCAGTAGGTATGGCAGCAGCAGGACTCCGCCCGGTTATAGAGATGCAGTTCTGCGGGTTCATATACCCGGCCTTCAACCAGATCATCTCACACATAACACGCATGCACAACCGCTCACGGGGCAATTACAAAATGTCGATAGTTATACGACTTCCCTACGGAGGAGGTATCAACGCCCTGGAGCACCACTCCGAGAGTATGGAAGCAATTTTTGCACACATACCCGGACTGAAGGTAGTGGTGCCATCGACACCCCATGATGCCAAGGGACTCCTCATCTCGGCCATAGAGAGTGATGATCCTGTGCTCTTCCTCGAGCCCAAGCGCATCTACCGCGCCATCAAGCAGGAGGTGAGTGAAGAAAAATTCTCAGTGCCTATCGGCAAAGCCAAGGTCCTCTCCCAGGGCACCGACGTTACCGTGGTTGCCTACGGCGCCATGATAAGAGAGGTGCAGAAGGCGATGGTGATGGCGAAGGAGGCCGGATACTCTGTGGAACTGATAGACCTGAGAACAATATATCCCCTTGACAAGGAGACGATAAGCGCTTCCGTAAAGAAGACCGGACGTATAGTCTTCGTTGGCGAGGAGCCGCGCAGCTTCGGAGTGGGATCCGAGATCATGGCGCTGGCAAACGAAGAGGCCTTTCTACATCTTGAGGCTCCCCCGAAAAGGGTGGCGGCCTTCGACGTGATAGTACCTTATCCCCGCGGCGAACATCACTATATGATCACCCCTGATAAGATCTTCTACGAGATTGAAAGAACAATAAAATTCTGAATTGATGAAACTTGCATAAGCGAAAACTCACAACGGGATTTGAGCAAAAAACTTATGCAAGTTCCATTCGACCAATGAAATAGTAAATAAATAAACGAATGAGATATATTTTCAAATTTCCCGATATAGGTGAAGGACTGACCGAAGGGATCATCATCGAGTGGTACGTCGACAAGGGCAATGCCGTCAAGGTTGGACAGCCGCTGGTGAAGATGGAGACCGACAAGGTTGTTACGGACATACCCGCACCGCGTGAGGGCGTTATTGCTGCACGCTACGGCAAGGTTGGAGAGACGATCCATGTGGGAGAGACGCTCGTCGAGATAGAGATAGCCGGTGAGGCCACCGCCGCATCCGGTGCGGAGGCTCCTGCTCCCGAGGCGGAGATAGTCGAGGAGAAAGGCGCAGGCGTGGTGGGCACCCTTGAGGTGGCCTCCAACAACGCCTTCCTGCCCGCAAGCGATGAGGGCACTGAGCCGAAACCTGCAGCCGCTACGGCCTCAACTGCCGGGCGCAAGGTACTGGCGACGCCGGTGGCACGCGCCATGGCACGTGAGATGAACATCGACATAAACATGGTGACAGGAACAGGCCCGGCAGGCCGCGTGATGAAGAGCGACATACAGAGCTACCATGCCTCGGCAGCACCGGCAGCAGCCAGGACCGCACCCGCCACTCCGGACGGTGCGCGTGAGCTTGTCGAGATCAGGCCGATGAGCCAGATCCGCAAGTCAATCGCTAAAAACATGCTGCGCTCCAAACAGAGCACGGCACACATGACCCTCTTCGAGGAGCCTGAGGTGTCGGCACTGGTAGAAGCAAGGTCCAGGTACAGGGAAGAGTATAAGAAGGAAGATTTAAGCCTTACCTACCTGCCTTTCATAATCAAAGCCGTTGTGGCAGCACTGAAGCGCCACCCGGAGCTGAACTCGGAGATGGATTTCGATAAAGGGAATATCATCTACAAGAACTACTATAACATAGGCATAGCCGTAAGTACTGTGGACGGACTGGTTGTACCGGTGATTCGAAATGCTGATAAGCTGACTGTCAAGGAGCTGAGCAAAGCTGTGGCAGAGATAGCCGTTAAGGCGCGCGACAGGAAGCTGACGCTTGACGACATGAAGGACGGCACCTTTACCATCACCAACTACGGAGCCCTGGGAGGATGGTTTGGCGTTCCAGTTATCAACTACCCGCAGGTGGGGATACTCGGCATAGGCCGTATCAACCAGCAGCCGGTGGTGGCCGACGGCGAGATTAAGGTGGGTAACGTAATGCCGCTGTCGCTCTCGGTTGACCACCGCATGGTCGACGGAGCAGAGGCAACGGAGTTCCTGAATGATGTGGCAGCTGGCGTCGCAGACCCTCTGTCACTGATAATGAGACAATAAAAACAGAGTGAAGATGGACTACGATCTTATAATCATAGGTGCCGGACCGGCAGGTTATGTGGCCGCGATAAGGGCCGGACAGGCAGGACTGAAGACTGCCGTAATTGAGAAGAAGCACGTTGGAGGCATGTGTCTCAACTGGGGTTGCATACCCTCCAAGGCTATGCTCGAAAGTGCCAGGTATTTCTCAAGACTTGGCATGGCAGGCGACTTCGGCGTCGAAGGCCTTGACCCGAAGAAACTGACCTTCAACTGGGAGAAGGGAGTCAAGCGTTCAGAACGTATAGTGAGAAGGCTGACAAAAGGGGTTGAGTACCTTCTGAAGAAGAACAATGTGGAAACTATAACCGGTACTGCTTCTGTCGAGGCTGCGGACACGGTGGTTGTTGACAAGCGTAAACTGACAACAAAGAATATCATCATTGCCACGGGCTCATATCCGAGGCCGCTGCCGTTCAAGGTGGGGGATGAAAGTCGGATTATCAACCTGGAGAACATGTTCTCAATGAAGGAGATACCCAATAAGCTTCTGGTTGTCGGTGAAGGTCCTGTCTCTGCAGAGGTGTCACAGATGCTTGCACTTATAGGAAAGGATGTCACCCTTCTCAAGACGGCGGAAAAGGTTTTCCCTGCACTCGATGATTATCTGAATGCATACATCAGCCGCAGGCTCGACTCACTGAAGATAAAGACCGTTGAAGGTACCGGAGGATATGATTCGATCAATCTCGACGAATATGAAGGGATTGTCAACTGCATGCCCCGCAAGGGTATCAAGCCCACCGGAGCACTCAAGGCTGAGGAATCAGAAAGCTTTTATGTCACCGATGAGAACTTCATGACCAGCGTACAGGGTGTCTATGCCGTCGGCGATGTCAACGGGAGAAGCATCTACGCCCATGCCGCTTCGGCACAGGCGCTGGCAGCCGTGAACCATATACTGGGCATCACCGAGACGATGAATACTGAGCGCGTACCGTTGACCCTCTATACTGACCCGGAGATAGCACAGATAGGCAAGACCGAGCAGCAGCTGGCAGCAGAGGGTGTTGAGTACAAGGTCAATGAGTTCCCGCTGTCGGCCAACGGCAAGGCTCTTACCGAGGGTCAGCCCGAGGGTGTGTTGCGTATTATCTCGGAGCCAAAGTACGGCGAGGTACTGGGAGTGCAGATAATCTCGCACAATGCCACGGACCTGATAAGCGAGGCTGCGGCGTATATGGCCGTTGAGAGCACGGTGTGGGATGTGGCTCACACCATGCACGCCCACCCGACGATCTCTGAGGTGTTCCTCGAGGCCGGCTCCGACGCCGTGGGCACACCTGTTCACAAAGCCTGATTTTATTGAGGCATGCCAGTAGTAGTCCGTCCATATGATCTCCCCGATGCCGCCCTCTTCGGCGGTACCGGCGACGGCGTGATGGTATGGCAGCCTGCCGAGACGGTCATAGTGCTTGGACAGAGCAACACGCCGGAACGGTCCCTGATACTTGAGAATGTCCTTCACGATGGTATTCCGGTAACCAAACGCCCCACCGGGGGGGAGGCGGTAATACTGACGCCGCAGATGGCAGTGATGACCGTGGCGAGAGAGTTTCCGGGAATAGCCCGCTCAAAGGAGTTCTTCATGGAGGTAAACGCAATGATCCTTGACCTCCTCTCTGATCTCGGGGTGAGGAGCTACGGTACCAGGGGTATTTCCGACATAACCATCGGCGACAAAAAGATCCTCGGCTCATCCATACACCGGCGCGAGAGCAGGCTGGTATATCACGGCGTTCTGAATATCGCCGGCGACCCTTCCATATTTGAGAAATACCTCAGCCATCCGTCGCGTGAGCCCGACTACCGGCAGCACCGGCCGCACAGCGATTTCGTCACCTCACTTAAGAAAGAGGGATACGACATTCATTATCATGACATTGCCGCATTTTTTCACGCAGTTTCATCGAAGCTGGTTGATCAACAATCTGTCAGGCCCTTCCTGACTTTTCCCGGGGCAACTTGACTTCAATGCCCTCAAATGTTGTCCCTGCAGGCCTGGAATCCAGTTCAATTATGTTCTTCTGAATAATATAGAAATTATTGTTGAATGAATGATTTTGACTATATTTGTCAATATGAATTATTCAACAATGTTGAGCTTCGCAGATAAAATACGTGAGTTGCGACAGCAGAAGGGCGCTCCTTTAAGAAAAGTCGCTTCGTTCCTTGATATTGATCAGGCAATACTGAGTAAAATAGAAAATGGCAAACGCATTGCAACCAGAGCAAATGTCATAAAACTGGAAGAGTATTATGGGGTTGAACCAGGGACACTTCTCGTCCTCTGGCTTTCTGATAAGATAGTCCGTGAGGTAAGCGATGAGGAACAGGCGATTGAAGCGATTGCCCTTGCCGAAAAAAGAATCGGATATCAGTTCGCTGAACCGATAACAAAAGCAGAAATAATAAAAACAATAAAGGAGTACTTCAGGAACCAGAAAACTGTCAGGAAAGCATGGCTCTTCGGTTCCTATGCCCGTGAAGATCATGACATTGACAGCGACATTGACATACTTGTACACGTTCCTGATAAAAAGTCGTTTACCCTGTTTGATCTGGCGGAGATAAAATATCAGCTGGAGAAGCTAATCCCCGCGAAGGTAGATGTTGTAATGCAGGGTGCAATAAACCCCGAAATACTAAAACGTATTACTCCCGAACTAATTCTGATCTATGAAACTTGCATGAGCAAGAGCTCACAATAGAATAAGATTATAATATTTCATGCAAGTTCCATTCGACCAATGAAATAAAGATTAAATGATCGAATGAAAAATCAAAAAATAACAAACAGAGACAGACTTAGTCACATCCTGGATTCAATAACAACAATTGAAAACTTCATCGGGGAATATTCCAGATCGTCCTTTCTTGAGGACCGGAAAACGATTGACGCTACCCTGTTTCAATTTGCGGTAATAGGTGAAGCAATTATTAATGTTGATGAGAGTATCCTCGATAAGTATGATTCCCCATGGTATAAGGTCAGGGCTCTCAGAAATTTCATTCTCCATGAATACCATGCCATAGAGGACAAGGTCATCTGGGATACCATAAAAAAAGACCTACCCTTGCTGAAGCAGATGATCGAACTGATCTTAAAAAGTGAATTCAATTAAAAACGCACACCAATCATGGTCACATCTGAATTTTACCATATCTCTTCAGGCGGCAGCCTTGAAAAGATAAGCACATTCGCCGGAGCACTCAGTGCCATGAAGGACGACGGGTACGTATGGTTCAACTACCGAAAAGCTTCACGCGAAGACCTTTCTGAACTTGTTGAACCCCTTGGCCTCCATCCCCTTTCACTCGAGGACTGTACTGATGAGAACCAGGTGCCGAAGATGGATGAATTCCCGAACTATACCTTCATCGTGTTTAACGCCCTGCGATATGAGCAGGAAGAACTGATGTCGGATGAGGTCGATCTGTTCATCGGTGAAAAATACCTTGTAACCGTGAGCGGATACTCAGAGGCAACCAGGTACCCGATAGAAGGGATAAAGGAGGTCACTGAGAGGAACAGCGCAGCCGTCAAACGCGGTCCGGCATGGCTGATGCACATTATTCTCGACTATATCGTCGATCAGATGGTTGATGCGGTAGAGAAGGCGGAAGCTGACATAGACCGGGCCGAGGAGGCGATACTGAGTTCGCCGTCTGCCTTTGATCCCGCCATGCTGACCTATCTCCGCCGAAACCTGCTGGGACTGCGTAAGACCCTGTTCCATGAACGTGAGATACTCATTAAGATAAGCCGCAACGACTGTGAGTGGGTGCCGGAAAAGGCCTCGGCACACTACCGCGATATCTTCGACCACCTGTCAAATTTTCTTGAGATGACGGAGAGCCACCGCGATAACGTTACAAGTCTGATGGAACTCTATGCCTCAATGCTTAATAACCAGATGGCGCGCGACTCAAACCAGACAAACGCCACCGTAAGAAGGCTGACACTGATAACAACCATCTTCATGCCCCTCACCCTGCTGGCCGGAATCTTCGGAATGAGTGAATGGACGGTGATGACCGGCGGCGAATCCAACATTCGGCACTCTTACCCAATCTTTGCAGCCATAATGGTTGCCATCGGACTGGCCAATTTCTTGTTTATCAGGTGGCTTGAGCGAAACGACAGGAAGAAATTTCTTTAGTTACCTCCTGGTAACCGGCTATTTCCCCTTCAGCTTCTGGTTGGCGCGGAAGAGGTCCATCTCAACCTTCTCGCGGGCAATCCTGGATGACTGCCGGTAAGCCTCGAACTCCTCCTTGAGCTCTTTCAGATCCTTCTCGGTTCTGAGGAGCACCACCAGGTTTCTCCTGAAGACGAGAAATCCAATCGCCATGACGCACAGCAACCCTCCAAGCAATGTCCACATAATGGCGTTGTAGGCTTTCTTTTTTATCTCCAGCCCGAGGACACTGATTTTTTCCTTCGTGGCTGTAACCTGCGCAAGATCATTTTTTGTCGACTCAAGTAAAACATTCAGTGAATCGTTTTTATCGTTCAGGGCTGCCTTAATGTTTGTCAATTCCGTGACCTTCCCCTTTTCAGCTGAAAGAGTATCCAGTATATTGCGATTGATCTTCCGGAACATATCTTCCCTGATTGCCCGGTAGTCTTCGTAAATCCTTGTTTTGTTCTCTATGTAATTGATCTGCTCCCGGATTGTGCCGGTTGTGAGCTCCTCCGGCATTTGCCCCTGACCTGCTGCAATAGTTGTCGCAAAGCAGAACAGAGAAAACAGCAGTGCATTTTTAAGTTTTGCGTGAATCATTTTCCCCCTGTTTGGATTATTAAAAACATTGCCTCAAATAATCAACGTACAGACGGGGCAAAAATTATACAGGCAGCCACATCGGCCATTACGAAACAAGAATCAAAGGTCAGATTGTTCTGTCAGAACCAGCGGCCTGCCATCACGGGCTCTTTAACAGACTTCTCCCAAAGCCGGCTTATTCTCTCTGTATTCCTTTATCAGAGACTGGAAGACCTCTTTCACTGATGATATTTTGGTTGCCCTGAATGCGTTGCTGCCGGCAAAAGCAAAGCCATTCTCGAAGTTTCCCTTAAGTGCATTAACCAGCGCAATGATAATGCAATAAGGACTTTTAGAAATGTCACAGGTCCTGATACATTTAAACGGACAATGCAGGGGTTGCTTTTTCCCCTCTTTTACCTTCTGGATAAAAGCCGAAAGTATAGCTCTGCCCGGCATGCCAACAGGACTCTTTATGATCTCAATATCCTTTTCGGAGGCATCAATGTATGCCTGTTTAAATCCTTGCGAGGCATCACATTCATCGGTGGTTACGAACCTGGTTCCCATCTGCACGCCGGAAGCTCCCAGTTTCATTATATTACTGATATCCTCTCCCGTATAAATACCCCCGGCCGCAATGAGAGGGATAGATTTGCTGTATTTTACCTCAAATGTTTTCAGCTCATTAACTATTTCCGGCACAAGTTTTTCCAGAGCATAATTATTATCCCCTATCTGTTCCTCCTTAAAACCCAGGTGCCCGCCAGCCTTTGGCCCTTCAACAATGACGGCATCAGGCAGATAATCATAGTTTGCCTTCCACTTTTCACATATTATTTTGGTCGCTCTGGCTGATGAGACAATGGGTATGAGCCTGGTAATGCTGTCTTTCTTTAAAAAGGATGGCAGATCAAGCGGTAACCCGGCTCCTGCAATAATAATATCGACCTTTTCAGCGATGGAGGTCTTGATCATATCCACGAAATTTGTCATGGCAACCATTACGTTAACGCCGATGATCCCTTTCGTCTTCTCCCTCGCTTTGCGTATCTCCTCCTTAAGTCCGTAAATGCTGGCCTCGAACAGGTTCCCGGAAAAGTTCTTATATAAAAGTCCCAGTCCTGCACTAGAAATTATACCAACTCCGCCTTCATTCGCAACTGCTGCTGCAAGCCCCGAAAGTGAAATACCTACACCCATGCCTCCCTGTATAATCGGAACAGCAACTGTCAGATTCCCAATTCTTAATTCATTCATCTCCATTTCCCCTCTTGTTATAATTGAGGACAAAGGTAACCTATTGAATGAGGCAAGAGCCGGAATTGTGATAATTTACCATTACAAAGAATGCAAAATCCCGCAGATCATTGATCAAGCAGAATTTGAGATATAAAGAGGTGGTTCTACTGCCACAACAAAATCCATGGCAAAGTTTTAAAAATGCCAGATCATAATGCTGTCCTGTGCAAATTCAATGTATCCATAAATGCAACTTATTTGGTGTCTGGTCAACAATATAGATTATCTGGTCAATAAAAACTCATCAGAAGACAGATTTTCTAATTTATTCTTAATCAATATATTATATTTGCAGAATAATAATAAATCATAAATTTCGACTATGCAGGTTACAGTGACCAGAAAGGATACTATATTTTCCCCTGATTCCAGCAGGGTGATCGCCCGCTTCCTTTATACATCCGATGAAAGAAGCAAAAATATTATCCGGAACGTGATGTCTATGTCTGATGATGAGGTAAATACAGCATTAAGTAAGGTATTGAGAAGTTACGCCAGACGTCATAGGAATATCTCATTAATATTTGAAACACATTATAAAAAACTGGATGGTCTGCTGAAAGAACTGAAAATAAGTCCCGGAAATAATAATAAAGCACGTAAAACGCTGATAGGCTCATATTTCACGATGGAATATTCAATTGAATCAGCAGCATTTTTTAATCCATCAATAGTTGAAGATCCTGACCAGTCGGAAACGGGGCCTGATGAAAAGAGACTGATTATGAGTTTCAGGGCAACGGGCGAAGGGCATATTTCATCAATTGTTTTTCGTTCAGCAGTTATCGATAAAAACTGTAATCTGGTCATCGAACCTGTGGGCAAAATGTTGGCAGAAGCAGAACGGATAAAACGGCACATTTACAATAAAAACACATTCATTAAGAAGCTGGAAGAAATGAGATATTTCGACAATAAGATTTCTCCGGTGTTTGTGTTGGAAAAACTGGGCGACAGGTTCACATATGGAGAATTGAAAAGGGCAGTGGAAGAAACCAGGAAAACGCATGACCTTTCTCCAAATAAAGTATTAATCGTTAATCAAATGATGTGGCTGGCAAAATCTCATTACGAACTAGACTTTTCACTCGATTCGTCAATTTCTGAAAGAGTTATTTTCCCTACCTCCGAAGCTGAAAAAAATGGTATTGAAGATGCACGTTTCGTTAAGTTCACAGATGAAAACGGCGAAATAACTTATTATGCTACCTATACTGCTTATGATGGCAGTACTATCATGCCAAAGTTACTTGAGACCAAAGACTTTTATCATTTCAAAGCATTGACTATTAATGGTGAAATTGCCCATAATAAGGGTATGGCATTGTTTCCCAGGAAGATAAAAGGTAAATATGCTTTGCTGTGCCGTATTGATGGAGTGAATAATTATATAGCCTATTCTGATAACATAAATATCTGGCGCGAGGCCAAAATTATCCAGAAGCCCAAATTTCCATGGGAGCTGATTCAGGTTGGAAATTGCGGGTCGCCTATTGAGACGAAAGAGGGCTGGCTGGTAATTACACACGGCGTTGGATCCATGAGAGAATACGCTATAGGAGCATCATTATTTGATCTTGATGATCCGGAAAAAGAGATTGGCAGGCTAAAAACACCTCTGTTGACTCCCAACACTGAAGAGAGGGAAGGATATGTGCCCAATGTAGTTTACTCCTGTGGTTCTATCATCCACAATGGCAATCTGATTATTCCTTACGGCATGTCAGACTATGCATCAACTTACGCATCTATTAATCTGACTGAACTCCTGACTGCACTTAAAAACTCAGGATAGCAGCAACAATGGACAACAAAAACTCAAAATCCGTCGCAGTTATTGTAGCTCATCCTGATGATGAAACATTATGGGCCGGAGGAACTATACTGAGTAATCCGTCATGGAAATGTTTCATAGTCTGTCTTTGCAGGGGGAACGATAATGACCGTGCTCCCAGGTTCTTTAAAACATTACAGATTTTAGGGTCTGAAGGAATAATGGGGGATATGGACGATGGCCCGGAACAAAAACCTCTGGATGAGATTGAGTTGGAGCACACAATACTTAAGCTATTGCCTCCTGTTCATTTTGATCTGATTATATCACACAATCCACGCGGTGAATATACAAGACATGTCCGGCATGAGGAAACCGGCAAATCAGTTATAAAGCTCTGGCATGCAGATAAGATAAATGCAAGTGAACTTTGGGCCTTTGCCTATGAAGATGGCGGTAAAAAATATTATCCCAGACCTTTAGAAAACTCTTCTTACTTCCATATACTTACGGAGCAAATATGGCTGAAGAAACAGAGTATCATAACAGAAACGTACGGGTTTGAAAAAGAAAGCTTTGAAGCAAAAACAACACCAAAAGCGGAGGCATTCTGGCAATTTACAAATCCCTGCGATGCGGATAAATGGCTTAATAATGGAGGGGTTCTACCATGAAAGTACTTTTATTATATGACTACCCTGCGGCCCCCGGAGGTCTGGCAACCCAGGGAGACTTGTTATACAAGGGACTTCTTAAAATGGGAATTGATGCCCATGCAGTAAATTTAGAATCAGCCCAGGAGAAGGAATGGTATTATCGCTGGTTTGAGCCTGATGTCGTTGTTGGTGTCGGTTATTGGGGACATACACCCCATCTGGTACTCCACCCGCAGCGATATGGAGTACAGGCGGTACCCTGGCTGGTTGCTGACGGATATATTGCGAACTACCAGGAGGTACTTAATGCCCTTCCACTCATTCTGGTAACATCGAACTGGGTAAAGGAAATGTATGTCCGCGACGGAATTGACAGCGAAATAATTGAGGTGTTGCCCGTTGGATGCGATACAGACGCCTTCTCCCCTTTTGAAAAAGATGATCCGAAAATTTTAACCGTTCGCGAATCGTTGGGAGTTTTACCGGACCAAAAAATGATTCTGACTGTCGGTGGCGATGCTGCATCAAAAGGTTCACAGGAAGTAATGCAGGCCCTTGCCATAATTGATTCTAAAGCCCCGGATTGGAAATATGTATGCAAAGTATGGCCTCAGGCAAGAACCAAACTTCAGAATCTGGCTGATCTGGAATTGGCAAAACACTTAGGGATCGATAAAAATGTCATATATACAACAAACATAATTTCACGTAATTTCATGCCTTACCTGATTGGCGCTTGCGACATATATGCGGCACCTTCGCGTCTTGAGGGTTTTGGAATGCCGCAAGTTGAAGCAGGAGCTTGCGAAAAACCGGTAATAAGCATTAATGCCATGGGAATGCTTGATACTCTTGTCCATGGAGAAACAGCATTCCTGGCAGATGTGGCACAGAAAATCGATGTTAAAGAGGTAACCCTTGGCGAGGAATCTGGTTTCAGAAATAACCACAAAATTGTATTTAAAGAGCCACGGACAGTAGATTACCGTGCGAGTGTGCATGATATTGCCAACTACCTGATGGATCTTATGACTGATCCGGGTTTATGCCGGGAAATGGGTAAAGCCGGACGTAGGCGGGTAGTTGAACATTTCGACTACCGGGTAGTAGCGAAACGTTTTGTTCAGATAATTAACGATAAATTGGGGATAGTATAAACCATCAAATCCATGCTAATTACTGACTGGGAGGAAATAAAAGCTGCAAAGAATGCAGCTCTTGAAGTGCTTATCCATAATGCCCACGGACCATATCAGGGGCTTCCACGTACGGCAGGCTGGGGTTATCCGGAGCCATATACAAGGGATCTGATGTTTTCCATCCTGGGGATTGCTGTTTCCGGGAATCATGAACTGATAATGAACATCCGCAGAGTACTTGAAACTCTGGCCGAAAACCAGACGGAACATGGCCATATCCCTTCACTTGTGCATGACAGGGAAGATCGTGGATCAAGTGATTCAACTCCTCTGTTTTTATTGGGTGCTGCTATTTTCCGGGAATTATCAGGTGAGCATGATTTTCTTCATGAAGCTGTCAATAAAGCTCTGACCTGGATGACGTATCAAAGTCCCTCCGATCGATACCTGGTTTCCCAGCAACCGACAAGCGACTGGCGCGATGAACAATGGGTACTGGGATATGGTTTGTTTGTGAACACCCTGATCTATAGCTATCTTCGACTCCTGGGAAAAGACAACACAGCAAACATCGTACGCCATGAAATGAGCAGGTTCACCATTACCGGTGATGTTATGCACAAACATGTCCACGAAGGCCTTGTCGTAAAACATAAGCCCTACTATGCTTTGTGGTCCTATAAAATATTCAGCAGCGAACGGTTCGACCTGCTTGGTAACAGTCTTGCCATTCTTTCAGGAATAGCATCCCCCTCCCGGGCTGAAGAAATGATCTCCTGGATTGAAGAGGAGTGTTCAGGCATGAGAGAAAGAGGTGAACTGGCCGTTGATCTCCCACCTAATTTCTTCCCCTTTGTTAGACCTGAAGATCCTGACTGGCATGCACGATATGAGTTGTATAACAATCCCGGAGAATACCATAATGGAGGTATATGGCCATTCATTTGTGGCCTTTATGTAGCAGCATTAGTTGCAGCAAAAAGATACAAACTTGCCGAGAACAAGCTCATGGCACTCACCCGTATTATAAAAGCCTCCAATAACAAAGATATTGATTTTGGGTTTAATGAATGGCTGAAAGCCCAGGACGGCAAAGCCATGGGACAGAACTGGCAAACATGGTCTGCAGCGCTTTATCTTTATGCTGTAAAATGCGTTGAAGAAAGAAGTACCCCTTTCTTTGATAAGATACGACACTGTCCGGATGGATCAACGTGTGCGTAACATTTGCAGCAGCTATCGATCCGACTTCTGATTATGTATTTTTAAAACATCCTGATAAACCGCCAGGTATCCTTCTATCATTTTCTGACGACTGAATTTTGAGACAGCATAATCCCTGCAATATTTTCTGTCAATAGAACTTATATGATTTACCGCTTCTACAGCATCATTTAAAGTGCTCACTAAAAATCCGGTCTTACTGTCAAGGATCAGTTCCGGCATGGCACCCTTGCTGAATGCTATAACAGGCGTCCCGCAAACCATTGATTCTGCAACACTTAATCCAAAGGGCTCCTCAAAACTTATCGGGTGCAAAAGCGCATAAGCCTCCCCCATGAGTTTATCTCTTTCCTTTGGTCCTGAATTACCCACATATACAATGTCATCATCATTGACAAAAGGTTTAATCTTACTTTCAAAATATGCCTGATCCTGGATTAAGCCGGAAATTATTAGTCTCCTTCCTGATAGTTTGGCTATCTGAATGGATTCATAAGTACCCTTTTCAGGATGGATCCTGCCGAAAAACAACAGATAATCATCCGGCTCCGGACAAAATGTAAATTCATCGGTATTAATCCCATTGTAAACCGTTGCAACGTAATCAAGCTCAGGACTTCGGTCAGAATCACTAATGGAAACGTAATAGCCGGTATCATTATACTTTTTATAAACAGGTAATATTTTCTGAGAAGAGAAGCCGTGAATTGTGGTTACCATAGGTACTCTTATTAACCGTGAATAAGTCAGTGGAAGGAAATCGAAATTATTATGTATCAAATCGAACTTATCCGCCTGCTCCATCAGGCTACTTATATGCAGACACTCACATACTTTAGGGTCAACATCAGGATATTCCGCATAGGAATGATCGCATACGAACTCCATTTTGCCTTTGGTAATGGAATCAGCAGTAGCAAACAGAGTAACATCAACTCCGTTTTCCACCAGACCTTCTGTAATATTTGAAGAAACCTGTTCCCACGGGCCATACTTTCTGGGAGGTGTTCGCCAGGCAACAGGTGACAATACGGCTATCTTCACATTAATGATGTTATAACTTTCAACCTGCCAATTTCTACTGACAACTATATTGCCTCTCTTGGGTTATTCAAACAATGATCAACAAGGTCTTCTATAATTGCCGTACCCACACACATCACCTTGTCAGCCCCCCCCCAGTAGATTTTAATACTGCCATCATCTTCCGGGACGGCTCCGCATGTGAACACGACATTATGCACATAACCAGTTGTCTCATAAGTTTCTTCGGGTTGCAAAATCCATTCATCACCTACAGCAATTATCCGGGAAGGATCTTCAAGATCATGCAAAGCAACACCCAATCTGTAAACGCATCCGTCCATGGTAGGAAACACACCGTGATAAATGCATAACCATCCGCGATCAGTTTTTACCGGAGGCGCTCCCGGCCCTATTTTCATTTCATCCCAGTGGTACTCTACAGGCTTCATTACTAATTTTGATTCACCCCAATATCTGAGGTCAGGAGAATAGGAGATCCAGATTGACCATGGTGATATTTCAGAATGGGGACGGTCGAGTCGCGCGTAAAGGCCGTTAAATTTTCCCGGAAAGATTACAACATTACGGTAATCAGCCTCTGTGATAAGGGAAAATCGCCGGACAGACTTAAAATCCCCGGTCTTTGCCAGGCCAATACGTACGCCATGCCTGGAATAGGCGCTGTAGGTTATGAGATATTCACCATCGAGAAGAATAATCCGGGGGTCTTCAAGACCATACTCCTCATATTCTTTGAATATACCTTCAGCAGCAGGTACCATGAAAGGTTCTTGCTCAACTTTAAAATTAAACCCATCATCACTTTCCGCTTTGCCCAGAATGCTTCTTCCATTAAGCTTATGAGACCGGAAGATCATTATATACCGGTTGTTGTACTTTACAACACCGGCATTATGAATTGTGGCTACCGGATATGGCACATCATCCTTTGTGAGGATGGGGTTATTATGATATCTTTCTATCAACACAATTTATAGTATAATCCCTGGTTCAACTTTTGCCGACGCCCCTGTCAAGATACTTTTCAGATTCCTCAAATGCCTGAAGAACTGTTAAATGAGCAATCAGATAGGCCAGGGAACTCTCCGCCCCCTGATTTCGGTTAACGCCATAACTCTCAAAACCATCGCAACACCCTTTGGTTTCAAAATCGAACAAACTCATCCTGAGATCGTTTTCTCCGAGAAACCACATGAAACAGGCAAATAATTTATTAAGATATTCCTGATCCTTTGTCAGATGAAAAGCCTGGTGATACATTAAGACCATCGCCAGAGCATCAATCGGCTGTTGCGCATACACAGAACGTTCACCATCTTTTCTATACCATTTTTCATTACCAATGATTGATAAATAGCCATCCTTGATTGTATGTTCTGTTAAAAAGTCCATTGACTCCAAGGCAGTTTCGGTTATTTTATCATCTTTAAATATCTCTGCCGAGAGTAGAAGAGCCAGAGGTAAAATACCATTATCATATGCCAGCAAAGCTTCAAACCATTTCCAGTCAGAAGATCTGTTTTCATCATAATGTCTGATCAGCTTATAAGTCAGATTTCTTAATGTCTCAGCCATTGAATCATCCGATGGATTACTCCGGAGGTAATAGCTTATACCTATCATTGTATTGGCAATCCCTCTGATAGAATTAAGCTTCTCGAAGTTTCCGGCTGCAGCTGAAAAAATAAATCTGCCGGTCTGGAAGTAGGAATCGTTAGGTGCGTTGGCAATCAGGTATCCCAGTGCCCAGATAGTTCTTCCGAAAGAATCTTCTGACCCTACCTCATCAAGAAAACTACGGTTGAAACTGAGAAAATTCCTGAATGTCCCGTCTTTGTTTTGCATATAATGGATGTAGCTCAGGTATATGGGAGCCAATTTAAGGGCCAGCATATCCTTTTTTTGCCTGTATGCCATCAGCACCATCAGTAATGCTCTCGAATTATCATCCAGGCAGTAGCCTTCTTTCAGATTTGGAATTCCAAATTTTGCATGCTGGATGATCCCGGTATCATCAGTTAAATGTGTTATATGAACAAGCGAAAATGGAGGCAGAATAAGCGGATCAAGATTGGTTTCCTTCTTTGCATATACAACAGGCTTGTTGGCAATGACTTTTTGCGCAACAGCAATATATTTTTCCCCTGTTTTAGGCCATGTTATTTTTTTACCATATTCGAATGCCTTGTGCCGCATGGCCGAAATGACATCAGGATTATCAAATAATTCCAGGAGAATTGCTGAAAGTCTGTCTGAATCATTGAAATTGAAAAGCTTTCCCCTGCCATCAGCCAACAGTTCTGTGGCATGCCAGTAAGGTGTTGAAACAACAGCTGAACCAGCACCTATTGCGTAGGATAGTGTTCCGCTGGTAATCTGATCTTCATTCAGGTAAGGAGTAATATAAATATCAGATGCAGACAGGTACTTAAACAGCTCTTTCTGATTAAGAAACTCATTCAGAAAAAAAACATGCTTGGCCAGGTCCAGTTTGTTGACTATTTGCTGAAGGTAAATGCGGTATTCTTCACCCGAATACCTTAAAACATTGGGGTGGGTTTTCCCTAAAATGATATATAAAACTTCGGGATATTTTGTAATAACTTTTGGCAGTGCCTTTAGTACTGTCTCGATCCCCTTATTCCGGCTGATAAAACCAAAGGTTAGTAAGACCTTCTTATTCTGGAGATTGAATTCCTTTCTCGAGTTTTGCCGGTTATATTGAATATCCGGCACCCCGTGCTCAATATATACTATCTTTCTTTTATCAATATCATATACGGTTGTCAGAAGCTCAATGGCTTTATGGCTCATTACAACCAGTTTTTTTGCCATTTTGCAAATTTCTACCAATACAGCTCTCTGATCATAGGATGGATTTCTGATAATTGTGTGAAGGGTGACAATGAGCGGAATCTCCAGCCGGTGAAGCAAAGGCAGGATATATACACCATTTTGTCCGCCATATATACCAAATTCATGTTCTAGTATACATAGGTCAGCACCGCTGAGATTAATGAATCTTGCTGCTGATAGATAATCCCTCTGGTGCTCCTGTCCAATGGTTAGTTTTACTTCTTCAGGATAATCATAGGTTAGTTCATGATCATTCATTGCTACAATGAATCCTTCCCTTGAATCTCGCGTTGTTTCATTATTCGTTACCATGGAATTGTAGAGATTCCTGGTAAAAGTCCCGATACCACATTCCCTTGGAGGATAGGTACCAATGTATGCAATCTTCATAACATCAAAGTTACAACTAATAAACTTATTTTCAGCACAATTGACGAAGTATCAGAGCCAGTCCGATAACTGGTTATGGTTTCGGTTGAATATAAAAGAGCAGGCATGATTCCCGGGCACAGGTATTAAATCAATTTAAGTGGCAGTTTATCTGAATAAAGGGAATGTACAAGTTTAAAAATAGACTAACAATGCATTGACAAATAGCACGTTGAAAATCCATTTACAATTTCGTCACCCATTCCGTCAACACCAATAGCACAAAATCCCGCAGATCATTGATCTTGCGGGATTTGCGGTTTTTAAGATGTGGTACCACCAGCACCAGGAGACTCTTCTGTGTGATTTCTGACTGCGAGAAACAACAGACCTTTGAGATCTTTCGTAATTCAGCCATAATTCCGCTAATATTTGAAGAAACGAACAAATCTTGTAATTTGAAAGACGTTGATCTTGTTTAAGTTATGTTTTGACTGGAGATAGATAAATTCGTCAACGAAAGCGTCAGTCGGAGGGATTTCTGATAAATTGGTCTGCATGCCATCTCCCTATCTGAGGGTCTTAGAACCTTGCGGTGTAATCGTACAAACAAGGGTTTTTAATGCTGAATGATAATATGTTATACTCGTTTTGGGTCAATCTTTTGGTGTTTTTATTGAGTTTTTACCTTTTGAAACTGCTATTAGGAGTCAAATAAGGAATGGAAATTAATGTTTTTTGTGGCATTTTGGATACTTGGAAAGAGAATTTACTGGAGTATCATAAATTGGCATATCTCTTGTCGATACCGAAGTTGAGCATTTTGTTTATGCATTGAGGATGATTATCTTTGTAAAAGAGGACAAGCTTGTAGATCTCGTTTAACTCATCTGATTATGAAAACAAAAAATATAAAACCAAAAGAGAAAGACAATTGGGCTTTACCGGGTAATCCTATATCCCATAATGAGTTCAAGGATGGGATTAAAAAAGCAGAGGAAGGTCCATTTTATACTTTAGAGGAGTCAAAAAACATGCTCGAAGAATGGAGGAAGAAAAAAAGCTCCCGGTAAAAGTATCCAAATTATTTCTCATTGATCTTAATAGCATTTTTCAATATGGAGTAGAGACCTTTGGCCTCAAGCAAGCTGAACTTTATGAGAATGAGATATGGAAGTTAGTGGAAGGACTTTCAAGCAATTGGCTACTCTTTTCTGAATGCCGTCATCTGCCAACAAAGTCTAAAATGTACAGATGGATTGTCCTGGAATCTCACCTCATCATCTATCGCATCACAATCAAAGAAATACAGGCACTCCGGATACTGCATTCTAACCGTAGCATAACAAAAATTAGAGCTTCCAGAGGGATAAGATTATAATTAATAGATTCATACGAGCACACGTGTATCCTTTCATGCCAAGCTCGAAAAGCACCAGTATATCGAAAGGTTCGGCAACTATGCCGTTCACTGCAAACGCCAGTGACCCTGACCACTTTCCGCCGGTATAAATTGACCACTTATAACCGGCGTTATTCTTTTGATTTATAGATAGATATAAAGTTGCAAGCATTTCCGGCGCAATGTGGTTAATGCATTCTGCCTATGTAATCAGATATTCATATTTCTGAGATCTTGTTGATTTCCCTTCCTTTTTCAATTACCTTATCCCAGACTCTGAGAAAATTACCCGATAGAATTTTTCTAATATCATCTTCCGAGTAACCTCGCCTGAGCAACTCAAATATAATCACAGGGTAACCCGAAACATCTCGAACATCTGCCGGCTGAGTGGGTCCCACCCCGTTAAAATCAGAACCTAACCCAACATGGTCTATACCCGCTATGTGAACAATATAATCAATATGGTTAACCAGTTGCTTTGAATCCGTGACGACTTTATGTGACTTTACAAACTCATCCAGATAAGCAGCTCCTTCCTGCGAGTAATAAGTTATCTTTTGCGATTTCAGATAACCAATGGCCTCATTACAGTTTCTGAGACAGACAGAATCAAGAAACATTGACCCGAAATTCACCATAATGACCCCATCCTTGTCGGCTATCAGTTTTATAGGAGTATCCGGGAGATTCCGTTCATAGCCCGGGGTAAAGTGCCTGCAGGATGAATGAGTTGCCACAACCGGAGCACTGGAGTAGCGTAACGCCTGATACACCGTACTGTCTGTAGAATGGGAGATGTCTATCATTATCCCGAGACGGTTCAGTTCCCTGATCACTTCAAGACCAAAAGGGCTAAGCCCATTCCACTGTCTGTACTCGTCAAAGTTGGAATCGCTTATCTGATTTGTCTCGTCATGACAAAGCGTGATATAAACTACACCTATGTCCTTGAGGTATTCCAGGTATTCGATGTCCTCTCCTATAGGGGATCCGTTCTCAAGACATACCGGTAAGGAAAACAGCTGCCTGCTGAAATTACTCCTGACTTCATCGGGATTCAGTGCTGCGGCAAACATATCAGGATAGGTTTCAGTGTAAAAAGATATCAGCCTCCGAAGTGAATCAACCAGCTCTCGGCCATCATCCACACCAAGTTCAGAATTGATGTATATTACTGACATAGTCGCTTTCAATCCGCCCTCGTTTGCTCTCTCAAGATCAAAATCACCCTGCTGTGTTCGCTTCGAGATATCCCCGGGAAAATTCAGGAGCCACTCCGGCCAGTCGATATGAGAATCAATGATCAGGTTTTTCTGAGAAATCTCGAGAGCCATTTTCATAAGCGCTTCATCAGACTTTTCCTTCAGCCGGTTTTTGCATGATGGCAGCAGAGCGACAAACAGTACAGAAACCAGTGTCCAAAGGCTAATTTTATTGCCATATAAGCCTTGCAACGTAAGGTTGATTAATTTCATGGCCTTTCTGATTGTGAAAGTTGAGCAGGCACCCCTCAACGCTCAATTGTATAGATAACTGGTAATGAACATGAAAAGCACCCTGTATTCTTCCAGGTTATGTACTAAAATCAAATTTACACCATTGATGCAGCGAAGTCAAGTTAAATTGGCACTTATCTTAACCCGTTAAGCCAGGATTGCGATAATTAAACATTACAAAAAATGCAAAATCCCGCAGACCATTGATCATGAGGGATTTGGAAGATTACCATCCGAGAAATAGAGAGTGAGTGAGGAAAGAGAAAGAGAGTGATGTGCCCGATCTTGCTCTCACTCTCACTCTCCTTGTATGGTACCACCAGCCCCGGGAGATTTTTAGGTTGGATTTCTGATTGCCAATAACGACGGCCGTCAGTTATTATTCTCAAACCTCAACCGTTAATCTCAAGACATCCAATATCCTTGTAAGTTGGATCAGTAAGAAAAGTATTAATCAGATCGGAGTTTATTCGAAGTACATTTACAAGGTTACGGGTGCTTGTATCACCTAATCTGAGCTATGTCACCTTAGGTGAAGCCACTTTTAGAAGTCCAAGATCATAAAAATCGCTGTCGAATGTTACAATTGCATATTCATTTTCTTGCGCAAATTTCCAGATTTCTGAGTCCTTGGAATTTTCAAGTCCCAGTTCGCTTACCTGACCTGACTCGGGAAAAATATCCCGGATTTTATTTACGATACGAAATGAAATATTCTGATCAAGAAGTAATTTCATCAGAGTGTCTGAAGTTTACGTTCTCTGTCGGCAGCATACATTAAGCAAGCTCTGATATCTGCTCTGTTAAGCTCAGGAAAATCAGACAGGATTTCATCGTAATTCATTCCGGATCCCAGCCAGCCAAGTATGTCAAACACAGTTATTCTTGTATTCCTTATACAAGGCTTGCCAAATCTTTTATCTGGTCTGATTCTGATTATCTTATTATATGCTTTCATATTACAAAGATACGATTTCTATAATTCGAATTTGACAATATTCCAATTTCAAAACTCGTCACCGTTCCCGTCGCCGCCAATAATGTAAAATCCCGCAGATCATTGATCATGCGGGATTTGCGTTTTTAAGACGTGGTACCACCAGCCCCAAGAGATAATAAGGTTAGATTTCTGATCGCCAGAAACGACAGCCGCTTGAGATCTTTCGCTATTCTTAAGCCAATGCGTTTAGGTATCTTCTATTCCTGCTATAGTAATGCAGATACAGAAATGTCTTCATCTATACTTTCCCAGTGGATCCCAACACCATTGCCAATAAGCCTCCAGTCTTTGAGTTGTTCTTTGCTGGCTTTTCTCAATCTTGGAAACCATAATAATGGAACACCTATCTCTCTTCCATCTTGTAACTGAACATAAAGCATGTCCTTTGTGAACCATACTTTGGAAGCAAGAATACTTACTGTTCTATTTGCTAAAGTGCTCATCCCATTTCTCCTTTATAAGTACTTCATTCTTCTCAATAATCTCGCCAATTTCTCTTAACTCTTTCCCGGTAAAACCATAATTAACTGCTACAAAAAGAGGTTCTATCCAGAATTTTGCATATTTCTCTGCCTTTTCAATATGAATATGTACTGGTTCATCTCTTTCATTACTGAAAAAGAAGAACCTGTAACCCTTTATTAACAATACTGTTGGCATACTTAACAAAGATAATTAATAACAATGATCTTCCAAACAAAGATCGATTAGTTACTCAATATGGATGCCAAGATAATGATCCTCCAGCCAACTTATACAATTTACCAGTGTACAGAATTATTGATAAACAAGACTTGTTAAGGGTCGACTTTTGTCAATATTCTACTTTTCTATCCTCCTTTTTAAAGGATGATATATATCAATCTCTCGTTTCAATTCCTTCAGGTTGGCACCTTTTTACCACTCTGTGCTTCCAGCGGGCATAAAGCGACGGTGCTATGTGATACTTCCGGATAGTTGCTGCGTGTCCTTCCCGTTCTCCTTCCTGAAGGATCGACAAACGATCCTCAGGTGTAAATTTTCTTCGTGTTAATGTCATTGTTCCCAAATTTAATCAGACCTAATTTGTTTTTCAAATTATGTCCAGCTATTTGGGGAGTTAAGACACCCTATAATACAGGGGATGGATCAATCCGCGGATAATGCCTTACTGATTGATACAGGAATACTCAACTATGCAAAGGGAGAATAATAGTAAAGGTACTACCTTTCGATAATTCCGACATAACCGAAATTTTTCCATTATGTGACGTAATGATTTTTTCAACCAGGGATAACCCTATGCCATGGCCCTTTGTATTAGTAGCACTTTTTGCACGATAAAATGCTTGAAAAATCATCTTTAGCTCCTCTTCAGAAATTCCAATACCTGTATCCGAAAAATTCATGATAACATTATTCCCTTCATTAGTTACGCTGATTTCAGCAGTATGATTGCCGGAATATTTACAGCTATTGTCAATAATGTTACTTAAGGCTGTTCTGAGTAGTTGCTCATTACCTTTTCCAGTAAGTTTAAGCTCATCATCTATTGACTCGGAGAAATTAATGTTAATCTGATAGTTATCGTTTACTTTAAGGACATCTCTTTTGGCCTGCCAGAGTATTTCATCTATTCTGATCTGGCTAAAATCCGCCTCTGAAAATTCAGAACTGGCCTGAGCCATTTGCAGTAGCCGGTTTGAAATATGATTTAGGTTCTTAATATTGCCGAGCACAGTAATGATTGTTTCTCTATACTCTTCATTTTTTCTCGCTTTCATCAGGATCACTTCAAGATGGCCGGTTATGACTGTAAGGGGAGTGCGCAATTCATGAGAAGCGTTGGCAATGAAATTTTTCTGAATTTTAAAAGCTGATTCAATCCTTTCGAGCATTTTATTAAATGTTTGTGCAAGCATTGAGATCTCGTCCTTGCCATTTCCTTCCGATATTCTGGCATTCAGGTTGGATACGCCGATTGCCTCCACCTGTGCCATGATATTTGAAATAGGGGTCAGAGCTCGTGATACAAATAATCTTCCTGAAATATATACTATACCCAGGCTGATTATGAAGACAATAAGAAGAATGACACGAAGTCGTTTAAGTTTGCCCAAGCCATAGATATCTGTAGCTGCAGCAAAAACGACATATCTATCGTACTTGCCTGCGTAAAATTGGCCAAGCACTTCATAAGGTATCTGTTTAAAACGGACTACTTCTTTTAGCCGAACCTCATTTATCAATTCCGGTGATATAATCAACAACTTGTCTTCATCAGTACTGTAGACAGCATTATTCTGATAATCGTAAATAATTATCTTCTCTTTAGGCAGGCTTACGGGATTGTTTATTTCAATTCTTTTTAATAATTCGGCGTCTATTTCATCTATATCTATCAGCATCTGTGCAACCATTTTTGCTTTACTGCCAAGCCGGTCATAAAACTCCTTCTTTCTGCCTTCTGAAAAAGAAATATAAACGGAGAGTGAAGATGACAGGAGAATCATGGCAACAATACCTATAAACTGGTACAATAGTTTCTTCCTTATTTCCATTACGCTTCATCTATATAATAGCCAAGTCCAACCTTGGTGTGAATTAATTTTTCTTCAAAATCCCTATCAATTTTTTTTCTTAAAATACTGATATATACATCAACCACATTTGTTCCAGTGTCAAATGTAATATCCCATACTTTTTCGGCAATTTCAACCCGGGACAATACCCTGCCCTTATTCTTCATAAGGAACTCCAGAAGTTCAAATTCCTTGCCTGTCAGATCAATATGTTTATCTCCCCGGGTTGCTGACTTCTTATTAAGGTTAAGATTGAGGTCAGCTATCTTTATCACCCTGGATGTCTGGATCAAGCCTGAAGCCCTCCTTGTAAGTGCATTAATCCTGGCAAGAAGCTCTTCAAACTCAAAAGGTTTTACCAGATAATCATCAGCCCCGGAATCAAATCCGGTTACCTTATCATCAGTGTTGTCAAGCGCTGTAAGCATTAAAACAGGTACCAGAAGACCTTTCTGCCGGATGAGTTTGCACAGCTCATACCCATTTATATTTGGCAGGATAACATCCAGAATTATTAGATCAAAGTCACCTTTCGATGCAAGCTTCTCGCCCATCTGTCCGTCAAAGGCAACCTCTGTTTCATAGCCTTTTTCAGTAAGTCCTTTTCTTAGAAATTCAACAACCTGAGGTTCGTCTTCAATAAGCAGAATCTTCATTTGGAATCTGGGGTTAAATTATCCTGGCCCGGCATTTCAATTAATAGTCTATTTTATTTTAAGTTTTGCCTTGACCAAAGCTGTCACATCAGTACTCTTTCCCTCGTCAAAAAATAAAAGAGAGCTCCCTTGCGAAGAATTGAAAATATAAATATAACCATTCTCTTTACCAACGGCCTTAATTGCTTTCTCAACTTTCATATAAACAGGCTGGAAAAGTTCTGTCTGTCTATCCTGTAATTGCGCCTGGGCAGAACTTTGAAATTCCTGAATTCTCCTGTTCATGTCGCTCAGTTCCTGTTCTCTGGTTTGTTTTACGATATTGCTGAGATTTTTGCTATCCTTAATATAAGCATCGTACTTAGAGTCCAGCTCTGCTGACATTATCTCAAGATAATTTATGAGTTCCTTCTGTAATTTCTCCAGTTTAATATTGGCAGAGTCATATTCAGGTAATGCCTGAATTAGTTCGTCGCTGTTGATATGTCCAAACTTAAAATTCTGCGCCATGACATTTTGGCTAGCCAAAACTGTGATGGTGAACAATAAAAATGTATTACTTATATAACTTCTCATCTGAAATAACTTGTGATATTAATTTTTGGCCATAGACTTCGGGGTTAGTTTATCTTCCCGCAGATCGTTAAAGGATTGTTATTTGCATGTACCGGTTTTACAATCAGACAAATATCGGAGCTTATGAAATCAGTTTAACAAATAAATCCATAATCCTTAAGGCACTGACTCCGAACGAAGCTCTTTATCCTGATATTCAAAAGAAATGTCCTTTACACAATCAGGAGATTTTTTATTATCAGATACCGGGGTCGTGGTTAATGGTTCTTTTTGCATGAATCTCAATATTATGTAGATTTTGCATCCTGATATCCTGGCCGGATATGACATCGGCACAATCTTTTAATTCCCTTGTTACATCTTCGTTTTTAACATGGTCCAGCTTATATGACAGTTCATATTCGAGGGAGGCCCAAAAATTCATTGCAACAGTGCGTATCTGGATTTCTGCATTAACAAATTCTTTCCTGCCTGACATGTAAACAGGTACTGTCACAATCATATGGAAGCTTCGGTAGCCATTGGGCTTTGGATTTTTAATATAATCCGAAATTCGAATAACTTTCATATTTTCCTGCGATGTAATCAAGTCTGTAATCTGATAGATATCATCGATGTAAAAACATATTACCCTGACACCAGCTATATCCGTGAGATTTGCTCTGGCTGATTCAACACTTAGTTCAAACCCGAGCTTGTTCAACTTAGCCATGATACTTTTAGGTGTTTTGATCCTGGTATTTATCTGATAGATTGGGTTGCGATTATTTAAATGCATAAATTCAGATTTCAGATTTTCCAGTTTAGTTATAATTTCCTTTGTTGCAGACCTATAGAGGTTTTCCACTGCAAAAAAGGAATTAATTGAATTAATTGATTTGCATGACAAAGCGGAATCTTTAAGCCCGTTAAAAACATCGGTAAATTCCAGAATACCCATATCCTCCATTGTTACAACCCGGTAATAATTATTGCTGATAACCAATGTATCTCTCCTACATTTTAATGTCTGATAACAGCTATTGCTGATCTTTCAATAGTTGCATTATTTCATCCAGTTTTGGAGATAGAATTATTTCAGTTCTCCTGTTTCTGGCTCTTCCTTCGGCAGTATCATTATCAGATTTTGGGAAATACTCTCCTTTACCAGATGCAGTCATTCGGGTTGGAGCTATTTTATAGTCATTGGTTAGTATCCGGACAATTGAAGTAGCTCTTGCCACACTCAGGTCCCAATTATCTTTATAAAGTGATGTCTTTATCGGCACATTGTCAGTATGACCTTCCACAAGTATGTCAATGTCGACATTCTTATCCAAAACTCCGGCCAGCAGTCTCAAAGCTTCTTTGCCCTTTTCTTCAACTGCAGAACTTCCTGATTTGAACAACAGCTTATCGGACAAGGAGACATAAACTTTACCATTTTTAATTTCTACCGATAACTCATCAGAATTAAATCCCAGCAAAGCATTTCTTAGAATACCATTTAGTCGTCTTGTGATGGAATCTTGCCTTGCAATTATAAATTGCATCTCTTTCAATGCTTTCTCTCTCTCCGACAATAAAAGTTCCTTATTGGTTAGCTCATCCGATTTTGCCTGTAAGGCTTTATTGAACTGGTTTGTTTTTGATAAGCTCTCGTTAATCAAATCTTTATACTTCTCCTCCAAATCAATATTTATATTTAGCATTGAATTATATTGATCAGTAAGGTCTTTATTCCTGCCCGTGAGTTCATTGATAGTATTTTTTAGTCCGGCATTTTCTTTTCCCTTCGAATCCAGACTGGCACATAACTTATCTCTTTCACTGATCACTGTTTTCATGTTTTTGCTCCAGGTTACAGGTACCTTATTAGGTTTTGAATCGCCACATTTATAGACCGGGGCACAGGAATTCAGCATGACCATGAGAGTTAGTGGAAGTATTGCGTAATCGATCTTTTTCATTTGTATTTGTTTTAATAGGTTATTCAAGGAAGGGACGATGTTTAAGACTTTTTTTATTTCTTCTGGATCAATAACCATGTCTCTGAGTACTCAGGAAAAGTTCTCCTTATACGTCTGATATCTTCCCTGGCAGCTGCAATTTCATTGGTTGACATGACCGAGACCCTGTATAAACCAGCTTCATTTCTAAGGATCTCAGAATTAAACCCCTCTGTAAGTATCTGCATCTGGTATTTTTTTGCATTCTCAGGATATCTGAAACTTCCAATTATGACAAAGAAGCGGCTTGGATCAGGCAATTTTTCACCGAACGGAATTAGTTTTTCCTCAACCTCCTTTATTTCAACGGTCGGTTCTGATATTTGCTTTTTTTCAGTTTCAGGGATAAGAATTGCGGTAATAGATTTTCTGTTTTTCCGTAGTTGCTTATTAGTTCCGGCACAAGAAAAGGAAAGCAGCGCAGTGCCAATTAGAACACATGTAAGAATTATCATACTATTTTTCATTTCGCAATAAGTTTTAAGCGGTAAAAAAACTGTTCAAGTTTCATTGATACGCTCCGTGGAGTGGAGGACTATTTCAGGAATTGCCTTACACAAATAATTTAATGTTCATAAGATGAATCGATTATAAGATATCCATTTTATTCTTAGCCAGCTGTTTATTTTTAGCCTCATATGACGAGACCATCAGAATAGAAACAAAAACAAAACATAAATAATTCCCCATTGCTTCGTGTGCTTTAACCTGTTTTGTGATTATTTTGATGCTTTGAAGAATGCCCGCCATCAGACGGGCAATTGAAACCAGGACAATAGATTACCCTACCTAAGCGTAATCCTGCAGTTGCCAATGTTTTTACCATTACAGAGTATATGGATTTTGTATTCTCCATTCTCAAGCTTTCCCTTTGGCATATAATTTAAAACCACCTGGCGCGATTGTTCAAACTCTCCTGTCATAGCCGATAAACTAGCTGTGAAATTGCGTGAATCCATAGGGGAAGTCCACGATAATGATTTATCATCAGGCTTAACTGTTGCCCCGGAAGGAGTTACTATATTAAAGCTTATTGCTTCAGTAAGGCTTTGAGGAACCTCAAAAGTCATGTTCAACTTTTTTGTTCTGGAAGCTTTAATCACAATTCTTTCCGCCTCCTTACCTCGTGTAGCAGTAACCAGGAAATTGTCTGTTTTTAACTTCAGTGCATTTTCAAGCTGAAGTGCAAGTATTTTCTTTTCAGACTCCAGTGCTGACAATGAATTCTGAAGGTCTTTGTTTTGGTCCATTAATTTATCATAGTCGGATTTCAACTGATATGCTTCCTTATCAAGATCAGCTTTGACTTTCTTCAACTCATCCAGCTCCTTCCTGTAAGAACGCAGTGATCTATTCTCACTTGAAATAAGGCGTAGCTTTTTCTCATTATCAGCAATTTTAATTTTCATTTCATTTAACAATTTTTGATTTGAATCACTCTTTTGTTTCAGTGATGAAAAATCTGCCTGTAATTTAGACAGTTCCTTTTCTGTTGATAATTTCTGAGACAAGAGTTTTTCGGAGTTCTGTTTCTCTCCATTGATAGTTCTCTTAGCCTTTGATATTGATAATGAAGTAAAAATCATCCCGATTAGGAGCAAAGCAATAACTATTGCTCCAGCATAGATTGCCGTTTTTTGTTTCGTATTTTCCATTTTTCTGTTGAAATTGATTATTCAATGCAACAAGAGTATTCCACACATATTAGTGCAGTATTAAGGGAGCATTAAGAAATCATTAAGATTTAAACAGGTTTTCGGCTTGATATGCAAAAACCAGTGACCCGGACCACTTCCCGGCGGTCTGAGTTGACCACTTAAGGCCAATGCTAATATTTTGATCTATAGATATTTACAAAATTGTAAGTCTTTCCGGCGCAATGTGGTCAACGCAGCCGGCCTATACAGATTACAAAATGGTACAGCTCTGGAATAAAAAGCATGGAAGGTATTACCTCAAAAAATACTCCAATAGGGATATGGAATAAGTGGGGTGAAAATGGCATTCTAACATCAACTATAAACTACTCGAAGTAAACACTCTGATTATTAGGCGCTTAGTCCGCATAAAGGGTTAGCTATAAAGAATCGTCACCACTTCCGTCACCCCCACTAATGCAAAATCCCGCAGATCATTGATCTTGCGGGATTTGCGGTTTTAAGACGTGGTACCACCAGGAATCGAACCGGGGACACACGGATTTTCAGTCCGTTGCTCTACCAACTGAGCTATGGTACCATTTTGGAGTGCAAATATACTGCATATTATATTTTCATGCAAGACCCCCCAGCCACTTTGCATAATTGTGCCTGACAACTCAATTCATGCTATCTTTGTCCATTCTGAGAATCAGGCATGGACCTCACATTTCATACACTACCCAACGGCATAAGGCTGGTGCACTGCATGACTGCCAGCGAGGTGGCACACTGCGGCGTGATTATCAACGCCGGCTCACGCGATGAGCTTCCCGAAGAACACGGCACCGCCCATTTTATCGAACATATGCTCTTCAAAGGTACAACACACCGTAAGTCGTTTCATATACTCAGCCGCCTCGAGGATGTCGGCGGCGAACTGAATGCCTATACCACCAAGGAGGAGACCGCCATCCATGCCTCCTTCCTGAAGGAACACTATCCCCGCGCAACGGAACTGCTGGCGGACCTCCTCTTCTCATCCACCTTCCCCCCTGCGGAGATAGAGAAGGAAAAGGAGGTGGTCATGGAGGAGATCAACTCATATCTTGATAACCCCGCAGAATATATCTTTGACGAGTTCGAGGAATTGGTCTTCCCTGACCAGCCCATTGGAAGGAATATCCTTGGACGGCCGGAGACAGTGAAGTCCGTGACGGGTGAGTCGATACGCAAATTCATTGCAAGAAACTATTCCACCTCAGAGATGGTCTTCTGCTCTGTGGGAGCCATCAGCCCGAAAAATATCACCGTGCTGTTTGAAAAGCATTTCGGCAGGATCGTTGGCAGGGATGGCACCCGTCGGCAAAGGTCAGAGTACAGGTACAGACCGGTTACTTATGAGAAGAAAATGGATACCTTCCAGAACCATTGCATCATCGGCAATATCGGCTATGACCTTCACCATACACGCCGGATGGGACTCTTCATGCTGAATAACATCCTGGGCGGACAGGGGATGAACTCGCGACTGAACCTCTCGCTCCGTGAAAAACGCGGGTATGCCTACAATGTGGAGTCGATGTATAACCCGTATACAGATACGGGTCTGATAACCATATACTTCGGTACTGACAGCCGTAACCTCGAAAAGAGCATCTCCCTCACCCGTACTGAACTTAAGAGGCTGCGCCGCCAGCCGTTGGGAACCCTCCAGCTCACCAAGGCCAAGAACCAGATCAGGGGCTACCTGGCAAGGGCCTACGAGAACCACGAGAGCCTGATGCTCAGCCTGGGTAAGAGCCTGCTGATCTTTGACCGCATTGACACCATGGACACTATCTTCCGCAAGATAGACGCGGTCACCGCCATCGAACTGACAGACATCGCCAGTGCAGTATTTGAGGAGGCTTCACTGTCAACCCTTATCTACAGGCAGAATGGAGAAAAAGGCTGAACGCTACATCAGGGAACACAGCACGCCGGAGGATGAGGTGCTCGCGGAGCTTTACCGCCAGACTCATCTGTACGTGGTAAACCCGAACATGGCCTCGGGACACCTCCAGGGAAAATTACTCGAGATGATCTCCCATATGATACAACCCTCATATGTTCTTGAGATAGGCACTTACACAGGATACTCGGCCATCTGCCTGGCACGCGGACTTGATCCCGGTGGAGAGTTGCATACCATCGAGTCAAACGACGAGCTTCACGAAATGAGTTCCCGCTATATTGCCCTTGCTGGGGTGGCTGACAGGGTGACACAGCATACCGGCAGGGCACAGGATATCATTCCAACCCTGAACTGCACCTTCGACCTGGTGTTCATTGACGGCGACAAGCGCGAGTATTGCGAATACTACGATCTCGTTTTTGACAGGGTACGCAAGGACGGTTTCATTATCGCCGACAATGTTCTCTGGGGTGGTAAGATTGACATGGAAGAGGCAGTGAAAGACCCTCAGGGAAATGGGATTGTGATGTTCAACGAGAAGATTCGCAGCGACGACCGCGTTGAAAAACTGATCCTGCCCCTTAGAGACGGGCTCATGATCATCCACAGGAAATAAGGTGGTACGGTTTTTGATCGCTAAAGAGAAATACAAGTACAATCATGAAACCTCCATGTGTTACCACATACAAACACAAGTACATAAGAATCGGACACATGGAGGTTCTCCCGATAAACCGGGACAGGCTATCATACAAATGAAATAAATTATTATATGATGAAAAAAATAGCAGTTTCAATGCTTGCCCTCTTTGCGGGCATTGCAATAATGGCGCAGGATCTGCCCAGGGCAACCACCAAAGGGGCCGTCAGGCTCTTCGGCGACAAGGATGACCTTACCTCGGTCTTAACGCTGATACCCGACGGCAGCACGGTGGAAGTGGTTACCGCTGACTCTATCTACACAAGAATACTGTTTGACGGGCTGGACGGCTTTGTCAGGTCCGACAGGCTGGGAGAGCTCCTCCCTGAAGCCGCACCCGTAACAGTACAAATGATGCCGCAAGCCGACCGGCCGGCAGATCAGCAGCCTGTTCAGCAGCCACAACCCCAATACCAGCAGGAGCAGCCACTGTACCGGCAGGAGCAGCCGCAGCAACCACAGTACCGGCAGGAGCAGCCACTGCCAGAAGAGGAGCAGTACTATGCTCCGGCAAACAGGTGGGAGGCTCTCGTGGACAAGTACGGCACCGACATCGGCAAGAGGCTCTACCAGCATAAGGTATGGAAAGGCATCACCTCCGATATGGCACGCGACAGCTGGGGCAAGCCGGTGCAGATAAACCGCATGTACGTAGATCAGAGTGTTGAGGAAGAGTGGATCTACTCAAAAAAATATCTCTACTTCAGAGACGGAATACTGGTCGACTGGGGACCTGTCAAATAGCAATTCTACTATCATCATACACCGGCACCTTCGCAGGTACCGTCACCAAACAGTAAACGCCCCCTTCGGGGCCTTTGCCGTTTCAGCCATACTAAAAAAGGAAGCCTGATGCTTCCTGATTTCTTTGAGCGGGAAACGAGACTCGAACTCGCGACCCCGACCTTGGCAAGGTCGTGCTCTACCAACTGAGCTATTCCCGCAATTGTGACTGCAAAATTAATAATTTTTTTTTCACAACAAAATTGAATCTGAAGGGATGTTTAGACCTCCTTGCTGTTGACTATTCGCGAACAGTCAGTGAATAAAGATGCGCGGAGGCCGTAAAAATCTGATCCCTGAAACTTACCTCAATAACTTCCGGATATTATAGAGCTTATTCAGGGCATCCATCGGCGTAAGATTGTCAAGGTCAAGTCCCATCAGCTCGTCGCGTATCTGCTTCAGCACCGGGTCATCAAGCTGGTAGATGCTCAGCTGGTATCCCTCGCGGTGCGCCGCTATCTCCTCCACAGGCTTGCCGAGACTCTTCCCTCCCCTGCCCTCCTCGAGCATCCTGAGTATCTCGTCGGCACGTCCCACGACGCTCTTGGGCATCCCGGCCATCCGCGCCACGTGGATCCCGAAGCTGTGCTCGCTACCTCCCCTCTTCAGCTTCCTGAGGAATATAACCCTGTTATCGAGCTCCCTGATTGAGACATTGTAGTTCCTGACCCTGGCAAAGGTGTTCTCCATCTCATTAAGCTCATGGTAGTGCGTGGCGAAGAGGGTCTTGGCCCTGCGGCGGCTCTCATGGATATACTCGACCATGGCCCAGGCTATGGAGATGCCGTCATAGGTGCTTGTCCCCCTGCCGATCTCGTCGAGGAGTATCAGGCTGCGGTCGGAGATGTTGTTCAGTATACTCGCCGCCTCATTCATCTCAACCATGAAGGTCGACTCGCCCAGCGACAGGTTGTCGGAGGCGCCCACCCTGGTGAATATTTTGTCTATGATCCCTATGCGCGCCTCCCGTGCCGGGACGAAACACCCGGCCTGTGCCATGATCACAATGAGCGCCGTCTGCCGCAGCAGGGCCGATTTACCCGACATGTTAGGCCCGGTGAGTATTATCACCTGCTGATCGTTGTTGTCAAGCCACAGGTCGTTGGGCACATAGGGTTCATCAGGAGGCAGTTGCTTCTCTATGACAGGATGGCGGCCCTCTTTTATGTCAAGCACAAAACTGTCATCAAGCAGGGGCCTTTTGTATCCGTTCTCTGCCGAGACGGCAGCAAATGAGCGAAGGCAGTCGAGCCTGCCCACAGCAGCAGCGTCGGCCTGCATCAGTGCGATGTAGGGGGTGAGTGAGGATATCAGCTCAATGAACAGCGATGTCTCGAGTTCGAGTATCTTCTCTCCGGCGCCGAGGATCTTGCTCTCATACTCCTTCAGCTCCTCGGTGATATACCTCTCGGCACTCACCAGCGTCTGCTTGCGGATCCAGTCGGACGGCACTTTGTCCTTATGGGTGTTGCGCACCTCGATATAATAGCCGAAAACATTGTTGTAGCTTATCTTGAGCGAGCTTATCCCTGTGCGCTGGCTCTCTCTCTGCTGCAGCTCATTGAGGTAATCCTTACCGCCGTAATATATTTCGCGAAGCTCATCGAGCTCCTTCGACACCCCCTCGGCGATGACATTGCCTTTGTTCACGGCTGCCGGTGGGTCTGGGGTCAGCGTCTGCCCGATGTGGTCAGAGAGCTCGGGACAGGGATCCAGTCCCGCCGCCAGCGACACGAGCGGCTGGCATCCGGTGTCTGTGCATACTCTCCGTAGCTCACCGATGGCTGTCAGCGCCCGCCGTATCTGAGCCATCTCGCGCGGTGTAACCTTCCCCACGGCAGCCTTGCTCAGCAGCCGTTCGAGGTCGCCCACCTCCCTGATAAGCTCATCAACGGTCTCGACTATGCCGCTGCTGGCCATGAGAAACTCAACAATATCAAGCCTGGCATTCAGCACGTCTATGTCCTTGAGAGGAAGCGAGATCCATCGCTTCATCATGCGCCCGCCCATGGGCGAGAGCGTGCGGTCGACGATGTCAAGCAGCGTCTTTGCCCCTTCATACGGCGAGTGGAACAGTTCGAGGTTCCGTACCGTGAACCGGTCGAGCCATACATACTTCTCCTCCTCAATGCGCGAGATATGGTTTATGTGACTCAGGTTCTCATGCCGGGTCATGTCGAGATAGTAGAGTATCGCTCCGGCGGCGATGATGCCGTTGGCCAGACCCTGAATGCCAAAGCCCTTCAGCGAGGTGGTGCCGAACTGCTTGAGCAGCCTCTCGGTGGCAGTACCGGGAGTGAATATCCAGTCGTCAAGCTTGTAGGTGTAAAAGCGGCTGCCGAACTTCTCACGGAACAGGTCGGTCCTGCGCTTCTCAAAGAGCACCTCACGGGGCTGGAAGTTATTCAGTATCTGCTCCACATGTGATGTGTCGCCTTCGGTGACGTAAAACTCTCCCGTTGAGACATCAAGCAGCGCCACCCCCACCGCCTGCCTGTCGAAATGCAGTGCAGCCAGGAAGTTATTCTCCTTGTGATCAAGCACGTTGTCGCTGAATGAGACCCCCGGCGTTATAAGCTCGGTGATACCCCTCCTGACTATTTTCTTCGTCAGCTTCGGATCCTCCAGCTGCTCACAGATAGCCACCCTCTGCCCTGCCCTGACAAGTCGCGGCAGGTAAGTGTCAAGAGCGTGATACGGGAAGCCGGCAAGCTCGACAGAGCTGGCAGCACCGTTGGCACGCCTGGTGAGGGTTATTCCCAGTATCTCCGAAGCCCGGATGGCATCCTCCCCAAAGGTCTCGTAGAAATCACCCACCCTGAAGAGGAGTATCGCATCAGGGTGCTTGGCCTTGACGGCATAATACTGCTTCATCAGCGGTGTTTCAACATATTTGTGCATCTGGGACATCTGCGGCGTGTGGCTTCTGCTCTTGCGAAAACAAAATTAAGAATCTCCTTCAACTTAAGTATAACTTTTATCATAAATACTCCCAAAGAGTTTCCGTACATTTGTTTTGCAGCAATCAGCAATAACTTTGCCCGGATGGCTCTGCATAATAAATCACAGTAAACAAAATGAACAAGATGAAAAAAGTACTTATTCTCGGTGCCGGCCTGGTGTCAAAGCCCATGGTTGAGTACCTGCTTGAAGAAGGTTTCGAAGTAATAATCGCCACACGGACGAAAGAGAAGGCAGACAAGCTGCTTGGCGGTCACAGGAACGGGAGATCGCTGGCATGGATGACTGACGACATGGATACCCTCAATACGATGGTCAGGGACAGTGATCTCACCGTCAGCCTCCTGCCGTACAGGTATCATGTTGACGTCGCCAAGCTCTGTCTGAAGCACAGGAAGCCGCTTGTGACTACCTCTTATGTGTCACCGGCGATGCAGGAGCTACACGACGACGCCGTGAAAGCCGGTGTGATACTGCTCAATGAGGCCGGCCTCGACCCGGGCATCGATCATATGTCGGCCATGCGCATCATAGATACTGTCAGGGAGCGCGGCGGCAAGATCGAGGAGTTCTACTCACTCTGCGGAGCACTGCCTGCCCCCGAGTACGCCACCAACCCGCTTGGTTATAAGTTCTCGTGGAGCCCGAAGGGGGTGGTACTTGCCAGTCGCAACGGAGCCTCCTATCTGAAGCACGGAAAAATTGTCACCGTGGAACCAATCAACCTCTTCAAGGACAGGTTCTCACACTTCTTCCCGGGAGTGGGCGAACTGGAGGTCTACCCGAACCGCGACTCGGTAAGCTATGTTGATATCTACGGCCTGAAGGGTATCAGTACGATGTACCGCGGCACATTCAGGTTCAGGGGATGGTGCGAGACGCTTGACCTGATGAAGGCTATTGGACTGATAGATGACGGCGACATCGATTATACAGGGAAGACCTTCCGGCAGTTCGTAGCTGATAGGGCAGGCCTCCCGGGTAACGACCTCAGGGAAGAGCTTAAGGCGAAACCCTGTCTCGAGGCGACGGAGAGGGCTCTTGATGCGTTCGAGTGGCTGGGCCTCTTCAGCGACACAGTCATGGGCTACGCAGTGACCTCACCCTATGAGATCACCTCAGACCTGATGATAAAGAAGATGTGGCTTGGCGACGATGAGCGCGACATGATAGTGATGCAACACCTCTTCCTGGCCTCGTTCCACGACGGAAGAACAGAGGTTATCAGCTCGAGGATGCTCGACTTCGGCAGTCCCGCAACCAACACCTCCATAGCACGCACTGTAGCACTGCCAGCAGCCATGGCAGTGAAGCAGATACTCACCGGCAAGATAACCCTGCACGGCGTCTACCGTCCGGTGCTGCCCGAGATCTATAACCCGATACTCGACGAGCTTGAGCTCAACGGCATCACCATGGAGGAAGAGTACGGACTGCCGGCAGAACAGATGATAAAATAATCCAGTAACACTGACCGGTGGATCCCGGAGTCCTTGAACTGATGCGTTGATCTGCAAAATCCGGGGCAGGGTAAAATCTTCAGAACTTGAGATAAAAATCTTTTGTGAGGGAGACATACTCATCAGAGTATTGATGTCTCCCTCCCTCTTCTATCACCATCGACGATTCCTCACAGGCCGCCGTTGCTCCCCGCTTCAGGGACATCAGTACTCTTTCCGGCGGCAGTTCTGGTGTTGGCCTGACAAGCAGCCTCCTGATGCAGTGCAGGTCGTGTGCTGCGGCGGCTACAGCAAATCGCTCAGCCTCATTCCCCGGCAGCACAAGGTGAAGTGTGCCGGCAGTCGCCAGGAGCCTGGGGGCAGCTTGGGCAATATCATCGTAGCTTATGCTGACATTGTGTCTCGCCCGCGCCTTGCCCTCGTCGGGATTGAGCAATGAATCAGCAAAATAAGGCGGATTTATAATGATCGCATCGAAGAGCAGGCCGACATCAGGCCGATAATCCTGGAGGGTGGTATTATAAAGAGTCAGCCGCTCATGCCAGGGACTCGCCGCAAAATTTAATCCCGCCTGCATGAAGGAGCTGCCGTCAGGTTCGATGGCAACGATTTTGGCAGCTGACCTCTGGGCCGCCATCAGAGCGAGTATCCCCGTTCCGGTGCCGATATCCAGCACCGTGCGACAGCCTCCCAAATCCGCCCATGCTCCCAGCAGCACGCTGTCGGTGGTAACCTTAAACGCTGCATACTGCTGGTTCACCGTAAACAGTTTGAATGTGAAATAATTGTTAGACATCCCTGATCCTCCGATTGCCTGGTTTTATTCCACAACAAAGATACAATGCCTGATGGCAGAATGTTTTTCAGAAATGCTCAAACACCCCCAGCCCGAAGAGGGCGAAGTCATATCTGACCGGGTCGGCAGGATCCATAGCGCGGAGGGCGGCATCGAGTTCGGCAACAGCCTTTGCATCATTCTGTTTGCGGGTTAGCAGTCCCAGCCTGCGCGCCACGTTGCCGGAATGCACATCCGGCGGGCAGGAGAGAACAGCCGGAGGTACAGATGTCCAGATCCCGAAATCAACACCCCGGTCATCCCTGCGTACCATCCACCTGAGGAACATGTTGATACGGATAATTAAGGTAGCATGATTATTAATCATATTCCCTTATTTTTATGATGCCCAATTTAAGGAGATGAAGTTTAAAAAGCATGAACTAAAGGAGTTTCTTGATGAAAAGGTTGAACTATTTAACAGACCTGCATTCATCGAATCTGATCCTATAAGCATCCCGCATTTATATTCAAAAAAGGAAGATATAGAGATTTCAGGTTTTCTGGCAGCAACTATTGCCTGGGGTAACCGGAAGATGATTCTCAGAAATGCGAACCGGATGATGGAACTCATCGATCATTCGCCATACGAATTCATAATGAATTTAAGCAATGATGAAATAGAAATGATCGAAGGGTTTGTCCACAGGACGTTCAATTCGACCGATTTGATCTATTTTCTAAAAGCCTAGCAAAATATTTACAGACACAAGGGTGGCCTTGAAACTATCTTCAAAACATATCAGACCTCAGATTCACTCCAGCCTGCTATCCATAAGTTCCACAAAATATTCTTTGAACTTTCTCATGAAAAAAGAACGGAGAGGCACGTTTCGGATCCATACAAGGGTTCAGCGGCAAAGAAGTTAAATATGTATCTTCGGTGGATGATAAGGAATGACAACCGGGGAGTGGATTTCGGTATTTGGAAAACTATTCCGCCATCCATCCTTTCATGCCCCATTGACATTCACTCCGGCAACGTAGCAAGAAAACTTGGGCTGTTAAAGCGTAAGCAAAATGACTCAAAGGCGGTCATCGAACTTGATATATATCTACGCTCATTGGATAAGCAGGATCCTGTTAAATACGACTTTGCCTTATTTGGCCTGGGTGTTTTCGAAAAATTCTAACACTTCCTTTTTAATAAGACTTAAAATACCTGGTGTTATTACTGGTATTCAAACAACTTTTAACCACTATCGAAACAAAATCCCTTATGAGGTTAATAAGTAATAAACATGATTCAGTCAATAAAAGCAAATCTGGTTGGTCAAGGCCGAAGCTATACTGACGTCTTACTTCAATACTTAGTAACTGTCACAAAATAAATGTTGCAATATAAGAAATTATTTCTTATATTTGCTGCATGAGAACAACTAATAATAAATTGCAGCAAAGATATAATACGCTTAAACATTTTTTAAATGAAAAACAACGGCGATTATATCTTGGCACTGAAGCTCAAGCCATAGGGTATGGTGGCGCTTCAGAAGTTTCAAGGCAAACCGGAGTTTCCCGCAGAGCAATTCAACAAGGGATAATAGAATTAGAACAAGAACCAGACTTTATTGCAACAGCAAGAATACGTAAAGAAGGCGGTGGTAGAAAACGCCGTGTTGCCACTGATTTTACATTGAAAGATGATCTTGAAAAGTTAATTGATCCTGTAACAAGGGGCGACCCGGAATCTCCATTAAGATGGACCTGTAAAAGCGTTAGAAAACTTTCTGATGCTTTGATATCCCTTGGTCATAAAACGAGCCACCGAATGGTGGCAGAACTATTGAGCGAAATGGGATATAGCTTACAGGCAAATAGAAAAACAAGAGAAGGAGATTCGCATCCCGATCGTGATAAACAGTTTGAATATATCAACAACAGTGTAAAAAAGTATTTTAAAAACCGGCAACCCGTTATTTCCGTTGATACCAGGAAAAAAGAATTGGTGGATGATTTTAAAAATAATGGGAAAGAACTATGTCCAAGAGGAAAACCAGAAATCGTCAGGGTGCATGATTTTGAAGACAAAACATTAGGCAAGGTTAATCCTTATGGTGTATATGATATTGGGAAAAACATGGGTTGGGTTAGTGTTGGCATTGATAGTGACACGGCCGCTTTTGCAGTAGAAAGTATAAGGAAATGGTGGAATACCATGGGAAAAGAATTATACCCCAAAGCAAAACAATTATTGATTACAGCTGACGGCGGAGGAAGTAACAGTAGTAGAAGTAGATTGTGGAAAATAGAAATACAGAAACTTTCAAATGAAACAGGACTGGAAATTAAGACAAGTCATTTCCCTCCCGGAACAAGTAAATGGAATAAAATAGAGCATCGGCTATTTTCATACATCAGCCAGAATTGGCGAGGAAAACCCTTAATCAGTCATGAAGTCATAATTAATTTAATCGCAGCAACAACAACTAAAGAAGGATTAAAAATAAAATGTCAAATAGACGATAATATTTATCCCAAAGGAATTAAAATTAGTGACAGAGAATTAGAAAAAGTAAAAATATTAAGAGACGATTTTCATGGAGAATGGAATTATTCAATATCTCCAGCTTAACAATTATTTGATATATTTATTTTGTGACAACTCCTAAGAGTGGGGTTCACCTGAGGGAATAATGAAATAGGAATCAGGAGTTACATGGTATAACTGGTCTTTAATATGAACAGTACCACTGCCGTCAATACAATAAATTAAAATGTTCTGGCTTATTCCTTTTTTCCGTTTCCGGTAATGATTTTTGTCATTAGGATAAAATCCCATATCGGTAATGTATAAATCCGAAATCAACGGATTATTCAGCACAATTTCCAGTTGCTTTTTCGATAAAACTACACTGCGGTCGCCGTAAAAATGGTCTTTTTTGCCGGTCTGAGGTTCGGTTTTTTCGACATTCTCTTTTATTTTGAGACGTGAATTTGAATAATGTATGAAAAAATCAGATAATCTATTGTTTTTGTTTAAACTAAATTTATTGTTATTCTGGGATTAAAATACGGAAAAAATGTGTTATTTGAGTTACTGATGTTAAATATTATTTTAGAATGTATTTGAAATGTCAGTAAATCAGATTTATATATAATTAAAAAAAATACTTAGAATCATTTATGGTTGTTTCAATTTCGATTAAGGTTTAATCTGCCCTAACTTATAGGGCTGATTCCTTAATAAAATAGTATTGTACAAATTCTATCAGAATAGTCTATTTACTCGGACACCTTTATCACATAAATTTGGTTAAAGTATAATGGCTAATCGAATTGTGAATAAACTGATTGTGAATAAATTGTATGAATTGGCGGGTTAATCAAAATATCATAATAACATATAACGAAAGCCCTAATGCGTGTAACAGAATAACTTAACAAAAAGAGAACCGAGAAAGTAACTTTATTTTAAGCTCAAAAAACATTGTCATTTTTCCATGTTTTAGATTCGATAAAATGCGGTTGAACATAAAATCAAACCTTAACCTAGTAAAAAAACCTTATTACGGAGTTGGGCATGATGAGGACCAGGGGCAACTGGGTTCATGGTTTGTGATGGCGGCGCTCGTCCTTATGGTTACCGGGCCCATCAAACCCGAATCAGTGCGTCCGATGTATTGCGAAGGGGTGGTCAGAAAATGGTTGCCGAGGGTATTATAAACAAGGATTTCGATTTGATTTTGACCATTCAGGAGTTTTCCTGTAACATCAAATTTCCAGGGCGACATGGATTTTGTTCCAACCGGTTTCCCGTTCATGATTACTTCGGTGGAGGCCACCACTCTTCCCAAATCGAGCACCACGTTTTTTGAGGCAGCCTGTTCCTTTGTCAAGCTGATGGTTTTGCGGTACCATATTCCCCCGGAATAGGTTTTGACCGACTCGTTTTCAAACAAATTACCTAATTCAATTTTGCCTTTTTCGCAGGCAAAAACCACCGGCTCAGGAATGGCTGCACCGTCTGATAATGCTGGCAACTGCTCCAGTATGACGGCAACAATTGAAGTATTCGGTTCAATTTCCGCCAATTCCGCTTTCCATACCGTTATATCAGAGTCGGCCACCCTGCCTGGCTCCAGCTGACTTTTTTCAACCACACAAACCTTTCCTGAAACACAAACTTCGGGTTTTGCTTTCGAAACAATGAAAACTGCCTTTGTTCCGGGTGGAGCTTTAAACCTGTACAAACCATTTTTTTCTTTTTCATACGGACAACTATTGAAGGACAAAATCGCGGGGTTCAAAAACCAGTCGGTTGCCAACGAAACAGTTTTATTTAATGTCTGTTGATTTTTTTGTTTGAAGACAAAATAGCCGCGACCTGTATTTTCATATTTCAGCAAAACAGGATTGAAACCTGCTTTCAGTTCCGCTACTGCAGTTTCAGGTTCGATGTTTTTGTTGTTTATCCAGACTTTTGCCGGAAGCAAACCACTTTTCCCGATTTAGGCATTTTGCGCCTGCCCCGACTTTACAGTTGACCAGAGAAAATATACGTTTCCGCCTGGTTACGGCTCAAGCGGATAAACCGGCATGTGCCGCCATTCCAGATTTAGATTTCCGAATGAAATAATATCGTTGTTTACTTAACCTTTCAAACCATGGTATCCCTGATGACCGGCATCGTCTTTCAGTCCCCACCGCCACGAAAATTCGTACGGCTGCCAATAATACTGTTTCCCATTTACTGTCACCGGTTCACCGGGATTGATGTGCAAAAGTGAAGCCAGTTTTGCTTCGAGACCTGTATGATCTGCCTTTTCAGGAAGCGGGCCCAGTTTCCGGAACTGCTGACCAAACTATACATCGGTGGCTTGCCAGTTGCTGCCATTAAAGGAGGGATTCTGCCAATCCTTAGATAAATTAGTTTCAGGTGCGAATTTCATTTCCCAAACTTCCGCCCCAATTTTTGCATCGAGAGCGGGCAAACGGTAATCACCGTATTTGTTGTCGAGCGTAGGTTTTAGTTCAAATTCCCATTCATTGCCGATTTCAATAACTTCAGTTTTCACATTTTCGTGTGCTGACTGGTTCGCAATTTTTGGCTCTCCACTGCTGAAAACCAGCAACTGAGTCTGATTTTCGTCCAACGGAAGTTTCAATATAGTTCCTTCATTAGTAGACGAAGAAACTGCGGTTTCAGTAACCGTTCCATCCCACGGATTCCAGAGTTCAACCTTTCCTTTGGTTCTGAAAAAACATTCAGTTCCTTTTGGCAAACCATAAACAAAATATAGGTCGCGGTGACCGGCTTTCCGGTGCAAAATGTAAGGTGTTCCGCTCCCGTTTTCAATTTTGAAATCCGGAGTAAATAAACCCGAAATCACACGTTTTACTTCCACCGGATTTTTCAGAAATATTCCATTTCCACCGGCAGCGTTTTTGTTGAAATGAATTTGGGTTGAATCCATTTGATTAAAATCGGCATTGCCAAAAATCTCATCAACCATTGATTGCAATTTGCTATCACCACTACTTGCACGGTCGCTTGCTTCTGGCAAACTGCCAACGGCCAGCACAATTCCCCCCGACCGGTAAAACTCCAGAGCCTTTTCGATGTTGGAATAGCGCACTACCGACATGGCCGGTAAAATCAGTAGTTTATATTTTTCGCCACTCACTTCCAGGTGTTTATTATTTATCACACAGCGGTCGAGTGACTTAAAGTCCATAAAGTCGAAATCAACTCCTGAAGGATAGAGGTCGCGGGCAATATCGAAAGCCGTACTCACAGCTTTATCTCCATTCAGCGCGGCCTGAAACGGTTCAACAGGGTACATCAGTGCCACATCGCAAACATGGTGCCCCTGCGACAGCACGTAACTGAGCCGTTCATTGCATTTCATCAAATCTTTTGCATGTTGCCAGTACGGTTGGCGGAAATGGTTATCGGGGGCAGCCCACTCCCACCAACTTCCGTGCGTGGTATAGTACAAACCGTGCAAACTGAGCAAATTAAATCCCATGGCATAATTGGCAAAAATGGCACTTGCCAGTTCTTCGCTGCTGGTGCCCCAGCCGCTGCCATAAAAGCCTTCGAGCCAGGTGCGGGGCCGTTCGTACATATGTGAAATCGAACTGGCCACCTTGCTTTTGATGATATTCCTGCCCAATCCGGGCTGGTCGGCGCCCGGTCCCGACATCCAGCGCTGTGTGCGGAAATAGTCGCCAAACTCAGTCACATCCTGACCGCGTCCACCATGGTCGCAACCATATAACATCCCGCGGCTGGTATACCAGTCGTAAACCGGTTTGAAAAAACCCACTTCCGATAGTTCCACCATCACATCGTTGTAATCGAGCCTGATTTTAAACGAAGCTGAATCGATATCGCCAAAAAGATGCGGTAGTTTGGGAACGATGTCGTAACCTTTTCTTTTTAGAAATTCAGCAGCAAACGAATCATTCCAAAGAAATCCGCGAATTCCGAAACTAAGTTCATCGGAAAAAAAAATTCAATCCTTTTCCTGCTTCACCCGGGCAGTGGTCTTCGAAGCGCTGAAAAAACTTTTCCACCATTTTGGGGCCACTGAGCGGATTCATGGGGTCGAACGATGTTTTTACTGTTACCCGGTGAACGAGGAAGATTTTCCAGTCAGTGGCAGGTGCATTCCAGGAAAGCAACGAATCTTTCACATTTGGTTTGATATCGGATGATGAAGCGATATCGATTTCACCTTTCACCATTTTATATGCAGTTGCAGAAACCAGGTTTTCAGGGACTTTCTTTTCGATAAGTTTACCGCCGCTGACATCCAGTTGTTCTGACTCCAGTTTTGAACCATACAAACCCGGATTTTCAATGAGTATTTCATCGACGTACCAACCCTGACCGGCAGCACCCAAGGTATAATCGCTTAAACTGACCGACATATCGCGCTTTTTAGCTTCCTGCAAAAACCAGTTAAACAACTTCCACCACTCTTCGCTGAAAAGTGAGGGTTGGCTCGGATAGGTCAATCCGTAACTGGCTCCTCCCGCATCGGTGTGGCAATAGTTAACCTGCAAACCGGTAACTCCCATGTCTTCCAACTGTTCCAGTTGCCAGAGAATGCGCTCTTTGGTGAGCGTGTCGCCAATCTACCAGTAAAACGCCACATTTCCGTAACCCTTTGGCGGGTTTTGAAAACCCGGCAAAACATCAAGTTCAGGCGAACGGTCGGGATAACCGGGGGGATTTTTTGATACTTGCTGAGTGCATGAAAATGCAAAAATAGCGATGACAAAAAGGAGTTTAACCCTTTTCAGGTTGTTGTTCATTTTAATTCGGGTTAGGTTGTTGATTAACCTATACAACAAATTTATAATAACTTTTGAACCTGATTTACAGAAAGTTCTGCCACCGGATTGAATTTTTAACCCGCCATATAATTTTTCAGGCAGCTCTGAATCCATTTAATAAGCCGTGAACCAAGGCTATAGGATCATAATTTTCATCGTAACCGAACGTCCATTTTTCAGGACAATTCTCAGTAAATGTAATCCAGCTGCTGTTTCCGGAAATTCAAAAACTATCCCGGGGATTTCCATTTTTACTGTATAATCAGATATATTTTCCCCATTCATAGTGAGCAATGAGATGTGATCAACATAAGTGGCACCGAAAAATTCAACAAAAATCGCCTTCCTTGCAGGATTAGGATAAGTGCGTATATTTATTTCAATGTCAATTATTTCTGCAGGTGGGGCCCACTGGTTCATTAACTGCTCCACCTGGCCTACCGGAATCTCCTTATCCCATAATTTTACCTCATCAACACTTCCAAGAAGGGCATACTGGGTTTCTACGTTATCCATCCGGCCTATGGCAAAAGGCTTGGTTGAGGCTAATATGCTGCCGGAGAAGGATTTAAAAGAATCCAATACACCATCCACATAAAGTTCCATTGAATAGCCGGTAAAAAGTGCTGAAACATGGTAATATCGGTTGAGCTCAATTGGTGTTGAGCCATCAAGGTCTGCAACGCCTGAGTTTGTTTTAACAGTCCACCGCAGCAGTCCTTCGGGAGTAATGGATAGCTTATACCGTTGTTGCCACGAACCGTGAGAAATGATAAACCTTTCTGAACCCAGTTGCTCGCATTTGATCCAGCAGCTCAGGCTAACGGCATCAGCGAAGTTCAGGTCATTATGATTATCTGTATAGATTATATTATCTCCTGAGGTGAACCTGTATGCCAGCAATGGCATACTCCGGGCATCATCCGTTTTGGTTGCGCCGGATACTGTTGCGTGGAAACGATCGGCAGCGGCGTTGCGATTATCTGAATCGAAGGGATACCATATCAGCGGAGTTTGAATAGCCATGCTTGTATCTTTTGTCAATACCCCGATGGATGCCGATGTGGATAGCATTTCCTGATTTGTAACCAGCACTGAGATGTCCCCAACCGATGGGATAGCAGGGGCCTGCCAGATAACAGAATTCCCTGTGGTTTGTTGTAAAACGCCTGTTGAAGCGCTCCAGGAATATTCAAAAATTTCGTCTGGGGCCGGTTCAACAAGTGCGATAAAGCTGTTTTGGCCGCCAATAGCTGTGTATCTTTTACTTGCCTGTATGCCATTCACTACAGGTGGCACAGGGATACTCTCAACTATCTGAAGGTGTAACGTATCTTCGGCGGTCTGGTCATTGATGCTTATTCTGCATTTAAGAATAATTTGACCGGGTAACCCTGGTGCATTAAAAAGTGCATGCGATTGGCTCTGACCTGCTATCAATATATCATCAAAAAACCATTCAAATTGCACCTGGTCACCGGAATTGATATTTCCCGGTTCGCAATATGCCGTGAATGCGGAATTTATAATAATCGGGTTCTTGTCGGTCGCAAGTGCCTTTATGCGGATGCTATCTGTATAATTATACTGATAATGATAGTCGAGTATCTCCTCTTCAGCATATAGTCTGCCATCGCGGGCTTCTGGTACAATTCCTTCACTGTAAAGCCTGATCAGCCTTACTTCCCCGGCTGGAACTGCAAGCTGAATGGACTCCGAAACCCCGGAGAGAATAATATTTTCGGTAATAGCCTCGTACACCCCGAAAGTGCCTGCCGGCAGTTCAACATTAACCTGTCTATCAATTTGTGTCGGATTAAAATAGAGATAAGCCGGCAGTGAATTGTCTCCGTAAAAATCAGTTTTATTTAGGTCTATCTGCAGGATTTCAGGGATGTTGGTTGCTTGTGTCACTGCGGCAAGGTATCCTACACTTGATCCACTGTAGAGTGACAGGTTAGTTGCTGCCCAGCCACCCTGGATGGCATCGCCGGTCGCGAAGGGTATTTTGGTCAGCCACACTTCTTTCATCGATTCATAAGGGATGCAAGCCGTGGGGTCGTTTACTGAAGCCCATGTATATGAATCCTGATTAGTTTGTGGAAGAGCATTCCAGTAAAACAACCGGCTGGCATTGGTAATATTCAGCAGCCATTTGGCAATGGCACGCGAATAGCGTTTGTCGTATTTGGGTACAGGCGCCAGTGACGCAGCCTGCTGAAACCCATTCATCACAAAAGCATAATCATTGCCGCCATCGTTGGCTTCGCCGATCAGACCTGATACATCATACCCTCCCCAGGTTCCCACAATAGCACCCCAGTCACGCAAATCACCTCTATTGAAGCACCAGTCGAGCAGTTTCTGTAAGGGGTAATTCGTGCCTTCAACAGCATTCATACGGGCGGCAGCAAGCGTCCCGTAAGGCAGCTGAAGTTCGTAGGATGGATTGGTTTCAAAACCTGCCAGAAAATCCATGGCAAGCTGGGCCCCTTCGAAATATTTTCTTTTACCTGTTTCAAGATAGGCATTATAGAGCAGCCAGGCTATGCTTCCGGCTGATTCCGGCTCAGGGACGCCTGTTGTCAGCGGCAACCCCGTGGCCAGGTTGAATGCACGGTAGTTCATGAACGGGACAGTCCATGGTGTAGTGCTGCCACCCAATTGGTTTACACAATTAAGCCAGCGGTCGGCAACAGTTGTAAACTGAGTGCTGAATTCAGGGGCGGCAACGGGATATAATGACCTTAATTGATAGAAGTAAACATTGGGCATTACATCGTACCACCAGTCACCTCCTGATGTTGTTGAGTAATTGTTTAAGTAAACATTCTGACCGTTTTGCAGGTTGAAAAAATCTTTTACCGCAGCTACCCAGTTCAATCCGTTCTGGTTGCTTTTATCTATGCCGGTAAGCGAGGCTCCGACAATAGCAGGTATGACGTTAATAGCTTCTGCCTGATTGAGATGGTCATCAACACCCACATAAGAATCGAGAAACAAAGGCGTATTACCTGTATAATTGAATTGTCCCTGTGTACCCAGGCGTGACAAGGGCAAATATTGTCCTGTTATATTTAAGTTGAAGACATAGCTGTCGTAATCGTGAGCCACAGTATTCCAATCCCTGATTTGGAGCGGCATCGGTGAATCAGGCATCTGATCAATCCGTAAAATACTTAATTGTCCCTGTTGAGGGAATAACTGCAGAGTGAAAGCTGATAGTAGCAGTACAAGTAGAAATCGGATCATTTAAGTAAGTATGTATATAAGATGCAAAGAGAATGAAGTTGTTAAAAGCAACAAGATAAAATAATAAATAGTATACTACAAAAAGGGGAGGCTCAATTTCCTGCTAACCACTATGCAGGAACTATTGAGCCTTACCCTTAATATACATTAATAATCAGTACAAAACCAACCAATTACGGTTTTTCGTCATTGTAAAGTTTCGATACCTGACCATCAGTCAAAGCTATTTTGAAGATTTTCAGCTCGTCGATGGCGCCTTTAAAGTAGCCAAGATTATCAGCTGTTGTCCATTCCATGAAATTGGCGGCAAGTTCTGCATCAGTTGCCACACAACCAATAATAAACGGCTGGGGACCGGGAGAAGTAAGGGTTTGTGTGAGCGGTCCAATGCCTTTGTTAGCCTCGGTCCAGGTTTTTGTGAGCGTACCATTTACATAGAATTTCAGTTCCTTGGTTGTTCCGTTAACCGAAACCACAACATGTTTCCACACTCCGGCCGTAATAGAGTTATCCGTTTCATTATCGGCATCGATAATCCCGCCATCTACCTTTTTGTAGGTAAAGAATGGTTTTCCGCCGCCCTGAGTCTGCAGTTTATATCCGTTCCAGTAGTTCTGAGAAACGACATAGTTGTGCTCGTACAGTTCAAGAGGCTTAATCCAGACTGAGATGGTTAAGTTAACAGGCAGAAATGCTGTCGTATAAGGAACTTCGAGGTGCGCTCCCTTATCCAGATAAACAGCTTTTCCGCCCTTTACACCATCAACCCAGGTGGGCGACAATGCACCAGCGCCAAGAATAACTACATTTCCTTGTTTAAAGGTTGCTACATGAGGGACGGTTGAGTAAGCTGTAGCAGTAGTGCCGGTTCCTTCGTCAAAGTGCCAGCCGGCATTCAGATACAGCGATTCATCAATGTAACCATATGCCTTAGAGTTAAAAAGGGTCATGGCTTCGGTTAGCTGTGTAACCAGGTTATCTATTTGTACCTGGGTTAGCGGAGTAGCAGCTGCAGCTTTCACAGTTGCCAATGCAGTTTTGTAGGTGTTGATGTCTGCCTGAGGGTAATCGTTAGAGGTTGCTGCGGTTGCAAGTGCATCAGCCTCAGCAATTAAAGCATTGAGTTCGGTCTTGTCTCCTTCGATGATATCCTCATCTCTGTTACATGACCAGACAAACGTTGCTGCACCTATGACCAGCATAATGAGCAAGGTTTGCATTTTCATCAGATTTTTCATTTTCATTGTTTTTGGTTTTTTAATGTGATTAATTTAGATGGATTGATATATTTATTTTAAGGGCTTATAGCCCTGTTTGCATCTAATTCTGCCTGTGGTAGAGGGAAATAACGTTTTGATTCATAATTAAAATCCGGACCCAGGGCAGCTTCAGCTTCAGCTTTGCCCCAGCGCATAAGATCGAAATACCTGTGAAATTCCTGTGCCAGTTCTGCCCTCCGTTCGTTATGAATAGCAATCCTTAACAAACTCTGATCTGTTGCAGTAATATCTGCCAGTAGATCAGCAGGCGGTGTTCCGTTAAAACTATCTCGGGCACGACGTCTTACCTTATTGAGATTAGCTTTTGCCGAATCGGCATTGTTAATCTCGTTAAACGCTTCGGCCTTCATCAGTAAAAGGTCTGCATAACGCAGGTAGATGTAGTTGAGGCCACCATCGCCTTTAAGCGATGAAGAAACTTCGGAAAGCGGCTGCTGGTGTTTTTTGGTGAGGTATCCTGTTGGGGACCAGGTGGCGCTAAAATTCTCCCCGTTCAGCCAGGGCTGACCCTCTCTGCCTATAGAGGCATCCAGACGTGGATCAACTTCACCTGTAAGGCTTCTTTCAAAGGCATCAACCAGGCTTTGCGTGGGGGCATTAAAATAATATCCTCCTTCCGATGCCGGTGCAAACCACTGATTCAAACCACTTCCGGTGAAAGGGTTCTGCCCCGTCAGGTGTTGAATCTCGAAAATGGATTCGCTACTGTTTTCATGTGCCATTTTGAAGTTATCGGCATAGGAAGGCAGCAGCTCGTAAATCCCAAGGGCTTCAGCCTGTTGTAAGTATCCGATGGCAGTGGACCATTTTTGCTGATACAAATTAACCTTTCCCAGCATAGCCAAAGCAGCACCACGGGTAACGCGGCCCTGGTCCGTTATACTGTAAGAAACAGGCAGTGCAGCTGCCGCATCCGACAGATCATTCTCAATCTGAAGATAGATGTCAGATACTTCGCCCAAAGGCACATGGATGGTTTCCTGTGCAAGCTGGGGAAGCAGTTTAAGAGGAACTTTTCCAAAAATATTCACCAGGTTGAAGTAGCTGTATGCACGAATAAATTCAGCTTCTCCGATGATGCGGTTCTTCGATGTCTCATCCATTGATATTGCAGGGACATTGGCTATAACATTGTTTGCCCGGGCAATGGCATCATAAGAATGACTCCAGTAATTACTGATAATCCCATTGTTGGCATCGGGATTGAACTCATCAATATAGGTAATTTCTGACTGATCGCCTGGATTACCTCCTTTTTCGGCATCGTCGGAAGCAATATCTCCAAACACCCACACTGCATTGCTAAATCCGCTGAAACTTATGGCATTATACACCCCGTTCAAAGCCTGAATGGCCTGTTTATCATTCTGGTAAAAAGTTTCTGACGAAAATTCTCCTTTAAGATCTTCGGTCAAAAACTCGGTGCAGGCGCAGAGGCTTGTCAAGAAACAGATCATCAGCATGATAGCCGAATGTAAAATCTGGCTTTTGTTTCCGATTACCTTTACGTTCATTGGCTGATGACTGAAAGTGTCTGATATATTTATAATGGTCCTTTTCATTGCCTTATGTAATTAAAATGTTATGTCTATTCCAAACATTAAGGTCATCGCCGAGGGATAGGTACCCCAGTCGATACCGGAGGAGCGGTCGCCTTCGTTTTTTGAATTGTCGCTTACGGTCATTTCCGGATCAAGACCCGGGTATCCGGTCAATGTAAACAGGTTGGTACCCGAGGCATACAACCTTGCCTGGGGGAAACCGGTAATTTTGAGTATTTTTTCAGGGATGGTATAGCCAAACTGAAGGTTTTTAAGCCTGACGTATGATCCATCTTCAAGAAAACGTGACGAAGGCCTGGCGTTGTTTGATTTGGAGGTCCACGATGGTCTGGGCTGTGTGTCGGATGAGCCCTCACCGATCCATCGTTCATCAAAATAGCGCTGTGTAACGGTAAAGCCCCGGTAAAATCCTTCAATATCCTGGTTTATCTGCACATAGATCTTGTTGCCATAGGTACCCTGGAAGAACAGGCTCAGATCAAAGTTTTTATAATTGGCCGACAGGTTAACTCCTGCGATTAGTTTCGGGATGGCGCTACCGAGGTATACCCTGTCTTTGTTATCGATACGCGCATCGTTATTCTGATCTTTGAATTTTACATCGCCGGGTTTAATGTTATTTCCCTGGAAGGCTGATAGTAAAACATCGGCCTCATTCTGGAATATGCCATCCATTTCGAGCAGGTAAAATGACCCGATGGGATGCCCGGCCTCTGTTCTGGTAGCATAAATCCCTGTCTCAACCAGCCCGCCAAACATCGGGGCGTCCAGTTGAAGTACTTCATTGTGCATCCAGGTAAGGTTACCACCGATAGAATAGCTCCATTTGAGTTTCGTTCTACGGTAAATGGCTTCAAGTTCAAGTCCTGTATTTAAAACCGATCCGCTGTTGATCCAGGGAGCCTCAGCATACCCGACTGATGGAGGATTGGGCGCTTTAACCAGCATATCCCCGGTAACTTTATAAAAGTAGTCGAGTGAAAATGCAAATACACCTTTCCAAAGCTCAGCATCCACACCTGCATTATACTGATAACTGGTTTCCCACTTCAGGTCTTTGTTCCCAAGGGCTGTTTGTACATAACCACCGTTTGATACACCGCCGAAAGGATAGTTGTAATAAGGAGAGATCCTGTCCATGTTGGCATAGAGGCCTATCTCCTGGTTTCCAACGGCGCCATAACCTGCACGAAGTTTCAGGTTTTCAAGCCAGGTAACATCCTTAAGGAAACTTTCCTGTTTTAACGCCCATCCGGCTGAGAGAGAATAGAAAATTCCCCATTTATTGTCCCCGATAAATCTTGAAGAACCATCGCGACGGAGAGTCCCTGACAGGTAATATTTTTCTTTATAATCATAGTTGACCCTACCGAAAAACGATGCCAGTGTCGAAGCATACTCACTCTGGCTGGCGATCTTATTACCGAGTCCGTTACCTATATAAATGAGCTCTTCCTGCTGGACAGGAAAATTCATATCGCTGGCGTACAAGGCTTTTCCACTATTCTTAATAGCTTCAAAACCCAGCATAACCGAAATAGTATGCGCCTCACCGAAAATGGTTTCATAATTCAGCAGGTTATTTACGGTCCAATTTACGCTACGTTCGTTGGCGATATTCAGACTGTTAATTGCATCAATGCGGTTAAATGTACCCCAGGTTGTGTTGAAACGGCGGGTGAAGGAATTACGATAATCCATCCCGAGGTTGGTCGTAAATTTCAGTTTTTTGGTCAATTTCGCCGTGAAATAGACTTTGCCAAGATAACTGTCGTCTTTGCGGTTATTGTCGTTGTAATCACTCATTCCAATAGGATTATATCCATCACCAAGGAATGAATCAAATACCTGGCTCCCGAAGTATTCGGCAGGGCGGTCAACGTAGGTCCCGTCAGGAAACCGTATCGGGATGGCCGGATTACGGAAGAAAGCGTATCTTATCACGCTACCGCCGTTACCGCCATAGCCGTCTCCTGAACTTCCAATGATATCATTACTTGAAATCCCCACGAGCATGCTCATCCCGACAGTAAGCCATTTATTCGCATTCGTATTCACATCGATCCTGGCAGTTCCCCGGGTGTAGCCGGAGCCCTTTATAATACCTTTCTGATCGAAAAACGAGGTAGAGATCAAATAATTGGTCGATTCATTCCCCCCTGACAGTGAGAGTTCGTGGGAGTTTACCGGTGCAATTATGAGCAATTCTTTTACATAGTTCACATTATCGAACCCTGAGGCATCGTCTGTGGTGATAAGGCTACGCTGCAGACCTTCGGGTAGGAGGGCATTGTCGTTAGTTGCAGCTTCATTATAAATGGTTATATAATCGGAAGTATTTACCATTTTAGTAAGCCTGGTAGCTTTTTGAAAACCTGTCTGTCCGCGATAAGCGATCTTGGTTTCACCTTTAACGCCTTTTTTGGTAGTAATAAGCACAACCCCGTTATTGGCACGGGAGCCATATATAGCCGCTGCCGAAGCATCTTTAAGTACTGAGATGTTTTCAATATCGCCCGGTGAAAGAATCTTAAGCGCATCGGCCGTGGGTATTCCGTCAACGATATAGAGCGGGTCGTTGCTCGAATTGATGGAGCCGGCGCCACGGATACGAACACTGACCCCTTCACCGGGAGCACCGGTGTTTTGTGTAACCTGAACCCCGGCTGCCAGGCCCTGCAAAGCCTGAGCAACCCCCGCCACCGGTACCCGGGTGAGATCTTTACTGTTCACTTTGGTAACTGCACCCAATACGTTCCTTCTCTTGGCTGTACCATATCCAATCACCATAATTTCATCAAGAAGATACTGATCGTAATTAAGCTTAACATCAATAAATGCACGGTTGCCAGCAATCAATTCAACTGTTGTATACCCTACATATGAGTAAACAATTACAGATGAATCAGTCAATTGATCTGATGACAGTCTGTATTTACCATTGAGGTCAGTAGCGGTACCTGACTTGGTGCCCTTAATTTGTACAGAAACGTAAATCAAGGATTCGCCGGAATTGGCATCTGTTATAGTTCCTTCGACTGTACGTTGTGCAAATAGTGATCCACCTGCCCAGAAAATCATCAAAAGAAGTAATAGTTTTCTCATAATTTCTATATTGAAAGAATTTACTATATCAGAATATTTAAAGTCATTTGAACGCAATTACAACATCGGCGGCTGTAATTTTCAAGCCATCAACCTTCAGCTTTGTCCCTGTTGGTAATACAACTACTACGATGGCCTCTCCGGCAGGTATGTCAATAATTACATTCCCTCTTTTCCCGGCAGCCAGGTATTTCTTAGAGACAATATCGAATATGTCTGATCCTGTTGCAGAAGAGCAAGTTACAGCTTTTATTTCATCATAGGGATTATAGTAAAGATAAACGGGGTATTTATTATCCGCATAGAAATCGGTGGCATTGCAATCGATCGCAAGTATTCCTGCTACCTCGGTGGTTTTAATAATTGCCCCGAAAACGCCAACAATGGATGTACTGTAAAGGCTGAACATGGATTCATCTGGCTGACCGGCTACCCATTTTGGCCCGTCGCCGATAGCCACCGGAGATATGCCTAAAAGAGCCGGGTTATTCATGTCATCAGTTTTTCGCAAACCTTCATAACCAATAATACCATTTGTTATATCCCTGCTCTTCGGAAGCCACTGATTTTTTTCGTCTATCTGGTCGGGATAGAACAGGCGTGATGCATTTACCACATTCAACATATATTTTCCAATTGCCCTTGCATATTGTGGTTCATATTTTACGATTGGAACAAGAGGCCAGGTCATTGCAACGGAGTTCATAAAAAACGCATAGCCACCACCATCAGTAACGCTGCCTTGTAACCCATGAACATCATAAGCGCCCCAACGATCAGCTATCACACCCCATCCGTAACGGCCATCCTTTGCCTGACAGCCATCAAATGACCAGTTCAGAAGTTTTGTTACATCATAATTAGTTCCAAATTCAGCATTGAGTCTTGCTGCGGTATATGCACCAAAAGGAAGGAGGATTTCATAGAAACGACTCTCCTTTTGATTCAGGAGAGCTTCAATGGCACTTTTAGCACCTTTGAGAAAACGATTCTCACCGAATTTATGATAGGCAGAGAGCAGGACCCATGCGTGTCCGCCGGCGGCATCCTGCTGATAGGCGATCTGATTTTGTACTCCTTTCATCTGAGAGTAGTCAAAACAGGAATAGTCATAGTTACCGTTTAATACTGAGTCGGCCTTGCAGAATTGTTCAGCTATTGAATGTTGGATAGATTGTGTGTTTTCAACATCCGGAAAGAGTGCAGCAACACCGTAATACAACACATTTGGGTAAACATCGTACCACCAATCACGACCGTAACCGCCACCGGCCATAGCTACCTCAGGGGTTGTGTTGTTCATTACGATATTCCACTTTGTATCTTTGTTGAAATAATTCTGGGCCATTCTTACGAAGTTATAGCCATGCTGATTCGTTTTGTCAATGCCAAGTAATCCGGCACTTACCAGTGCATTTAGAGAGGTAAGGGCTTCATGAAACTCACCATTATAGTTATTCTTTCCCTGCCGTACATCCCCAATAACAGTATAAAGGCCAAAAGTTACCTGGTCAAAGTTTCGCCTGGAGCTATCGAGCCAGATGAGCGGGCCATAAGGCGCCGTATTGTCAAAGCTGAAAGCCAGACTGTCAAATTGCCTCGCCTTTTTTCTCCAGTCGATGATCTTATAGGGCTCCGGCATATCAGGCATCTGGTCAATGCGTGGCAACGAGGTCTGAAACACAGGTTCGCCAAGTTGCTGACTACAAGAGTATAATGCTGCCAGCAGCGTCAAAACAATTATTATAAAAATACCCCTTTTCATTTATCTTCAGAATAAGAATGTTTCATAATGTTTTTTGCCAGCAGAATTGAGAGCATCTGTACCAATGCAACAATAATAAGGGAGTAGCGGAGTGCAAAAGTTTCCGAAACATTTAATGCAAGGAAGATAAATAAACCCAATCCCACAATCCTGCCGATGTAAAGGCCAAACTCATGATTGAGGATATAGGCGTAGTCATTCCGGTTTTCACGTTTCGAAACTATATCAATCACTTTCATCATAATGGGATAATATGCCAGGTCGTGCATGGGTTGGAAAAACACTTTGCATAAAACAAATACGATTACCCCGGTCACAGACAGTTCAATGCCGTTAACGATAGTTCCTATGAGGAAAATTGTAATACCCGCGCCAAAAATAAAAATGCGGTGTTTGGGTTTGGCAAAGCGGCCCAGCAGGTATATGAGAATGGCCGTCAATCCGCCGCTGATTCCCTGAATCAGGCCAAGTGAGCCCTCTTTACCCACATATTTCATAATGAGCATGGCAGGGGCTGTAACCAGGAATCCCTGTACCAGGCCCTTAAGAGCTGCCAGCAAAATCTGTTTGTTCCAGAGTCTGTCGAAGCGGAAATACAGAAAATCTTTCTGAACCGGGTTTTTGAATTTGCCATGTGTCAGCGAAAAACAGGCCAGAATGGTAATCGCGAACACTATAAGTGTTACGATGCGATAGCCTTTGTAAATATCAAATACGATCCCAAAAAGATGCAGCCCGTCAATCGAGACAAGCAAAGCACCAATAGCCAGAGGAATGGTAATATTTGAAATGGTAAAAAAGAAAGATTCAAGCCCAAAAAAGTAATTGCGGTTTTCATCCGAGGTAGTGTTTAGCGCCATCAGATAGCGGTTGGTCCAGAAAAATCCGGATGCTGCGCCAATCAGTGTACCTGAAATAATTAACCCAAACAATGTAATGTCTTTCACAAACATCATTCCTGCCATTGCCAAACCGCTCAGCAGAATACCAAAACTGTAAAGGTAGGCAACCTTAAAACTTTTCAATAAGAATCCGTTGGCCAACGAGGTAATGATGACACCGGTGTACATAGCCACCTGGAAAATGGCCACATAGCTGGTATCGGCAAAATAACGCATTATAAAAGCAGCCATAAAGATTTCCACCACAGGCAATACCAGGGAATACAGCATATTGGTAATAAGCAGCACACGCATGTCGTGCGGCATTGAGAGGAAAAAGCGATACTCGGCAGTTAGTTTGGCTATCATATCCGGCTAAGTCTGTTAAATCAGGGTTGAAAGAATTTCGGAGATTGAGAGTCGGGCACCGCAGATCACTTCATCGCTTGCCCCGTAATACATTAAGATGTCATCACCTTTCACATAATGGCCGTTGGTAAACACCACATTTCCGAAAAATCCGGTTTGTTCATAAGGTTGTATGGGCTCCATAATCGGTTCGGAGCTGCGCGCCAAGACTTTGGAAGGGTCATTTATGTCGAGCAGGAGCGCGCCAAGGCAATAGCGGTGGTCACTATTGGCACCATGGTAAATCTCGAGCCACCCCTTTTCAGTCCTGACAGGTGCTGCGCCTGCTCCGACACGAGCTGAATCCCATGTACCGGGGCGCGATGTGGCAATGCACTTATGCCTGCCCCAGTGGATCAGGTCGTGTGACTCAGCCAACCAGATATAGTTTCCGCCCAGCTCAGGACTGCTTGGACGATGAAGAGCAAAATATTTTCCATTTATCTTCTCCTCAAACATTGCACAATCCTTATTATGTGGAGGGAATATCATCCCTTCACGCTTAAAATCAATCCAGTCTTTGGTATGGATGAGTCCTACTCCGACGCCAAATTCCGACACTTCTGTAAAAGTAAGGTGGAATCCATCTGCCATGGTTGCCACTCTGCAATCTTCAATGCCGAATGTCTCAAATTCTCCCTTACCGAAGATGGGCGGATAACCCTTTGGTTCATGAAAAGATACACCGTCATTGCTGCAAACAAGTCTTAAATAGGAGAGAGTGGTTAGATAATCTTTCTTCTTATAGTTTATTACCCTGGGATCAGAAGTGTCAAGATCCGGATCATTTTTGTCAAAGTTCAGAATTTCAATTTCACCTTTATTATTATATACCGGAAAGCTGATTTTGCCTTCAATCTGTTTGGGCCTTTCAGCCACACGCAACAGCAGCCATATTTTTCCGTTAAAAGAAAAAACCCCCGGATTGAGCAGACAAACTATTTCCATTCCGTCAATACCTGGCTTCAGGTCTGAGGGACGCAGCAGGGGGTTTTGGGGGAATCGGGTTGCAATATCCATTGGCATCAGTTTTGTTATCAACAAATTTACAACCGACTGCATCAAACCTGTATCCGCTCCGTTCCTGATCTTGTCAGGTATAGTACAAAAAGACAGAATTTCAGGTAAAAGAAATCGAATGAGGGTAAAACCTGCCGGATCCTAAAAAGTCCTCAAGGGTTAAGCTTTGTTTTGCCAGCCGGTTTGTTTCTGAATTCCGAAGGAGAACGACCATATGCCCTGTTAAACAGATCATAGAAATGTGTTCTGCTGGCAAAGCCTGTCTGGTCGATGATTTCGCTTACCGTCATGGTTGTAGACCTTAACAGGGTGGAAGCTTTGCTTAAGCGACGCTGGTTAATCAGACTGTGTGGGGTTGTGCCAAGAACCGATCTGGTTTTATTATAGAGGGAAGACTTGCTGATGGCAAGTTTATCACAAAGCTTTTCAGATGAAAGAGACTCATCATCGATATTCTCATCAATGTAGCTGAGCATTCTTTGAAAAAAAGGGTCTGGAATCTCCAGAACCAGAGCGTGATCCTCATTCTGTCGTCCGAAGCGACTCTTGATGGAGCCCCGTAAATGCAGAAGTTTCTCAATACGGACTTTCAGATGATCGGGGTGAAATGGTTTTGGTATGTAAGAATCGGCTCCGGCTTTCAGGCCTGTTATCCTGTCTTCTATCTCAGCTTTTGCAGTTAGAAGAATCAAAGGCAGGTGACTAGTGTCAAAGTTTTCGCGAATCTTGCTGCATAGCTCAATGCCATCCATTTCAGGCATCATCACGTCAGAAATAATCAGATCGGGAAGATCAGACAATATTTTGTCATAGGCGTCAATCCCATTTGCAGCAAAAATGATGTTATAATCTTCAAGCAGGAATTCTCTTATCAAGGCAAGAATTTCAGGGTCGTCATCAACGACCAGAATTAAGGGTTTTCTGGCAGACAGATCATCAGGTTCAAAGGGTTTATTATTCCATGGCTCATCTATTATTTCCGTGTCACCATATTCATAATCAGGCTCAATAAGTACAGGGTCGGGATTTAATTGATGCACATCCGAAAAAACGCAGATAAACTTAGTCCCTTCATCGAGCCTGCTTTCAAAACTAATGGTCCCCTTCAGTAACTCGACCATGCCTTTTGTAACAGCAAGACCCAGACCTGTGGAGCGGTATCCCGGGAAACTTCCCCTTTTTCTGGCTGAAGATATACCAAAAGGTTCAAAAACCTTTTGAAAGTGCTCAGGCATTATTCCAACCCCGTTGTCTTCGATTTCAACAGTAAGTGCTGATTTATCTGATTTAATGAAGACTTTAACAAATCCTCCGGGTTTATTGTATTTTATTGCATTCGATATCAAATTGGTAACAATACGCTGAAACTTATCTACATCCGTTTTGAAATCAAATTCAGGATCGGGAGCAATGACCTCGCAACGGATATTTCTTTGCTGCGCAAGCAGTTCGAGATCAGAAACAACTTCACGTATAAGCTCAACCGGCTTTGTCAGTTGGATGTTTAAAGGTTCTTTCCCCTTTTCCAGCTTTCGGAACTGCATAATTTCCAGCACCAGTTTCTGAAGCTTGATACTGTTGTTGAGTACTTTTAAAAGATGAGGGTTTTCAACAGTATTTCGGGTATCTTCAAGTAAAGCATGGATGTGCGAAGTGATGAGTGTAAGCGGTGTGCGAAACTCGTGGGCTACATTGGTAAAGAACTCTATTTTATAACTCTGTAATTCCTCTTCTTTTTTCTTTTTGAATTCCTGTAGCGTGGCTTCCTTTTTCCTGGCTTCCCGCCTGCGGTAAGCTGCGAATATGAATAACTGAATTCCAATGAACAGTAGAATGTAGCCCATAATTGCCCATGATGTCCTCCAGAATGGGGGATTAATGATGATCTCTATTCCCCTGCTATGTTTCGACCAGTTTCCGTTCTCATCACTCACACGTATCTGCAGAGAGTACTTACCCGGTGCCAGATTTCTGAAACTAATGGGCTGGTTCTGTAGATTGATAATCCATTCATCGTCAAAGTTTATCAGCCTGTAAGAAATCTTGTAACGTTCCTGCCCCCAGAAGGCAAGGGGTGAAACATAAAAAGTGAGTGAATTCTGATTGTAGTTCAGTCTCAGGCTTTTCTGGTGGTTGATGCGGCTGGTAAGCACACTCTCATTTCCTGGTTCTACCGGCAGGTTCCTTATAAAAAGCTGGTTAATTGCGATGGGAGGAAAATATGAAGAGAAATTGATCTCATCTGTTTGTATAATATCCACTCCCATGGTGCCCCCGACATAAAGCCTGCCTGTTTTTTCATCGAAAAACGAAGCGCCATCACTGTATTCAATATTAATCAGGCCATCGTTTACATTATAACTCCGGACGTTCCTTCTGTCGATGTCGATTAATGAAAGTCCCTGATTGGTGGTAACCCATAAATTGCCCGGTTTATCAAGCTGTATCGCATGAATACTGGTATTAGAAAGGTAGGACTGAATACTTAACCCGGCCACCCTGACCGAATCGTCAGATATTGGCAACAAACTAAAAATACCATTACTGCTGCCAACCCAGGTATGCATGTTAAGATCGGTAAACAGGGAAAGGATATCATCATTCATGATAAGGTTAGGGTGTGTCATTGTGGTATACTGCGCAATTACTCTCCTGGTTATAGTATTATAACGGTATACGCCCAATCCCCTGGTTCCTATCCAAATCATTCCGGGTTTTTCTTCAGCCAGGGCATAAACTATCTGTTTTTGTTGTCCAGGTGTAGTGATACTTTTGTCGAGTATCAGTTGTTCAAAATTAATTGGCAATGAAACATCTTTTTTATCAAACTCAACCATGATAACCCCATAACCACTGGTTCCCAGGTAAATTCGCTGATCGCTGCCTTCAAGTATGCGGTACACCGAAGCAAAGTTCAACGGGTTGGAGCTTTCAAAATCACGCGGAAAATTTCGAATGGTTTTATAATCCGGCGAAATAATATCAACGCCTCCACCATCGGTACCAACCCAAATAGATCCATCATCGCGCTCATGGAACGAAAGCACTGAATTATTGCTCAACCCATTTTTAAAGGATATTTGCCTGATATGATTTCCACCGGCATCAAAAACATCTATACCTCCTCCTTTGGTGCCTATCAGAATATCTTTCTTCCGGGTCACCAGTATGCTTCTGACTACAGGGTAGGCTAATTGATCTGATGAAAGAGACTTATTGGGAAATTCAGTGAGCTTCAGTGTATATACGCCGTTACCATCTGTTCCTATCCATAATATATCTGTTTCTGTTTCATAAATGCTAAATATCCGTGTAGTAATAGGGTCAACTGAAGTCAAGCCTGAGAGTATGTTGAACTCTTCAAATTTTAAGGTCAGCATATCAAATCGATAAATTTTGCCCTTTTCAGTGCCCGCCCAAAGTCTTTCTTTTGTTTTTGAAAAGAAGAAGGAAGAAATTACATCGTCAGGAACGCTTAACTGTTGAACCTCTTTGGCATCCAGATCGATCAGAAGTGCGGGCCCGGCCCTTTGGGTAAACAGTATGAATGGTTGCTGGTTTATTGTTCCTGAGATTGAAGACGACAAGTTTCCGGTTAATGGAAGTTGCAGGATTTCATGAAGGTGATCCCCGGAAATTGTCAGCAATTTTCCGCTGTCGGTAACGCAATACGGCTGGTTATCAGCTATATGGATCCGAATAATGCGAAGAGATACAGGTTGCGACGAATTATCAAATAAAATTTTATTGAATTGTTTTGTTATGCTGTCGAATCTGAAAATACCAAACCCATAAATCGAAGTCAGAGTACCATAACTGTCTGAATGACTAATTGTGATGTCATTTTCAAAGTTTATCTGCTCTGTTTCCTGAGTAAAATATGAGGTAAACCGGTCGCAGAGGTTATCGTACAGTCCCAAACCCTTATTTGTAAGCATCCAGATAGGACCTGATGCTGTAGGATGCAATTCCCTGATAACATGATTGTGAATAGAATTTGAATCACTGCCTGGCAGAAAAGTAACAATATTGTATCCGTCGTAACGGTTAAGTCCATTCCAGGTTCCAAACCACATATACCCCTCAGCATCCTTAACAATTGCATTTACGGCGCCGTTTGACAAGCCATCACGGCGTGAAATAGAATGAACAATTGTTCTATATTGCCCATGTATTGAAATGGAAAATAAGAAAAATAATATCGTTGCTATGAGTTTCCCGGGCATATTGAAGCAGAGTCAGCAATCAATCAATGATTCAATAAAAGTAGACAAAAAGAGGTAATTATTAGTGAAACCCGCAAAAGAGAAGAGGAGGCGAAGTCGCTGGGTTTAAAATTTCAAAGTCTGTGTGTCGCCAAGTCTGTGAGTCAGTGACAATCTATTTCAGCATAAGAAAAAAAATGTCTCCTATTTTTTATAGTCAGGGTCCATATCTGGTGTACGAAGACCAGCCACTTCATCAGCCATTAATATAAACACATTCCAACATAAGCCACGGGTTGATTGCCACCAGGAATCGGTTGTTGTCCATTTTGTAGGAATAAATTCTTTGCTATAAGGCCATTTTGGATTAAGATTGATTTCTGCCCATACTCTGTTTTCCATTAGTGCTTTTGCCTTGTCCCATCCATGCCTTATACCAACTACGTAAGCACAATATTCAGCACGCATCCAGCTACCACCATTGTAATAAACGCCATCTCTTGCACCATCTTTATAGTTTGATTCTCCAAATTCCCCGAAAGGCTGATAATCCGAACTTAAATAGGCATATCCCTTTTCGCTGTCTGTTAATCTTACACATATTGGTGCGGTTGTACCATACTTTGGATGGGGTGAATCTGATACTTTATTGAGAATGGGTATTTGCTCCAAATGATTGATTACCATAGTGTCGGTTAACATAGTTCTATTAAACAACCATAAAGAGAAAAATTCTGGTTCCAAATCAGTTAAGGAAATGATATCTGGGAAATCCGTGTCAAATAAAAGATGTTTTCTTTCCACATCGAAAAAATTACGATACTCTTTTTCAGCTTTTTCAATATATGCTTCTGATATATCAAACCCCAATTCTTTAATAGTCCGTAATGCTATAGCAAACATCCCTTGATTTACTGCCAGTCGGTCAGTTTTAGGTTGATAGTCGATAATATCTATCTGGCTCAGGGGAAAATGTGACTTGCATATCCCATCTTTATCTTCATCAAATTCATTTAAAACGTATTCTATTGCTTTGTTTATCTTCTCTGCAGGTAGTGTAACCCCCCAACGTCTTTTATTCATCATTGCCCAAATTAGCCATTGAATAGTCGCCTCATTGCCCTTGACTTCCACAGATCCCATATAAGGTGTTATAATAGTACCTATAGCCCCCTCAGAAGATTGAGTTTTACCCCATTTTCCCCAAATTTCAAGGTTTAACTCTTTATGATAGCTTGAAATTATAGAAAAAAATGCATCTCGGTTATACATGTCAGGTGCATAATTCATATTAGGAACAATAAAAGGGGTAAAATCATTTACAGAAGTAATCCATGTTAACATATTAAAGTTTGCATACAACATTTTTTCTATCAAAGAACCTTCAAATTCTTTCCCTTCGGCAAGACGCAACTGTGAGGAAATTATAAAATCGTGATGGGTTTTCCATGGCTCAACAAAAATATATGTTGTTTTTGTTTCCATTTCTCCCATATGAATTGTATTATAAGGTTGCTTTTGGGGTTGATGTTCTACTATACACAAATCTTTAATTTGAAGCTTACATTTTTCCCCGGATTGTGTACCAATAAACATAGAAACACTATCATTTTCTATATAGGGAACCAAGACACTTCCTTTAAAAAGTGTCCACTCGTTTTCTTTTATTGGGAAATGATCAATGTATTTGATTCCGTGTTCTAATTCAACAGTTTTTTCTCCGTTATTAATTCTAAAAAGTTTTAGTGCTAATGGCGTGGTTCCTTTGGAAAGGAAGGAAATGGTATATACCTTTTGGTCTTTCAATGGAGTAATAATTTCAATACCTGAACGATCAGAAGGGTTACAGTTAAGTGTAATTAGTCCCGGTTGGGTTTCAATTAAAACATCACCAACTTTTTGAAACTTTTCATCAATTTTTAATATCAATTCGTTGCCGGCATCCAAATTGTACATTTCGCCAAATGTTTGTTTGATGTAATTCCGGCTCCTTTCTCTTTCGGCTAGTGGTGCAATGGAGATCAAAGCCGGATCAGGCAGTATTCTCATACCCACAAAACCACCGCCATGTCCGTTAAAACGACGACGTGTAGTACGAGTATAGTGGTTTTTATAACCGGCATCCATTAAAAATCCAACTAACTGATTATCTGGAGTTACAAAACCAGCTGATGGGTACATTTCATGTACAAATCCACCAGGAAAATCATCGTGTTCAAAGGTGATAAATTTTAAGGGTATTTCTGCTGGTTTAGCAGTTTCTTCTATGGTATAAAATAAAGAAGGCATACCGGTTTGAAATAAATCAACACTCTTTTTAATAACATTTTGGTTGATTACCTGGTACGTAACACTTACCGATAAATTTAAATCAAATTCCGACAAATAAGTATTTCTGGTCAGAATGACTTTGTTTCCATCACTAGTCCATTTGGATCCTTTCCATGCTTCTATTTTAGCTGTCTCACTTAAATCCAGGTTGGCCATTATAAGTGAAAATTCTTCAGTGTTATTAATCAATAATTGGTCTTCACTATAAATATCTACCTTAAAACCATTTTCAATATCTCCCGCAACTTTTAGATTAAGGTTCTGACTCCATCCTATTATTCCGATAAAACAGAATAGTTGTGTTAAAAGGATGATTCTATATTCTTTAATTAAATTGCTCATTTTATTATCATCACAGATTTTCACGGTAAACAACTTACCGTAAATTACGAATAAGCTGCTCCTTCAAAGATAACATTCATATTATTAAGCCAGGGATATTTATAGCGAGAATATTTTTGCATTACTTCAAGTATAAGAGGAAGATTTCTTTTCTTTTTAAGCTGTACGGTGATTGTATTTTCCCGGATAATGACATTAGCACCATTGAGAACAAACTTGTCATAGAGGCTCTCAACAGAAAGATGTTCGTATCGCTCCAGTTGCAAAGCAAGTAATCGATACAGATTGTTGGCCAGTATTGACATTGTCAGATCAAAATCGACCTTGATGACCATGGAAGAAGAGACCAGGTTAAGGTGAAAAAAAACAATCTGTTCGGAAATTGATTTTTCAAAAAGCCAGCGACGTGCATATTTTCGGATAACCTT